>CAYLXK010000010.1:0-179827 GCA_964387685.1 uncultured Bryobacter sp.
CGGACCGACTATGTGGATCTTTGGCAGATCCATTCCGTGGGCGAGCTTGCGGAGGTAGAGCGGATCTTCGGCCCCGGCGGCGCGATCGAGGCCTTTGAGGAGGCCAAGCGCAAGGGGCAGTGCCGCTTTATCGGCTTCACGGGGCATCGGGACCCGGAGGTGCATCTGGCAATGCTTGCGCGGTACGACAAATACGACACGATTCTGATGCCGCTGCATCCGGCCGAGCCGGGCTATCTGAGCTTTGAGAAGACGGTGCTGCCCAAAGCGGTGGAGCGCGGCTTGGGCATCCAGGGCATGAAGAGCACCGCCAATGCAAAGCTGCTGCAACGCTTCAGCGTGCGCGAGTGCATCCAGTACGTGCTGAGCCTGCCGGTGCATTGCCTGGCGCTGGGCTGCACGACTTTGGGGCAGATCGAGGACGACGTGCGGATCGCCAAAAGCCTAACGGGGCTGGACGCGAAGCAGTTGTCGGCCTTGCGGGAGCGCGCTTTGCAGTTCAAGCTCCAAGGCCCGATGACCGAGGATTGGAAGAAGGACACGACGCGCGCGGCGGGCCGGGCGGCGAGCGAATACGTTGGTGGCTAGCATGTGGAAAGGCTTTGTCGCGATGCTAGGCCTGATGGGCCTGGCGGGATGCCAGCTAAGCCCAACGCCCGCCGCCGAACTGATCGGCGCCAACGTGAGTTGGGGCAATACCGAAGGGCCGGCGATCGATTCGAAGAATAACCTCTATTTCACTTCGCGCGGCAGCTATAAGGGCATCGTCCGCTGGAACGAGGCGAAGGGTTTCGAAGAGTGGCTGGCGGTTGCCACCAAAGAGGGTCCGGGGGGCTTATGGGTGGATGGCGCCGACAACATTTTCGTTACCGCGACCGGCGAGCAGCAGATCCTGAAAATCACGCCGGACAAGAAGGTAAGCGTGGTGGCCGAAAAATTCGACGTGATGCCGGGGAAGAGCAAGGGACCGAACGATCTGGCCGTACTGCCCAATGGCGTCATCTTTTTTACCGAGCCGAACGGCTACGACGGCACATCGCCCAAGGGGACGATTTACCGGATCGGCAAGGACGGCAAGGTAGCGGTGTTTAGCCAGGAAATCACAGGCCCGAACGGGATTATCTACAGCGCGGACCGCAAGACGCTGTATGCGAGCCATAACGTGGCGGCGAATACCTCGCAGATTGTCCAGTGGCCGATCGATGAAGACGGGATGCCGGGGCCGATGTCGCAGGTGGCCAAGATTGAGCCGTGCCAGGCCGATGGAATGGACGTGAACCAGGAAGGCAATCTTTGGCTAACGTGCTACTCGCATGGGACGGCCTATCTGGTTTCGCCCCGAGGCCAGATTCTGGACCGGTTGACGACCGGGCAAAAGGCGCTGACCAATGCCAAGTTCGGGCGCGGGGACAAGAAGAACTGGCTCTTCCTCACCAGTTCCGATATGGAGCGGGTAACGGGTTACGTTTACCGCGCGCAAGTGGCGGTAGGCGGACTGCGCTAGGGGCACATGGACCCATCGCTGGCGCGAGTTGAAGATCTCTTCCACCGGGCGCTGGAGCTGCCGCGGGAGCAACGGGCCGATTATGTTTGGCGCAACTGCGGAGACAACACGCACGTGTTTGAGCAGGTGCAGCGGTTGCTTTCGGCCGAGGAAAAAGACGAGTATCTGCGGCTGAGCGGAGAAACGCCCGCGACGCCGGAGTGGCGCACGGGGCAGCGTTTTGGCCATTACCGCATTGTGCGGCTGCTGGGTAGAGGCGGGATGGGGGCCGTGTACCTGGCCGAGCGGGACGACGGCGAGTTTGAGCAGAAGGTGGCGCTGAAACTGCTGGCGCCGCATTTGGTGGAAGACAGTTTCGCCGAGCGCTTCCGGGGGGAGAGGCAGGTGCTGGCGAGCCTGAATCATCCGAACATCGTGCACCTGCTGGACGGCGGCGTGAGCGAAAAGGGCGAGCCGTATCTGGCGACGGAATACATCGAAGGCGCGGCGCTGGACCAATACGCCAACGAGCGCAAGCTGAACGTGCGCGAGCGATTGAAGCTGTTGCAGCAGATCTGCGCGGCCGTGGACCATGCGCACCAGAACCTGATAGTGCACCGGGATTTGAAGCCTTCCAACATCCTGGTGACGAGCGACGGCGTGGCGAAGCTTTTGGATTTTGGGACGGCGAAGCTATTGAGCGGAGTAGGGGAGAAGACGGCGACCGAGGCGATGTTGCTGACGCCCAAGTATGCCAGCCCCGAGCAATTGCGCAACGAGCCGATCACGACGCGCAGCGACGTCTACAGCCTAGGCTTGATTCTCTATGAGCTGCTGAGCGGCGGCCGGCCCTTTGCGACGACGGGCGAGGCGATTGGGGAACTCGCGCGGGCGTATCAGTTTACGGAAGCGACGGCATTAGGCAAGACCGTGACGCCCGAGGCCGCCGAGCAACGGCGTACGAGCGTGAAGGAATTGCAACGGGAACTGAGCGGGGACCTGCGCGCCATTGCGACGAAAGCGTTGGAGCACCAAGCGAAGGATCGCTACGGCAGCGCGGCGGAGCTGGCAAGGGACTTAACGGCGTATCTGGAGGCCAAGCCGGTTTCGGCGCGCTCCGCCAGCCCGTGGTACGTGCTGTCGAAATTTGTATACCGGCAGAGGGTGGCGGTGGGGGCGGCGGTGTTGTTGCTGGTGGCGGTGGGCGCGGGGGTGTGGACCACGTTTAAGGAGAAACGGCGGGCGGAGCGGCGCTTTGAGCAGGTAAGGCAGTTGGCCCGCTACCAACTGTTCGATTTATACGACCAAGCGGACAAGGTACTGGGGGCGACGAAGTTGAAGGCGCGTCTGGCGGAGGAGGCGCTGCGCTATCTGGACGGATTAGCGCAAGAGGCACAGGGAGACCGCGCGCTGCAGATCGAATTGGCCGAAGGATATCTGCGGGTGGGCGATGTGCTGGGCAACTATACGAAGGAGAATCTGGGACAGAGCGAGCGGGCGGCGGCGGCGTATCGCAAGGGGATGGAACTGGTGAGGGGCCTGGAAGGCGAGGACGCGCGGAAGCTGCAGACGCGCTTTGAGTTCACGATGGCACTGTCGGATTACGCGACGGGCTCAGACCGCAAGGGTGCGCTACCGCGGCTGGAAAAGGCGGTACGAGACTACGAGGCGCTGCAGGCCAGGCAGCCGAAGAGCGCCGACAACTATTTGCAATTGGGCCTGGCGTATCTGGGGGTGGCCCGGGCGCGGCAGGCGCCGGATGTGTCCAATGAGATTGGCGATTTCAGCGAAAAATGGGTGCTGCAGGCGCGGGAGGCCTTGGAGAAGGGACTGACACTTGAGCCGGACAATGCGGCCTTGTTGGGGGCAATGCACATGCTGTGTTCGGTACGGGCGATTTGGGTGGCGGGCGTGAGGCCGCAGGAGGCGCTGCGTTGGGCGGGCGAAGGGGAGATGTGGTCTTTGCGACTGAAGGGGGAGCGCAACAGTCCGAACTTTCTGGTTGCCGAGGCGAACCGCTATACCGGCCGCGGGGCGGCGTTGCGGGAACTAGGGCAGATGGAGGAAGCGCTGCCGCAGATGGCCAAGGCCATCGAGATTCTGGACCGGATTGCGAGCGACCCGGAGAACCGCACGGCGCCCATTAACCTGACGCTGGCCTTGCTGAACCGCGCCAACATCGAGTACGACCTGAAGCGGATGGACGATTACCTGGCGACCTGCGAACGCGCCTACCGGCTGATGGAGGCGGAAAAGGCGCGGGGGCCGATGCATGCAACGCTGCGGGCGAACTACCACCGCGTGCTGTATTTCCTGGCGTGGGCCTATGTGGAGCGCAAGGATGCGAAGGCGCCGGAGTTCATGGACAGGACGTACCAGACGCTGACAGAGGCGGCGAGGCAGGATCCGAACGATCAGCAGGTGCGGGCGCACTTGTGCGACATGCTTTTGAATTTGAATGCTCCGGGCTACGACCGTCCGGAGGAGGCGGCGCAACTGGCCAGGGAGATGGTGGCGCTGCGGCCAAACTCGGTGTCGAGCTATGACGGCCTCGCGCGGGCGCTGGAGCGGCTGGGGGATAACGCGGGGGCGGTGGCGACGCTACGCAAGGCTCTGGAGATTTTGGGTCCGCTGAAGGAAGGGCAGGGAATCAGTTCGGTGCGCAAGAATCTCGAGGCGCGGATCGCAAAGCTCGAAGGGACGGCGCCCGCTCAACCGTAAGTAACAAGGTGACCGGGGCGGGCGAACCAGTAGAGGCGCAGTTGCGCATGGCGGGCGAGCTCGACGGCCAGCGTGGAGGCGGCGCCCAAGGCCACAACGACCGTTATACCCGCGAGCGCGGCCTTTTGGACGATGTCGAAGCTGGCGCGCGAAGTGACAACGAGGATATGCCGGGAGAGGGGCAGGCGCGAGTCCTCGAGGGCGGCGCCGACGATTTTGTCGATCGCATTGTGGCGGCCAACGTCTTCTTCGATGGCCATCAGAATGCCCGCTTCATTAAAGAGGCAGGCGGCATGGACTCCGCCCGTGCGTGCGAAGGCATCCTGGGCGGGGCGCATTTGCGGGAGAAGGCCCGCGAGGAAGGCGGGGTCGGGATGCCAGGGTTGAAGGGGAAGGAGGCGCTCGAGCATTTCGTCAATGACGGCGCGGCCGCAGACGCCGCAACTGGAACTGACCTGGACGCTGCGGGCCCAGGGGATGCGTAGCTTGGCGGCGGGAGAGAGCGTCAAGTCCGCTTCGCCCGCATGCAAGGCCAGTGCGGCAATGTCGGCGGCGGAGGCAATGACTCCCTCGGAGAAGAGGAAGCCGAGGAGGAGCGCGCGGTCCTGGCCCGGACTGCGCATGAGGGTGGCGAAGGGTTTGCCGTCGAGGCGAATGGCAAAAGGCTCTTCAATACTGAGGTAGTCCATTTCGCCCGTGCTGTGTCCGTCGCGCCAGCGCGTAATGGATAGCGGCGCCTGCATGGGCTCTAGCTGGTGCGTTGTTTAGCGACGGCCAGACGGGCTTCCGCCCGTTTGTAGGCGTTAACGGCGCGGGCTTGATCGACGTCTTCCTTGACGGTGGTCAAGCGTTCGGCGGCTCGCTTAAAGGCGGCCTCGGCGCGGGCGGTGTCGATTTCTTCGGCGCTCTCGCAGGTATCGACCAGGACACGGACACGCTCCTGGGTGACTTCGACCCAGCCTTTGCCTACCGCCACGTGTTGCCGGCGGCCGTCCATAACGTAGTAAAGCGGACCGGGTTCCACTTCGCTGATCAAAGCGGCGTGGCCGGGCAGAATGCCTAAGGTGCCGCCCGCGCCGGGGATTTCGGCTTCCGTGGCGGGGTTGGCGACGACCAGCTTTTCGGGCGTGGCGATTTCGAGCAGGAAGGTGTCGGCCAAGGCTTAACTCCCCTTCTTCATCTGCTCCGCACGCTCGAGCACTTCTTCAATGGTGCCTTGCATGTAGAAAGCCTGTTCCGGCACGTCGTCGTGCTTGCCGTCGCAGATTTCCTTGAAGCCCTTGATGGTGTCTTCGAGCTTGACGTATTTGCCTTCGAAGCCGGTGAACTGCTGGGCCACGAAGAAGGGCTGCGACAGGAACTTCTGGATTTTGCGGGCGCGGCTGACGCTGAGCTTGTCTTCTTCGCTCAATTCGTCGATGCCGAGAATGGCAATGATGTCCTGGAGGTCCTTGTAGCGTTGGAGGACCTGTTTGACGCGCTGGGCGGTGTTGTAGTGCAGTTCGCCGACGATGCGGGGATCGAGGATGCGCGAGGTGGAGGCCAGGGGATCGACGGCGGGGTAGATGCCGAGGGAGGCGATGTCGCGCGAAAGGTTGGTGGTGGCGTCCAAGTGGGTGAAGGCTGTGGCGGGCGCGGGATCGGTGTAATCGTCGGCGGGCACGTAGATGGCCTGCACGGAGGTAATCGAACCCTTCTTGGTGGAGGTAATGCGTTCCTGGAGGGCGCCCATTTCGCTGGCGAGATTGGGCTGGTAACCGACGGCGGAAGGCATGCGGCCGAGCAGCGCCGAGACTTCCGAGCCGGCCTGGGTGAAGCGGAAGATGTTGTCGATGAAGAGGAGCACGTCGGCGTTCTCTTCGTCGCGGAAGTATTCGGCGACGGTGAGGCCCGTCAAAGCGACGCGGAGGCGGGCGCCGGGAGGCTCCGTCATCTGGCCGTAGATCAAGGCGGCCTTGGACTTGGTGAAGTCCTTAGGATCGATAACGCCGGACTCCTGGAACTCGAGCCACAGGTCGTTGCCTTCGCGGGTGCGCTCGCCCACGCCGGCAAAGACGGAGAAGCCGCCGTGCTTCATGGCGAGGTTGTTGATCAACTCCATGATGATGACGGTCTTGCCCACGCCCGCGCCGCCGAAGAGGCCGATCTTGCCGCCGCGCAGGTAAGGCTCAACGAGATCGATGACCTTGATGCCGGTTTCGAACATCTGCGATTCGGTGGACTGCTCGTCGAAGGCTGGCGCTTCGCGGTGAATCGGCATGAACTTGGTCGCGCTGACAGGGCCCATTTCATCGACAGGCGCGCCGATGACATTGAGCACGCGGCCCAGCACTTCGCGGCCAACGGGCACCGTGACAGGCTTGCCGAGGTTTTCGGCCTTCATGCCGCGCACGAGGCCTTCGGTGGGCTGCAGCGCGATGCAACGAACGCGGCCTTCGCCGATATGCTGGGCGACTTCCGCAATGATGTCGATGGGCGCGGGAGTGGCGTAGCCTTCGCTGGTGATGCGGATGGCGGTATTGATCTCCGGGATTTCCCCTTCCGGGAACTGCACGTCGACGGCGGGGCCGGCGACTTGGATGATTTTGCCTGCGGCTAATTTTTCGGCAGAGTGGGTGGCGGTCATGAGAGCTTACTCCAGTGCGGCGGCGCCGCTGACGATTTCAATGATTTCTTTGGTGATGCTGGCCTGGCGGACGCGGTTCAAGTGCAGCGTGAGGGCCTCGATGACGTCCGCGGCGTTGGTGGTGGCCGCGTCCATGGCGGTCATACGGGCGGCGTGCTCGGAGGCGGCGCTTTCCAGCATGGCGCGGTAGATGCCGGTTTCGACCAGCTTAGGCAGCAGGGTGCCCAGCAACTGCGCGGGGTCCTGTTCGTAGATATAGTCCTTGGGTTCTTCCCCGGCGCTGACCTTGATCGGCAGGACCTGGGCGAGCGTGAGCTTTTGGGTCATGACGCTCTTGAATTCGTTGTAGATCAGGTAAACCGCATCGATCTCTTCGGCGCTATAGGCGCTAACGACCTTTTTGGCAATGGCGGCGGCGTCGGCAAAGCGGGCCTTTTCGACGATGCCCAAATGCTCGCCCGTCATCTTGAAGCTGCGGCGCGAGAAGAAGTCGCGGCCTTTGCGGCCGATGGCTTCAATGTGAATCTCTTTGCCCGAGTGGTCTTTGATAAAAATTTGCGCGGCCTTGATGAGATTGGCGTTGAAGGCGCCGGCAAGGCCGCGGTCACTGGTGACCAAGATGAGGAGGACGCGCTTTTCGGGGCGGACTTCGAGCAACGGATGGGCGAGATCACCGCCCGAGGCGGCGGCCGCGCCCGCAACGTCCGAGAGCATCTGCGAGTAAAGTTCGGCGTAGGGACGGGCGGCCAGCACCCGTTCCTGGGCGCGGCGCAGCTTGGCCGCGGCGACCATCTTCATCGCCTTGGTGATCTGCTGCGTGTTTTTGACCGACCGGATTCGCCGGCGTAAATCAATCAGGCTGGGCATCGGGGGGCTTTATTTCTTAATATGCTCGGCGACGAAGCGGTCCTTGAACTCCTTGAGGACCGCGTTGAGGGACTTTTTCAACTCGTCGTTCAATTCTTTCTTTTCCCGAATGTTTTGGAGCAGCTCGGGGTGCGCGTTTTCGACAAAGCGGTAGAGCTCGCTCTCATAAAGGCGGACCTTGTCGAGAGGCAGATCGTCTACTTGGCCATTGGTGCCGGCGTAGACGATGAGGACCTGTTTTTCTACGGGGAGCGGCTGGTACTGGGGCTGTTTGAGCAATTCCACCAGGCGGCTGCCGCGGGTGAGCTGTTGCTGCGAGGCCTTATCGAGGTCGCTGCCGAACTGGGCAAAGGCGGCGAGAGCGCGGTACTGCGCCAGTTCCAAACGAAGCGAACCGGCAACCTGGCGCATGGCTTTGATCTGCGCGGCGCCGCCAACGCGGCTGACGCTGATGCCGACGTTCACGGCGGGGCGGATGTTGGAGTTGAACAAGTCGCCTTCGAGGAAGATCTGGCCGTCGGTGATGGAGATCACGTTGGTGGGAATGTAGGCCGAGACGTCACCGGCCTGGGTTTCGATGAAGGGGAGGGCCGTGAGCGAACCGCCGCCTTTTTCCGCGCTTAACTTGGCGGCGCGTTCGAGCAAGCGGGAGTGCAAGTAGAAGACGTCGCCAGGATAGGCTTCGCGACCCGGCGGGCGGCGGAGGAGGAGCGAGATCTCGCGGTAGGAGGCGGCGTGCTTGGATAGATCGTCGTAGATGCAGAGGGCGTGCTGGCCGTTATCGCGGAAGAACTCGCCGATGGCGCAGCCGCTGAAGGGCGCGAGGTATTGCATGGGCGAGGGGTCGCTGGCGGTTGCGGCGACCACGATCGAGTAGTCCATGGCGCCTTGGTCTTCGAGGGCCTTGACAACCTGGGCGACGGTGGAACGCTTTTGGCCGATGGCGACGTAGATACAAATCATGTCGCCGCCCTTTTGGTTAAGGATGGCGTCCAGGGCAATGGCGGTCTTGCCGGTTTGGCGGTCGCCGATGATGAGCTCGCGCTGGCCGCGGCCGATGGGGATCATGGCGTCGATGGCCTTGATGCCGGTCTGCATGGGCTGCTTGACGGGGGAGCGGTCGACGACGCCGGGGGCCAGGCGCTCAATGGGATTGAAGGCCTCGTGAGCGATGGGGCCCTTGCCGTCGATGGGCTCGCCGAGGGCGTTGACGACGCGGCCGATCATGGCCTTGCCGACGGGGATGCTCATGATGCGGCCGGTGCGGCGGACTTCGTCGCCCTCTTTGATGCCCGTGTAGTCGCCGAGCAATACGACGCCGACCTGGTCTTCTTCCAGGTTGAGAGCGAGGCCGTTGACGCCGGCTTTGGGGAACTCAACGAGTTCGCCGGCCATCACCTTCTCCAAGCCGTAAACGCGGGCGATGCCGTCGCCCACGCTGATGACCGATCCGGTCTCGTCGACGTTGATGGCCTGATCGTAATTTTCAATTTCCTGCCGCAGTACTCGCGAAATTTCGTCTGCCCGGATTTGCGCCATAAGAACTCTTTGTCTGTCCCCGCTCTATTTCAGAAAAATTCCGCGTACCTACGCGGTGAGGCGGCCCTTCAACGCGGCCAGTTTGCCGCGGACGGAGCCATCGTATACCGTTGAGCCGATCCGAGCGACGACGCCGCCCAGCAAGGCTGGATCCACATGAAATTCGCTTTCGACGCGTTTGCCGCCAATACGCGACAATTCGGCCGTAATGGCCGCGCGCTCGCTGTCGCTCAAAGCGGCAGCGCTAGCCACGGTGGCGCGGGCGATACCGCGCCGCAAGTCCACGAACTGCTCGACGCTCTTGCGCAGGAGCGGCAAGAGGGAGGCGCGGCCGCGATCGACCACAAGAAACAAGAAGTTGCGGGTAGTGGTGCTGAGCTGAGCCGCCGAGGCGATCCGGGCGACGACGCCGCGCTTGCGCACGCGCGAGACGGCGGGCGAGTTGAGCAGATGCCGTAAGTCCGGAGACGTGGCGACCATGGCCTCAAAGTCGCGGAGCTCGGCGATGGCCTGTTCCGGTGAGAGAGGCGGGTTGGGGCTGAAGACAATTTCCGTTAGCGCGGTGGCATAACGAGCGGCCAAGGCTTCACTCATGGTTTAGCGCGCGCCTCCCGAAATTTGCTTTAAGTCGGCTACAAAGGCGCCGACCAGGCCCTGTTGATGGGCGGGAGTGGCGGCCGTAGCAAGGCGGGCTTCCGCGATTTCCAGAGCCTTTTGGGCCGTGAAGTCGCGCAACTGCTGTTCGGCGAGTTTGGTGGCGCTCGCGATTTCGTTTTCTTTTTGGGCGGCGAGTTTGGACAGAAGGTTGGCAGTTTGCTCGGAGATACGTTTGGCTTCGGCCTCGCGTTCGCTGGCCATGCGGGTGCGAATGGAGGCGAGTTCGCCGTCGAAGTTGCCCAGTTTTGCTTCGAGATCCCGAATGCGGGCTTCGGCGTTGGAGACGCTGGCGCGGGATTCGAGTAAATCTTTCTGGATACCCGTCGAACGCTCGTTCAACATCGGCACCAGATACTTGACGATGGCGTAGCCGATGAGGGCCGCCAGGATCGCGAAGTTGATCCACTTATAAGAAAGCAGCGGATCGCCGCCGCCGTGGGCGCCTTCTTCGGCCGCGCCCGCCAGGAGAGCGCTGCACAGAGCCAAGAGCAGGAGCTTGGCGAACATTAGTTTGGCCGTCCCTTCAAGACGCCGAGCACGATGCGGTCGGCCAAGGATTCAGCCTCGCGTCCGAGGGTCACGCGGGCGGCGTCGGCTTCGGTGGCAATGCTGGCTTTGGCTTGGGCGATGAGCCGGATGTTTTCTTCGCGGGCCTGGGAAACGCGCGCGTTTTGCTCTTCCAGCAGCGACTTGCGCCAAGCTTCCTGGTCCTTATAAATTTCAGTGCGGGCGTCGCGCAGGCGGGCATCGTACTCGGCGACCTTCTTTTCGGCGGCTTCCAGAGCGGCGGCGGCCTTGTGGCGAGCGCCTTCGGTGGCGGCGTAGCGTTCGGCCAGCGATTTTTCCACAGGCTCAAAGAGAGTTTTTTTCAAATACCAATGCAGGAGGATTACGACGAGGAAAGTCGGCACAGCTTGGATGAGCAAGCCAAGGGCCTGTTGGAGCATTTTTTCCATGGAGTGTGTAAGCGAATCGAAACAGGGAAAGGCTAGTCGGCAGGAATGCGCAAACACTCTTCGCCCAGTCCAGAACCCATTAGCATATCACGGGTGAGGCGCAGTTAGGGCGCAACCGGCTGGCCGAGTTGGCATTCGGCGTGGACGGCCTGGACGGCGCGTTCGAGGCCGTCGCGGCGGACGACGATGGAAATAGTGAGCTCGCTCGAACCTTGGGCGATGGCGATGATGTTGACGTTGTCGCGCGAGATGGCGGTGAAGACACGGCCCGCGAGGCCGGGGTGGCCTTGCATCCCCTCGCCCACGACGGCAAGGAGGCCGACGTTATCGTCCACTTCGATGGGCAGAACGTATTCATGGGCGAGTTCCAGGCTTAGCTCGGCTTTGAGGCTGTCGAGGGAGGCCGGGACTTCGTCTTTGCGGATCAGGAAGCAGAAGCTTTGGCGGTAGCTGGAGCTGGTGAAGGCGAGGACCTCGGCATTGGCGCGGCCCAGGGCTTCGAGAGCGCGGCCCATCAGTAGGGTGCCATTCATTTGGGGGCTGGCGGGTTCGACTGAGATCAGCGCGACATTCCCCATGGAGGTGACGGCGCGGGGGCCGTTGCCTTCGGCGTGGGGAACGATCTTGGTGCCGGGGGCGGCCAGGTTGAAGCTGTTTTTGGACCAGACGGGAATGCCTTTTTCCACCAGCGGGGCGAGGGTGCGGGGGTGAAGGACTTTGGCCCCGTTGTAGGCCAGCTCGGCGGCTTCGCGATAGGTAATGACATCGAGGACTTTGGCATCGGGGACGAGGCGCGGGTCCGCGCTCATGATGCCGTCGACGTCGGTCCAGATCCAAAGTTCGGCGGCATCGAGGGCGCTGGCCAGGATGGAGGCGCTGAAGTCCGAGCCGCCGCGTCCGAGGGTAGTGGGCCGGCCATCGAGCGTGGCGCCATTGAAGCCGGTGACGATGGGCAGGCGGCCCGCGTCGAGCTGGGGCCCGAGCAGGCGGGCGCATTTTTCGCGCGTGGCTTCCAGGAGAGGGTTGGCACTGCCGAAATTGCTATCCGTGACAATGACGTCGCGCGCGTTGATGGCGACGCTGGGTGTGCCGGAGGAGTCCAGGTGCGCGGCAAGCAAGGTGGCGCTCAGGCGTTCGCCGATGGCCAGGGCTTCGTCGACGCTGCGGGGTGGGCGCTCGGCCAGCATGAGAATGCCGCTTGTGAGGCGTTCGAATTCTTCGATCAAGGAGTGGAGGCTGGAGAGGACAGTCGCCTGGCGAGGCTCTGGCAGAATTTCGCGACAAGTGTCGGCGTGGCGTTTTTCGAGGCTGCGGATGTTATCGCGCACGGCGTCGCGGTCGCCCTCTTCGGCGGCGCGCATGGTGGCGATGAGCAGATCGGTGACCTTGCTCATGGCGCTGACGACGACGAGGACGGGGCCTTGGCGGCGTGCATCCCGCGCAATGGCCGCGGCGACGCGCATGCGCTCGGCGGAGCCCATGCTAGTGCCGCCAAACTTCATGACGAGCAGCGGATTGAGATGGTTAATGGTGATGATCCTTTCCGTTGGAGGTGCGTTGCCGGATGAGCTTGAGGATTTCCGCTTCGACCTCTTCGAGGGTTTGGCCGGTGGAATCGACAAAGGCGGCGTCGGGCGCCTGGATGAGCGGCGAAGTGTCGCGGCCGCGGTCGCGGGCGTCGCGGTCGGCGATCTGGCGCGCGAGTTCGTCGAGGTCGACGGCGAGACCTTTGGCTTCGAGTTCGGCGGCACGGCGGCCGGCACGTTCCTCGGGGCGGGCATCGAGAAAGACCTTGACGTCGGCGTCGGGGAAAACGACACTGCCAATGTCGCGGCCTTCCATGACGAGGCTCGTTTTCTCGGCCATGTCGCGCTGGATGGCCACCATGGCGCGGCGCACACCGGGGATGGCGGCCACAAGACTGGCGGCGGAGGAGACTTCGGGCGTGCGGATGGCGTCGCTAACGTCTTCGCCGTTCAAGAATACGCGGCGCGTCTGCACTTCGAATTCAATGTCGGCGTGTTCGGCCATGGCTTCCACGCTTTTCATGTCCGCGGGATTAACGCCCGAGCGCAGCACCCAAAGGGCGACGGCGCGGTACATGGCGCCGGTGTCGACATAGATGGCGCCAATCTTTTCGGCGACGCGGCGCGCGACGGTGCTCTTGCCCGCACCCGCGGGGCCGTCGATTGCGACGATGATTCGCCGAGCCATCATTTTCATCATTATCGCCGCAGTGGCTACAATAAGGCCATGCGCCGTATTTTTGTCTCGTTGGCCTTAGCCGGCATCCTGCTGGCCGCCAACCCCGTTACCGATGCCAAGGCCTTGATCAAAGCCAAGAAGTTTGAAGAAGCCGTCACGCTGCTGGAGCCCGCCCTGAAGGCCAAGCCCGCCGATGCGGCGACGAAAGCCACGATGGTGGAAGCCTTGATGGGCAGCGCCGACAGCTACATGTACAACGAGAGCCTGCCGCCGTTCAAGAAGTATCCGACGGCGCTGCGGATGTACCGGCGCGTGGTGGAGATCGATAAGGGACACCAGAAGGCCAAGGACAACGTGGCCATGATCGAGAACATTTACAAGAGCATGGGGCGTCCGGTTCCGCAATAGCCTTAGCGGGATTTCGGCGTAACGAACTCGAACCAGCCATCCATCATTTCGTCGGTGGTGTTATCGCCCCAGCGGATGACTTTGGAAGGATCGGGGTTGTATTTATTGTTGGGGGAGTTGTCGAAAGTGGCGGTCAGCTTAATGCGCGTGCCTTTGGGAATGCGCACCGGGGCCGCGTTCAGGTACTTGGTTTGCCATTCGAAATCGTAGCGGGGCACGTTCAAGAGCGTCTCCGTGCGTCCGTCCGGGTAAATGGCGTCAAAGCGCATGCTGCGGCCCCGGTAGTGCATGTGGGCGAGATAGCTGAGTACGTCGGCATCTTCAGCGAAGGTGTAGCAGGCAGTGACCGTGTGCTCAGCGACTTGGGCGGGAATGCGGAAGGCGCTGTTGTGGAGATCGATGCGGCGGAGTTCGTGTTCGATGGGGCCTTTGGCAAGGCGTAGGCCGACGCTGGTGGAATCGGTTTCGAGCTTGCCGGTGGTCTTGGAGTAGTGGATGGTGAACTTGAGCTTGGAGCCGGCGGGGATGCGCTTGGCGATACCGGCGGGCCATACTTCAGGGGCCTTACCGGGGACAAAGCTGCCGAGCATGGTGGAAAGTTCGCTGGGCTTCTGGCCGGGCCACATGCCGCCATCGGGGTGCGAGCAGCCATCGTCGATCACCGGGGCGTCGGGTTTGGCATAGACGCGGGTGCCTTCGCGCGTGGTGTAGCTGATGCGGGGCGTTGCCGATTTTTTAACGGCAAGCGGCTTTTCGGCGGGCTGGGGCAATTCCAGCCAGACATGGGCGTGGTGGACGACCTTGCGGTTGCCGGGGCGGATCTCCACAGCATCGACCCAGATTTCCTGATCCAGATTCATTTCGACGAAGAAGGTTTTTTGTTCGTCGTAGCCGGCATCAGAGAGCGTGAACTCGGGGATAGCGAAAGTGAGATCGGGCTTGCCAATCTGCCAGCCGTCGGCGAATTGGGGGACGGGAGGCAGGTCTTTTGGGTTGCCTTCGGGGGCGCCGCCCTTGGCCCACTGGACGATGGTGGCGACCTGCGCTTCGCTTAAGCGGGAATCGTTGGCGAACTTGCCGTAGTGAGGATCGGCGTGCCACGGAGGCATGCGGCGGGTTTGGACGGCGCCTTGGATGGCCTTGGCCCAAGGGCGCACTTCCCGGTAGCTGGTGAAGGACATGGGGCCAATTTCGCCAGGCCGATGGCAGGCGGTGCAATTGGCAAAGAGGATGGGCGCTACGTCTTTATTGAAGGTGGGCGTTTCGGCGGCAATAAGACGAGCGGCGGCGAAGAAGACGATCCAGCGCATAACTCAAGCATAGTGAATTCGCGTCAAGGGGCGCGCAGAGCTTCGACGGCCCGGCGGACTTGCGGGTCGAAGCGGGCTTCCACTTCATCGCCCTTTTCAACGCCGAGGGTTTGATTGAGGATTTCCTGCTCCAGGCGATTCTGGATCCAATCGCGATCCCGGCCCCATTCGGCCAGGCCCGGCAGGACATTGCGTGCGCCAAGCCAGGCTTGGTATTGATCGAGGGTTTGTAAGGGGAGCGACCAGCCGTTCTTGGGCTGGGGGTTCTGGCGGGTCCACTCGGTGGCGAACTGGGTGATCAAGCCGTTGCCATCGAGGAAAGCGCGCAAGCGCGTGGCCCCTTCGGGAGCCACGGGGATGTTGGGCTGCAGGCCAGCCTGACCCGTCGCAAGAGTGGGATCGATCTGCGCGCCCTCGAGCTTGCGCTGTAGGCTGCGGCCCTGGGGCGTGTAGTAGTAGGCCGTGGTGAGCGCGAGGCCGTTGCCGCCGCTCAAGGGGAAGACGCTCTGCACCAGGCCCTTGCCATAAGTGGGCGTACCAAGGATTTTGGCGCGGCCGTTCTCTTGCAAAGCGGCGGCGAGAACCTCGCTGGCGCTCGCCGTTTTTTCGCTAACCAGGATCGAGACGGGGAAGAGGTAAGCCTGCTTACCGTCCTTAGGCGAATCGATCGCGTCCTCCTTTTTGGCCCGGCCCTTGACGCTGGTGATACGGGTGCCGGGAGGCAGGAAGAGGGAGGCGATCTCGATGGCGCTGGCCAGGACGCCGCCGGAATTCGTGCGCAAATCCAGCACGAGGCCCTTTATTTGCGCGGGGCCCAATTGCTCCAGGGCTTTCGCGAAATCGCGAGCCGTGTTGGCTTCAAAGCCGCCAATGCGCACGTAGGCGATGCCCGTGCTGAGATAGAAAGCGCGTTCGACCGTGGGGGCGTCTAGCGTGGCGGGCGAGAGTACGAATTCAAGCGGACGAGGGAAATTCTGGCGGCGCACGGCCAGCAGCGCTTCTTTCTGGCGCGTGTAGGCCAGGTACTCGACCATTTGTTCCGTATCGAAGCGGCTTAAGGGGACATTGTTGATGGCGACGATTTCATCCCCTGGGCTCAGGCCCGCGCGCTGGCTGGGGCTGCCGGGCATGGTTTGGAGAATGATGACGCGACCGGGCAAAACGCTGACGATGCTGCCGAAGCCTTTGCGCGTGGACGTTTCCATTTCGCGCAGTTGCTCGAACTGATCTTTATTGAAGAAGACGCTGTGGGGATCGAGCTTACGCAGGGCGGCGGGTAGCGCGCCGGCTTCGAAGGCGGTCTTCGCATCGACTTTTTCGGCGGCATGCTCTTCGACAAGTGCGAAGACTTGGGTGAAACGGCGGATGTGCTCGGCAAGGCCTTCCGGGTCCTGTTGGGCGGAAAGAATCTGGGCGGCGAGAATCCAGGCAAAGCGAGGCATTTAACGCGTAAATTTCGTGGCTTTCCGGCGGGCGTGGCGTTCGAGGGCCAGTTCAATCAGGCGGTCGAGCAGGTCGGAGTAAGCGAGGCCGGAGTGTTCCCACATTTTGGGGTACATGCTAATGGACGTAAAGCCGGGCAAAGTGTTTACTTCGTTGACGTACAGGTTGCCGGTTGCGGTTTCCATCAGGAAGTCCACGCGCGCCATGCCCTCGCAAGCGAGGGCGGCCACGGCGGCCATGGCCTGGCGGCGGAGCTCTTCGGTCTTGGCGGGATCGAGATGGGCGGGGAGTTCGATGCGGGTGTTGTCGAGAACGTACTTGGCTTCGTAGTCGTAAAACTCGCGCTCCGGCAGGATTTCGCAGGGGAAGGAAGCTTCGAGAGTTTCGTTGCCGAGAACGCTGCATTCGAATTCGCGCCCGACGATGGCGCGTTCGATCATGACCTTGGGGTCGTAGAGGGCAGCGTCGTGAAGGGCGTCGACCAGGCCCTGCATCGTTTTGGCCTTATGGATACCGACGCTGCTGCCCAGGTTGGAGGGCTTAACAAAGACGGGAAGGCCGAAGCGGTCGACGATGGCTTGGGGGTCCAACTGTCCGCGGTATTGAGCCAGGTATTCAACAACAGGCACGCCTGCAGCCTGCAGGATGCGCTTAGCCACTTCCTTATCCATGGCGGCGGCGCTGCCCAGGACGCCGGGCCCGACGTACGGCAGATCAGCCAGCTCAAAGAGGCCCTGCATGGTGCCGTCCTCGCCAAAGGTGCCGTGGGTGATGGGGAAGACGACGTCGATCTGGGGATTGCCGCCGGGTTCCGGCAGAAGGGGCGACGGTGACCAGCGGCCATCCTTAGCGACCAGATAACGCAGCACCTCGTAGCGCTCCGGGTTTAGGTTGGCGATGATCGATTCCGCACTCTTCAGGCTGACTTCGTGTTCGCCGCTGCGCCCACCGTACACAACCGCCACGCGGGTTTTCATCACAGATCGCTCCTAACCGAGAATTTTCTTGCCCATCGCGCTGGCCGCCAGTTCCACGGCCAATAGTGCCGTGCGATTGGCGGTATCCAGCACCGGGTTCACTTCGACTACTTCCATACTGACGAGGCCCTCGGAATCGTTCAACATCTCCATGGCGAGATGGGCCTCGCGATAGGTAAGGCCGCCGCGAACGGGAGTACCGACGCCGGGGGCGTCGTCGGGGTCGACGCTATCCATGTCGAAAGAAAGATGGACGCCGTCCGTGCCGTCGAGGGCGGTGCCGATGGCGTTGGTCATCACGCTGCGCATCCCAAGCTCGTCCACCTCGCGCATGGTGAAGACCTTGACGCCGCTCTTGCGGATGTTCTCGCTTTCTTCTTCGTCGACGTCGCGCAGACCGATGAGGACCACGTTCCGGGGGTTAACTTTGGGCGAGTAGCCGCCGATGTGGGTAAGCTCTTTGGCGCCCAGGCCGATGGTGGCGGCGAGGGGCATGCCGTGGACGTTGCCGCTGGGCGTGGTGGCGGGCGTGTTCATATCGGCATGGGCGTCGATCCAGATGACCCCTAGTTTTTTTTTCTGGCGCTTCAGGTGTTTGGCGACTCCGGCAATGGTGCCGGCCGCGACGGAGTGATCGCCGCCCAAGACCAGAGGAAACTGCCCGGCGCCCATGGCCTTTTCGACCATCTTGGCCAGGCGGGCGCAACTTTTGGCGATTTCCGGCAAAAAGCGTGCGCGGGCGTCGCGGCGGTCGACGCTTTCCGGCTGGACGACTTCGATGTTACCCAAGTCCTCCACTTCATAGCCGAGCGATTCCAGGCGCAATTGCAACTGGGCAACCCGTACAGCCGACGGGCCCATATCGACGCCGCGGCGGCCCGCGCCCAGATCCATGGGAGCGCCGATGACGGCTACTTTCGCGTTGCGCATGGTGTTTTCCTGACGGGTCTCCTTAAGGACGGGTGCGGTAGAGCATGCGCGGGTAGGGGATGGCTTCGCGCAGATGATCGAGGCCGCACATCCAACTGACCGTGCGTTCAATGCCCATGCCAAAGCCGCCGTGGGGCACGCTGCCGAACTTGCGTAGATCGAGGTACCACTCGAAGGCTTCGCGCGGGAGTTGGTGTTCCTCCAGGCGCTGGAGCATCAGGTTAAGGTCGTGGATGCGCTGGCCGCCGCCGATGATTTCGCCATAGCCTTCGGGGGCGATGACATCGACGCCCAAGGCCACTTCGGGGCGTTCGGCGTCGGGCTGGAAGTAGAAGGCCTTGATCTCGGTGGGGTACTTGTCGACCAGGATGGGCGTAGGGGAGTCTTCCGTGAGCAGCGTTTCGTCGGCGTTGCCGAAATCGCCGCCCCATTCGATTTCGCTGCCCTTGCTCTTGAGGATTTCCACGGCGCGGTCGTAGCTCATGCGGGGGAAGGGGGAGCGTACGGCTTCAAGTTTCGAGATGTCGCGCTCGAGGATCTTCAACTCTTCGCCGCGATGGCTCAGGACGCGTTCCACGATGGAGACCACCAGGCCCTCGGCCAATTGTTTGACGTCTTCGAGCGTCGCGTAAGCCATTTCGGGCTCAACCATCCAGAACTCGGTGAGGTGGCGGCGGGTCTTCGATTTTTCGGCGCGAAAGGTGGGGCCGAAGCAGTAGACCTTGCCCATGGCCATGGCATTGGCTTCGTTATAAAGCTGGCCGCTTTGGGTGAGGTACATCTTCTCGTCTTCGAAGTAATCGACCTCGAAGAGTGTGGTGGTGCCCTCGCAGGCCGCGGGCGTAAAGATGGGCGTATCCATGAGCACGAAGTCGCGGCTATCGAAGTAGTCGCGGACGGCCTTGATCACTTCGTGGCGAATCTTGGCGATGGCGAACTGGCGCTTGGAGCGGAGCCAGAGGTGGCGGCGATCCAGCAGAAAATCGATGCCGTGATCCTTGGGCGTGATGGGGTAGGGATCTTCCTCGGGCACGCGCTGGTGGATGGTGACCTCGGCAATATCGAGCTCATAGCCACCTTGTGCGCGGGCTTCGGCGCGGACCTTACCGACGACGGTAAGCGAGCTTTCCTGCGTCAGTTCGCGGAGGCTTTCAAAGACGTCTTCGGGCAGCTCGGCCTTAACGGCTACACATTGCAGGAAGCCGGTGCCGTCGCGCAGGATAGGGAAGGCGATCTTGCCGCTGCGCCGCAGGTTGTACAACCAGCCGCTGAGACGAACGGTTTGGCCTTCGTATTGTCCGATGTGCGCGATCGAGGCGCGGGGAATTTCGCTCATGACTTAACTCTCGAAACGGTATTCTTCGGCCGGCACTTCGGCCAGGCGGGTGAAGACCTCAACGGCCTTCTCGATGGGTTTGGGAATTTCGGGCACCTCGCGCAACTCGAGCACGAGTGGAAACTGGCCAGGCTGCCCGGCGAGTTGCTGGCGAAGCATGTTCATGACGCGGCGCCAATGGATGCTGCCGTCGGTCGCAATGAAGGGGAAGCGGTGGTTGTCGTTCTTGCCGTCGTTGTCGTGGACGTGGGTGGACTTGACGCGCGAGCGCATGATCTGCCATTCGCTCTCGACGCTGCCCGCCAGGTGCGCGTGGCCGGTATCGAAACAAAGTCCGTTTTTCAGGTGCGTCATTTCGAGGAAGCGCATGAGGCGCTCCGCGTTCGAGAGCTTGTTGGGGATGTTCTCGAGCAGGATCTCCACGCCGCGGTGCTTGGCGAAGAGGTTCAATTCTTCGAGCGAGGAGAAGGCGGCGTCGAACTTTTCGAGCTCCCATTCCTCGCCGCCCACACCTAAATGCTGGATGGCGTATTTGCAGGGCACAACTTCGGCCACCTCGAGGGCGCGCTTTAGCTCGTCCACCATCTCCAGACGCTTAGGCTTGGAGAGTTCCGCAATCGACAGGGCGGCATTGGGACTGGACTTGCCCCATTGGTCGTCGCTGAACATCGGCATGTGGATCGAGTGCAGTTTCAGGGGAGAGTCGCGGAACCAGTGGCCCAGTTCGTTGACTTGGGCGCGGTTGCGGTAATCGAAATGCTGCCGGGCGCAGAAGATTTCCACGGCCGGAACGCCCGCCTCCCAGATCCGGTCAAGCCATACGGACGTGAGGCGGTGATTGATGCAGATATGCGTGGAAAGAACATGGTCCATCATGTGTTTTGCGGCGAAACCTTAGGATGGCACGGCAGCGGCCCGGGAGTTGCAGTTATTGCCGGCGATAGACCAGGAGGTTCTTGAACCTGGTAGCGTCAAGGCGTTGGCCGCGGGAATCGATGGTCATGTAGCGGCCATTGTCGGAGATGGTGCGGGTAGCGGTGACAGTGACTTGGCCCTTGAGGCGGAAGGTTTGTTCGACGACGCTAGGGTTGACCCAGCGCAGCGCAACCGAATCGTAGAGCGTGCCGCCGAGGAAGGGGACGGGGAGGTTGTCATAAGGCGCGGTGAACTCGGTGTGGAACACTTTGCCGTCCGCGGAGACGCCATCGTGGAGGAATTGGACTTTTTCGCCCCGGAGGACCCACTGGCGGCGGGACTGTTTGGGGGCCGGGCCGGACTCATAAGTGGATTTTTCCGGGACGAAGATCCAGGTGCCGAGGCCGCGATCCTCGGGTGGGGCGGCTGTGAGAAAGAAGGCCGTGAGAAGCAGCAGGGCGGAGCGCATGGGCTTAACTCCAGAAGGTGAGATAGGGTTGGCCTTGGGCGAGGCGCTCCACGTAAAGGGCGGCTTCGCGGAGATGGTAATCGCCCCACATGCAGCTTTCGCCACAGGGGACGCGCCGGCCTGCGGGGATGTGGTCCCAGCCGTTGGGGCGATGGTAGACGGAATGGAGGAGCAGGCCTTGATGCTGGGCATTTTCGCAAAGATAGGTCTCCGAGAGAAGGGTGCGCAGGACCGTGAGGCCGGCCTGGAAGTAACGAGTTTCGTTTAGATAGCGGCCCAGGCGGAGGAGTCCTTGGGCGGCGATGGCGGCGGCGGAGGAATCGACGGGCTCATGATCGTTGAAGGGTTCGGCGGGGCGGTCGAGGTAGTCGCCCATCTTGGCGAGGCCGGGCGCGCCGGTGTCCCAAAAGGGGACGCCGCAGGTCGGGGTGTGGGCGAGATAGAAGTCGCAGGTGGCCTGGGCGGCTACCTTCATGGACTCTTTGGCGGCGCCGAGGTGGCTTTCGCTTAAGGTTTCGAGGAACTCGAGTTCTTCGGCAAAGCCAAGCATGGCCCAGGCCAGGCCGCGGGTCCAGGTGGAGAAGGGCGAATAGCCTTGCTGCGAGTTGGGGCAGCGGAAGTTGCCGTCGTTGCGATTGAAGACCGCCTCGTGGGTGGTGCGGCCCCGGAGGGCAGGAGTATCGTAGGCGTCGCGGCCTTCGCCGTAATAAATGCTGTAACGGGCGGTGGCGGCGGCGTGTTCGAGGAGTCGATCGAGCAGAGAGATGCGCTGGTCGTTTTCGGCGCTGAGGACGTGGCCGAGGCGGTGGGCGACGGCGAGGGCGCGCAGGCTGCGGATGGTATCGACGAAGAGGGAGTGCGGGCCGTTGAAGGAATAAATGTATCCACCGCCGCCCTGGATGGTGGACCAGCGCGACGCTTGGACGGCGCCGGAGGCCTTCAAGGCAAACTCGTAGAAGTGCTTTTCCCAATCGTTCGAGGGTAGGCGGCCTTCGTTGAGAAGGCGCAGGAGGTTGCCGTAGGTGGAGACGTTATTGAAGCCGTGGTCGTGGACGCCGGTGTGGGTGACGTGGGTGGCCATGAGTTCGAGAGTGCGGCGGCGGCCGATCTCGAGGAACTCTTCCTCGCCGGTGGCATCGAATTGCAGGATGGCGGCGCCGAATTGGAAGCCCTGCGTCCATTCCGTCCAGCCGCGGGAGGTGTATTGGCCTTCGATGGTAAAGACGGGCGAGCCGGCGGCGGGAGACCAGTTCTTCTCCAGGGAGCGAATCTTTTGGGCGCTGTGAGCCCACATGTTTTCGATGGCGGGTACTAGGCTAACTGAGGTAATTGCTGGATCGACTTTTAGCATGAAACCTATAGAATAACGGCTAGGTATCCATGATTTTTACGGCTCGTCTGAAAGTTTTGCTGGCATTTTCACTGGCGCTGGGAAGCGCAATGGCACAACCGGTGCGTCCGCCCTTGGACGACGACGCGCGTCTGCAATGGTTTCGCGACGCGAAGTTGGGAATCTTTATTCACTGGGGGCCCTATTCCGTGATTGGGCGGCACGAATGGGCGCGGCATCGCTTTCAGATTCCGCAGGCTGAGTATGACGTGTTCGCGCGGCAGTTTAACCCGGAGAAGCTGGACGCCAACGCGTGGATGAGC
Source organism: uncultured Bryobacter sp. (assembly GCA_964387685.1). Lineage (GTDB taxonomy): Bacteria > Acidobacteriota > Terriglobia > Bryobacterales > Bryobacteraceae > Bryobacter. The sequence goes on from CAYLXK010000010.1 coordinate 22,496, forward strand.
CTCTTTGACCGAGCGGGAGCAAAGTATGTGGTGATTACTTCCAAGCACCACGATGGCTTTTCCATTTGGCGTTCGAAGGCCAGCGACTATGACATGGAAATCACGCCTTACAAGGGCGATCCCCTGAAAGAGTTAGCTGAGGCGGCGCGGAAGAAAGATCTGCGTTTTGGGTTCTATCACTCGATCATGGACTGGCATCATCCGGCTTATCGGCCCTTGCGGGCGTGGGAAGCGAAGGACCCCCAGGCGGGCGGGAATAAGGGCCTGTATGTGGATTACATGAAGGAACAACTGCGCGAGTTACTGACGGGTTATGGCGATGTGGCGATGATCTGGTTTGACGGCGAATGGGAGCATACGCTGAAGGACCTGAAGCGCGAGGATGAGATCTACGACTTTATCCGGATGATGCAGCCGAATGCGTTGATCAACGACCGGCTCTATGAGCGCCAGCCGGGGAGCCGGGCGGATTTTGGCACGCCGGAGCAGTTTGTGCCGGCGACGGGCGTCGTGGACCCGAGCGGCAAGGCGGCGCTTTGGGAAAGCTGCGTGACGATCAATATGGATTCCTGGGGCTATAACAAGTACGAGACGAATTTTAAGACGGAGCGCGACTTAATCCGGATGTTAGTGGAAGTGGTGTCCAAGGGCGGGAACTTACTCCTGAATATTGGGCCGAAGCCGGACGGAACGATTCAGCCTGAGTTTACAACGCGGCTGGAGGCGATGGGCGAGTGGTTGAAGACGAATGGCGAGGCCATCTATGGGACGAAGGCGAGCCCGTTTTCTCGGATGCCGTTCTTTGGGCGGGCAACGCAGAAGGATGCGAACTTGTATCTGCATGTCTTTGCCTGGCCGAAGGACGGCCAGTTACGAGTGCCGGGTTTGAAGAATCTGGTGCACTCCGCGTATCTATTGGCCGATGCGAAGAAGACGCCACTGGCCTGGAGGCGGGATGGGGCCGATGTGATGGTGACGGTGCCGAAGACGGCACCGGACGAGCGGGCGAGCGTCGTGGTGCTGAAGCTAGACGGGGCGCCGGCGGTAGAGCCGTTTGTGATTCGGCCCGGGGAGAAGGGGCGATTTGAACTGGGCGTGGAATCGAGCGAAATTGACACTCGCTTTGAGCAGCGCGCCAAGAAGGAGAATGCGCTGGGGCATGTGTACCTGACGCAGTGGAGCCGGGCCGACGATGTGCCGACGTGGAAGCTGGAGGCGCCGAAGGCGGGGCGTTACAAGGTCGAGGTGAGCTATGGTTCGACGCGGGCCGGGGCGGAGAGGGACTATGTGGTGACGGCGGGAGGAGCGTCCGTGAACGGCAAGACCGTGAATACGGGTGGAGAATGGGTATTCCGGACGCAGCAGTTGGGTTCGATTGCGCTGGTGAAGGGCGAGAACACGTTGCAGGTGAAAAGTGCGAACGCGCAGGGGCTCGACGGCGTAAGTCTAGAAAAGGTAGTGTTAATACCGATCGAATGAAAAAGACCTGGATTGTGCTGGCGGTGAGCGTAGGGCTGTTCTCCTGTGTGATGCGCCGGGAAGAACTGGGGCCGGTGCTGTCCGAGACGAAGACGGGCAACCTGGCGAAGGTCGAGATGCTGACGGCGGAGATCCGGATGGCGGCGGGGGAATTGATTGTGGAAGGGGGCGGCAAGGCGGAAGCCAAAGCCGTGTTTGAGTACAACAAAGGGCAATTCGAACCGCGCTTCACGTTTGACGATTCCAGCTTTCGCGCGCGGCTGGTGCTGGAGCAAAAAGACCAGGCGGTGCGGTTTTCCGGGAGGATGAAGAACAACTGGAGAGTGACGCTAGCCGACGGCGTAGAGACGGATCTGGATATCAAGATGGGGGCGGGCGAGGCGCGGTTGACGTTGGGGAGCGTGGACCTGCGAAGGGTGAAGATGGGGCTGGGGGCGGGGAAGGTGGTGGCGGATTTCCGGGGGACGCCGAAGCGGGACTACGAGATCGAGATTAATGGAGGGGTGGGGGAATGCGAAGTGAGGCTGCCGCGCGGGGTGGGGCTTCGGGCGGAGGCCGAAGGCGGCTTGGGATCGATCGATGTGAGGGGCCTGGAAAAGAAGGGCAAAGTGTGGGAGAACGAGGCGTTTGAGAAGGCGAAGGTGAAGGTGCGGCTGCGGGTGAAGGGCGGCGTGGGTTCGATTCGCATAGAGGCGGAGTAGTAAAAGGTCTAGTAGTGCGGCGGTTGCGGGCGGGGGGTGAAATCGAGGGCTGCGAGCGGTGTCCGCGTTTGATTGCGCATTGCCGGGAAGTGGCGCGGGTGAAGCGGGCGGCGTATCGGGGGGAGGAGTATTGGGGGAAACCGGTGCCCAGCTTTGGAGATGAGAAGGCGCGGTTACTGGTGGTGGGACTGGCGCCGGGGGCGCACGGGGCCAATCGAACGGGGCGGATGTTTACGGGGGACCGGAGCGGGGAGTTTTTGTTTCGGGCGATGCATGAGGCGGGCTTTGCCAGCCAGGCGGAGAGCGTGCGGCGGGGGGACGGGCTGGAGCTACGGGACGCTTGGCTAACGGCCGCGGCCCATTGCGCGCCGCCGGGGAACAAGCCGGCGCCCGAGGAACTGGCGAACTGTCGAGAGTATCTACAAGAAGAGATCAGGCAGATGGCGCAGGTGGAGGTGGTGGTGTGTCTGGGGAGGGTGGCCCTCGAGGCCTATTTGAAGGCGTCGGGGAGAGGAAGGCTGGCGGAGTATCCGTTTGCGCACGGAGCGCATTATGCGGGACGGCCGCATCTGCTGTGTTCGTATCATCCGAGCCAACAGAATACGCAGACGGGGCGGCTGACGCGGGAGATGCTGGCGGAAGTTTTTGTGCGGGCGCGCTCGTTACTCTAGTAAGGATGAGATTCTTGTTGCTGCTGGCGGCGGGACTGGCGACGTCCGGGCAGATGGTGAAGCAGATGGAGCCCGCGCGGTATGGGTACCGGGTGGTGAAGAGTTATGCGCACGACCGGGGGGCGTTTACGCAGGGTCTGGAATACAAGGACGGCATTCTTTATGAGGGGACCGGACTGAACGGGAGGAGCGGGCTGCGGAAGGTGAAGCTGGAGACCGGGCAGGTGCTGCAGCAAGTGCCGCTGGCTGAGCAGTATTTTGGCGAAGGGATCACGGTGGTGGGGAGCAGGATTCTGCAATTGACCTGGAAACAGGGCGAGGGTTTTGTTTACGACAAGCGGACGCTGAAGAAGACGGGCACTTTTCGTTATCCCGGGGAAGGATGGGGGCTGACGAGCGATGCCAAGAATGTCTACATGAGCGACGGGACGGCGACGATTCGGGTGTGGGATGCGGTGACGCTAAAGGAAACGCGCCGGATGGAGGTGAAGAGCGGCGGACGCCCGATCGATCAGTTGAATGAGCTGGAGATGGTGGAGGGCGAGCTGTATGCCAATGTGTGGCAAAGCGATTTTATTCTCAGGATTTCGCCCGTGGATGGAAGGGTGTTGGGGATTGTGGATATGCGGGGCTTGCTGGGGCAGATGACGGGGGAAGGCGGGAGTGTGGATGTGTTGAACGGGATTGCGTACGATGCGGCGGGGAAGCGGCTCTTTGTGACGGGGAAATTGTGGCCGAAGATTTTTGAGATTCAGTTGGTGGCCAAGCGCTGATGTTTCGCGAGATTCGGAAGTTCGTAAAGAAGATTCCGAAAGGGAAGGTGGCGACGTACGGGCAAGTGGCGGAGGCGGCGGGATTTCCGAGGGGTTCGCGGCAGGTGGCGTGGTCTCTAAAGACGTTTGACCCGACACTGCCCTGGCAGAGAGTGATCGGCAAGGTGACGGCGAAGCGGGGCAAGATATTACTGCGGGGTATGAATGGCGCCGAGCAGGCGCAGAGGCTGGAGAGCGAGGGGGTGAGGGTAGAGGGGATTTATGTGGACCTGCTGCGCTTTGGCCATGTATTCAAAGGCGGGGGGAGGAGTTTGAGATCTCCAGCAAAATCTGGGACGGCGCGGAAGACTTCGGGACGCGGCGAACGCGCGTAAAGGGCGCCGTGCGCCGGGCCAGGTTTTCGAATTCGCCTGCGGGGATGTGTTCGAGGACGAACCAGGCGGTGGGGCTTTCCGCATAGCCGCGGATCTCCCAACCGGGCGAGCTGGGGATTTGCGCAGGGATCGCGCGGCGCGGGTTCAGCAAGGAACGGCATTCGGCGGGAGCGGCCTGGGGGACGGCGCGTTGGCCAGCCAGGCGCCAAGTAGTGCGGGAGAAGGACTGGGTGAGGGGATCGTAGTCGGTTTGATCGCCCCAGAGGGTGTCCTGGCGATCGAGGCAGAGAGCATGGGCGTGGCGGCCGACGGCGAGAGCTTGGACGGAGCCGGAAGGGGAGATACGCCAGATCACGTTGCGGATAACGTCGCCCGCGTAAATGTTGCCTTGGCGGTCTGCGACGATGCCCCAGCCGGGGTCCGCGAGAAGGGCAAGCGGAGTGATGAGTGCAAGCGCGATTCGCATGCCGTGCAGGTCGGGCGCGAGACGCGTTATGTTAACGAGATAGCGGAAATTGTATGAAAAGAGTGGTTGCCCTCTTCGGATGCCTGCTGATGTTGTGGGCGGAGGCGCGTGTGGACCCCAAAGAAGAGGCGCTGGTGGCCAAGCGGCGGGGCTTCTGGTCTTTTCAGGCGCCGAAGCGAGCAGAGACTTCGAAGGGTGTGCATCCGGTGGATGCTCTGGAGCCGGCGAAGCGGGGAGCCCTGGAGCGGCGGGCGCTGGCGCGGAGAGTGACGCTGGACCTGACGGGGCTGCCGCCAACGCTGGCCGAGGTGGAGGCCTTTGTAAACGATAAGAGCCCCAAGGCCTACGAGAAGCTGCTGGATCGCTTGATGGCTTCGAACGCGTATGCCGAGCGGTGGGCGCAGAAGTGGTTGGACGTGGTGCGCTATGCGGATACGAATGGGTTTGAGCTAGATGCGGAGCGGCCGCATGCGTGGCGCTATCGGGATTATGTGATTCGCTCGTTCGTGGCCAATAAGCCCTATGACCGCTTCTTGAAGGAGCAGTTGGCGGGGGATGAGTTGTATCCGGGAAGCGCGGAGGCGCTCGTGGGGACGGGCTTTCTGCGCGCGGGGCCCAGGCATGTGGTGGGCGGGAATCAGGACGAGGAACAGAACCGCCAGGAAGACCTGATGGAGATGACGCATAGCGTGACGACGGCCTTTATGGGGCTGACGGTGGGATGCGCGCGCTGCCATAACCATAAGTTCGATCCGATTTTGCAGGCGGATTACTACCGGCTGCAGGCGATACTCGCGTCGACGGATATGCGCGAGGTGCAGATTGCGTCGGCGGAAGAAGCGCGGGCGGCGGATGAGGCGGCCGAGCGGCACCGGCTGCGTTTGAAGCCCATTGTGGATGAGATCCAGACGATCGAGAAGCCCTTCGAAGAGCAGTTTCGGGAAGCGAAGAAGAAAGAGCTTGAGCCGGTGTACCGGGCCATTCTTGATTTGCCCAAGAGCGAGATCAAGACGGAAGAACAGAAGCGCCTGCGCAAGGAAGCGATGCGGCAAATTTCTCCGACTTGGGACGAGGTGGTGAATTTGATCCCGGCGGACTTGAAGGCCAAGCGCGCGGCCTTGCGCCAGCGGATGCACGAGATTGATCTCGAGGCGCCCGCGCCCGCGGCGCATGCCTATGGCGTTTGGACGGTAACGAAAGCGCCCGCGACCCATATTCTGAAGGTGGGGGACCATAAGAAGAAGCTGGACGTGGTGGAGCCGGGCTTGCCTCTGGTATTGGCGCCGGACCTGGGAAAGCTATCAACGGAAGCACGCGGACGGCGGGCGGCGCTGGCGAACTGGCTTAGCTCGGGCGAGCATCCGTTGACGGCGCGCGTAATGGTGAACCGGATGTGGGGCTTCCGGATGGGGAAGGCGATTGTCGCGACGCAGAACGACTTTGGGGCCTTGGGGGCGCGGCCGACGAACGTCAAATTGCTGGACTGGCTGGCGACGGAACTGGTGGCCAGCGGATGGAATCTGCGTCACATCGACCGGTTGATCTTGACGAGCGCGAGCTACCGGCAGGAAGCGGCGCAGCGCCGGCGCATGGATGCCGAGACGCTGCGGGATTCGATTCTGGCGGTGGCGGGCACGTTGAATTCGAAGATGTACGGGGTGCCCGTAAAGACGCCGATTGAGCCGGAGATCTACGACATTATCTTTACCGAAGCGGAGCCGGACAACCTGTGGCCGCTGCCGAAGGACAGGGCGGAGATGTACCGGCGCTCAATCTATCTGTTGAACCGGCGGACGATCCGGCTGCCTTTGCTGAACAATTTCGATCAGCCGGATACGATGTCGAGCTGCCCGGAGAGGCCCGTGTCGACGCATGCGCTGCAGAGCTTGTCGATGCTGAATAGCGATTTCGTGCAGGAGCAGGCGCGGGCCTTCGCCAAGCGCCTGACGCAGGGCGATGCGGTAGAGCGGGCTTATGCGCTGGCGCTGACGCGGAAGCCCACGGAGAAAGAGCGCCAGATGGCCCAAGATTTTTTTGCACAGGGAGGCACGATCGAAGACTTTGCTCTGGCGATCCTGAACCGCAATGACTTTGTCTACCTTCCGTAATTCTTCTGGCCTAAACCGGCGCAACGTGCTCAAGGCCGCGGCCAATGGCTTTGGCGCGGTGGCGGCGGAATGGCTCTTGCAGCGGGAGTTGCAGGCGGCGCGGACGAATCCGCTGGCCGCGAAGCCTCCGCACTTTCCGGCCAAGGCCAAGAACGTGATCTTCTTGTTCATGGTGGGCGCGCCGTCGTCGATGGATACCTTCGATCCCAAGCCGGCGCTGAAGAAATACGAGGGGAAGCCGCTGCCCGAGAGCTTTGGAAAGCCGGTGGGCCAATTCACCGACGGTTCGACGCCGATCCTAGGCTCGCCGTGGGAGTTTAAGAACTACGGCCGGAGCGGGATTCCGGTGTCGAGCCTGTATCCGCATTTGGCCGAGTGCGTGGACGATATCTGCTTCGTGCGGAGCTTCTATACCGAGAGCGTGGTACATGCGCCGGCGATGTACCAGGTGCACACGGGGCGCATTCTGATGGGCTACCCGTCGATGGGTTCTTGGGTGACGTATGGACTGGGGAGCGAGAGCGAGAACCTGCCGGCCTATGTGGTAATGCCGCAGCCGGAGGGCACGCCCGAGGGTGGGACGCCGTGTTGGGGCTCGGGCTTTCTGCCTGCGGTCCATCAAGGGACACTGCTGCGTCCGGGCCCGAGCCCGATTTTGCATCTGAAGCGGCCCGAGGGCGTGACGGCGGAGCGGCAACGGCGGACGCTGGACTTGATTCAGCAGATGAACGAGCTGGATACCAGGCCCGACGACAACGAGATGGGCGCGCGGATTGCGAGCTACGAGCTGGCCTTCCGGATGCAGACGCATGCGCCGGAGGCGGTGGATTTATCGAAGGAACCCGCGCACATCCGCAAGATGTATGGCCTGGATGCGCCGCCGACGGCGGACTTTGGGACGCGCTGCTTATTGGCGCGCCGGATGGTGGAGCGCGGCGTGCGCTTTGTGCAGCTTTACTCCGGCGGCGGGCCGGTGAGCATGCAGTGGGACGCGCATTCGCATCTGAAAGCGAATCACGAAAAGATGTGCGGCTTTACGGATCAACCGATTGCGGCGCTGCTCAAGGACTTGAAGCAGCGCGGCTTACTGGAGGAAACGCTGGTGATCTGGGGCAGCGAATTCGGCCGGCTGCCGAACTCCGAAAGCGGCAATGGACGCGACCACAATCCGCACGGCTACACGATGTGGTTTGCGGGCGGGGGCGCCAAAGGCGGACGAATCATCGGCGAGACCGATGAATTTGGGTTGCGCGCGATTGGCGACCGGTACCACATGCGGGATTTTCACGCGACGATCTTGAGCTTGCTGGGGATGGACCAGCACCGGCTCTGGTACTTGCACAATGGGCGGCACGAGAAGCTGACAGACTTTGGCGGGACGCCGATTGAGAAGGTGTGGGCGTAGCGAGCCGCTACTTCAGACGGACCAGTTGGCCGTCCTGCCAGGTAAACGATACGAAGTCTTTCGAAGCGGGGTTGCTCTTGGTGTGGGGATTGTTTTCGCCGACGACAATGATGGAAGTGTCTCTATAGAGGAGGCGCGTGGCAAAGACGCTGGCCCAAGGGGAATCGGGTGGGAAGGGCTCCTTGACGAAGCGGATTTGCACGTTGGGGGGCATTTGGGGGAATTGACGCGCGAGACTTTCGTGGAAGGCGCGAATGTCGCCCTGCTCTTTTTCCCAACCCCAGCGCCCGCGCAGGGCAGGGAATTGGAAGGCCAGCAGAATGAAGATCGCGGCGGCGCCTGCCAACTGCCAGCGCTCGCCCTTAATAGGCAAGAGAAAGGCGGGCAGGCCGAAGGCCAGCGCGGCGCAGGCGATGTAGACGGCCTCAAGACCGCGGTCCGGAACAAACGCCAGCGGCAGGATGCCAATGGGGAAAACCAGAGCGGCGAAAAGACCTTCTTTGGTGCGGGTGAGGGCGGGCAGTGCGCAGAAAAGCAGGCAGGCCCAGAGCGGGGTGGCCTGGCGGAAGATGAGGCTGGCGAAGTAATGGTGGAAGTTCGCGAAGTACATGGCCGGCGTGTACTGGGGCTGGTACATACCCACGCCGCTAAGACCGCCCGGACCATAGATGCGGCCCAGGATGAATGCAAGGCTCGCGGCGGCGAAGAGCGCTGAGCTTCGCCAGGGGATGCGACGGAAAAAGATTAGCTCGTAGATGACTACGAAGGGCGCAAGGACGATGCCGCTTTCCTTGGCGTTCAGGGCCAGGATGAAGCAGGGCAGGACCGCGAGATCGACCCAGGGCTTATCGCGGAATTCAATGTAGAGCCAGAGGCCGAGATAGACGCAGGTGAAGGCGAGGATCTCGTAGATGGTGCCGGTGTTGAGATAGAGGTGGGCCCAAAGGGGATGGTAGGCCGCGATGGCCATCGCCGCAAGGCCATAGGCGAGGTTGCGAGATAGACGGTAGGCGACGTGGCCGAGCAGATAGGCGTTCAGCAGCAACAAGAGCGAGCAAAAAATCCGCGGCGGAAGCTGGGCGAACTGAAAGCGGTCGAAGCTGAGCTTATAGAAGAGCTGGCCCAGGGGGCGGAAGAAGGGCGTGGGTTTCCAGAAGACGGCGATGTCGCGGAGGGTTTCGCCGTAGCTGCTTTCGAGCGCGCGATAGCAGTTCATGAGGTCGTCGTGCGACCAATCGGCTTCAAGGGTGACGGGCGCCTTTTTGTAAAAGTAAAAGGCCACCAGGGCGGCCCAGAGGGCCAGCACGAGCCAGCGGGGCGGCATTAGCGGAGCAGGTTCCGCTCAAAGAAATCGGTCATGGCCTCGTTGAGGTGATGGCGGGCGGGGCCGCCGACGCCGTGGGATTTCTGCGGATACACGGAGAGCTCGAAATGTTTGCCGGCACGCTGCAGGGCGTCGGTCATTTGGAGCATGTTTTGGAAGAGGACGTTGTCGTCGCCAAAGTTGTGCACAAGCATGAGCTTGCCTTCCAGGTTCTTGGCCTTGTGCACGGGGGAGGCTTTCTTGTAGGCGGCCTCGTTTTCCTGGGGCAGGCCCATGTAGCGCTCGGTGTAGATGGTGTCGTAGAGAAGCCAGTTGGTGACGGGCGCGCCGCTGATGCCGGCGCGGATGAGCTTGGGTTCTTCGAGCATGGTGTTGAGGGTCATGTAACCGCCAAAGCTCCAACCGTACATGCCGACGCGGGTGGCGTCGACGAAGCCGAGGGAAACCAGGTGCTCAACGCCCGCTTTTTGATCGGCCACTTCAATCGCGCCAAAGTTGCGGGAGACTTTGGACTCCCAGGCGTGGCCGCGCCCCGCGCTGCCACGATTGTCGGCCTGCCAGATGACAAAGCCCTTGTGCGCCAGGACCTGATCCCAATTGGCGCCCGCCCATTGGTTACGGACCGTTTGGACATGCGGCCCGCCATAGACCATCACGACGGCCGGGTACTTCTTCGAAGGATCGAAATTCTTCGGCTTAATCATGCGGGCGTGGAGGAGGGCGCCATCGGCGGCCTTGAAGGTGTGGAACTCGGTGGGCAACAGTTCGTACTCGTTTTGCGTTTTGGTGTCGCGCGGTCTCAGAGTCTCGATAAGTGCGCCGCTGGCGGCGTGGAGTGTTTGCTGGCTGGGCTGCGTGGAAGAGGAATGACTGGCGAGGTAGAACTCGGCGGTGGGGCTCATGTTGACGGAGTGGGTGCCGGGCTCCTGGCTGAGGCGCTTCTTGCCTTTGCCATCGAGGCCGATGACGTAGAGATGGCGTTCGAGCGGGCTTGCTTCCGTTGAGGTGTAGTAAACGAGCTTGCGGGACCAATCGACGCCAGCTAGATCGCTTACTTCCCAATCGCCCTTGGTGATCTGGCCCAATTCTTTGCCGTCAAAGCTCATGAGATAGAGATGGCGCGTGCCGGATTTTTCGCTAGCCCAGACGATGCGCTTTTCGGCGGGTTCGGTGCGCGTGAGCGAGTGGACATTGATCCAGTAGGGATCGCTCTCGCCAAAGACGCGGCGGACGGCGCGGGTTTCCCAATTGGCGGCGAGGAAGTCCAGGCGATCCTGCGTGCGCGTCATACGCTGAACGGCAATCTCGCTTTGGTTCAGCCACGCCACGCGGGCGAGCAGGAAGTCGCGGGTTTCTCCAAAGTCCATCCAGCGGGTCTTGGCAAGTTCGAGATCGACGACGCCCAGGCGGACGTCGGAGTTCGGCGTGCCGGCCTGGGGATAGCGCTCGGGCTCCGGGAGGGCGGGAATCTTGAGCAGATCGGTCTGCGGATAGATCATCACTTTAGCGGTGTCGAATTGCAGGTAGGCGATGCGCGCGCTATCGGGGCTCCACCAGTAGGCGGTGTTGATGTCGAGTTCTTCGGGGTAGACCCAATCGAGCTTGGCGTTGAGGAGAGTTTCCGAACCATCGCGGGTGAGGCGAGTTTGTTTCTGGGTGGCGATGTCGAGCGCGTAGAGGTCGTTGTCGATGCGGAAAGCGATTTTCTTCGCGTCCGGGCTGAGCTTGGGGTCTTCCTCCTGGGCTTCGGTGCGGGTGAGCTGCTGGGACTCCCCACTGGCGGCATTGAGCCAAAAGAGATCGCCGCCAAGACTTAAGAGCAGCGCAGAGGAGTCGCCGGACCATTGGATGGCCTGCTCGCTAACGCGGCGGTTCTGCCAGTTGAAGGCGCCTTCCGGGCGGGAATCTTTGACGGCGAGGGCGCTAAGTTTAGAGAGACTCTCGAGGAGGGCCTTGGATTCCTTCTTGCGGCAGTCGTAGAGGTGCAGGCCGCCGCCCTTGGTGTAGGCGAACTGGTAGCCGTTGGGCGCCCAGATGGGGGAGACCGTACCGGCCGAGCCGGCCGGCTGGCGCAGCGTGTCGAGGGTAACGGGTTTCTTCTGCGCGAAGACCGGTAGGCAGAGCGCAAAGGCGAGCAGGAGGAAAGGTCGAGAAGTCATCGATATTCTATTGTGTGACAGATCACATGGAAATTCATTTTTGGGGCGCAACGCGCACGGTGACGGGATCGCTGCACGAGATTCGTCAGCCGGGCAAGGCCGGCATGAGAAAGATCTTTCTCGATTGCGGGCTTTTTCAGGGACGGCGGCAAGAGGCAAAGACCCGCAACTGCTGCTTCCCCTCGCACCCGTCGGAGGTGGAGGCGGTGATCCTGTCGCATGCGCATATCGATCATTCGGGGAATCTGCCGAACCTGGTGAAGCAAGGTTTTGAAGGCGCAATCTATGCGACGGAGGCGACGATGGACTTGTGCCGCGCGATGTTGCTGGATAGCGCGCACATCCAGGAGAAGGACGCCGAATACTTGAACCGTCGGCGGGACCGTCGCCGGAGTGTCTTAAGCGAATGGGAAGAACCGCTCATTGAGCCGTTGTATACGGCCAAGGATGCGGAGCGGGCGCTTGAACTGTTTCGGCCGATGCCGATGCGGGGCACGCTGGACCTGGGCGATGGGTTGCACGTGGAGACCGTGGAAGCGGGGCACATGCTGGGGAGCGTCTCGATGATGGTGAGCGACGGCAAGGTGCGGCTTGGTTTTTCGGGCGACGTGGGGCGGCCGAATCTGCCGATCATTCGCGACCCGCAGACGGTGCCCGATTGCGATTACCTGATTCTTGAATCGACCTACGGAGACCGGCTGCATGCCGATGAAGGCGCGGTGTTGGACAAGCTCGCCGACATCGTCAGCCGGACGGCGGCACGGGGCGGCAAGATCATTGCGCCCGCTTTTGCGGTGGGCAGGACGCAGCAGATCGTGGTGTTGCTGAATCAATTGATGAAAGAGAAGCGAATCCCGAGTATCCCGATTTTTGTGGATTCTCCGCTCGCGGTGAATGTGACGGAGACCTTCCGCAAGCACGCGGCGCTATTCGACGAGGAGACGCGCGCGATGTTGGAGGCCGACCGCGATGGCGATGTGTTTGGATTCTCCCGGCTGCGTTATATCCGCGAGGCGGCGGAGTCCAAGGCGCTCAACGACCTCCGCGGGCCGATGATGATTATCTCCGCTAGCGGCATGGCCGAAGCGGGACGCATTATTCATCACCTGCGCAATGCGATTGGAGACCCGCGCAACACGGTGCTGATTACGGGATTCCAGGCCGAACATACGCTGGGGCGTAAGCTGCTGGACAAGCTGCCGGAGGTGCCGATTTTTGGCGAGCTAATGCGGCTGCGGGCGGAGGTGGCCAAGATCAACGAACTCAGCGGCCACGCCGATCAAAGGGAGCTGTTGCAGTGGATGAAGCCAGTGGCGGCGGGGCTGAAGAAGGTGTTCCTGGTGCATGGAGAGCCTAGGCAGCAGGATGCCTTTGCCAAGGCGGTGTGGGAGCGCTATGAGGTGGAGGCGTGGGCGCCGAACCGGGGGGATGTGGCGCAGTTGGCCTAGACGAGCATGGGAGAGCCGACTTACTCGCGCTTGACGCAGCGCCAGCCAATGTAGCCGCGCTTGTCGCGCAGGTTGCTCTTCACCACCCAGCCGTTGTAGCTGACAAAGGTGGGCTGGCCGGCGGACCAGAGGTAGATGATTTGGGAGTGCTTGTTCCACAGGGGCGCGTCTTTGGTGGTCTGGCTCGGGAAGACTTTGTGGCGGGGCAGGGCGGCCTTGAGTTCTTCGACGGTGGGAAGACGCCAGTGATCGAGCTTGGTAGGGGAGACGGAAAGGCCATCGTGGCTGAGAGTGGCGCAGGCGTTCTCGGCCACCTGCCAGCGGTCGCCTAAGCGCTGCGGCCAGCCGGGACCGGCGGGGGCCCAGGTGAGGCCTTGCCATTGAACGGCGCCGGTGGTGGACAGGGGGATGCGAGTGCAGGCGAGATAGGCGGGGAACACGCCGTAGCCCAAAGCAGTGATTGGCGGCAGCAGCAAAACGGCGAGGCGGACCCAGCGGTGCGCTTGCGGCCGGGCCCAGGCGTAGGCGGCGGCCAGGATCAGCAGCGGCGGCCATAGCCACCACGCGCCCGGGCGTTGCCAGCCGAAGAGGTAGAGCACGCCGCAGGCCAGCGCCGCATGCAGGGCCGCACCGGCAAGGGGCCACTTGAGGGAAGCCAGCGCCAGGGCCCAAAAACCCAGCATGGGTACGAAGTATTGGCCGAACATCAGAGCAAGGTTCGACCAGAAGCTTTCGAAATACCAGCCTTCATGGAAGGTTTCGACGGCGCCCCAAAAGCCCCAGAAGCTGGCGAGGGCGGTGCTGAGAAGAAGGGCGGCATAGCCCACGATCATTTTGGGCGGCGACTTAGACACGTTCTATCGTATTCGCGTAATTTGGGGGTGCAGAGGTGTCCCGCAGGCCGTTAAACTTCGAACATGCTGCGCTTGCTGGTTTGGTTTTCTTTGTTGGGGACGATTTCAGCCCAGGAACCTTTTGAATTCGCCGGAAGGAAGGTGAGCCCGGGAACAAGGCTGGACGTGGACTTGGAGATCACAGAACGCGGCGACCCCGCCACCTTCATCCCCGTCAGCGTATTTCATGGCGCCCAGCCTGGGCCGGTGCTGGCGATCACTTGCGGCGTGCACGGTTTCGAGTTTATTCCGATCCTTGCGGCGCAGCAGGTGCTAGCGCAGATCGACCCTAAGGAGATGAGCGGCACGCTCATTCTGGTGCGGCTGGCGCATGTGCCGGCCTTCCAGAACCGGACGATCTTCTTCAATCCCTATGACCGGAAGAACCTGAATCGCGTATTTCCAGGGAGCCCTCTCGGAACGCAGAGCCAGCGGATTGCCCACGCGCTTTCGACGGAAGTGATTGGGCGGGCGGACTTGCATGTAGATATGCACGGCGGCGACGGCACGGAGAGCCTTCATACGTTCGCGGGCTATTACGCGGGAAGGCTGGCCGAGGCCCAGGCGGCGAAGTCGAAGGAGATGGCGCTATCGCTGGGGCTAAACACGGTCGTCGAATATCAAATGGATACTTGGGAACAAGTCAATAGCGGTCGCAGCGCAAACCGGCAGGCCGTGGCCGTGGGCAAGCCGACGGTGTTGTTTGAGATCGGGGAGGCGGGCGGGCGGCAGCCGGAGCTGGTGGAACAGGCGGCCACGGCGATGCTGAATCTACTGAAAGGGCAAAAGATGCTGCCCGGCGCGCCGCTGCGCAACAAGCGGGTGCCCGCAATCTTTTTAAGTACGGCGTCGGCAACGGCCAGGGAGTCCGGTATCTGGTATCCGGCAGTGAGCGCGGGGGCGAGTGTGAAGAGAGGGGATGTGATTGGGACGGTGCGGGATTTTTTGGGTGTGGAGCGGGAGAAGATCTTGGCGCCCGAGCAAGGGATGGTGCTGTACATGCACAGCGCGCCACCGGTGAATGCGGGAGAGAGTGTGGCGACGATTGCCCGGCCTCAGCGTGGAAAATGACAGGAGCGTTGAGGCCGAGCCTGAAGGGGTAGGGATAGTATCTAGACGGGCTGCGCGGCAAAGCGCGACATCATCGCCTGCATCTGATCTTTCAGGGCAAGCTTTACTTTCTTCAGGTGATGCTCTTCGGCCAATTCAGCTTCATTGAGGTGTACTTTGCTCTCAAGCTCATGGAGAAGCTGCTTATACTCGGCGTGCTGCACGCAAATGCGGCGGAACTCCGGATCCAGAGCCATGAGCTGAGTCTTTATTTCTTCGTCGGCTAACAACGTCATAGGTTGGTCCTCCTTTCGGACAGGAACAGAAAATTAGATGGCCCGGTTGGCCACCGTTGTCATAATCTGTAACACTCTCATCGGTCGAAAACAAGGGGGATTTTCAGGCTATCGGCGCATGGGATTGAACCAGTACTCAAGGGCATAAATGGCGCAGCAGCAGGACAGCAGCAGGACTGCGGCGCGGCCATTAAAATCCTCCTCGCGGTGCTGCCACCAGGCGACCAGCGCGGTGGGAACGAGCGCGAAGGCGATGGCTGTCTTGGGGTGGATGGGGTAGAGGTCCAGGCAGGCGGCCACCATCGTGGCGCCAAAGCCCACGCCCCAGCCCCATTGCGGACGCAAGAGCAAGAGCGGTGCGCAGACGGCGGTGACTACGGAGAACGCGTAAGGCAGCTTGATTTCAAAATCGCCCACGATGACCAGGATGGGCGCGATCAGAAACGCAGGCCAAGCCCATCGAAAAGGACCCGATTCGGCCAGGAGCTTGGGCGCGTTGACGCGCTCCATGGCCCAACTCATGCCCACGCCCAGCAGAAAGCCAAAACTGAATTCCATCATCTTCCAGCCCGGCCAGGCGGGGCCCAAAAGATTCCAGAAAGAGCCCGCCCCGAATCCCACAGCCCCGGAAAGCGCGGCGGCCGTGGCTAGCCACCAGCGGCGTCCGCCGGGCAGAGCGATCAATAAGGCGAGGGCCGACAGCAGCAGTCCCGCCCACACTTCTTCGCGCGGCTTCACGAAGCGGTTCGAAAAATAAGCGAGCTTCGGCGCGTTGATCCACTGCCAACCCAGATGAGTCACGCCGAGAAAGATAGCCATCAGACGCGCGCTCTTGCCCGGTCGGGCCAGGGCGAGCCAAAGAATGGCGGCCGCCGAAAGCCCCCAGACGCCGCCCTTGACGCTCAGGCCCAGGACGCCCCAGGCGCGCGTGGCTTCCTCGCGGACGAGGCCAATCGTTTGGCCGTAGGTCATTTGGCCGCCTAGGCCCATGCCGAGTGCGGACAGGCCAATCAAGAGGCTGGCGGCGTGCGAGGAAATTCGCCAGCGCCAGGCCAGCGTCAGCGCCCAAAGTGCGCCCGGGATCATGGCGCCCAAGGGCCCGCCGCCGATGGAGCCGCGGAGTGCCCAGCCAACGCTCATGGCCGCGCCGGCCCAAAGGTGCGTCGTCCAGCTCACAGGATTTGCGTTGATTCGGCGAAGCTAAGGCGCGCTAAGCGAGGGTAGAGCTTGGATTTGTCGCCATAGCCCAGATTGCACAAGAAGTTCGAGCGCCAAGTGGTGCCGGCAAAGAAGGCTTCGTCGGTCTTGGCCCGGTCAAAGCCCGACATCGGCCCGCAATCGAGGCCCACGCCGCGGGCGGCGAGCATAAAGTAGGCCGCTTGCAAAGTGCCATTGCGGAAGGCGGTTTCTTCAATGAGAGAGCCGTTGCCGGCGAATCTCGCGCGGGCATCGGAGAGCGGCCAGAGCGCTTGCATGTGCTCATAGAAGGCGAGGTCGTAGGCAAGGATGGCCGTGACGGGGGCTGTGCGGGTCTTGTCGAGATTGCCGGGGGCCACGCAATCCAGGAGCTTGGCCTTGGCATCGGCGCTTTGTACGAAGGCGATGCGCAGCGGACAGCAGTTCATCGAAGTGGGTCCCATTTTGGCCAGGTCGTAGGCGCGGTGGAGTAGGGCCGGGTCGACCGTTTGGTCAAGCCAGGCCGGATAGGTGCGGGCGTCTTCAAAGAGCAGGGATTCAAATGTCACCTGTTCAATATAGCTGCGTGGGGATGCGCGCCGCGCGTCGGGCCGGGAAAAGTTAGCCTGCGCCGAATCTGGCCCTAGCCTCTCGAAATGTGCCTTGACCTTTCGTTAAGGCGATACATAATGGGGGCATGCTTCACGACAAAAGTCCGGTAGGGGAACTCGTTCACTTGTATATTGACGGCGCCTTTGGGCGGCGTGAATTGATGGAGAGAGTAGCAAAGGTGACGGGCAGTATGGCTGCCGCGTTGGTCGCCTTAAGCGGTTACGAAGAAATGAACGCGCAAGCGACGCCCGTGCCGCCGGGTGTGCGCGTGGCTGAAAACGATCCCGACATCACCGCGCGGGACGTCACCTATCCGGGGCTCGACTCGAATCTGTTCGGCTACCTGGCGATGCCGCGCAACTTGCGGGACCAACAGCCGGGCGTGATCGTGATCCACGAGAACCGAGGCCTGGTGGAACACATTCGCGATGTGACGCGGCGCGTGGCCAAGGCGGGTTATGTGGCGTTGGGTGTAGACCTGTTGAGCCGCCAAGGCGGCACCGCGCAATTCACGGAAGCCACGCAGCAGACGCAGGCCTACGGCCGGACTACGGTCGATGGCCGCCGCGCGGATTTGATTGCCTCGCTCGATTTCTTGAAGCGCCAGGACCCGGTCATCCACAATCGCATTGGCGTGGTGGGCTTCTGCGCGGGCGGCGGCAACATTTGGGATTTGATCACGAACGTGAGCGAGATCGCGGCCGCCGTGCCCTTTTACGGACCCCCGGCGCCCGTGGCGAACCTCTCCGCTCTCGCCACGCCCGTGCTGTGCATCTATGCCGAACGGGACCGCAACCTCACGCAGAACATGCTCAACGCGGCCGTGGGCCTCAGCATGCAGCAAAAGCTCTACGCCCTGCGCGTCTACGACGGCGTGGGCCATGCTTTCCATAACGACACGGGCGCCGCCTACAATGCGACTGCCGCCGCCGAAGCTTGGGCGCAGACGCTCACCTGGTTCGGCAGATACTTGCGCGCTTAATTGGACCAGGGCGGCGTAATGCCCAGGCTGCGGGCGTAGACGATCAGTTGGCCCAGATGCTCGGCCATGTGGGCATCGATCAAAACGAGAGCCCCGCGCGTGGTCGTGGGCGTGCCGAAAAAATTGACCTCGCGCGCCAGTGTGCCATTGCGCATCGCCTCAACGCGCTTAACGATGTTGGCCACGCTCGCCTCCAAGGCCCGTAAAGAAGACGTCTTGTCCATCGAGATCACCAGCGTCTCCGCCTCTGTAGGCTTGCCGCCGACGGCGATTTCCAAGGCCATATCGTTGCCACGGGCCACATGCAAATAGATCTCGGCGACGCTCCGTACTTCCGGCTTGGGGCGCCAATCCCATTGATCGTCCGGAATCGCCGCCGCGAGCTTGACGAACTTTTCCTTGTAGTGCTGGAGAGCCGTGAGAATGTCCTGTCCGGGCGGTATGGCGGGCGCATCGGCCACCGCCAGCAGTTCCACGTCAAAGTATAGATCGGCCTTGGGCGGAATCGGTCCGGATCCCTTTTCGCCATAGGCCAGTTGATAGGGAATCTCGATGCGCCTCCGCCCACCCACCTTCATGCCTTCAAAACCCGCCTCCCAGCCCGCGATGACCAGTCGCCGTCCCTGTACAAACTCGAAGGGTTCCTTGCGGTCCAGTGAAGAATCGAACTGCTTGCCATCGCGCAAAGTGCCCGTGTAGTGCACCGTGTATTTCTGGCCCTGCTTAGCCTCCGCGCCCTCGCCCACTTTGGTGTCGATCATTTTCAGCACGATGCTGCGCTCCGCGTTTTGCGCCCACAGGAGGCCGGTGGAAGCCAGGATGACTAGGAACTTCATGTAAAGAGCTTAGCCGCATCGGCCGGCCTCTGGGGCTCAGACCGCGTGGCTCACCTGTTTCCAATCCTCGAGCTTTTGCTTGGCGCGGCCCGAGGCAATGGCGCTAAAGGCCACTCCCACCCCCGCCCGCAAACTCTCCGCCCGCCCCGCCGCATACAGGGCCGTCGCCGCATTCACCAAAACAATGTCGAGCTTCGCGCTGGGCGCCGCCGCCAGTACTTCCTCAATCGAGCGCGCCGAGGCTTCCGTGTCCCTTGCGTGCAGCTCGTCCATTGTCGCCTTGGGAACGCCGAAATCTTCTGCCTTTATCGCCCGGCGCGTCACGGAGTTACCGTTGATTTCGTACAGCATGGTCCGAGCCGTCGTCGACACTTCGTCCAGCCCATCCTCCCCGTGCACAATCATGGAGCGAGTGGTGCCCAGCGTGGCCAGCGCCTGCGCCAGGACGCGGGCAATTTCAAAGCTCGGGGCGCCAATCAATTGGTACTGCGCGCGCGCGGGGTTGGACAGGGGACCCAGGATATTGAACACCGTGCGCATCTTGAGCTCGCGCCGCGCCGGCGCCGCGTGTTTCATAGCGGGGTGAACATTCGGAGCGTACAGCAAGGCGATGCCCGCTTGGGCCAGGCAGGCGGCCATCTGCGGGGCTTCCAGGTCCACCTTCACGCCCAGATGCTCCAGCACGTCCGCCGATCCTGTGTGCGAAGAAGCGGCGCGGTTGCCGTGCTTGGCCACTGTCACTCCGCAAGCCGCCACCACGATCGCCACCGCCGTCGAAATGTTAAACGTAGCCAACCCGTCCCCGCCCGTGCCGCAGGTGTCCAGAACCTCGACGCCCTCCGGAGCCGCCACGTGGATTGCGTGCTCTCGCATCGCCTCCGCAAAGCCGGTCACCTCGTCCACCCCATCCCCCAGGACGGTGTAGGCGGAGAGAAAGCCAGCCAGTAACGGCGTTGAAACTTCACCCTCCAAAATGGACTGCATGGCCTCGCGGGCCTCGTCGCGCGTCAGTCCTTTGCGCGCGCAAACTTTATGGAAGAGTTCTAAAAACGGCATGATAAGCTAATGAATCCGGCAGTTCCCAGCATAGGCTACATCCAATGAAAATCCATGAACATCAGGCCAAGGAGATCCTGGCCCAATACGGCGTCCCTGTGCCCAAGGGCAAGGTGGCGTACACGGTGGACGAAGCGGTCGCCGCGGCGGAAGCCCTCGGCGGCGGCGTCGTTGTCAAAGCCCAGATTCACGCGGGCGGCCGTGGCAAAGGCGGAGGCGTTAAGCTTGCCGCCAACCCGGCCGAAACGCGCGAAAAGGCCGAAAAGATTCTGGGCATGACTTTGATCACCCACCAGACCGGCCCCGAAGGCAAACTCGTCCAGCGCCTTTTGGTCGAGGAACAGTTGCCGATCGAAAAGGAATTCTATCTGGGCATCGTCCTGGATCGCGCCATCGGCAAGCTGGTCTTCATGGCCTCCAGCGAAGGTGGCATGGACATTGAAGAAGTAGCGGAAAATCACCCCGATAAGATCCTGCGCGAAGCCATTGAACCCTCCACCGGTTTGACCGAAGAACAGGCCCGCAAGATCGCCGAGGGCATCGGGATCCCTTCGGGAAGTGTCGCCTCGGCGGCGGCCTGCATCCAGGCTCTGGCCAAGGCCTATGAGGCGATGGACGCTTCCATGGCCGAGATTAATCCCTTAATCCTTACCAAAGACGGCCGCACCGTGGCTCTCGACGCCAAGATCACCATCGACGATAACGCCATGTTCCGCCACCCGGAATTCGTCCCTCTCCGCGACTTGAACGAAGAAGACCCCCTCGAAGTGGAAGCTTCCAAATTCAACTTGAACTACATCAAGCTCGACGGTAGCGTCGCCTGCATGGTCAATGGCGCCGGGCTGGCCATGGCCACCATGGACATCGTGCAGTACGCGGGCGGCAGTCCGGCCAACTTTCTCGACGTCGGCGGCGGCGCCAACCAGGAACAGATCCGCAACGCGTTCCGCATTCTGCTGAGCGACCGCGGCGTGAAGGCGATCTTCATCAACATCTTCGGCGGCATTCTGCGCTGCGACATTCTCGCCAGTGGCGTCGTAGCCGCCGCCCGTGAGCTCGACGTGAAGGTCCCCATCGTGGTGCGCATGGAAGGCACCAACGTCGATCTGGGCAAGCAGATCCTGCGCGAATCCGGCATGAATTTCGCCTTGGCCGAGGGCATGAAGGACGGCGCCGATAAAGTCGTGGCGCTGGCTCAGTAAAGGAACCGCCAAATGAGCGTACTGGTAGACAAGAACACCCGCTTGATCGTACAAGGCTTTACCGGCAAAGAAGGCACCTTCCACGCCGAACAGGCCATCGCCTACGGCACGAACGTGGTCGGCGGCGTCACGCCCAAAAAGGGCGGGCAGAAACATTTAGACCGGCCCGTTTTCAACACGGTGGCCGAAGCCGTGGCCGAAACCGGCGCCAACGCGAGCGTCATTTTCGTGCCGCCTCCCTTTGCCGCCAACGCCATCCTGGAGGCCGCCGCCGCCGGCCTGCCCCTGGTGGTCTGCATTACCGAAGGCATCCCCGCCCTAGACATGATCCGCGTCTGGAGCCAGATCCAAGGCGGCCCTACCCGCCTCATCGGCCCCAATTGCCCCGGCGTAATTTCCCCGGGCCAATGCAAAATCGGCATCATGCCGGCGCACATTCACAAGGAAGGCCGCGTTGGCGTGGTCAGCCGCTCCGGCACGCTCACCTATGAGGCCGTGGGCCAGTTGACGAATTTGGGCATCGGCCAATCCACCTGCATCGGCATTGGCGGCGACCCCATTATCGGCACCACCCATACCGACGCGATGAAACTCCTGCTTGACGACCCCGCCACCGACGCCATCATCATGATCGGCGAAATCGGCGGCGACAACGAGGAGCGCGCCGCTCAGTTTGTTGCCGATTACCCGGTCAAGAAGCCCGTCGTTGGCTTCATTGCCGGCCAGACGGCCCCGCCGGGAAGGCGCATGGGCCACGCCGGAGCCATCATTTCCGGTTCCAGCGGCAAGGCCAGCGACAAAATGGCCGCCATGGAAGCCGCCGGCATTACCGTTTGCCCCACGCCCGCCGACCTCGGCCTCACCATGCAACGCCGCCTCCGGGAAGCTGGCCTGCTGCAGTAGTTCTTATATAAATTCTATGGAAAAAACATTTGCCATCCTCAAGCCCGACGCGGTTGCTAAGAACCAGATCGGCGCCATCCTCGCCGAAATCGAAAAGCACGGCTTTGTAATCAAGGCCATGCGCATGATCCACATGTCGCGTCCCCAGGCCGAAGGTTTTTATGCCGTGCACAAGGAACGTCCCTTCTTCGGCGAGCTCGTCCAATTCATGACCGAAGGCCCCTGCGTCGTCCTCTGTCTCCAACGCGAAGACGCCGTTGCCAAGTGGCGCGAAGTTATGGGCGCCACCAACCCCGCCAATGCCGCCGAGGGCACCATCCGCAAGATGTTTGCCGAATCCATCGGCCGCAACGCCACGCATGGCAGCGACTCCAAGGAAAATGCGGCCATCGAACTAGCCTGGTTCTTCGAAGGCAGCCACCTCGCCTAGGCGATTTTTCTTCCGGCCCATGGCCCAGATCGCCTTCCTCCGGCGCTATCCCAAGTGAACGTACCTGACGCTACTTTCAGCCAGGCGCGGGCGGCTATCGGGATGACTGGGCGAATGCGAGTTCCGCGGCTTTGAGGGAAGCCTGGAACTCTCCTCGGAGGAGGTTTGCCGGGTCCGACGGGTTCTTGGGCATTTGCTCAATTGCCTTGGACAGGATCTCGATTGCCTTCTTCGCCTGGCCTTTTTTTTGCCACGCCCGCGCCTCGGCCAATCGCTCCGCCTGATCGGCGTAGTCCAGCACCTGCCGCATCGGCGGCGCCTCCTGGCCCAACAGCTTCAGCGATTCCTCAAAACGCTCGAGGGCCTCATCCCTCGCTCCGCTCTTGGCAAGCGTCGTCGCCCACACCCGCTTGGCTTTCGCCTGCAACGCGGTGTTGTCGGCCACGCCTTCCAAAACGCGCACGGCCTCGACGGCCGCCCGGTTCGCGTATTTCTCGTCAGGATCGATGGCGTCCAAGGCCCGGCTGTATTCCTGCCAAGCTCCCTCGCGATTCCCTGACGCTCGCAGCGCGCTTGCATAGCGCAAGCGCGTGGCCGCCAATTGTTCGTTGTTCGCCGCGGCCAGGATTCCCACGGCAGAGCGGCAGTGCGCGAGCGCTTCGCGCGCCTCCCCGGATTCCTGCAGCGCGGTGCAAAGGTTTGCCGCCGCCAGTCCGGCCAGCATCCTGCCCTCGCCGCCCAAGCCCTGGCTGCGGCGCAGGCTTTCAAAATACAGTTCCCGCGCTCGTGGTCCCTGCCCCGCGCTGAAAGCCGCATTGCCCAATAGGCGCAGGCAACGCGCCAGCCTCAGTTGCGCACCCTCGTCGCGCGGGCTGCCGGTCAGGATTTGGTTGCGTAGCACCCTGGCTTTTTCCAAAGTTTCCATCGCGGCCACGGCGCTCTCCCGCGGATCGGGGTACGCCGTCTGCATCAGTTCCCCGGTCTGCTCATAGGCTCGCGCCAAGTCTTCCATCAACGCCACATCGCCGCCGCTTTTCTGCTTCAAATCCTCCAAGTGCCGCAAGGCCGCCAGCAGCGCTTTCTGCCGCGCCGGCCCCGAACCGGGCAGTTCCCGCAAGGCGTCGTTAACGTCGGTCAAAATCGCCGTGGCCAGCGACCGCACATTCTGATAGCGGCTTTCGGCCCGCTCCCGTTCTGTCAGGGCCTCGCGCGAGCGCAATTCGGCCAGTTGCCGCTGCGCCGCCTCGTTGGTCTGCGCCCCGAGCGCAATCCGTCTCTGCTCTTCGGCCCGCAAGCGCGCTTCCACCGCCGCCTTGCGTTCGGCCTCGGCCCGCGCCCGCTCGGCGTGCGCGATTTCGGTTTGGCGGAACGTCGTCCATACGCTCGAGCCCGCGGCTAGCACTATCACCAGCACCGCCGCCGCGCCCCATTGATTGCGCCGCAGAAACTTCGCCGTCCGGTAGCGGAACGTCACCGGCCGCGCGTGCACCGTCCGTCCCGTCAAATAGCGCCCGATATCTTCGGCGAACTGATCCACACTCGCATAGCGGCGCGCCGCGTCCTTATCCATCGCCTTCAAAACGATGTTGTCCAGGTCCCCGTTCAGGCGCTTGCTCCACACCTTGGGCGCCAGCGTGCTCGGTTTCGGTGTTTCGCTTTCCAGCACCGCGCGCAATAGGTCCGGCACCGCTTGCGAGGTCGCCCGGTAGGGCTTCGCGCCGCGCGTCAACAGGTGAAAGAGAATCACGCCCAGCGAGTACACGTCGGATACGGTGGAGACACCTTGTCCGCGAATATGCTCCGGGCTGGCAAACTCCGGCGTCAACCGCAACGCGACGGTCGCCGTAATCGCCTTGCCCGGCGACAGCACCTTAGCGATCCCAAAGTCCAGCAGCTTCACCTGCCCGTCGGAGGCCACCATCACATTCGAGGGCTTGAGATCCCGATGCACCACCAGATTCCGGTGCGCGAAAGACACCGCCTTGAGCACATCCAGAAACAGCCCCAACACGCCTTCCAGCGGCACCGAGTTTCTCTCGATGTATTCGTCCAGCGGCAGGCCGTTGACGTACTCCATGATCAGATACAGCAGGCCGTCCTCGGTCGATCCCGCGTCGAGCAGGCGCGCGATGTTCGGATGCTCCAATTGCGCCAGAATCTGCCGCTCGCGCCGGAACGCATCCAGCGCCGATTCGCTCAGGGCCGCTCCACCGGCGATCAGCTTAATCGCCACTGTCTTGTAGAACACCTCGTCGGCCCGCGAGGCGCGGTACACCGTTCCCATCCCTCCGCGGCCGATCTCACTCTCCACCACATAGGCCCCAAAGCGGCGCCCCAAAAACGAAGGTGGACCGACGTGCGCCCACATGCCGCCTTCCTGTTCAAAAAAGGCGTCGGGGCCCTCATGGGCGATCAGCAATTCGCGCAGTTGCTGGTAGACAAGCGGAGAACTGAATTGCACGTCGCGCAAAAACGTCGCGCGCGGGATGGGCGGCAAATCGAGCGCCTCGTCAAATAGCGAGCGTAAATCCGCGGCGGAGTAGCGGCGCATCGGGCATTTCTTCCTTCTCTATCCTATAGTCGAATAGATGAGCGAAGCAGATTCCCAGGAATCCAAGGCCCCCGGCGAAGTCACCCAGTTGCTGATCGATTGGCGCTCCGGGCGTCCCGAGGCCGGCGACCAGATTGTGGCCCTCCTTTACCGGGAACTGGAGCGCATGGCGGGATCTTATCTGCGTAATGAGCGCAGTGGGCACACGCTGGAACCTGCCGGCCTGGTCAATGAGCTTTACCTTCGCCTCATCAAAAGCCAAAGCATCCCCTATCAGGACCGCGCCCACTTCTTCGCTATCGCCGCCCGCCAGCTTCGCCGCATTCTGATCGACTACTCCCGCAAGCGGAAGGGCCGCGGCGACGAACGCTATTTCGTAACTCTCAGCGGCCTCGAGGAGTCCCCCGCCTCCCTGCGCGGCGACGACCTCGAGGCCCTCGAAGAGGCCATGAACGAACTCGAAAAGATAGATCCGCGTGCACACAAAGTCGTCGAAATGCGCTTTTTCGCCGGCCTCAAAGAGGACGAGGTGGCCGAGCTCCTCCAGATGTCCCGCACCACCATGAAACGCGATTGGGCCTTCGCCCGCGCCTTTCTGCTTTCCAAAATGAAAGGTACCGGGGCCGCGAACGGTTAAAATCAGGAATGCCGATTCGGGCCGCCCTGCACCATCGCACCGTTTACCGTTATGACCGTCCGGTCACGCTTTCGCCGCAAATCGTACGCCTACGCCCGGCGCCCCATACCCGCACTCCCGTCCTCAGTTACGCGCTGAAAATCGAACCCGCCCGCCACTTCATCAATTGGCAGCAAGACCCTCAAGGTAACTATCTCGCCCGTCTGGTCTTTTCCGAGCCCACCGAACACTTCTCCGTCGAAGTGAACCTCGTCGCCGACATGAGCGTGGTGAATCCCTTTGATTTTTTCCTCGAGCCCTACGCCGAACATTTTCCTTTCTTCTACGAAGACGCCCTCGCCCGCGAATTGCGTCCCTTTCTCGAAACGCTCCCGCTCACGCCCAAGCTCCAGGCCTTCGTCGCGTCCATCGACCGCTCGCCCTGCCAAACCACTAACTTCCTCTTCGCCCTCAACGCCAAGCTCCAGGCCGCCATCCGTTACACCATTCGCATGGAACCCGGTGTCCAAACTCCCGAGGAAACCCTCGCACTGCTTTCCGGCTCTTGCCGCGATAGCGCCTGGCTGCTGGTGCAGGTCCTCCGCCATCTGGGCCTCGCCGCGCGCTTTTGCTCCGGCTACTTGATTCAGTTGAAAGCGGACGAAAAGTCCCTCGACGGCCCTTCGGGTCCCGAGACCGACTTTACCGACCTGCATGCCTGGACCGAGGTCTATCTGCCCGGTGCCGGCTGGGTCGGGCTCGATCCCACCTCCGGCCTCTTCGCCGGCGAAGGCCACATCCCTCTGGCCGCCACCCCGGAGCCCGCCTCGGCCGCCCCCGTCAGCGGCCTCGTCAGCCCTTGCAATGTCGAGCTTGAACATGGCATGTCCGTCACGCGCGTCCACGAAGATCCGCGCGTCACCAAGCCCTACACCGAAGAACAGTGGAGCGCCATCGACGCGCTGGGCCAGGCCGTGGACCGCGATCTGGAAGCCAACGACGTCCGCCTCACCATGGGCGGCGAGCCTACCTTCGTCTCGATCGACGACATGGACGGCCCCGAGTGGAACACCTCGGCTTTGGGCCCCGAAAAGGAGCGCCGCGCCGGCCTCTTGATCCGCCGCCTTCGGGAGCGCATCGCCCCCAACGGTCTTTTGCACTTCGGCCAGGGCAAATGGTATCCCGGAGAATCCCTGCCTCGCTGGGCTTTCACCTGTTACTGGCGCACCGACGGCTCCGCCCTCTGGCGCGACGAACAATGGATCGCCAACCCCGAAATCGATTACGGCCACCACCATCCCGAAGCCCTGCGCTTCGCCGAAGCCCTCGCCGAGCGCCTCCAGATTTCCCGCGACTTCGTCATCGCCGCCTACGAGGACCCCCTTGAATACATCCACAAAGAACGCCAACTGCCCGTCAATGTCGATCCTCAGGACAACCGCCTCGCCGATCGCGAAGAGCGCGACCGCCTCCGCCGTGTCTTCGAGCGCGGGCTGAACGCCCCTTCCGGCTTTGTGCTCCCCTTGCAAAAAGACGGCCCCAAATGGCAAAGCGCCCTTTGGATGCTGCGCGCGCGCCATCTCTTTCTCTTGCCCGGCGATTCCCCGGTAGGTTTCCGCCTGCCCCTGCATAGCCTTCCCTATGAACCCGAAGGCCAAGTCCGCCGCATTTACGAAATCGACCCCTTCTCCCCGCGCGGGCCGCTGCCGGTCCTACTGCCCCCCGCGTCTCAGGGCCTCTGGGGCGCTCCTTTTCAGGTGCCGCAGCGCTCCATCGCAACTTCCTTTGACGCCCCCCGCCAAGCCGTTCAGGAACAGGAATTAAATGGGAATCATGGCGGCGGCGTTCGCACCGCCCTCTCCGTTGAGCCGCGCCGCGGGCGCTTGCACATCTTCATGCCGCCCACTCCCAGCGCCGAGGAGTACGTCGAACTTGTTATGGCCGTCGAAGACACTGCCGCGCAACTCAAAATGCCCGTGCTCATTGAGGGCTACACGCCCCCCTTCGATCACCGTCTTCGCCAGATCAAAGTCACGCCCGATCCCGGCGTCATCGAGGTTAATACCAATCCCGCCTCCACCTGGAACGAACTCGTAGACAGCACCACCATGCTCTATGCCGAAGCCCGCCAATGCCGCCTCGGTACCGAAAAGTTCATGCTCGACGGTCGCCATACCGGCACCGGCGGCGGCAATCACCTGGTCATGGGTGGGGCCAAACCAGTGGATAGCCCCTTCCTGCGCCGGCCCGATTTGTTGCGCTCCCTGGTCCTGTTTTGGCTCAATCATCCTTCGCTTTCCTATCTCTTCAGCGGCACCTTCATCGGCCCCACCAGCCAGGCTCCTCGCGTCGACGAAACCCGCATGGACGCGGTCTACGAACTGGAAATTGCCTGCCGGGAACTGGACCGCCGCAACTTTGAGTCCGACCAATTGCCCTGGATCGTCGACCGTCTCTTCCGCAATCTTCTCGTCGATGTTACTGGCAACACCCACCGCGCTGAGTTCTGCATCGATAAGCTGTATTCCCCGGATTCGGCCACCGGCCGCCTTGGCCTCCTGGAAATGCGCGCCTTTGAAATGCCCCCCCACGCCCGCATGAGCCTCATGCAGCAATTGCTTCTGCGGGCCCTGGTCAGCCTCTTCTGGAAGGAACCCTATCGTGCCGATCCGATTCGTTGGGGCACGCGCTTGCACGACCAATTCCTCTTACCGGCTTATGTCGAACAGGATTTCGCTAGTGTCATCGAGTATCTTCGCCGCGCCGGCCATGCCTTCGAGCCCGCTTGGTTTGCGCCCCACTTCGAATTCCGTTTCCCCGTTTACGGCGTGGTCAACTATGACGGCATTGAACTCGAATTGCGCCAGGCGATTGAACCTTGGTACGTCCTGGGCGAGGAGCCCGGGGGCGGGGGGACGACCCGCTACGTGGACAGTTCGGTCGAGCGGTTGCAGGTGAAGGTAAAGAACCTCGTTCATCCCCGTCACGCGATTTTGTGCAATGGGCAGCGCTTGCCGCTGCGCTCGACCGGCACGGCAGGCGAGTACGTTTGCGGCGTACGTTATCGCGCCTGGCAGCCCCCCCGCTGCCTGCACCCCACCATCCCGGTCCACGCGCCCTTGCAATTCGACATCGCCGATTCCGAATCCAAGCTCTCCTTGGGCGGCTGCATCTATCATGTCGCCCATCCCGGCGGCCGCAACTATGACACCTTCCCCGTCAATGCCAACGAGGCCCAAGCCCGCCGCGCGGCGCGCTTTCTTGCCTACGGCGGCCGCCCCGGTCCTCTGCACGTCCCCGAACTGGAAAGGAACGCCGAGTTTCCCGTAACTCTCGACCTTCGCCTTGGCTAAGCTATCCACACAAAATCCTCTGCGCTACGAGCCCCTCCCCCGCTTCTATGACGAGGCGGCCTCCCCCGATGGTCAACTGCGCCCGCACTGGGAACGCTTTGTCGAGGCCTTGGGCGAAATGGGTCCTCAGGATTTCGCCCGCCGTTGCCAGGCCGCGCAACAGATCGTGCGCAACAACGCCATCACCTATAACGTCTATGGCGACGAGCGCGCCGAGGAGCGGCTCTGGACCCTCGATCCCGTCCCTTTGATCATTCCCGAAGCCGAGTGGGAATTTCTTTCCGCCGCCATCGCCCAACGCGCCCACCTTCTAAACGCGATCCTTAACGATTGCTACGGTCCGCAGCGCCTCCTGCGTGACCGCCTGCTGCCCCCGGAAATCGTCTTCGCCAACCCCAACTTCCTGCGCCCCTGTCACGGCATTCCCGTTCCCGGCGACGTCCGTTTGCACTTCTACGCGGTCGACCTTGCCCGTTCCGCCGATGGCCGTTGGTGGGTCATTGCCGACCGCGCTCAGACTCCTTCCGGTTCCGGCTACGCTCTCGAAAACCGCCTCGTCTCGGCTCGCACCCTCCCTCAGGTCTTCAATCAATACACCATCCTTCCTCTCAATCAGTTTTTCGCCGCCAATCGCCATGGCCTCGCTAGCCTCCATGACGGCCCTCGCCGCATGGTCTTGCTCACACCGGGTCCCTATAACGAGACCTACTTTGAACATTCCTACTTGGCCAAAACCTTCGCCATTCCCCTCGTGGAAGGCGCCGACCTTACCGTTCGCGATCAGAAGGTCTACCTCAAGACGCTGGAAGGCCTGGAGCGGATCGATCTGATTTTTCGCCGCCAGGATGACGCCTACTGCGACCCCCTTGAGCTCCGCGGCGATTCCCTCCTCGGCGTGCCTGGCTTGCTCGGCGCCGTCCGTGCGGGCAACGTAACGATCGCCAACTCCCTGGGCAGCGGACTCATTGAAACGCCCGCTCACAAGGCCTTCCTCCCCGGTCTTTGCCGTGCCCTCCTCGGCGAAGATCTCCGCCTGCCCAATGTCGCCACTTGGTGGTGCGGCCAGGCCAACGAGCGCCAGTACGTCATCGAACACCTCTCGAATCTGATCATTAAGCCCGCCTTTCCCACCTTCGGGCTCACCCCCGTGATTGGGTCCCAGTTGGATGCCTCCGCCCGGGCCGCCCTCATTCGCCAAATTCTCGCCCGCCCCGAGCGCTACATCGCCCAGGAAATCGTCAAGATCTCTACCGCCCCCGTCTGGACCGGCGAAGGCTTTGCGCCGCGCCATGCCATGTTGCGCGCTTTCGCCGCCTGGAACGGCGACCGTTATGAGGTCATGCCCGGCGGCCTCACCCGCGTATCGAGCTCTGTCGATTCGCTAATCGTTTCCATGCAGCAGGGCGGAGGCAGCAAGGATACCTGGGTCTTGGGACGCTCCGGCTTGAGCGCCTACTCTCCCATCTATCTCGACCCGGAAGATAACCATGCGCCCGCCGTTGCCCTGGGCGCCGGAGGCCTGCCCAGCCGCGTCGCCGACAATCTCTTCTGGCTCGGCCGCTACACGGAGCGCGTCGAATCCATGATCCGGCTCCTTCGCGCGGTTGTGCCCGCTCTCTTCGGTGAAGAGGACTTTGGGCATAATTTCTCCCTGGACGCCGTCCTGCGCCTCCTCACCGGTTACGAGTACCTCCCCGCCAAGATCCTCGTCGCCCCCTTAGGCGAACAACTCCATCAATTGGGCGCCCTCCTGGCCCGCCTGGTGCAAGATCCCGCCGGCATCTCGGGCCTCGCCTGGAATCTCAAACAGATCCGCCGCACCGCCTGGCCGCTCAAGGAGCGCCTCTCCGGCGACACCTGGCGCGTCCTCCAGCAACTCGAACTCGAGGCCGCCCATCCTTCCAACCCCTTCGTCGCCCAACGCCCCGCTAGCCTCATGCTCCATCTGGACCAGGCCATCACTCTGCTTTCGGCCTTTGCCGGCATGGTCTCCGACAGCACCACACGGGGCCACGGCTGGCGTTTCCTGGAATTAGGCCGCCGTCTCGAACGCGGCCTGCTTGTCACAGACTTGCTTCGCCATGGCCTCGCCCCCCCAGCCGCGAAATCCTCTCTCGAACTTATCCTGCAAATTGCCGACAGTCCCATTACCTATCGCTCCCGCTATCTCACCGTCTTGCGCACCCGCTTCGTCCTGGAACTGCTTCTCATCGATGAAACCAACCCCCGCTCCGCCGCTTTCCAAATCGGCAGTCTGACGGAGTTGGCGGAACACCTTCCCCAAGGCGCCCGCACTGCGGGCTTATCGATTGAATCCCGCCTGGCTCTCAAGGCCCTCACCGCCGTCCGCCTGGCGGACCCCGCGGCACTGGAGAATCACGCGGCCCTCGCTGTTTTTCTGCAGGACCTCCGCACGGACCTCTTCGATTTCTCCGAGGCCATTACCGGCCGCTTTTTTAGCCATGTTATGCCCTCTCGCCTGTGGCCCTCCTGACCCATGCTCTACCGCGCCGTCCACTCCACCCGCTATACCTACGAAGGCCCTGTTTCTCATTGCCTCAGTGAAGCCCGCCTCACGCCCCGCATCCTTCCCACCCAACGGCTCCTCGATTGGAATCTGACCGTTCATCCCCGCACCGCGTCGATCCTTTCCCGCAAGGACTATTTTGGCAACGACGTCACTTCTTTCTCCGTGCTGGAGCCGCATACCGAACTCATCGTTACCGCCGCCAGTCTCGTCGAGCTCCTTTCCCAAACCTATCCTCTCGGCCTCTCCCCCACCTGGGAAGACGCCCGGCGCCGCATTGCCGAGGCCGCCGAGCCCGATACCCTCGAGGCTAACGGCTTCCTCTGGGAGTCTCCTTTCGTGCCCTGGCTCGCCGACCTCGACGACTACACCGCCCCGATCTTTACGCCCGGACAAACCCTCTTTGACGCCGCCAGCCATTTGATGAACCGCATTCATGCCGATTTCAAGTACGAGCCCGAATCCACCTCGATCGAAACTCCGCTTCTAGAGGTCCTTGCCAGCCGTCGCGGCGTTTGCCAGGATTTCGCCCACCTCATGATTGGCGCCCTCCGCGCCCGCGGCCTCGCCGCTCGCTATGTAAGCGGATATCTGCGCGGCGATGCGGACCTCCAAGGCGCCCAGGCTTCCCACGCCTGGGTCTCCGTATTCATGCCCGGCCACGGTTGGCTCGATTTCGACCCCACCAACAATGTCATGCCCTCTACCACCCACCTCACCCTCGCCTGGGGCCGCGACTACGGCGATATCCCCCCGGTCAAAGGCATCACCATGGGTGGCGGCAAGCACACCTTGGAAGTCGATGTCCGCGTTCGCCCCGCCTGATAGAATCCCAGGCATCATCATGCGCCTCCTCTCCGCCTGCTTGACCTTCGCGTTCTGTCTTTCCGCCCAAGCCCCGGCCCTGCGCCTCAAAGTCCATGCCGCCTCCCTCGAAAGCAACCTGGCCGGCGACTCTCCCGATCGCGACGTCTCGATCTATTTGCCCCCGAGCTACGCAAAAAGTCCCCAACGCCGCTATCCCGTCCTCTATCTGCTCCATGGCTTCACCGACACCGACGAGCAATGGATGGGCTTCCGCAAACATTTCGTCAACGTGCCTGCCAGCGCCGCCAAGATCTTTGCCGCCGGCTCCGCCCGCGAAATGATCGTCGTCATGCCCAATGCCTTCACCCGCTTTGAGGGCAGCATGTATTCCTCCTCGTCGGTCACCGGGGATTGGGAGACCTTTATCGCCCGCGATCTCGTCGCCTATATCGATTCCCACTACCGCACGCTCGCCCGTCCGGAGAGCCGCGGGCTTGCAGGCCATTCCATGGGCGGCTACGGCGCCATCCGGCTCGCCATGAAGCGTCCCGGCGTCTTCTCCAGCGTCTATTCCATGAGCCCCTGCTGCCTCACGCCGCCCAATCCGCAGCAGCCCTACATGGGCGCCGCTAAGATTGAGGCCGTCGCCTCGCTGGCCGAGATCGCCAAAACCGACTTCTTCACCAAGGCCGCCCTGGCCTCCGCCGCCGCCTGGTCGCCCAATCCCCAGAACCCCCCACTCTACCTCGACCTCCCCACCAAAAACGGCGAAGTCCAGCCCCTCGTCGTCGCCCGCTGGACCGCCAATGCTCCTGTCGCCATGGTCGACCAGTACACGATGCCTCTAAAGCAATTGAAGGCCCTCGCTCTCGACATGGGCGATCGCGATCAACTCATCCGTGGCGCCCAACAACTCGCCGCCCAATTCACCAAGCACGGCGTGCCCCATACCTTGGAAATCTATGAGGGCGATCACATCAATCGTGTCTCGGACCGCCTGGAAGCCAAGGTCTTCCCTTTCTTCTCTCAACACCTGGATTTCGGCCCCACCCGCCGCTAGCGGACTGGATATACTCCCCCCATGCCTCCACTGCGCGCCATTGCCGATGCCTACTTCTCAGGTCTGGTTTCCGGGGATCTCTCCGCCGTACCCTATTCGCCCCAGGTCCGCCTCCACACTCCGCTTGCTCCCGGCGGCAGCCCCGTTGCCATCGTTGGCAAGGATGCCGTACTTGCCTTTTTTGCCGGCCTCTTTGACGCAATCGACGCCTGCCAGGTCCACGAGTATTTCTTCAACGAAGCCGGCAACGCGCTCTGCGCTCGCGCCGATGTCCGCTTGAAGTCGGGCGCCGTCCTGCGCGTAGCCGACATCTTCCGCCTCGATTCCGCCGGCCTCGTGGTCGAGCAGGAAAATCACTACGATCCGCGCCCCGCGCTATAGCCTGCTCTTACCCGTAGCGCCCCGCCACATAGTCGGCCGTGCGCGGATCCTGCGGATTCTCAAACAACTGCTCCGTCTCGCCGTACTCGACCAAGCGCCCGCTCATCATGCACGCCGCCCGGTCGCTTACCCGCCGCGCCTGCGCCATGTTGTGCGTCACGATCAGCGTCGTATACACGCCCTTCCAGCTCCGGATTAATTGCTCCACGCTTTCCGTCCCCGCCACATCCAGCGCCGCGCAAGGCTCGTCCATCAGAATCACCTCCGGCTGCAAGGGCAGCAGCCGCGCGATGCAAAGCTTCTGTTGCTGCTCCAGTTGCAGGGCCGTGGCCGGGCTATGCAGCTTATCTTTCACGTCCTCCCAAAGTCCCGTGTCGCGCAGCGCCTTCTCGGCCGCCGCCTCCAGGTTCTCCCTCCCGAGCGCCGCTCCGTCTTCATGCACCCGCAGCCCAAAAACCAGGTTCTCGTAGATCGACAGCGGCAGCGGGTTCGGCCTCTGGAACACCATACCCACCGTCTTGCGCAGTTCCAGCAGCGATACCCCGGGGTCGTAAATGTTTTGTCCCAATACGCGGATTTCCCCTTCTGTCCGCACTCCTGCGATCCGCTCATTGATCCGGTTATAGCAGCGCAGCAGCGTGCTCTTGCCGCAGCCCGACGGCCCAATCAACGCCGTGATCCCGCCCTGTTCAATGTCGAGCGTTACCTCGTTGAGGGCCTGGAAGCTCCCATACCAGAGGCTGACGCCGTGCGTTTCAATCGCCTTCATCCGAACTTCCCGTTGATGTAGTCGAAGGTGCGTGCGTCTTTTGGCGTCGCCGAGAACATCCGCTCGTTCGGCCCGATCTCCACAATCTCGCCCTTCAGCAGAAACATCGTCCGGTCGGCCAGCCGCTTGGCCTGCTGCGTCAGATTCGTCACCAGGATAATCGAGAGTTCCCCGCGCAGTTCCCGCAGCACCTCTTCAATCCGCATCGTGGTCACCGGGTCGATCGCGATGGAAAACTCGTCCAGGCACAATATCTTGGGCCGGTGTGATAGCGCCCGCGCGAGCGTTAGCCTTTGCTGCTGTCCGCCCGACAAGCGCGTTCCTTCCGTCTTCAATCGGTCCTTCACCTCGTCCCATAAAACAGCCCGGCGCAAGCATAGCTCCACCAATGGCTCCAACTCCCCCTTGCGCGTAATCCCCGCGCAGCGCGGCGCCAGCGCCACGTTATCGAAGATGCTCAACGGCAGTCCTACCGGCAACGGAGTCACCATGCCGATCTTCCGCCGCAAGGCTTCCACGTCCGTACGCTCGCCCAGTTCCTCGCCGTCCACCCAAATCGTTCCGCTCCACTTTGCTTCCGGCACCAGATCCACCGTCCGGTTCAGACAGCGCAAGATCGACGTCTTCCCCGCTTGCGCTGGGCCGATCACCCCTAGAATCTCTCCCTCTCCCACCTCGAAGTTCACCCCGCGCAACACCTCCTGGCCTGCATAAGCCAGCCGCAGATTTTTCACTTCAATCCGCTTCACCATTTGCCCCGCCGCCTTAGATAGGTCCTTAACCCGATGGCCGTTGAGTTCACTCCAAACACCAGCCCCAGCAGCAATACCGCGGTTGCGTTCGGAATCGACGAGGCCACCCCCGGCGTCTGCGTCGAAAGCGTATAAAGGTGCATCGAAAGCGCCATGCATTGTTCGTCCAGCCGGTACGGCAGCAAGGTCCCCTGCGGAATGGCCTTGTAGAAAACCGCGCCCGTAAACAAAATCGGCGCCGTCTCCCCCGCCGTCCGGCTCACCTGCAAAATTACCCCCGTTAGGATCCCGCTGATTGCGTTGGGCAGAACGATCGTGCGAATCGTCTGCCAGCGGCTCGCGCCCAGATTCCAGCACGCTTCCCGGTAACTCTGCGGCACGCTCAGCAGCGCCTCGCGCGTGCTGGCAATGATCACCGGCATCGTCATAATGGCCAGCGTGAGGGAAGCCGACAAGACCGAATAGCCCAGTTGCGCTCCATAGACAAACGCACCCAGGCCAAAGAGCGCATGCACGATGCTTGGCACTCCCGCCAGGTTCAAAACGGCCAGGTTGACGGCGCGGTTAAACCAGCTGTCCCGCGCATACTCCGTCAAATAGACCGCGGCCAAAACGCCGATCGGCGCCGCCACGACCAGCGAAATCGTCACCAGATACAGGGTGCCAATGAAGGCCGGCCACACGCCGCCCTCGCGCATGCCGTGCGTGGGCGAAGAAATTAGAAACTGCCAGCTGAGCGACGGCGCGGCCTCCTTTACCAGGTAACCCACGATTGCAAAGAGCGGGGCAAGAATGGCCAGCAGCATGAAGAAGAACAGTCCCCGCGCGACGGCCTCTTGCCGCAATCTGCGTTCTACCGCGGGCGTCTCCCCGAAGCGGCTCATCTCGGCCTTACCCGGCGGATCACCAAACCCGCGCTGAGATTCACCACAAAGGTAATAACGAAGAGCAGCACTCCCGTTAGGAACAGCACCTGGTAGTGCGTCGATTTGGCGGGCGCTTCGCCCAATTCGGCGGCAATGTTGGCCGTCAAGGTGCGGACCGGGTCCAACACCGATCCCGGAATCGCCACCGCGTGCCCCGTCGCCATCAACACCGCCATCGTCTCGCCAATGGCTCGTCCAAAGCCCAGCAGCACCGCGGCCGTCAGCCCATTCCGCGCGGCCGGCAACAGCACGCGCCACGTCGTCTGCCAAGTTGTGGCGCCCATCGCCAGCGAAGCCTCACGATAGGTATCGGGTACGGCCTTAAACGCATCCTCGGCCAGAGACACAATAATCGGTACGCTCATTAGCGCCAGCAGCACCGCGCCATTCAGCAGATTCACGCCCACGTCGGCGGAGGTATAGCGCACAATTAGGCGGCTGGTGATCGTGAGCCCGGCAAAGCCCCACACCACACTGGGGATCGCCGCCAGCAGCTCCACCAGCACCTTCAATACCTCCCGCCGTCGAGGCGGGCAGAACTCGGCAACGTAAATGGCCGCGCCAATACCCAACGGTGTTGCCATCGCCATGGCCAAAAGGGTCACACTGAAAGTACCGGCGATCATGGCCAGTACTCCGTAGCGCTTCGTGGATTCCGAGGTCGGGTACCATTGCTGGCTAAACAGGAACTCTCCGATTCGGAAGCTGGGGTTTTCCGCCAACGGCAGCGCCTCCCGGCACACGAAAAGAAAAATACCAATAACGAAAATCGTCGCGCTGAAGCCGCAGAGGCGGATCAGCGCTTCGATGGCCGCCTCGCTTAGTTTGCGCCAGTTCCGTCGCATATTCCGTTGGAAGCTTTCCCGCTGCAAGGCAGTGGCACATAACCGACATCGGCCACGATCTGCTGCGCCGGCTCGGACTTCAGCCATGCGATGTACTTCTGCGTGCTGGCCCGCGCCCCACTTAGCGTGTAGCTCAGCAAGCTGCGCGATATCGGATACTTCTTCGCCAAAACGTTCTGGAGGGTGGGCGCGAAATAGGGTTGCCCCGGACCCGCGCTTACCCGTAGCATCTTCACTTCGTGCGTCACAAACGCCATGCCGCTGTAGCCGATGCCCCCCGGAGTGGACCCGATCAGATCCACCACTTCCTTGGAACCATTCATGTCGAGCGAACCCAATTGAAAATCCGCACGGTTCAACACATGCTCCCGGAAAAACTCATAAGTGCCGGAGCTGGATTGCCGGTTCACCACCACTATGCGGTCGCGCCCACCGGCAATGCGCGCGCCCAACTGCGACCACCGCCGAATCGGTGGCTCAACCCGGTAAATGTCCGCCAGTTCGGGAAGGGTGATTTCGTTGCGCGGATTCTCGTGGTGCACAAAGACCGCCAACGCATCGTATCCCACCACATGCTCCACTGGGTCCTGGCCCGTGTTGCGCTGCACCTGCGCTTTCTCCTCCGCTTTCATATTCCGGCTGCAGTTGGCGATATCCACGCTTCCTTTAATGAGTGCCGCAATTCCTTGGCCCGACCCTCCACCGCTCACCTCCACGGCCAGCGTCGGCTGCAGCTTGGCGTATTCTTCGGCCCACGCCTGCGCCAGCAAGAGCATTGTGTCTGATCCGCGTACGCTAATCGTCTCGGAAGCCTGGCGTCGTCCTCGCCGGCACGCTGAGCCAAAAGCCCCCCACGCCGCAAGCAGCCCCAGTGCGCCTACTGTATCTCGCCGCCGCATCCCTGCCATGATCTCATTTTGTAAGTTACCGTGTGACAGGATCATGAACGGTTTCAGCACCGCGGAAATCCCCCTTTTTTTTCTACTTTCTTACGATTGCATTTCGACGCGGCCCCTGCCGCTCTCCCCATGTGTCAAGAACATTT
Source organism: uncultured Bryobacter sp. (assembly GCA_964387685.1). Taxonomy (GTDB): domain Bacteria; phylum Acidobacteriota; class Terriglobia; order Bryobacterales; family Bryobacteraceae; genus Bryobacter. The sequence continues at coordinate 60,472 of CAYLXK010000010.1, forward strand.
CATTCGTCATTTGTTTCAAACAGACTGTAGCTCTACCGTCATCAAACCCTCATCCTGCGTTACTAAGCTCAGTACAAGCATGGTCTCTTCCACCACCCCGCCTGAGACTCCGTTGCGCGTCTCCCAAGTATGGCGTTCCTTTTTTGAACGTCCTTACGAATGCTTCATCCTCGGCTGGCACTGGAAGGGAGCACTCTTTAGCGCCCTCGTCCGCTGCGCCATCTTTCTCACCGTAAACCTTTCCTCCGGCTGGAAAGCCGCTTGGGGCGCCGCCCTCACGGAATTCGCCTACCGCATCGTCGCCAGCGGCTTCTATGCCTCCATGACCCAAAGCTTCCGCAAGGCCGAACCGGCCTGGGTCGCCTACCTCACGGCGATGGTCTTTCTCCCCATTTTCCAGCACTCCATCGAATTCTTCATCCACTGGCTGCGCGGCACGCCTAAACTAATGGAGTCCATGGCCGCCTCCATTCTCTTCACCATGTTCTCCACGCTATATAACCTCTACTCGATGCGGCAGGGCACCATGGTCGTTGGCCCAGGCTCCCAAAGCCTTTGGCGGGACATCCTCTCCTTCCCCCGCGTCTTCTTCGGTTTCCTCACCTCCGGACCCAAACTCATCTGGCGTTCGATCCGCGTCGCATGACCAGCGTCCACCTGACCAACGCCTGGCATGCCAAGTCCGGAGGGATCGCGACCTACTATCGCGCGCTGGTGGCCGAAGCGAAAAAACGCCAGCGCTCGCTCGCGCTCGTGGTGCCAGGTGAAAAAGACGGTCTCGAAGTGGATGGCTCCACGCGAATCTATTCCGTTGCCGCGCCGCGCTCGGCAATGAACGCCAACTACCGCATGATTTATCCCGATCGCTACCCTGGGGTCAATCACCGTGTCCATGAAATCCTGCGCCAGGAACAGCCCGATCTCATTGAAGTTTGTGATAAATACTCCCTTCATTACGCGGCCGGCCTGATCCGGCGCGGTTGGCTCCCCGGCCTCAAAAAGCGCCCCGTCCTGGTCGCCCTCAGTTGCGAGCGCATGGACGACAATCTCTCCTCCTACCTATCGCGCAGCTCCCTGGGTTTGGCCTTCGCCCGCTGGTACATGAAGTGGATCTACTTCGGCTTCTTCGACCACCACATCACCGTTTCGCCCTATACCGCTGAAGAACTCCGCATCGCCGGCCGTGGCCACATTGTCGAGCGCGGAATCTGGGTCCGTCCCATGGGTGCGGACCTGCAAACCTTTGATCCCGCCCGCCGTTCTCCGCAGGGCAGGGAAGCGTTACTGTCCCAGGTAAACGGTACGCCCTCCACTCGCCTCCTGCTCTATGTGGGTCGTCTGGCGCCGGAAAAGAATCTCGACCTGCTGCTGGAAACCGCCCGCCTCCTCCCGCCCCACGACCGTCTCCTCATTGCTGGCGACGGCATCGAGCGCGCTCGTTTGGAAGCCCTCGCGCCACCCTCCGTCCACTTCCTCGGCCATCTGCCCGGCCGCGACGCGCTGGCGAATCTGTACGCCAACTGCGACGCTTTCGTTCATCCCAATCCGCGGGAGCCCTTTGGTATCGCCCCCATCGAGGCCATGGCCAGCGGCCTCGCTCTCGTCGCTCCTAACAGTGGTGGCGTCCTTACCTACGCCAATGAAGGCAATTCTTGGCTCGCTCAGCCTACGGCGACCGCCTTTGCCGCGGCCATTGAGCGCTGCCTCCAGGACCCCGACCGCGACGCGAAAATCCGCCAAGCCTTCCAAACCGTGCAGCAATTCGATCTGCCCGCCTCTGCCAATCGCTACCTCGATCTACACGAGAATCTCGTTAGCGGCGGCGTGCTGGAGCCTGCCGACTTCGTCTCTACCCCCGGCACCTGGTACGGCCAGGAAGTCTAGTGGCGGCCGCTCTTGGCCAACTCTTCGATCAATTCTTCAACTTTGGCTTGAATCTCCTCCCGGGCTTTCGTGTAATCCTGGCCAGGACCTGGAACGTCATTCCACGCCAATCGCTTCACACCCGCCTTCGTACCGGGAATCTCCACCGCAAAACTCACGACGATCGCCGCGCCGTTCAGGTCGTCCATCCCTAGCCCCTGTGGCTTGCCCGCTAGGTCGCCGAAACCATCGGACCTGAGTCCATTCACCACTGCCGCGCCAAAGGATGCGTCCGGCGCCGTTCCGCGCGAGACGGCTCGATAGGGTAGCCCCCGTTCCTGGGCCAGCTTGTTAAAGTACGCCACCGCAATTACACTCCGCCCCGCTCCGTGTTCGCAAACGAATAATGCCGTCCGAGCCAATGGCTTTTGGGCGTCCAGGGCGCTCTTCACGCCGCGCGCCAAATCCACCGCCCGCCCCTGTCCCCAATAATGCAGAAATACATAGCGCGGTTCTTCCTGGGTCATGTGGTTGTGCAGGGTTACCACGTCGATCCGAGCCGCCCTCAATGCCTTTAATACCGGCTGCACCTCGCTTTCCAACATCGCGAAATCCCCGTCCACCAGGGCCATCTCCATCGTGCCCGCCATCGCCGCCCAGGTGTTTACCCCCATCTGGTTGCCGATCTTCCTGCCATGCATGGTCGCCTCGCGTCCAATTTGCATTTTGTACATCCCCGCGTTAGCTTGCCCCTTCACCCCCAAAATCGCATCGATTGCCGCGGGGTCAATCGCGTTCTCTTCCGCTACGCTTGGGCCGATGGCCCGCTGCGCGCCGCCCGCCCGCACCTCCTTGGCCTTATCCAGCGTCTTGCGCACCGCCCCCGCCAATCGCTCCGCCGCGCCCACTCCACCGATATGCATATACAGCACGCGCGGCGATTCATGCAGAAAGTGATTGTGTAACGCCGTCACTTCCAGTCCTGATTCCAGCGCTACGGACATCACCGGATTTACCTCGTCCTCCAGCAAGACCAAGTCTCCCATCACCATCAGTAGGCCCTTGCCCGTTGGCGTAAAGGCGGCCCACGACGTAAAGCCCAGAAACGGATGCATGGTGCGGCCTTGTACCGCTACCTTCACATCGCCGCGCGGAAACGAGACGCGATAGACGTTCTCTACTTGCGTGTACACGCCCTTGGCGCCTGTTGCTTCGTCAATCTTCGCGCGTTCCTCAAGTGTCACTGCCGACAGCGGCGGCAGGCACATTAGGAACAAAAGGAGAAAGCGGCTCATGCCCTAAATTCTAGTGGATCTCCGCCGCCATCACCTTGTGAAAGGCCGCTACCGTCACTGCCGACGGCTTGAAGTTCCCAAAACGATAGCCCTCGGCAATCCGCAGCGGCGTCCAACCCTTTTTGTTCGGCCTGTCCCAAATCTCCCGCTTCGCCCCACGCCGCGCCAGCAACTCTACCGCTCCCGGCACGTTCTTATAGGCCGCGCCGTGCATCGCGGTCTCCCCGTTCCTGTCCACCGCATCGATGTCGTTGCCCAAGTCCAAAGCCAGTGCCACCGCGGCCACGACTTCCGCGTCCGTCCCCGCGTCCTCCCCCGGAGACCGTGTACCCAATCCCGCCGCCGCCATCAACGGCGTCGAGCCATCCACGTTTGGAATCTTCGGATCCGCGCCCAAATCCGCCAGCAGCTGCATCAGCTCGGCGTCCGCCGCCCGCGCCGCCAGAAAAAACGGCGTCGCCCCCTGCGTGTTTAAGCTCGTCATCCCCACGCCGATCTTCTTTGTCATCCGGGCATTCAAATCGGCGCCCTTTTCTTTTAACTTCCTCACCAATTCCAGGCTCGTCATCGCGCCCGAACCGATCGGCGCCGGGTCGTTATCGCCTTGGCCCGGCTTACGCACGCCTGTAATCGCATGCAGCGCCGTCCACCCCGATCCCATCGCGTTTGGGTTTGCCCCCGCGTCCAGCAGCACCGCCGCCAATTCGTAATGCGCGCTCAGCACGGCCAGCTCCAGCGCGCTCGCCCCTGCCCGCGGTGCCGCGCCCAGCCGGTATCCCCGATGAGGCTTCCGGTCCGGCGCAGGCAAAATCGCATCGTTTACACTCACCCCCGCCTTCAGCAACGACCTCACCACTTCGACCCTGCCCTCGCGCACCGCAAACAGAAATGGCGTGAACCCCGAGTCCAAACGCGTCCGATAGTACGCCCCTTTTTCGATCAACCTCTCGACCACCGCCGCATGCCCCGCCGCCGCCGCCCACATCAGCGCCGTCTGTCCCTTCGCTGGCTCGCTCGCGTTCACGTCCGCGCCCTTGGCCAGCAGCGCATCCACGATCTCGATCTTCCCCACTCGCGCCGCCGTCATCAGCGGCGCCTCGCCGCCCGCAATGGCCAACTTCGCGCTCGCGCCGGCCTCCAGTAGCCGCTTCACTAGCCCTACGTTCCCATTCGTAATCGCCAGGTGCAGCGCCGTCACCCCGTAGCGGTTCGTCTCATCGGGAGACACCCCCGCCTTCAGGATCCGTTCCACCGCCGAGAGGTCGTTACGGTACGCCGCCTCGTGTAGGCCATCGCCCCCCAGCAGCGCCAGCAACACCAGCGTCGTCATCTTACAGAGCCAGCGGCGCGTCGCTGTCGGCGAAAGAGTCCAGCTTCACGCCCGCCGCGTTTAACAACGTCAAATGCAGGTTCGCCAGCGGCTTCGGCTCCCGGAACTGCAAGTGCTGCCCGCCCATCTTCTTGCCTTGCAACCCGCCCGCCACGATAATCGGCAGGTTCACGTGGTCGTGGATGTCCGGATTGCCCATGCCGCTGCCATAGAGATAAATCGAATGGTCCAGTAGATTCCCGTCCCCATCCGGCGTCGCCTTCAGCCTGTCCAGGAAGTATCCAAACAACGACACATGATAAGCGTTAATGCGCGCCACTTTGGCCAGCATTTCCTGGTTCCCGCCATTGTGCGTTAACGCGTGATGCCCCTCGGAGATCCCAATCTCGGGGTAAGTCCGCGTCGACGCCTCGCGCGCCAATTGGAACGTCGTCACCCGCGTTACATCCGCCTGCAGAGCCAGCACCTGCAAATCGAACATGAGCTTCGCGTGCTCGGCATAGGAGACCGGTACGCCTACCGGCCGCTCCAGGTCTTCAATCTGCGGACCCGCCTCGGCCTTTTGGATGCGCCGTTCCACCTCGCGAATCGTCTCGAGGTATTGACTCACTTTGGTCTTATCGCTTGCGCCCAGCTTCCGCTCCAGTCGCGCCATATCGGCCTTCACGCCGTCAAGTAGGCTCGCTTCCTTGCGCGCCTCGGCATTGCGGTCCGCCGCACTGCCCCCTTCGCCGAATAGCCGCTCAAAGACCAAGCGCGGATGCGCTTCCGCCGGCAGCGGCGACGTGGGCGAAGACCACGACAAATTGTTCTGGTACACGCACGCGTAGCCGTTATCGCACTGTCCCACCACGGTCAATAAATCCATCGCTACTTCGAGAGACGGCAGCCGCGTGGCCTGCCCAATGGTCTTGGCCGCAATCTGGTCCGCCGTCGTCCCCAAAAAGTAATCGCTGCTCTCGGTCCATTTGGCTTTGGCCGCGCTCAAGAACGCCGCGTTCGACGTGGCATGCGTCCCCGGATACGCATTCTTCAGCTCCAGATTCGATACCACCGTCAGATAGTCCCGGTGCGCCGCCATGGCCTGGAGCGCGGGGGAAAGCTCGTCCAGCTTGCCGCTCGTCCCGCGCGGAGTCCATTCCGGTATGTGCGCGCCCATCGGCATGTACACATAGCCCAGCCGCTTCACCGGGGCGGGCGCAGCGCTCATCGCGGGCGCCATCGCGTCCAGCATCGGCAGCGCGAAGGTAGCGCCCAGGCTGCGCAGTACCGTGCGCCGCGGCAACGCTTTCCGAGTAACAATCATGACGTTCTCCTCATTTGGAAGGGCGGGCTTTGAACTACCCCTACTATAAAGGAAGAAAACTTGAAATTCTCCCCCTTGCTTCGCCGCACCACCTGCCGCACCGCGGGCGCATCCGAGGTGCCGGGTATCCTTCCCAACGCATAGGTCAGCAGCTTTTCCGTAATCGTGGTCGCAAACATCTCGGGCCGCGCCAGCAGCGCCTTCTCCAGACCCGCCACACCGTCAAACTTCGCCCCGTCCGGTAACCCACCCCCAGCATCCACGGCCAACTTCCGGTCCGGCACCTCGGTCGCCCGCCAGCGCCCCACTCCGTCGTAATTCTCCAGCGCAAATCCCACCGGGTCCATCAATTGGTGGCAGCCCGCACAAGCGGGGTTCTTCCGGTGCTCGGCCAGGCGCTCCCGCACACTGCGCGGCTGCGCTACCTCTGTATTCTCCTTCAACGCCGGCACATTCGGCGGCGGCGGGGGCGGCGGCACGCCCAAAATGTTATCCAGCACCCATTTCCCCCGAATCACCGGCGAAGTCCGGTGCGGATAAGATGTTACGGTCAAGATACTTCCCTGCCGCAGCAGCCCCCCGCGCGCACTCCCCGGCGGTAACTCCACCCTCCGGAACAAACTCCCATAGACATGCGGAATTCCGTAATGATAGGCCAGCCTCTCATTTACATAAGTGTAATTCGCGCTAAGTAAGTCAAAAATACTCCGGTCTTCTCTCATTACACTTTCCACAAACAAATGAGTCTCCTCACGGAAGGCCCGCCGCAAGTTATCGTCGAAATCCGGAAAGATCCGCATATCGGGCGTCGCCGAGTCCAGATTCCGCAGGTACAACCACTGGTCCGCGAAGTTCTCCACCAGCGCCTTCGACCGCCCGTCCTTGAGCATCCGCCGCACCTGCGCTTCGAGTCTCTTTGGATCGCTCAGCGCCCGCCGCTCGGCCAGCCCCAGCAGTTCATCGTCCGGAATGCTGGACCATAGAAAAAAAGACAGCCGCGTCGCTAGCTCCAAGTCGCTCACGCGGTAAGCCGTCTTCGCCGCCACCCCCGCCGGGTCTCGCTCCACCCGAAACAAAAACTCCGGGCTCACCAGCACCGCCCGCACGCCCAGTTCAATTGCCTCGTCGAAGCTCTCCGTCTTCCGTGTCTCCCGGTACATCTTCAGCGCGAGCGCATAATCGCTCTCCACCACCGGCCGCCGGAAGGCCCGCCTCGCCAGCGTCCCCAGAATCTTCTTCGCGCACGCCTCATCCTGAGCCGCGCATACAAAGAGCCTCTTCCGGCTCGGCGTCTCGCTCACCCCTTTTGCCTCATACGGCCCCGTCACCGTCAACGAGTAAATCGCCGGCTGCGGCCTCGGGTGCCGGTCCATATTGAAATGCGCCGGATACGGCATCCTCTCGGTCTCGAGCAACAACGTCGGCCGCTTCGGAAACGCTACCGCCACCACATGCGGACCCGCCTTCACCCGCGTCCGCAATTTCAAATGCTCATCTACGCGGCTATGGTCCTGCCCCGCTTTCACCGGCACCACGCGAAACAACTCCACGCGCTCCCCATCCAGCATCAGTTCCACTTCATGTTCCGCGCTTAAGCCTTCCACATGCTCGTTCCGGTCCCGCGCCAAGCGTATTTGAATCTCATACTCCGCGTCCAACGGAAACGTGTGCTTATAAACTATCCCCCCGCGCGTACCCGGCGGCAAGCCCGCCAAGTGCTCCTCTTGCGTCAAATCGGGCGGCAAACTAACTGTTTCCCCACCCGGAGACTTCACCGGTGCCCCCACCGCTAGGCGCGAAATCTTTCGCGCTGCCGCCAGATACTTCTCGAGCAGCGTCGGCGACAAATCCCCCACCGTGATGTTGTCAAAGCCATGGCTCGTCTCATCGTTCGGCAACAAGCCCCGCACATCCACGTCCACGGCCAACAAATCCCGCACCGCATTCTGATACTCCGTCCGGCTCAAGCGCCGAAACGTATCCGTTCGCCCAGGGTCCACCGGCCGCTGGTCCAGTCGCGCCTCGAGTTCCGCCACCGCCGTCACATAAGCCGCTTCCTTCGGCCGCGGCAAGCCCACTGGCGGCATCGTGCGTCCGCTCAGCCTTCGCAACACCTTCTCCCATTGCGCGTCTTCGCTTACAGTGCTATCCAGTGCCAATCCCGCCGTTTTCGTTACGGAGTTATGACACGCGACGCAATACTGCTTCACCAGCGGCGCCACTGTATTTTCGGCGCTGAAAGCCGATAGACACGTAAGGGCAATCGCCGCTTGGTACCTCATAACTGGCACACTATCGCAATCGGACCAAAAATAGTTGACAAGTACTCTGTCGCGCAAAGTATACTGAGCTCATGAAGCGCCGTACTTTCCTTGCAGCCCCCGCGGCGCTTGCTGGTGGAGCCCTCTGGGCGCATTTCGGCGAGGTGAACTGGTTCGACCTCACCCATACCCAAATCCATATTCCCGGCGCACGCCCCACCCGCCTCCTCCACGTCTCAGACTTTCATGTCTCCGACGGCATGACCGCCCCAGAGCTTGCCGTCGGCCTCGAACTCGGCCTCCGCACCAAGCCCGATCTCATCTGCCTCACCGGAGACTACGTTTCCACTACGCAGGGCTTCGATCGCCCCGGCCTGGGCGACCTCTTGAAGCGTTGCGCCGCCACCGCTCCTACCTTCACTACCCTCGGCAACCACGACGGCGGCTGGTGGCTCCGCCTCCTCGGTGGCGATTCTCATACCGAATTAGTACGCGAAATTCTCGACCATTCGGGCGTCCAGATCCTGCATAATCGCGCCACTTCCTTTCGCGGCCTCAACCTTGTTGGCCTCGGTGACCTTTGGAGTGGCGAATTCCATCCCGACCGTGTCAATTGGCCCGACGGACCCACTGTGCTGCTTTCCCACAACCCCGATTCCAAAGACATCCTCTTCGATTACCCCTGGCAACTCATGCTCAGCGGCCATACTCACGGCGGGCAGGGCAGGCTTCCCTTCATCACACCCACCTGGGCCCCCGTCCGCGATCACCGTTACATTGACGGACTCTACAAATGGCAAGACCGGCAGCTCTTCATCACCCGCGGCATCGGATCCCCCCATCACGTCCGAGCCCTCTGCCGCCCGGAAATCTCTCTTCTCGAAATCGCGTCATAATCACATCGATGACGCTTCCCGCTCCCTTTGACCGCATTACAGTTGATCCCGCCCAGCTGGGCGGCCAGCCCTGTATTCGAGGGCTGCGCATTACCGTTCGCCGTGTCCTTGAGATCCTCGCCACCTACCCGGACCGTGCGGAGTTGTTTGCCGACTATCCAGATCTAAATGAAGAAGATCTTCAGCAAGCGCTTTCGTTCGCCGCCGCCACCGTCGACGGCACAATCGACCAGCACCTCGACGCTGCATGAGGAAAGTTCTCCTCGACCAAGGCCTTCCTCGTAGCGCAGTGCCTTTGCTACAGGAGCAGGATTGGGACGCAGTTCATGTGGGTGAAATCGGCCTTCATGAGGCCACTGATGAGGAAATCTTGCGCCACGCGGCCTCTGACTTGCGCGTGGTTGTGACTCTGGACCGGGACTTCCCACAGATTCTTGCGATGCTAAGTTCCCAGGGCCCGTCCGTGATCCTGGTCCGGCAGGAACGCTTCCGCGCCCCCCATCTCGTCGATTTACTCAATTCCGTCTGGCAAGCTCATCAGCAAGATCTTGAGCGTGGTTGCGTCGTGACCGTCGGATTTCGCGGTGCCAGAGTCCGCCGATTGCCTCTACGCTAAAGGGCGCCATGCTAGCCTCCAGGCAGATGCTGGCACTTGGCCGCCTGGCCGTCCTCGCCTTCTTCAGTCAGTCCCCCGCCCAATCCCCCTTCCCCCTCGATAAATCCGTCGTCCTCTGGACTGTTGCCGAACGTGACGAGGGCCTCCGCGCCTACGAGACCACCCGCCCCAACCGCGTCGTCCCCGCCTCTTCGCGCCCCCGCCGCCTCCAGGCTGGCCCCCCGCTCCAGCTCCCTCTCAACCTAGATGCCTACCTCCAATCCCAGCGTGTCGCGGGCCTCCTCATCCTGCACAAGAACAAAGTCGTTCTCGAACGTTACGGCCTCAATTTCTCCAGCCAAGGCCGCTGGACGAGCTTCTCCGTCGCTAAATCCATCACCTCCACCCTCTTCGCTGCCGCCCTCAAAGATGGTCACCTCCGCAGCCTCAATGACCACGTCACGCAATATCTGCCCGAGATGAAAGGCTCCGCCTACGACGGCGTCACCCTGCGCCAACTCCTCACCATGACCTCCGGCGTTAAGTGGAACGAAAGCTACACCGACCCCCAGTCCGATAACGTCAAGCTCCACGAGCAGCAACCCATAAACGGCCTCGATGCCACCGTCGCCTACCTGCGCCAACTCCCCCGCGAGTTTCCCCCCGGCCAGAAATGGCGCTACAGCACCGGCGAAACCAACCTCATCGGCATCCTCCTCCGCCGCGCCATCAAAAAGCCCCTCAGCGTCTATCTCAGCGAGAAAATCTGGAAGCCCTACGGCATGGAGCGCGACGCCGCTTGGCTTCTCAATAACTCCGGCGTCGAAATCAGCGGCTGTTGTCTCTCCGCCTCCCTTCGCGACTTCGCCCGCTTCGGCCAATTCATCCTCGAAGGTGGCCATGGTAGCCTTCCGAAAGGCTGGCTAAAAGAAGCCACCCGCAAACAGGCCGACATCGGCGTCCCGGGGCGCGGCTACGGCTACCAATGGTGGACCCGTGATGACGGCAGCTTCTACGCCAGCGGTATCTACGGCCAAAGCCTCTTCCTCGATCCCTCCCGCCACCTCGTCATCGCCACCGTCGGCAACTGGCCCACCGCCACCGACCCCGAAGTCCTCGGTCCGGAGCGTTTCAGCTTCTTCAATGCCGTTCAATCGGCACTCCCCGCTCGCTAAGCTCCCCCAACAAGGCCTCCACCGCCGGGGACTGCGGCTCGGGGCAGGGAAACACCATCGCCACTCCAATCTGCTCCCGCCACGCCTTCGTTACAATCCGGTGTTCGCTCGAAAGTGGATTTTCTTCCCCAATTAGCGGCATCTCCAATCGCCCCATCAGCATCCAAGCGGTCTGATAGTTTAAGCGCGGACCTTCGATTAACAAATGGTTTCCCCCTCGCACCAACAAATGCAGCACCCGCATTTCCGCAACCGCCATAATTGAAAGATAGCCGGTACTCACAGACGATGAGCGAGAAACCCCCCAAGAAGAAAATCAATTATTCGAAGGCCTTCGCCGAGGCCCGCGCCCTCGTCTGGACGCACCGCTACCGCCTCGCCCTCGGCTTGGTCCTCATGCTCCTCAGCCGCGGCCTCAGCCTCGTCCTGCCCGCCTCCACCAAGTATGTCATCGACGAAGTCATCGCCAAGGGCCGCATGGACATGCTTTGGAAAGTGGCCGTCGCTGCCCTCGCCGCCACCCTCCTTCAAGCCATCTCCGCTTTCGTTCTAAGCCAGATCCTCGGCGTGGCCGCCCAACGCGCCATCACGGAAATGCGCAAGCGGGTCCACGCCCACATTGAACGTCTCCCCGTCAGTTACTTCGATTCCATGAAGACGGGCCAGCTCATCTCGCGCATCATGTCCGATGCCGAAGGCGTGCGGAACCTCGTCGGCACAGGCCTCGTCCAGCTTACCGGCGGCCTGGTCACCGCTACGATGTGCCTCTTCGTGCTCTTGTATCTTAATTGGCAAATGACGCTACTCACGCTCGCCGTCCTAGGCGTCTTCGGCTTCGTTATGTCCTACGCCTTCAAGAAGCTCCGTCCCCTCTTCCGGGAGCGCGGCGAGATCCAGTCCCAGGTCACCGGCCGTTTGAGCGAAAGCCTCGGCGGCATCCGCGTCGTCAAAGCCTACACGGCCGAACGGCGTGAAAAGCTCGTCTTCGCCCAAGGCGTCCACAAGCTCTTTCGCAACATCGCCCAGTCCATGACCGGCGTTTCCTTCGCCATGGCCTTCTCCAATACCATCGTCGGCGCCATCGGCATGATCATCTTCCTGTTCGGCGGCGGCGCCGTCCTGCGCGGCGAAATGACCCTCGGCGACCTCTTCATGTACGCGGCCTTCACCGGCATGATGGCCATGCCCGTCGTCGAACTCGCCAACATCGGCACCCAAATCACCGAAGCCTTCGCCGGCCTCGACCGCATCCGCGAGATCCTCGACATCCCTAGCGAAGACGCGGGCGACGCCTCGCGCGAGCCCGTAGGCCCCCTCCACGGCGAAATTGAATTCCGCCACGTCTTCTTCGAATACCAGCCGGGCGTGCCCGTCCTCAAGGACATCACCTTCCACGCCCCCGCCGGTTCCACCACCGCCCTCGTCGGCTCCAGCGGCTCCGGCAAAAGCACCCTCATCAGTCTCGTCATGAACTTCCAACAGCCCCAGTCCGGCCAGATCCTGGTGGACGGGCGTGACCTAAGCCAACTCAAAATGCGCGAATACCGCTCGAACCTGGGCGTCGTCTTTCAGGACAACTTCCTCTTCGACGGCACCATCGCGGACAACATCTCCTTTGCCCGCCCTGGCGCTACCCGCGCTGAAATTGTCGCCGCCTGCCGCATCGCCCATTGCGAGGAGTTCATCGAGAAGTTTGAAAAGGGCTATGAAACCATCGTCGGCGAGCGCGGCGTCAAGCTCTCCGGCGGCCAGCGCCAGCGCGTCGCCATCGCCCGCGCCATCCTGTCGGACCCCAGGATCCTCATTCTCGACGAAGCCACCTCCAGCCTCGATAGTGAAAGCGAGTTTATGATCCAGGAAGGCCTCCGCCACCTGCGCCAAGGCCGCACTTCCTTTGTCATCGCCCACCGCCTCTCCACCATCCGCAGCGCCGATCAGATCCTCGTCATTGAAAATGGCGAGATCCTCGAACGCGGCCGTCATGCCGAGCTAATGGACCTCCATGGCCGCTACCGTGAGCTCCACGACCGCCAGCACCGCTTTGAGGAAAACCGTTACATCAACCCCGGCGAAGACTTCACTCCCCAGCCCATCGCCGCTACTTAGGCTTTCTTATGGAACAAAACTACCAAAACCACGCCCGCTACTATCCGCCCTTCCATTACGTTCTCGCGCCTATCATCCTGTTGCATCTCGTCTGGAGTGCGAAGTTAGCCTGGGATAATCCTACCTGGCCCACCATCGAGGGTCTCATCCTGGCCACCGGCCTCTTCGTGCTCAGCTTCGTCGCCCGCATCGGTGCGCTCAAGGCCCAGGACCGCGTCATCCGCCTCGAAGAACGTCTGCGCTACCAGGAGGTCCTCAGCCCCGAAATGCAGGCCAAAGCGAAAGGGCTGCGCATGGGCCAAATCGTCGCTCTTCGCTTCGCCTCCGACGCCGAGTTGCCCGCCCTCATTGAAAAAATTCTCGCCGGCCAGCTCGAAAAGTCGAAGGACATCAAACTCGCCATCCAAAGTTGGCGCCCCGACTTAGACCGCGTCTAAAATCGCATCCGCACTAACTCGCTCGACGTCATTCCATTCATGTTGGTAGGGGGCGCCGGAGCCATCCCGCATGGATTCCTACGTCCCCAAACCCCACGCTTGCCTACTGTAATAACTCTCGTACGACATTGCCCGCTACGTCCGTAAGCCGGTAGTCGCGGCCCGAGTAGCGATAAGTCAGCTTCGTATGGTCGAAGCCCATCTGATTAAGAATCGTGGCGTGTAAGTCGTGGATATGTACTTTATTCTCGACGGAAGCAAAACCGAAATCATCCGTCGCCCCGTACACAAAGCCGCGCTTGAAGCCGCCGCCCGCCACTAAGTAACTAAAGCCGTGGTTGTTATGATCGCGGCCGTTTTGTACCTTGACAAGGCCGCCCACCTCGACTGCCGGCGTGCGGCCAAACTCTCCACCCACCAGCACAATCGTTTCTTCAAGCAAGCCGCCCGCCTTTAGATCCTGAATCAAGGCGGCAATCGCCGAGTCCGCCTGCTCGGCCAGCGGGCGGTGAATCTCGATATCGTCATGGTTGTCCCAGGGCTGGAAGTTGCCATGATAGACCTGCACCATACGGACGCCGCGCTCGATCAAACGGCGGGCCATGAGACAACCGCGCGCGAAGTCTGAGCTGCCGTAGCGCGCGCGCATGGCTTCGCTCTCGCGGCTAATGTCAAAAGCCTCAGGCGCCTCGGCCTGCATTCGGTAGGCGATCTCCGCCGCTTGGATGGTCGCTTCCAGTTGCGGATCGGCACCCACTCCCGCTTGATGCTTGCGGTTTAGTTCGGCGAGCAAATCCAATTCCATCCTTTGCTGCTCGGGGGACGCGTTGTTATTCCGGATATGGCTGATTAACTTCTGCGTGTCCTTTTCACTGAGGTTTATGTAGGTGCCCTGGTACACCGCCGGCAAGAAGTTAGAAGCCCAGTTTTGATGCCCCAGCACCGGCAAGCCTGGGCACAGAACGACGAAGCCGGGAAGATTCTGGTTCTCGCTGCCCAAGCCGTATGTCAACCACGACCCCATCGAGGGCCGCCCCGATAGCTTATCGCCCGAATTCAACAGCATCAACGAAGGCTCGTGGTTGGGCCGATCCGTATACATGGAGCGGATCACCGTGAACTCATCGATTACCTGGGCGGTCTTGGGGAAGATCTCCGATACTTCGATTCCCGATTGCCCGCTTGCCCGGAAGGCAAAAGGGCTGCGCATCAGACTGCCAGTCTTGCGCTCCGTCTTGAGATTGCCTTTGGGCATGGGCTGGCCATGATACTTGGCCAGCATCGGTTTTGGGTCGAAGGTGTCCACCTGGCTGGGCCCGCCATTTAAGAAGAGATAGACCACGCGCTTGGCCTGGGCCGGGAAATGCGGCGCCTTTACCGCCAGAGGATTGGCGCTGTTGGCCGCCAGCGCGTAGAGCGGAAATCCCGCCCCGATCGTTTGGAGAAAGTGTCTGCGGATCATGGCGTAAAAAGAAACTCGTTGGCGCTCAATAGCGCTCTTGCATAAGACGTCCAATTGGACTTAGATAAATACTCCCGTCCCAGCCGTAACTCCTCAGGGTCCGGCTCGCGGAGATAAAGCCGCCGGTAGGCCTCTTGAATCTTCTCGTCCTCAGTACCGCTAAGCAGCTTCGAGAGCGCCGCGGCGCGCTGCTCCACAAAGGCGCTGTTCATGAAGAAGAGGCGTTGCAGGGGCACGTTCGTGGCCATGCGGGCTTCGCTGGAAGCCAAGGGGGCGGGGAAGTCGAAAAGCGCCAGATAGCCGTCCATCTTACGTCTGCCCACGAAGCAATACACGGTCCTCTTGGCTGAATCCATGCTTGCGGGTTTCTCGCCCGCACTTGCATCAAGTTCGCCGCTCGCCGTCAGCAGCGCGTCGCGAATGCCTTCGGCGTCCAAACGTCTGCGATTTGCGCGCCAGAAATATTTGTTTTCTGGGTCCTTCGCTAGATTGTTTTCCACATCCATGGCCGCCCGCTGGTAAACGTCGCTCAGCAGGATGCGTTTGTGCAACTTCTTTAGACTCCAACCATCCTCTACAAACACGCTAGCGAGATAATCCAGCAGTTCGGGGTTGCTGGGCCGTTCGCCGAGCTGGCCGAAGTTGCTCGGAGTTGCAACAATGCCGCGTCCAAAATGGTGTTGCCAAACGCGGTTCACCAGCACACGCGCCGTGAGGGGATTCTTGGGGTCGACGATGGCTTCGGCCAATTGCAAACGGCCGCTGCCGCGCTGGAACAATTGGCGCTCGCCGTTGCTTAAGGCTTCAAGAAAGCGCCGCGGCGCGAGCTCGCCTTTGTTGTTGCGGTCCCCGCGGATTAGTACATTCATATCGGCGGGCTTCTCAATGTCGGTTAAGGTTTGCAGGAAAGGAAACTGCGGGGGCATCTCCTTCTTGCGGGCTTCGAGCTCGGCCGCCTGTTCCGCTACGTACAGCTTCTCGATGGGACTCAGGAAACGATCCAGCTTGTCCTTGCCGTAATAGAGCACGCCGGAGCCGTAGTTGAAGGCGCCTCCGGCGTCGCTGATGGAACGTTCAAAGAGATCGCGCCAGAAAACGGTCTTGTCACGCGACATCGCATCAAGTTGCGTTTGCGAGAGGTCGTTGCGCGTCGGGTCGAGACCGAGCTTGATCTTGTTCTTGTCGTCGACGACCTTCTTCTCTTCGACGATCTCGAGGATGAGCTTTTGGATCTCCAGGGCGCGCTCGCGCGTGGGGTGCTGGCGGAACTCGTTCAGATACGGGTGGTAGAGGCGATCGGCCTTTAAGTACTTGTTCCAGCGCTCCTGGGTTTCTTTGTCTTCGCCTTCGCCCATCAGATACTTCGCGGTTTGGCTGGCGAGGATCTCGCCGATCTTGGCGGCTTGGCGTTCGTAGAAGTCCTTGAGGCGCTTATCGACAAGGTCGACGGCGGCTTTGCGGGCATTGAACTCGTCGACCACCGTCTTGGGCGCCAAGGGCAACTCATGAAGCTTCGAGGAGTTGAAGATGCCCTGGAGCGAATAGTAGTCCTTGGTGGGAATGGGGTCGAACTTGTGGTCGTGGCATTGGGCGCAGCCGACGGTAAATCCGAGGAAGGTCTTGGTGAGGGCGTCGACGCGTTCGTCCTGCATCTCGGGGCTAAGGGAGAAGAAGCCGGTGCCAGCGGGGTGGCCGATCTGCTCGCCCGCAATTTGGGCCTTAACAAAGGTGTCGTAAGGCAGGTCTCGGTTGAAGGCGTCGATGACCCAATTGCGGTAGCGGAAAGAATTCGGGTAAGGCTCGTCCTGGGTGGAGTTGAGTTTGTCGTCGGAGTAGCGGGCGAGGTCCAGCCAGAGACGGCCCCAACGTTCGCCGTAATGGGGGGAGGCGAGGAGGCGGTCCACGACTTTCTCGAAGGCGTTGGGGGAGCGATCAGCGAGAAAGGCTTGCACGTGCTCAATGGTGGGGGGCAGGCCGGTGAGTGAGTGGGTGACGCGGCGGAGGAGATCGCGGCGGGAGGCTGCGGGTGCGGGGCTGAGACCTTCAGACTGCCATTTGGCGGCGACCAAGCTATCGATGGTGCCTGCGGGCTTGCGGACGGGCTGCAGGCTCCAGAAGTTCCGGTTTAGCGGCGCCGCGGGAGCGGCCTTATCGGGCATGGGAGCGCCGGAGGCGACCCAAGCAGTCACGAGCTCAATGTCGGCGGGGCCGAGCTTGCCGGTGGGCGGCATGCGGCCTTCGCTCAGGACTTGAGGAATGCGGTTGAGCTTGCCGCTCTTGGCCAAGGCCTCCCGGCTATCGAGACGCAAGCCGCCGAGGGCGGCGGCGGCGTGGCAGGCATAGCAGTTTTTGGCCAGGATGGGGCGGATTTTCTTTTCAAAGTGCTCGATCGAATCGTCGGCCGAGGCCAAGGCAGCGGTGGCGGCGACGAGGTACCAGAGCTTCATGCGACTTGATTCTATACGATGCTTACAATTCGTACATCGGGGGTGCCATCGGCGATGGCGACGCTCCTCGCATCCCCGTGGTGGAGGACCAGAGAGGTGGGGGTACGAGGCAACTGGGCGAGCTCGGCGCGTTGGGGAAGCCAGGAGCGCAGGACGGTGGGCCGGGAGGTGGACTTAGGGTCGGACTCGGTGCTGACGAGGCCGCCCGCCGGAGTGAAGATCAGATGGTTGAGATTCGAGCTTAAGTTCTGGGCGAGTAACTCGGATTTGCCGTTCCGGAAGCGGTAGAGCTTGCCGTCGGCGGTGCCGGCATAAATAGAGTCGCCCTGGAAGGCGGCGCAAAAGACGGCCATCGCTAAGTTGTCATAACTATGAGCGAGTTTCATAGCCGCTAAGTTGTAGAGGGCGAAGCTGACGTCGTAGGCGCCGATGGCGAGCCAGCGGTGATCGGGCGAAACGACGAGAGCGGAATTGCCTCCGACGCCGCCCGGGAATTCTCCGCTCGGTTGGCCGGTCTTGAGGTTGTAGAGGCGAACCAAGCGCTGCTGGGTAAAGGCGGCGGCGAGGAAGCGGCCGTTCGGAGAGAAGGAAAGGCGACTGGGGCGTTCCGAGGCGGCCGGCGTTTCGGCGACGAGCGTCGAGTCTCCGGGATGATAGACCCGAATCGTCTTTTCCTCGGAGACGGCGGCGTAGAGATTCTCCGGCCGGTGCAACGCAAAGGGCGGCCGCATACCCGCGGGAGGAGCCCAGGTCTTGGCCAGTTTCCCGGAAGCGATTTCGCGCATTTCGAGGGCGCCAGAGCGAAAGCCGAGGAGGAGATGGGCGCCGTCGGTGGTGAAGTGGGCGGCAACGGCTCCTTCAGAAGCAGTGATGATTTGCATTTAGAGCCGCTCAAGTACGATGTCGAATTGAATGGCGCCGGAGACGACGGGACGAATGAGTTCGATGTTAGTAACAATACCGCGTTTCTTGAAGTTCTTCTTATAGTCTCCCTCAAAGAAAGGGTCGTCGGCGAAATAGGCCTGGGTGACGAGGGTTTTGTGGCCGGGTGCGCTAACGAGGTAATGGATGTGTTGGGCGGGACGGTCTGAATAATGGCCGGGCATGATGGTTTCGACCTCATAGAGTCCCTGGCGGTTGGGGATGAGCTTCGCGCGGTACTTAAAGCCTTGGGTATCGTAATCGCCATGATCGTCGGCGTGCCAAAGGTCGACGCGAGCTTCGGGAACGACCTCGCCGCGGGTGTTATAGACGGTGCCGCGGACTTGGAGGGGCTGGCCTGGCGAGCCGGCCGGGCGGAGGCGCTTGGAATTAGGAGCTCCTTTCTTAAAAAAGGGTCCGAGGACCTCCGTGGGCGTGACTTCTTTGGGAGTGGCGGCAGAAAGCGCGGAGGCGCCGAGGGATAGAGCCAGAGCGTCGCGGCGGTTGATGAGCATTGGGGGACTATATCCGGTTTGGTGGCCGCTCGCAAGGGCGAAAGAGACGCGAGGGCGAGGAGGAGGGCGAGAAGAGCGGAGGCCAAGGGGCGGAGGGGCGACGGGGCAGGGGGCGCGGGAGGCGTGGAAACGGTTGGCGGGCTTGGGTTTGGGCCGTTACCTTCGTTGGGTAAATTTGCTGGGGGCAGGTGATCGAGGCGGGATTTGGGGTTGCTTTTGCGGTGGGCCTGAAGCATTTTGATGGCCTGATTAAAGGTGCGTTGGTGGTGGGCGCGGTAGCGGTGGAGGCTACGCAGGGAGGAGTTGCGGCTGTCGAGGACGTCGAAGGCGAGCCAGTTGTGGGCTTCGGGCGGGACGTGTTTACCCGTGGTGGAGGCTTCGATCTGCTGGCGGCCGATTTCGATGGAGAAGGCGGCGTTTTCCATTTCGTTGGCGCGATCGAGCTGCCAGCGGGATTCGATGGCCTGGTTGACGAGGGTGACCTCGAAGACGTCTTGTGGCGAATAGAGTTCGTGGTATTGGCGGTGGAGGGAGTGGAAGTCTGCGGGGTTTTCCGTGGGGAGGACGGAGAATTTGCGCGAGCGGAGGCCGTGCTTGACAGCGTTGCGGGCGCTGGACTGCTTGCCCCGAGCGGACTTGCGATTTTTGCCTTTGCGGCCATTGATTTGGCCGGCACGGCGGCGGGCGTCGGAGGGCGCGGCCGCGCGTGGCGATTTCGAATGCGGACTGGACATGTGAAAAACGTTCCAAAACTGAATTGAGTGATTTGAGGCTAGGTTGGCAGTTCGGGGGACGGGGAAAGGCGGGGACAGGCGGGATCGGGCGCTAAGTGATTGAGGGGAAGGGTAAAATAAGGGGAGGCGAAGGAGTGATTGGATGAGAACACTGCAGCGAGGCTGGCACCCTATCTCACTCCTGCTGTTGAAATATGAATAATCTTGGGTGTAACGGAGCGAGCCTAGCAGGCCGTACTTTTACCCTGTCCCCTTTCGGCAAATGAAGAAGCAAGTGGAGAAAAAAACGAAGCGCGTTATGCCGGCCTTCGCCACCGAGGCGGAGGAGGCTGCGTGGTGGTATGAGAACCGCAACCAGCATGGGAAAGCACTACACGCCGCCGTGAAAAGCGGGGAAGCCCAAGTGTTGACTAAGGCAAAGCTGCAGGAGAGGATCGCTGCGTCGAAGAAAGAGGCAGCTCCGGTGGTGGCGCGACGAATCCCCGCGGCAGATTTGGCTTTGGCCTGAAAGCAGGCTGAACACAAGGGCCTGCCGTACCAAACGTACATTAAATCGCTATTGCACGAAGCGCTGACCGAGCGAGAAAAGCGAAAAGGGAGCTGATCGTCCAGGCGCTTGGAACGAGCGGGACCCCGGCTTCCGGTCGCCTTTTTTGAATTGCCGTATCTCACTGACTAAAGGGGTGGGCAAGCGGCTGGTTCCGTTCTTCTGTCCCAGAAAAGTAGGCCTTTGTTATGAAGACCAGAACTCTTATCATCATATTATCGACAGCGTTAGTGCTCGTGTCCTGCGAGATCGAAAGGTCTGCGACAAATGTCATTGAAGAGTGGGAGTGTGAATCTACGAAGTTCCGACTGCTCACCGTCAGCCGTATCCCGCTTCGATCTTCGGCGCGAATAGAAGTTCAGAAGACGCATTTGCAGAGATGGGCGAGCGTATTCGAAAAGCGCATTGAAGTTGACCCAACTGTGATAGCAATTAGTTCCATGGGGACAGCCGCCAAATGCTGCATATACTTCGCGAACCCTATAGAGCCTGGCACCCTAGTGGCCATAAGAGTTGAAGACTCGACTGTTGTGAACTCAGCTGGGTGCAGCCAACGAGTCCAAGAGCAACTTATTCGTACATTTGGAAAAACATCCCGCGAGTTGTCTCAGTTCGTAAAAAGCGCAAAAATGGATGCGGAGGTATTGGAGTAGGGAACAGGGAACCGGCTGGCCCCGTTCCCCCCCCGCTTCCGTGAGGACATTTTGAGCCATAGCAAACGCTGGCTATCAGACGGAGCACTATGATAGCGGCCACACATACATGAAAGGGATTTCGGATCCCATCCATGGAATACGAAGGAAGTTGGAATGTCTAAACTGACAGTGGTGTGTGCAATGTTGGTGGCTTTCGAATGCAGGAGCGATTCCCAAGTTCGAGAAAAGGCCTACAAATTTGTTGAACAAAACAAAGCAGTCATTGCCAGACTCGTAAATGCATCTAACAGCGGCGCGAATGTAAAAGTGGAATATCTAGGGGAGGAGGACCAAGGCCTCGTGTTCCAGCTCCGGAACAGCCAGCCGAAGGGTGGCTCTGGCTTAATTGGGAACTTCCGAGTGAATCAGAGTACTCTTTTCATCTATTTAGACGTCGAGCCGCTGGTACTGCTAGATAGCCGGAAGCTGAGGACTGCTCGGGCATCGGCTCAAAAGCAAAAATGAATAGACGTGATCTTTCGCCAAAATTCGGCGGGACTATCCTTCACGAATACACGCGGCGACGGCGGGGCCGGCTTTGGGGCTGAGTTGGAGTTATGATGGCTTCGGGAACCGCCTGAGCCAGAATCTGACCAAAGGGACGGGGCCGACGAACGGGGCGCTGGTGGATACGGCGACGAAGCGGATTTCGAGCAGCGGCTACACTTACGATAGGAACGGGAAGCTGACGGCGATGCCGACTAACTCGGCGACGCTGACTTACGACGCTTCGAACTAGATGCTGCGGTGCTCGGGGACGAACCTGGTGGAAGAGTACGCTTACGCTGCAACGAACAAAAGGATCCGGCGGAGCAAGACCATGCGGAACTGCGAGATTGATGGGTCTGACTTTCCCCCCAAAATCCCTTCACTTGAGAATACGGCAACCGAGGTCTGGAGCAGAGAGCGGAGAGTGGGGAGTGGGAACTCCGGGCGGATCCGCCAGCGTTGGATACACACTCTGGCTTGGTAACTAAATATGGATCGATTATCGCTGTGCTACCACTTATCTTAGCCCCCGTCGCTATCTTTCTAATCTGCGGCATTATTTGGCCCGGAGCGACGCAGAAGTTTTACTGGAGTAAGGGTAATTTTTATGGAATGAAGCCGCGATACTATTCCCGGCTCGGATACCGGCTCTATTGTTTAGCTATGGCAGCGCTTATCGCCGCGGGTATTTTCTTGAGCCTAAGATTTGACTAGCCGGATAAAACAGCTCCCATGCTAGCTGTAACCTGGGAACGGAACGTCTCGGAAGCAGGGAAAGGAGGCAAATTGGCGTGCTCGCTGCGTTGCGCCCATAGCTATCTAAAAGCGTAGGCGCTATCTTTCGGAGGATGGCGGAGATCAACACCGAAGGGTCGGCGCTCATTGGAATGGAATTTTTGTTGGTGAGGCGCAACAGACAAGGGCGTCTTGGGTGCTTGGCTTTAGAGACTCGGGGGTGGTGAATACCGGTTTATCCTTGATTCCAGCTCCACGTTGGTTGGGCGAGAAAAACAGCGAGAGGCCGAGCGAAGCGTCGCTAGGTGTTTGCCTTTCTTGATTGTCTTTGCCTCATCTTCTTATGACTACGGTCCAGATAAAGGCGAAGAAATCCGTATCCCGGCGGGCCATATCAACAAGGCCCAGGGAAATCACTGCAGGGGCATAAACCGCAACGGCGGACCAGATTTAGAAAGTCAGGCGCAGGGTCGCCTGCAAATTCCGCGGGGTGTTTTGCGAAGCCCGCAGGCTTAGGATCCCCGTCGCGGCGTCGGGCAGCGTCAAACCGGGATTGTTCAGCAGATTGAAGAAGTCCACGTTCAACCGCGCCTTTAGCCTCTCGCCGATGGCGACGGTCTTGAACACCGATCCATTTAACTGCAGGATCCAGGGCGCCGGCAGATATTGATTGCGCCAGGGATGCAACGAGTTATTGAATCCAACCAACTGCGTGGTCCCGTTGTTGAGCCTCACCGTGATGTTATTCGTTTCATAAAGGGATGCATTCGGGTCGTTCGCGATGGGGGTCGCGGGAGTCGGCCAGATCGGCAGGTGGCCCGGCGTATAGCCGGACGGCACACCGGAGACGCCATTCGGGGTCCCGTTAGCCGCCGTAGAATTCACGCGGTTCGCTGGAATGTAGCCGTTGTACCAGAGATAGCCGTCAAAGCAAACGCCGCTGCGGCAGTCCTGCACCGGCGCATCCTTGCCATATAACTGCACTTCGTTCAAACGGCCCCAGTTGCCGGTCGGCAGTGTGAAGTAGCGCGAAAACATCTCGCCATTGCCTGCCAACTGCCAACCGCCCAGCACCGCCTGCGTCAGCTTACCCGCATTACCCAGCAGCATCTTCCCGCGGCCCACTGGCAGATCCACCAGCCAGTTCCAATTCACCCGATGTTTCGGGATCGTGATGTCGCGCCGGTAGTTCAAGAACCGATTCCGCTCCTTGTCATCCGCCGGCACTGCGCCATTGAAGAAGAAATTCGCGGGCAGTGTAATGTCGTCGCGCCATCCATCTCCGCCAACGCGCATGATATTGCTCAACACATAAAAAGCCTGAAAGGCGATGCCCCGCGAGAAGCGCCGTTGCACTTCAAGCTGCAAGCTGCTTCCGTTGGACCATCCCGTCTTGCGATACTCGCGAATTACGCCCAGCGTCGTCTTATCCAGGGGCCGCCGCGCCACGTTCGCAAATTCACCCACCGGCAGCGCTTGACCCGTCTGCACCAGCCAGATGTAGGTGGACACCGGCTCGTTCAAGTTCCACCACTGGCTCAAGCGAAAGCCATAGGTACCGAGAAAGCTCGCGCGCACCAGCGTATTGGGCGCAATCTCGCGCTCCACGGTCAGGTTCACTTCGTGCACCCGGTTCGTCGGTTGCTCCGGCGCAAAGTGCTGCATGATCCCATTGCCGCGGGCAATATTGATGCGCCGCGTGATGTCGATTACATTCGAGCTGTTCTGTCCGGCGATGACCGTCGGCGCGGACCGCAACAGGTAATTCGGTAAGCCATCCGGGCTATCCGTTGCCGAGTTGGGATTGTTCGTCAATATCGCCTGTCCCGGCGCGTTCTGCGCCATCGTCCCGTTCCAGTTGCGCAAGCCCTCGGGGAAGGCAAATAGCGAGTATCCGCCCCGGACCACGGTCGGCTTGTTCAGCGAACCCACGCGATAGGCAAAGCCAGCTCGAGGCCCAAAATCCCAATAGTTCTCGTTGACAAAGCGCCCTGGCAGATTCGAATTTTCCACTGCCACAAACTTTGCGCCGATGCGCTCGAATGCACCGACGACCGGGGGAATCGTCACGCCCAATTCCACCAGCTTGGCCACGGGCTGTCCCAGCACGATCGACAGCGTCGACGGGTCGTAGCTGATCAAAGCGTTATCCCGTTCCCGGCCCGGGCTGTTCCATTCCCAACGCAAGCCAAGGTTCAAACTCAACCGCTCGTTCACGCGCCAGTTGTCCTGGAAATACAGCGCCCGCTCCGACTGCCGCATCCGGAACCACGACCGATTCAGCCGCGCCTGATAAGTGGCGATCCCGAGGTACAGGTTCGCCGCCGGATGCCCGGTAAATGGCTGCGCTGTCAAAGAAGCGCCCGACGCCGGATTCAACAAGCCCGTCGCCAAGGAGTTGAACGAATGGTTCCCCGCCTGTTCCGTTTGATCCACCAGCGAGTCCACCACTTCGCGCCGGAAACGCCCGCCAAACTGCAGCTCATGGCGGCCCGCGACCTTCGTGAAATTCTGATCGAACACCGTCACGAGGCTGTTCGTCAAAGTGTAATTGATGCCGCCATCGTAGGTCATACCAAACCCGGTATCCCGCAAGCGCGGGAAGCCGCCGCCGCCAAAGGGGTTCGGCAGCTTCAGTTCTGCAGAAATGTTGCCAAGCCCCGCCCCCGGTAGAAACTGCGAATCAAACCACGCCAAATTCACCAGCGTCTCGCTAAAGAACTGGGGCGAAAACGTATGCGTATAGGAGGCTGTCCCGCTCACATTCCGTTCTTCGATGCCGAACGCATTGGCCCGCCCGTCAAGCGTCGTCGGTGACAAATTGCCACCCGCATCAAGCGGGCCATTGGTCTGAATCTGCGAGTGAGGATTCCAGGAGAAGCGCGCAAACAACTGATCCGTGTCCGAGAAGCGGTGATCCACCCGCGTCGTGATCGTATTCTGATTCGTATCGTTAAACCCGACGCCGGTCCAGTTCGCTCCCACCAGCGGATTTACACTCGAGTTCGCCACCGGTGTGACCGAATAGATGTACTGTGCGAGCGGACTCAGCCGCGAGGCAGGAATCCGGTTGCCCTGATAAGGTACGCGCTGGTAACTCGGAGCCGCCCCAGTCGACCAAGGGTCATAAAGGGTAAACAACCGGCCGGTCCCATCGGCCAGCCTCGAGAAATCCCCCGTCCGCATCGCATCGGTCGGCACCGAAGTTTGTCGCGTTGTGTCCTGCCGCAGCTTGAATCCTTCGAAGGCGAAGAAAAAGAAAGTCCGGTTCTTCCCGTTGTACAGCTTTGGCAGCACGACTGGCCCGCCCAAGGTCACGCCATACTCGTTACGGATCAACTGCGGCGGCTTAGTGAAGAAGTCCTGCCGGCTCCGCGCTACCCCAAACCCGGAGTTGCGATGCGTCAAAAACGCCGACCCATGCAACTCATTCGTTCCCGAACGGGTCGTCAGCACCACCGACCCCGGCCGGTTCATCTTCGCCGAAGAGTTGCTCGTCTCTACACGATACTCTTGAATCGAATCCAGCCCCGGCGCTCTCCGCGGCAATTGATTGTTGTTCCGGTCCGAGACCACCGCTCCATCCTGATAGACCTCTATCGCCCCGCGCAGGCCGTTCAACCGTGGCGTCAACGACCCCTCTACTCCCGGCGTCGTCACTCCCAGCAGGTTGTAGACATAGCGGCCATTCAGGGGTAACTGCTCAATCCGGCTGCGCTCCACCGTCGATGCGATGGTCGCGCTATTCGTCGTCACCAGCGGACTCACATCGCCGACCACCGTCACGGTGGTCTCCGTCGACTTCACCTTCATCCTTATATCCAGCGATGCCGTCTGCCCGATCTGCAGCGTCAACGATCCCTTCCACGTATCCATGCCGGGCGCATCCACTGTCAGTTCATAGGCTCCAAGTCCGACCGCGGGGAACAGAAAGAAGCCCGTCTCGTTGGTTTTGGTCCGAAACTGATAGGAAGTCGAGATCTGGCGGATCTCTACTTGCGCCGCCGGAATGACCGAAGATTGCGCATCGCGAACAGTGCCCTGGATCGTTCCCGCGCCGGTTTGTGCCGAAGCTATTGTCGAAACTAGCAAAAGAAATACAAAGTCCATGCCCTTCAGTCTCACTTGTCACGCTCCCGAGTTTATCGGCTGTCGCCTCTAACGCATCTTAATGCTCGAATATTTTCGAATTGACTAACGACACGTAAATATTCAGTTTCTGACAATTGGCTTCAGTTGTTATCATAAATGATATAAACTAGCCACATGAACCATGTCGTTTCGCAACGCGAGCGAGACAAAGCCGTCATCCTCAAGGTGGTCCGCGAGTTCGGACCGATTTCCCGCGTTGGTATCCACCAGCTCACCCGCCTGCGCGCCAACACGATCTCCGATCTGACGCAGCAGCTGCTCGTTGACGGTCGCCTGGCTCTCGTCGGCCCGGCGAAAAATCCAACAGGCCGGAAGCAAACCCTGCTCGATCTGAATCCCCTCCACGGAGTCGTAGCCGCACTCGAGTACGACGGCGAACGGCTGATCGCTCTGTTGTGCGACCTGCGTGGCAACATCCTTCACCGCGAGCAACAATCCACCTCGCGAACGAATGGGGAATCGGGTCTGCTCGACCAACTCAAGACGGTCACCCGCCAGATTCTCCTGCACAAATCCGTCTCCTCCCGCCTGCTCGGCATTGGCCTCGCCGACATGGGCATCGTCAACTCTTCGCGCGGCTCCATCGTCATGTCGACGCAACTCCCGTTCTGGAAAAACATTCCGCTGCAATCGGAGTTTGAGAAGACCTTTGAGGTTCCCGTTGTGATTCGCAACGCGACGCGTTGCCGTGCCCATGCCGAACGTGTCCTCGGCGCCGGCAAGGGCCTTCCCCACTTGCTGTACATCGAGTACGGCTCCGGCATCGGCGCCACCCAAGTAGAACAGGGCCAGACCATCACCGGCCATCACGGCGGCGCCGGCGAGTTCGGGCACATTCGCATTTCCGCCGAGCGCACGCCCTGTCCTTGCGGTGGCTTCGGCTGCCTAGAGGCGCTCGCCTCGATCGATGCACTCCGCGCCCGCTACCTTGAAGCGGCTTCCGCTGGCGGACAGACGATCCCCGGCGCCTCCCTCAGCGACGTTAGCGGCTGGGATGTCCTGAAAGCCTCCGCAGCGGGTGTCCGCGGTTGCGCGCTCATCGTCGAAGCGATGATCGGCCACCTCGCCCAGGGCCTCGCCTCCCTCGTCAACCTCATGGACCCTCGCGTCATCATCCTCGATTCCCGTCTCGCCGCGGCAGGCCCCGACTTCTTGTCTCAACTCAACCGCAGCGTCAAACTCCTCTCGCTTCCGCACTTCGCCAACGACCTTGAGATCCACTATGGGATCCTGGGCCAGGACTCCGGCGCACTTGGTATTGCCTTCACCATGCTCGACTCCATCTTTGAAGTCCCCGAGCTGAAGCCGCCGCAGTATTGGCTCGAAGGCGCAAATTCCCCGACCTCCCCAACCTCCTCGATGGGCTAGATCTCGCAACCCCGCCGGGCCTTGAGGAACGCTTCATAGGGGGACGGCCACTTTGCAAAACTCGATCTGAGTCGAAAGTCTTCGCAAGCCTGAGCCACAAGAAAAGAGTTGGGAGTCGCTGTGGAGGAAGCGTAGCTAAGCGGAGAGGCCGTTCATTTCTTCCCAGAGGCGGCGGGCGGCCATTTGGCCGGCGTCTTTTTTGGTGGGGCCAATGCCGCGGCCGGTGAGGCGGTCTCCGACGCGGACTTCGACGACGAAGGTTTTTTCGTGCTCGGGGCCGTCGGTTTGGACGGTGACGTAGACGGGCTGAGGGAGGCCTTGGGACTGAGCTAGCTCCTGGAGGAGGGCCTTGAAATTCTTGTGTTCGTTGAGTTCTTCGCGTTCGGTGGCGACGGAGAGGACGACGCGCTCGACGACTTGACGGGCGGCCTCAAGACCGCCATCGATGTAAACGGCGCCCAGGATGGCTTCGAGGGCGTCGGCGAGGAGGGCTTTTTTCTCGCGGCCGCCGGAAAGTTCTTCGCCGCGCCCGAGGATGAGCAGGGAGCCGAGGTCCATGGCTTTGGCGGCCTCATAGAGGTGCGCGGCCGAGACGATGCGGGCCTTGTGGACGCTGAGCTTGCCCTCAGGAAGGTCGGAATAGCGATGGTAGAGGTATTCGCTGACGAGGAGGCCCAGGACGGAATCGCCGAGGAATTCCAGCTGTTCGTTATGCTGGGCGAGCTCTTCACGGCTAAGCTTACGCTCACTGTTGAGGCTGCGATGAGACAAGGCGCGAATCGCCAGACACTTATCGCGAAAGTCGTAGCCGATAGAGGCTTCCAGATTCGCGGCCATGTCAGACGCTGCGCGCCTTGCGGTCATGAGGATGGCGAGGGATTTACTTGGCCGCTTTCAACTGCTCGGCCTTCTTTTTGAGGTTTTCAGCGACGTTTTTGACGGCGGGGTTGAGATTGGGCTGGCCGAGGACCTTCGAGAGCGAGGCGAGGGCGTCGTCGTACTTCTTGGCGTCAACCTGGACGGAGGCCATGCGGGTGAGAAGGTTAGGGTTGTCGGGCGTGGCGGCGAGGCCGAGTTGGAACTTGGCGATGGAGTCGTCGTACTTCTTGCGGGCGAGGGCGGCGAGGCCCATGGCTTCGTAGGCTTCGCTTTGCCAGTTCTTGATCTGGGCGCCCCATTGATCGTCTGGAATGTCAGGGCGAATCTTGGGGGCGTTCTTCAGGAGCTCCAGGGCGCCAGTGGCGTATTTGTCGGCCTTGGCGAGTTTTTCTTCCTTGTCGAGGTCGAACTCGCGGACGCGCGAGGCGTAGCCGCGGGCGAGGATCAACATGGTGCCGTAGCTGCCCTTGTCGGCTTCCAGGGCACGGTCGGCCCAAATGACGGTCTTTTCCCAGTCGCCGGCTTCTTCGGCCGCGGCGGCGGCGATGAAGAGGGCGAGGGCCTTGAATTCCGTGTCGGCGAACTTGGTGAGGAGGGCTTCGGTGGCGGCAATGCGCGCGGCCGAATCGGGCGCGTTAAAGACAGCGACGACCGCTTGCTGTTCTTTCTCGCTCTTCAGCGCGGGCTGCTTGGTATTCGTGCTTTGCGAGAGAGCGATTCCGGAGATGAGGAAGGCGCTCGCGATCAGTTTAGTCAAACGCATAGTTTGTATTTTTCTACTTTAACCCGGCGACGGCTGAGTTTAGGGACGGCCCGGGCGAACGCCCTTGAGACCATCCTCCGCCGCCTTTCTGGACGCGGGGGAAGCGCCGGGGGTTGCTAGGGCGGCGGCGAAATGGCCTTTGGCTTTGTCTCCCTCGTTGGCTAGGTCGTAGAGGCGGCCCAGGTAGACGTTGGACCAGGCGGCGATCTGGGGTTCGGCGCCTTCGGCGAGGGTTTTTTCGAAGAGATCGACGGCGAGTTGGGGCTCTTTAGTGAGGGCGGCAATGCGGGCGAGGCCGTAGTAGGCGCGGGCTTTGAGGGGGCGGGAGGCGGTGAGGGTTAAGACGCGGCGGAAGAGCTCGCCGGCGCGGGGGTAGTCTTTTTTGGCATAGACATCTTCGGCGTCTTCGAGCGTTTTTTCGGCCGGGGAGACTTCCGGCACGGGCTGGGCCAGGACCTTGGCTTTGCGCTCGCGGGGGGCGGAGGCGAATTGGACCCCATCGAGGCGGGCGGTTTCTTTCTTGAGATCGATGCCCTTGATCATGACGGGGAGGTAATAGCGGAAGCCTTGTTCCTGCTTTTCGTAGTCGGCGAGGACTTCGGCGAAATAGGGCGCCAGGACGAAGCCTTCCTGGGTGGACTGGGCGACGAGGGAGGCGCGTTCCCGCGCGGGGGCGAGGCGGGCCTTGACGGCCTGGACGAGGCTGGCGACGGTGAGGAGGGGGAAGTCTTTCTTGTACTGCTCGTCGAGGGCGGGGGCGCCCTGGGCGAAATCGATGAGGCTTTTCTTGGACTCGATGTCGTTCAGGCTGCGCATGGCGATGGGGTCGATTTGAAAGTGGAGGTAAGCGTTGCGGACGTAATCGATCTGGGGCTCGGCCGAGGGGGTGATGACGACGAAGAGGTCGTTGGAATAGCTGCGGACGTGGATTTGATTGGGGGCGGCGAGGAGGTCGAGGATGACGTGGAAGACGCCTTTGGTGTTAGTGAGGCGGGGGATGCGCAGGTAGCCGTCGATTTCCTGCATGGCGAGGCTGACGGGGGCGCCGTAGGGTTCGAGGGCTTGTTCGAGGAGATCTTTATTGTTGGCCAGAATGGCGCCGAGATTGGTTTCGCGATAGAAGCGGGTGACGAGTTTCTCGAAGCCGTCGAGTTCCTGGACGTCGGGGGGGAGGTCGGCGACGCGGAGGCGATAGCGGAATTCGGGGCCGTCGGCCGAGTCGAAGAGTTCCAAACAAAGAGCGAAGGAAATGTATTGGCTGAGGTCGCGGGCGGGGTCGGGCTTCTTGTGGTGGTAGTAGAACTCGCGGAGGGCCTCGACGGAGGCGGGTTTCTTCGCGGCAATGTAATCGAGGATTTGTTTGCGAACGGGGGAATTGGTGGGCGAGGCGAGCTCGGCGTCATAGCCGGAGGCGTTGACGGCGGCCATGACGCTGAAGAGGACGGGGTCGACGCTGAGGCGGGTTTCCTGGGCCCGGAGGCCGGAAAGAAGTAGCGCACAGGAAAATAACAGTCGCCGCAAACCACGAGTTTGGCACAATATTGCTTGCCATGTCCGCTCCGCTACTGGGTTCCGCGTCTCGCATTCTAATGATCTCGAGCGAAGCCGCTCCTTTTGCCAAAACGGGCGGCCTCGCCGATGTCTTGGGGGCGCTGCCGCCAGAATTGAATGCATGGGGGGACCCTTGCGCGGTGTTGCTGCCACGCTATGGATCGATTGACGTGGCGGAGGCCGAGAAGGTGTACACCGGGATGCGTGTGTACCTGGGCGGCGGCTACTACGAGTGCGACATTTACCGCAAGGATCTGCGGGGGACACCGTATTTTTTTGTGGAGCATTTGGGGCTCTACGGGCGCGACGGGATTTACGGAGACCGCTATGGGGAGTATGGCGACAATCATGTGCGCTACGCGGTGCTGTGCGGGGCGGCTTTGGGAGTGGCGCGGTACTTGTGGCCGACGGATATCTTCCATTGCCACGACTGGCAAGCGGGGCTGGTGCCGTTGTTCTTGAAGAACTTCGTGCAGGGCGATCCGGCCTTTTATGGCGCAAAGTCTTTGTTCACAATTCACAATCTGGGCTACCAGGGATTGCTGGACCGCCGCCGGATGTGGGAGGCGGGGATCGAGGACCGGTTCTTCCGCAGCGATCTGCTGGAATTTAACGGCGCGGCGAGTTTGATCAAGGCGGGGATGGTGTTTGCGGACGGATTGTCGACGGTGAGCCCGAACTATGCGCGGGAGATTCAAACGGCCGAGCATGGGTTTGGCCTGGAAGGTTTATTGCGGTCCCGCGCGGGGGTGCTGCATGGGATTTTGAACGGGTGCGATTACACGGAGTGGAATCCGGAGACGGACCCGCATCTGGCGGCGAATTATTCGGCGGCGGATTTAGGGGGCAAGGCGAAGTGCAAGCTGGATTTGCTGGCCGAGTTTGGCTTGGAGAAGCGGATCGAACGGCCCTTGCTAGGGATTGTGGCGCGGCTGGCCTACCAGAAGGGCTTCGATATTGTGGGCGGCGTCTTGGACGAAATGCTGGGTTGGCGCGACGCGACGCTGGTGGTGCTGGGCAGCGGGGAGGAAAGCGTCGAGAACATGTTCTGGCACTTTGCGGACAAGTATCGTGACCGGATGGTTTTTTGGAAGGGATACAACAATAAGCTGGCGCACCGGATTGAGGCGGGGGCGGACTTGTTTTTGATGCCGTCCCGCTATGAACCGTGCGGATTGAACCAGATGTATAGCTTGCGCTACGGAACGCTGCCAGTGGTGCGGGCGACGGGGGGGCTGGACGATACGGTGGATGGCGAGACGGGATTCAAGTTCTGGCGCTTTTATAGTTGGGATTTGGCCGAGTGCCTTCGCTATGCTTTGTCGGTTTATGCCGATGAGGGGAAATGGAAGGCGATGCAGGTTAAGGCGATGGGGAAGGATTTCTCGTGGGAGCGTTCCGCGCGGGCGTACTCGGCGCTGTACCGGGATTTGCGACTTTCGGCTTAGGGGCGCATCCAAGACATTGGAAGGTGGTTAAAATAAAAGCTATGGCTGGTGCCAACACACTCAATTTTACCGACGGCGCTTTTGACGCCGATGTGCTGAAAAGCGACGTCCCCGTGCTGGTGGACTTTTGGGCGGAATGGTGCGGGCCGTGCCGTATGATTGCGCCGACGGTCGACCAAGTGGCCGACGAATACGCTGGGAAAGTGAAAGTCGGCAAGCTGAACGTCGACGAGAACGGCGGGACCGCCATGCGGTACAACGTGCGGGGCATTCCGACGTTGCTGCTGTTCAAGGGCGGGCAGGTGGTGGAACAGCGCGTGGGCGCGGTTTCCAAGTCGGATCTGGTGAAGATGCTGGAGCCGCACGCGAGCTAGGCTGAAGAGGCTAGGTTTTGAAGGGGGCCGTTCCTGGAAAGGGGCGGCCTTTCTGTTTGCGGGGTAGGGGCGACCATTTCCCGGATCTCCGGATCGGGCCCCCGCTGGGCGAGTGTAGCCATTTGGCTCCTTGGGGGGCTGATTTTCTAGGACGATGTTTTCCAAAAGTCCCCGGACCCAAACGGGCCCAAATGAACGGATTCAGGAACAGCGCTGAATACGGTAAAAATCGCATTGCAGCATCGAATTTTCGCGACAGACCTATGGCTTGTATGATCGATCACCTTAGTCATCAACTTGCGCGGCCGGCGTGCACAAGCTTCTGCGAGAGAAATCTATAGACGTCAATGCCGAGAGGGAAAGCCGTAGCAGCATGGCAGAATCGGCGACGTACTTGTCCGAGAGATCCATGTCAGGCCAGAAGCATTTTTCATCGCAAAGGGATGACCTGAAGCCTCGAGTCGCGGCATTCTGAAGAGTTGGCGCGTGCCGAGGATTTTTATTGGGCGCTCCCGGAACGATTCCCTTCTTGGGTGGACTTAAGATCGGTCTGAGAGTCGATTAACGCACGAATTCGTCACGTCGAAACACGCGTCACGGTCTGGGCAGCCGCCGTTCGAGTTCCTCGAAGAAATGGAAGCGGAAGGTGACCTGATTCCGGACCTGCTTCAGTCCCGCCGGCGGAAGAAGTGCGAGCATTTCACCATTGGCAGCCACGTCGAAGTTTGGCAAAACACCGGTATCGCCGAGTCTGGTTTCGGACCAGGAACGTGGCTGGCCAACCTCGAATGCACCATTGCGTACGTGCCAGTCGACGGACATTAGTCTGTGGTCCGAGGTCTCATACACGATTTCGCGCTTACGCTTCAGCCAAATGGGCAGGCGACCACCACCCTTGGACACCTGAACTTCTGCTCCGTCGCGTCCGAACGACTTCACATATACCTCATACGTTCCTGACTGAAGCGACACATAGGCCATCCACTGACCGTCCGGCGAAAACGAGGGATAGGTTTCTACGGCGGGCGTGGTCAGAAAAGGCTCAGGAGTTCCAGCGCGCAGTTCCGAACCCGACCAGGACAAGGGCACGGTCCACAGATCGAAATGCGTTTGCGGGTTCAATACGGAGTAAGCGAGCCGTTTGCCGTCCGGGCTGATCGACCAAGGAATACAAATGCCGGCGCTTAGGAGCGTGCGGGGTTTTGCAGGCGTGGTGTTAGGGGCCCAGTCAATGGTCCGGTCGCCCTGGAAAACAAGCGCTGCGCCATCCGGCAGCCAGACCGCCGAGCCGGTCCCTGGCGGGGTGAATGGAACGGGGGCGGTCTTGTTGGCCAAGTCGACCATCCAGATTTTCCTCTCGCCGCTCTCCATCCGGTCTACTGCGGCGTGACGGCCATTGGGTGAGATTTTCGGCCAAATCCAGTAGCCGGGGGGTACTTCCGAGATCCGACGTGGATCTCCCGATGGGGGTGCCAAGTTTAGTGAGAACTGTCCGGCCGCGGAACGACGACGGAAAACCAGTGTGCCGTTGCGCGAAACATCATATTGTGCGTAGCCGAAGGTGGGCGAAAACTCCACTTCGCTCGCAACGAGGACAGGAGACCCCAGGATTTGTAGCTTCTCGAGATCAAAGCGGAGCGCATAAAGACTGCCCTGATTGATATAGACAAGATGTCCAGAGGGAAGATAGCGGCCGAACATCGCGTTCTGTACCAAGGTGCGGCGTTTGCCTTCGGCCAGCGTTAACACTTCGATGCTCCCGGCGTCCGGGTTCAGAGCGAAGTTCGAGAACAGGACGGCGCGGGCTCCGGGCAGTACCTGGGGCCACAGGAAGCGGAGGATCCGGGGCGTGGCATCGAGAATCGGGACCGGCTTGCCTCCGCCCGCTGGAACTCTCCAGAGTTTCGCCTCGGTGGTCAGGGTAGCGACGATGTACCCGTCCTCTCCCCAGCTTCCGCCCAGCAGGTCTGGAGCGTCGCAGATGGTGATGGGCGATCCGCCCGTTAAGGCGATTTTCTTTAGCTTTCCAGTGGACCAGAACGAAACCCACTCGCTATCGGGTGAAAAGAAAGGTCCCCTTGCGCCTTCGGTACCGGGCAGGCGCACATTCCCGCTGCCCTCCAGGCGACGAAGCTGAAGTTCGGATCCCCCACCTGGCGTCCGAGCGACGAAAACGATGGAAGAGCCGTCGGGAGCGAGCGACAACTGCGTTCCCACCACGTTGGCAAACTCGCCTTCCGGCAACAATTCCATATCCACCAAGACGGGCGGATGGGCGGGCGAAGCGGGAATGGATGTGCTCAGGTATACAAATGTGACGGCACCAACAATTACGCTGCATCCGAGGCATAGGATGGCGGTCCACAACCAGGATCCTCGGGCACGGACTTGCGGGCCGCTGATCGATACCTCATCTGCCGGTGCGGCTGGTTCGGTTTTTTCGATGAGCGGCACATAGCTGCCCCGGGGGAGCACGAAGCGGAATCGGTCGGTTGCTCCGTCGGTGGCGTAGTACTGGTCCAGGCGGCCTCGGAGACGCGAAACCTCCACTCGGGCGATTGCATCGGTCCTGGGATCAAACGCTTTACCCCGGCCAAGCGCCTCGGCGCCGATCGTGTAGTCCTTCAGCTCATCGGCTTTGCCCGCCAGAGTCTGTTCCACAACGAAGCGGAGCAATTTCTTGGAACGCTCGGCCGTACGAAAGCTGGGGCTCGCTAGAACCGCTTCCAGTTGCCGACGCACTTGCTCCTCACCAAATACCATGCCATCAGGCATGACCATCAGTGTAATCTAGCGGGGCGCGTCAGTATTCCCTATGTTATTGATTTTGCGGCGTACGTACGGCTCTGAGACCGTTGTGTACTGCCAAAAAGGCAGGGGCGGCAAGCAAGATCAATAGCATGTTCCGCCTCACGCAAATGTATCTTCTCTCCGCCTTGTTGTTAGGGCTCTCCGCACAACTCGTCCCGGCCCAATCCCCCTTGTTTGGTGCTCTGCATTCTGGCAACTCCAGGCAGTTGGCCAAGCTCCTGTCGGGCGCACCGGAGGTGGATGCGAGGGATCGATACCGCGCCACGCCGCTGATGTATGCGGCCGCTTACGGCACCCTGAATGATGTGCGCTTGCTCATCCAGGCAGGCGCTGACGTCAACGCGGCCAGCGAACAGGGATTCACGCCGTTGATGTTTTCAACGGGAGAGGTAGAAAAGCTGTCGGCACTTCTAAAGGCTGGGGCGAAAGCCAATGTCAGCGCCAAATCGGGAGCAACCGCCCTGTTGTGTGCGGCTCTCCGCGGAAACGTGGAGGGGGTTCGTGTGTTGCTGGACGCCGGTGCCGACACGACGGGTCGCATGGCGATTATTCCCAACGCTCCCATCCGAGTGGATTTGGTCCAAATTGCTTGGACGGTCAATAACCCCGCTCTTCGCAACCTTCTTAGCAGTCGCGGCATGAAGCCGTCGTTGCCGGCGCTCCTGGGACCGCCTGGCTCTGTTCCGATGTCCGGCCTGTTCGTGCTGACCGGTTTCAGCATGCGGCCTGGAGTTGTGCCCGGGGTGCGGGACGGCGTGGATGCTCTCCTTGCGTTGGGCGCGGATCCGAACGCCGATGTCCGGCAACTGGCGCGGAGTTTGCCTCCGTTGTCGCTGGCGGCGATGTTCAGCGATTCCTTAGCGATACGAAGCCTTTTGGACAAGGGAGCCGACCCCAACCGGCCGGGCACGCAGGGGATTACGCCGCTGATGATGGCAGCCGCTTCCGAGGATGCCAGCCCCGAATCTATAAGGCCAATCCTCGAAGCTGGAGCCAGAATCGACACACGCGACGCGCTCGGGCGGACCGCCCTGGACTGGGCTCTCCTACAGGGAGAATCCGCCGTGGCTGCACTGTTAAGGCAGCGGGGCGCGATTGCGGGTGGCTGGAAAGCACCCGAGCCAGAAACTGTGGCTGCCCCGCGAGGCCGGCGCCAGGCCGTGGAACTAGCGCTCAACAAGCTGCAAAGCAGTGCCGTGGAGTTTCACCGGCAAAGCAAGTGCATCTCGTGTCATCACCAGAGCCTCACCGCTGTGGCCGCCAGCATCGCCCGCAAGAATGGCCTATCGCTGGCGGACGATTTGTCAACGCATCCCACGACCGCCTCTCTAGAAATGTGGGCGCCAAGCCGCGAGGACTTTCTGGCGGGAAATTGTGGCGTATTCGGGTTTCTGGGCAATGTCAGCTACGGACTCTTCGGAATGGCTGCGGAAGGAGTGCGGCCCAATGACATCACGGACGCGGCGACACTTTGCCTGAGTTCACTGCAGCTACCGGACGGACGATGGGAAGGCGGCGACATGCGACCTCCGCTGGCCGGCAGACTCCCCATTCTCTATACAGCGCTGGGCATCAGCGCTCTGAAGACTTACATGCCGCCGGCGGCTAGAGCCAAGGCGGAAAGTCAGATTGCAAAGGCGTTGAACTACTTGAGAACGGCTGTTCCGTCGGACACGCAAGGCGAGTCGTTCCGGCTGATGGGCCTTGTTTGGGGAGGCGCGTCGAGGGCGGAGATCGGTGGGCAAGCGAGCCGGGTGAGGCGACTGCAGCAGGCGGATGGCGGATGGGCGCAACGCGAGTCGATGAAGCCGGATGCTTACGCGACTGGCCAGGCACTATACGCCTTGCACCTGAGTGGGTCCCGGGTCTCGGACCCGGCCTTCCAACGTGGCACTGGATTTCTATTGCGGACACAGGGCAAAGAAGGAACGTGGTTTGTTCCTTCGCGTACGCTGGGGTTTCAACCGTATCTCGAGACTGGTTTTCCCTACGGCCGCGACCAATTCCTTTCAGCGGCTGGAACGGCGTGGGCCACGATTGCACTCGCACTGCAGACGGGACAGGCTCCTAAACGGTAACGATTTGCTCAGCCGCCAGTGTTGTGCTGTTGCAGCATTGCTGGTACGGCCGCAACTGTAGCAGGGGGCATTCGCGAGAACACGGAAAAGGGAAGCGTGATTGTGGGAGAGCCCTCGACAGTCCCGTTCCTTTGGCCATGCCGTCTCCTTCTTGACCGGAGCGGATGGTCGGCGATCCGAAAGATGCCCCTCGGCGGCGGTACGGCGAACTGCTTGGGTGTGCGCGCGATCCCGACGCCGCTGCTGTT
This sequence comes from uncultured Bryobacter sp., assembly GCA_964387685.1. Lineage (GTDB taxonomy): Bacteria > Acidobacteriota > Terriglobia > Bryobacterales > Bryobacteraceae > Bryobacter. The sequence continues at coordinate 97,953 of CAYLXK010000010.1, forward strand.
CAAGGGCGGGCAGGTGCTGGAACAGCGCGTGGGCGCGGTTTCGAAGTCAGACCTGGTGAAGATGCTGGGGCCCCACGCGAGCTAAACGGCCATTTTTTAAAGAGGCAGGCTTGAGACTGGAAAGCGATGGTTAGGCCAAGGCCTTATTCGCTTGGCTTGGCAAAAGCCAGGATCCGTTTGCGCAGGCCAAGCCAGTACCTCCCGCCCGCAGATTTCAGGACCTTCTTTGTGTTCCAGTAGGCAGACTGCTGGAAGCGCGGTAACCAATCGCCGCCCGCAAGGGCCGCTGCCGTAGCGGCGGGAGTCTGCCTTTGGATGGAATAACGGCCCAAAACCAGGCATTCTTCGCTGATTTGCCCATGCGCCAGGGGTTCGGAATTGAATAGTATTCGAATGCCGGCAATGCTCGCCGCCTCCGTCACGCGCCGCGTATGATAACCCCCGGGAACAGAGGCCGATTCTACCTGGGCCCCGATGATATCGGCTAACCGCGCGGTGCTTTCCTGCCATTCGTAGAGCAATTGTCCGGGCGTGCAGTGAGACATGCGCGCCGGGTGCGTCACGGAGTGGCTTCCAATGACGTGTCCGCGCTCGTGCAAGGCGCGAATTTGCGGCGGACTAAGGAAACCCGGTTGGCCGATTTTTTCGGTAGTGATAAAGAAATGGCCGCGCCAGCCGCATTCCTCCAGCATCGGCGCGGTGTGCTCAATCGCGCTCACGCCGCCGTCGTCGAAGGTGAGCAAGACCACTTGGCCGCCCACTGCCGTGGTGAGTTCGTGGCTCCGCAGCCGCGCGGCAGGCTTGACACGTAGGCTGACTAGAGCGAGGTGCTGTGCAAAGTCACTGCGATTCAGTTTGTAAATATCCGCATCGGCACCGGAAAAACCGCTTGCTCGGAGATTTCCGTCCGGGATGACGTCGTGATACAGCAAAGATATTGCGTTCATGCGCTGCGCCGGGCCGCCGCTTTCCAAGCAAGATACTTCGTCATCCAAGGCTGGCCCCACGCCTCTGAACGCCGCCCGGTCGTGTCGATGTGAGCAGCTTCACCCGCAGCGATCTCCCGCAGTTTTGCGGCCAGAGCATCCAGGTTTTCGGTAACGACCCGGTGCTGAATCACGAAATGGGATTCGTTCACTTCGTCGAAGTCGTAGGTGTAGTATCCATACACCGGCCCAGTGTCCACTCCAGCGTCTACCTGGAGCAGCGTCATGCCCACTCGTTGCCTATCCCTGTGAACCAACGCCCAAAAACATCCGTGCGCGTTTCGATACTCTGGACAGACACCGGGGTGCATCACGAGAGTGCCGCGCTTTGGTTGACGGAAAATGCGTTCGGCCAGAATCGTCTTGCAACGGGCGATCACCAGGTCGGGCTGGAGCCGCTCGAGAAACACCTGGGTCTCGGGAGAATTGGGGCTGGGGGTGAAAAGTAGCTCGGGAATCCGTCCGGGCTCGGGGAAGCGGCGTTTAAGTTGTTCGAGAGCTTTCTCCTCCCAAGCCCGGTCCGCGGCGGCGAGGAAGAGCTTGTAATAGAGGCGGAAGGCTAGAACGTCCAGAAAACGCCAAAAGCCGATGCGCCGTATTTCCCGCTGAATCCGTTTTTTGAGACGCGCGGTTGGTTCCTCGATCACTACTATGCCCGCTAGATGCGTAGTAGCCGCAAGCCAATGGGCAATGCCTTCGCGATTGAGCCGGTCGCCCGCGTGACATAAAAGTACCGTACGGACACCCATAGAGGAAAGCAAACGGCGAGTAGACCTACGTAGAGAAGGTTCGAAGCGGTTAGGTCCGCAGCGGGCCGGATCGGCACCAACTTCCCGTATTGTACATCAACTCGCCGTACTGGGATGCCACCTGGCCGCTTTTCAATGTTTGGTAAAGACGGTCCGCGTGTATCTCCAATGACGCCGGGCGGAAATCGGTCAGTTGAGAAAGAAAATCCCCAGAGTCAGACGAGGCCTGTGGGCTGGCTGAGGTGAAGTCCGCTGCATTAACGCCGACAATCCACCCGCCCGTTTATAAGGTTGTGGTCTATCGCGCGCGCATCTCGTCACCCGAGCGTAAAGAGAAGATAGGAAAGCTGCAGAGGGCGATTGAGGTTGTCTGTCCGATTTACAACATGATCAAGGACGGGCGATCCATCAGGAGCAGCATCGTCGGCAGGCGGTTAGCGGCTGCGCCAGACGTCCCAGGTGAGCGGGCCCGCCTGGTCATCGGAGATGGGCAGCCCGGCGGATTTCAGGGCCAGCTTGATTTGGCCGTGATGATAGGCGTCGTGGAAGATTAGGAAGTGCAGCAATTGGACGGGGTGCGCAAAGGAGTTGTCCAGGTTGCGAGCAGCGTGAACGCGACCCTGGACCGCGTCCTGTACTTGTTGGGCGCTGCGAGTGAGAAGCGCGGCGATGCGCTGCGGGTCGGGCTCCGGGTCCCATTCTTTTTCGGGTAGCGTGCCGGCCCATTCCGGGGCGTTCTCGAAGACCGAAACCATGCGCTCGTGATGCAGATGGGTAAACATTTCGGCGACGGTGGGGCTGCCAGGCAGTGCGCGGGCCTGGAGCCCCCCGTCGGGGATCGCGCTCAGCAGGTTCAGCAGAACCCGATTACTGCGATCCCAGGAATTGAGCGTGGCGTTGAGTAATTGTTGTCCCTGTTCGGCGGTCATGGATAACTTGCGAAGTACCGAATGTACGTTGGCAAGGGTAACATGAACGCCGCTTGGGAGAAACTATCGGCGGCGACGGCTGGAGCAGGCCAGACCCAGGAGGGCGATGGCGGCGAGGGCGAAGGTGGAGGGTTCCGGGATGTTCTCAGGCGCGGCGGCGATGTCGCGAATCAAATTCGGGCCGCCGATGTTGCCGACCAGGTTGGTAGCGCCGGTGGCGACGTCGAGGGTGAAGAACTGATTGCCTTGCGCGGTAACCGCGGAAACGAAGGCGTCGCCGGCGCGACTAATGTCGAAGCCGATGTGGTCGCCGAGGTTGGTGCCCAGATTGAGGGAGCCGATGATGGTCAGAAGACCGCCATTGGGGCCTTCCGCGGCGGGCGTAGGCGCGGCGAAATTGAGAATGCCTTGGTTGTAGAGTGCGCCGGTGGTGGCGTCGATGGCGTAGAGCGTGGTGGCGCCGTTAAGGCCGCCGGGTAGGTTATTGGAATAGGCTGCGGAGACGACGCGGAGGTCGGGGTCCGCTTGGCCGGAGGTGCGGGTGAGTGGGGTATCGTTTTGCTGCGCGCCCGCACCGCCCATGGGCAGACGCAGGTTCGCCTCGCCGTCGGTAACGATGCGCAGTGCGTTCGGCACGGGGTTGAAATCGATGCCAAAGGTGGAGCCGGGCAGCACCGAGAACAGATTGCCAAAGGCCACGGCGGTGCCGGTATTCACGTCGATCGTGTAAGCCTGAGCCTCGCCCGCGCCATTGCGAGAAACGCCAACGAGCGCGCCGTCGAGGGGGCGGAAGTCGATGCCGAGCAGTTGGTGGCCAACGTTGAGGCCCGTCACGGCGAGGGGCGCCGAGGTGAGACCGGGATTGGTGGAATCGAAGCGAAGGATTTGATTGCCGACCGTAAGGCCGACGATTTGCGCCGCTTCCAGCGCGGGGGAGAATAGCGCGATGGCGGTGAGTGCCAAGGGCAGGACAGAAATACGCATGGTATTGCTCCTAAAAAGCGAAAGGGAATGCACAAAGACTGGAGGATCCTTGTCTATAAGCAACGAGCGGGAAGCAAGGGCGGATGTTACGAGAGGAAGAAACTGACGTGGTTAGACGACGTGTGGCGACTTAGGCGTACTGGAGCGAGACAATGCGGAGAAGGCTAACGGCCTTCTTGCACACGGGTAAGGAGAGCGCGTAGTTCCTCGGCTTTCGTCTTCTCCCGCTTGTAAAGATCTTCGGTCTCAAAGGGGTCCTTAGCGAGGTTGAAGAGCGTGGGGCCGCCCTCGCGGCGCTTGGGCTGGGTGAAGCCGCCGGAGCCGGTGTTGTCGGCCAACTTCCAATCGCCCGCGCGAATCGCGAAGAGGCCATCGGCGGAATGGTGCACTATATGAGGCCGAACTTGGGCTTGGCCGCGCAGGGCGGGGAAGACGCTGAAGGAATCCTCAGCCGCGTTCTTCGGCACGGGAGTTCCGGCGGCTTCCGCGCAGGTAGCAAAGAGATCCGTGAGGCAAACGGTGGCGCGGCTGACTTGACCCGCCTTCACCTGCGCGGGATAGCGGACGAGGAAAGGCACGCGGTGGCCCGCTTCATAGATATCCGCCTTTTGGCCGCGCCAGAGCATGTTGGCGCGGTGGCCTTGGGAGGCTTCGATGTCGGGAGCAGACCAAGGCGCGCCGTTATCGCTGGTGAGGACGACCAGGGTGTTGGCCGCATCGCCGCGGGCCTCGATCGCCTGGAGAATGCGGCCGATCTGGGCATCGCATTCTTCCACGAAATCGCCATAAAGGCCGATTTTCGAGCGCCCTTGGAAGGGTTTCGAAGGGACCCAGGGAGTGTGGGGGGCGGGCAGCGGAACGTAAGCGAAATAGGGTTGGGTCTTGGGCGCTTGCTGGATGAAACGCAGGGCCCGGTCGGTGATTTTGGGGATCACGTCCTCCATGGCGAAGGACGGCGCGCGCGGGCCGCCGCGCCAGAAAGGTCCGCGGGGCCCTTTGTTTTCGTGATTGCCGGCGATGGTGGAAGTAGGCGGTTCCACCGCCCGGCGGCCATCGATAAACAGGTAAGGCGGCATGTCGAGCGAGGCGGGGATGCCGAAGTATTCGTCGAAGCCGTGATCCAGCGGAGAGGGGCGGAGTTCCTGGGTGTAGTCGGCTGGTTCGGTAGTGCCCATGCCGAGATGCCATTTGCCAAAGGCGCCGGTGCGGTAGCCCTGGGCCTGCAGCAGCGAGGCGATAGTGGGGCGGCCGGCTTCAATCAGGTTGGCCGAGTAGCCGTTCAGGACGCCGTTCTTCAGGCGCGAGCGCCAGCAATAGCGGCCGGTCATAAGGCCATAGCGCGTGGGCGTGCAGACGCTGGACGGGGAGTGCGCGTCGGTGAAGCGGACGCCCGCGCGGGCAAAGGTATCGAGGTGGGGCGTGCGGGTCTTGCCCTCCGGGTTGTAACAGGAGACGTCGCCGGTGCCGAGGTCGTCGGCCAGCACGATGACGATGTTGGGGCGGGCGTTGGCGGCAAAGGCCACGGCGGCGGAAGCAAGAAAGGATCGACGCAGCATCGACGCTACGCTATCATCAACGCGGCTTGGACGGGCACGAGAGCCGAGACGGGCTGAGTAGAAGCGCGTTAGCCTAAGATCGAAGCAGGGAGACCAAAGCCCATCGCGCCGACCTTAACTGCCATCCTACCCGTATTGCCGTCGCTGAATCTCGATGAGACGGCGGGCTTTTACCAGCGTTTGGGCTTTCATCTGGAGGCTCGCTACGAGGGCGATTACGCAATCCTGCGGCGGGAAAACTGCGAAATCCACTTTTTCCTGAAGGGAGACCTCGATCCCACGCGCAGCTTTTTCGGTTGTTATTGGCGCGTGCGGGATGCCGAGGCGTTGTACGCCGAGTTTGCGGCACTGCAACTGCCGAGCCTGCACCCGGTCGAAGAAAAGCCCTGGGGCATGCTCGAGTTCGCGTTGATCGACCCGCACGGGAACCTGATCCGCGTGGGGCAAGAGATCGATTAGAAGAAAAACTTCGCCGAGAAGCGGTATTGCCGGCTGCCACCGGCGCCAGTCACTTCCGTGAATCCATTGAGAGCGCGGATGCTGCCGTCGGGGTTGCGCGTAAGGGCGCTCGCGTTGGCGCCGGGATTGTTGAACTGCGGCGTATTGGTGGTGCCGAAGGCTTCGGCACGGAGTTCCATGGTAAGCCGCTCAATGATCTGGAAGCGGCGGAAGACGCTCGAATCGAGATTAAAGAAATTGGGACCGCGCAAGAGGTTGCGGCCCGAATTGCCAAAGCGGGCGGTGGTGATGGGGCGGAAGGCGTTGGGGTCGAAGTAGTTGCCGCCGCGGCCGTACTGGCCGATGATCCGGACCTCGCCCAGCACCTGGTCGGCGGTTTGGGTGCCGGCGCCGGGGGCGTTCAAGCTGCTGGCGTCGGAGGTGACGGTGAAGGGAGTACCGGTCATGGCTTGCATCAACCAATTGATCTGCCAATTGCTGACGAGCTTGGACACAAAACCGCTAGTGAGCATTTTCTTGCCGCGGCCGAAGGGGAGATCGTAGACACCGAAAAAGGAGGCGTTATGGGTGCGGTCGAAGTTGGCCACGGCGCGGTTGCGCTCCCAAATCGGCTGCCACTGGAAGGTGAGGCCGCTATCGCCGTTATCGGCATAACCGATGGCCTTGGACCAGGTATAGGAAAAGCCCATGGTGCCGCCGCCGGAGTAGCGCTTGTTGACCTGCATTTGGAAGGCGTTGTAATTGGCCGTGTTAAAGGGCGTGAAGAGATTAATGGTGCCGATGCGGCTGCCGCGGAAGAGCGCGCGCCCGGCATTGCCGCCGCCGGGGAAGCTGGCGTTGGCGTTGACGATGGCGGTTTGGCGGACGGCGCGGCTGCCGACGTAGCTGGCTTGCAGATTGATACCGCCCCAGAGTTCGCGCTGGATGGTGAAGTTCATCGAATTGATGTGGCCGCGGCGGAAATCGGTGGGAAAGGTGGTGGTTTGGAGCGCGGGGGGCAGGATGAGAGTGCCTTGGCTGAGGTCCGGGCCCGCCACGGCGGGGATGCCCGTACGCAGGCTGCCAGCGTTAGTGAACGTATTGCCGCCGCTGAACTGGGAACTGATGGTGGCGGGATAGGCGTCGCGCATGTTCTTGAAGCTGATGGGATCCACGCTCAGTCCGTAACCGGCGCGGATGACGGTCTTTTCCGTCAAGCGATAGGCCAAGCCGAGACGCGGCGCGAACTTGCCGATGCCGACATCAACGCCCGTGTCGGTGGGGTTGTTGCCGACGCCGCCCACAATGACGCGGTCGCTGTCAATGTCATAGCGCTCAAAACCGCGGTGGTCGCGCGTGCCGAAGGGGAAGCGCTCGAAACGAATGCCGTAGTTGAGGGTGAGCTTGCGGTTGACCTGCCAGTTGTCGCGGATGTAGAAGCCGTGGGAGGGCATGCGGACCGCGGCGGGATTGATGAACTGGACGTCCTTGCCCATGGATTGGGGAAGACCCAAGAGGAAGTCCGCCATGCTGTTGTAAAGATTGGGCGCGACACCGCCGCTCAAAGCTGTCAAGCCGCCGGTGAAGTTGAAACCGCCGCGGGGGCCAAAGGCGGCCTGGGGCTGGAAGTGGTTGATCGTGAGGTATTGGTACTCGTAGCCGAAGCGGATGCTGTGCGCACCACGAATGTAGCTGACATTGGAAACGACGGTGTATTGGTGGTCGCGGAAGAGGAAGGGGTTCGATACGTTCGGGTTGCCGAGCGCGGAAAAGCCGTTGATCGCAAAGCGCGGGTAGCCGCCTTGCAAGCGGTCCGGGCCATTGGTGCCGGGAATGCCGAGGGTGTCCAGGCCAAAGTTCTTGTCGATATCGATGTTCTCCGCGCCCAGGCGCTGGCGCGTGAAGCCAACGTTGCCGTCGTAAATGATGCGCGGGCTCAAGGTGTAGGTGCCGCCGACGCTGGCGGTTTGGATGAGGCCGGGTGCGTTGCCGGGCTGGCCGCCGGCGAGGGCGTCTCCGCCGGCGCCTTCGAGGCTGGGCGGGTCGAAGATACTGCTGGGCGAGTAGCTATAGCGCGTGAAGAGCGTGGTCTTGCTCGAAGGGTTGTAATTGACCTTGAAGTCGGCGTTGGTGCGGTTGAATTCGTAGGTGCCGGTGGCGAAGTAGTTATTGGGGAAGGTATTGGTATTGGGCGCCGGGGACAGGGAAAGCATCGTCCGCGAGGCGGGGTCGATGCGGGAGGCGGGAATCTGATTGTTAGGGAATTGGGTGCGGCCGGTGCCGACGGTGGTGCCGGTGGTGGGTCCGGTAAGGGGGTCGAAAATGTTTACGCCCGTGGCGGAGAAATTGCCCGCCTTCAGGGCGTCTGTGGCGACGGTGCGGAAGGCGCTGGCGTATTGGCGGCGCGTGGTGCGCTCGAGGTTGGCAAAGAAGAAAAGCTTATTCTTCACCACCGGGCCGCCGAAGGTGCCGCCGAATTGGTTGAAGAGGTCCTTGGGTAGGCGGCTTTCCAGAAAGAAGTAAGGACGGCTGCGAACCTTCGAGTTGGTATGGAACCAATGCGCACTGCCGTGGAAATCGTTGGTGCCGCTTTTGATCGAGACGTTGACGGCGGCGCCGCCCGCCATGCCTTGTTCGGCGTCAAAGGCGTTAGTCACGATGTTGACGGTTTCAATGGCTTCGGCTGGGGGCACGTAAGCGGTGATGTGGGGCAGCCAGGGATAGCTGATGGTGGCGCCATCGAGGCGCGTATTGTTGGTGGAATAGCTTACGCCGTTGACGTTGACGCCGAGGGCGCGCTGCGGATTGCCAGCGTCGGAGTGCAACTCGGCGGGAGGCGTAAAGCCAGGGATGGTGCGGTAAAGCTGCTGGTAGTTGCGCCCGCTGCCGATGGGCAATTCCGAAACCAGGCGTTGGGGCAACTGCGCCTGTACATCCGCGCGGTCGGTTTGTAGGGTGACGGCGCCGCCGGAAACGGTAATGGTCTCGTTTACCTGCGCCACGTTGAGCTTGGCGTCGATGCGGACGGTCGTGTTGGAATTGATGCGCAGATCGGTCTGCTCGAACTTACTGAAGTTGGATGCGGAGATATTGACGATGTAAGTGCCTGACTGGAGATCGTTGAACTGAAACGCGCCACGCTCGTCGGTGTTGGCTTCGCGGGCCAGGCCCGTAGCGACGTTGCGCACGGAAATTTTTGCGTTCGGAACGGCGCTGCCGCTGGCATCGTTGACGCTGCCGATCAAGCTCCCATAAAGAACCTGTGCGCGCAGGGGCAGCACGGTCAGAAGTGACAAAAAGATGACTACCAAGCGGACTTTCATGCGTGAAAGTCTATATCAAATCGCCGCCGAAATCTGCAGTCGATGACGTTCTGAGTGAGCCGCGCAGAAATACAGCCATTGGGTCCCGGTTAAAGGACCGAGCGCCTGGTGGGGCATGACCATCCGGTCCAGCGTTTCAATTGGAGTTTCCCGGGCGAAGGTAAGAAGGGCTTCCCGGGCGGCGAGGAAAGCGTCACGGGAGCCGGGCCAATCGCCGTAGCGCCCGGTGGGGCGCAAGAACTCGGGGGCCTCCACTTTGCGCGCGCCGGTCGGGATGTGTTGGAGGAGAAACTCCGCCTTGCCGGCGGTGGCGGCCAGATCTTCCGCAGCCGGCGCGGGGCCGTCGACGCACTTCTGCAAGCGATGGAGGATGCCGCGCTCGGCCGCGGCCAGGTGTTCGAGAAAGCCGTCGGCGCTCCAGCGGTCTTCCCCGAGCGGTCTCCGCGCGGCGGCATCGTCTAAGGAATGGGCAAGCGCCGAGAAGGCGTCGCGGGATTCTTCAAGATATGGAACGGGATCGATCACGGTGGACATCGTTTCGATATTAGGACTTTTGGAGCCGGCAGTGTCCGATTTTGGGAACACCACAAGGCCGATTTCGTTATACTCATCGATGCCTGCGGGACCCGTGGGCGGTTTTGGAGGACTGTTTTGAGTATTCTCGACAACCTGAAGAACTTTGCGGCCAAGCAGTTTATCGACGTCATCCAGCACGTCGAGAGCGAAGACGGCGTGCTGGCCACACGCTACCCCATGCAAGACATGGAAATTCAAACCGGCGCGAAGTTGACCGTCCGCGAAAGCCAAATGGCGGCTTTTGTGAACGAAGGCCGCGTGGCCGACATCTTTGGACCGGGCCTGTACACGCTCAACACCCAAACGCTCCCCATCCTTACCAATCTCATGAACTGGGACAAGATGTTCCAGAGCCCGTTCAAGAGCGACGTTTACTTCTTCTCCACGCGCACGCAGACCAACCAACGCTGGGGCACCACGCAGCCGGTGACGATCCGCGATAAGGACTTCGGCATGGTGCGCCTGCGCGCCTTTGGCATCTATTCCTGGCGCGTGGCGGACCCCAAGACCTTCCACCAGAAAATCTCCGGAACGCGGGAGCTTTATCGAGTCGCCGAGATCGAAGGTCAATTGCGCAACGCGGTAGTCGCGCACATCTCGGACGCCTTCGCGCAGTCGGGCTTGCCGTTCCTCGATATGGCGGCCAATCAGATTGAAGTAGGCCAGCGAATGCTCGCGGTGCTGCAGCCGGATTTTGCGGCGCTGGGGCTGGCTCTCGAGACGCTGATCGTCGAAAACCTAAGCCTGCCGGAAGAACTGCAGAAGCTGCTCGACGAGCGCATTGGCATGAACATGATCGGCAACATGGGCCAGTACACGCAATACAAAACGGCGCAGGCCATCTCCATTGCGGCGGCCAATGAAGGCGGCTTGGCGGGCGTGGGTGCAAGCCTCGCGGCCGGATTCGGAATGGCGAACCAGATGACGGGGGCCTTCCAACAGGCCGCTCAGCCGCAGCCGCAGCCGCCCACGGCACCGGTTCCGCCCGCCGCGGTAGCACCGGCCGCGGCAGCCGGGGTAGTGGCTGGCGCCATTGCCGAAGGCGAGACGAAATTCTGCTTCAACTGTGGAGCCAAGATTCTGAAGGGCGCGAAGTTCTGCCCCGAGTGCGGTTCCAAGCAGCCGGAAGCTTGAGCCGGACGGCGATGACTGGTTGTGAATGGGTGATCGAGGCCCACGGCTGCCCAGCCGCGGGTCTCGCCCACCGCCAAACCCTGGAAGCCTTGTTTACCCGTCTCGTGGATGGCATGGCGCTGCATCCCGTGGCGCCCGCGGTGTGGCATCAGTTTCCCGGTAGCGAGGCCGTCGATGGCGGCCTGACGGGCTTGTTGCTGCTGAGCGAAAGCCATTTGGCCTGCCACACCTTTCCCGAATACGGCTCGCTTTGCCTGAACGTTTTCTGTTGCCGGCCCCGGCCGGAGTATGATTTCAAGACGGTGCTAGAAGAACTGTTGGGCGCTAGCCAAGTGGCGGTGCGGAAACTGGAAAGGCCCTACTCCGCATGATGCCCACGGTGGGCAGCGCGAAGGCCGCCAATTGCCCGCAGTGCGGCGCGCCGGTCACGTTCCGCTGGAGCCAGGCGGTGCAAACGACTTGCCCCTACTGCAACAGCATTCTGGTGCGCACGGACGTGGACTTGAAGAAGGTGGGGCAGGTCTCGGACTATCCGCTCGACGCCAGCCCGATCCAGATTGGCACGGAAGGCATATACGAAAACAAGGCGTTTGTGGTGATTGGGCGCATCGCCTACGATTGGGCGGACGGCTCCTGGAACGAATGGCACATTGTCTACAACACGGGCGAGAACGGCTGGCTGTCGGACGCGCAACTCGAATTCGCGGTGACCAAGCAAATTCCGTGGGCCCCCTCTCTGAATCAGCAACTGAGCCCGGGCACCATTGTCGAGGTCCAAAGCCAACAGTACACAGTTTCAACCGTTACGCTGGCAAACTACCGTGCGGTCGAGGGGGAACTGCCCTTTGAGTTCTGGGACAAAACCGTGTGCCGCTTTATCGATTTGCGCGGATATGACGGCGGCTTTCTGACAGTCGACTTTACCGAGGAGCCCGCGCTGCTCTATGCCGGGCGGATGGTGAGCTTCGAGGCGCTCCGGCTCAAGAATGTGCGCCTCTTTGAAGGTTGGCAGCCATGACGCCGCAGGCCCGTCCTTTACCGAGGGTGAAAGCCATCGCGTGCCCCAACTGCGGCGGCGCCGTCGAACTGCGGGGCCTGGGCACCAGCCTGCATGCGGCCTGCGTCCAATGTCTCTCGGTGCTCGACGTGAGCCAGCCGCAAGTACAAATCGTTCAAAAGTTCGAAGAGGCGCAGCGCCGAATGCCCAACCTACCGCTGGGCACGCGCGGCAAGCTGAACGGCAAGCCTTACGAGGTGCTGGGCTTCCAGGTGCGCGCCATTCAGGCTGACGGCGTCGAATACACCTGGGACGAGTATGTCCTGTTCAATCCCTACCACGGGTTTCTTTACTTGAGCGAGTATGCCGGGCATTGGACGCTCATCGAGCCGATGCCGTACTTGCCGCAGCCCGGCTTTGGTGCCACGCTGGGAGTCAGGACGGGAGGCAAGGACTATCGCCTCTTTCAGACCTCCTGGCCGCGGACGGTCTACGTGATGGGGGAGTTTCCGTGGCGCGTAAAAGTGGGCGACCAAGTGACGGCGCGAGACTACACAGCGCCTCCGGAGTCGCTATCGGAGGAGATCTCGGGCAGCGAAGTGAACTGGTCGCGCGGGCGCTATATCGAAGGCCGAGACTTGTGGCAAGCTTTTCAACAGCCCGGCGCGCCGCCCCCCGCCTTCGGCGTCTACTTTAACCAGCCGAATCCGCACGGTTCCACTCGATCTCTTTGGGCCGTCACCGCGCTCTTTACCCTGATCCTTTTTACGGCCATGCTCTTTACCTGGCTGATGTCGCGCAACGAACGCGTCTTTAGCGGCAGCTACTCCTTCACGCCGGGCATCGGCGAGGCGAGCTTCGTCACGCAGCCTTTTGTCTTGCAGGGCGGCCCGGATAATGTCGAGATGGAGATCAAGACCGATCTCGAAAACGATTGGGCGGCCTTCGATTTCGCTTTGATCAACGAAGAGACGGGCACGGCGTATAACTTCGACAAAGAAACCGAATACTATCGCGGCCGGGACAGCGACGGCTCCTGGAGCGAAGGCGACCGCGCGGCGAGCGTCCGGGTGGGCGGCATTCCCGGCGGTAGATACTACCTGCGCGTGGAGCCGGAGATGGAAAAACCCTCGGGCATTAGCGTGTTTACTTCCGGCACCAAGCGCGTGAATTATCAACTTACGCTCATTCGCGGCAAGGCCGTGCTGTGGCCCTATTTTTTGATGATGCCTTTCCTGTGGATTCCTCCGGTGTGGGCCCTCCTGCGCCGCTCTGGCTTTGAATCCCAGCGCTGGTCGGAGGCAGACCCGGGGGGCGCGGCCGCGAGCGCATCCGGACCAGACGACGAGGAGGAAGAAGACTAACCCCATGACTCGGCTACACGCGATCTATAGCCTATTTTTAACCGGCTTCGCAACTTATCTCGGTATCACCGGCTACAGTTTCAGAAAAGGCGACGAGCTGCGCAATGTGCCGCGCAGCGTGCGCGACAATCCGGGCTCGTACCGCTCGATTTACTCCAATTACAACCGCTATTCGGGAGGCAAGTAATCACATGACCGGCTTTCATATCGACGCGTTCGTTAACGCCATCGTCTATGCCGTACTCGGCATCCTCATTTTCGTGCTCAGCTTCACCATTTGGGATAAGCTGACGCCCCACGATCTTTGGAAGGAACTTGCCGAACACAAGAATGTCGCCCTGGCCATCGTGATTGGCTTTATGAGCCTGGGCCTTTGCGTCATTATCGCCGCCGCGATCCACTAGGATGGCGGCTGCCCTATTTGTCAGCGTCTTCCTGGTGGCGGCCTGCGGCCTCGTTTACGAGTTGATCGCGGGCACGCTGGCCAGCTATCTGCTCGGCGATAGCGTGCTGCAGTTTTCCACCGTCATCGGCACCTATCTCTTCGCGATGGGCATTGGCAGTTGGTTGAGCCGCTTCTTGTCCAAAGGCCTGGTGGCCCGATTCATCACTATCGAGCTGATGGTCGGTTTGGTAGGCGGGTTTTCGAGTTCGTTGCTGTTCCTGGCCTTTGCTTACACGAGCGCTTTCCGGCTGCTGCTCTATGTGGTGGTCGCCCTGGTCGGCATTCTGGTGGGCCTGGAAATTCCGCTCTTGATGCGGATCCTGAAGGACCGCTTCCATTTCCGCGATCTGGTGGCGCATGTCCTCACTTTTGACTATCTAGGCGCGCTGGCCGCCTCGCTGCTTTTTCCCTTAGTGCTGGTTCCCAAGCTGGGTCTCGTGCGCGGGGCAATCCTCTTCGGCATCCTCAACGCCGCCGTGGCTCTCTGGAGCACTTGGCTCTTTAAAGATCAACTGCCGCGCACAGTCTTCCTACGCGTCCAATGCGCGGTGGTGCTGGCCTTATTAGGCGCAGGCCTCTTCACGGCGGACCGCGTCGTGTCCGCCGCCGACGATCAGCTCTACGCCGACGAAATTATTCTGTCCAAACAAACGCGTTACCAGCGCATCGTCCTGACGCGTTGGAAAGACGATATCCGTCTCTTCTTGAGCAGCCATTTGCAATTCTCCTCGCGCGACGAGTACCGCTATCACGAGGGGCTGGTGCATCCGGTCTTGAGCGCCTTGCCCGGGGCGCGGCGCGTTCTGATCTTGGGCGGCGGCGACGGATTGGCCGCCCGCGAAGTGCTGCGTTACCCCAGCGTCGAGCAAGTTACGCTGGTCGACCTGGATCCGGAAATGACGCAACTCTTTGCGAGCCACGATTATCTGCGGCAACTCAACGCGGGTGCGCTTAGCGACAAACGCATGCGCGTTATCAACGCCGACGCCTTCGTATGGCTGGAGCAATCCTCGGAAGTCTTCGACGCCGCCATCATCGACTTTCCGGACCCCACGAATTTTTCGCTGGGCAAGCTCTACACCACGGCTTTTTACCGGCTGCTCAAGCGCCATATCGCCGAGGCGGGCTTCCTGGTAGTGCAGAGCACCTCGCCCCTTTTCGCCCGCCAGAGTTTCTGGTGCATTGTGGAGACCTTGAAGGCCGCCGGGCTGCGCACCGCGCCGTATCACGTCTATGTGCCCAGCTTTGGCGAATGGGGCTTTGTCATTGCCGGGCGTCAGGAATACGCAGTGCCAAACGTATTGCCAACGAACCTTCGCTATCTAACGGTAGCCAATCTCGCGGACCATTTCCGCTTTCCGCTCGATATGCAATCGCTGCCGGCGGAACCCAATCGCTTGAACGAGCAGTCCCTTGTGCGCTACTACGAGGAAGACTGGAAGAAACTCACGCACTGACGCCCATGGAATCGCCCGCCCGCCCCTGGCGCCACAAGGACGCGGCCCTCGCCGCGGGGTGCTTCAGCTTCTTTTATCTCGGTATCGTACTGGCTAGCGCCGGGCCGCTGCACTTTGTATACGACCTGGGCGGCTATTACAACTACTTGACCCGCGGCTTTGCCGAAGGGCAACTGCATCTGCCCATCACGCCGGACCCGCGTCTGTTGGCCGCCGCCAATCCGCAGGACCCATCCATCCCCATGGAATGGAAAATGCACGACCTGGTTCTGTACAAGGGGCGCTACTTCCTCTACCACGGCGCCGCTCCCGCGTTGCTGCTCTTCGGGCCTTGGCGGGTTCTCACGGGCTACGACCTTCCGGAAGCGGTAGCGGGCTGGGTTTTTGTGAGCCTCGGCGTCTGGGGCCTGCTGATCCTGGCGCGGCCCTTCACCGTTTGGACCGCGCTCGCCCTGGGGCTGGGGAGCGGAGTCTTGCTGATCCTGCCGCGCATCCTGGTTTATGAGATCGCGATTTCCTGTGGCTTCGCTTGTCTGGCCTGGGCCTTTGTGATGCGGGAAGAAAAAGAAGACTGGTGGGCGGGCTTGCTGCTCGGTTTGGCGCTCCTATCGCGGCCCCATCTGTCGCTGGCCGTTCTTTTCTTTCGCTGGCGCAGTTGGGCAGGGCTGGCCGTGGCGGGATTGCTGTTGGCCTCCTATAACTACCTGCGTTTTGATTCGCCCTTCGAATTCGGTCTGCGCTACCTGCTTTCCGGGCCCGGGCAACAGGTGCCCGAACCCAGCTTGGCGAAGTTCTGGGCCGCCGCCTACTGGCTGCTGCTCCAAACCCCGGAATGGCAAATGCAATGGCCGCCCTTGGCCGGACGTTGGAACGCCTGGTTCTCCGCTCCCGAGGGCCAGTATCACGAGCCACTGATTGGAGGCATCTTCTTTGCGCCATTCCTGTGGCTGGCTTGGCGGGGGGAGCGCCGCTACGCTCTCAGCGGGGCGCTTATTCTGAGCTTCATCTGCCTCACCGGCTGGGTGACGCAGCGCTATTTGCTGGATTTCCTTCCGTGGCTCGTGTTGGCCTCCGCCCCAACGGCAAGCCGCACCCGGTGGGGGCGCGGCTTGATCGTTTTGGGTTGTTGTGTTGCGCTGCTATCGCTACGGTTGTAGGAAGCCCTTGGGCAGCGGTCCGCCGTTGCGGCCTACCGCCGGGATTTCCAGCATCTCGTCCGCCACACCGCCGCCGCCCGGAACGGGGAAGCCGGAGATGGTCTTGTGGCCGTTCGGTACAAAGAGCTGCGGGTGGTCGAAGGGCGCCTTTTGTTGCACGACGCGTTCATCCGTTAACGCCGTCGAAAGGAAGGCCACCAGGTCGTCGATTTCCTGGTTCGTCAAGTTGAGCTTGCCGATTTCGAAATCGATGAATTGCACGTTCTGATCGCGGAAGTCGCCGCCGCGGTTGTAGAACTCGACGACCTGCCGGATCGTCGCCTGGCCGCCATTGTGGAAGTACGGGGCCGTCAGCGACAGATTCCGAAGATTGGGCACCTTGAAGGCGCCCTTGGCAGAGGTGCGCTCGTTGCCGATGGAGATCGGCGGGTTGTCCGGCGAGCTGCCGATGATGTTGGGATAGGCGAGCGTCAGGAGTTCCTGGCTCGGAATCAGCGACGGGGGCGTCGTCAAGAGTTCCGCAATCGACAGGGGGTTGCCGAAGGGATCCTTGTTGCCGATCCCTAGGTCTTCATTCGTCGGCCTTACGCCGATGTTGTAGAAGCTTTGGTCGTAGATGACGTTGTCGCATTCGCCGTTCTTCATGCGCTCGATGATTTCGCCCGGTTCGCCATTAGCGCCCAGGAGGATGCGCACGGAGTTGTTCGTGGTTTCCGCGCCCGCGTGGCAAGCCGCGCAAGCCGCGTCGCCGGTGAAGACTTCGAAGCCGCGCTTCTGCTGTTCGTTGAGCGCGTTGGGATTGCCGTCAAACCAGCGGTCCATAGGCGCGTCGTCGGAGATCAGCGTCATTTCGTAGAGTTGTACGGCGAGGCCGAAGAAGAGCGTGAAGTTGTACTCCATCATCGTGTACTCGTTGGGCAGCAAATCGCGGTTGGGGCGGGGCACAAAGCTGACAGCGCCGTTCAAGTTGCGACGGACGATCAGATTGGACTGCCACCAGACGGGTTGGAAAGCCTGCTCGATGAGGGCCTTGTAGGTGGTATTCAAACCGGCGCGGCCGGGTCGCGTATCGGCCAAAGAGCCCATTACGCTATCGTCGCTGGCCACTTTCTGCTTGGCCAGGGGCTTGCCTGGAACCAAGCGCTTGGCCAAGTCGCGGAAGTTGCGGTCCAGCGAACCCATTTCGCGGTCGCTTAAGGGCGGTCCGACGGCTTGGGAGGCAAGGCTCGCATTATCGATGCGCAGCTTTACCTGCTCAATGGCGTTCGGTCCGTTGGCCTTCAGCACGCGGGCGTTCGCGTCGCGGGCGCCGAACTCGTTGACGCCGTTGAAGAGATTGTCGGCGCGGCCGTCCCAGAATTGGCGGCGGTTATAGGCGGCGTTGATAACGGTAGGTGTGTTGCGCGGTTCCGAGCGGCGGACATTCAAGCCGTACAGGTTGAATGTCGGGTCGTAAACGGGATAAGTGATGTCGGCTTCTTCGCCCGGTACGACAGCGAGAAAACGATTCAGGCGGACGCCCTGGCTGGCCACCACGTCGTCGATTGAGCGCAATACCGTGGAACGGCGATCGGTGGGATCGGAAAGCTTGTGCAACGGAAAATCGGCAGTGGTTAATTGTTGATTGGGGCCGCGTAAGTGGATGGTCGTATTGGTGTTATTCTGGCCGCCGGGATTCACTTGATTTTTTGATCTAGGATCGGCTCCGCCCCGAAAATGGCAGGAAGCGCAGGATTGAATTCCATCCGCACCCACTTGCATGTCCCAAAAAAGCGCTTTGCCCATAACGATCGCCGCTTGGCGATTCCGTACGTAGTTGTTGAGGTCGGGGGGCGTTGGCACGGGCACCAACTTTAAGGTTCCCGGACCAGGATTGACGTCGGGGAAGGGATTTACGGCACAGGTTCCCTCCCGATCCGCGGCAAAAGCAACCGGGATTAAACCCGGCGTAGCGAGCGCTACGACCAGGAATCCCGAGACGATTCTGCGGCTTGAATATAGCAGTTCTCTCATGGAGCCTCCAAGAATGCACTCGATTCCACCCCCATCCTTGGCGGTTGACGGTATAAAGCGAATCGGGAGCCTCTCCAGGCTAACGGTGAAAGATTACGGAAATATGTCCGATATATGAAAAGAAAGAAGTAAAAATTACTTAGAAGGCCAGGGGTATTCAACGGGGCAAATTCGCAGGCAGACCCTTTACCTGAAACGCGCTAGGCACGAGCTTACACGATAGCCTTGTCAGAAGAATGTACAACTCATGAGTTCGTTGGCCTAGCGGGTAAAGTAGTGAGGGGCCCAAACTATGAAAATCTCTGCGGTTATCACCGCCGCCGCGCCCAACCAGCGGCATCTTCTCTACCAAACCTTGGCCAAGGCCGATGGCCGCCTGGAGACGCTGGCCCATTTTGCCGTTGAGCTGCTGCTGCCCGACGGGCGCGAGGCATTGGTGGACCGGCTAGCAATCGTGATCCCCGCCGGGGAGACGCCACGCTTTGCGGATCTGCTCGAAGACGCCGCCTCCAAAGTTACGTTGATCGAGCAGACGGGACCGCGCGGTTACCTGCAGGCTCTTTATCAAGCGCGGGACTTTGTGGCCCATGACCCATTTCTGCATCTGGTGGGGGATCACTTCTACTTGGCCGAGGCGGGCCCATCTTCGAGCCTGCCCGCGGCGCTGATCGAGAGCTACCGGCGCGAGGGAGCGAGCGTAGTCGCGGTGCAACCCACACGGGAATCCTTGCTGCCTTATTTTGGCGCCGTGGGCGGTGTCCCTTGGGCGGGAGGGCCCTCCATGTACCTGGTGGATACGGTGCTCGAAAAACCGACTCCGACCGAAGCCGAACAGCGACTGATCGTATCCGGCATGCGCGCGGGGCATTACCTTTGCTTCTTTGGCATGCACATGTTTGCGCCGTCTTTGATGCTGTTGTTGGACGAGCTATTCGCCGCGGGCGCGCCGCCTCGAAATTTGTCGGAGGCCTTGGCGCTGCTGGCCAAAAGGGAGCGAGTACTGGCGACGATTCTGCCGGGCAGCCGCTTTGATTTGGGCGCACGCTATGGAATCTTGCAGGCGCAATTGGCTTTGGCCATGCAGGGGCCGGACCGGGAAGAGATCCTAGCGATGATGCTGGAGCTGCTGGCGCGATGAAATTGCGGGAGATCCTCACGGCGACGGACGATACCGTTCGCAATACGGCTTTTGAAGAATGGGCAGCCGGCAAACCGCAGCAAGAACTCGAAAGCGCAGCCCGCGACCTTGAGTCTTTCCGCGCCGAATGCGCCAGCCTCTATGAAAAAGTGCGCGCGCTGCTTTTCTTAAGCAACCTGCATCAGTTCTATTTGACGCCCTTGGCCTCGGGGCAAGCGGCGCTGCCCTATGGCGCTGTCGAACAGATTCGCAGCCGCCATTTTGAACGTGCCGTCGCCACGCTTTGCGATCTGGCCGCTCAGGTTGGAAGTAGCGCCGCCATATCCAGCGGCCTCGCCGCCGCCTATCGCGGGCTCGCCTTCCAAACCCTGGCCGAACAGGTGCGGCGCAGCGTGCGCAGTTTTGCGGGCAACCAATGGATGTTCCGCACGGGCCATACCGCCGATTACCCGCTGCGCCTCGTGCCCGATCTGCTGGCTGCTTCGCCCTATCCCGTGCTGCACGAATCGACGCCTGTCCGCATGGACTTAAGCCATAGCGCCTGGAGCGACATCTTCTTTCTCGCCATGGACTATCCCGAGGGCGCCCGCGTGCTGAACATCAGCGTGGATCTGGCGCTGAGCGGCTCGGCCGCGGGTCCGCGCCCGCCTGTCGAAGCGTTTCTGCGCGTGATCGACGAACCCGTCCTGCGGCTGGTCAGTGTTGACCTCGAGGCGCGGGCCGACATAAGCACGATTGAAGAAGTCTTTGACTTCGCCGCCGACTATCTCGGTCTCTTGAAAGCCGCCGTCATCGCCAGCGGCGTGGTGCCCTCGGGCCTCGAAGGCAGCCGTCAGCCCCTCGGCGAAGTGTTGTTCCGGCTGACGGGATCGCGCGAACGCGGCCTCGAAGTAGTGAGCCAGGTGAACGATATTCCCAAAGGCAGCCGCCTGGCCGTGAGTACGAATTT
Organism: uncultured Bryobacter sp.; assembly: GCA_964387685.1. GTDB lineage: Bacteria > Acidobacteriota > Terriglobia > Bryobacterales > Bryobacteraceae > Bryobacter. The sequence continues at coordinate 118,148 of CAYLXK010000010.1, forward strand.
GCTCGCGTCGCTCATTGCGGCGCTGATGCGGGCCACAGGACAGATCGCTAGCTTAACGGGCCCGCTCACAGAAATCGACCGGCGCCAGGTGGCGGCGCGCGCCATCCTGGGCGAGTGGCTGGGGGGCTCCGGCGGCGGTTGGCAGGATTCCGGTGGCGTCTGGCCCGGTATCAAGTTGATTGAGGGCGTGCCTGCGGCTGAAGGAGATCTCGAGTTCGGCCGCAGCCGCGGCAAGTTGCTGCCGCGCCATACGATCCTTTCGGGTCAGGGCGGTTCCATCCCGCCCGAGGCGCAACGCAGACTCGAAGACTCCCTCGTGCTGGTGCACGGCGGCATGAGCCAGGACGTGGGACCCATTCTCGAAATGTGCACCGAGCGTTATCTGTTGCGCAGCGGTCTCGAGTGGCGGGAGCGCCAAAACGCCATCGCTCTTTTCGACGAACTCCTGGAGGCTCTGCGGGCGGGCGACATCCGCCGCCTGGGCGCCTTGACGGAGCGCAATTATCGCGGCCCCATCCAAAGCATCATTCCCTGGGCCGGCAATGCCTACACCGACGCGCTGATCGATGCGGCGCGGGCCCAGTACGGCGAGCGTTTTTGGGGCTTTTGGATGCTGGGCGGAATGAGCGGCGGCGGCATGGGCTTCGTTTTCGATCCGGCCGTGAAAGCCGAAGCTTCCGAGGGCATGAAGCAGATTCTCGCCCGCGTGAAGCGCAGCTTTGCCAACGCGGTGCCCTTCGCCATTGAGCCCGTGGTCTACGATTTTGCGATCAACTCGACGGGCAGCTTTGCGCGCCTGCATGTTGGCAAAGAGGCCCTGTTGAGCCGCAAGTATCACCTCTTCAGCGTGCCCGGCCTGCTGCGCGTTCCGCTGAATCAATTGACCGACGAGCGGCGCCTGGAGCTAGGCCGCGTAGCCGCGCACTACGCCGATCTGACCGAACCTCTTTTTGAACGCTTGTTTCCCCGGGAGCAGAGTTCCGCAACGGACTCGGGCGGTCTGGACGGCTTGCTGGCCTCGCTCGGATTTGACCCCATCGCCCACGAGCGCCTGCGCGCCGAATACCGCGCCAATCGCATTGGCCTGGCCAAAAACCTTCTGCCCGTCACAGCCTCCGTAGGCGATGTGAACCGCGCGGAGCTCCTGCAAGTAAACCCCGCTTATGCCGCCACAGGCCGGGAAGCGCTGGCAGGCGGGCGCGTGGCCGTCGTGACGCTGGCCGGGGGCGTCGGCAGTCGATGGACCAAAGGCGCGGGGACCGTGAAAGCCCTGATTCCTTTCCATCGGTTTCAGGGGCGCTACCGCAACTTCCTCGAAGTCCACCTGGAAAAGACGGCGCGGGCCGAAGGGCGCGCCCAGGCGCGGATTCCCCATATCGTTACCACCAGTTACTTGACCGGCGAAGCCATCGAGGAATTCGCCGCTGCGCAGAACGCCATCGTCTCGCGCGGGCGCAGCATTGGGCTCCGCTTCATTCCCACCCTGGCCGACCTGCGCTACCTCTGGGAGGTGCTGCCGCAGCAGCAACTGGACGAGCAGAGGCAAAAGGTACGGGCCAGTGGCCGCGCCGGGCTGATGCGCTGGGTGGAGCAAATGGGCGAGGGCAACGACTACCGGGCCAACCTGCCGACGCAGTGCATCCACCCGGTAGGACACTGGTTTGAGGTTCCGAATCTGCTGCGCAACGGTACGCTCCAGCGCTTGCTCGAAGCGCAGCCGAGCCTGGCCTACCTGCTCTTGCACAACGTCGATACCTTGGGGGCCACTCTGGACGAGGCGGTGCTGGGTGCGCACATCGAAAACGGCGCGGGCTTCACCATTGAAGTGGTAGCTAAACAGTTTGGCGATCACGGGGGAAGTCTCGCGCGCGTGGACGGAAGAATCCGTCTGGTGGAGAGCCTGGCTTTGCCGAGCGAAGAGGTGGAGTTCGGCCTGCGCTATTACAACTCGAGCACCTACTGGATTACGATCGACGCGATGCTGGCGGCTTTCGGTCTCCGGCGGGAGCAATTGGGCGATACCGCCCTGGTAAACGAGGCGGTGCGGCGGACCGCCCAGCGGGTGCCCAGTTACATCACGATCAAGGACGTGAAGAAACGCTGGGGACGCGGCCAGGAGGATATCTTCCCGGTTGCCCAGTTTGAAAAGCTATGGGGCGACATGACGGCGCTGGACGACTTGAGTTGCCGTTACATCGAGGTGCCGCGGCGTCGCGGCCAACAACTCAAAGAGGTGGGGCAATTGGACGCCTGGCTCCGGGATGGATCGGCGGCCGAAATTGAAAGCTGGCTGGGCTAATGCCGGATTAGGCTAGGACGCTCAGCGAAGCCCCCTCGTAGCGGCTCGTTTCCTGGTAGGAAAACTCAAAGCCCGCAAGCGTACTTGTGCCGCGGGCCGGGTTCTTCGGAGCGGCGCCCGCCGCGGTGGTTTCTCCGCCGCCGCGAATAAACTTCGCCAGACGGCGCAACAGCTTCGAGATATCGGACAGTTCCTTTTTGTCTAGCTGTCCCTCCACGCTCACGTTCAGTTCCGAGCTGGAACGGCGCTGGTCGCTGTAACTTGCGGAATAACTTGCTGATGGGCTGCCAGAGCCCGATTGGGCAACGCCGCCGGAGACCGTCCGGCTTTCCAGGGAGGAAAACGAAAGCGTGACGAGATCGCCGTCGCGGGTTCTGACGCTTAGGCTGCCAGAGCGCTCGAGCGAGGCGGATTGCGCGGCAACGTCCAGGCGCGCCGAACCGGTCTCGGCCGGGACGGCATTGCGCTGGCGAAACGGCGCCTGCACGGGAATACTGCGACTGGGCCCGGAAACTGGGGCTATAGCGGACATCGAAGGCTACCTCACTACAAGGCTTATCGCCCTGACGCGGAAAAGCTTCAGTAAAAACAAAAAGCCCGCCGGCTTTGGGCCGACGGGCAAATTTCGCTTAAATTAGGCGATTTAGTTCTGCGGCAGCGTGCCGCTGATCCAGACGCCCTGCCACTGCACGGCCCCCCGCGCCGAGCGGGAGCCGGGCACCGCGCGCATCACGCGGAGAGCCACCGCGTCGCCGGGCTTGAGCGCACTCTGTAAGCGTTTAACGTCGTCCACCGTGGTCACTGCTTGGCGGTTGATGGAAACGATGACGTCCCGTTCCACGAGACCGATTTCGGCGGCAAAGCTGTCGGGTTCTACGCGGGTGACGCGAACGCCCTTAGCGGCATCCTTCAGCCCCATGGATTCGGCCTCGCCGTCGGCCAGGTTCACAATGCCGATGCCAAACCGCGCGCTAGACGGCGCGCTCGGCAACACCTCGTCCTGGCCCGGACGCGGCGCCTCGGGTTCGAGGGATTCGGCCAGCACCGTCGAGCGGTCGCCAATGCCCACGTCCAAGGTCACACGCTTGCCCTGCCGGTCAATCTCCAGCTTGGCCTTCGTGCCGAGGGGCAGCTCGCTTACTTTCGCAATCAAGTCTTCGCCCTTTTTCATGGGCGTGCCGTTAATGGAAAGGATGATGTCTTCCTCCTTCACGCCCGCTTTCTCTGCCGGGCCGCCGGCAATCACTTTTTCAACCAGGATGCCGTGATCCAGCTTGAAGGCCTTGAGCGTTTCCGGCTTGATGCTCGCATCGAACTGAATGCCAATCGAGCCGCGGGTTACCTTGCCGCTGCTGATGAGATCGTTGTATACCTTCACCGCCGTATTCATCGGCAACGCAAATCCGATCCCCTCGTAGCCGCCGGTGCGCGTCGCAATCATCGTGTTGACGCCAATCACTTCGCCCAGCGAATTCAACAGCGGGCCGCCGGAATTGCCCGGGTTGATGGCCGCGTCGGTCTGGATAAAGCGCTGAAAGGGCGTACCGCCGGAGTTGCGCCCCTTGGCGCTGATGATGCCCGCGGTGACCGTCGCTTCGAGGCCAAAGGGGGAGCCGATGGCGATCGCCCAATCCCCGACGTTGGAGGCGTCGCTATTGCCGACCTTTAGGGGCGTCAGCGGCCTTCCGACGGACACCTTGATTACCGCCAGGTCCGTTTCCTTGTCGTAGCCAATTACTTTCGCCTTGTACTCGGTGGGATCGTTGTGCAGCTTCACGGTGATCTTGTCGGCGCCGTCTACCACGTGATAGTTCGTGATCACGTAGCCGTTCTTGTCGACGATGAAGCCGCTGCCCGTTCCCATGCGCCGGGGTTGGGGCATGCCGTTCATCCCGCCGAAACCGCGCCCGCCGTTGCCGAAGAAACGGTTGAAGAGGTCCATGCCGTCTTCCTCTTCTTCGCCTTGGGGCGCCCTCTGGCCACGCGGCGCGTTCCGGGCCGCGGCTTGCGCTTTGCCTTCGTCGACGGTGTTGATGTGCACGACGCTGTCTTCGACGCGCTTGGCCAGTTTGGCGAATTCGTTTTGCACTTGAACGGGGCTGGGGACCGCCAGGGGGGTCGCGTCCGGAGCTACTTGCTCCCGTGCCGCGTTCACGCCCGTGGTCAGCAAGGTGCCGATCAAAATGCCAACGGACAAAGTGACCAGCAGCATGCTAAATCCAAGGAATCTCTGTTCCCGCATTCTGCCGAGGATATTCATAAGTGTCTTTATCGTTCCTTTCGCGAACTCTCGCTAACTATTAATATGCCCCGTCGGGGGCGATGGTTTCAAATTCACCGTTTCCGGCTTTCCCGCCAGGCTGCCGGATTCGGCCAGCAGCACGGCCGCCAACACCAGCGCCGCCCCGGCCAACATCCGCCCCGTCCAGTCCTCGCCCAGATAAAACGCGCTGGCCAGTCCCGCAAATACCGGTTCGGCGGCAAAGAGCAAAGCGGCCCGGGGGGCCGACACCCGCCGTTGGCCCCAGGCTTGGAGCACAAAGGCGGCCACAGTTGCGCCCAGAATCGTGATGGCAAAAGCCCGCACCAGACGAGGCGTCCAATTTAGGTAAACCACTCCGTCCAGGCCCCCCATCACGCCTAGGGTGCCCAGCGCACCGGTTAGCGCCACCTGCAGGAAGGCTAGCCAGGCGAATTCTCCCGCCTCGGCAAAGCGCGTCACCAGCACGATCTGGAAAGCGAAAACGACCGCGCTGCCCAGCGTCAGGAAGTCTCCGAGGTTGAATCCCATCGACGAATCGGGGTACGTCAATAAGCCAATGCCCACCCCGGCCACCAGCACCGCCGCCGCTTCCCGCCAGGCAACCTTGCTCCGATAGACGAAGTAGCCGACAAAAGGTACCAAGACCATGTTGAGCGAAGTTAGAAATCCGCTGTTGGCGGCCGTCGTATATTTGAGGCCGATGGTCTGCAGGATCATGCCCACACCGAGCACGAGGCCGGTCGCCAGCCCTCCATGCACCGTACGGCGGCTGGGCCGCTGCAGTTGGCCCCGCCACGCCATCGGCAGCAGCACAATTAAGGGCAAAATCGCCGCCGCGACGCCGAAACGTATGGCCAGAAAGAGCACCGGGCTTGCGTCCCGCAGCGCCTCTTTGACGATCACAAAGCTGACGCCCCAGATCGCGGCGGCGAGAACGAGGGCCAGGGAGGGTAACAGCGAACGTAACAAGGAAACCGGATCTTAGTCTAACGGACAAGTTTGAGGGGTAAATCCTTTGCCAATAATTCGTTTTCGCCGCTGGCTCTTGGGCGCGCTGCTTCTGCCCGCCTACTTGCTGGGGCAGCCTGCTCCCACCTATCGCTTGGTCTCGCTTAGTCCGCCCAGCCCGATCGATCGCCCGCTGGAAGGACTTAACGCCCGCCAACTGGCCCTCCTTGAGAAGCTCAATCGTGCCGACTTAAAGCATCTGCCGCGCCTGCCGGTGCTGGTTATGCCCGACGATTGGTACCGCGACGAGATTGCCTATTGCCCCCTACCCGCCGAACGCCCTGAGGCGCGCGAGGAAGCCAAAGCCATCTGGGTGGATCTGCCCCAGCAAGCCTTTGCCGCCTACGAATACGGACGCCTCGTCCGCTGGGGACCGGTGAATTCCGGCGCGAAGAAGTCTCCCACTCCCCCGGGTGTCTATCACCTCAACTGGCGCTCAAAGCGCCACGTAAGCACATCGAGTTCCGAGTGGATTCTCACGTGGTACTTTAATTTCGAAAACCGCGACGGCCGAGCCTTCCACGCCTACGCCATGCCCGGCTATCCGGCCAGCCATAGCTGCACGCGTCTGCTCGAGCGGGACGCCGAATGGCTTTACTATTGGGGCGAAAAGTGGGAAGTCTCTCCCGATGGCCGCCAGGTAGTGCGCCCTGGTACGCGAGTGGTCATGGAAGGCACTTTCGATTTCGCCGCGACGCCCGTTTGGCGGCTGCTCGGAAAGCCCGGCTCGGACTAAACTCACCCATAAATCCATACCTGCGCCACCATATTTATGTGAAGACGACGGTAGAAGTGTCCGAAGCGCTGCTGAAAAGTGCCAAACTGCGGGCGCTGGAAGAGAAAACGACCCTCAAAGAAATATTCAGCGCAGCCTTGACTGAATACCTGCGGGCGAAAGCCCCGGCGCGCAGATTTCGCCTGAAAACCATCACCACCAAGGGTTCGGGTCTCCAAGTGCAGGGCGATTGGGACGCCGTCCGGGACTTGCTCTACGAGGATCGCGATCCAAATCAGTTACGCGGGGATCATGATCGCGGTTGACACAAACCTCCTCGTGTACTCGATACGGGAAGATGCTCCATTTCACCGAAGCGCGGCACGGATCCTCCGCACCCTGGCCGAAGGCGAAGCACCGTGGGCGGTTCCCTGGCCGTGTTTCGTCGAATTTGTCGGCATCGTCAGTCATCCCAGGATTTACTCCCCGCCCACTCCCTTGGCTGACGCCCTGCAGCAAGTTCGAAACTGGAAGGGCAGCCCAATGCTGCGCGTGCTGACGGAAAATTCTCTGTTCTGGGAGCATTTTTCTGCGGCGGCATGGGAAGGCCGCGCCACAGGGTCGAAAGTTCACGATGCCCGGATTGCCGCTCTTTGCCGGGCCAACGCCGTAACGGAACTTTGGTCGGCGGACCGGGACTTCTCCCGCTTTCCTGGACTGGTGGTCCGCAATCCCCTAACCGCGCCAATCCCCTAACCGCGCCCAACTAAGGGCATATTCGTCGCCATGACGGTCATCGTCAGTACATTGGCTTCCAGGGGTAATTGGGCCATATACAGCACCGCGTCGGCGACGTGCCGCACATCCACGCGCGGCTCGACCATCAGGCTGCCATTGGCCTGCGCCACGCCTTGGGTCATCCGCTCGGTCATCTCCGTGGCGGCATTGCCAATATCGATTTGGCCGCAGGCGATTCGATGCGGCCTGCCGTCGAGAGCGATTGATTTGGTCAGGCCCGTGATGGCGTGCTTGGTGGCGGTATAGGGGGCCGAATTTGGGCGCGGCGTCTGCGCTGAAATCGAGCCGTTGTTGATGATGCGCCCGCCAACGGGGTGCTGGCGCTTCATCTGGCCAAAAGCGGCACGGGCGCACAGGAAACTTGCCGTCAAGTTGACGTTCACCACCTCCAGCCATTTCTCGACCGGCAACTCATCCAGCGCGACGGCTGGCGCGCCCATGCCGGCGTTGTTAAACAACACATCGATTCGGCCAAATTCGGCGAGCAGGGCCGAAAAGAGCCGGTCCACCTCCTGGGCTTGGGTCAGGTCCGCCGGATGCGTCCAGATGCGGTCGCCAGAGAGGGCGCGGGTCTCGGCGAGAGGCTCGGCCCGGCGGCCGCAAATCGCGACGCGAAAGCCGGCTTCCGATAGACGCAAAGCGGCGGCGCGGCCAATACCGGAGCCGCCTCCGGTGACAAGGGCGATGGCGGGATTCATGTCCATTTAAGAATTGTAAAGTTGATGCCAAGCGCGCGCAGATTCACCCCCGCGTAGCCGATGCCCAGCGATCCGCGGCGCACGGTTGGATGGAAGAGGATCGCCAGTGAGATCCAGTGAGGTACCGAGCACCGGCGGCGCTCCCGAATGCGGTAGCGGCGGAGATTGCGCTCAGGGCCCAGGATCGGCGCCGGCAAACTTGGGCGTGGGTTATCGCGAAGGGGCCGACGCCGGCCAAGCCATGAGCCGAGGCCAAGCCATGACGCGAGGCCGACTCCTGGGCCAAGCAGCGCCGTTCCCAAGATAAAGGAGTAACGAGTGACGATCAGAGACCCCGGGCAGCGGGTCTGTTTAGTTCGCTGCCTCTTCTTTTAGCCAGAAATAAAGGGAGAAGAAATCCAGTGTTCTCCTACTGTAAACGGTGTGCTGCAAGCTGTGGAAATTCTTGCCAAACGAGAAAAATTCTCTCTGAGACAGAAAAATCATTGCTGTTGGGGACCAACGGGATTATATTTAAATTTGGCTCACGAAAGCTCCAAGTCCCTCGAAAAGAGTAAGTTAGGTGATCTAAGAGAGCCTGAATCGTGGGTCGGATTGGTCCGATATCGAAGGAAGCGAGTGAACAGAACGAGATGAAGCCGATCTTCCCGAAATCGACGGATTTCATTATCCGGGCGATTGGTGTATTCCTGGGGATCAGTGTACTGACGGGAGTAGCCGCTTACACGTACTTTACCCATCCGATCGTGCAGGATACGGGCTACCGGCCCAAACAGCCCGTGCCATACAGCCACAAGCTGCACGCTGGAAACCTGGGGATGGATTGCTACTATTGCCATTCGACGGTGACGAAGGCGGGCCATGCGGCGGTTCCGTCGACGGAAACTTGCATGAACTGCCACACGCGGGTGAAAACGAACTCCGCGGCGCTAGCCCCCGTCCGGGAGAGCTATGCCACGGGCAAGCCTGTGCAGTGGGTAAAGATCCATGCGCTGCCGGATTACGCCTATTTCAATCACTCCGCACACGTAACGGCCGGGGTTAGTTGCGTAAGCTGCCACGGGCGAGTGGATCAGATGGTGGAAGTCCAGCAGGTGAAACCGCTCAACATGGGCTGGTGCCTTGAGTGCCATCGCAACCCGGCGCCGAATCTTCGTCCGGCGGAACTCGTCACGAACCTCGATTGGGAACCTCCCGCGGGAAAGACGGCAGTGGAAATCGGTAACGAGATCGTGCGGGCCAAGGGCATTAACCCGCCGGTGAATTGCAGTGGCTGCCACCGCTAAGGCCACCGCCAAGGCTAGCGCTTAAGGAAAACGAGAGAACGATGAGTCTGGTTCAAATCAGTAACGCGAAGCAATCGAAACGGGTTCCTCTGGATCAACTGCACCAGGCGCCGGCCTTCGGGCAGTGGATCGACGGAAAGCCGGAGGCGGCTCATGAGCCGATGGATCTGGATCCGTCCAGCCGCCGGGACATTTTGAAGATTATGGCCGCCGGCGCGGGTCTGGCCGGGATGGTCAGTTGCCGCCGGCCCGAGCAGAAGATCGTCAGTTTTTCTAAAGGCGTCGAAGACCTCATTCCCGGTAAGCCTCTGTTCTACAACACAGTATTTAATCTGGCCGGTGTGGGCCAGGGCTTGCGCGTTGAAGCCAACGACGGCCGGCCCACCAAGGTTGAAGGCAATCCGGCGCATCCCACGGCCCGGGGCGCAGCCAATACTTACGCGCAGGGTTCGGTTCTGGGTCTCTACGATCCCGACCGCTGCCAGTATGTGATGAAAGACGGCGCCCCTTCCAGCTGGGATGCGTTCGCGCAGGCCGTAAAGCCGGCCCTGGCAACGAGCGACGGTACGGGCGTGGCGTTTATCGTCGAGCGCAATGCCGGTCCCGCTTGGCGCGCAACTCTGGACAGCGCAAAGAAGAAGTGGCCGAAGTCCACCTGGGTCGAGTATGAAGCGCTCAACCACGACAACGCCACGCTGGGCGCGGAACTGGCCACGGGCACAAAGGCCGACCCGCATTATGCCTTTGACAAGGCCGATATCGTTCTTAGCCTAGACTTTGACTTTCTGGGCGTGGACGCGACAAGCGTCGAGCCGACCAAGCGCTTCACCCAGAAGCGCAAAGTGGTGAATCCCACCGACGTCATGAGCCGCCTGTATGCGGTGGAAGGTCATTACTCGCTCACCGGCGGCATGGCGGATCATCGCCTGCGTCTGAAGCCGAGCGAGGTGGCGGGTTTCGCGAGCGAGGTTCTGAAACTGGTTTCCGATGCCGCCGAACCCAAGGTGGAAGGCGACACCCGCAAGAAGTTTGCGGCGGCGGTCGCGGGAGACTTGAAAAAGGCGGCCGCGAAGAGTATCGTTTGCGCCGGGCCCCGCCAGGCGCCCGAGGTGCACGCCCTGGCCTTGGCCATCAATCAGGTGCTGGGCAACCTGGGTACGACGGTGAATCTGCTGCCTGCCTTGTACGAGCCCCAGCAGGCTGGGCTCAATGCGCTGAAGACCGCGCTGGCCGGCGGCCAGATTGCAACGCTGGTCATTCTAGGCGGCAATCCGGCCTTTACGATGCCGGCCGATTTTGCCTTTGCCGAGAACGCCAAGAAGGCCAAAACGGTCATCCACCTGGGTCTCGAACACGATGAGACGACGGCGTTGGCCAACTGGTGCCTGCCCATGGCGCATTATCTTGAAGCCTGGGGCGATGCTCGCTCAAGCGACGGCACGGTTTCGATTCAGCAGCCGGTGATTGCGCCGCTCTATGGCGGCAAGACGCCCGCCGAGGTGCTGGCGCTGCTGATGGGCGCCCCGGCAAGCAGCGGCTACGACATCACCAAGAATTTCTATACCGCGACCGCCGCCGGAGCCACCGCAACGGGCGACAAAGAGAAGACTTGGCGGAAAATGCTGCACGACGGCGTCGTCGAAGGCACGGCCTTTGCGCCGTTGAAGCTAAGTGTCGACCTGAAGAAAGTGGCGGCTATGCCGGTGGCCAGTCCTTCCAACGGCATGGAGCTGGTCTTCCTGGCCGCGCCGGGGGTGCACGACGGCCGCTTTGCCAACAACGCCTTCCTGGTCGAAATGCCGGACCCCATGACCAAGGTGGTCTGGGATAACTGCGTCACGATGTCCAAGGCGACCGCCAAGCAGTTGGGCGTGGAAATGGGCTTTATTGGCACCTCGGGGTCCATGGCGACTCTAACTGCGGCGGGCACCTCGCTCACCGTGCCGGTCGCCATTATCCCCGGACAGGCCGACGGCGTGCTGGGCATCAATCTGGGCTACGGCCGCGAAAAAGTGGGCCGCGTCGGCAAGGGAGCGGGCTTTAACGCCTATAAACTGCGCAATTCGAATGGGCTTGGTTATGCGACCGGCGTGACGGCTGCCAAGGCCGCCGAAAGTTACCTTCTGGTCCGTACCCAGGACGATCCCGAAGGCGATACGCAACACGACCGGCCGATCGCCCAGCAGGCCACGCTCCAGCAGTTTAGCGAAATGCCCGCTTTTGCGCAGCACGTGCACGGACCGGCCGTTGAAAGCCTCTTCCCCGATTGGGAATACCAAAAGGGCAACCAGTGGGGCATGACCATCGATCTGAACCAGTGCACGGGTTGTAATGCGTGCCTGGTGGCCTGCTTTGCGGAGAACAACATTGCCATGGTGGGCAAGGACATGGTGAACCGGGGCCGCGAAATGCACTGGATTCGCCTCGACCGCTATTTCTCCGACATGGGCGACGAGGCGACGGTCGTCACGCAGCCCCTGAATTGCCAACAGTGCGAAAACGCCCCTTGCGAAAGCGTTTGCCCCGTGGCGGCAACCGTGCACTCTCCGGAAGGCCTGAACGATATGGCCTATAACCGCTGCATCGGCACCCGCTATTGCATGAACAACTGTCCCTACAAGGTGCGCAAGTTCAACTATCTGAACTGGAACAAGAACAAGACCGAGGTCGAAAACCTGGGCTCGAATCCCGACGTGAGCGTTCGCATGCGCGGCGTCATGGAGAAGTGCACTTATTGCACCCAGCGCATTGCCGAAGGCAAGATCAACGCAAAAATCGACCCCAGCGGCCGGCGCGCTGTCCGAGATGGCGAGATCCAAACCGCGTGCCAGCAGACCTGTCCCGCCGAGGCGATTCACTTTGGCAACGTGAACGATCCCAGTTCGACGGTCGCGCGCATGAAAGCCTCCCCGCGCAATTACGCGCTGCTGGCGGAACTGAACGTCCGTCCGCGCACCACCTACCTGGCGCGCATCCGCAACACCCATCCGGCGCTGGTGCCGCATGTGCCTTTGGAACATTCCGGCGGGCACACCGAAAAGCATTCCGAAGCGCAAACGGGCGCCGACCGCATGCATCCGGACGCGGCCAAGGGCGGGAAAGCCAAACACGAAGAACACAAGGCCGGCGAGGCCAAGCACTAAGAGGGAAGGAAGAAAGAAAGAGTTCGTATGGCAACGGAAAACTTAACCCTCACCAACAGCGACCTCGACGCGATATCGCCGCGCCTGGTCCTGGATAAAGACGGGCGTCCCACCGGCTACAAGGAAGTGACCGAGGACGTGGTGGGCATCGTCGAAATGAAGACGCCCCGCAGTTGGTGGATTGCTTTCATTATTAGCTTCCTGATCATGTCGATGCTCTTTGGCATGCTGGCTTACCAGGTCGCCACCGGCGTCGGCGTCTGGGGCAACAACTCGCCGATCGGCTGGGCGTGGGACATCACCAACTTTGTGTTCTGGATCGGCATCGGCCACGCGGGCACGCTGATCTCGGCCATTCTCTTTCTTTTCCGCCAGAAGTGGCGCACCTCGATTAACCGTTCGGCCGAGGCGATGACGCTCTTTGCGGTCTGCTGCGCCGGTATCTTCCCCGTCTTCCACGTGGGCCGCGTGTGGCGCGCCTATTGGCTCTTTCCGATCCCCAACACGGATTTGCAGATGTGGCAGAATTTCCGTTCGCCGCTGCTCTGGGACGTGTTTGCGATTTCAACTTACGGTACCGTGTCGGCCCTTTTCTGGTATGTCGGCCTCATTCCCGATCTCGCCACGGTGCGCGATCGCGCCGCCGCCCTCGACCCCAAGAGTTGGCGTTCGCGCATCTACGGCTTCTTCGCCCTCGGCTGGCGCGGTTCCGCTAAGCACTGGAACAACTACGAAATGGCCTACCTGCTCCTGGCCGGCCTTTCCACGCCCCTTGTGCTCAGCGTGCACACCATCGTTAGCTTCGACTTTGCGACGTCGATCGTACCCGGCTGGCACACGACGATCTTCCCGCCCTACTTTGTCGCCGGCGCCATCTTCTCCGGCTTCGGTATGGTGATGACCCTGATGGTGGTCTTCCGTTGGTGGTTCCACCTGGAGCACCTGGTCACGATCAAGCACTTGGAAAACATGAACAAGGTCATCCTGGCTACCGGCACCATCGTCGGCTACGCCTACGGCACCGAGTTCTTCATTGCCTGGTATTCCGGTAACGACTACGAGCGCTTCGCGTTCGTGAACCGGGCCTTCGGCCCTTATTGGTGGGCTTACTGGTCGATGATTTCCTGCAACGTGCTCTCGCCGCAGTTTTTCTGGTCCAAGAAGCTGCGCACGAATGTGCCGTTTATGTTCGTCATCTCGATTTTCGTCAACATCGGCATGTGGTTTGAACGCTTCGTCATCATTGTGACGAGCCTGCATCGCGACTTCCTACCGTCCAGTTGGGGTTACTTCCGGCCCACCTATGTGGATGTATGCACCTTCGTCGGCACTTTCGGTCTCTTCATGACGCTCTTCCTGCTCTTCGTCCGCTTTGTGCCGATGATCGCGATCTCGGAAGTGAAGGGTGTTATCGCGGCCGATAAGCACCGCCACCTGCCTGCACATGTGGAGAAGGAATTGGCCGCGCGGCGCGACGAAATCATGAAGGTGGTGGCCTAAAACTATGGCGCTCCTAGAGGAAATGAAAAGATCCTTCGACCCGAACCAGCCCAAGGAGCTTTGGGGCGTGGTGGCGGAGTTTGAAGACGAAGAATTGCTGCTCAAGGCGGGCCGCGCGATGCATCACACGCACGGCTACACCAAGCTCGACGCGATGACGCCCTTTCCGGTGCACGGCATCGAGGCGGCTCTCGGCATGCCGCGCTCGATTCTGGGCTTTATCGTGATCTGCGTCGGTCTGACCGGCACCATGACGGCGATTTTGCTCCAGTGGTGGACGGGCGCCATCGACTATCCCCTCGTTATTGCGGGCAAGCCTCTGTTTTCGTTCGAATTCGCCATGCCGATCATGTTCGAGCTCAGCGTCCTGTTTAGTGCCTTTGCCTGTGTCTTCGGAATGCTCGGTTTGAACGGACTGCCGCGCCTGTACCATCCGACGATGAACTTTTCGCGCTTCGCGCGTTCCAGCGACGACGGCTTCCTGTTGGTCGTGGAAAAGAGCGACCCCAAATTTTCAGCCGTTGAGACCAGAAACCTGTTGATGAGTCTGGGCGCCACGAGCGCCGAAGTGGTGGAGGACTAAGGACGCGATGACACGTACCACTGGTTGCTTGGCGTTGGCCCTGGCCGCTTTCGGATTGGCCGGTTGCGCCAACTTTCCCTCGCGCACGCCCCCGATTGAAATCTTCGACGACATGGACCGGCAACAGAAGTACAAGGCGCAGAGCCTTTACCGCGCCAACGGGCTGTTTGACGACGCCCGCTCCAACCGCATGCCCGTGCCGGGCACCGTGGCCGTGGGCCACTTGAAGGACGACGACGCGCTTTTCCGCGGCGTGGCCGGTGGGCAATATATCGGCACCAATCCGCTGAAGGTGGATGCCACCCTGCTCAAGGCTGGGCAGACCAAATTTAATACTTATTGTTCGCCTTGCCACGACCGGACCGGTTCGGGCCAGGGCGTGGTGCCCAAGCGCACGCTCTGGCTGCCCACCAACCTGCACGAAGACCGTGTGGTGGCTATGCCGGACGGCGAGCTCTACGACGTGATTTCCAATGGGCGGCGCACCATGCACGGCTACCGGTACCAGATTGTGGAAGCCGAGCGCTGGGCCATCGTCGCCTACGTGCGCGCTTTGCAACGCAGCGACCGGGGAACGCTTGAGGAAGTGCCGGCGGAGTTGCGCTCCGACCTGCGCTAGGTGGAGCGACGGTCAACGACGTTGGGTAAGCGATTGGGCAAGGGATTGAGCAAGGGATTGAGCAAGGGATAACGAAGAGGAACGGACATTTATGGCAGATCATGCACAACACGGCGCTCTCGACAACTTCCATCTCGATGGAGCCCTGCACACCAAGGTGCGCAATATCATTTTGTTTTTGCTGCTTATCAGCGGCGCGGCAATGCTGGGCGGCTACTTCCTGAACTCGCAGCAGTTCTTTTTCAGCTACCTCGCCGCCTTCGCTTGGTCTACCCGCATCCTCTTGGGTGCGCTGTTCTTCCTGATGGCGATGTATCTGGCCGGGGCGATGTGGAACGTCACCGTGCGGCGCTTCTCGGAAACGCTGACGATGGCGATTCCCTGGGGTCTCGTTCTCTTTATCCCTGTCGTGCTCGGCGTGCACACTCTATACGAATGGAGCCACGCCGACGTCGTAGCCGCCGACAAAGTGCTGAGCGGCAAGGCCGTCTGGCTGAACGAAAAGGCCTTCGTCATCAAGGGTCTCGTTTACTTTGCGATCTGGACCTTCTTTGCCCGCGGCATCTATAAGAATTCGACCGCGCAGGACACCGACAAAGATATCCGGCACATGCACAACAGCTCGAAGTATTCCGCGCCCGGCTTGCTGCTGGTTTTCCTGGCCACGAGCTTTGCGGCCTTCGACTGGATTATGAGCCTGAACCCGCACTGGTATTCCACCATCTACGGCATCTATATTTACGCCGGCGGCGCGCTGGCTTCGATGTGCACCCTGGTGCTGATCAGCCTGGGCTTTCGCAGCGTGGGCGTGCTTAAGAACTCGATCACCGAAGAGCACTACCACGATCTCGGCAAATGGATTTTTGCCGTCACGGTTTTTTGGACCTATGCCGCCTTCAGCCAATACATGTTGTATTGGTACGCCAATATCCCGGAAGAGACGATCTTCTTCAAGGAGCGCTTTGTGGGCAGTTGGAAGCTCGTCAGCCAGTTCCTCGTGCTGGGCCATTGGCTCTTGCCGATGTTCTTCCTGATTTCCCGGAAGACGAAGCGGAACCTGGGTACCCTGGCTTTTGCCGCCGTCTGGATGTTGCTCATGGATTATTTGGACATCCACTGGAACATCATGCCCACTCTCCACAAGGGCGGATTTGCGCCCCACTGGATGGATTTGGCCGCGCCGGTCTTCTGCGCCAGCTTTTACGGCTTCTTTTTCTGGAACCGGCTGAAGCAGCACGCGATCGTTCCTGTCGGAGATATACGTCTCTACCAGGCGCTCGCGCATCATAACGTATAGAGGAGCACGCAAACCATGAGTGAAGTACACTTTCAACGCCTCACGCCGGAAGAAGCGGCCCTCCAGGGTTACGAGCGAACCGAGCCCAATTCGCGCCAAATCGCGATGCTGACGGTCATCATCGTGACGACGATTTTGGTGGTCTGTTTCTTTGTTTACTGGTGGTATACCCTTGAAAAGGAAAGGGCTTACGTACGGGAAGTCCAAGTCCCGGTGTGGGAAACCCTCAAAGAAGTCCGCACTTCGGAGACCGAACGCCTAACCCAATATAAGTTCATCGACAAGGCCACCGGGAAAGTCCAGCTGCCCATTGACCGCGCAATGGAAATTTACGCCCAGGAAGCCAGCGCCGGCAAGTTGTTCTATGGCGGCAAAGCTGCGGCAATTGTGCCCTACGAGGCCGATCCTGGCTTGCAGGCGGTACTCGACAAGGCCCTCGGTAAGCCGGTAACCGCGCCGCCGCCGGCGGATGCCGCGCCCGCTAAAGGTCCCGCTGGCGCCCCTGCGGCCGCTGCTCTGCCTGCCAAGACGGAAGCGCCTGCCAAGACGGAAGCGCCTGCAAAGAAGGAAGAAGTGAAGCACTAATGATTCTGCGTTCCCAATCCGCATGGCTGCTCGCGTTCGTGGCGACGTGCGGAGTGGTGTGTGCGCAAAACGAAATCATCGGCCAGCCCAAGAACGCCGAAGAGCGGCGGCGGGCGCTCGAAGACCGGAAGACCGCCGCCATACCCGAAACCGTGGGTACCGGTATAGAGGAAAAACTCGGCCAGAAAATCGACCTCAACCTCACCTTTATCGGCGAAGACGGCTATCCGCACCCTTTGAAGCAATATTTTTCCAGCGGCCGCCCGGTCATCCTGAATCTCGTCTATTACACTTGCCCGATGTTATGCAACCTCACGTTGAACGGGCAGGTGGCGGTGTTACGGGAACTGGCCTGGACCCCAGGCAAGGAATTCGAGATCGTAACGATCTCGATCGATCCTACGGAAACCTTTGAAATCGCCAAAAACAAGAAGTCGGCTTATTTAAGCAACTTCGACAAGCCCGTGGGTGCCGGGTGGCATTTCCTGACCGACCACCAGGGCAACGTAAAGAAGCTGGCCGCCCAAGTGGGCTTCCAATACCGCCTCGATGAGCGGCAAAAGCAGTACGCGCATGCCTCCGCCATCATGGTGTTGAGCCCCGAGGGGATGGTTTCCCGCTACCTCTATGGCATCAAGTTCCGGGAACGGGATTTGCGTCTGGCCCTTACCGAGGCGGCCGGGGAGCGCTTTGGCCTGACCATAGAAAAATTGATTTTGATGTGTTATCACTACGATCCCAATGCCAAGTCGTATGTGATGTTTGCCACGAACTTCATGCGCCTGGGAGGTTTGTTGGTGATGTTGGTGTTGGGCATCGTGCTCTTCCGTTTCTGGAAGTACGACCTCCAGCGGCAGGCGCAGTTGGCAGCGAACGCAAGGACCCCATAGGAACTAAGAAGTAGCAATGACCTGGTTACAAAATCTCTTTCTCCCCAATGCATCGAGCGTCAAGGCCGGTGCCGTGGACGACTTGTTCATGTTCATCCTCTGGCTGAACATCGCCTTCTTCCTGTTGATCGCCGTAGTCACGATCTTGTTCGTGATTCAATACCGGCGAAAATCGGTCAACCAGAAGACGGCTCATATTGAGCAACACATCGGGCTTGAGCTCACCTGGACGGTGGGGCCGCTCCTGCTTTGCCTGGTGGTCTTTTTCTGGGGCTTTAACGATTACATGCAGGCCAACATAGCCCCCGACGACGCGATGGAGGTGCAGGTCACCGCCAAGAAGTGGATTTGGACCTTTGAACAGCCCGACGGCTCGCGCGCCATCGGCAAGCTTTTTGTGCCCGTTAACAAGCCCGTGCGCCTGATCATGCACTCCGAAGACGTGCTGCACGCCTTCTACGTGCCGGAGTTCCGCATCAAGGCCGATGTACTGCCGAATCGCTACACCGAAGTGTGGTTCCAGGCCACCGCGCCGGGCACCTACGTCGTACCCTGTACCGAATACTGCGGTAAGGGCCATTCGGAAATGCAGGCCAAGGTGATTGCCCTCGATCAGCGTGGCTACGAAAAGTATCTGGAAGAGGGCGACCCGGAAGAGAAGGGCAAGCCCCTCGACGAACTCGGCGCTTCGCTTTATGTAAATCTAGGCTGTTCCACCTGCCATTCCATCGACGGCTCCAAGGGGCAGGGCCCCAGCTGGAAGGGCATCTACGGCCAGCAGCATAAAATGACGGACGGCAAGAGTTTCCTGGTGGATGAGAACTACATCCGCACCTCGATCCTCCAGCCACAGCAGATGTTGGTAGAGGGCTATGGCGGCATCATGCCTTCCTACCAGGGCCAGATCCGCGAGCGCCAGTTGCTGGCTCTCATCGAATACATGAAGAAGCTGAAGTAGTAGCGGCAAAGTTTAGGTTTAGAGAATTAAGAGAGGTACCCCAGAAATGGCTGACGTAATTACATCCCCCGCGCTGAAGACCGGCGCCCAGCCGCACCATGCGGATTATTTGACGGATCCCCAGCACCAAGGTCTTTGGAGCTGGATGACGACCGTCGATCATAAACGGCTGGGCGTCATGTATCTGTTCGGCGTACTCCTGGCCTTCCTGATCGGCGGCATCTTCGCCTTGATCGTCCGGTTGGAATTAATGCGCCCCGGGCAGGACTTCATTACCGCCGAGCAATACAATCTGGCCTTCACGCTGCACGGCGCGATCATGGTCTTCCTCTTCATTATTCCGTCGATTCCTGCGGCCTTGGGTAACTTCGTGCTGCCGTTAATGCTCGGCGCGAAAGACGTAGCCTTTCCGCGCTTGAACCTCGCCAGCTTCTACGTTTGGCTTGCGGGCAGCCTCATGGCCATTGGGGCCATCGCGGTGGGCGGCGTCGATACGGGCTGGACCTTCTATACGCCTTACTCCACCACCACCTCGGGACCGGTGACCCTCATGTCCATGGCGGTCTTCACGCTCGGCTTCAGCTCCATCTTTACGGGTATCAACTTCATCGCCACCGTGCACAAGCTGCGCGCCCCCGGCATGGGTTGGTTCCAGTTGCCGCTCTTTGTGTGGGGCATTTACGCCACCGCCATCATCCAGGTGCTCGCTACTCCCGTGCTCGGCATTACCATGGTGCTGCTGATGATGGAAAAGGCCTTCCAGATCGGCATCTTCGACGCTCAACTCGGAGGCGATCCCGTCCTCTTCCAACACTTCTTCTGGTTCTATTCGCACCCGGCCGTTTACATCATGATCCTGCCCGGCATGGCGATCATTTCGGAAATCATCCCGACCTTTTCGCGCCGCACGATCTTCGGCTACAAGCTGATCGCCTTGTCCTCGGTCGCTATCGCGCTGATCGGCTTCCTGGTCTGGGGACATCACATGTTCACTTCCGGCCAGAGTTCTTTGGCCGCGGGCATTTTTAGCTTCCTGACCTTCCTGGTCGCGATTCCTTCGGGCATCAAGGTCTTCAACTGGATGGCGACCATGTATAAAGCGTCTATCGGGCTGCAAACTCCGATGCTCTACGCGCTTAGCTTCCTGCTGCTCTTCGGTATCGGCGGCTTGACCGGTATCTTCCTGGGCGCCTTGAGCGTTGATATCCACTTGCACGATACCTACTTTGTCGTCGCCCACTTCCACTACGTCATGATGGGCGGCACCGTCATCGCTTTCCTCGGCGGCGTCCACTACTGGTGGCCGAAGATGTTCGGCCGCATGTTCAACGACCGCTTGGGCCAAATCGCCTGCGTCATCGTCTTCATCGGCTTCAACATGACCTTCCTGACCCAGTTCTTCATGGGTAGCCAGGGTATGCCCCGCCGCTACTATACGTACCTCGATCAATACCAGCCCCTGCACGCCTTCTCCACCTACGGCAGTTGGGTGTTGGGAGCCGGTCTCGTAATCGCCGCGGCTAACCTGCTGGCTGCGCTACGCTTGCCCAAGAACGCTCCGAAGAATCCCTGGGCGGGCACGACGCTCGAATGGCAGACCCAATCGCCCCCCATTACGCATAACTTTGAAGGCCAGCCGGCCATCGAAGCCAACCCGTACGACTACCGTAAGTTCAAGATCCCGGCCGACGCCGTCTAAGGGAAAACTACTTTTAGGAACTCCGCATGAGCCAATCTCACGAAGCAGCACTCGACGCGCACGGTAATCCGCCCGATGGATTGCATGGCGAGCATCACGCTCACCATCCCTTTCACCAGCACCACTTCGCCACCATGGAGCAGCAGTTCGACGCCTCCAAAATCGGCATGTGGCTCTTTCTAGCGACCGAAATCCTGCTCTTCGGCGGGCTCTTCGTCGGCTATGGAATTATGCAGGCCAAACACGGGGAGGCCTTTTTCGCCGGCCACCACCACCTCGACTGGCAGATGGGAGCGCTCAACACCTGTTTTCTGCTCATCTCCAGTTTCACGATGGTGCTGGCCGTATGGGGCGCCTCGACGAATAAGGCCGGCGAAAAGCAGGGCTTTATCGTTACCAACCTGCTTCTGACGCTGGGCTTTGCCGCCGGCTTCATGGTCGTCAAATATTTCGAGTATTCCCACAAATTTCATGACGGCCTGCTGCCGGGCAAGTTCTTCACTTACTCCGGCGCCGACGCCGTGCCGAACATGTTCATGTTCTTCAGCTTTTACTTCATGATGACGGGCCTGCACGGCTTTCACGTGCTCGGGGGCATGGGCGCCATCACTTTCCTGATCGTCCGGGCCATGAAAGGCGACTATACCAGCGAGTATTACACGCCCGTCGATCTCATCGGCTTGTACTGGCACTTAGTGGACTTGATCTGGATCTATCTGTTCCCGCTGTTGTACTTATTGAGCTAAGAGGATAAGTACAGAGAAATCAAAGCATAGAGAAATCAAAGCACAGAGAAATCAATGACCCACTCCGACGTCTCTCACTCCCACTCGGCCCACAGCCACGGGCACAGCCATGAACATAGCTGGAAGGGCTATCTATACATCCTCCTTATTCTGCTGGTGCTTACCGTCATCACCGTGGGCGCTTCGCGAATCAACTTCGGTTCCCCGGCCGCGAACGTGGTGATCGCTTTGTCGATCGCTACCGTCAAGGCTTCCCTGGTTGCGCTCTTCTTCATGCACCTGAAAGACGACAAGCCAATTAACGGGCTGATCTTCGTCTCCACCCTATTGTTCCTGGGCGTTTTCCTGGGCTTCTGTTTGGTCGATGCGGACTCGCGTGAGGATACGCGCCCGGCTACTTACAAGGGCCCCGTTAGCGAGCCCGCGCAACCGCTTCTCGATAGCGAAAAGCCGGTCTTTGCGCCCCAAGTCAACCCGCCCAAGAACGCCGGAGGACACGGGGCTGAGCATGGAACTTCCGGTTCTGGCGCTCCTCCCGCTCACTAGGCCCGTCCGGGCTTCCTAAGTTTCGATACAATTGCCCTCGTGCGAGGATTGCTCTCGATTCTTTTGGCGATTGTCTCGGCGGTCGTGGCCCGAGCCCAAACGACCCCGAACCCCCAGCTGAACGAGGGCCAGGCAATCTTTCGGAAACACGTCGCGCCCATGCTGGCGGCTAAATGCGGGGCCTGTCATGGAGAAAAACAGAAAATCTCCGGCTTCAGCGTCGCTTCGCGCGAGGAACTCCTCAAAGGCGGTGTGCGCGGGCCTAGTCTTCGCCCCGGCCAGCCGTCAGAAAGCTTACTTCTTTCGGTCTTAGATCATTCCTCCAGTGTGAAGATGCCGCCGGGCGCGAAACTGGAAGAGAGCTTGCTTGCCGCTGTACGGCGCTGGATCGAAGTGGGCGCGCCTTGGAGCGACGCGACGGCTCCTCAGCTCCCGTCCGGCGAGGAAGATACTTGGGCCTTCCGTCCCGTGCAAATGCGCACGCCCCCGGCCTCGAATCCTCAAACAGGGTCCAAGAACCCGGTGGACGCTTTCCTGGACGCCAAGCGACATGCGACCGGGTTGCCCGCCGCCGGACGGGCGGACCGCCGCACTTTAATTCGCCGCGCTTCCTTCGACCTTTGGGGCCTCCCTCCTAGCCCGGCTGACGTGGCCCGCTTTGAGGCCGACCCGGACCCGCAAGCATGGCCCAAGCTAATCGACCGGCTCCTTGCCTCCCCGCGCTATGCCGAACGCTACGCGCGCCATTGGCTTGATGTCACCCGCTATGCCGATACCGGAGGCTTTTCGAACGACTTCGAGCGGCCCCACGCCTGGCGCTACCGCGACTATGTGGTCCGTTCCTTCGCGAACGATAAGCCCTTCCGGGATTTCATCGTCGAACAGATTGCGGGCGACGAGGTGGCCCCCGAGGATCCCGAGAAGGTCGTAGCGACCGGCTTCCTGCGCATGGGCCCTTGGGAACACACCGCTATGAGCGTGGCCGCCGTGACCCGGCAGGAGTGGTTGGACGATGTAACGCACGCCACCGCCGCTACGTTCCTGGGCGTGACGCTCGAATGCGCCCGCTGCCACGATCACAAGTTCGATCCGATTCCTACGAAGGATTACTACTCCATTCAGGCTGCCTTTGCCGCCACCGAGTTTGCCCAACGCGAAGCGGCTTTTCTGCCTGCGGAAGAGCGGCCCGGCTTCGCCGCGGGCAAGCGGGAATTGGAGAAAGCTCTGGCCGCCAATCAGGCCAAGGTGGCGACTTTCGACAATCTGGTGCGCGAGCGCTTCCTGGCCAAGCAGCCTGCGGCGACGCCTGACGAGGTGAAGAAGGCGGTACGGGAAAAGCGCGAGCTCAGCCCCGAGGAGTTTGAAAATTACAAGGTGTACCAAAAGCGTGAGCAGTTGCTGGCGCAATCGATCGAACGCTATACCCCGAAGGCCTTCGCGGTGAAGAACTCCCCCAGCGCGCCCGATACTTTCGTGCTGCCGGTGGGGAATCTGCAAAGCCCGGGTGAAAAAGTGCAGCCTGGCATCCTAGCAAGCGCGAATTGGCAAAAGGACGCCGCGCTGCCTCTGGAGAGCGCCGGCCGGCGTTTGGCGCTAGCCCGCTGGATTGCCGACGAAAAGAATCCTCTTACCTATCGAGTGATCGTCAATCGCATGTGGCAGGCGCATTTCGGCAAGGGGCTGGTGGAGACGCCGAACGATTTCGGCAAGATGGGCAAGCGGCCCACGCACCCGGAATTGCTGGATTACTTGACGGCGCGTTTCCTGACCGAGGGCACCAGCTTGAAGGCGCTGCATCGCTTGCTGATGACCTCGGAGGCTTACCAGCGCGCTTCGACGCCCGCCGACCCGGCCCTGGCCGCGAAGCTCGATCCCGAGCGCGTGCTCTACGGCAGCTTTTTGCCCCGGCGCCTGGAAGCCGAAAGCATCCGCGACAGCATTCTCTTGGCGGCGGGCGAATTGAGCTTGGACCCGGTCCTGGACGCGGGCGGCCCGGGCACCTTCCCGGAAATCAATTCCGATATCGCCACGCAGCCCATCCAAATCATGGGCACGCTCATGCCGGCCTATCGCGCGAGCTCATCGGCCCGCGAAAGGCATCGGCGCACTCTGTACACCTTTCAGAAGCGAAACCTGACAGACCCGATGCTGGAGGTTTTTAACGCGCCTTCACTGGCTGAGTCCACAGCCAAGCGGGACGCGACGACCATTCCAACCCAGGCCTATGCGCTCTTCAACGGACAAATCGTCCACGATATGGCGCTCGCCCTAGCCGACAAAGCCTCGCGCGAAAAGGACGCTCTGGCCGCCCTTTATGCGCGCACTCTGCAGCGGCAACCGAAGGCTGCGGAGCGGGATCTGCTGGCGACCCACCTTGCCAAGCGCGAACGATTCCACGAGCAGCATCCCCCCGCGCCGCCCGCCCCCCGCCCGCCGCTGGAGCGCAGCATCACCAGCGAGCTTACCGGCGACGCTGTGATGGTGCGCGAGGAGGACCCGGCCGGGCATCTTGAAGCCAATCTCGGGCCGCATCAAGTGAGCGCCCGCGTGCGCGCCTTGGCCGACATCGCGCTTGTACTGCTGAATTCGAACGAGTTTCTCTACCGGTATTAACTTCATGCGAAACCTTACGCGACGGAATCTCTTGTTTCGCGGCGGCGCCTCGCTGGGCAGCGTGGCGCTCACCAACCTGCTGGCGGGCGACGAGCTTGCGCCGAAGGCCCCTCATCATGCGCCCAAGGCCAAGGCGTGCATCTTTTTGACGATGGAGGGCGGCCCGAGCCACATCGATACCTTCGACCCCAAGCCCAAACTCGATGCGCGGCACGGCGAGGAGTTTGAGCGAACTTCCAAGTTCGCCTCGGCGATGGAAAGTGGTCGCCGTTACTACGTCAAAACGCCCTTCGCCTTCCGCCCGGCTGGCCAAAGCGGCGTGCCGATGTGCGAGCACTTTGAACACTTGGCCAAGGTGGCCGATGAGATCTGCTTCTTTCGCGGGGGCACGGCGGAAAGCCCCAACCATCCCACCGCGCTCTATCACCTCAATACCGGCAATAAGTTCATTGGCGACCCCAGCCTGGGCGCCTGGGTCAGCTATGGCCTGGGTACACTCAACCGGAATCTGCCCTCCTTCGTGGTGTTGCCGGATCTGGTCTATCCCCAAGGCGGCACCGCGAATTGGGGCAATGGCTTCTTGCCCGCGTACTTCCAGGGCACGCCCTTGCGTCCGCAGGGCGCGCCGGTGCTGGATATGAATCCGCCGCCGGGCGTTACAGCCCAGGCGCAGCGGGAGAATCTCGATCTATTGACGGTGCTGAACCGCGGCCATGCGGCGGAACATCCAGACCATGCCGAGTTGCTCGCTCGCATCGAATCCTATGAGCTTGCCTTCCGCATGCAGGCGGAGATGCCCGGAGTCTTGGATCTGGCGGGGGAAGACGAAAAGACCAAGGCCCTTTACGGATTGGGGCAGAAGGATACGGACGCCATGGGCCGGCGCTGCTTGCTGGCCCGTCGCTTGGTAGAGCGCGGCGTGCGTTTTGTGCAGGTCTATGCCTCCGGTTGGGATTCGCACGACTACCTGGCCAGCGCGCATGCCGCGCGTATCCGGGGCGTGGACCGTCCGGTGGCGGCGCTGCTCGCAGACCTGAAGCGTACCGGCTTGCTGGATACGACGCTGGTGGTGTGGGCGGGGGAATTTGGGCGCAGTCCCGATAACGGCTACCGGCGCGGCTCCACCACGTGGGGTAGGGACCATAACCCCCACGCGATGACTATCTGGATGGCCGGCGGGGGCGTCAAGCGCGGCGCCATTGTGGGGGCCACCGACGAATTGGGAGCCAAGGCCGTGGAAGAGGTGCATCCCTTGCGCGACGTGCATGTGACGCTGCTGCACTTGCTTGGTCTGGACGATGCGCGCCTTACCTACTTCCACGCGGGGCGCTTCCGGCAGTTGAGCCAGTTTGGCGGTGAAGTAATCCGCCCCTTACTGGCTTAGGGTTTCATCTCGAGCGTCAACAGCCGCCCAGCCGTCGGGGATGGCTTGGCGGCGCGCGCCGTCTTAACGACTACAGGCGCGGGTTTCGGAACCGCCGGGGCCGAGTACGGGGCAAGGCTAGGCTCCTCATCTGGGCTGGGCCTCCGGATCAGCTGTCCTTCCGGTTCCGCTTTGAGCTTGAAGTTCGGATCGCCGCTCTTGGCCGTTTCGGGCGGCAGCACCGCCAGAGGTTGCGCCGAAAGGTATCCCGCGCGCAGCCGGCGCGGCGACTTCTGTTGGCCGCAGCTAAACTGCAAGGTCTCAGCGCCCGCGCCGCTCACCACGATCTTTGAGGGGTCGGGAACGTCGAAGAGCATGGTCTCGCTTTCGCCCTGCACCGCGAAACGCGCCTTACCCTGGCCAAGGCACTCAATGCGCGTGAGAGTACCGACGAAATAGGCATTGGCCTGCTCGCCGTCGAACCACTCCATCACCTTCTCGTTTGGGTCTAGCGGCGTCAGGGTCGCGCGGGCCTTGGCTTCCGCCAGGCGCACACGGGCAAGGGATTCCTGCCTCACTCGTTCAATATCGGCGATACGCGCCGCCTCGGCCGCGCGGCGGGCCTGCGCTTCCGCTTCGAGGCGCTGGTCGACGGTGCGCAGCCGGGACTGGCGCAGGGTTTCCTTGAAAGAAGGATCGAAGGCGGCGCGTTCCGCGGCGGCCCAGGCCTTGGCCGAGTCTCCATATTGGGCGGCGCGCTCGGCAATGGTGGCTAGCTGAGACAGATACTTCGCGTCGCGTTGCGCGGCGGGGCTAGCGTCCTTCAGGGCTTTGAGTGCCTTCATGGGATCGTTCTCCTGCAAAGAGAAGGCGAAGGCCGCGTCGGGGTAGAGGGGTTTCAGTTGCAGCGCGGTGAAGAGACGGCGTTGGTGTTCCAGGCGTTCCGGCTGCCGGATCGCCGCAAGATAGTACATGCGCGCGTTCTTCGATCCGGCGTCGATGGCCTCTAGCGCGGAGGCGGCATCGGTCGAATTGACCGCCACGCATTCCAGTGCGGCCAGCTCTTTGGACGGGGCGCAGGCTTTTGCGTCTCCGCTGGCAATGGCCAGCTCCAATCGAGCCTCGGCAGCTTCCACTTCCCGCGCCCGGTAGTCCCGTTCGGGCAGAATGGGCTTGGCGGCGAAGGTGACGGGCGCAAAGGCGGCGCGGGCGGCAGCGGCCTCCTCCCGCAGCTTGGCTTCGTTCTGTTCAAAGCCGTTACGCAGGGCGGAGGCCTGGTCGGCACCCCGCATCAGGTTGCCCAGAAAGACGCGCAGCCGGCCCCGATAGCTTTCATTCGTAACGAGATAGTTCACCAGAACCCAATCGGCGTTTTGCTCCGCGGCGGGCGGCAGCGCGCCCAGGGTGACTCTGGAGCCGGACGATTCCAGACCAGCCAGCACGCTGAGGAGGGCATCCTCTAGGCTCGGTTCGAGCGGACCGGAATTCGGGTGCAGCAGCGCCACCGCCACTTGCTTCCGTTGGGTGCGATTGAGGGCGGCTGTGGGGAGAACCAGGCTCTGGAAGGAAGTGGTGAGCGTGAGGCTGCCGGGGCGCTGGTTCTTGGCGATGACAATGCGAATGGGCCAGAGGGGCTTAGGGTCCTGCACGCCCGTGAGCGCTTCCACCTGGTGGCGAAGCTGTTCGAGGTCGCCCAACAGGTCTTTGGCGGCGCGCACGTCCTGATCGGTATAGATCTCGAAGGGACCCGCGTTGACCTTCTGCCACTCCGCCGCTAGGGGCGCGGCGAGGAGGACGAGAATCGCGATACTCCGCATATTCGTTATTGTAGAAGGCATGACGAGACGCATTGCTCTACTGACTATGACGGCGCTGTCCCTGGCCGGTTACGCTGGCCGCGCCATGGCGGCCGAAAAGCCCGATTTAAGCGGTACCTGGACCATCGATTTGGCCAAAAGCGACTACGGCATGATGCCGCCGCCCACCAAGGTTGAGGCCAAAATTACGCACAAGGAACCCGAAGTGACGATGAACATCCTGCAGGTCACGGCGCGCGGGGAGCGGACCTCGGAATTCAAGTTTGCGACGGACGGCAAAGAGGTCGAGACGCAGGTAATGGGCCGCCCCGGCAAGGTGAAGGCCAAGTGGGAAGGCTCGGCGCTGGTGGTGACGACGAAGGCGGAATTCCAGGGCAACGAGATCTTGCAGGTGGAGAAGTGGACGCTTGGCGAAGGCGGCAAGACGCTGACGGCTGAAGCGACGATGAACTCGCCGATGGGTGAGAACAAGACGAAGCGGATTTTCGTGAAGCAGTAAGTCTGCTCAAGGTGCACAACTGACCGAAGATTCTCTGAATTGCCCCGCCGCGCGGGAATTAGCCGAGACTTTCCCGGCGTTGTTTGCATTCTTTCGAGCTCATCCCCTTCGCTGTCCACAGACCCCTGAAATCTGGGAGCGCGTCCTCCGCGCCGCCCAACACAGCGCGCCCATCCTTGAAGATTTGCGGATTCGCGGGATTGAACTCGTGAATCTCCAGAATGTCTTACCTAGAGGCTCCGACAAGAAGGTGTTCCACGAGGTCCTCTTGCAATGGCTGCCACGTATTCAGGATCCGTTAACGCTGAGTATCTGCCTTTTCAGAATTCTGGAGCCGGGCGTATTGAAAAAGAGCCACCGCCTCCTTGTCATCGAACTATATCGGAGATGGCGTCCGCTACTGCGCGACGGCCATAAAGAGGTAGAATCCACTCCGCAGCTTTTAGCGGCATGCTATCGAAAGGTCGCAGCGGACCGAGATTTCGAGGAGATTCTGAAGAATGCGACCGATACCCAATTGCACGGAGACGCACGGTACGAATTCGTCGTAGCCCTTAAGCGATTTGCCCGCAAGCCCGGGCCTGCCCGCGAAGCCCTTATGGGGTTGGCGCACGACCCATCTGTTGGCTGTGCGGCCATCCAGACTCTGGCGGACATCCTGAAGGCGGATGCGCTGCCACTATTGCAGACGCTCCGGCAATCGAGCGATAGCTCTCGGGTCAGGAATTTGACCGGGTTCCTGATCCGGAGACTGCAAGCGAGGTCGAAGCGGATCGACCTGCCCCGTGCGACTCCCGCCATGCTGCCCGAGGGGTACGAAGTAACAACGATTGAGATGGATACGGATAGAGTGACCGAACTCTTTTTGCTTTTGGAGGTCGAGCTGCAAGCTAAGTGGGGTCCGCATCTGATTGACCAGCTCGCGCTATCAGCCAATCAATTGAAGCGAGGCCAGTCGCGGTTTCAGATCGTGCGCTAGTGGCTTCATTCGGCAAGCAAGTGCCGTTTGGGTTTGGCTTTCATGCCGAGGACGACGACACGATAGTGGTTGGCATTTACTTTGCGCCGACTTATTTTGAGCCGATTCAGGCGGCATTCCGCAAGTCCCCCTAGCGGACCAGCGCAACCGCGCGTTTCTTGGCCAGCAGCGTCGTTGTAAGCGATTCGATAGCCAGCGACTCAATCGAGGAGCCGATGACGAAGCCCATGCCCATCGGAATCGAGCGCCCGAGCGTGATGGCTTCGCACTCGATGTAGACGCCGCCGTCGGCCTCTTCCATACGCCAATAGGAATTCATGGCCCACACAAAGCCCTGGCCGCGGCCGGGCTCGAGGATTTTTTCCGAAGGCGAGCCGGCGTTTTGCACTTCGCGCAGATCCGTCGAGCGGGAAGAGAGCGCGTTGCGGTGGGCGGAGATCGGATAGTAGTCCACCCGGTGGCGAGTGTCGAGGATCGTGGTGAGGATCTTCTTCTTGCGCAGCCGGTAGTAAATGTCGAAGCTATCGCCGTGGCGGGCAGTCAGTTTGGACGACACGATGTCGGGCGCGTACATTTCGTGATAGCGGTTGTAGTCCTGGTCGACCTTTTGGACGGCGGCGAGCGTGGCGCCGGGGAAGAAGGCCGCGCCAATCCAGTGCTGGATGAGCCCGCCGGGCGCGACGGGGGCGGCGAGCTTGTTGACAACAACGGTGCCGGAGCGGAGCGCAGCGCGGCGCTTGGGTTCGCGGTCGATCCAGAGAAAGTCCTTGACGGATTGCTCTTGCTTCTTGACACGCAGTTCCTGCTCGGCGACATAGGCGTGGAAAGCCGCCAGGGTCTTTGGGGCCAGTTCGGCGTAGAGCGTGGGTATCAGCGCGCTGAGAACAGTTAGCGGCAGGAGCCGGCGTGGGTAAAACTTCATTGCTTGCGAGGGTAGCGGAGGATTCTAGGTGTAGATGAATTCAGCCGACATCGTGGCGGCGCTCTGATTGGTTAAACGGACCCAGTGGGCGCTGAAGCCCGCCGGGAAGATGTGCTTCTGGTAGCCGCTCACGCGGAGGGTTTCGTACTTGGCCCAGGTGCCGTTGCCGAGGAAGTCGATTTCCACAGTGACGTCGGTTTGTCTGTCCGAGAGAAGGTGGAGCATTTTGTGCTCGAAGCCGGTCATCAGGAAGGGGTCGGAGACTTCGCCGGCTTGGACGGCTTGCTTGCGCCAGGGGCCGCCCCAGCCTTGCGGTTTGCCCCAGTGCCAGAGGTCGTCGGTGATGCCGAAGTGCAGGCCGACGCTGGGCTGGCCGGCGACGGCGTTGTTGTCGGCGTTGGGGGAATTCTGGTTGCCGCCTAGGACCAGCTCGCCGCGGAAGGAGCAGTAATCCGGAATGATGCGCAGGTGCTGGCAAATGGGCTTGACGCCCCAGATCGAGTCCTCAAAGGCCATCGGCTGCAGCTCGTAGAACATGCCTTGGATGTCCATGAGGTAGTGTTCGGTTTCCACTTCGCGGATGCGCATCCACTCGGTTTGCCAGGCTTGCTCAAAGGCGTGGGAGGCCTTGGGCAGGCGGTACTTGTTCCATTTGCCTTTGATGCAGGCCCAGAAGAGGACGCTCGATTCGTCCCAGCCGGTCGAGAAGAGCACGTTGTCCATATTCTGCCGGGCGGCTACGTCCATGTGGGGCTTGCGGGAAAGAGCGCGCCACTTGGCGCCATCGTATTCGAAGAGGCCCGCTTCGTTCTCACCGTAGGCGTAAAAGCCATTATTGGTAACGGCGATGCGGCCCTGCCCGGTATAGCCGCCCTTGAAATGGGGGCGGGCCTTGATGCCGAACTCTTTGGTCAGGTCAAAGGCCAAGGTCGTCTTGTGGGATTGGACGTCGAGCTCAAAGAGCAAGCCTTCCATGGTCTGGACGTAGACGAGGTTGGCGGGGTCTTTCAAGTGGCGGAAGGTGGAGGTGAGGCGATGGTCGTCGCCAAGGGCGGGGATGTACTTCCAGTTGCCTTTGGCGTCGATCGAGTAAGGGCCGATGAAGCACTGGTTGGATTCTTTGTGGATGAGGCGGTTGGCGTGCGTGCCGTCGTGAATGTGGATGGATTCCACCCGCTTGTCTTCGTTGATGCGAAAGAGTCCCAGGCCTTTGCCGGTAGCCTGCTTGTGGGAATTGTAGGTAACAACCCAAAGCGCGTCGGCCCAAGGCATCAGGGCGCCGGTGCCGCATTCCGAGCGCGGGGCGTCGGTGCGAGAGGTGAAGCCAAGGTTGCGCTGCGATTGCGCGAAGGCGGGCAAGGCGGCAAGCGAGAGAAGTTGACGGCGAAGCATGAGTCTCTCACAGTATCTCCAATCCTCGCTGCCGGAAAACCGCGAAAAGCTGAGCCATTCCGCGCGCCATCATCGCGTACCCGATTGAATGACGTACCAGAAAATCCGATCCTCACCCTTGCCGTTAAGCTTCGTGTGGCTGGTTTGGCCGCTGGCGGCCGCGATCC
This sequence comes from uncultured Bryobacter sp., assembly GCA_964387685.1. Lineage (GTDB taxonomy): Bacteria > Acidobacteriota > Terriglobia > Bryobacterales > Bryobacteraceae > Bryobacter. The sequence continues at coordinate 149,533 of CAYLXK010000010.1, forward strand.
CGCCGTTGACTCCGCAGATTCAGAACGATTTCGCCGCCGCGGTGGCCGAGGCCCTCGATCTCCCCGCCGATCCCCCCCTTGCCAAGCTCCTCAGAGAATGGCGCCAGTCGGCCTGGGACAATCGCGACCAAGGCGAGATAGACGGAACGCTCTACATTGTCAACGCTTACCGCCGGCACGCGACTCTGTCCCCGGCCCAAGCCACGGGAGCGCGGGCCCTGCTCCGCATCTCTCTCATTGCTACTTTGCGAAGAAACGCGCCTGCCGATCCGGTGGCCGCCGAACTCGTTCGCCTTTACGAGCGCCGCCATCCCGCCTTGGCCGACGGCGATCCCCCCCTGATCCTTGAGGCGGCCGACGCATGGGTGGATCTGATTGCCCTGGCCAAAACCGGCGGATTTTCCCTATCCCCTTCCGTCCGCCAAGCGGAGAAGCGCGCACTGATCGAGGCGTATCCCAACGCCGGCGCAGACCGGCAGTTGTTGGTATTCCAGTCGATCTACTTCGCCACGAGGCTAAAGGCCGAATGGCCGCAGCTGAGCGCGGCCGCCCGCCAGGACTGGACCGCCCGCATCCGCGGGATCTTTGCGCCGCCCACTATGGATTCGACCCTGCAACACATGCTCAACCAGCATTCGTTCCGCATGATGCAGAACCAATTGGAGTTTATGAAGCAGAACACGGATACGATTCTGGGATCTCCCCCGTATTTCGACCCCTCCTGCAACTGTTGGAAGCAGCGCGGCGGCGTCGTGACGGAGTATCGCTAGTTTCCCGCCCGCATCGAGGGCGCTTTGCGCCCTCGAATCGTGTGCATGCTTGTAACAACGATTTAGGACGCGCGTAAACAGTTTTGGGAACTTTTTTGGCTAACTTTTGTCAACAAAATACGTCTGTCCATCGTCTTGATTGAGAGCTTTGATACCTTGAGACGCCTTTCCCGCTTGGTGACCGGTCTGTTGAGCGCGTTGCTGGCGCTCGCGTCGTGCGGACCGGCGGAAGTAAAAAGGATAGTGGCGGCCGCGCCGGCCCAGCCCGCCACGCGATCAACGACCTTACGAACTACCGGGACCGTGCAGGCGCTTGAATCCTATTCGGTGCGGGTACCTCAGATTACCGGCCAGTCGAGCCGCGTCACTTTAACGCGATTGATACCGAATGGCAGCAAAGTGGGAGTGGGTGAGGTCCTGGCGGAATTCGACCGGACCGCGATTCTCGATGAAGTACTGGCGACGGAAGCCAAGCTAGCCGAGACGGGGCACCAAGTAACGGAGAAGAAGGCGCAAATCCGTTCCGACCGGGCCAAGCGGGAGGCCACGATGGCCGAGGCGCGCGCGGAGTTGCAAAAGGCGCAACTGCAACTGCGCAAAGGGCCGATTCTAAGCGAGATCGACCGGCTGAAGAACGAAGCCAAAGCGAAGACCGCGACCGAGCGGCTGGCTAGTCTCGAAAAATCGGGCGGCTTCCGGGCTCAGGCCGAAGAGGCGGCGCTCCACGGTTTGGAATTGAAGCGGGAGCGGCAGCAGGTGACGCTGGAGCGGCTCAAGAGCAATCTGGAACGGCTCGTCATCAGGAGTCCGCATGCGGGCATGGTGGCGCTGGAGAGCGTCTGGCGCAGCGGTTCGATGGGGCCGCCGCAAGAGGGAGACCAGATGTGGCCGGGGCAGCCCGTGCTGCGCCTGTTCAACCCGGAGAAGATGGTGGTGGACGCCAGCGTCAACGAATCCGATTTTGCGGCCGTGCGGCCCGGGGTGAAGGCCAAGCTGTATCTGGACGCCTATCCGGGAGCGGAGTTTGTCGCCGAACTGGTGACGGCAAGCCCGATTGCCGTAGCGGGGCTGGATTCGCCGGTGCGCGCCTTCTCGGCCCGCTTTAGGGTGACGTCGGAGGATCGGCGTCTATTGCCGGACTTGTCGGCGGCGCTTGAGATCCCGAGAATCAAATGAGACTCCTGCCTCCGTTGCTCTTCTTGATTGGGGTGGGCGCTATGAGCGGCGCGGGTTATTGGTATTGGAAGAAGCAACCGGTGCAGGCGGCCACGAATTTGCCGACGGCGGTCTGCCGGCAAGGGGAGTTTCTCGTGATTGCTTCGTGCCGCGGCGACCTGGTTGCGGGGCGCTCCGTACAAATCACCGCGCCCTTAAACGTGCCGGACTTACGTATCGCCTGGCAGGCGCCCGCCGGTTCGCCGGTGAAAGCGGGAGACCTGATTCTCAAGTTCGACGCCAGCGGCGCGCAGCGCCAGTTCCAGGAAAAAGAAGCCAATTGGAAGCAGGCCGAGGCGCAACTGGCCGAAGCGCTTTCGCAAGGGCGCATCGCCCACGAACAGAGCCAACTGGAAATTGCGACGCAGCGTACGCAAACGGAAAGGGCGCGTCTGGAAGTGTCGCGCAGCGAAATCCTAAGCGCCCTGCAAGCCGAGGAAAAGAAGATCGATTACGAATTAGCTAAGGAAAAGCTGCGCGCGAAGGAAGCTGACGCGGCGCTGATCCGGGCGCAAAACGAGGCCAAAGCCGCGGGGCTGCGCGCGAATGTGGCGAAATTCTTGGCCGAGGTCGAATTGACCAAGCACAGGATCGCGCAGATGGAGGTAAAGGCGCCTTCCAGCGGCGTCGTGAACTACATGATGAATTACTCCCAAGGCTGGGTGAATGCCAAGCCTTTTAAGGTGGGAGACAGCGTGTGGCCGGGCAGCGGGGTGGCCGAGATTCCAGACCTGTCGAGTTTGCAGTTGAAAGGCAAGGTGGAAGAAATTGAGCGCGGGAGGTTGAAGACCGGCTTAGGCGTCCGGATTCTGCTCGATCCCTTTCCGGAGAAGCCCTTTCCGGGGAAGCTGGAGGCGATTGCGCCCTTGGCGGAGCAGAACTTCGAGTGGCCCCCTTCGCGGAATTTTCGCGCCTTTGCCAGTTTCGACGAGATCGACCCTCGCCTGCGGCCGGGCATGAACGGGAGGCTGGACATCATCGTAGACCGCTTGCCCAATGCGATCAGCGTGCCGGCGAAGTCGATCTTTGCCCGTAACGGCAAGCCGGTGGTGCTGGTGGTGAATGAGCGCGGCTTGCAGCCGACGACTGTGGAGGTGCTGGCGCGAAATCCGGACGAGGTGGCCCTCAAAGGCATCGTGCCGGGAACCAAGGTGGCGCTGGTGGACGCGCTAAAAGAAGCGGCGGAGAAAAAGAAGAAGTGAAATGAAGAAGAGAATCTTCCGCCTGCTCTCGATGCTGGCCGTGCTGGGGCTTTTGGGCGCAGGCGGCTGGGCCGTTTATGGAACGGTGACGAGATGGAAGCAGGGCGAGGAACGGGGCGTGCCGACGGCGACCGTCAAGCGCGGCGATGTAGCGTTTCCGATCAGCGCGAAGGGTTCCCTGCAAGGCGGGAACTCCAAGATGCTGGTGGCCCCGATGACGGGCAGCCAGCAGTTGACCATCATGCAGTTGCGCAAGCCGGGGGAGACCGTCGCCGAAGGCGAGACGGTCGTGCAGTTCGACACGACCGAGGAGACCTACAAGATGCGCGAGGCGGAGGCCGATCTGGCCGAAGCCGAAAAAATGGTGGCGCAGGCGGGCTTTGAATCCCAAGCCAAGGAGGAAGAGCTGCTGGCCGAATTAATCGCGGCGCGCGGCGAGGTGGTGCAGGCCGAACTGGAGGCGCGGCGCAATCCGCTCTTGGCCGCGATCGTGGCACAGCAGAACGATTTGACCCTGCGGGATGCACGCGAGAAGCTCGCCAAGCTGGAGAAGGAATATCCCGAACGCAAAGCCGGGGCGCGCGCCTCCGTGGCGATTCAGGAAGCCACGCTCGGTAAGGCGCGGGTGCTGGCCGACACGGCCAGGCAGAACATCGAAAAGATGACCCTGAAGGCGCCGGTGAGCGGCTATGTAAACGTCGAGTCCAACACGAACAGCAATTTCTGGTTTCCCGGCATGACCTTCCCTCAGTTTCAGGTGGGAGACAACGTGCGCGCGGGCATGGCGGTGGCCCAGATACCGGACTTCAATTCCTGGGAGGCCTCGGTGGTGATTACGGAGGCCGACCGGGGCCTGCTGGCCATTGGGCAGAAGGCTGTGGTGAAGATGGTCGCGCTGCCCAAGCTGGCTTTGCGGGCCAAGATCTCGAACCTGGGCGGCACCACGGGCCCACCCTGGGAGCGGCGCTTTGAGTGCAAGCTGGCGCTGGAGGAAAAGGCGCCGGAACTGCGGCCGGGGATGAGCGCGCGGGTGACGATCTCGACCGAATCGATGAAAAACGTCTTGTGGGTGCCGGCGCAAGCCGTCTTTGAGAGCGATAGCCGCAGGTTTGTCTACGTATACGACCAAGGGAGTTTCTCGGCCAAAGATGTCAAGCTGGTGCGGCGTGGGGAGAGCCAGGTGGTGCTGGAAGGCTTGACCGAAGGCGCGCAGGTGGCGCTGGCCAGTCCGGACCAGAAGGCCGCCGAGTCCAAGAGCGGGGCGAGCGCGGGGCCGGGAGCCAAGAAATGAGACTCGGGCTGGTCTCCGATGTGGGCGAGGCGCTAGGTAATTTGCGCGCACAAAAGGCGCGGACCTTCTTGACCGCCTTGGGCATCGTGTTCGGCGTGGGTTCGGTGATTGGCATGCTGTCGATTGGGGCCGGAGCGCGGGAGGAGTCCTTGCGCCTGATTGAGAAGCTAGGCGTGCGCAACATTCTGGTGGATTCCATTCCGGCCACGAGCGCCGAAGAATTGCAACAGCGCCGGCGGGCTTCGCAAGGATTAAATGAGCGGGACGTGCGGATTCTCGAGGCGAACCTGGAAGGCGTGGACGCTATTTCTCCCCGGCGTACCTTGCATCCCGCGCGCATGCTGCCCAAGCCCGCTGGGAGCATGCCGGCCATGCAGGGGGTGCGGCCCGCCTTCTCCACCATTCACGCGTTGAGCGTAGCCGAGGGGCGTTTGTTGATGCAGGAAGACGAGGACACCAGCGCGGCCGTTTGCATGTTGGGCCAGTCGGCAAAGATCAACCTGCTGGGCTTTGACCCGGCGGTGGGCAAGCGCATCAAGGTGAACGACACGTGGCTGGAAGTAGTCGGGGTGCTGGCCGAGCAGGTGGGCGACGGCGGGACGGGCGTAAAGATCCAGGACCGCAACAACACCATCTTTATTCCGCTCACCACCTTCCAGTACCGCTTCTGGGATTCGACGCGATTCTTAAAAGACGAACTCGACGGGGTAGACGTGCGCTTGCGCGACCACGTCGATAGCGTGCAGGCGGCCAAGGTCGTGACGGCGATTCTGGCTTCGACGCACCGGAACGTCGAGGATTATGTGGTGACGATTCCGGCGGCGCTGCTGGAGCAGCAGAAACGCACGCAGGCCATCTTTACCTACGTGATGGTGGCCATCGCCGCCATCTCGCTGATCGTGGGTGGCATCGGCATTATGAACATCGTGCTGGCCACCGTGATGGAGCGGACGCGGGAGATCGGCATCCGGCGCGCGATCGGCGCGCGGCGTTCCGATATTGTGCGGCAGTTCTTGATTGAGAGCGTGTTGATCTCCGTGGGCGGCGGCTTGCTGGGCATCGCCTTTGGCGTGGGCTTGAGTTGGATCATCGCGACCGTGGCGGAGTGGAATACGATTGTGACCACGCTTTCGGTGGGGGTGGCCTTTGGCGTGTCCGTCTGCGTAGGCGTGTTATTCGGAATCTATCCGGCGATGAAGGCGGCTGAGATCGACCCGATCGACGCGCTGCGTTATGAGTAAGAGTTAGAGAGATTCCCAGGCCACCCGAAGGTCGATGCTGAGACCGGGTACGACGGGGTCGGCGGAGAGTTCCTTCAGCCCGGTCGAAGTTTCCGGGCTCGCGTTCGGACGATAAACGTGGACGGTCTCGAGATCGGCGTCGATCAGCCAGCCCAATTGGACTCCGTTGGCGATCCACTGCTCCATCTTCTTCTTAGCGCGGGAGAGACGGTCGGAGGGAGAGAGAACTTCGACGATGAAGTCGGGGGCGAGGGGCAGAAACTTCTTCTTTTGGGAGGCGCTGAAGCCCGCAAGCGTTGCGTGGGAAACCCAGGCCGCATCCGGCGAAAGGGCGGACCCGTCGGCCAGGAAAAACTGCGCAGAAGAGCCGAATGCGCGGCCTTGGCGGGTCTTGGCGGAATAGACCGCCAACTGCGAAGCGATAGAGAGCGAGCGAAAATCGGATTCTGGACCGGCGGGAGGCACGATGATGATTTGTCCTTCGGCGGAGCGCTCCACCACGAGGTCGGGATTGTCCGCGCAAAAAGCGAAGTACGCTTCGTCGCTGAAAGGCTCGTCTCCCCCAAGGACGAAGGGGGTGGGACGATCGAGTTCCGGCAACAGGACCTGCATAACTCTTCTTTAGGGTAGTTGATTTGACGGCGGGAAGCGGAAGCTCTTCCGCGCTGAAACTTCCAGCTTCGCTTTGGCCCCGTTGAGCCTGACTTCGATCTTGTGCGTACGCCCCTGGCGGTATTCGCCGTCCGCCACTTGGTAGCCGAGCGAGTAGCGCGAAGCGTAGGCGCTTAACACCTTTTCCAGGGCCCCGCCCAGGTCTTGGGAGTCGTTTACTTCCACCGATACTCCGCCGCTTTGCTTGGCGAGGTATTTGCCGCCGCCGCTGACGCTGAGTCCGAAGGCGGCGCCCAGGGGATTGATCACCGCCGCGGCCGACGCGTAGGTGGCCAACATGTCCACGGTGAGCGTGCTGAAACTGATGTCGCGGTCCTCCAGGCCTTCGGCCATCCGCTTACGGTTCTTGGCCTCCATCATGTCGAGCGTATTCATGCCGTCGGAGACGTACACGAGGGCCACGTGCGATTGGGGCCGTTCGAGGGCGATCTCTCGCGCGCGCTCAATGGCCAATGTCATCGATTGCTCCCGCATAGCGCGTTCCTCCTTTTGCTCGGCCGTGGATTTGGCGAAGGCCCCGCTGACGGCCTTGGCCAGCGCGGAGGCGCTCTCGGCGCGGTCTTTGGTTAAAGGCGAGACGAGTTCCGGCTTGCCGACGAACCAATCCGTCGCGGCGAACACCGCTACCTCGTCTTCGGCAGCCAGCCGGCCCAGGGCCTGGGCGAAGGACTGTTGCGCGGCCTCTTGGGACAATTGGCGCCGCGCGCCTTCGGCGGCGAGATTGAAGTAAACCAGGAGCGCCAGCGGGCGGCGGTCTTCGCCCTCGTGGCGGAAGTAAGTGAGCTTTTTCTCCTTTCCGTCGATGAAGAGGCGGAAGTTGTCCGCGCTTAAATCGCGGACGGGTTGGCGGGTTTCGGCGTCCCGGACCATCGCGTTTACGGTGACGACACGGGTTTCGACGCGGAAAGAAGGGTCTTCCTGGCCCATCAACAGGGAGGCGGCCAGGAGGAGGGAAGTAGTTTTCATGCACCCAGACTACGGGCCGAGGGCCGAATTCCGATTGACCGTACGCGCCCTCGAATTGACTCCGGGCGTCAGTTTCCGTTGGCGCCGGAAGTCAATCCGAAGGCGTGCCCCGTCAGTGGCAAAACCCCTCACCCGCCGCAGACTTGAGGCATGAAACAACCACTCCTCAAGACCGCGGCGGGTCTCGCCCTTCTGGCCTCGCCGCTGCTGATTCAAATTCCTTTCACCCTGCTCACCATCAACTTTGGGTACCCGGACATCCTGCGCGAAGTGCCTGCGCAGGTGCTGACGCAGTTCGCCGCCGGGGGCGATGCGCTCGTTTGGACCTGGTATGCATATGGCTTGGCCGTCCTGCCCTTGCTGCTGGCGATTGCGTTGTTGCCGGGCGTTGTGGAATCGCCCCGGCCCAAGTTGCTCGAGGCGGCTACGCGCATCGGCATCGCCTCGGCCCTGGTGCAGATGATCGGCTTGTGGCGCTGGGTCTTCCTGGTGCCGCAACTGGCCGGCAGCTACGGGCGCGCTGGGAGCGACGCGGAACGGCAAACCATAGTCGCTATCTTCGACGCGCAGCATCGGCTCTTCGGCGTGCTCCTGGGAGAGCACCTGGGCCAGACACTCCTGGCGCTCTGGACCTTGGGCGTGGTGGCCAGCGTTCCGGCCCGGGGCTGGCACAAGGCCGTTGGTATCGCCTCGGCGGCACTATTCCTGATCGGCGGCGGCGAGAGCCTTTCGACCGTTTTTCCGGCGCTGGCTTTCTTGGGACCGCTGCCGATGTTTGCTTTCCTGGGCTGGTCCCTGTGGTGCAGCCTACTCGGCTGGCGCCTGCTGCGAGCGGAAGCCCTGCGGCGTGAGCCCGGTCCACTTGCGGAAGCTGCGATGGAACGCGCTGGGCTCTGAGAAGCCGAGCAGGAAGGCGATGTCGCCGATGGAATGGCGGGGCTCGCGCAGATAGCTCTCCGCAAGCTCCTGACGGAGGGTGTCCAAAACCTCGCGAAAAGTAGTGCCCGCGCCTTGCAGCTCCCGCTGCAGGGCGCGCGCGCTTTTGTGCAAAGCCAGGGCCACTCCCTCCAGCGTGGGCGTGTCGCCGCGCAGGTGCTTGCCCATCTCGGCGCGCACTTGTTGGATCAGGCCGCCGCTGCTCTCGTGTAAACGCTGCTCGATTTGGGCCTCAAAGTTCTCGAGCAGGGCCGGGTTTGCGTGCACCACCGGCCAGGACAGCGCTTCGGCCTCGAAGGCGAGATAGTTGCTCTCGGCATGAAAACGCGGCCGGCGGCCAAAGATGCGCTCGTGCTCGCGGGCGGAGGCGGGGGGAGGATAGCTGCTGGCTACCTCGAGCAGCGGCAGCGCTTGTCCCGTCAGGCTGCGGGCAATGGCCAGCGCCGCGCTGAGCGAAGACTCCGCGGGCTGGCGCGAATGGAGCAGGAAATTGCCCGGCAGGTCGACGATGCGCATCTCGAGAATGGCCTTGGCGCCTTGGCGCCGGCAGTCGATCACGGTGGCATCGCTTTTCAGATTCCAGTAACGCGCCATGCGCTCCAGGGCCGCGCCCAACGTGGAGGAACTCATCATCGCAAAGCCCAGCAGGCCCAGCATCGAGACGTGCACGGACTCCCCTAAATGCAGGCCCAGGTCCGCATCGCCAGTTGCGGCTTCGGCTAGTTGCCAGGCGCGTTCGGCCACAGCCCCGGGCAGCAGATCGTCGGGCGCTTGCAGTTGCTCCCGCGTCAAGCCACAGTGCCGGCACAGCGAGTCTAGGTCGGCGCCGCGCGAGGCGGCATAGTAAAAGAGGTCGCGTACAAAGGCGGCGCTGAATTGGGCGTTCTTCATGGGATCAACGGCGTTCGAAGTCGGCCAACACCTGGGCGAAGGGCTGCTCGAAAGGGCGCAGATAGTAGCCCTCGCCCGCGGCCTTGAGGATGTTTTCGTTCCAGTCGGTGGGGTCCACCCAGAAGGTACGCGCGGGGCGCAGGCGGGGCAGGTCGGTAGAGCGCAAAATGCCGGGGATCAGGGCCTCATGCAGATTCTTATGCAAAGGCCCTTCGAGTGCTAGCGCCAGCGAAGCGGGCGTGCGCTCCAGCCACAAGCCCGCGACACGAGGCTCCTCCCGCACCGCCAAGAGCGCCGGGATGCCCGCGTGCCCCCAGGCGTGAACGTAAACCTTGTCGTGCCGCGCGAGTTCCTGGCGGATCACGGCGAGCAAGTCGGCGGCCCTCATTAGAGGCAAATTCCAGCCCACCAGCCAAGCGCGGGTATGCGTGATCCAATCGCCGCTCAGCCGGGTTTGGCTTTCCGCTGGGAGTGGATAGCCGGGCAAACGCACCAGGATGACCTTGCGCCCATGGGCCGCCAGTTCACGGGCTCGCCCCGCGGAGGCCCGGTCGGCTTCCGGCACCAGGTAGACCTCTCTTGCCTCGCTTGGACCGATCGTCAAGGTGGTGCTCAGGCCGCTCGGCCGCGGCAACGCGAGCGAGACCTTCGGTTCCGGCCACGACTTTTCCAGCACTTGCCAGAGATCTTTGCCCGGCGCCTGTCCCTGCGGGAAGGCCCATAGCTTGGCTTCCGGCAGTTCCGGGACTTCCACTTCCTTGGGATCGCCTTGGCCTCCCTTCAGATGGCGGATCATCCATTCATAAATGGCCTCTCGCACCAGCAGCGGCGTACCATGCCCGCCGGGGCCTACCACCCACTTCACCTTGTCTTGCGCGCCCAGCGTTTCGTAGAAATTGCGGGCTTGCTCATAGACGACTTTCGCCCCTGCGGGGGTGAAGAAGTCCTGCTCGGTCGAGGAAATCAACCAGGGCTTAGGCGCAAAGAGCGAGACGTAATCGGCCTGGTCGAGGCCTTCGGCCAGAAAGCCGGGGAAAGACTGCTCGCTGTCGCCGGTCGGCCCCGTGATCAGGTATTCGAAGGAATTCATGTAGCAGGCGGGCGCGGCCACCTTGACGCGCGGGTCCAAGGCGGCGATGTAAGTCGTCTGCGTACCCCCGCCGGAGCAGCCCGCCGCGCCGATGCGCTCAGGGTCCACTTCGGGCCGTGAGACCAGCAGATCGAGAGCGCGCCGCGAATCGTGCACGAAATAGCGCGCTATCGTATGGCCCAAAAGGATCGACTGCGCCCCGGCCATGAAGTGCTGCTCCGTCGCGCCCCCGATCAGGGAGCGCCCGAGCCGGGCGTCGAAAGCCTGTTGCCGCTCTCCCTGGCCGATGGGATCGTAGGCCAGGCAGACAAAGCCTTTAACGGCCAGTTGCGAACAGATCTTCTGCCCGGCCAGTTTCCCTTCGCTCCAATGGCCTAGCGAATAGAGCACGGCCGGATGGCGGCCGGGAGCTTTGGGCACGTAGAGATTCGCGCTGACGAGCAGGCCCGGTAGAGATTCAAAGTGCAGCAGTTCAATGCGGTAAGGGCCTCGATCCAGCGTGGCGCTGCTCTGGGCGTTCAACGGGCCCTGGTACTTCGGCAATCCTCCGATCAAGCGAAGTACTTTCTCGCGCACTTCGGACTGCCGCTGCCGCGCCTCCTCGGGCGTCTTGACCTTGGCGATCGCCTCCCCCCGCACGGCCAGGTGGCGCTTGGCTTCGGCATGTATCGCTTCGAGAAGCGGGTCCGTCTGGGCTAAGAGGAGCAGGGAGAACAGCGGCGCAAGCATCCCTCGCAGCTTAACGGATTTGGGAGCTTCAGTCGCAATACGGAATTTTCAGCACGTCGCAGCGGTAAATCTCGGTCCCCAGCGTCATCGACAGCACGCCGAATACCAGGAGCAACAGCGCCGCCATCGCCCCATTGGAATAGTAGAACCTGCGCTTCCCGTCCACCCCCACCAACACCGTCGGTAGCAGCGCGCACGCTGCGCCGGCGGGCAGGAGTAACAGCACGAAGGCGAGCAGAATATATTCTTGCGGGCTGGTATGCGGCCCCGGACGGATCCAGGAGAAGAAAGGGTCTATCTGGTTGGCCACAATGGCGTTGCAAAGCAAGAAAGGGAGTAAGGAAGCCGCCCCGAGCAGGGCCGCCGCGCGGGGATGCTCCCGCAGCAGCAAAGGCAGGCCCTGCAGGGCTAGGCCCGCACCGGCCATCGCGAAGCTCCAACGCTCGAGCGGGGCTTCGATCTGAGCCAGCTCGGCCCACAGCGCACGACCCCAATCCTGGCGCTCGTGCGACAGCCCACGGAGGGCGAAGCTGAGCAAGCGGGCGGGCAGGTCCAGCCGCGTCATTGCGCTTCTCCCGTTTGCAGGCGCAGGCCGAGAGGGGCCGCGGGCTCTGCTTCGAGGGCCTGAGCCTCGAGCAGCCCGGTCTTTGTCAGCCGGTAGAGATGGCGCGGCGGTCGGCCTGTTGCAGTATCAACGGTCTCCCAACTGGTCTCCAGCCAGCCTCGCTCGGCCAGCCGAATCAGAATCGGATACAGGGTCCCCGCCTTAAGCCCGGTCCGTTGGCACAGCTCGTAGCCATGACGCCACGATGCGGGCTGCTCGGTCAGCAAAACGAGTACAGACTTCGTTTGGGGCGAAGGGGGACGATGGCGCTGCATGTCTTAAGTCTATATAGATAGACTTAAGAAGTCAAACAATTTTCCAACTGCTTAAGCCCCTCCCGGCCGAGCGAGTTGGGCGCTGCCGACAGGCGTGGCATCCAGCAGCCGTTCAAAGATTTCAGGAATCTCAAACACCGCGCGGTTCTGCATGCGGCGGGCGTTGCCCTGGTAGCGAGCCAGCACTCCGGGCTCCAGCAGCCGGCGCACCGCCTGGTCCACCAGTCCAAAGTGCTTTTCCACCATACCCACTTCGTGCTCCAGCACCCAATCGGTGTTGTAGCGTTCTTGCGGCAGGGTGAGCGCGTTCTTGGTCACGATCACTGGCAAGCCCATATGGATGGCCTCCGAGATCGACCCTGGCCCAGGCTTGCCAATAAAGAAGTCAGCCAGCTTCATGTAGTAGGGCACTTCTTTGGTGAAGCCTTCGATGAACCGCGGCAGGCGAGATGTTTTCTCGGCGAGGCGTGCCCGCAGCTTCTCGTTCTTGCCGCAAATAAAAATCAACTGCAGGTCCAGGCCGCTGTCTTCCAACTTCTCGGCGATGTCCTCCATCACGGGCGAGCCGAAGCCGCCAAACATCAGCAAGCCCGTGGGCTTAGCGGGATCCAGCCCCAGTTTGACGCGTTCGGCCCGCACGTCGATGTTGAGCGGCTCATAGAACCGCGGGTGCAAGATCATACCGCTGGTGCGGTACACCTGGCCGTTGCGATATCCCGTGGCCCGGGCCTGCTCTTCGGCCTTGGCGCTGCCGCAAATGAAGGTTTGCCGCTGCCGCGGTTCAATCCAAAAATGAGGCGGGTAATCGGCGATGTCCGTGAGAACGGTCACCATCTTCGGCGGCCGGGGCAGGGAATGAACGGCGGCGTGAATCGAGCGGTTGAAGTTCGGGATGAGCGAAACTACCAGATCGGGAATGGGGCCCTGTTGCCAGTACTGTTTTAAGTACCGGACCTGCTGGGCATGGTAGAGCCGAATCAATCCCTGCAGGCCTTGCAAGAGCGGTCCTGAGCCAAGGGTCCAGCCTTTGCGCAAAACGTGATTGTAGATGTCTTCTGTTTTGATATTGAAAACACGGCGAAAAACGTCAAAGTCGCTCAGCAGTTCCTGTACCTGCACCAGACGAATGTTCCAGTCCGGGTAGGCCTTTAAACAGGATTCGCTAAGCGCAGTGGCAGCGGCGCGGTGCCCGCCTCCTGCGTCAAAGAACAGGAAGTCCAGATTCGGCATCTCGAAACCTCATCGTAAGCGTATCCAACCCCTCGCCACAAGTACGGGCCAAGTAAAGTACTGAAAAACAAAATAGTTCACGAATGTTTCTTCTGGCCGTCATGGGATTGACATATCAAAGCGAGATATATGGGTCATGAAATGCGACCTGCACGTTCACACGTGGCATTCGGGCATGTGCACGATCCCATTTCTGCGTCATATCTGCCGTGAATGCTACACCCCGGCCGCCGAACTCTACGAGCGCCTCAAGCGTCGCGGCATGGGCCTGGTTACGGTGACCGACCACGACTCCATCGACGCCGCCGAAGAGCTTCGCCGCTTCCCGGACTTCTTTTTGAGCGAAGAAGTGACGGCCACTCTGCCGAGCGGCACCGAAGCCCACGTGGGCGTATATGACATTTCCGAGCGACATCATCTCGATCTCATGGAGCGCCGCGACGATATGCCGCGCTTCCTGGCCTATTTGGAAGAGCAAAATTTAGTCTACTCGATCAATCACATGTTTTCCGCCTTAACGGGACGCCGCCGCCAGGACGACTTTGTGTTTTTTGCCGAAAACTTCCCCGCCTTCGAGGTCCAAAACGGCGCGATGTTGCGCCAAGCCAATCGCGCCGCCCGGCAGGCCGCCCAAGCGCTGGGCCGTATTGGGGTTGGGGGTAGCGACTCCCATGGAATCCTGAGCCTCGGTCGCGTCTGGACCGATGTACCCGGCGCCCGTAACAAGCAGGAATACTTTGACGGCCTGCGCGCGGGGCGGGCCCAGGTGGAAGGCCGGCACGGCGACGTATTTGGAATCAGCCGGGAACTATTCACCATCGCGGGCAATCTCTTCCAGCAGAATCCCTGGAGCATTCCGCTTGCGCCGCTAGCGGCCTTGATTCCGGTGGCCGGATTGGTTAATTATGGATTTGAAGCCACATTTGAAAAAGTGTGGCGCAAACGGTGGCTGGAGGGTGAATTGAACAAGGCCTCCGCCGAATGCGTATCCGAGATGGAGGTGGCCGCGTGAGCGTCATCCCGCAGGTGAAGCATTTTATCGAAGCGCGTGATCACCGCATCATGCGCAAGGTGCACAATTGGAGCGCCCCGCAATGGGTGCGCTTGTGGATGATCTGCGCCACGCGCGGCGGCGACGGCTGGCTCTGGTACCTGCTCGGGACCCTGGTTTTGATTTTTGGCGGCACTCAAGGCGTGCTGGCCGTGGGGGCGAGCGTCGTGGCTATCGCCCTGGGCATCGTTTTCTTCCTTTGGGCCAAAAAGATTACCGGCCGCAAGCGCCCTTGCCACATCACGCCGCATTGCTGGAGCACCCTGCTGCCTCCCGATCAATTCAGCTTCCCTTCCGGGCACACCATCACGGCCTTTGCCGCGATTACTCCTTTGATGGTGGTCTTTCCGGAATTGCAGGTGGGCCTGGGCTTCTGTGCTCTCTCGATCGCCGCAAGCCGCGTCGTGCTGGGCATGCACTTCCTGAGCGACGTCGTTGCAGGCGCTGCGGTGGGCAGCCTTTTGGGCTACTTGAGCCTAAGCGGACTTTCTTTCGCCTTCCTCGGCTAAACTGGCGCAGAATAGTCGTAGGATTAACTCTTTTTGCTACGCGCTGTCTTCCTTTACCTGAGCCAGCAGAAAACGCTCCGCCGCTGGATGGAGCATTCCACTTTCGCTAAGCCCCTCACCCGCCGTTTCGTGGCCGGTAATACGCTGGCCGAGGCCATTAGCGTCTGTGCCAAGCTCAATGCGCAAGGCATCCTCACCACCTTGGACCCGCTGGGCGAAAGCGTAGCCCTCGAAGCGGAGGCCCTGGCCAGCAGAGAACATGCGCTCGAGGCCTTGCGCGCCATCGCGGCACAGCAGTTAAAGTCCACCATCTCTGTGAAGCTCACGCAGCTTGGCCTCGACATCGACGAGGGGCTTTGCTTCAACAACGCGCGCCAGCTCGCCGCCTTGGCCCACGAGCTCGGCACCGGCGTTGAATTTGACATGGAGACCAGCGCCCACACCGACCGCACCCTGTCCATCGTGCATCGCCTGCACGCGGAATTCGGCTGTGTGCGCGCCGTGATTCAGGCCTATCTTATGCGCAGCGAGGCCGACATCCGCCGCTTGAACGAAGCCGGCATTCCGGTGCGGCTGTGCAAGGGAGCCTATTCCGAAGCGCCCGAGATCGCCTTTGCGGAAAAACTCCACGTGGACGAAAACTACCGCAAGCTCACCGCGCTCTTGCTGCGCGAGGGCCGCGACCCCGCCATTGCGACGCACGACGACCGCATGGTGGAAGCCGCGCGGTCCGCCCCCAAGGAATCTTTCGAATACCAGATGCTCTACGGGGTCCGCCGCGACTTGCAGCGCCAATTGCTGGCCGCCGGATACCGCCTGCGCCTTTACGTACCTTACGGGGAAGCCTGGTATCCCTACTTCATGCGGCGGCTGGCCGAGCGCCCCGCCAACGTGCTTTTCCTCGCGCGGAACTTCTTCAAGAATTAAAGCGTCTACACCGATAGAGGAGGAGTAGGTAAAAAGCACATGAAATGGTGGATCCTCCTGACGGGCAAAGCCCTCTTTCTTCTCCTGCTGCACCTGGCTCTGATCCTGGGAGTGAATCGTGTAATTCCCGACGGCAAGCTCGGGACCCACTTGCCCTATAGCCTGGCGGTGATGGGCACAGACGTGAGCGTTTTTGTGGTCGGCTATTTCCTGTGGTTGGACCAGCGCTACCGCTGCCGCACCTGTTTGCGCCGCCTCCTGATGCCCGTGGCGACCGGTAACTTTTCCAAGGCCACGCTTTTCGCGCCCCCCAAAATGGAATGGATCTGCGCCTTCGGGCACGGTACCTTGCGAGAGCCCGGCGCACAACTGGGCACTCCCGCGGGCGCGGAATGGGTCCGGAACGACGATAATTTCTGGAAAGCCTTCGAGGACGCCTGGCGCAAAGACTAACGCCTGCCCCGCCGCGAAAGATAAGAATCAACCGCCCCCCGCCTTCATCCCTATTTACGACAAGCCCGCCCTAACCAAGCGCGCCATGTTACAAACGCAATTCGTAAATAGAAAGAAGTAAATACCATGACAACCGATAAAACTCAGGTGGCTGATATCGTCGATACGGCCGTCGCCGGCGGTTTCCAAACCCTCGTAGCGGCGGTCCAGGCTGCGGGCTTGGTCGAAACCCTGAAAGGTGCGGGCCCCTTTACTGTCTTCGCGCCAACGGACGAAGCCTTTGCCAAACTGCCCGCGGGCACGGTGGAGAACCTGCTGAAGCCCGAAAACAAAGCCGATCTCGCGGCTATTCTCACCTACCATGTGGTGGCTGGCAAGGTGCTGGCCGCCGATGTCGTAAAACTCGATTCCGCAAAAACGGTCGAAGGCCGCAGCGTGACGATTCAGGTGGTGGATGGGGCCGTGCTGGTGGATGGGGCGAAAGTCGTTAGCCCCGACATCGTCGCCTCCAATGGTGTAATTCATGTTATCGACGCAGTAATTCTGCCGAAGTAACTTTCTCTTCCATGAGTTCAACAGGCGGGTTTCCTTCAAGGTTCCCGCCTGTTTTTCTTCTAGACTTAAAGTAGTGATTGCGATCGTTGGTGGCGGGCTGGTCGGTCTCTGCTGCGCTTGGGAACTGGTACAGAAAGATCTGGAGGTGGTGCTCTACGACCCCGGACAACCCGGGGCCGAGGCTCGCCAGAGCGCCAGTTGGGCCGGTGCGGGGATGCTCGCGCCCGACGCCGAATCTTTTGCCTCGCCTCTCTGGAGGCAACGCGCGCGCGCCGCGGCCCTTGGCTACGCCTCCTTCCTGGCGCGTCTGGGCGGAGACATCGATTTTCTCCCACCCCGCGAAGTCGATAGCCGCATCCAGGATGGCCATGTAGACCCGCGGGATCTCACCCGCGAGCTTCGGCGGCGTCTCGATGGCCGCATTCAAATCGTGCGGCAAGCAGTCCACCGCGTCGAACAAGTTCTTGCCGGCCAGGTTCTCGTTACGGCGGGCGCTTGGTCCAACGGCATCACGTATCGCGGCGTCGCGCTACCGGAAACCATACCCATCCGCGGCTACATGCTCGCCTGGGATCACGTGCCGCCCGCTACCCTGGACGCGGTCTTGCACGACGGACCCACCTATATCCTGCAGCGGCGTAGGGGCTTGGTGCTGGCGGGCTCCACCGAGGAAGCCGTGGGATTCGATCCCCGCATTGATTGGCAGGCTTTGACCCTCTTGAAGCATCGCGCCCATCGGCTTTTCCCGGCTCTCGAAGGGCGCGAGGCCTCGCAATGCTGGTGGGGCTTTCGGCCCGGCACTCGCGACGGGCTGCCGCATCTACGACGCCTCGACGAGCGCGTCGTCTTGGCTTACGGCCATTACCGTAACGGCATTCTGCTGGCCCCTTGGACGGCCCAGTGGGCCGCCGGGGAACTTACCGCCAATAGGGAAACAGTTCCGGTAGCTTCTCTCTAAGGTCTTCCATCAGGCGCGGCACTTTCTCGCGCCGGCGCAGCAAGGTCTCGCATAGCCTGGGCAATTGCGCCAAATCGGCCTCGTCCAGCCAACTCCCCGGCATGGCCTTAAGCGCCGCGTCGAGCAACGCCTCGGGAAAAGCCCTGATGCGCTCTAGCCACGGCTCAAAGCTGGCCCAGCCGCGCACCTGCAGGTACACCCGCCGCGTGGGGTAGAGCCCGGCGCCGGGGCGGTCCGGAAAGTCCCAATACGGTCCGTTGAAGCAAAAGCCGTGATCGATAAAGGAGGTGATCAGGCCCCGCAGGTTGGGATCGATCGCGGCGGGATCCGGCGCAATTTCCCCTACTTTGGCGCGATAGAAGATGCTTTGGCGCGAGTCCCCGTTGGCGGTCCACTTGTCAAAGAGCAGCACACCCCAGAAGTGCGGCAGATTGCGGCATAGCGCGAGCGAGTCCTCGGCAATGAAGTCGTGGACGAGGGTCAGGTTAGGCGGGCCGGGATAGCGCGATCCGAAGTGCCAACCAGCCTCCGGAGGTTTAAAGGATCGCCCCAGTGTGATGCCCAGGCGTTCGGCCGGGGTGTTCGTTCGCTCGATGAATTCCGGAGTGATCTCAACCACTTCGCCTGCCTGCGTGGGAATCTTTAAGTGCTCCAGGATACGGCAGGAGAGGAATTCATTAACGAGGATGCGCCGCCCTTGCGGGTTGTTGGAAAACTTGACGACGTAGTGGTGGCCGTCGGAAGCCTCGAGCAAATGCGTCTGTGCGCCGCCCCGCATGGCGCGCACATACTGAGTGGCGCTTACCGGCATCTTCGTGCGCTAGACTCGGAAAGAACCATGTCGGAACCGCAGAATCAAAACCAAGATAGCGCGAAAGAGAATACCAAGGACGAAGTCGCGCTTGAGTTGATGAAGTTTATCGCCGTGCAAACCGGTTACGGCAAAAGCGGGGGCAGTCAGACCGGCTTCGGCGCCAAAGGCTCCAGTTCTCCCGAGGCCTACGCCGAGTCCCTACTCGAACTCTTCGCTCGCTGCCGCAGGGTCGTTAAGGGCGAATAGCCGCCACCACTTTTTCGAGCATTTTCCCCGTTCCGTCGCCGTCCGGACCCGGCTTCCATCCCACGCGCGACCCGTCGTAGGTGTAGCGCACCGGCAGCCGCGTCAGCGCAGGATCGTACTGCTCTTCCCGCCCGCCCATCTTGTAAATCACCAGGTCCAACGAGGGCACGACATAGATCGCATAGCCGCCACTACCGCCCTTCCAAAACGCATCCCTTGGCGCGCCCTTTAGCTGCCCCTGCTCGTTCACATTGAAATTGAAGCTGTGATTGTAGTGCGGGTTGTACTTCACCATGCGCCCGCACATCTGGGCGAATTCCGGATCCAGCAACTGCTTCTTTCCCCAGCGCCCCTGGTGCAACATCAAATAACCGAAGCGCAGCATATCGGTGGAGCGCACGGCAATGCTGCCGCCGCCGGGGGTGTGGAACATGCGTCCGTTCGCGTCGATGCCGCTCTTTAGTTTCGGCCGGTACATCGCATAGCCCCACGTCCCAAAGCCTAACGGACCCGTGAGCTTCTTGCGCATGTAGTCTTCCATCTCCATACCCATCATGCGGCGGACCAATATCGCGGGGATGTGGCTCATCGCCGTCGAGTACGAGTAACATTCGCCGGGCGCGCACCACAGCGTTTGTTTCAGCGCGAAATCGTCCGTCGTCGACCAGGGCCCGTTATCGACCGTTGGGTTCTCCCAGGTTTGGCGCGCGCCCCGAATATAAACCGGATTCGTCCCGCGGATCCCAGCCGACATCGACAGTAACTGCCCCAAGCTAATCTCCGCCTTGCGCGGATCGTCCAGCGGAAAGATCTCCGCGGGCAGGTACTTGGGCGTAAACACCTTCTCGTCGAGCCCATTCGGAAACAGCGCCGGCTTCTCCTTCAACATCATCCCGGTGGCGACGGTGGTAAAGGCCTTGCCGCAGGAAGCCAATTCCGGCAGCGCCTCCCGATGGCCGCGTCCGAAGTACTTCTCATACACCAGATATCCATGGCGCACTACCAGCAGCCCCCCGTGCTGGCTGGTCAGCTTGCCGTACTCCCAGGCTTCATCGAGTTTGGCGACATCGATGCCGGTCTTGGCCAGGATTTCCGCCGGGTCCTGGAGAGTCCGCCAGCCACCCTTCGAGTCTGGGGGAGGGAAGTAAGTCTGGGCTAGCAGAGAACCGGCCAGCGCTAGGATCGAAAAGAAAAGGAGGCTCGCAGTGCGCACGAGCCTCATCATATATCGCGGGGTCTAGCGCTTTTTGGCGCCGCCTTTTTTGCCCACAACCTTTTTCGCCGCTACCTTTTTCGCCATAACTTTCTTAGCCGCTACTTTCTTGGCGGGAACCTTCTTAGCCACTACTTTCTTGGCGGGAACCTTCTTAGCCGCTACCTTCTTAGCGAGGGCCTTTTTGGCGGGAATCTTCTTGGCTGGCGGTGCTGTTTTCTTTACTGCTTTTTTTACTGCCACTTTTTTCGCCGGCGCCTTCTTGACGGGGGCCGGAGCTTTTTTCGCCGCGACCTTCTTAGCCGCGACCTTCTTAGCCGCGACCTTTTTCGCCGCCGCCTTCTTAACAGCCGCCTTCCGCGCCGGGCTCACCTCTGCGGCCAGCGGCGGGTCAATTCCCCTTACGCCGACCTCTTCATCCTCATCATCGTCATCGTTTGCCCCAGCCGGAAAAACATCGTCGTCATCCCCGTCCTCTTCTTCCTCGGCAAATACCGCCGCCACCGCCGCCGCGGGAGCAGCCGGAATCGGGCTGACCGTTAACGTAGGGGCCGTCAGTTCCGCCGACCGCCCACCGTCGTCCAAATCGTCGTCCTCGTCGTAGCTATAGGCCGAGATCTCGTTCTCCACGGCTGTATGCTCTTCCTGATATTCAAAGTCGTCCTCTTCGGGCGAAACGTATCGGATGCGTTCGAACATTCCTGTGTGGTCCTGTGGGAATAGCATATCGTGTAATCGCTTTTCCGCAAGTGCCCACGCGGGGAAATTCTCTCCATTCCCTCGCCGTATGGCCGGCTTCCGCGAGCCGGTTTTTTGGGCCTCGCCGTTCTCATCCTGGACAGCTCTCGGTATATTTACGTATCCTCGAAGTATCCGTGCCCGCCCTCTACGGCCCCCGCGCGGACGAAGGAAAACTCTCATGACCCGTACCGCTTTCTTCCGCGGCGCCGCCGCCTCCCTCGCCGCCTTCTTCGCCAGCGCCTCCGCCCTCCTCGCCCAAGCCGCCGGCCAGCCGCTAACCGGCAAAAAGGTGCACTACAAGGGCGCCAAGCCCGCCAAGACCCCTCTCTTCAACGGCGCCGTCAGCTACGGCAACCTCCTCTTCATTGCCGGCAAAGGCGCGCACTTCGAAGGCGACATCAAGGCCCACACCAACAAGGTCCTCGAAGAAATCGAAACCGAGCTCAAGAACGCCGGCTCCTCCATGGACAAAGTCCTCAAGTGCAACGTCTATCTGAATAGCCTCGACGACTACAAGGCCATGAACGAAGTCTTCCTCGGCCGCTTCGGCGCCGAGCCCCCCGTCCGCACCACCATCGCCGCCGCCGGCGGCATCCCCGGCAATAGCCTCGTCGAGATCGACGTCATCGCCTACATCTAGCGCCCGGGCAAATCCCGCCACCTCCCCGGCAGCGGCCGATACCCGCACGCCCACCACGCCAGCGCCGTCGCCATCACCAAATCGTCATGCTCCCCCGCGCTAATCCAGCGCGTCTTGGCTGCCCCCATCTCTCTCCGCATTCCCATCAGTTCCGTCTTCAGCTCCTCCACAAACCGTCCCCCCTCGATCAACTTCAGCTCCCGCCTCTCCAGCGCCATCGCCAGCCCCTCCATCAATTCATTCTTCGGCGCATAGTAGTCCGTATTCTTCCAGTGCCCCGCCTGCCCGCTTGTAAACACCACCGGCGCCAGACTCAACCACGCCCTCCTCTCGCTCGCCTCATATAGCCGCTCCCGCAGCGCCTCCACCACCGGCGCGCCCACCCCTGTCGCATCCACCGCCACCACCATCTCGCAATCCCGCAGTGCCACGCTCTCCACCATCCGCCGGATCGAATCCACCACCTTCCCATAACCCGTCCCCAGCGCCACGCGTTCCACCCGCACCACCGTCTTCCGCCTCTCCACCAACGGCTCAAACGTCACCGCGTCCTTCGCCCCTCCCGTCATCACCACGTCCTTCACAATCGCCATCGCCGTATGGTCCTGCCGCTGCCCCAAATCCACCCCCAGGTGATACCGCACCGCCAGCACCGTTTTCTTGAGCGTCGTCACGAAAATTCGAGCTCCCTCTCATCCCGCACCATCGCCTCCTCCAGCCATTCCGCCCGAATCGCCTGCCCCTCCGCGCTCACAAACTCGCAGCAGTATTCCTGCCGGAACCAATCCGCCCCCATCCTCCTTCTTTCGCTTTCGAGAAACGCGGCCGAGATCCTCTCACACTCGCTCGCCTTCACCTCCACCCGCAGCCATTCCTCGCCCCCCTGCACCCATTCCCGCCAAAAGAATCCCTGCGCCCCAAACGGCGTCGAAAGCAGCCACAGCGCCCCATTCTTCACCGCCAGCATCGGACCCGCCGCGTAATACTGCTCCTGGCTCACCCTCGCCGCCTCGTCGATGATCAATAAATCGACGGCGGAAAACCCCCGCATCGTCGCCTCCACCCCCGGCAGCGCGATCACCCGGCTTTCATTCGGCAGCACCACGGACAGCTCGTTCACCTGGTCCGTCGGCAATTTCGCCAGCCCCGCCTTGGCGAGAAACCGCTTCACCTTCCGCAAAAACTCGCCGCTCTGCCGCTCCGAAGGCGACATCACGATCACCGTCGCCTCCTTCGTCGTCAACGCCGCATGCACCGCCTTCAAAGCGGTCACCGAAGACTTGCCCCATTGCCTGGTGCAGTTGAGAATCACCCTCCGCGACTCGGCTTCGAGCAGTTCCCTTTGCTTGGAATCCACCCGAAACCCCAGCTTCGCCTCGGCAAAAGAACACACGTCCCCCCAGGTCTTGGGCGAATGCCCCTTCGGCCTCCCCACAAAATCCTCAATCCTCTTCCCCTCCGCCCCCACCGGCGACACCGACAGATAAGACATCCCTCACCTCGAGAGACAAGCAGCAAACCGGCAAACCCTGCCAATCTACTATTACCAGCAGTCCCCGACCATTTTCGGGCGCCCTACCGCTAAGTCACTCAAAACGCACCGAATAAACTTCCCGTCCGCCCGCGACTCCCTTGCGCCGCCCGCTCGGGATTACGGAAGGGCCTCGGCTAGGGTCTAGCATCCCGGGCTTAAGACTTGTCGGTTCGTATTCTCAAGTTAACGAATGGCGGAGGTCATGGAGACATTGCATTAGATCAGCTAACTGGCTTGCTGAATCGATAGACGAACTCGAGCGAATAGCTCGGAAACGCTTCTTGCACGCCGTGGTCAACCACTGGAACGCGAAGCGGCTGAATAGGGCAACTGCTTACAAGCCTGTACAATACAAGATCAGAGAAATTTGATTTAGCGACATCGAAAGTCTTCAGACGAGCTTCGTTGTCCCCAGATGTCCCAATGGAGATCTCGGGCTACTTCTCTTCGCCCCAATGAACAAAAAACAGCTCACCGAAACGGACATTCGCACCAAATTCATCACTCCCGCCATCCTCGGCGCTGATGGCTCGAAGTGGGACAGAATGACGCAGCTGTTGGAAGAGCACTTCTTCACCAAGGGGAGGGTGATCGTTCGCGGAAAAACGGTGACACGGGGCAGCGCCAAGAAGGCCGACTACATTCTGCTCTACAAGCCCAATATCCCGATCGCAGTCATCGAGGCAAAAGATAACAATCACTCCGTAGGTGCAGGCATGCAGCAAGCCTTAGAGTATGCGGAGGCCTTGGACCTGCCGTTTGCATACAGTTCCAATGGCGATGCTTTCCTTGAGCATGATCGCACCGGGGTTGCTGGCCCAGTCGAGAGGGAGATACCCCTTGAGGCGTTTCCCACACCGTCGGAACTATGGACTCGCTACTTGGCCTCCAAAGGGTTTTCCCCACAGCAGGAATCTATAGCTACCCAGGATTACTACGACGATGGTTCGCGAAAACCACCTCGTTATTACCAGGTCGTAGCAGTGAATCGGGTCGTCGAGGCGATCGCTCGTGGCCAGAATCGAGTTCTGCTTGTCATGGCCACTGGGACGGGAAAGACCTATACTGCTTTCCAGATCATCTGGCGTCTTTGGAAATCGGGTGCGAAGAAGCGGATTCTCTTCCTTGTGGACCGCAACATCCTTGCGGATCAAACCAAGACAAACGACTTCAAACCCTTCGGCGCGGCGATGACGAAGATCACAAATAGAACGGCAGACAAAGCCTTCGAGATCTATCTTGCTTTGTACCAGGCCGTTACCGGCACGGAAGAAGAACAAAACATCTACACTCAATTCTCGCCGGACTTCTTCGATCTCGTTGTTGTGGACGAATGCCATCGCGGAAGTGCTGCAGCAGATGCTTCGTGGCGAAAGGTACTAGACTACTTCTCCTCAGCCACCCAAATTGGCATGACGGCCACACCAAAGGAAACCACAGACGTTTCGAATATCGAATACTTCGGCGATCCGATCTACACCTACTCATTGCGGCAAGGAATCGACGATGGCTTTTTAGCCCCATACAAAGTAGTCCGGATCGGGCTAGATCGCGATCTGGATGGGTGGAGGCCGGAGCACGGCCAAACGGATCGGTTTGGGGAACTCATTGAAGATCGCGAATACAACGTTCTGGACTTCGACAGAACGCTGATCCTGGAAAAGCGTACCAAACTGGTTGCCGACAAGGTGACCGAGTTTCTTAAAGCTACAGATCGTTTTGGCAAGACCATCATCTTCTGCGAGAACACCGATCACGCGGAGAGAATGCGGCAGGCTATGGTAAACGCGAATTCCGACCTTGCAGCGGCCAACAAGCGCTATGTAGTTCGGATCACCGGGGACGATCCCTACGGCAAAGCCCAGCTTGATAATTTCATCGACCCTGAATCGACGTTTCCGGTTATCGCCACCACTTCGCAGCTTATGTCAACGGGCGTAGACGCCCAAACTTGCCAGCTCATCGTGCTCGATAAACGGATCAACTCAATGACCGAGTTCAAACAAATCATTGGCCGCGGCACCCGAATCAACGAAGACTACAACAAGCTGTACTTCACGATTATGGATTTCAAGCAGGCAACTGCGTTGTTTGCTGATCCAGCGTTTGATGGCGATCCCGTTCAAATCTACGAGCCTGGTCCCGATGAACCGGCGGTACCACCCGAAAACACCGAAGACGTCGCCGAGCGAGATGATCCAGAAGCGACAATGTCGGACTTTCCAATCGGGACTGAAGCTCAAGAAGATAATTCCCCACGGAAGTACTTTGTCGATGACGTCGAGGTTGCGGTTGCAACCGAACGTGTCAAGTACTTGGGTGAGGATGGACGGCTGATTACGGAGTCCTTGAAAGACTACTCTCGAAAGGCACTTCGCAAGGAGTACGCGTCCCTCGATCAATTTCTGAGCGCGTGGAAGGAAGCGGACCGCAAGCAAGTGATTTTGGAAGCACTTGCCGCCAAGGGCGTCTTCATCGATGAGCTGGCTGAACAGGTGGGACGCGACTACGATGCTTTCGACCTTGTTTGCCATGTCGCTTACGATCGACCGCCACTAACGCGCCGAGAACGTGTCGAACGAGTACGAAAGCAAGATGTTTTCGCTCGCTACTCTCAGTCTGCCCGAGCTGTCCTCCAGGCGTTGCTGGACAAATACTCAGATGGTGGGGTCAGAAGCCTTGAATCTCTTGAAATTCTCAAGATCGATCCGCTAACGCGTCTGGGTACACCGATCGAAATCATTCAATTCTTTGGCGGCAAAGACAAATACCTCGCCGCAGTTCAAGAGCTGGAAACCCAGCTCTATCTTGAGGCCGCATAATCAATGCCCAACGTTTCCAATATTGTTAAGACCATTCAGGACATCATGCGAAAAGACGCTGGCACCTACGGTGATGCACAGCGCTTGGAGCAACTCGGCTGGATGTTCTTCCTTAAGATTTTTGATGACCGTGAGAAGGAATTGCAGCTCCTTCGCGACAACTATAAATCACCGATTCCTCAGCACCTGCGTTGGTCAGCGTGGGCCACTGACGAAGAGGGAATCACAGGCGAAGCACTACTGGACTTCGTCAACAATACGCTGCTGCCAAAACTGAAGGCCCTGGCGACAGGCGGCGACGAGATCTCAAGATTGGTTCGCGCCGTGTTCGAGGATGCCAACAACTACATGAAGAACGGCACTCTCATGCGGCAGGTCATCAACAAGGTCAATGGCATCGATTTCAACGCCTCCGACGACCGCCACATGTTCGGTGACATCTACGAAAAGCTGCTCCGTGATCTCCAGTCCGCAGGCAACGCTGGCGAGTTCTACACACCCCGCGCTGTCACCCAGTTCATTGTGGAACAGGTAAACCCGCAACTAGGGGAGCACATCCTCGATCCTGCGTGCGGTACCGGGGGCTTTCTAACCAGCACCATTGAACACCTTCGCAAACAAGTTAAAACCGAAAGTGACGAACGGACCATCCAGGATTGCTTCACCGGCATCGAGAAGAAGCATCTGCCTTATATCCTCTGCATGACTAACCTTCTATTACATGGGATCGACGTACCCAACAATGTACGGCATGACAACACGCTGTCCCGTCCGTTGCGCGATTGGTCGCCCAAGGAGCGCGTCGATGTAGTTGTCACGAATCCGCCGTTTGGCGGCATGGAAGAAGATGGCATTGAAGCGAATTTTCCATCCGACTACCGAACCCGCGAAACTGCTGACTTATTTCTAGTCCTGATCATGAAGATCCTTAAACCCGGCGGGCGGGCGGGGCTCGTCCTCCCCGATGGCACCCTCTTTGGCGAGGGGGTGAAGACGCGCATCAAAGAAGCTCTATTGACCGAATGCAACCTTCACACCATCGTTCGCCTGCCCAACGGAGTTTTTAATCCGTACACCGGCATCCGAACAAATCTGCTCTTCTTTACCAAGGACAGGCCCACGACCGAGGTCTGGTACTACGAGCACCCCTACCCGCCTGGAGCCAAGAGCTACAACAAGAGTAGGCCGATTCGGATCGAAGAATTTGAGAGTGAACGTTCGTGGTGGGGTATCGAAGAGAACGGTTTCGCCTCCCGCGAGGAGAACGAACAAGCATGGCGGGTTCCTATTGAACAGATCAAAGCTGGGAACTACAATCTTGACCTCAAGAATCCATTTATTGCAGACACTGGCCCCGGGGACGTCGAGCATCTCTTGCCTGAGTACGAGAGGCTGCTCGCTCAGATCGCAGAGACACGCGAGGCACTGCGACGCGAGCTGTACGATGCGTTATCCGACACTGGTGGAAATGAATCATGACTTCGGACAGATTCCTTGAAAAGTTTGATCTCTTCGCTGATGCTCCGAATGCAGTGGCGAAGATGCGCGAACTGGCAGTATCACTAGCAGTTCAGGGCAAATTGGTCGCACAGGAACCGTCAGACCCTCCTGCGACAGAACTATTGAAGAGTATTGAAATGGAAGCGGTCCGGCTGGCCCAATTGGGGCTGATCAAGAAGTCGGGTCTGGAACCGATCGATCAATCCGATGCTCCGTTTGCCATTCCGACGAGTTGGGTTTGGACGCGACTGGGCTGCATCGCGGATTGGGGCTCCGGTTCGACGCCGCCGAAGGAAGGGGCCGACTACTACGGCGGCGGAATTACTTGGTTTCGATCCGGAGAGTTAAATGATAATCGTCAGCTTGCGCTTTCGGAGGAGACTATCACCGATTTAGCACTAGAGAAGTGCACTTTCCGTCGAAATCGTAGAGGTGATGTGCTTCTTGCAATGTATGGCGCAACCATCGGGAAAGTTGCCATTCTTGCCGAAGATGCCGTCACGAATCAAGCTGTCTGCGGCTGCACGCCGTTTACCGGCGTGTTCAATCAATATCTATTCTTCTTCCTACTTTCGCAACGAAAGCAGTTCCACTTGGCGAGCGAGGGAGGAGCTCAGCCCAACATCTCGAAGTGGAAGATTATCCGAACGCCATTTCCACTGCCGCCCTTTCCGGAACAACACCGAATCGTTTCTAAGCTGGACGAACTGATGACTCTGTGCGATCGACTAGAAGCGCAGCAGCATGAGCGGGAGAGGCGGCAATCCGAGCTCGCCCGAGCTTCCTTGGCCTACTTCGCAGGAGACCCAACCCCAGCCAGACTCAGCTTGCTCTTCCACAATTCTTACGACATCGCAACTACAGACTTGCGCAGTTCAATCCTTTCCCTCGCAGTCCAGGGACGGCTTGTTCGTAGAGAGGCTGATGCTCCCATGGAGCCGCTCGAATCTATTCTCGCTGAGGCTTCTGTCAACGGAGTCTCTAAGGGGCCCACTTCTGACAGCTCAGCAACCGAAGTTCTCCGAATCAGTGCCGGTACTTCGAGGAAAGATTTTTATGTTGATGAGGACGACTTCAAGTATGTCGCGCTGGAAGCTGCGGAAATAGAGAAGTTTCAAATCCTCCGGGGCGATCTTCTGGCTTGTCGGTTCAATGGAAACCTACACTACGTTGGACGATTCTCCTACTATCGCGGCCAATCCGGAAGGACTCAGGTCAATCCTGATAAATTGATTCGCTTCCGAGTCAACACCGACCGCCACTGTCCACGATACATTTGTTACGCCATGAACGCGCCGCCAACTCGGGCGACGATCGAATCAATGTGCGCGACAACTGCGGGAAACATTGGATTGAGTGCCGGGCGCCTGAAAACCGTCAAGGTTCCTCTTCCAACACTCTCCGAACAGCGACGAATAGTGAAGAGAGTTGAAGAACTGATGGTTCTGGTGGATCGTCTTGAGGAACAGCTTTCAAAGTCGGTGGAGGTAGGAGAAAGGCTTCTCGATGCAGTAGTTGCCGAACTCGTCGAGTAGGAATCAGGATGGCAGACCGGAGAAAACTTAGCTTTGAACACGCAGCGACTCTCGATGAGTTAGCGGGCATTGGGAAGAACCGTCGTTTTGACGAGGTTGTCGACAACCGTGATAGTGAAGAGATCCAAGTGATCTGCAAGAGGGGAGAAGAGGAAATCCCGCTCGCGAAACCGAGCCGCGCTTTCTACTTCGGCGATCGTGCGCTCTACGATCAGGAGTCCGCCAGGTTCGATAAAGCATCCAAGAATGAGATCCTTTGCGGGGATCAGTTCC
Organism: uncultured Bryobacter sp.; assembly: GCA_964387685.1. Classification (GTDB taxonomy): domain Bacteria; phylum Acidobacteriota; class Terriglobia; order Bryobacterales; family Bryobacteraceae; genus Bryobacter. Next base: position 178,416 of record CAYLXK010000010.1, read on the forward strand.
GTCGCAATGGCCAAGCCTTTGCGGCGCTGAAAAAAGCCGTTACGACGGGATTCGTGATACCGTTCGTTGGCGCTGGGATGTCCGTTTCTGCTGGCCTTCCAAGTTGGACCAGCTACCTTCTACAGCTCTGTGGAGACGCAAACCTCGACGCTGCTGCAATGGCGGAACGACTGAAAGCGACTGGGGATTACGAAGGTGCGATTAACGACATTCTCGGAAGGATAGGCTTCCCCGTTTTCGAACGGGATTTCGAACGCGACTTCACAGTCCATGACGTTGTTGATGGAGCGGTGACCATTTTGCCGAAGCTCTTTAATCGTTGTGCGATTACTACGAACTTCGATCGAGTACTGGAGAAAGTTTACGAGCAAGAGGGCGTGCCTTTTTCCGACACAGCGACCGGCAGAGGCAATGCCAACCCTTTCTACCGCGCAATTCCTGCCGGGGACCGGTATTTGCTTAAACTTCATGGCAAGTTGGATAGCGCCGCTGAGAGGGTTCTTCTTAAGGGTGAGTATGAGGCGGCCTATGGGCAAGACGACGACATTCACTTCGACTTCCCTCTGCCCAAGCTATTGAAGCGCCTTTACCTGAGCTACAGCTTCCTATTCCTTGGATGCAGTCTTGCGACGGACCGTACGGTTTTGACCTTCATGAAGGTTGCCCAAGAAGTGGGAGGCGACCAACTCCCTCATCACTACGCGATCCTTGCATGTCCAGAGAATGTGGATGATAAGCGAATCATCGATCAACGCCTTGCAGACTGCCATATTACGCCGATCTGGTATCCAGAAGGGGAGTACGAAAAGGTCCAGGAAATACTGGAGCTGCTTCTTGACTAGTCAAACCACTTGTTAACGCCAGCATTAGCTGGTATGTGGCGCAATGCTTGTTTAAGTCGTCTGTGCGTCGTGGCACGAAAAGCGGATCTATGAACCTGCGTCAACCCCTATCCGCGAATACATGAAAATCTTTACCGATCCCACTTGAACTCAACTCTTGCGAGTGCTTACACATAATAAGAAACGTCTCTAAGGCATAGGATGAAAATGCGCTCAATTCTGATTGGGTCAAGGCACATTGCGGGTTTTAAATCGAAATAGCGAACGTCGCTTCGATGGAACACCTCGGATCGCTAACTGCTTGGCGGGCGGTCACACCCCACAAAACTTTTTATCCCCTTTCCCCTCAACAAAATCGCTCCCACGCCGCCCTTTGCACGCTCCCCCTTCATGCATCCTGGAACCGAGGAATTGTTATGTCCAATTCGCACACTGTCGTAGCATCCGCTCCCTGCCTCAGCGCCCACGCGCTGCACGGGCAAATGGCCAAGGGCCACAAAACCCCCGCCGGCCTCGCCGCCAGCGCCCTCAACGCGCGCAAGCACGGCCTCAGCAGCAAAACCTTCGTCG
>CAYLXK010000011.1:0-174944 GCA_964387685.1 uncultured Bryobacter sp.
AACGGTAGGACAGCAGACTCTGACTCTGCTTATCGGGGTTCGAATCCCTGTCTCCCAGCCATTTCCCACAATAGCCCTATGACTTCCGAAGAGCGCGAGCAGATGCGGCGTTGGGTGGAGACCTGGAAGCAGGCGGGGCCGGAGCTGGAAGCGATCCGGGTGCGGGAGTTGCAGGAATCCGACAATCGCAAGGCAATCCGAATTATCTTCGGAGAAGGACCGATGGAACTCAGTTGCGATCCTAAGCCAGTTTCCGGATTGGTTGAGATGCAGAAGTGGTTCGCTAAGCTACCTCGATGACGCCGCTCCTCGAAGCCGCCTTGCAATTGCAGGATTTGCTTGATGGATTGAGATGGCGGTCGTGCTTGATCGGAGGTATGGCGGTGCTGAGGTGGGCAGAGCCTCGATTCACTCAAGATGTTGATGCGACCTTGCTAACTGGTTTTGGGCGGGAAGGAGAGTTCGTAGACAAAATTCTTGCGAATGGGTTTAGGGCGAGAATTCCCGATGCTGCGGCATTCGCCCGAAAGAACCGCGTTTTGCTGTTGTTGGCGGCCAACGGTACGCCGATCGATGTTTCGATGGGAGCGCTTCCGTTTGAGGTGCTGGCGGTTGAGCGCGCATCGCCTTTTGAATTCGCGCCGGGGTGCACACTACGAACCTGTTCGGCGGAAGACTTGATGGTGATGAAGCTATTTGCATTCCGAGGCACGGATCTCAAGGACGCGCTCCGCATCGCGGAGAAGCAAAAGGGCAAGTTGGACTGGGACTATGTGGAGGAGCAGTTGACGCCGCTGGCGGAGTTGAAAGAGCAGCCGGAGATTCTGGAAGAGCTAAGAAAGCTCCGGGTTGGGGTTTACTAGGCGCTGGAGGGTGGCCTCGAGGCGGTCTATTTTCTCGTGTAATTGCAGGATTTCTTTTTCGGCGAGGACGTTGACCTCGTAGTCGTGCTGCGCATTGAGGCGGTCTTTTGACGATTGGCGGTTCTGGCTCATCATGATGACGGGTGCCTGGAGGGCGGCAACGCAGGACAAGATGAGGTTCAGGAAGATGAAGGGGAAAGGATCAAAGCGGTCCCGGGCGTAGGAATTCCAGGCCATCCAGAGGCCCATGGCGCCGAGGAAGAGAAAGATGAAGGTCCAACTGCCACCGAAGGCGGCGACCAAATCGGCGACGCGCTCGCCGAGGGTGAGCTGGGCGTCGAAGGATTCGTTGGAGTTGGGGATGCGGCGGGATCGATTCACGTGGTTCATGGCTCGGTTCAAGGCTCTATAGAATGTTTGCATGCGGCTCTTTCATGCGTTGATCGTTCTAATGGCGGGGGCGGGACTGGCGACGGGACAGGCCAAGGGACAAACGCCAGTCAGCTTCAATCGGGATATCCGCCCGATCATGGCGGACACCTGCTTTCGCTGCCACGGTCCGGACAAGAGCACGCGGATGGCGGGCCTGCGCCTAGATGTGCGGGAAGAGGCGCTAAAGCCGAACCGCCAAGGCAAGGTGCCGATTGTGCCCGGGGAGCCTGAACGGAGCCACATTGTAGAAAGGGTGTTTCACAACAGTGCAGGGCGCGTGATGCCGCCGCCGGCGGCGCACAAGGAGTTGACGGAGAAACAAAAGGAAACGATCCGGCGTTGGGTGGCCGAAGGGGCCAAGTACGAAGGACATTGGGCCTATGAAGCACTGCGGAAGCCGGCAAGCGGGCATTCGATTGACGCATTGGTGAAGGCGAAGCTGGCGGAAGTGGGGTTGAGCCAGGCGAAGGAGGCCGACAAGCGGACTTTGTTGCGGCGGGTGACGCTCGATCTAACGGGGCTGCCGCCGACGGCGGGGGATCTGCGGGCGTTTTTGGCGGACACGAGCGCGAACGCGTATGAGAAGGCGGTGGATCGGCTGCTGGCGTCGAACGCCTATGCCGAGAAAATGACGATGCATTGGCTGGATGCAGTGCGCTATGGCGACACGGCGGGGTTTCATGGGGACAACTTGTTTCCGTCCTGGCCCTATCGCGACTATGTGCTGAAGGCGTTCCGGTCGAATTTGCCTTTTGATCAATTCACGCGCGAGCAACTGGCGGGAGATTTGCTGCCCAATGCGACGGTGGAGCAGCGGGTGGCGAGCGCGTTTAACCGGCTGAACCGCGTGTCGGCCGAGGGGGGATTGCAGCCCAAGGAGTATCTGGCCAAGTACGGCGCGGACCGGGTAAGGACGGTGGCCGCGGTGTGGATGGGGGCGACGCTGGGCTGCGCGGAGTGCCACGACCATAAGTTCGACCCGCTGCTAGCGAAGGATTTCTATGCGATGAAGGCGTTCTTCGCCGATATCAAGGAGACGGGGCTAGTGCCGGACCGGGGGCCGAACGCGTGGGGCGCGAAGCTGCTGCTGGCCAGCGAGGAACAGAAGCAGCAACTGGCGGAAGCGCAGGCCAAGGTGGAGGCTGCGCGCGCCAGAGTTGAAGCGGCAAGCGCGCCGCCGGATGAGGCCTGGGCCCGGAAGCTACTCGAGGATTATGACGGGCAGCGGCTGGCCTGGAAGATCCAGCGGCCTTTGGCAGCGCAATCGGCCAACGGGGCGGTGCTGAAAATCTACAACGACGAAGAACTGGAGATGACGCCGTACTATGGCGGCATCATTCGCAATTACCGGGCCAAGGGCAATGGGCTGGTGGTGGCTTCGGGACCGAATCCGGATCGTGAAACCTACACGGTGACCTTCCGGCCGGAGGCGGGGACGTGGAAGTCGTTTGGGCTCGAGGTGGTGCAGGATGAGACATTGCCTTCAATCGCGGTGGCGCGGGGCGGAGACCGCTTGATGCTGAGCGAGGTGTATCTGAATGAGATGCGGCCCGGGAAAGCGCCCGTGCCGGTGGAGTTTGCGCTGGCAACTTCGAACGTGACGCAGGCAAGTTATCAACAGCCGCCTTCGGTAGTGCTGGATCGCGATCCGAAGACTTCGTGGGGCCCGACGACTTATGGCGAGAACCGGAATCTGTTTTTGGCGTTGCGCTTCCGGCGGCCGCTGGTGAGCGACGGCAAGACCACCTATCAGGTAGTGCTGGCGCACGAGGACAATATTCGCAGAGGCACGCTGGGGCGTTTTCGGCTGGCGCTGAACGAGAGCGAGTTTGCTTGGCCGGAAGGGACGGACGTAAGCGAGGATAAGAAGCGTCCCGGGGGACTGCCGGATGAGGTGCTGCGTGCGTTGAAGGCGGAGCCGAAAGATTGGACGGAAGCCGACGGGAAGGCCTTGGCGCGGTACAAGACCTGGGCCGATGCGACATTGACGCCGCTGCAGGAAGCATTAGCCAAGGTGGAGCGGGAGCATTTTCTATTGGATGCTTCGATACCGCGGTGCCTGCTGACGGAGACGGTCACGCCCGAGGTGACGCGGATCTTGCCGCGCGGGAATTTTCTCGATGAGAGCGGAGCGGAGGTGGAGCCCGCGATTCCGGTAAAGTTTGGGGTGCTGAATACCGGCGGCGCGCGCGCGACGCGACTGGACCTGGCGAATTGGCTGGTGTCGAAAGAGAACCCCTTGACGGCCCGCGTTTTTGTGAACCGGCTGTGGCGGCAGTTTTTTGGAATCGGGCTGTCCAAGGTGCTAGACGATTTGGGTTCGCAAGGGGAGCTACCGGTGAACCTGGAGCTGTTGGACTGGATGGCGGCGGAGTTTCGCGATACGTGGGATGTGAAGCGGATGGTGAAGCTGATCGTCATGAGCCAGACTTACCGTCAGAGTTCGACGCCTTCGAAGGAGGCGCTCGAGAAGGACCCCGAGAATCGCTTGCTAGCGCGGCAGGCACGCTTCCGTGTGGATGCCGAGGTGGTGCACGATGTGGCGCTGGCGGCCAGCGGATTGCTCGCGCCGCGATTCGGGGGCCCGAGCGTGAAGCCTTATCAGCCGGAAGGGTATCTGGGCTCCTTGAATTTTCCGAAGCGGGATTATTCCGCCAGCTTGGGGAAGGATCTCTATGCGCGGGGGCTTTATACGCAGTGGCAGCGGAGCTTCCTGCATCCAAGCTTGCTGGCCTTCGACGCGCCTACGCGCGAGGAGTGCACGGTGAACCGCGTATCGTCGAACACGCCGTTGCAGGCGCTGGTGATGTTGAACGATCCAATTTATGTCGAGGCGGCGCGGGTGTTTGCGCAGAAGATGCTTGCCGAAGGCGGCGCGACGATGGAGGCGCGGATCGATTGGGCCTTCGAAAGGACGCTGGCGAGGCCCGCGACGGCGGAAGAAAAGCAGGTTTTGGGCGAGCTGTATGCGAAGAATCTGGCACGCTTTGCCAAGGATGAGCGTGGGGCGCGGCAGTTGTTGACGGTAGGGGACACGCCGCTGCCGGCTAGAACGAACGTGCGTGAACTGGCCGCGGCGGCGACGCTGACCAGGGCGATTTTAAACCTACACGAAACTGTGACCAGGAACTAGGGACGAGGAACTAACGATGCGCGAAGTGAATTTGAAGCGGCGGGCCTTTCTCGAAAAGAGCGTGGCGGGATTTGGCTTGGCGGCCCTGGGCAAGCTGTGGGGTGCGACCAGCGGGAGCATCAGCCCGCTGCATCATCCCGCGAAGGCCAAGCGCGTGATCTTTCTTTACCAGGCGGGCGGGCCGTCGCACCTGGAGACCTTCGACCCGAAGCCGAAGCTGGGCGAAATGCACGGCCAACCGATGCCCGAGAGTTTCACGCAGGGGCAGCAGATTGCGCAACTGCAGGGCAAGCCGCTGATTTGCTATGGGCCGCAGCAGAATTTCGCGCGCTTTGGCAAGAGCGGACAGGAGATTTGCGACCTTTTCCCGCAGATTGGGAGCGTGGCCGATGAAATCACGGTGATCCGCTCCATGTGGACGGAGCAGATCAATCACGACCCCGCGCACACGATCATGAATACGGGCTCGATTATTGCCGGGCGGCCGAGCATGGGCAGTTGGCTGGTTTATGGACTGGGCGCGGAGACGGAGGATTTGCCCGGCTTCGTGGTGTTGCTGTCGAGCGGCAAGGGCGGGCAGAACCAACCGATTGCGGCGCGGCAGTGGAGCGCGGGTATCTTGCCGTCCAAGTTCCAGGGCGTGAAGTTCAATTCCGTAGGCGACCCCGTGTTGTACGTGAATAACCCGCCGGGCGTGTCGCGCGAGATGCAAAAGGATTCCATCGACGCCGTGAACCGCCTGAACCGGAAGCAATTCGACGCGCTGTCGGACCCGGAGATCCAGACGCGCGTGGCGCAGTACGAGATGGCGTTCCGCATGCAGGCCAGCGTGCCGGATTTGATGGATATGTCGAAGGAGCCGGCGGGAGTGCTGGAGGCCTATGGCGCAAAGCCCGGCGACGGCAGCTACGCGTCGAACTGCCTCTTGGCGCGACGGCTGGCCGAGCGGGGTGTTCGATTTATCCAGCTTTATCATCGGGACTGGGATCATCATGGCGGCGTGAAGGACGGCATCGCGTCAAAGGCCGCAGAGGTGGACCGCCCGACGGCGGCGTTGATCAACGACTTAAAACAGCGCGGGATGTTGGACGACACCTTGGTGGTGTGGGGCGGCGAATTTGGGCGCACGCCGATGTCCCAAGGCGGCGACGGGCGCGATCACCATATCAAGGGCTTCTCGTATTTCCTGACGGGAGGCGGCGTCAAGCGGGGGCTGACTTATGGCGCGACCGATGAGCTAGGTTACGCGGCCGTGGACAAGCCCGTGAGCGTGCACGATTTCCATGCGACGATGCTGCACCTGATGGGGATCAATCATTTGCGGATGACCGTTAAGTACCAAGGCCTGGATGTGCGGCTGACGGGGATCTCGGGAGAAGTAGTAAAGGACATCCTCGTCTAGCGATTTTCATTTTCTGCGCCGCCCTCGGACTTGGGGGCGTCGGCTTCGTTGCGGGTGGGAAACCACTGGGCCAGTTCTGCCTTTTGCTTGGCCATTTCCGGGAGCGAGGCCAGATTGGTCCATTCGTTGGGATCCTTGCGCCGGTCGTAGAGCTCTTCGCCGCCGTCGTGGTAGCGGATATAGCGCCAGTTCTCGCTGCGAATGGCGTGGTTGTTGCGGAAGTAAGTGGTGACGACGGGGTCTTTCTTGGGGGCGGCGGGATTCTTGAGCCAGGTGGTGAGCGACTGGCCATCGAGGCCGTCGACCTTGGGGAGAGCAAAGGTTTCAACGAGGGTGGGGTAGAGGTCGATCATGCTGACGGGGCGATCGCAGCGCGCTTTGGCTTTCGAGACGCCCGCGACTTTGGCCATCAGGACATTGCGCGTGGAGCGCTCCCACAAGCTGAACTTGCGCCAGTGCAGTTTTTCGCCGAGGTGCCAGCCGTGGTCGCTCCAAAGGACGACGTCCATATCGTTGGCATAGGGGCTGGTCTCTAGGTTGCGCAGCAGGCGGCCGAGCATGGCATCGGCAAACGAAATGGAAGCGAGATAGGCCTGGACGGCTTTCTTCCAGGCGTCGGCCTTGGTAATGCGGGCGTGGTCGCCATTCGGCTTGGCCATGCGGACGCCTTCGGCAGGGACGTCATTGAGGTCGTCTTCCTTCACGACCGGGAGCTCGACCTTATCGAGGGGATAGAGGTTGAAGTATTTTTGCGGAACGTACCAGGGGAGATGGGGCTTATAGATGCCGCAGGCGAGAAAGAGGGACTGGTTGCGCTTGGTGGCGAATTGAGACGAGACCCAATCGACGACATGGAAATCGTTCATTTCGGTGTCGTCGCCGGAGGTGGGGCCGAAGTCGAAGTTGCCTTGGGCGGCGGCGCCGGCTCGGGGTTTGGGACCGGGGAGACGGTAATCGGACTGGGGCTGGCCGTAGTCGTCCCAGCCTTTTTTGTCGGCGAACTTGCCATAGGTGCCGTGGTAGATCTTGCCGGAGCCGAGGGTCAAGTAGCCGTTGTTCTTGAAGTGCTGGTTCAGGGTGAGAACACCATTCAAGGCGGGCGCGGTGGGATAAGGCTGATTGTTATCGTAGACGCCGGTGGAGGCGGGACGGCGGCCGGTCATGATGGCGGTGCGGGCGGGGTTGCAAAGGGGTGCGGCGCAGTGGGCGCTGGAGAAGAGCACACCCTGGGCGGCGAGGCGATCGAGATTGGGCGTGAGGGCGCGACCGCCGAGGCAGCCGATCCAATCGTTGAGGTCGTCGATGGCAATGAAGAGGACGTTGCGCTTGGGGGCGGCAGCCTTGATTTGCAGGAGCGGAAGCGAAGAAAGCAGGGCGCGGCGGGTGAGCTGCATAAGAGTCTGACACGATAGTATCAACGATGCGTAAACCTGAAATTATGAGTCCGGCGGGGCACTGGCCGCAATTGCATGCGGCGGTGGAAGCGGGCGCGGACGCGGTTTACTTCGGTTTGTCGCACTTTACGGCGCGGGCGAAGGTGGGATTTACGCTAGCCGAAGTGCCGGAGGCGATGAAGGCGCTGCATCGGCGGGGCGTAAAGGGGTTCGTGACCTTTAACACGTTGGTCTTCGACCATGAGTTGCAGGCGGCGGCCGATACGCTAGCCGCCATCGCGCGCGCCGGGGCCGATGCGGTGATCGTGCAGGACCTGGGCGTGCTGGCGCTGTGTCGGGAACTGGCGCCGGAGCTCGAGGTGCATGCCAGCACGCAGATGAGCGTGACGGGCGTGGAGGGAGTGAGGCTGGCGGAGCGGTTGGGGGCCAAGCGCGTGAATCTGGCGCGGGAACTATCGATGGACGAGATAAGGCAGATCCGGGCGGCGACGGGGTGTGAGCTCGAGATCTTTGTGCACGGCGCATTATGTGTGGCGTATTCAGGGCAGTGCTTGAGTTCGGAGGCGTGGGGAGGGAGAAGCGCCAATCGTGGGCAGTGCGCGCAGGCATGCCGCTTGAGTTACCGAATGATTGTCGATGGCGCGGAGCACGAACTGGAAGATGAGCGCTATCTGCTGTCGCCGGGGGATTTGTATACGCTGGAGCGGATTCCAGAGTTGATTCCGCTGGGCATTGCGTCGCTCAAGATCGAGGGCCGTTATAAGGACGCCGAGTATGTAGCATTGACGACGGCGGCCTACCGTAAGGCAGTGGATGAGGCCTGGGACGGACATTGGAGAGGTGTGACGCGCGAGGAGCGGCTGCGTTTGGAGCAGATTTACTCGCGGGGCCTGGGCGATTACTTTCTGGCGGGAACGAATCACCAACGCGTGGTGCGCGGACGGGCGCCGCGGCATCGCGGGGTTTTGATGGGGCAAGTGGAGAAGGTGGGCGCGGCGAGCGTGACGGTGCAGCCGGGGGAATTGCACGCGGTGGCGCCGTTGAAGCTGGGCGACGGATTGGTGTTTGATGCGGCAGCCTGGAGGAGCCCCGATGAACCGGAGGAGGGCGGGCGCATTTACGGGATCAAGCCAGCGGGACGCGGACTGTTGGAACTGGAATTCGGCAATGGCGAGCTGGAATTTGAGCGCATCCGCAAGGGGGACCTGGTGTGGCGGAGCCACGATCCGGACATTGAGAAGCAGGCGCGAGTGTTCACGGAAGCGCAAGGGCCCGTGTACCGCCGGCCCGTGGACGTGCGAGTGACGGCGGTGGTGGGCGACGTGCTGCGCATGGATTGGGATGGGCTGCAGGTGGAGAGCGAGACGGAACTCGAGCGGGCCAAGAACCAGGGGCTAACGCGGGAGGCGCTGGAAGAGCAATTGTCGCGTTTGGGCAACACGCCTTACAGGCTGGGCAACTTGGAGACCGAGATTTCGGGGAACCCATTTGTGCCGGTATCGGTGTTGAACCAAATGCGGCGCGAGGCGGTAGAGCGACTGGAGGCCAGGGCCGTGGAGCCGAAGGCGATCGAGATACGGCCCGTCGCGTGGCCTAGCGCTGCCATCGATGCGGCGAAGGAACGCGGCCCGGCGAGGATGCATTTGCTAGTGCGGGACGCTAAGCAACTGGAGGCAGCCATCGGAGTGCGGCCTGAGAGCATTACGCTTGATTATCTGGACCTCTACGGCTTGAAGCCCAGCGTGGAGCGCGTGAGGGAGGAGGGGCTGACGGTCCGGGTGGCCACGCCACGGGTGATCAAGCCGGGAGAAGAACGGATCGTGAAATTTCTTTTGGCGCTAGACTGCGCCTTGCTGGTGCGGGCGGCGGGCTTGCTAGAGGCGCTGCACGGCAAGACGGCGCAGACGTTGACCGCCGACTTCAGCTTGAATGTGGCGAACGCCGTGACGGCGGGGATCGTGCTTGAGATGGGGGCGGCACGTCTGACGCCCGCGCACGACTTAAACGGGGAGCAGATTGCGCAATTGGCGGAGGCCATAGATGCGGCGCGGATAGAAGTAGTGGCCTATCAGCATTTGCCGGTGTTTCATACGGAGCATTGCGTATTCTGCCGTTTTCTTTCGGAAGGGACCAGCTACAAGGACTGCGGCCGGCCTTGTGAGCAACACACACTGGCGCTCGAAGACAGGGAGGGCCGGCGCCATCCGGTGATTGCCGATGTGGGTTGCCGGAACACGGTCTTCGGCGCGGAGGCGCAGGAAGGGAGCGCGTTCCTCGCGCGTTGGATGCGGGCGGGGATACGCAACTACCGGCTCGAGTTTGTGCATGAGGGAGGGGAGCAGGTGCGCGAGGTGGCGGCGATTTTCCGCGCTGCGCTGGATGAAAAGGCGAGCGACGCGGGCAAGCGATTGCGGCACTTGGGCGATACGACGCAGGGGAGCCTCTTCGTGGCCAAGGGCTATCGGGAGTTGCCCATCCTGCAGTGATCGAGAAGGCGGCGCTGTTGGTGGTGGAAGACGGGGCGTTGTTGCTGTGCCGGAAGCGCGGGAGCGATTGGTGGATCCTGCCGGGAGGGAAGCGGGAGGCGGGAGAGACGTGGGAGGAGTGTCTGCGGCGGGAGATTCACGAAGAGCTAGGTTGTGGCTGCGAAGTGGAGTATTTGGGGCGGGTAGAGGATGAGGCGGCCGAAGGTGGGAGGATTCACCTAGAGGTCTACCGCGGACGGCTGGGCGGGGAGGCCCAGCCGTCCGGGGAGATCGAGGCGTTATGGTGGTGGCGCCCCGGCATGGAGCGGAGCCGTTTGGCTCCGAGCCTGCGCGAGCGCGTGGATGGCTGGATCTAGAAGGACCAGCGGGCGGCGAGCTGGAACTGCCGCTGATTTTCCGCGGCCGTGGTGGACCGGAAGTTGGCGTTGGGCGTGGTGCCCAAGCCCCAAACGCGATTGACGTTGGTGACGTTGACGGTGTTGGCGACGTTGAAGACCTCGGCGATGATTTCCATGCGGTGGCGCTCAAAGAAGCGGAAATTGCGGGTGAGGCGGAAGTCGACCGTGGTGTAGTCGGGTAGCTTGAAGGAGTTGTAAGGGATCCCGATGGGGCGGTCGTTGAGAACGGTGTCGCCGTTGTCGTCGCGGCCGGTGGTGGCGTTGTGGGAGAAGCCGGACTGCGCGATGGCGCGGGCGGAGATCATCCAGCCATTGACTAGCGCGCGGGTACCCGCGTTCAGGCCCTTAAGAGAGGGCTCCCAGGTACCCGTAAGCAGGAAGCGATTGCGCATGTCGAAATCGCCGGGACCGCCATCGTAGGTCAGGGTGCGGGGGTCGGTGGGGCTGGTGAAGATGCCGAAGCCGGTGAAATCGTCGGCGAAGAAGAAGCCGTAGGATTTCGAGAACTGGTAGGAGGCCTGCAAGGAGAGGCCCTTGGCGTAGCGCTTGTTGAGCACGAAGAGGAGGCTGTCGTAGTTGGACTCGGCGATGGACTCCGAGATGAAGATGTTGCCGAAGCGGGGATCGGGGCGATTGGTGGTGGACCACTGGGGGCGGCCATCGGGTAGAGTCACGCCGGTGGCGCGCAGATTCGAGTTGAGGCTCACGGGGAGATTGCGTCCCTTGGTGCCGTTGTAGGTTACAGCAACGCCCCAGTTGGGGAGGATTTCGCGTTCGATGGTGGCGAAGTAGTTGTAGGTGGTCACGTCGTCGAATTCGTTGGCAAGGGCGCGGACGTCGGTGACGGGACGGCGGGCGCCGCTAAGGGGGCTCACCTTGCCGCGGGTGAAAACGGGTGCGCCGGGATCGGTGGGAACGACGTTGAGGTTGAAAACTTCGACGCCGTTGCCGCGGAAGAAGTTGTTCCAGGTTTGGGCCACCGTCGTGTTGAAATACACGCCGCCGCCCACGCGGAGGACCGTTTTACCATCGCCGGTGAGATCCCAGGCGAGACCGGCGCGGGGCGCCCAGTTGTTGGTGTCTTGGGGGATGTTGGCCGTCGCAGGGACGTCGGGATTGGGGATGGCTTCGGGACGCGTGAAGAGTTCGTAGCGCAAACCGAGGTTGAGCTTCACATTCGGCGTGACGCGGATGTCGTCCTGGAAGAAGTAGCCCTGGTTGATTACGGTGGCGTCGTAAAATTCGCGTCCGATGGATTGCGTGAAGCGGGTATAGGAGTAGGGGAGGTTGGTAACGGGATCGATGGCGCGTCGCTCGGTGTTCAAGAATTGGTCGAGAGGCGAGACGGCTGCACGTACGCCCGTAACGGCGGGAAGGCCACCGAAGACAAAAGAGCCGTTGATGTTGGTGAGGCGCTCCTTGAAGTTGACGGGCAGGATATCGACGCCGCCCTTGAAGGTATGGCGGCCGCGGATGAGCGTGGTGTTGTTGATGATCTGGAAGCCTCGCTCGTTGGTGGTGCGGTTGCCGTTGGAGTTGCCGTTGAAGCTGGCGATGCCCTGGACGTTGATATTGGGGGCGTCGGGATTGAGCACGCCATTGGAGATCGGACGGTTGGCGAAGAGGAAGCGGAATTCGTTCAGAAGCGTAGGGGTGAAGCTAGACACAAGCTGTCCCGTGGCGGCCCAGGGATCTTCGTCGAAGCGCGATTGCGTTTCCGACGTGATGAGGCCGCTGCCAAGGGGGGACTCGCGATCGAAGTAGTAGTTGTGGCGGAGGCTGAGGCGGTGCTTTTGCGTGATGAGCCAGTCCATCTTGTAGGTGGTAGTATGGGCGCGGAAACCGGAGGTGCTGACGCCGATGCTGCTGGGCGGAATGCCCAGGAGAGTGGCGTTGCTCGGGTTCACGGTGAGGACCTGGGGGAGATCCTGGAACCAACGCTCATAGGTGCCGAAGTAGAAGAGCTTGTCCTTTTGGAAGGCGCCGGCGATGGTGCCGCCGAAGTTGTAGCGGGCGAAGTCGGGGGCGGCTTGGTCGTCGCGGAGCAATTGTGGCTTGGCGCTCAAGACCTTGTGACGGGCAAAAAGAAAGCCTGAGCCGTGAAGGTCATTGGAACCGGAGCGGGTGAAGGCATTTTGCAAGCCGCCGCCAACGCGGCCGAATTCCGCTGAGAAATTGGTGACGGTTTGAAATTCCTGGATGGCTTCCTGGCTGATGACGAGGTTGCGCGCGCCGCCTTGCAGCTGGTTGGTGACGCCATCGACATTAATCTGGCGCAAGCCCAGGCCTCCATATACGGTGGTGGCGGTACCGGTGCCGGAGCCGCCCGTGGAGAGAGGCCGCGCGAGCACGCCGGGCTGCAGGGTATAGAAGTCCTGGATGGAACGGCCGATGGTGGGCACGTTACGAACGATGACCTCTTCCTGCGTGTTGGAGACCACGGTGCGCCCGGCTTCGACGACGGGCACGGCGGCGGTGACTTGAACTTCGGTGGCCACAGTGGCCGGGGCCATGGTGAAAGGAACGGTCAAGACCTGGCCAGCGCGGATTTCCACTTCGGGACGGGTGACGGTTTCAAAGCCGGAGAGGCTGGCGGTGATGGAGTACTTGCCAGGGGGCAGCAAAGGAATGGAATAGGTACCTTGGTCGGTCGCGGTGACCTCACGCTCGAGGCCGGTGGACAAATTTCTCGCGCGCAGCTTGGCTTGGCCCAGGTAGCTGCCGTCGCTGGCGCGTAGAGTACCTTCGATGTTGCCGTCGATGGCTTGGCCTTGGCCAAACAAGGCGAGGGACGTGGCCAGAGCCAAAAGAAGAAAACGAATATAACGCATAGATAATGAATGCGTTCAGGAGGTCGATTTATTGTTTATGTTGCTTCAATTTTCCATGAAGTTCCGATGTCAAGTTCGAAGTAGAGAGAAGCTTTGGGGTGCGGAAGGTGAATTGCATCCATATTCGGACCGGGCGAACGTTTCCACACTGCGCGAGGACTACGGGTGAGCCTGTAAGCGAAAAGAGGTTAAGGCATTTTCCACGAAGATCGGTTCAAGTTACTTAGGCGTGCGCCGATATGCGACCTGTGAGGTATGGAACCGTAACGGGCCACAGGCGACTATCGATGGTGGAGGTAGTGGGGCTGGGGGCATTCCAAGAAGGCAATAGGCGAATCGACCAGGCATGGCCGTGGGCGAGCGCCCCTAGGATTTTGGATCCCCTGGGTAGTCTTGGAGGGCGTCCGGTTGGGCGGGTGGTGGAGCGAATCGCTTGACGGCTCCCACCATACTGATCGTCGACGATACTGCGGTGAACCTGCGAATGCTGGACGGCATTTTGCGGGCGGAAGGCTTTCAAACCGTGGAGGCAGCGGACGGCTCGACCGCCCGCAGCCTGGCCTCCAGGACGCAAATTGACTTGATCTTGCTGGATGTCTTGATGCCGGGGGAAAACGGCTTTGAAACCTGTGCCCAGCTGAAATCGGATCCACGTACGGCGGATATACCCGTTATATTTTTGTCTGCTCTGGATGATGTAGAGAACAAGGTGGCCGGTTTAAAAGCGGGTGGGGTCGACTACATTTCTAAACCAGTGCACACGGCCGAAGTTATGGCTCGAGTTCGGGTCCATCTGCGGATCCGGGAGACGAACCGGGCATTGGTGCGAGAACAGCGGGCCCGACTGGAGAGTCTGCGAGAGGCCCAGCAAGCGATTTTGGTGAAGCCGGGGGAGATGCCAGAGGCCAATTTCGGCGTTTATTACCAGCCGCTGGAGGAGGCGGGGGGCGACTTTTATGACGTCGTTTCGGTCGGGACCCATACCTACGGTTACTTTGTCGCCGACGTCAGCGGTCATGGCAGTAGCGCGGCCTTTCTGACCTCGGCCATCAAGGCGCTACTGGGCCATTATGCGAGCCCGCTCTATTCTCCAGAAGACACCATGCGGGGCGTGGACCGGGTGATGCGGCAGATGCTGGGCGAAGAACAATATCTGACTGCCTGCTACGCGCAGTTCAACCAGCGGACCCGGCAGCTGGTAGTGGTGAGCGCCGGGCATCCCCCTTTGCTTGCGGTGCGACAGAACCCAAGCGAGGCGGCCCGGGTGCAAGTGGAGAGGGTGGAAATGAACAGCGACCCCCTGGGCACGTTTAACACGCTGGTGTTGCAGCGCCGCGACTTGCGTCTGGCGCCGGGAGACCGTTTTTTTCTTTACAGCGACGGGATCATAGAGGACGAGGCCGGGGGGGGAAGGAAGGCGGGAATCGCCCGATTGATCGAGGCGATTCAATTGCACTGCCAGGCGCCGATCGGAACCGCAGTGGAGGCAATCGTCGAGCGAGTGCGCGCGGGATTGCCGGCGGCGCAAGACGATTTGCTGCTGCTGGGCGTGGAAGCGCAGATGGGATTGGGCGCACCATGACGCTTGAGACGAAGCCACTCCGGAAACTGATGGATTTGCGGAGAAAGATTCCGTGCTCGGCGGCAGGAGCGGAAGCATTCTGCCGGGAATTTCGCCCTTGGCACCAGGAGGCATGTGGGGGGAGAGACGCCTACGCCTCAGAACTTCTGCTGCGGGAAGCCCTGGCCAATTCCGTACGGCACAGCGGCTGGGACCGGCGAGAGATTGCCTGTGTCTTGCGGGGGAACGACAGGAGGTTGCTGATTGCGGTGCGCGATGGAGGCCCAGGATTCGACTGGCGCACGCAGTTGGCCATTTGCTGCGGAACCGGGCTCAACACTAGCGGTCGGGGATTGCCAATTTATCTTCGCTACGCGCAGCAGCTCCGCTTCAATGGGAGTGGCAATGGAGTAACCCTTTTGCGGCGATTTGCGGTGAGGGCGCAGGAAGGATTTCCTCCCCAAGCGGCTGCTGGGCAGGAGACGGCTCGGGGAGGGGCAAGACGGGAGACCGGAAGGACGGCGAAGGCAAAGGAGAAAGAGCGGGCTAAATGAGCATCGAAACGAAAAGACTAGGTACGCTGCGCCCGCAGGGCGACATCGTTGCGGCGGCGATCCCGGAATTGCGGAATCGTTTGCGGGCGATGGTGAGCGACGGAGTGAGGGAACTGTCGTTGGATTTCGGGGAAGTGCGGATGGTGGACTCAGCTGGCATTGGCCTGATCGTCGCCTCGCACAATTCATTGAGCAAGTTGGGCGGCAAGGTGATGGTCATCAACGCCTCGGCCGACATTGTGGAATTACTGATGACGATGCGAATTCATCAACACATTGCGGTCGAAGGCCGATAAGGAACGCGCATGGCAACTTCATCCGGCAATGCATCCGTCGATGATGGACTGGTGCAGGAATACCTGGCCGAAAGCCAGGAGCATCTAGCGACGATCGAAACCGACCTGCTGATTCTGGAGCAGGATGGCGAGGCGATTCAGGATGAGGTGGTGAACCGGGTATTCCGGGCCGCGCACTCCATTAAGGGCGGGGCCGGCTTTTTTGACCTGGTGCGCATCCGGGAATTGGCGCACAAGGCCGAAAGCGTCCTCGAACTAATGCGGTCGCGGCAGTTGGTTCCCAACGCCGAGACCGTGAGTGTGCTTCTGTTGGCTTTCGACAAACTTCGGGAAATGCTCGTGGACTACCGGGCGAGCGGCGAGGCGGACATAAGCGAGTACGTCCAGGCGCTAAACGCGCTCAGCTCTCCCTATTTGCCGCAACAGGCGGAGGGGGGCCAGCGGAATTCCGTGCCGTTGGCCATCCCGAACCAGGCGAAACGGATCGAAATTGGGGTCTTCGATCTTGAACAGGCGCGGCGGGGCGGGCGCTCGATTTATTTGGTTGAATACGACCTCATTCACGATCTGCAAAGGCGTAACCAGTCGCCGCTCGAGGTTTTGCGCGGGCTGATGCGGGCGGGCACAATCATCAGTACCAGTCTCGATCTGGAATCGGCCGGAAGCCTGGAAACGGAGACCTCGCGGCAGCTCATGTTGGAGGTCCTCTACGCCTGCGCGCTCGAGGCGGATCTGATTGGCGGCTTGTTGAATCTGCCTGCCAAGCAGATCAAGCTACTGGAGAAAAACGGAATATTGCGCGATCTCGAGGCGGGCCTGGAAGCCGCTCCGGACATTCCGCAGGCCTCCGCGCCGCCAGCCAAGGCCGCCCCTGCGGACCTGGTTGCGCGAAAATCCGGAGGGGCGGAATCCACCCTTCGCCTGCCCGTCGAACTCTTGGACAACTTGATGACGCTGGCGGGAGAACTCGTGTTGAGCCGGAACGAACTCCAGGCCGCCGTCGCCGCCGGGGATGAAACCGGGATTCGTGCGGGCTCTCACCGGCTCAGCCTCGTGACCTCGGAATTGCAGAGCGCGGTGACCTTGACGCGCATGCAGCCAATCGGCTCTTTGCTGGGAAAGTTTCCTAGGCTCGTGCGGGACCTGAGCCGCAATCTCGGCAAGCAGGTGAGGCTGGAAATTAGCGGCGAGGAAGTGGAAATCGACAAAACGATCCTGGAGGGCCTAAGCGATCCCTTGACGCACATGATTCGCAACGCCGTGGATCACGGCATCGAACTGCCCGAGGAGAGGTTGAAGGCCGGTAAGGCGGCGCTGGGTACGGTTTGGCTGCGCGCGAGCCATCAGGCGGGGCAAGTGGTGCTGGAAATCCGCGACGACGGCAAGGGATTGTCGGCGGAGAAGATTGGCGCCTCGACGCTCGCCAAGGGGCTGATTGGGCGGGAGCAGTTGGAGGCGCTCTCGGAACGGGAGAAAATCGCGCTGTTGTTTCTGCCGGGGGTATCCACAGCGGAAAAACTCAGCGATGTTTCGGGCCGCGGCGTGGGCATGGACGTGGTCAAGACCAATTTGGACCGGTTGGGCGGCAAGGTGGAGATCGACTCCACGCGCGGCGAAGGGACGACCTTCCGCATCAAGCTGCCGCTGACGCTGGCGATCATTCCCTCGTTGTTGATTTCCTGCCGCGGGCAGCGATTCGCCATCCCGCAGCAGAACGTGGGGGAATTATTGCGGATTCCGGCGAGCCAATGGTCGGAACGGGTGGACCGGGCCGGGCATGGCGAGGTACTGTTGTTGCGCGACCGCTTGGTGCCGTTGCTGCGCCTCGCCGACGCTCTCGGCGAGCCGACGCGCGCCGCCCAGGCGGGCCAGGCAGGCGGCGGCTCCGAACCCGGTGGCCCCCAAAGTAGCGGCAACGAAAGTAGGAGCGCCCAGTTGCAAGCCAACCAGACGATTGGCGTCGTACTGGTCCACACGGGCGGCTTTGAGTATGGTTTGGTCGTCGACGAACTTCACGACACCGCCGAGATCGTCGTCAAACCCCTGGGGCGTCACCTCAAGCAGTTGACCGAGTATGCGGGCGCGGCCATTTTGGGTGACGGCGAGGTAGCTTTAATCCTCGATGTAGGCGGAGTGGCGCAAGGCATGGGACCCAGTTTGGGGCTAGCCAATATGGGACTAGCAGGAGAATTGGCCCAGGAGGCCGCCTCCGGGAGGGCGCCTCGGTCGCCCAAAGGTCCGGCGGAGGCGTGTGAGGCGCCGCTGAACGCCGCCTTGGGGCGCGATGGCGTCCTCGGCGAACAGCGGTCCTTATTGCTCTTTCACAACGCACCCGGGGAAAGGTGCGCGGTTCCAATTGAGCTGGTCAACCGCATCGAGCGGGTGCGGCCGGAGCAAATCCAGATGCTGGGGGGACGCCGAACCATGCGGTACGGGCAGGGTATCCTCCCGTTGTGGACGCTAGGCGATGCGGCCTGTGTCGGGAACCTGGACGAATCCCAATCCTGGGTGGTCATCGTATTTGACCAAGCCGGCCGGACGCAGGGTCTACTGGCAGCCGAGCCCATGGACATGATCCAAGCGCGGGCGGTCTTTGACCTCGATACTCTGCGGCAACGCGGAATTGCTGGTTCGGGCTTATTGGAGGGGAAAACGACACTCTTGGTGGATCTGCTCGAGCTGGCCGGTCAGGATAGCGCAAAGCCTGCTGAGCGGGCCGGCGCCGCGGGTGGGGGACCGGGAACCGGCGGTGGACAGCCCGAAGCGGCCTCTCCGCTTGACGCTGGATTGGAAGCTGCGTCGCGATCGAACGGAGCGAAGGCGCCGACCATTCTGGTGGCGGAAGATTCGGATTTCTTCCGGGGACAGATCCGTCGGATGATCGAAGCAGTCGGATACCAGGTCCTGGCCGCCCCGGACGGACAGGCCGCCTGGGAGCTTCTCGATGCGCACGCGGGCGTGGTGGGGGCGGTGGCGACGGACCTCGAGATGCCTCGAATGGACGGTCTTGCACTGACCCAGAGGATACGCGCCGACCAACGATTCGCCCGTCTGCCGATCATCGCCCTGTCCTCGCTCGCGGGCGAAGAAGAGATCGCCGAAGCCCTTGCCGCGGGCGTGACGGAGTACCAGGTCAAGTTGGATCAGGAAGCGTTTCTCGAAGGGATCCGGCGGGTGTTGGAGGATCGCGCTTCGGCGCGGAGTCCGGAGAGCTCTCCTGGAGATAGGGCCGGGAGCGAGAACAGAGACGGGCTTTCGGGCGGGGAAAAGTCGCACTACAAAGTCGCACTACAAGGAGAACCTGCATGAATATCAATAACTGGAAAATCGGAACCCGCATCGCCGGCGGCTTCGGGGTCATCATCGTGATCGCCTCGGCGTTGGGACTCTTCGCCTACGGGCAGTTGCGAAGGATCGACGAAAGCACGAAACGAATCACGGATGACTCGCTGCCCGGTGTGTACCTTATCGGGCAGCTAAAGGTCCTGTCGCTGGCGCGATTTGGGGTGCTGAAGGACCAAATCCGGGGCGGTGATGCCATTAGTCTGGCAGCGCTTCAAGCCGAGGGGGAGCAACTCACCCGGCGGGTTTCGGAAACCATCGAAAAATATGAAAAGACGATCCATCTCGAGGAAGACCGGCGGCTTTTCGCCGCCATGCAGAGAGAGCGTGCTCCTTACCTAGAAAAGATCCAAGAGGCGACAGCGCTGGTGGGAGGCCGAGGAGGACGGGCCGGCGCGCAATACCAAGTTTTACGGCAGATTCAACCCTTCTATGAGCGCTATTCGGCCGCGCTGGATGAACTGGTTAGCTTCAACAAGGTCCAAGGAGACTTAGGGGCGGCGGGCATACAGACCGCGGTAAACCGGGCCAGCAACGGCATCCTTCTCGGTCTTGCGCTGGCCCTGGCGGTGGCCGTAGCTACAACATTTTGGGTTACACGGGGCATTACCGAACCCCTGGCCGCAACCGTGGGGCATCTAGAGCGGCTCTCACGCGGGGACTTTACCGAAGAAATCCCTTTGGACTATCTACACCGCCAGGACGAAATCGGCCTACAGTCGCGGGCGATGCAGGAGATGTCCGTGAATCTGCGGGGGATGCTACAAGAAGTTCGTGCGGGCGCGGGAACCTTTGCCACCTCGGCGCAAAGCATGTTGGCGAATGCGGGGCAAATGAGCGCGGGTTCACGCGATGCTTCGCACCGGGCCCAGATGGTCGCCGCCGCCGCCGAGCAGTTGAGCAGCAACGTGGCCGTCGTAGCCGGGGCGATGGCAGAGACGAGCAAGAATTTGGCTAATGTTGCCATCTCCACCCAGGAAATGACCGCGACGATCGGGGAAATCGCGGCGAATTCCGAAAAAGCGCGGGGGATCACGGCCGACGCCACGCGCCAGGCGGCCCAAATCACCGAGCAGATGAATCAATTGGGACAGGCCGCTCGGGAGATCGGCAAGGTGACCGAGGCGATCACGGAGATCTCCTCCCAAACCAATCTGCTGGCGCTGAATGCGACCATTGAGGCCGCCCGCGCGGGCGCCGCCGGCAAGGGCTTCGCCGTGGTGGCCAACGAGATCAAAGCGCTGGCCCAACAGACGGCGACGGCGACGGAGGACATCAAGGCCCGCATTGCGGGGGTACAGTCCTCCACAGCCCAGGGCGTGTTGGAGATCGGGAAGGTTTCAACCGTTATCCACGAAGTCAGCGAGATCGTCGACTCCATCGCCGCGGCGATTGAAGAACAAGCCACGGCCACCAAGGACATTGCCCGCAATATCGCCGAGGCATCCGAGGGGGTGCAGGATGTGAACGGGCGGGTCGCAGAAAGCTCGCAGGTCTCGGCATCGATTGCAACCGATATCGTCTCCGTGCATCGCTCGGCCAGCGAGATTGCCTCCGGCAGCGAGCACGTGAGTTCGAGCGCCACCGGCCTTACGGGCGTGGCGAGAAAACTGGGGGAAGCCGTTGCGGTGTTCCGCGTTTAGGGACGTGCACAGTCTCCATATCCAGCCTGTTTTATGCCCTCCGATCCGATGATGAACTCTCTCGTTAACGCGCCACGCCTGGGCGGGCCCGCGCCGTCGGCGCCCATATTGCTCACGACGTTGTATCTGGGCGAGGCCTGGTACGCCTTCGACGCGGCCAGCGTGCAGGAAGTAATCCGCCTGGGCAGGGTCACGCCCGTCCCGCACGCGCCGCCTGAGGTACTGGGCGTTCTGAATCTGCGCGGGAAGATCGTCACGCTTCTCGACACCGGAATTCTCCTAGGGGCCGGCCCCACGCGGCCGAACTCCGAAAGCCGGGTGGTCTTGTTAGACAGCGGCGGCGAATCCGTAGGCCTTTTGGTTGACCGGGTGGGCGAGGTGATCGAGGCCGTCACGGACGACCTGGAGGCGTTACCCTTATCGGTCGCGCCGGCCCAGAAACGACTTCTCGACGGCGTATTGAGAGCGGGCGGCCGCGTTCTCAGCCTGCTGCGTACGACCGAACTACTGGCCGGACCGCGCGGTCCCTCCGGAGCGCGCTCCCATTGAAAAGGATGAAACAACCATGAATTTGAAACGCTTTCTGCGGCAACTAGGCATTGGACAGAGAATTCTTCTGGGGGTAGGCTTTTTTGCGCTCCCCTTGGGTGTCCTGTTCTATTTCAACCTGGACCAAATTTCGGCCGACATCCGCTTTGCCGAGAAAGAGTTGATGGGCAACCGCTACCAGCAGCCCTTAGTGCGGCTGATTGCCTCCGTAGGGGCCTACCAGGTAACGCAGCTTCGTACGGCAGGACCGGGGCGCGTGCAAGGAGGGCGGGCGGCTAAGAGCGCCGACGCCCCGCAAGGGGGCGAGGCGGAGCGGAATCTCGAAAAAGAAGTGGAAGACCTGTTTCAGAAGCTCGAGGTCCTGGAATCCGAATTGGGTCCCGAGCTCGGGTTCAGCGACGCCGCTCTCCAAAAAGAAGGGCTGCAATCCTTGCGGATCGCGAGCCTGCGCGGGCAATGGCGGAACCTAGTGGCGAGCGCGCCCGCTGGGAATTGGCCGGTCTGGGCGGCGGCCGGAGACGCATTAGT
This sequence comes from uncultured Bryobacter sp., assembly GCA_964387685.1. Lineage (GTDB taxonomy): Bacteria > Acidobacteriota > Terriglobia > Bryobacterales > Bryobacteraceae > Bryobacter. Next base: position 21,413 of record CAYLXK010000011.1, read on the forward strand.
CGGGCAGCTACGCTCCGCCGTAGCGCGCGCGGGAGATCAATCCAATCTGACCTTGGATCCGGAGATGGACAGTTATTACCTGGCGGATGTCAGCTCGGTGGCCGTAGGCCAGACACTGGCGCGCCTGCGCAACCTGGGTTGGAGCCTTGGGTCCCGGCAAGCAGTGGGGGCCCGGCAAGTGGGCGGGCACAGGATTTTGCCTTCCGACCGTACTCAGGTGGCCATCCTGGCCGCAGCTCTCAAGGAATCGGACTTCGACCGAATCAGCGGGGATCTCGATACTGCGTTTCGGGAAAACGACCGGAGCGCCCGGGGGGCTAGTGCCTCGCTCAAAAGAAGCCTCCAGCCTAAGAAGGCCCGCTACGAGCAAGTATTGAGCGCCTTGATCGCCGATCTCAACGCCGTGGCTGCGCCAAGCGGAAGCTGGCCTTCGGAGGCGGTGTGGATTTCCGCCTGGACGGAAGCCAATCGTGTAACTCTCGAGTTGCATGCGGCGACCGTGGCGGAACTGGACGAGGTGCTCCGGGCGCGCATCGATGGCTTCGCACGCTACCGCGGCACGCTCGTGTTCTGTACGTTGACGGCGCTCCTGCTGGCTGCGGGCATTTTCGCGTTGATTATTCGCAGCGTCACGGGGCCCCTGTCCGCGGTGGTCACCTTGCTGGAACGAGTTTCCCGAGGAGACCTGTCGCAGGGATTGCCGGAGGATCTACAGGAGCGCAAGGATGAAATCGGGCAATTGAGCCGTTCGGCGAACACGATGGTGGAAACGATCCGGAATATGCTGGGCGACCTGCGAGCGGGAATTCGGGTACTGGCGGGTTCCTCCGCCGAGTTGCTGAGCGCCTCCGGGCAACTGCTGTCGGGATCGCGCGATGCATCGGGCCGGGCCAGCTCTGTTGCTGCGGCCGCGGAAGAGATGAGTTCCAACGTCGCCAGCGTGGCGACGGGCATGGGGGGAGCCACCGAGGGCCTGGCGGAGGTCGCCTCCGCTACGGAACAGATGACGGCCACCATACGAGAAATCGCCGGCAATGCAGAACAAGCCCGGAGTGTCACCGCCAAGGCTTCGCGCCAGGCAGAGCAAGTGACGGGACAGATCCAATCCTTGGGGCTGGCCGCGCAGGAGATTGGCAAAGTGACGGAAACGATTCGCGAGATCTCCTCGCAGACGAATCTACTGGCGTTAAACGCCACCATCGAGGCGGCTCGGGCCGGCAGCGCGGGCAAGGGCTTTGCCGTCGTCGCCAGCGAAATCAAAGCCTTGGCCCAGCAAACTGCGGCGGCTACGGAAGATATTGCCCGGCGGGTGGCCAACGTGCAGGAGTCGACTACGCAGGGCATTTCCCAAGTGGGCGCCGTTTCGGCCGTCATCCGGGACGTCAATCAAATTGTGACTTCGATCGCCGCCGCCATCGAAGAGCAGGCCACGGCCACCAAAAACATTGCCTCCAACATTGGGGAGGCATCCCGTAGTGTGCAGGAAGTGCAGTTTCGCGTGACGGAAAGTTCCCAAGCCTCACGGGAAATTGCGCGGGACATTCTGGTGGTGGACCGGGCGGCCAGCGACATGGCCAACAGCGGCGACGGTCTGCGCGCGCGTGCGGCCGACTTGGCCAGCGTGGCCGAGAAACTGGAATCGGCAGCCGGGCAATTTCAAGTCTAGTAAGCGCATGCCGAAACAAAGCGTCCTCAGCCAGAGCCAAGGCACCCAGAGGTCCCGGGGACAGAAGGAGAGTTTGCGCGAAGCGAAGACGCAGCGCCCTGCAGTCGAGCCAGACCGTGTTCGTTTCTCCTTGCTACCATGAGCACCCGCATTTTAGTCGTCGACGACACCGCGCTTTTCCGGCGTGTGCTTTCCCAGGCGCTCACCGGTATTGGGGGCGTCGAAATCGCGGGGTCGGCCAGCAACGGGGCGCTGGCCTTGGCACGCCTCGATTCGCTCCGCCCGGATCTGCTTACGCTGGATCTCGAGATGCCGGAGATGGGCGGTCTCGCGGTACTGGAGGCACTGAAGAAAATGGGTTCCCCGGTAGGAGTGATCGTCTTGAGCGCGCACACAATGCGGGGAAGCGCGATGACAATTCGAGCGCTGGAGCTGGGGGCCTTCGATTTTCTTCCCAAGCCGGAGGGAGCCTCTCCGGAAGCCTGCATGGCGCAGCTGCGGGCGGGATTGCAGCCGATGATTCGGGCGTTTGAACGGCGCCAGGAGATCCGGCGGATTCTTTCCGGTTCTTTGCGGAGTGGGGCCAGTTCGGTGGCGCCGGACGGCGCCGGCGCTACGCCCATTTCTTCAGGACCCGCGCCCATTTCTTTGGTCCCGTTTTCTCCTTCTTTAGGGCTATCGCCGCCAGCCGGCGCGACGAGGTTGCCGCTGCGCACGGGTGACCCCATCGTACTCATCGGCGTCTCCACGGGCGGGCCCGCGGCGCTGGCGCAGATCATCCCTTTGTTGCCCGCGGAGTTGAAGGCTCCGATTTTTATCGTGCAACACATGCCCCCTTTATTCACCGCAGCGCTGGCGCAAAGTCTCTCCGCCAAATCCGCGCTGCCGGTGAGGGAGGCCCAGGAGGGAGAAACGGCGCAACACGGATGCGTGTATCTCGCCCCGGGAGGGCGGCACATGCGGTTGGCCGGCGGAGGTAAGGGGCAGATTGTCATCCATCTTACGGACGATCCTCCGGAAAACAACTGCCGTCCGTCGGTGGACTATCTTTTTCGTTCGGCGGCCTTGCATTTCCCCGGCCGGGCGATTGCGGCGATTCTGACCGGCATGGGAAACGATGGCGCTCAGGGACTCAAGTTGCTCAAGCGAGGAGGCTGCTACACGATGGCGCAGGACGAGGCCAGCTGTGTCGTCTTCGGCATGCCACGCGAGGCCATTGCCGCCGGCGTGGTCGATGCCGTTTTGCCCCTGGCGCGCATTGCGCCCGAAATCGTCCGGGCTGTGGCGGAGACTCCACCGTGATCCGGCTTCTTCCCGAGGAGCAGGGCGCGGTCTTTCAATACATTCATTCCTTGTGCGCCATCACTCTCGACCACAGCAAAGGGTATCTGATTGAAGGGCGCCTAGGTCCGATGGCCGAGGATCTGGGTTGCCGCAGCTTCCTCGATCTGGTGAGCCGCTCCCGCAACGACGCAAGCGGGACGATCCGGCGCCGCATCGTGGACGAGATCACGACGGGTGAAACCCTTTTCTTTCGGGACAACTCCCCTTTCGACCTGCTTCGCCATAAGGTGATACCGGACCTGATCGACAGACGTTCGCGCAACAGCCTCAAAACGCCCTTGCGTATTTGGAGCGCGGCCTGCTCGAGCGGCCAGGAGCTCTACAGCATTGCCATGGTGCTGACGGAGCTACTGGGGGATCTCAGCCGCTATCAAATCCGCTTATTGGGCACCGACATCTCCGACCAAGCGGTGGCGAAAGCCAGCGCGGGCGTTTTCAGTCATCTAGAAGTATCCCGCGGGCTTCCGGACGAAGCGCGGGGCCGCTACTTCCACCTCCATCCCCAGGGTTGGAAGATCCGGGACGAGATCCGGGCCATGGTCACCTTCCGGCGTTTGAATCTCATGGAAGACTTCAGCTCGGTTGGAAAATTCGACCTCATTTTCTGCCGTAACGTCGCGATCTACTTTTCGGATCCGGATCGGATTTCCTTGTTCAACCGGATCGAGCAACGTATGGAAAATGATGGCTATCTGGTGTTGGGCTCGATGGAATCCCTGAGCGGCATTTGCCCGCAATATGAATCCAAGCGCCATCTTCGCGCGGTGTACTACCAGTTGCGCTCGCCCGCGCGTCCAGGCAAATAGCGGCTTCAGTGGAAGTCGTGCGAAGGCACGCCGATATGAAGCGGGCTGCCGAGAGGGGCTACGCTTTTAGCGAGGATGTGCGTGACGCCATCGGCATTCTGCATGCGCCCTTCGACGATCACCCACGGGTGGGCGACGATGGCCGCGCGCTGCCGCTCAAAAAGGTCCGGCATCACGACGACGTTCGAGATCCCGGTTTCGTCCTCGAGGCTGACGAAAGTGATGCCTTTGGCGGTGCTGGGGCGCTGGCGGACGATGACGTTGCCGGCCACCCGCACCGTACGGCCGTTGGCCACCGTTAGCAGCGCCGCGGCGGGCGTCACGCCCATTTGATTGAGCTCCGCGCGGCGGTAGGCCATGGGGTGCTTGCCGATGGTCATGCCGGTGCCAAAGCTGTCGGAGACCAGGCGCTCTTCGAGGGTCATCTGCCGCAGGGGCGTCTCGGGAATCGTTTCGGGCACGGCCAGCAGCAAGTCCCCCGGCGGCTTGGTCACCCAGGAGACCTGCCATAAGGCGTCGCGGCGGTGCTGGGCGCCCAGCGGATTCAAGGCGCCGATGGAGGCGAGCTGCGAGAGGTCGTCTTTGTGCAAGGCCGGAACGCGGCGCGCCAGGTCTTCGATGCCCTTAAACGGCTGCGCGGCGACAATCGCTTCGGCGGCCGCGCGGCTGAGGCCGCGGACGTAGTTCAAGCCCAGGCGGAGTTCGCGGTTTTCGAGCGTGCAGACTGGGCGCGAGCGGTTGATATCGACGGGCAGCACGCGCAGGCCGTGGCGTTGGGCGTCTTTGATCAGGGTGGCGGGCGAATAAAAGCCCATGGGCTGGTGATTGAGCAGCGCGCAGGTGAAAGCGGGCAGATAGTAAGTGCGCAGGTAGGCGCTAGCGTAGGCCAGCAAGGCAAAGCTGGCGGCGTGCGATTCCGGAAAGCCGAACATCGCAAAGGACGTGATCGCCTTGACGATGCGGTCCTGCACTTCGCCGACAATGCCTTTGCGCGTCATGCCGGCGCGGAGCTTCACTTCGATTTCGCGCATGCGTTTTTCCGAGCGTTTGAAGCCGAAGGCGCGGCGGAGTTCCTCGGCCTCGCCGCCCGTAAAATCCGCCACCGCCATGGCCATGCGCAGCAGTTGCTCCTGGAAAAGCGGTACACCGAGGGTGCGCTTCAGGATCTCGTCCAGGGACGGATGCAGAGGCTCGGCTTTCTCCCGGCCCTGGCGTCGAGAGATGTAGGGGTGCACCATCTTGCCCTCGATCGGCCCGGGGCGGATGATGGCCACTTGCACCACCAGATCGTAGAATTTCTCGGGCTTCATCTTGGGCAAAGAAGCTTGCTGGGCGCGGCTTTCCACCTGGAAGAGGCCGATGGTATCGGCGCGCTGCAAGGCGGCGTAGACTTGGGGGTCGTCGGCAGGCAGGCGGCCGAGGTCGATCTTCTCGCCATAGTGCTCTTCAATTAATTCGATCGATTCCTCCAGCGCCGCCATCATGCCCAGGCCCAAGAGGTCCACTTTCACAATGCCCATGTCGGCGCAGTCTTCCTTATCCCATTGCACGACCACACGGCCGGGCATGGAGGCGGGCTCCAAGGGCACGACGGAATCCAGTTGCCCCTGGCAAATCACCATGCCCCCGGAATGCTGGCCCAGATGGCGCGGCAATTCCTGGAGGCCGACGGCGAGATCGAGAAACTTGAGCACGCGCGGGTCCGAGACATCGAGGCCCGCTTCCTTAAAGTGCTTGTCGGGCGTATCGCTTTCTTCCGACCAGCCCCAGCGCGGCACGAACTTCGACAAGCGGCCCAGGGTGGCTTCGTCGAAGCCCAGCACCTTGCCGGCCTCGCGCGCGGCGGAGCGTCCGCGGTAAGTGATGACGTTGGCCGTCATGGCGGCGCCGAGCTGCCCATAGCGCTCGTAGACATATTGGATGGCGCGTTCGCGTTGGACGCCGGAGGGGAGATCGAGGTCGATATCCGGCCATTCACCGCGGTTCTCGGAAAGAAAGCGCTCAAACAGCAGATCCATCTTCACGGCGTCGACGGCGGTGATGCCCAGCGAATAACAAACGGCGCTGTTGGCGGCCGAGCCGCGGCCTTGGATCAAAATGCCCTGCCGCTTGCAGAACTCGACGATGTCCCAAACGATCAGGAAGTAGCCGGCAAAGCCGAGTTTGCCGATGATGGCGAGCTCTTTCTCCAGTTGCGGGCGGGCGCGCTCATAGTCCTGGACATAGCGGCGGCGGGCGTATTCTTCCGTCAGCTTGGCCAGAAAGCTTTGTTCGGTGTGGCCAGGCGGGACGGGGTAACTGGGAAAGCGGTAACCGAGATCGGCAAGCGTGAATTCCAAGCGGCTGGCGACTTCGAGCGTTTGGTCGATCGCCTCCGGCACATCGGCAAAGAGGCGGATCATGTCGGGAGTCGATTTCGGATAGCGCTCGGAGTTCCGCGCGAGCAGGCGCCCCGCGTTGGCCAGCGTCGTATGGTGGCGCAGGCAGGTGAAGACGTCCAGCAGTTCGCGGTGGCGGGGCAGCGAATAACACACGCCGTTGGTGGCCACGAGCGGACGATGCAAGCGCTGCGCCAGTTCGATCACGGCCTGGTTGCGCGCTTCTTCCTCTCGATCGAAATGGCGCTGCACTTCGAGATAGACATTCCCGGCGCCGAAGATGCGTTCCAGGCGCTCCAGCGTGGCGGAGCCGTCTTTCGCCCGTAGGCCCTGGGCGAGGGGGCCGTCTTCCGCGCCGGTCAGGCAAAGCAGGCCGGGGGAGAATTCCTCGAGTTCCTCGCGCGTCACGGCAGCCTCGCGGCCGGGCTTGGGGTTCTTTGGCGTTCGCAACTTCATGCGGGAAATCATGCGGCAAAGATTCTGGTAGCCTTGGCGATTGGCCACTAGCAGCGGGTAGCGCGCCCCGTCGGTGCAGTTCACCTCGGCGCCCAGAAAGGGCTTGTGCCCGGCTTTTTTCATGGCTTGATAAAAGCGCGGCGCCCCATAGACGCCATCGATATCCAGTAGAGCCATGCCGCGCTGCTGCCATTGGGCGCAGGACTGAGCATAGTCTTCGGGATTCGAGGCCCCCCGCAGAAAACTGAAGGCGGAACGGGCATGCAACTCGACGTAATCCTGGGGCATTGACGTTTGCTCCAGTATAGGCGAAGATAAGGCGAATATGAAAGTATCCGCCGCACTGCTTCGCCAGGAAATGCAGACCGTCCTGGGGCCCCGCTGGGAGGCCGCCTTCCGTAGCCCGGAAGGGACAGGCCGGGAGAGCATACGCTCGATGGCGGGGGAAATTCCGCGTGGGGCGATGACGGAAATCGCGGGTCCCGCCTCTTCGGGGCGCACTTCTTTGCTTTATTCTTTGCTGGCCACCGCCACGGCCGAAGGGGAATGCTGCGCGCTGCTGGACACGGGGGACGCCTTTGATCCGGCCAGCGCGGCGGAGGCGGGCGTGCGGCTGTCGCAAGTACTTTGGGTTCGTTGTGGCGGAAGCGTCGAAAATGCCCTCAAAGCGGCGGATTTACTGGCCCCGGCGGGCGGCTTCGGGCTGGTGGCGATCGATCTGGGGGAAACGCCCTCGCAGGCCAGCCGGCGCATTCCCCTGGCGGCCTGGTTCCGTTTGCGCAATGCCGTGGAAAACACCCGGACGGCGTTGCTGGTTTTGGGGCAGCAAATCCACGCCCATTCCTGCTCCGCGCTCAAGATCCAATTGAGCCGCCGGGGTTCGGCGTGGGAGGGGCGGCTGGCCGGGTGCTTGCTGGATCGTTTTGACGTGACGGCCAAATGCACGCGCCAGCATCGCCCGGAGAAGCGGGAGTTTTCCGTTTCGCGATAACGAGGTTGTATGTTTGCTTGTCTTTATGCGCCCGGCAATCATGCGCTGCTGCTGCGCTGCGCCGGGTATTTTTCGCCGCTAATTGAGGAGACGGCCAACGATACGGTGGTCTTCGATATTCGCGGGTTGCGGCGCATCCATGGCACGCCGGAGCAGATTGCCGCCGCGATTCAAGCCCGAGTGGGGGTGCCCGCGCAACTGGCCATCGCGGCGAACCCGGATGCGGCGGTGCATGCGGCCCGGGGTCTGCGGGGCACGACGATTTTGCCCGCCGGCGGGGAGGCGGCGCGGCTGGCTCCCTTGCCGCCTTACCTGCTGGGCGGTTCGCCGGAATTCGCCCGGCACCTGGACCAATGGGGGATCCGGAACTTCGGCGAATTCGCCGCGCTGCCTGCGCTGGGGGTGGCGGCGCGCTTGGGCGAAGAAGGTACGCGCTTGCAAAAACTCGCGCGCGGCGAGGGGCAGAGGCAGTTGCGGCTGCGGGAGGAGCCCGTTTTTTTCCGCGAGGAGAAAGATCTGGAACATGCGGTCCATTTGCTCGAGCCGCTGCTGTTTTGTCTGACGCAAATGGTGAACGATCTTTGCCAGCGGCTGCGTTTTCATGGCCGGGCCGCTAACGAGATCCGGCTGAGCCTGGGCCTGGTGCGGGGCGCGGCGCATACGGCGCGTTTGCGCCTGCCGGTGCCGATACTCGATGGGAAAGTGTTGTTGAAGCTGCTGCAACTCGAACTGGGCGACCGGCCGCCGCAAGCGCCCGTGGCCAAGATCGAAGTCGAGTTGATGCCGGTGGAGTCGCGCACAACGCAGCACGGTCTCTTTCTGCCGGCGGCGCCGGAGCCGGAGAAACTCGAAGTCACGCTCACGCGCATCCGCAGCCTGGTGGGCGCCGACAAAGTGGGCGCGCCGGAGTTGCTCGATACGCACCGCCCGGACGCGTACCGTTTGGGGGCGCTGGCGGCGGGAAAGGCGACACCCCTGCCCTTGCGGCCCAAGATCGGCTTCCGGCGCTTCCGGCCGCCCTTTCCCGCGCGCGTTTGGCGCAACGATCTCGGCAGGCCGGCCAAGATTCAATCGGCGTTGGGCGGCGGGGAGGTGCTGGTAGCGGCTGGCCCCTGGCAGAGTTCCGGCGATTGGTGGAGCAGCGAAGTCTGGACGCGCCAGGAATGGGATGTAGAGACGCAGAGCCTGGGCGTTTTCCGGGTGTACTGGGATTACGGCGGGGGGAAGTGGTTTATCGAGGGAAGCTACGACTGAGGAGCGGCTGGTAAAGCTTTGCCGGTATGAAGGTTAGCGTCAACCGTCGAGCGAGCGATGAAAAAGTGCCTTTGGCGCTACACCGGTTTTGGCGCAAAACGCCGGGCCGCGCGGGCACGAGCTTGCTGGGCGGCGACATCGCGGTTCTTCGGTGCTGCCGAGGTGTTTAGTGTACCGATCAGCTTGGCGGAAACGGCGGCGATTTCGGCAACCGCCCCGTAAAACGGCGCTTCGTTGCCCTTTGACGGCTTGTTCACGCCGCTAATCTTGCGCACAAACTGGAGGGCGGCGGCGCGGATTTCCTCCTCTGTCGCGGGTGGATCGAAATTGAAGAGGGGCTTAATGTTTCGGCACATCGGGGCACGATCCATATAATAGGAGAATTCAAGGCATCCTAAAACGGTGCCGATAGCGTCTATAGAGACAGATTAGGTTGTACATGAAGCTTGCTCTTTCCTTAATGGCCCTGGGACTGGCCGGGGCCCTCTGCGGCCAAACCCCGCCGACAGCCGGTAAAACGGAGATCCTCCCCTTGAGCGAGGTGAAACCGGGGATGAAGGCGACCGCCTGGACGGTCTTCGAAGGAAGCGAGGCCGAGCCGGTCCCTATCGAAGTGATTGGCGTATGGAAAAACGCTTGGGGCCCGAAGCAAGACATCATCCTGGCCAAGATGTTCGGTAAAGCGCTGCGTACGGGCGTGGCCGGCGGCATGTCCGGTTCGCCGGTTTACGTAGACGGCAAGATGATGGGGGCCGTGAGCCTGCGCATCAGCGTGTTTTCCCCCGACGCCATCTGCGGTATCACGCCGATTGAGTTGATGCTCGAAATCAACGAATTCGATTCTTCTCGACCGGCCGAAGCGAAATCGCCCGCGAGCGTTGCCTCGCTACGCCCGATCGCGGTTCCAGAAAGTGTGATGGCGGGCGCGCTGATGCAGCCTATTGAGACCCCGCTTACTTTTTCGGGATTCAACCAAACGGTACTCGATTACTTTGGCGGCACCTTGAAGCAGATGGGCTTGCGACCCGTGATGGGCGGCGGCGGCGGCGCCAACTATGACACGAAGCCCTCCGCGGATTGGCAGAGCTCGCTCAAGCCCGGGCAGCCTATTGTTGGGGTGTTGGTTTCGGGAGATATGAATATTTCGGGGCTAGGTACCGTCACTTATAACGACGGCAAAAAGGTGCTCGGCTTTGGCCACCCTTTCTTCAACATGGGCCCGGTGGACATGCCGATGGCCAAGGGCGAAATTCTCACCGTGTTGAGTTCCAGCTTCCAGCCCAACAAGGTCGGCAATACGACGGAGATCGTCGGCGCTTTGCGGCAAGATCGCCACTCGGGCATCCAAGGCCTACTGGGAGAAGAGGCGGCCACGATTCCGGTCAAGGTGAAAGTGCGTAGCAGTAAGGGCGAGAAAGACTTCCGCTTCAACGTTTTCGTCAACCAGAAATGGACGCCGTTCCTGATGACGATGACCATGTTTAATTCCATTTCTGGCTCAAACGAATTCAGCGACGAGACCACGTACCGGCTCAGCGGCAAAGTCGAACTGGACGGGCTGCCGAGCCTGAATCTGGGCAACATGGCCGCGCCGAGCGATAGCCCGCTGCCGCCCTCGGTCCTGATGGCCACCTGGTGGGGCGATAAGTTCAACCGGCTCTACGGCAACAACCTCGCCACGCCGAAGCTGAAGGCCGTCGAGGCCACCATTGATCTAATTCCGGAGCGACGCATCGCCGCCATTGAAAGCGCCTGGATGGAGAAGACGGAGCTGAACCCGGGCGAGGATGTGAAGGTGAAGGTTTTCCTGCAACCCTGGCGCGGCGAAAGAATCACGCGCGAAGTGACCGTGAAGATTCCTTCTTCGCTTTCGAAAGGCGAGCACAAGATTCTACTGAGCGACGCCGACACGCTGAACCGCTTCCCCCAAATGGCCTCGATGTTCAACCGCTTCCTGGAGTTGCCCGAGGCTGTAAATGTCATCAATCAGGAGCGCGCCAACTCCAAGCTCTTTGTCTCGGTGACCAGTATGAAACCGACCATTTATATGGACGACAAGAGCCTCACCAGCCTGCCAGGCAGCGTGATGAATGTGATGCAAGCCGGGCGCGCCACGACGAAGCCGACGGTGACGCTGATGGAATCGTTTGAGGAAATGGCGGCGCTGCCCTTTGATTATGTAATTGGCGGGCAATATAGCCTGCGCTTCACGGTCCGCTAATTTAGCCGAGCGTATACCTTCTGCCACAGATCGGAATTTTCAATTCTTCCCATGCATACTCGCGTTTTGTTGATGATGGGCTGCGCGTTCCTCGCCGCGGCCGTAGACACCCGTTACTGGAGCCAGGACACGCAATCGGATTTCGAAAAAGGCGCGCGTAAGGGCGTCGCGCTGCGGAGCGATGGGCGGCTGAGCCTTGCTCCGTCGCTCAAAGAGATCGCAGACCCCTCCCTTCCCTATCTGTGGTCGATCGCGGTGGCGGCAAATGGGACAGCTTACACGGCAGGCGGCCCCACATCGTCCAAATCCACGATCTTCGAAATCCCGCGTGGAGGGGCCATGCGGAAGTACGCCGAGATCGACGGTGGAAACGTCTTCGCTCTGGCGGTGGCGCGGGATGGACGCGTCTATGCGGGCTCTTCCCCCGATGGCAAGGTCTATCGCCTATCGAATGGGAGCGCGGAAGTTTTTTACGACCCCAAAGCCAAGTACATTTGGGCGATGAGCTTTCTCTCCAATGGCGACCTGCTGGTGGCCACGGGCGATAAAGGCGAACTACACCGCGTCTCCCCCAATGGCACAGGCAAAGTGTGGATGAAACTCGATGAGGACCACATTCGTTCGCTCGCTATCGATAGCCGGGGGCAGATTTTTGTTGGCACTGAACCCGGTGGCTTGATCGTTCGCGTGGATGCGAATGGCAATGGCTTCGTGGTCTATCAGTCCTCCAAGCGGGAGGTAACCAGTCTGCTGGCGAGCAACGACGGAACCATCTTCGCCTCCATTATTGGCAACAAGTCCGCTGGCTCGCAGCTATTGATCCCGCAGCTTCCGATCCTGCCTGGAGCGCCGGGCCAAGTGCCGATCAATCCAGGCGCGCCCACCGCGGCCGGATCGCCGCAGCGGATACCCGTTTCGAGCGCCGCTCCGGTGGTGCCGAACCCTGTGGCCGGCGGGAGTGAAGTGGTGCAGATCGCCGCCGATGGGGCGCCGATGAAGATATGGAATCACGCTAGTGACCTGGTCTACGCGATGGCTAGGGACAACGGGGGACGCGTAATCCTCGGCACAGGCAACAAGGGAAGCGTTTATCGACTCGAAAGTCCTTCGCAATGGACGTTGCTGTTGGATCTCAGCTCGACCCAGGTCACCGCCTTTGCCCGCGAAGGGAATCGGCTGCTCGCCGTCACCGGTAACGTGGGCAAAATGTATGAGGTGGGGCCGTCGCTCGAGCGGGAAGGCTCGTTGGAGAGCGAAGTCTTCGACGTTAGCAATTTTGCGCAATGGGGGCGCCTGCACTCGAAAGCAGAGCCCGCCGGCGGCAGCGTCGTGTTTGAAACCCGCAGCGGAAATCTCGACCGGCCGACGCAAATGTGGAGCGCCTGGACGCCGTTGAACGAAGGCCGCATCGTCAGCCCTTCGGCTCGTTTTCTGCAGTGGCGCGCGATTTTGAAGGCGGCGGCTAGCGGCGACGGACCGAGTCTGACCCAAGTGGATGTCGCATACCTGCCCAAGAACCTGGCCCCACGCGTCGATTTGGTCGAAGGCACGCCCGCCAATTACCGCTTCCCGCCGTCCTCCACGCCCGTGGCTCCCATTGCAACTAGCTTGAATCTGCCTCCAATGGGCAAAGCGGCGGTCACCGTGAATCCCGCCGCGGCCGATAGCTCAACCAGTCCCGCGCTCACCTATGCCCGCGGGATGATCGGCGCGCGCTGGATGGCGTCCGACGACAACGGCGACGCCCTGGAATACGCCATCGAAATCAAGGGCGAGAACGAACAGACCTGGAAGCCGCTTAAAGATAAGCTGCGCGATCGTTACCACAGCTACGACGCCACCACCTTTGGCGATGGCCGGTATCAGGTCCGCGTGACGGCCAGCGACCAGCCGGACAACCCTATCGGACAGGGCCTGACGGCGAGTGCGATCAGCTCCTATTTCCTCATCGACAACACGGCGCCGCGCATCACGGACCTCTCGGCGTCTCCTTCGGGCGGCAAGGTGACGCTGCGCTTCAAGGCGGCCGATGCGCTGAGCGTCGTCACCAAGGCGGAAATCTCGATCAACGGCGGCGAATGGCGCCTGATCGAACCCACCGTGCGCCTGGCCGATTCCAAGGACTTGGAATTTGTGTCGTTACTCGATCGTCCTGCACCGGGCGAGATGACGATCGCCGTGCGAGTGACTGACGAATTCGATAACCAGTCGGTCGAAAAGACCCTGGCGCGCTAGGGCCTTCCGGCCCGATACATATAATTGCAGGGTGCAACCATCCCCCCTGCGTTGGTGGATTCTGACGCTGCTCTTCCTGGGCACCACCGTCAACTACCTCGACCGCATCATCCTCGGCATCCTGCTACCGGAGATCCGCAAAGAGATCCCGATGACGGACATCGTGTACGGCCAAATCGGCAGCGCCTTTCAGTTTGCCTACACGATTGGCTTTTTGCTGGCCGGCAAGCTAATTGATGCGGTGGGGACACGCCTGGGCTATTCGCTCGCCATCCTTTGGTGGAGCGTTGCGGCGGCGGCGCACGCCTTGATGAATTCGGCCGGGTCCTTCGCCATCTGCCGCGCCTTTCTGGGCATCGGGGAGGCGGGTAACTTCCCCGCCGCTATTAAAAGCGTCGGCGAGTGGTTCCCCAAGAAGGACCGCGCCTTCGCCACCGGCATCTTCAACGCGGGCACGAATATTGCCACCATGGCCGGACCGGGGCTGTTTCTCTTTCTCACGGCCCGCTATGGCTGGCGGACTTGCTTCTTTCTGACGGCGGGAAGCGGCCTGCTGGTACTAGTGCTCTGGTTCTTCACCAAAAACAAACCCGTGCCCCTGGACGACGATGTCCTAAATGAACCAAAGCTTAGCTGGGCCGCCTTGCTGGGCTACCGCGAGACCTGGGGCTACGCGTTGGCGAAGTTCTTCTCTGACCCCGTCTGGTGGTTTTACCTCTTCTGGCTACCGCCTTACTTTTACGACGTGCGCAAGTTCGACTTAAAGCAGGTCGCCTGGGCCTTTCCCTTCATTTATCTGATGGCGGACGTAGGCAGCGTCGCCGGCGGGTGGATCTCCGGCTGGTTCATGCGGCGAGGCTGGAGCGTAGGCAAGGCCCGCATGGTATCGATGGCTATCTTTGCCGCCTGCATGCCGGTGGCGGCCACCAGCGTCTTGTTTGAGAACCCCTTCATCGCCATTGGCCTGATTAGCCTGGCCACGGCCGCGCACCAAGGCTGGTCCGCGAACCTTTATACGACGGTCTCCGATGTTTTCCCGAAGAATGCCGTCGCCTCCGCCACCGGCATCGGGGCCTGTCTAGGAGGCTTTGGCGGGGTGATCTTCTCGACGCTTTTGCCCGGCTACATCGTCACGTACTTCGGCTATACGCCACTGTTTTTTATCATGGGCGGCTTCCACCTTACGGGCTTATTCTTTTGCCGTAGGTTAATGGGCGATTTGAAGCCTGTGGCCCTTAGGCCCACAAGTCCTTAACCGGCGCGTAGAGGTCTTCGCTGCCGTAGGGCACATATTCGAAACCGCGGCCAAAGGGATCGTCGTAGCGGATGCTGGTGTAGTTGATGCCGAGAGCGGAGTAGATGGTCGCTTCGATGTCTTCCGGCCGTACGTCGCGCTGTTTGTACCAGCCGATGTTGTTGGGGTCTGTGAAGCTGCCCAGCGAATTCGTGGCGCCGATGGCGCGGCCGCCCTTGATGCCCGCCCCGGCCATGAAGCAAAACTGTTGCAAGAAGTGGTCGCGGCCATTGGCCGCCGAGAGGCGTCCCGTGGTGCGGCCGAACTCGCCCACCATCACCACCAGCGTCTCATTCAAGAGTCCATTGGCCTTCAGATCGGCCAGCAGTTGGCTGACGCCGTTATCGAGCGTGCGTACGCGCGCCGGCAGCACGTTATCGGCATAAATGTTCTGGTGGTCGTCCCAGCCGCCGAAGCTAATCTGAATAAAGCGCGTCCCGGCGTTGGCCTGGAGCACCTTGCGCGCGGTCAGGCAGGCGTCGCCAAAGCCGCTGGTGCCGTACGGCGTGCGCTCCGCCGCGGTGAAGCGGAAGGCCGCGTCCACGGTGGGGTTGAACATCATGCCGCGGGCGCTCTTATAAAACGCATCCATGTCTTCCATGGGGCGCCCATAGGGACTCGCGGTGCGGTTCGTCGCGTCCAGTTCGTTCAACAGCGTGTAGCGTTGATCAAAGCGCGTCTGGCCGTCGGGATTGCTTGAATTCGGTAAGCCGTTCTGGTTGGCGTTCATCTTCAAAGGCGCGTAAGCGCTGGCGAGGTAACCGGAACCTACGGCGCCGTTGGAATTGAGAGCCAGGAAGGTGGGGAAGACGTCCGTCGAACGGCGCTCCTTTTCTTTTTCGATGGCGACAATGGAACCGATGTTCGGCGCGATGTCGCCCAACGCGGCCACAGGATTGCGCCCAATCTGCGACCACATCTGCGCCAGATTGTGCACCAGAGCCCAACTGCGCATGCTGCGGATGACGGCGAAATCGTCCACCATCGTGGCCAGTTTCGGCATAATGCCCGTGGGCAGATAAAGACCCTTCACGGTCTCGGGCTTGAACACCGACGTGGGCGTCACACCGTCGACGATCTTCAGATCGAAGGTATCGGTGTGGCTTGGCGCGCCGGTGAGCAGAATGAAGATGCAGTTCTTGGCTTTGTTCAGAAGCTGCACCGGCTGCGTGTCGATGCGCACGTCCGCACGGGCCTTTTCCGCGAGCCACGAGGCGGTCAGCGCACCGCCGCCGAGCTTTAGGAAGTGCCGGCGCGAAGCGTAAGGCCGGTCAAAGAAGTTCCGGTGGCGATGCGGATACTTCTCGATGAACTTCAGGAACTTCTCGTTCTCGTTGGTCTTGATGGGGCTCATGGTGATTTCCTCGCGCTCTCTCGTCCTAGTAGTTGTAGATGAAGTCCACTTTGTTGTAGAGAGTCCACAGCAGGTTCTCTCCCCGTTGATTGCGCGTGGTACCCGTTGTCCCGCGCAGCGTGTTAACGGCGGCGCTTAGTTCCGTGTCGCTGGGCGGGCGGGACAGAATCGTCATGTAGGCCGCGTTGACGAATTGGGTGTCGGTCGTATTGATATAGCGGTTCAAGAGGCTCGTGCCCGTGGCATTGTTCGTATTGCGGATGCGGGTCATCACGAAGGGGTCGTTCATGAGCGCCAAAGCTTGTACGGCGGAGCCGTCGCCTTTACGCTCTTCGTCCAGACGATTGCCGCGCGAGAAGTAAGTCAGGAAGGTACCGCCCAGGCCACCCGTTTCGGGCAACTGCATGGCGTAGCGGACCGAGCGGGTTTGCGTGCGGTCGGTGTACAGGGGCCCTTGGGGCTCGGGGAAGGTGTAGGTCGGAAGGATGCCGCTGGTGATCGCAATCGCGTCGGCCAATTCTTCGGCCCACAAGCGCCGCACCAAGTGGCGGGCGAAAAAGGGTTCCCAGGTCGGATTCCATTGCCCGGCGTAGCGGGACGACATCTGATAGGCGTCGGAACTGACGATGGTCTTCAGCAGCCAGCGCAGGTCGTAGTTGTTTTGGCGGAACTGTTCGGCCAGGGCGTTGAGCAATTCCGGATGCGAGGCCTGTAAAGTCCAAGCGCCCGACGGCGGATTGGCCGGGTCTAGGCGGCTAGGATCAAACTGATCCAGCGGCTCCACCAGGCCGCGCCCCATCAGCTGCGCCCAGACGTAGTTCACCGTGGCGCGGGCGAATTGGAAATCTCCCGTGATGGCGCGCGCGGCCGCGTCGCGATAATTCTCGCCGTTGGCCGGCGCGCTATCCCCAAACATATAGGACGGGCGAACCGTGGCGCCTAGGCCATCCACCGGCGCGCGGACGGGCCGGTTGCCCGTAGCGGTATTGAGCTGATAATCCGTGCGGCCCGCGTCGGCGATCCGGTAGTAGCGAAGATTTGGGTCCGTTGAGGGGCTGGGCCGGGTGGCCGGGAAACTGGTGCGGGAAAAATAGGAAGCCATACCCCAAGCCGCGCTGCGTTTGGCGCTGCGGCCCCAAAGGCTCAAAGAATCGAGATGCCCGCGCCCGTCATGGCAGAGGATGCAGTTCAAGTGCCCCACGCCTAAGAAGGTGGTGGCGGCATCGGCGGCGATTTGATCGTAGTCGTCCTGCGCCGGCCCCCCTTGCGTGTCGCTGCCCACCATCCAGTTGATTTCGCCTTGTTCAAAGCTGTTCGTGCCTCGCGTCGCAATCAGCTCGCTCACCATCGTGTTGTAGGGCTTGTTTTGTTCGATCGAAGCTTTGATCCACCGGTAGAACGCATTCCGGCCGGCCGCAAAACGGGGCGTTACATCGGAGGCCTGCGTGTTCCGGTAGAGGTCGCCGAAGTACATCGTCCACTTGTCGACATATTCGGGAGTGCCGATCAATTGATCGACCAGCGCCGCACGCTTGTTTTCGCTGGAATCCCCGATGAACTGCGCCACACGCTCCATCGTGGGAATCCGTCCCGTCAAATCCAGCGTCACGCGACGGATGAATTCCTGATCCGTCGTTTTTTCCGCCGGACTAATCCCTTGGCGCTCCAATTCCCCGTAGATTGCGGCGTCGATCGTGCTCTGGGTACTGGAACTGCGCAGCACGGCTGTCCGGCTTCCCCCGGGAATCAGATATTGCGGCGTGCGCAGGCTCGAAATCTCTTCCGCCAGCCGGCTCCGCCAATAGCGGTCACGCGTTTCTTTTGCAAATTTTTCGCGCTCGGCCCCGAAAAAGCTGCAATCGGCGTGGTCTTCCACCGTTGCGACGGGCTCTTGTTCCTGCGCTTCCGCGCGATGGGCTAGGGCCAGCAAACCAGCGCTCAGCAGGCTTACGCCAACCCCGCTCCAGAGATAAAGTGTGCGTCTTCTTAACGTCATACGTCCCCCGTTTAGGCTCTTTTCCACAAGCCTTTACCTTCATCTATAACCCGTTTGGAACTAGAAGTTGCACGGGCTAAGGCGATTTCTAGGTAGTCCTAGGACGAAAACCCCGATTCGCATATGCCTCTCAGGAGACAATAGGGTGTCTCGGTCTGTTTCTGATGCCGCCTTCCGTTCGCGATTACTTCACCGCCCGCGGCATTCTTTCCCAAGTCTTCCCGCAGTTTGAGTTCCGCGAAGGGCAGTTCGAAATGGCCGAGGCGGTTGCTGCCGCGCTGAAAGAGCATCGCCATACCGTAATTGAGGCCGGGACCGGCACGGGCAAGACCTTGGCCTATCTAATCCCGGCCATTCTGAGCGGGAAACGGGTGGTGGTCTCCACCGGCACCAAGAATCTGCAAGAGCAGCTTTACTTCAAGGACATCCCGCTGCTGGAGAAGGTCTTTGACCGCCCGCTCAAGGTCACCTACATGAAGGGGCGCGCCAACTACCTATGCCGCGCCAAAGTAGGGGAGGCCGAGCGGCAGGAAACCGCCTGGCTCGACGGGCTGGAGGAAGTGAGCGACTTCCGCATCATTCGCGAATGGATGCCCCAGACCGAAATGGGCGACCGCAGCGAGATCAAGACCTTGCCGGAGCACTCCTCGGCTTGGGCCAAGGTCGACGCCCGCGGGGAGCGCTGCACGGGGCAGAAATGTAATTCTTTCGACAATTGCTTTGTCACGGCCATGATGCGGCGCGCCGCCGACTCCGACATCATTATCGTCAACCACCACCTCTTCTTCGCGGATCTGGCCGTCAAGCAGGAGGACTTCGGCGGCATCATTCCCCGCTACGATGCCGTTGTCTTTGACGAGGCCCACGAGATTGAAGACGTCGTCGGCCAGTACTTCGGCGTGAGCGTTTCCAATTTGCAGGTCCACGACTTGGTCCGCGACATTCGCGACGTGGCGCGACGCCGCGAATTTGCCACCGCGAGCGTGGAAAGTCTTTTGAACAGCGCGCAGGGATCCTGCGACCGCTTCTTCTCGCTTTTTGGCGAAATGGAAGGGCGTTCCAGCTTCCGGGCACAGGCCCAGTTTCTGGAGCAGTACGGCGACTCCTATCGCGAAGCCCTGACCGGTCTCGAAATGCTGGCAACCCAATTGCAGTTGATGGAAGGAGCGGTAGACGAGGTCATTCCCTTGCATCGCCGCACCAAGGACTTGCAGGAGTCCATCAAGTTCTTTCTCGAATCGGGAGAGCAGAAGTTCGTCTATTGGACGGAGCGGCGCGGCCGCGGCACCTATCTCCAAGCCACGCCCATTGATGTCTCCTCGATCCTCTCAGAGAAGCTCTTTGCCGAAGTGCCCAGCATCGTCCTGACGTCGGCCACGCTTGCCGTCACCGGCGATTTCGCGTTTCTCCAATCACGGCTAGGCCTCGAGTCCTCCCGCTCGCTCGTCGTGCCCAGCCCGTTCAACTATCCATCCCAAGCCATCCTCTATGTCCCGCAGCACATGCCGGATCCTAGGAACTCCACCTTCACAGCTTCAGCGGCGCGGGAAATCGCTGCCCTTCTCGACATCACCGAGGGCCGTGCGTTTTGCCTCTTCACGTCCTACCAGCAAATGCGCCAGGTCTATGAGCGCGTGGCCTATGCAGTGAAGTACCCGCTCTTGCTGCAAGGCACCAAGCCGCGCAATGCCCTACTGGACGAATTCCGTTCCACCCCTAATGCCGTCCTCTTTGCGACCTCCAGCTTCTGGCAGGGCGTCGATGTCCAAGGCGATCAGCTTTCGATGGTCATCATCGACAAGCTTCCTTTTGCGGTGCCCACAGACCCGGTAGTCGAGGCCCGTTCGGCCCAGGTCCGCCAATCCGGGGGCCAGCCCTTCTTCGACTACCAGATCCCGCAAGCCGCCCTTGCATTGAAGCAAGGCTTCGGCCGCCTCATCCGGTCCCGCAAAGACCGTGGCGTTTTGGTACTACTAGACGTGCGCATCACCGCGCAGCGCTATGGGCAGGTCTTTTTTGACTCGCTCCCCGATTACGCCTTCACCACCGATATCCTGGAAGTAGAAAGATTCTTTGGATGTACGAAGTCATCGTAGAGCAGGCCTTTAGCGCCGCTCATTTCTTGAAGGACTACCCCGGCAAGTGCGCCTATGTGCACGGGCACAACTATCGCGTGCAGATCACGGTGGAAGGCGAAACGCTAGACCATCTGGGCATGCTGGTGGAGTTCGAAGTCATCAAGAAGGCCCTCGCTCCCTGGATTGATCGCTTCGATCACGGCTTCCTGAACGAGATTCCGCCCTTTGACAAAACGAACCCTACGGCCGAAAATCTCGCGAAGTTCTTTTACGACGAAGTCACCAAAGCAATACGGCAGCCCGGGGAGGCTGCCGCAGTGCGGATTTCTTATGTGAGAGTCTTCGAAACGGACAAATGCAGCGGAGCTTATCGCCCGTAATACTGCGCGTTTTCGCCCGCGAAGCTAGACCATTTCTCTGGCAGGTCGTCGAGAGCGAAGATCGCCGAAACGGGGCAGACCGGCACGCACGCGCCGCAGTCGATGCACTCTACGGGATCGATGTAAAGCATCTTCTCCCCTTCGAACTTTTCGGAGTCCTTTTTCGGGTGGATGCAGTCCACCGGGCAGGCGTCAACACAAGCGGTATCTTTCGTCCCAATGCAGGGCTCTGCAATTACGTAGGCCATTTCTCCTATCAGACTAGCATGCGCCTTGCCTAGAGCCATTTTTTGAGAAAGGGCCATGCCAGGCTGCCACGGAACTCATGCCCGCCGTCGAATTCGACAAAAAGGAACTTCTCCTCGGCCCCCGCTTTCTTGTAGTATTCCCGGGCCCGCTTGGCCCCGGCTCGGCTCTGTTCAATCGGGATCAATTTGTCCGCAATGCCGCTTTGCACCTGCATGGGACGCGGGGCGACCAGGGCGGCCATTTCCCCCGGCGCAAGATCGAGCAAGCGGCCCTCCGTTTGGCCATCGGCTATCGCAGGGTCGTCCCGAAAGCTGCAAGACGCCACCACCACTTGGATGCGAGGTTCAAGGGCCGCCGCATAAGTGGCATAGAATCCGCCGTAGGACAGCCCGATCATGGCGATGCGATGGCGGTCGATCTCCGGGCGCAGCACCAATTCATCCAGTAACAGGCGCAGCTTCGAAAGCTCCAGCGCAGCCAGGCTGTAGCCCGCCTTGCGCAGCTTGGCATCCATCTCCTTGCGGACCTCAGCCGGGATCGCAGTGCCCCGGTCGCGATCGCCAAAGGGATACATGAGCACCAGCGGCGCATACACCACATAGCCCTCGGCTACCGCACCTCGCACCTGATCCTTATAGTTTGCACCCCCGTTGTAGGCGGCCATCTCCGGAAAGCCGCCCCCGCCATGCTGCGAGATCACCAAGGGCGCGGGCTTTTTCCCCGCGGTCTTCGGGACGATATAAAGCCCGTAGGCTTCCAGGCCGCCGCTCATCGGCAAGAAGGCGCGATGGTAAGTTGCGGCTGCGTCCTCGCCCGTCTTTTCAAGGCGCAGCGGACCCGCCGCCCGCAGCCCTTCCACCGGATAGCCGATGCGATTCTTCAACACGCGGCGCAGTGCTTCCGGCCCCTCAGCGATCGCATCGGCAAAGGCTTCCATTTGCCGCCAGTGCTTCTCCCGAATGGGCTGGCTCAAGCGAGGCTCTTCGTCAAAGGGGTTCTGGGCCCGCAGGCAGGCCGCAATCAAGAGCAGGACGCGCGCTACGATCATGAGGACACTGTATATGAATCCTCCCGCCGCTACTGTCGTATTCTTCTTCACCGGCGGCACGATTTCGATGACGCACGACCCGCAGTTGGGCGGCGCCGTTCCTTCCCTGAGCGGAGAACAGATTCTCGCCTACGATCCCGAGCTAGCCCAACACGCCACCATCGAGACCGTGAACTTCTCCCGCCTGGCGGGCCCGCAGGTCACCCCGGCTCACATGTGGGACCTGTCCGAACAGGTGCGCACCGCGCTGGCCCGGCCGGAGGTGGCCGGCGTCGTCGTCACGCACGGCACGGACACGCTGGAGGAAACCGCCTTCTTTCTCGACCTCCGTCATCATTCGCCCAAGCCCGCCATTGTCATCGGCGCCATGCGCAATTCGAGCGAGCTGTCCTACGACGGCCCGGCCAATGTCCGCGCCGCCTTGCGCGTGGCCATTGAGCCCGAGGCCCGCGGCCAGGGCGTCTTCGTGCTGATGAACGAAACCATCCACGCCGCCTCCTACGCCACCAAGATGGATACCCAAGCCATTGAGACGTTCCAGTCCCCCGTCTTTGGTCCGCTGGGCTTTGTCGACAAGGACCGCGTGCTTTTTCTCCGCAGCCTACGTGATCGCAAGAGCCTCCAGGCCACGCATTACGAGAGCCGTGTAGACCTCTTCCAGATGTATGCAGGCGCCGACGGCCGCTTCCTCGATTGCGCGCGGGAGCAAGGCGCGCGCGGCATCGTCATCGAAGGCACGGGACGCGGCAACGTACCTCCCGCGACTCTCGACGCGATCCAGCGCGCCATCGATGCGGAGGTGCCGGTCTTGATCGCCAGCCGCTGCGCACAGGGGCGCGTGCTCGACACCTACGCCTATGAAGGCTCCGGCCGGGACCTTCGCAAGCGCGGCGTGATTTTTGCCGGTAGCCTCCCCGGCCCCAAGGCGCGCATTCTGTTGATGCTCGCCCTAGGCATCACGACGAACGTGCGGGACCTCCGCCATTTGATTGAAGAGGGTCAGTACTTCTAGCCTGTTCGTAACCGGCGCAGGAGAGCACTGGTAGCCGCGGGTATCGTGCATAGCGCGGATCTTCTTTGGCTCGCCCGCATTGCAGAAACACGCTGCCCCGGTCCGAGACGATCCGTCTGGTCCATTGGCAGCTCTGACATAGTCCCGCGTTCATCGGCTTCTGCTATGATCCCTCTCGATGAAGCCGCTTGGTGCCTTAGTCCCGCTCTTTCTTTTGGGCTGTGGCGGCCCACCTCCGGTTGTGGAGGCCCCCGTAGCCAAACTGCCCGATCTGCCGAATCCCATTGCGGAAGACGTGCGCTTCCCGTCGAAGTACCGCAAGTCTGTGTCCGTCGTGGCCGCCAAACTCCTGGGCTACGATTTCCTGGGCGGCGGGAACCTCGCCGAATACGATACGGGCAAGACCAAGTACAAGCTCTTCACCATTCGCTGCCGCAGCGCGCAACAAGCCGGCAGCTACATCTTCGATATCAAGTCCAAGCTCAAGGACCCCCGCTTCGTGGCCAGTTACGGCGGCTATTTTAGCGAGATGCCGGAAGCGCCCCTTTTCGTCTTCGCCAAGGGACAGTACATCGCGGGCCTCGTCGGCCTTGCGGAAGAAGAAGCGATTCAGACCGGCAAGGAATTTGCCGCTCGCCTTTAACGGGCGCCATTAGCTGGTGTGGTCGTGGATAAAGCGCCACCCTTGCTTCGTCTTCACCGCCACCAGCGTGTAACGCCCGCTTGCCTCGCCGCCCCCCTCCGCACTGCGCGTTAGGTGAAAGCGCCCCAGCACGAGGGCATGCTCTTTGCCCAGCAGGCGCACCTCGATCTCGTCGAAGCGTAACGTGCCCATCTTCGCTCGATTCCCGTAATTGTCCTGGTACCGCTTCATGACAGCGTCGTAGCCCCGGGTCACGTTCTTGCCTGTGAAGGTGATCTCGCTCGAGCGCAGGTACGCCTTCATGAAATCGTTCAGATCCCCGCGGTTCCAGGCCGCGGCCTGCTCTTCGAGTACTTTCTTCAGGGCCGTAGCTTCGTCGGCGCCATTCAAGGTGGTGGCCAAGGCCAGCAACATCAGCATGCGCATGCCTGAAACTATAGCTTGTGAGTCCGCTCGCGCAAAAGATCGCCCGCCTAATCGAGGCCGAAGGTCCGATTCTGTTTTCGCGCTTTATGGAACTGGCGCTGCACGACGAAGAGTACGGCTACTACCGCCAGGCGGCCTTCGGACGTGAGGGTGATTTCTATACAGCCGCGCAGTTGCAACCGGTCTTCGGCAGCTATATCCGCCAACTCGCGGATCGCGAACTGCCCGGCTTCACTGCCTTCATCGACCTCGGTGCCGGCCGGGAAGACCTGCGCCCGGTCTTCGCGGAGCGCTACCACGCTGTCCACCACGGCCAGGAAATTCCCAAAACACAAAACGCAATCCTGTTCGCCAACGAATTCCTGGATGCGCTGCCCGTCGAAGTAGAGAGCGAGGGCCAATTGCTGCGCGTCGCCTGGACGGGCTCCAACTTCGCTTGGTGGCCTCGCGAGCCCATTCCACCGGTGCGCGAGCATCGTCCCACCCTTCGCGCTGCCTTGAAAAAAGCCGCCGCGGCGTTGTCGGCGCCCGCCATTCTCATCGCCATCGACTATGGCTACACGTCGCGCGAATGGCAAAATTTTCCCCTCGGATCTCTCCTGGCGTACCGCCAACACATTGCGCACGAAAACGTTTTGGCCGATGTTGGCCGGCAGGACCTGACAGCTCACGTCGATTGGGATTCCTTCTTCGCCGATGCCCTCTTGTGCGGTTGGCGCCAGCGCTCCTTCACTTCGATGGATCGATCCTTGCTATCCCTCGGCGAAGCCTTTGCCACCGGCATGGTTAGCGTCGATGCCCTGCAATTCAAACACTTGCTCTTCGGTCTCGGTCCTCGTTTCCAGGTCGCCATCCTGGAATACGCCGCGGATCTCACGTAGACAAAAGGAAAGGCCCCGATTGCTCGGGGCCCTGTTTTTGTTGAGCTTTTTGCAAACTCCCTAATGGGAGCGGTGCGGAAGCAGACTACTTCTTGGTGGCTTTCGCGGCCTTCTTGGCCGGAGCCTTCTTGGCCGGAGCCTTCTTCACAGCAGCCTTCTTAGCCGGAGCTTTCTTGGCAGCTTTCTTGGCCGGAGCCTTGGTTGCATTCTTCATCGAATGATTCTCCCTAACATCAATTTGAGTCCCCGCATGGAGGACTCAGTGCTTCAGATATAAAGTCTTTCGCGTTTAATGTCAAGAAAAAAATGTAGTTGCGAGGCCGTCCTGCGGGGCTTCGAATAAAAAACATTTCCATCTACAATTGTTGTGGAGCTTCGATATTCCGTGCGTGCGGGTTTTGCCTTCGCCATCATCGTCGTCATGCAATTTGCGCTCTCGTCTTGTGCGAAGCGGAAGGCCGCGCAGTCTATTCCTCCTCCACCACAAGCGGACGCCAGCTTAGGTGCAACCGAGACCGGCGTCGCCAGTTGGTACGGCGAACCGTATCACGGCCGGCGCGCCGCCAATGGAGAGATATACGACATGCATCAGCCGACCGCCGCGCACCGCACGATGCCCTTCGGCACCTGGCTGCGCGTCGACAATCTCACCAATGGCAAGACGACCGAAGTGCGCATCACCGACCGGGGACCTTTCGTCGAGGGCAGGATCATCGACCTTTCCCGCTTCGCCGCGGAACGGATCGCGTTGATCCGGCCGGGCATTGCCCCGGTCAGATTGACCGTCATCAAGCCGCCGCTGGGCGGCGTCATTGAGAGATACGGCGTCCAGGTGGCCGCGCTGGCCCAAGAGGAAGACGCTCGAAAACTACGCCGCCAACTCGAAGAGAGCTTTTCGCCGGTCGCCATCTTCCCCCACAGCGATGGACCCTCGACCGTTCATCGTGTCATTGCCGGCCAAGGCACTCGGGAGGCCGCCGCCGCTCTTCGGGAACGCTTGGGGCTGGCGGGCCACCGCGGCCAGGTCGTGCGTTTACCGCAACCCGCGCTTGCGGGGGGGAGCCAACCCTAGATGGGTTTCGTTCGCCTCCCATTCGCGGTCTCGCGTTTTTTTTCCGCTTCCGTGAACTTTGTAGAAGATTTTTCCCGCGTTCCCGACACTATCCCTTTGGTGTGTTCTCTATGCGTCCTGCCCTAGAAGAAAATTTAAAGGTCCTCATCGGACAATCGCCGCGCATGAAGCAGTTGCAGCGGCTGATCGACAAACTCGGCCGCAGCCGCTGGCCGGTCCTGATCCTAGGAGAAACGGGCACCGGCAAGGAAGTGGTGGCCCGCTCGATTCACCATGTGGTCGGCGATGGCCCCTTCGTCACGATCGATTGCTCGTCCATGGTGGGCCCGCTGATGGAAAGCGAACTCTTCGGCTATGTAAAGGGCGCCTTTACCGGCGCGGTCAACTCCAAGGCCGGTCTAATCGAATTGGCCCATGGCGGCACGGCATTCCTCGATGAAATCGGCGAGCTGCCCCTCGATCTCCAAGCCAAGCTGCTGCGCGTCCTGCAGGAAAAGGAATATCGCCCCGTGGGCGGTCTCTCCCAAAAGCGCGCCGACTTCCGGGTCATCGCCGCCACCAATCGCGACCTGGCTAAAGAGGTGGAGAAAGGCAACTTCCGCCGCGACCTCTACTACCGCCTCAATGTCGTTACCCTCCGGCTTTCCCCACTCAAAGAGCGCCGCGAAGACATTCCCCACCTCATTCGCCATTTTCTCGACCGCTACGGGCGCCACCAACCGATGGAGCCCGAAGTCATGGAAGCCCTAATCACCTACGATTGGCCCGGCAACGTGCGCGAGCTGGAAAACTGCATCCAACACATGCTGGCCATCAACTCCGGCCCTGCGTTCCATGCGCGTGACCTGCCCTCCAATGTCGTCAACGGCGTCACCCGCCGCCCCGTTCCGGTTCCCGATTCCTTCCCGGCAATGCCTGCCATCGCGGCTCCTCTGCCTCCTGCTCCAGCCTTCGGCAACTTGACGCCGGCATTGACCCCTCTTCCCGTCGTGCCCTTGGCTGAACTCGAGCGGCAGGCCATCCTCCGGGCTCTCGAATACACCAAAGGCGACCGCCTCTCGGCCGCCAACTTGCTCGGCATCGGCCGCACAACCCTTTATCGCAAGCTCAAAGAATATGAACTCGGCGAGGAAGCCGCCGCCGCCACCGCATAAGCCGGCATATTTTCCGAGAACAATTCCGCCTCCGCCGCACTGTAATCAGTGAGCGATGCGCAAGAAATCAATCCACATCCTGTTGCTCGAAAAGAGCTTGTCCGAGGCCCGCTTTGTCCGGGACGCCCTCGCCGAACTGGACGAGATGCAGCCTGGCAACTCGTGGCTAGGCGCCTACGAGTTAACGCACGTCGTCTCTTGGGAGGAAGCGTCCCTCGTGTTGCAGAACGCCCCCTTTGACGTCATCCTCGCCAATCTATGGCTGGAGGATTCCCAGGGCCTGGATACGCTCCAACGGCTCTGCGCCTCCGCGCCCGCCGCTCCGGTTGTCGCTTTGACGCCCAAAGAGGATCCCGCTCTCGCCATCCGTCTCTTGCAGGAAGGGGCCGCCGACGTCCTGGTGCAGAACGAGCTCGATTGCTCTCCCCTCGGCCGCGCGCTGCGGGGAGCCTACGAGCGCCATCGTAGGGACTCGCGTTGGCGCACTCTGGCGGTCCGGGACGAACTGAGCGGGCTGCTGAACTTCGCCGGCTTCCTGCAATTGGGGGACCTGCTGGCTCAGCCGCTGGCGCGGTCCAATGCCCCCGCCCACCTCGCCATTGTTCGGCTCGAAGACTGCGGGGACCCGCTCCCGCGCGTGGGCCGTCACGAGGAAGCTTCTTTGCTGCTGGAATGCGCGGAGATTCTTCGACAGACCGCGCAAGACGGAGACTTGGCCGCTTATTTGGGCAATGGTCTCTTTGCGTGGCTCGGTCTGCGCGATGACCCGCACGCAATGCGCACAGCCTTGGAGCGGAGGCGCCAGGATCTCTCGTTGAAATTGCTCCGCCGCGGACATCCCTACGCCCCGCAAATTCGCATTGGCCTTGCGCCCTTCAGCGCCGAATCCGATTGGAACCTCAGCACCGCCCTGGAAGTGGCGGAACGCGAATCCTGGTCGTTCCCCGGAAACCCCGGCGGCCCCGCCTCTTTGCGCGCAGTGCAATAGCCTCCTTTTTGCTTCGAACGGGCGCCGCCGAAATGGCGTACACCTGAGAGAGTGGCCACATCTTCCCCGTTAAACCATAGCCCGGTCCAATACCTGATCCAGGCCCAAGGGATACAAGTCCGCTTCGGCGACTTTACGGCGCTCGCAGCGTTTGATCTCCTGCTCGCCCCTGGCGAGGTCTGCGCTCTCATCGGCCCCAACGGCGCAGGTAAGTCCACAGCCCTGAAAGCCCTCGCGGGGCTGGAAGCCGAAAGTGGCGGCAAGCTCCTGGTCCATGGCCAACGCCCCAAAGCCGCACCCCCTTCCTGGAAACGCCTCGTCGGCTTGCTGCCGGAACACCTCTCCCTCTTTGACGCCCTAAGCGTTGAGGAGCATCTTGTGTTGAGCGGCGATCTCTATGGCCTGCCACGAACAGAGACCCGGCGGCGCGCCGATGAGCTTCTCAGCCTTCTCGGATTACAGGAAGGAAAGTCCCGCTATGCCGCAGCGGCCTCCTATGGCATGCGTAAGAAGACGGCCCTCGCCCTTGCGCTGCTGCATGCGCCTCCACTCCTTCTCCTCGACGAGCCTTTCGAAGGACTCGACCCCGCCAGTTGTGAAAACGTGCTCGCCCTCCTTTGCCGTGCCCGCGATCGCGGCGTCGGTATCGTCGTCAGCTCGCACATGCTCATGCATGTGGAACGGCTAGCCACCCAGGTGCTCCTGCTCGATCGCGGCCGCGTCGCCTGGCGCGGTCAATCGCTTGCCCAAGGCGACCTGCACGCTCGCTACCTGGAACTCATTACGGCCGCGCCGCTGCCCCCCTTGGCTTGGCTCTAGATGGCGCTGCTCCTAATGTTGCGCGCCATCCTTTGGGCCCTGGGCAAATCCGCCTGGCGCGACACGCGAAGCCTGGGTTCGGTTCAAGGCAATAACCTTTTCTACTTTGCCCTCCTGCTCACGGCCCAACCGGAAAGCGCGGCCTTCTTATGGTTCGTACTTGGGCTGCTGCTCCTGATTCCCGCCTTGGCCACCCCTCTCGCTAAAATTCCCGAAATGCGTCTGGCGCTTTGGCCATTGCCGCGCTGGGCGCAGCGGGCGCTTCGCCTCTTTTCGGTGCCGTCTTCTTCTGCCGCCCCTTGGTTGTGGCGGATGCCGACACTCGAAGCCCGCCAGCTCGCCCGCACCCTCGACGTCTGGATCGCCTTTCTCTTCGCGATTTCCGGCACTCTTTATCGCTTTCTCGCCCGCACGCCCGACCGCGCCGCACTGGACCTGCTCGCCCTCATCGTCGTCTTGAGCCTGGGCACGTTGACGCAGAATCTCTTCACGCTCGACGGACCCGCCCGGGCTCGCTGGCGCCTGTCCCCGCAACGCGGTTTCGTCGCCCTGTGGCGTAAGGGCCTGCCCGTCATCACGCTGGCCGTTCTGTTTACGCTCGCCCTGAATCCGCTGGCCGCCTTGGCCGCGATTCTTGCCTCCCTCGCCCTGGGGCATCACAACAGCGTTCTCCATCCCACCGATTCTCCGCCCTGGCGCTTTAGCTCGGGACGTTTTCTCCCCCACGGAATTCTTCAGGTCGTGGCCAACTTTGGCTGCGGAGTAGCGGTGGCGCGGGGCGATTGGGCTTTTCTCCTGGGCGCCGCGGGCGCCTATTTGCTTAGCCTGCTCCTCTACGGCTGGATCTGGGAACGTGCTTAATCCCCCCGCATCGTGAGCATTCTTTAAGGTTGTGCTTCGCCGCCGATGCTAATGTAATGTGTTAATAACTCATGCGAATCTTGGTTGTGGAAGACGAGAAACGGATCGCCGATTTTCTGGGGCGTGGTCTGGAGAGTGCAGGTTATTCGGTCGATATCGCCCCCGACGGGCAAACTGCGGTCGATCGGGTTCACCAATCGGACTACGACCTCATCACCCTCGACATGATGTTGCCCGATATGGATGGACTCAAGGTCCTTGAGCGCATCCGGAATCGCAAGGTCAACCCGCCCGTCTTGATCTTAAGTGCCCGCGGTGCCGTCGAGGATCGCGTCCGCGGTCTGGAGCTAGGCGCCGACGACTATCTGATTAAGCCTTTTGCCTTTGTGGAGTTGCTCGCGCGGGTCCGCGTCCTGCTTCGCCGCGGCCAGCCCACTCCGGAAAAGCTCATCGTCGGCGAACTCTCGCTCGATTGCATCCGCCGCAAAGTGGTTCGTTCCGGGGAAAACATCGACCTCGCGCCCAAAGAATTCTCCATTCTTGAGTACCTGATGCGCAATAAGGGCCGCCCGCTCAGCCGCACCATGATCGTCGAACACGTGTGGGACATGGATTACGACGGCCTCACTAATATCGTCGATGTCTACATCCGGCACCTCCGTTCGAAAATCGACGACCGCTGGCCCACGAAGCTAATCCACACCGTCCGCGGCGTCGGCTATATGCTCGATTTGCCGGAAGCCCGCGCGGAAAAAACCGGCCATGCCTGAGCGTGTATTGGCGTTAATCTAAGACCATGCCCGATACCGGCGCAGGGCGAAACTTCCGTCTCTTCAAGGGTCTCCGTTTTCGCCTGGCCGTCAGTTACGCCATCTTTTTTGCCTTGCTTCTGGCCGGCCTGGGCTTCGTCCTGCGCGGCATGTTGACGAATGTCATCGAATCTGCCGTCGAGGGGCTCCTCGAAGAAGAATGGGCGGCCGTCAAAGGCTTTCTGCATGTCACCCCGCAGGGCACCGTGCAGTGGCGTTATGACCCCAACGACAAAGAAGAGGCCGCCATTGTCGAACGCCTCCGCTATGTCTACGTCATCGCCAACCAGCGGGGCGAGGTACTGGAGAGTTCAGAACTATACCGCGACCTTGGCTTTGAAAGTCCGGCGGCCATTGCGGAAAGCCTTCGCTCCAGGCAACCCGTTTTCGTCGTTCGCCCTAATCTCCGCGGCGAACCCTTCATGATCCGCCGGGGCGCGCTGCGCGAGCAGAATCTGCTTTTCTTCGTGGCCTTGGGCCGTAGTTTCGGACCCAGCCAGCGTGTCATCGACCAGTTCAGCTTCAACTACTTCGCCACCTTGCCCTTCGTCGTCCTCACGACCGCCGCCTTTGGCTGGTTCTTCGCAGGCCGCGCCATGAAGCCCATCTCGGAAGTCGCCGCCCAGGCCGAAAAGGTCTCCGGCAGCAACCTCAAGCTGCGGGTGGCCTCCCGCGGCTCCGGAGACGAGCTGGACCATCTGGTTCGCAACTTCAACACCATGGTCGAACGCCTGGACGCAAGCTTCACCCAAATCCGGCAGTTCTCCACCGACGTCTCCCACGAACTTCGCACGCCGGTTACCGTTGTCCGCGGGCAGTTGGAAGTGGCTCTGATGACCGCCACCAGCGAGGAAGAGCTTCGCACCGCCATCGAATCCGCCCTCGTCGATATCGACCGCCTCTCTAAAATCATCCGCGCCTTGCTTACCCTCGCCAAGGCCGAAAGCGGACAATTGGCTCTCTCCCTGCAAGAGGTCGACCTCGCCACGATGACCCGCGAGGTGGTGAGCGAGTTAGAGATCTCCGCCCTCGATAAAGGCCTTCAACTGGCTGTGAATACTCCCCGCTCCGCGCCCATTCTCGGAGACCGCCTCCAGATCGAGCGCCTTCTCTACAACCTCATCGACAACGCCATTAAATACACCCCCGTCGGCGGCAAGATTGAAGCCGAGGTGCGAAATCTACGGGCATCGGGCCAAGTGGTCCTCTCCGTTCGCGACAACGGCGTGGGCATCCCCCCGGAGCATCTGCCTCATCTCTTTGATCGCTTTTACCGCGTGCCCGCCCGCGCTGGTGTCCCCGAGCGTGGCCTCGGTCTCGGCCTGAACTTCGTTTCCTGGATCGTAAAGGCGCACAATGGAGTAATCCAAGTCGAAAGCGAAGTGGACAAAGGCAGCAGCTTTATCGTGTCGTTCCCTCGCTTTTTGGAAGAGTCTCGGCCGGATACTACCAATGGAAATCTCACTCAGACAACGGGAAGATATTCCCATACTTGAACTGCGCGGCTCCCTGATTGCCGGGGAACCCTGCCAGCAATTGCGCGAAAGGGTCACCGCCTTGCGCGACGCCGATCCGCGCGTGATCGTGGACCTGAGCCAGGTGGACTACATCGATTCCAGTGGCCTGGGCACCCTGGTCACCTGCTTCACCCTCCTCCAGCGCGCCGGTGGCGGTCTTCGCATCCTAAGCCCTTCCGAACGGGACATGGAGTTGATGGTGCTCACCAAGCTTGCAACGGTGTTCCAGGTCTTCGACGAGGAACAGGCCGCCGTCAATAGCTTTTTCGCCGAACGCGAGCTTAAGAAGTTCGACATTCTTAGCTTCGTCCAGGAGCAGCGGCGCATCAAAGAAGCCAAAGAAGAATGATCCGCGCCGGCGAAATCCCTCCACCCTTTACGCTCACCGCGCTGGACGGTACGCCGCGAAGCCTGACTTCCCTGCTCGGCGGGCAAGGCGTGGCTCTCTGCTTCTTCAAGATTTCCTGTCCCACCTGCCAGTTCGCCCTCCCCTATTTGGGCCGGGCCGCCGCCTCGGGCGCACGCATCGTAGCCGTCTCGCAGGACAATCCGGAACTCACCCAGCTCTTCGAGCAAAAGTTCCACTCCTCCCTCGATTACCTGCTGGACCGCGCCCAGGATGGCTATCCCGTCAGCAACGCCTTTGGCATCGAGTATGTACCCACTACTTTCGTGCTCAGCCCCCAGGGCCGCGTCCTCGAGGTGATTCATGGCTTCGACAAAGAAGCCTTCGAGAGCCTCGGCGTCGTGTTTACCGAAGCCGACCGCGTGCCCCTCCATAAGCCCGGTTGAGGCAGCAAGAACTAGGCGCCCGGGCGGCGTCTGCCTTACTTGGCCAAGAATATCTGCGAAACTGAAGTTTCCGGTCTTTCTATGGCTCTCATCAACCAGATTTTCTCCAACGCCACGGCCGTGGCGAAAGGTATGGCGGTTACCTTTCAGGAAATGCTCCAACCGACCGTCACGGAAGACTATCCCGACGCCCCGCCGATTTTCCAGGAACGCTTCCGCGGAGTGCATGTCCTGCAACGGGACGAGAATGGCCTCGAAAAATGCGTCGGTTGCTTTCTCTGTGCCGCCGCCTGCCCCTCTAATTGCATCTATATCGAAGCCGCAGAAAACACCGAGCACGGCCGCATCAGCGGAGGAGAGCGCTACGCCAGCGTCTACAACATCGATTACTCGCGCTGCATTTTTTGCGGCTACTGCGTCGAGGCCTGCCCCACGGACGCCATCACCCACGGCCACGATTTTGAAATCGCCAGCTTCAACACCTCCACATTGATTTATCGTAAAGAGCAGCTCCTTACTCCCCTGCCCCCCGACTTCAAACCCCTCATCGTACCCGCCGCCGATGCGTCCGGCGCTCACTAGCCAACGCCGCCGTATGCCGTCGCTCTCATGAATTCCTTGCGCGCCGATTCCCTGGTCGAGCGCCGGCGCTGCCAGAATTTCGAGGCGTCCTCCCGCCTGGAGTGGCTGGACACCAATTCCGCCGGCCTCTATGCCTTGGGCACGGTCTGCGGCGTCCGTACCCGCCGCTACCATGGCTTGCTGAACGGGCCCGCGCGTCCCGGCGCCCCATCCCGCGTCTGGTTGAAGGGTCTCGAAGAGACTCTCCAGCTTGGCGGCCAACGCTTTCTGTTCCACACCCAGCATTACGACGGCGTCGTTACGCCCAAGGGCTACGAGCACCTGGAAGAGTTTCGCCTCGCCCCCCACCCGCAATGGCTTTACCGCGTCGAAGAATCCTCCTTCACGCGGGAGTTCTTCTTGGTGGAGGGCCTGCCCCTTGCCCTCGTGCGCTATTGCTGCTCGGACGACGCCCACCTGGAGGTGCGTCCCCTCGTCTCCGGCACCCACCACCACTCGCTCCTGCGCTACGAACACGAGGCGCCCTTTCGCGCCCAGCACACCTGGGATCTCGTGACCCTGCAGGGCCAGGATGGCGATCTTTTTCTCCGCAGCGACGCTAGCGATTTCGTGCCGGCGCCGGACTGGTACTTCCGCTTCGTCTATGAGGAGGAAAGGGCCCGGGGCCTCGATTTTCGTGAGGATCTCTGGTCTCCCGGCATCTTGCGCTTCGCCCTCCGCGCCGATACGTGGACTTACTTTGCCGCTGGTCTTGAAGACTTCGGGCCTCTAGATCCCTTGCGCTTGCTTGGCTGGTATGAAGCCAAGGCGGCACAGTTCCCGTCCCCCCACACCCCCCTCGACCGTCTCGGCAATGCTGCCCGCCATTTCGACTTCCTCCGCGGCGCCCAACGCAGCGTCATTGCCGGCTACCCCTGGTTCACCGATTGGGGCCGCGATTCCTTCATCGCCCTGCCCGGCATCTATCTTGCCGCCGGGCGTTTGGACGAAGCCGCCGAAGTCGTCTCCGCCTTCCTGGCCCAAAGCCGCGACGGCTTGATTCCGAACCGCATCACCGACGACGGCGCAACCCCGGATTACAACAGCATCGACGCCACCCTCTGGCTCTTCATCGCCGTTTGGCAATGGCTCGAATGCGGCGGCGACCGTCGCCGTTTCCACGATAGCTTCTTCCCCCCCATGCGGGAAATCCTCTTTCGCCTCGAGCAAGGCACCCTCTTTGAGATACACGCCGACCCCGTGGACGGCCTCTTAAACGCCGGCTCCGCCGACACGCAACTTACCTGGATGGACGCTCGCGTTCGCGGAGTGCCCGTCACTCCCCGCTCCGGTAAAGCGGTCGAGATTAACGCGCTCTGGTACAACGCCTTGCGCCTGATGACCGACTGGTCGCGCGAACGCGGCGAGTTTCCCACCGAAAAGCGGCTGGGCGTTTTAGCCAATCGCGCCATTAGCGGCTTCACCAACCTCTTTTGGAACCCGGCCCGCCAGTGCCTCTTCGACGTCATCCACTCCACCGGCCGCGACGAAAGTCTCCGCCCCAACCAACTCTTCGCCTTAAGCCTTCCCTACCCGCTGGTGATCCGCAGCAAAGGCGAGCAGATCCTGACCTGCGTCGAGACGCACCTCCTCACGCCCTACGGCCTCCGCACTCTCTCGCCCCAAGATCCCCGCTTTCAAGGCCGCTACGAAGGCGGGCCGGACCAGCGGGACGCCGCCTATCACCAGGGCACGGTCTGGCCTTGGCTAATGGGCCCCTACGTCCGGGCTTGTCTGCGTGTGCGCGGTCGCTCTGCGCACGAGATTGCCCGTTGCCGTGCTTTACTGGATCCTCTGCTCGCCTCGCTTGAAGAAGCTTGCCTAGGCCAGATCTCCGAGGTTTATGACGGGAATCCTCTCCATCGCCCCGGCGGCACCCCCGCCCAAGCATGGAGCGTCGCCGAGCTCCGCTGGCTGCTAGCCAAAGAATTGACGGGCTAATACATCGTGTCGCCTCAAACCGCCACCACGCCTAATCCCACGAACCGTGCCCTCGTCATCGTCTTCGCCACGATCTTCCTTGACGTCCTTGGCTTGGGCGTCCTCATTCCCGTCCTTCCCTACTACGCGCGCCAGTTCAATACTGACGCGGCCACCGTCGGCTGGCTCAGCGTCGCCTTCTCGGCCGCTCAGTTCTTCTCCAGCCCTTTTCTGGGGGCCCTCAGCGACCGCATTGGCCGCCGCCCTGTCATCCTGGGCAACATCCTCGGCTCGGCCTTTGCCTACTTCCTCTTCGGCTGGGCCAACACCCTCTGGCTGCTGATGGGCGCGCGTGTTCTCGAAGGCATTACCGGCGGCAGCATCTCCAGCGCCCAGGCCTACATCGCCGACGTCACCCCGCCCGCCGAGCGCATGAAGCGCTTCGGCCTCATCGGCGCCGTCTTCGGTCTCGGCTTCATTCTTGGCCCCGCCTTTGGCGGCTTCTTAAGCAAGATCAGCCTCGCCGCCCCCGCTTACGCGGCGGGTACCCTCTGCCTGCTCGCCGCAATCTTTGGCTACTTCTTCCTTCCCGAGAGCCTCCCCCTCGAAAGGCGCCGCACTGCACCGATTACCCTCGCCGATTTCAACCCCTTCACGAGAATCTTCGACGCCGTCTCCCGCCCCGCCATTCGTTCCATCCTGGCTTCCATCTTTCTCGTTAACGTCGCCTTCAGCGGCCTCCAGTCCAATTTCGCGGTCTTCACCCTCACCCGCTTCAACATGGGCCCCAGCGAAAACGCCTACATCTTCGTCTACATCGGCGCGCTCAGCATTTTTATGCAAGGCGTCGTGGTTCGCCGGATGCCCAAGACCTGGAACCCCATGATCGTCTCCGGCGTCGGCCTCACTCTCATGGCCTTCGGCTTCTACGCGATCTCGCTCACCCAAAAGCCCTGGCACCTCTTCCCCGCCATCGCCATCCTCGCTTTCGGCAACGGCGTCGCGGCCCCAACACTCACCTCGCTGGTCTCCCGCCGCGTTGGGGAACACGAGCAGGGTTCCATCCTCGGCAGCACCCAAGCCATCATCAGCGCTACCCGCGTCGTCGGCCCACTTTTTGCCGGTTACGCTTTTGACGCCCTCGGCAGCGGTTCCCCCTATTGGTCCGGCTCCCTCATGACGGTCCTCGCCGTCGCCATCGTTTTACGCGCTCGAAACTTTCGCGGCGCATAATCACTTTATGCTCCGCCGCGTTTTCCTTGCCTCCCTGGCCGCCGCCCGCCTTGCCCCTTTGCGCTCCGCGCCGCGTTTTTCGAGCGACCCCTTCCAACTCGGCATCTGCTCCGGCGACCCCCTCCCTGACGGCATCGTCCTCTGGACCCGCCTCGTCAGCCCGCAGTTAGACTCTGGCAGCGTCGAGGTCGAATGGCTCCTCGCCGAAGACGAAGGCATGAAGAAGATCGTCAAGCGCGGCAAGGAAGCCGCCTCCGCCGCCTTCGCCCATACCGTCCACGCCGACGTCCGCGGCCTCCAGCCTGCCCGCTGGTATTGGTACCAGTTCCGCGCGGGTGGCGTCGAGTCCGCCGTGGGCCGCACCCGCACCGCGCCCGCCGCTTCCTCTAATGCGCCCTTGCGCTTCGCCTTCGCCTCCTGCCAGCATTTCGAGCAGGGCTTCTACACCGCTTATCAACACATGGCCCAGGAAGACCTCGAACTCGTGGTCCATCTGGGCGACTACATCTACGAAGGCGGCATCTCTCCCAATCGACCCCGTCAGCATACTTCCGGCGAGATCATGACCCTCAGCGACTACCGCAATCGCTACGCCCTCTATCGCAGCGATGAGCATCTTCGCCTTGCCCACCGCCGCTTCCCCTGGATCGTCACCTGGGACGATCATGAGCTTGACAACAACTACGCGAGCGACCTCGAAGAACACGGGGCCCCCCGCGAGGGCTTTCTCGAGCGCCGCGCCAACTCCTACCAGGCCTATTACGAACACATGCCCCTGCGGAAGTCATCCCTGCCCCAGGGCAGCCGCCTCGATCTCTATCGCCGCTTCGACTACGGCACCCTCGCCCGCTTCCATGTCCTCGACACCCGCCAGTACCGCACCGACCAGCCCTGCGGCGATGGCCGTAAACCCCAATGCGAAGCCGCCCTCAGCGAAGCCGCCACCCTTCTTGGACCCGCCCAGAAGCAATGGCTCATGGACGGCCTGAAGAACGCCAGGCAAACCTGGAACATCCTCGCTAACCAAGTCCTTTTCTCCAAAATCGACGCCAAACCCGGCGAAGGCGCCGAGTACTCCATGGACCAATGGAGCGGCTACGAAATGGAACGCCGCCAGCTCCTTCGCTTTTTCGACGAATCCAAGTCTTCCAACCCCGTCGTCATCACCGGCGACATCCACAGCAACTGGGCCAGTGACATCAAGACCGACTTCGACAATCCCAAGAGCCGCACCCTCGGCGTGGAATTCGTGGGCACCTCCATCACCTCTGGCGGCGACGGCCTGGAGTTACCCGCGGCCGAAGAAGCCTTCAAACGCGAGAATCCTCACCTCCAATACTTCCTCGCCAAACGCGGCTACGTCTCCTGCACAGTCGACTCCAAGCAATGGCGCAGCGACTACCGCATCGTGCCTTTCGTCACCAAACCTGGCGCTCCTCTTCAAACCCACGCGAGCTTCGTTACCGTTGCCGGCCGCCCCGGTCTGTCTCGAGCCTGATAATCTGTCGCTCATGAAGCGCAGAGACTTTCTCGCCGCCAGCGCCACGCCGCTCCTCCAAAGCCAGCCCACCCCCCGGCCCAATATCCTCTGGGTCACTTGCGAGGACATGAGCCCCAACCTCGGCTGCTACGGCGACAAGTTCGCCCAAAGCCCTACGATCGACGCCCTCGCTACCCGTAGCCTCGCCTACAAAAATGCCTGGTCCTGCGCCCCCGTCTGCGCCCCCGCGCGCACCACCATCATCAGCGGCATGTACCCGCCTTCCACCGGCGCCGAACATATGCGCAGCGAGACTAAGCTCGCCCCCGGCCAAAAGATGTTCCCCCAGCTCCTGCGCGAAGCCGGCTACTACACCAGCAACAACGCCA
Source organism: uncultured Bryobacter sp. (assembly GCA_964387685.1). Classification (GTDB taxonomy): domain Bacteria; phylum Acidobacteriota; class Terriglobia; order Bryobacterales; family Bryobacteraceae; genus Bryobacter. Next base: position 59,780 of record CAYLXK010000011.1, read on the forward strand.
AGGAAGACTACAACCTCGTCCATACCGGCAAGGTCTGGGACGAAAGCTCCGCCAAGGCCCACTTCCGCAACCGCGCCGCCGGCCAACCTTTCTTCAGTGTCTTCAACTACGTCATCACCCACGAAAGCCAAATCCGCCGCCGCCCCCACGAGCTGAAGCACTCTCCCCGCGAGGTCCGCCTCCCCGCTTACCATCCCGATACTCCCGAAGTCCGCCACGATTGGGCGCAATACTACGACAACATCGTCACCATGGACGGCATGGTCAAGAAGACTCTCGGCGAGCTCGAATCCGACGGCCTCGCCCAGGACACCATCGTCTTCTTCTATTCCGATCACGGCGCCGGCATGCCGCGCTCTAAACGTTGGCCTTACGATTCCGGCTGCCATGTGCCCATGCTGGTCCACATCCCCGAAAAATTTCGCGCCCTGGCTCCTAAGGATTACGCGCCCGGCGGCTGGACCGATCGGCTCGTTAGCTTTGTCGATCTTGCCCCCACCGCCCTCAGCCTCATCGGCCGGAAAAAAGAGCCCTACCACCAGGGCCACGCCTTCCTCGGCGCGCAGATTGCCCCCGAGCAACCCTACGTCTACGGCTTCCGCGGGCGCATGGACGAGCGTATCGACATGGTCCGCAGCGTCCGCTCAAAGCGCTACGTCTACTTGCGCCAGTACATGCCCCACCGCATCTATGGCCAGCATGTCAGCTACATGATGGAAATGCCCACCGCGCAATCCTGGAAAAAGGTCTACGAGTCCGGCCAGGCCTCGCCGGCCCAAAAACACTTCTGGGAGACCAAGCCCGCCGAGGAACTCTACGACCTCAGCGCCGATACCGACGAGGTGAAGAATCTCGCCTCGAGCCCCGCGCACCGCAAGGTCCTCACGGAAATGCGCGCCGCTCAGCGGGCCCTCGCCGCGGAGATTCGGGATGTCGGCTTCCTGCCCGAAACGGAGATCCACTCCCGCTCGAAAGGCGATGCCCCCTATGCCATGGCTCGAGATCAAGCCCGTTACGACGCTACTCGCGTGCAGCGCGCCGCCGAGCAAGCCACCGGCCCGGATAAGGCTTCTCCCGCGGAATTGAAGAAACTCCTGGCCAGCCCCGACGGCAGTGCTGACAGCGCCGTCCGCTACTGGGCCGTAATCGGCCTTCTCAACGCCAAGACCGCCGCCCCCAGCGATCTCCTCAACGACCCTGCTTCCAGCGTCGCCATTCTCGCCGCCGAATCCATCCTCCGCTACGGCTCTGCAGCCGACGAGAAACGCGCCATGGCCCTTCTACTCGATCGCGCCAACGCGTCTACGCATGGCAACTTCGTCGCCGTCGCCGCCCTCAACTCGCTCTCGGAAATCGGTGCCGCGAAACTGAAGCCCCATCGTGCCGCTCTTGAGGCCCTGCCCAAGGACAATAAGGCGGAAGTCCAACGCGCCCAAGGTTACGTGCCCCGCCTCATCGAATATCTCCTTGCTCAGACCGCCTGATATCCTGACCATTTCATGCCCGTCCCTCGCGAAGTCTCCTCGGATAAATTTGTCTTCGGTTGCCACCGCTTCGGCTTCGGTCCCGCCCCCGGCGGCGGCTCGGTCGACATCGAAAAGCACGTCGTCCCCCTCGTCAAAACGGCCTGGGATCAAGGCGTCCGCTCTTTCGATTCCGCCGTCCTCTACCGCGCCACCCTCCAACTCGGCCGCGCCCTCGATCTTCTCGGCATTGACCCCAACTCGATCCGCTTTCAAACCAAGTGCCTTCGCTATCTGGGCCTCGCCGCTCTCGGTGCGGAAGAGCACCAGCCCGAGGCGCTACTCCAGGGCATCCCCCGCCGTTACCACGGCCTTACCGACAAATGGGATACCAGCCCCCAAGCCATCGAGGAGCAAATCTGCCGCGAGCGCATCGAATGGGGCGGCGACGTCCTTTACGGTGTCGCTCTCCACGATCCGCCCGACAAAGAAAAGCAAGTAGGCCTCGATTGGGCCACTGACATCCACCCCGTTGTCGAGTTCCTCCAAAAAGCCAAAGCCTCGGGCTTCGTGCAGCGCGTCGGCCTCGGCATCAAGGAACCCTCCTTCGTTCACCGCTTTCTCGAAAACGAACCCGGCGCCCTCGATTACGCCGGCCTCACCTTCTGCCCCGCCATTCTGGGCGACCTGATGGGCATCCTCCGCGCCAGCGAGTCGACGCCCTTTGAAGTCACCCTCATGGGCATCAACTACGGCCAGGCCTTCACCCTTAGCGAAGACCCCCTTACCGCCCCGCCATTCCTTTACAACTACGAAGTAGCTACCGACGACGAACGCGCTCTCATGTCGCGCTTCTACAAAATTTGCGGCTCTACTCCCCTGCTCCATCTAGCCGCCGCGGTTGCCGGTCTCCTCGTCGTGCATTTCCCCAAGTCCGTTACCCAAATTGTCACCTCCACCATGACCCCCTCGCGCCTGGTTGAAACCATGCGCCTCGTGCGCGAAGCCGTCGTCCCCGCCCCCGTCTGGGCCGAACTGAAGGCCGCCGAACTCATCCCGCGAGACTTCCCCACCTCCTAGCGCGGCTCTGCGCTAGCATCGCTTTAGAGGATCGCCCATGAGCGCAAAAACACTGCTGTCCGTAGAAGAATTCGCTCAGCTCCAACTCTCCGACACGGAAGACTTCGAACTTGTAGAAGGAGAACTCATACCCTTGTCGAGCGGAAACCCCATGCATGCAGATATTCGAGGACTTCTCGAATACTTGCTTCGAATCTACTTTGGATCGAATCCCATAGGAAAAGTCCTCGCCGAGGTCGACTGCCGCGTCTCCCCCGGCACCGTCCGCCGCCCCGACGTATCCGTATTCCTAGCCGACCGCTGGCAATCCATCGACCGCAAAAAGATCTCTATCCCCTTCGCCCCCGACATCGCCGTTGAGGTCCTCTCCTCCTCGGAAGTCGCCGTCGACGTGCACCGCAAGGCCCTCGAGTACCTCGCCGCCGGCGCCCAGGAAGTCTGGCAACTCGACCAGGAGAACGGCGAAATCTTCATCCAAACCAACTCAGGTATCCGCCTCCTCCGCGGCGAAGATGTCCTCACCACCCCGCTCCTCCCCAACTTTTCCGCACCGGTCAGCCAACTCCTAGCCGGCTTCTAGTGATAAAACTAGTGCTTCGATCATGCCGAAGCCTAGCTCCCGTCGCGATTTCCTGAAACGCTCCACGCAGGGCGCCGCCGTCGCCGGAACGGTCGGCGGAACTGTGTCCGGAGTCTCGGCCGAGCCCGCCCCCAAAGCCCTTAAGACCGCTCACACCACCCAAACCACCAGCATCTGCCCCTACTGCGCCGTTGGCTGCAGCGTCGTTGTCCACACCCTCGGCGACAAGTCCAAGAACGTCAAGCCCGCTATCGTTCACATCGAAGGCGATCCGGACAGCCCGATCAATCGCGGCACTCTTTGCCCCAAAGGCGCCTCCCTCGAAGAATTCGTCCAAAGCGACCGCCGCCTCACGCACGTCCAATACCGCGCCCCCGGTTCCCTTGAGTGGCAACGTCTTTCCTGGTCTGACGCCATCCAGAAAATGGCCCGCCGCATCAAGGACTCGCGCGACGCGGGCTTCGAAGAAAAAGATCCCCAAGGCCGCACCGTCAATCGCCTCGCCAATGTCGCCATGATCGGCGGCTGCACCGACACTAACGAGGTCAACTACCTCCTAAGCAAGTTCCGCTTCGGCCTTGGTCTGCTCTCTTACGAGAATCAAAGCCGGCTTTGACACGGCCCCACGGTGGCCAGTTTGGCCGCCACCTTCGGACGCGGCGCCATGACCAACGGCTGGACCGATGTCGCCAACGCCGACGTCGTCCTTGTCATGGGCGGAAACCCCGCCGAGAATCATCCCGTCGGCTTCCGTTTCGTGATGGACGCCAAGCGCCAGCGTAAAGCCAAAATCGTCTGCGTCGACCCCCGCTTCACCCGCACCGCCGCCGTCAGCGACCTCTACGTCCCCATACGCTCCGGCACCGACATCGCCTTCCTGGGCGGCCTCATCCATTACGCCCTCTCCACCGGCAAGTACCAACGCAAATACGTCGAACAACACACCAACGCGAGCTTCCTCGTCCATCCCGATTTCAAGTTTGAAGACGGCCACTTCTCCGGCTGGCAGGACGGCAAATACGACAAGTCCACCTGGACCTATCAGCTCGACTCGAGCGGCTACGCCAAGCTCGATCCCACCCTCGAGCACCCCCGCAGCGTCTTCCAACTGATGAAGACGCACTACTCGCGCTACACTCCCGAGGCCGTCGCTAACATCTGCGGCTGCACGCCGGAAGAGTTCGTCAAAGCCGCCGAAATGATTACGGTCGCCGCTGCGGAAAACAAGAGCGGCACCGTCCTCTACGCCCTCGGCTGGACGCACCATAGCTTCGCCGTCCAACTCATCCACGCCGCAGCCATGGTCCAGCTCCTCATGGGCAACATCGGCATGCCAGGCGGCGGCGTCAATGCCCAGCGCGGCCACGCCAACATCCAGGGCTCTACCGACATGGGCGCCTGGAACATGCTCCCCGGCTATCTCAAGATCCCGCGCGCCAACCAAACTTCCCTTTCCGAATACCTCCAGGCCAACACCCCCAAGCCCCTGCGCCCCAACAGCCTCAACTATTGGGGCAACACTCCCAAGTTCTTCACCAGCCTGCTCAAGGCCTACTATGGCCCGAACGCCAGTCAAGCCAACAGCTATGGCTATCATTGGCTGCCCAAGATCGCCGAAGGCGCAGACCACTCCTGGGGCACCTTCTTCGATCAGATGCACGCGGGCAAAATGGATGGCCTCATCAGCTTCGGCATGAACCCCGTCGCCAATGGCCCCAATACGCCGAAGATGATCGGCGGCCTTTCCAAGCTCAAGTGGCTGATTGTCGCCGAAAACTTCGAAACCGAAACCGCCGCCTTCTGGAAAGCCAAAGACCTCGCCGGCCAGTACTACCCCAAGTCCCTCACGCCTGCCGATATCCAAACCGAGGTCTTCCTCCTTCCCGCTTCGAACTTCGCCGAGAAAGACGGCGCCTTCGTCAACTCTTCCCGCTGGCTCCAGTGGAAAGAGGCCGCCACAGACCCGCCCGGCGAGGCCCGCCGCGATCAGGAAATCATCGCCGATCTGTTCCTGGAAATCCGCCGCCTCTATGAAACGGAAGGCGGCAAGGCGCCCGAGCCCCTCCTCAACATGTCTTGGAATTACGCCAAGCCTCACGCGCCCCGCCTCGGCGAAGTCGCCCGCGAAGTCAACGGCGTAGATCTCAGCTCCGCCAAGCAACTCAGCGGCTTCGGCGAGCTCAAGGACGACGGCTCCACCTCTTGCGGCAATTGGATCTATTCCGGCTCTTGGACCGAAGCGGGCAACCAGATGGCACGCCGTGGCCAAGCCGACCCCACCGGTCTCGGCCTCTATCCCGAGTGGTCTTGGAGCTGGCCCGCCAATCGCCGCATCCTCTACAACCGCGCCTCCACGGATTCGCACGGCGTCCCTTGGGACAAAACCCGCGCCCCCCTCAAATGGGACGGCCAGCGCTGGTCAGGCGACACCCCCGATTACAAGAAGGACTCCCCGCCCGAGGACCTCGCCTCCTTCATCATGCTCCCCGAAGGCGTAGCCCGCCTCTTCGCGCCGGACCTCGTCGAGGGCCCCTTTCCCGAACACTACGAGCCTGCCGAAAGCCCCGTCACCAACCCTCTTCACCCCAACGCCAGCGCCAACCCCCTTCTGCGCCTTTATAAGAGCGACATGGATTCCCTCGGCTCCGCCAAAGACTTCCCCTACGTCGCCATCACCTATCGCCTCACCGAACACTTCCACTACTGGACCAAGCACACCAGTTCCAGCTCCCAGCTCCAATCCAATTTCTTCGTCGAAATCTCCGAAGAGCTCGCCCAATCCAAAGGCATCAAAAGCGGCGATCAGGTCCGCGTCTCCTCCGCCCGCGGCCACCTCCTGGGGCCCGCTCTCATCACCAAACGCCTCCGCACCCTCAAAGTGAAAGGCCAAAGAGTCTTCCACGTCGGCCTGCCCATCCATTGGGGCTTCGTCGGTAAAGTCTCCGGCCCCCTCATCAATAACCTGACGCCCTCCGCCTACGACCCCAACTGCGGCACCCCTGAATACAAGGGCTTCCTTGTCAATCTGGAGAAGGTCTAAGCCGATGCTCGTCGCCAAACTCATCGACACCACCCTCTGCATCGGCTGCAAAGCCTGCGAGGTCGCCTGCCAGGAATGGAACGACCAGGAATACACTCTCGGCACCTTCAACGGCACCTACCAGACCATGCCGGACCTCGCCCACAACTTCTGGAACCTCATCAAGTTCAACGAAGTCGAAAAGGACGGCGCCACCTCTTGGCTCATGTCCAAGTACCAGTGCATGCACTGCGCCGACGCCGGTTGCCTAGCCGCCTGTCCCGCCCCTGGCGCCATCACGCAGCTCGCCAACGGGACCGTCGATTTCGTCCACGATAACTGCATCGGCTGCGGCTACTGCATCACCGGCTGCCCCTTCGATGTCCCCCGCTTAAGCCCGGCCTCGAAGAAAGTCTACAAGTGTTCCCTCTGCTCGGACCGCACCGCCGTGGGCCTCGAACCCGCCTGCATCAAAACCTGCCCCACCAATTGCCTCACCTTTGGCGAGCGCGACGAGCTGCTTCGTCTGGCCGACATCCGCACCGCCGAGCTCAAGTCCGACGGCTTCGCAAGCGCCGGTATTTACAACCCCCAGGGCGTCGGCGGTACCAACGTCGTTTACGTCCTCAAGGATGCGCAAGACCCCCTCGCCTATGGCCTCCCCAAGGACCCCACCATCCCCTGGACCGTCCAGCTTTGGAAGGGTCCCTTGAAGTGGCTCGGCTCCTTCGTCTTCCTCGGCGCCATCTTCGGCGCTTTCTTCCACTTCGTCATCTTTGGTCCCCAGGACCCCGAAAAGCATGGCCATCATCTGGGGGACGATGATGCACAAAACTGAAACGAACAAGCCTGAAATCCGCATCCCCCGCTTTGACGCCTACGAGCGCGTCATGCACTGGATGGCCGCGCTGAGTTTTCTCTACGCCGCCCTCACCGGCCTTGCCATCTGGTCCCCTATGCTGTGGTGGATGTCCGGCCCCCTCGGTGGCGCGGTCTTTATCCGCGGCAGCCACCCTTGGGTCGCGGTCGTCTTCTCCATCACCATCGGCTTCATGTTTCAAAAATGGGCCAAAGGCATGGTCCTTGATTCGGACGACCGCCTCTGGCTCAAGCGCATGAAGGATTACGCCACCCACAATCACGCCGCCCTTCCTCCCTCAGGCCGCTTCAACGCCGGGCAGAAGATGCTCTTTTGGAGCCAGGTCTTCACAACAGTTCTCCTCTTCGTCAGTGGCGTCGTCCTGTGGTTCCCCGAGCTCATGCCGCGCCCTCTGCGCCTTGCCGCCATCCTCCTCCACCCCCTCGCCGCTATTGGCTCCATCGGCGGCATTCTCGTCCATATCTACATGGGCACCGCCGCCGTCCCCCAATCCATGCGTGCCATGCTTCGCGGTTGGGTGGTCCCGGAATGGGCTCGCTTCCACCACCCCAAATGGTACAAATCCTGGCGGCAATCGGGCCATCTGTGATAGAACTTCCCCACATGCGCTTCCTCTTGCTTCCTCTCCTCGCTGCGAGCGCTTGGGCCCAACAAACGGCCCCGATGGATCCCGCCAGCTTGGCTTCCGGCCAAAAGCTCTACCAGTTCCACTGCGCCTTCTGCCACGGCAAGGGCGACGATGGCATGGCCGCCAATCTGGTCACGCCCACTCTCCTCCACGCCCCCAGCGATTCTTCCCTCGTCAACCTCATTCGCAACGGCATCCCCGGCGGCGGCATGCCCGCCGCGCTCGGCATGACCGATAGCGAGATGTGGCAGGTGGCTGGCTACGTCCGCTCCCTGGGCCGTAGCGCCCCCACCTCCATTCCCGGCGACCCCGCCGCCGGCAAAGCCGTTTATAACGGCAAAGGTGCGTGCTCCAGTTGCCACATGATCGCGGGCGTGGGCGGCCGCCTGGGTCCCGACCTCAGCGCCATTGGCGCCACCCGCAGCCCTTCGAATCTGCGCAACTCTATCGTCGAACCCAATGCCGCCATGGTTGCCGGCTGGGTCATGACCCGCATCTCCACCAAAGACGGACGCAAGCTCTCCGGCATTCGCGTCCACGAGGACAACTTCCAAATCAGCATTCGCGTTCCGAACGGCCAGCTCCTGAGCTTCCAAAAAGCCGACACCATCTCAATCGACCGCGACCTCACCAAATCTTCTATGCCCAGCTACGCGAAGTCTCTCTCCTCCACTGAACTCGACAACCTCATCGCCTATCTCTTCACGCTCCGGGGTGGCCTGTGAAACTAGCTCTTCTCTTCCTTGCCGTTACTCTTTTCGCCCAGGACGACCCCGGCAATTGGCTCCAGTTCCAGGGCAACCTCCAAGGCCATCGCTACTCGGGTCTCACCCAGATCACCAAGGCCAACGCCGCCCGCCTCAAGCCCGCCTGGGTCTTTCAAATCGATAAGCTCGACAAGTTCGAAGCCTCGCCCATCGTCCGCGACGGCATCATGTACGTCTCTGAGCCCCCCTCGGATGTCACCGCGCTCGAAACCCGTTCCGGCAAGGTCCTCTGGAAATATAAGCGCGCCCTGCCCGATAACCTGCCTTTCTGCTGCGGCCGCGTCAATCGAGGCGTGGGCATTTTGGGCGACCGCATTTTCATTGGCACCCTCGACGCCCACCTCGTTGCCCTCGACTCTTCCACCGGCCACGTCGTTTGGGACATCCAAGTGGCCGACCCCAAGAAAGGCTACTCCTCCACAGTTGCGCCTCTGGTCGTTAAGGATAAAGTCATCATCGGCTCGGCTGGCGGTGAGTTCGGTGTCCGCGGCTATATCGCCGCCTACGATGCCAAGACCGGCAAGGAAGCCTGGCGCACTTGGACCGTCCCTTCCGCCGGGGAAAAGGGCGCCGAGACCTGGCTCGGCGATAGCTACAAATACGGCTCCGCCACCACCTGGATGACCGGCGCCTATGATCCCGGCTTGAACATGATCTACTGGGGCACTGGCAATCCTGGCCCCGATTGGAAGGGCGACAAACGCCGCGGCGACAATCTCTTCTCCGATTCCGTCCTCGCCCTCGACGCCGACACCGGCAAGATGAAGTGGTATTTCCAGTTCACGCCGCATGACGTCCACGATTGGGACGCCGCACAGACCCCGATCGTCACCGACGACCTCTGGCAGGGCAAGATGCGTAAGCTTCTCCTCTTTGCCAACCGCAACGCCTTCTACTATGTCTTTGACCGCGAAACCGGCGAGTACCTCCTTGGCAAGCAGTACGTCAAGCAAACCTGGGCTCAACCCGAACTCGATCCCAAGGGCCGCCCCATTCGCCTGCCCAATACGACGCCCACCGAGACCGGTACCCTTGTCTACCCCAACTCTACCGGCGCCACTAACTTCCAGGCCCCCAGCTATTCCCCCAAAACCAAACTCCACTACGTCATGACCCGCGACGAAGGCGGGGTCTTCTATTCCGGCGACGACACTTACAAGGAAGGCTCCTGGTATCTGGCCGGCCGCTTTGTTTCGAAACCCGGCGAGGAGGCCTCTGGCGCTATCAAAGCCATGCACCCCCAAACCGGCACCGCCAAGTGGGAATACAAGATGAGCGGCCCCTCCTGGGCCGGCGTTCTCTCTACCGCCGGCGGCCTCGTAGTCAGTGTCACGGGCGACGGCGACTTCATCGTCCTCGACGACTCCACCGGTAAGCTCCTCTATCGCTTCCCCACCGGCGGCGCTGCTTTTGCCAATCCCGTCAGCTACGTCGGCGCCGATCGTAAACAACACATCGCCGTCGCCACCGGCCACGCGCTCTGGTCCTTTACCATTGATTAAGAGTGCCTCTCATCCGCCCAGCGTCCGCCGCTGATATCCCCGCGATCACGGCGATTTACCGGCACTACGTCCTTCACTCCACCACCACCTTCGAGCTCGAGGCGCCCCGTGAGTCCGAGATGCTCATGCGCTTCTACCGCATCACCGACGCCCAATTGCCCTTCCTGGTCGCCTCGGCGGACGACGCCATCCTTGGCTACATATATGCCGCCCCATACCGCGCTCGCCCCGCCTATCGCCATACGGTCGAAGACACCATTTATCTGCACCACGAGCAAACCGGCCTCGGCTACGGCACCGCCCTCTTAGGGGACTTGATTCAACGCTGCACCGCCCTCGGCTACCGCCAGATGATCGCCATCGTCGGCGGCAACGACCCCCAAAGCCCTTCTCTTAAGCTGCATCGCAGGCTCGGCTTCCGCGACGCCGGCCTCCTCCAAGGCATTGGCCGCAAGTTCGACCAGTGGCTCGATACCGCCCTCCTACAGCGCGCGCTTCACCCCAATGTGTAACGCCACAATCCCGACATCGAAATAGCGGTATTTCACGTCCGCAAAACCAGTCTCCCGCATCATCGCCGCAAGCTCCCCTGCCTCGGGAAAGCGGGAAACACTCGATGGCAGGTAATCGTAGGCCTCCCCTTCCCCCGATATCCACCTCCCCAGTGGCCCCATCACCCACTTCGACCACGCACCCATAAATGCTCGCGTCACCCAGTACGGCGGCGGTGTGAATTCGAGAATAGCGACCCGTCCCCCCGGCTTCAAGACGCGTAGCAGTTCTTCCAGTCCCCGCCGGTAGTTCGCAAAATTGCGGAAGCCAAAGGCAATCGTCACCACATCCATTGCCCCTTCCACCAGCGGCAGCCGCAGTCCATCCGCCTCCAGCAGCGGCGCATTGCTCTTCAAGCCGGTCTTCTCGAGCATCGGCCGGCAAAAATCCGCGCCTAGGTAGCGCGCCTTTCCCTGCCCTTCCAAGGCCTCCAGCAAGTCTCCCGTCCCGCAGCACAAATCCAGCACCCTGGCTTCAGGCCGTAGATAGGGCCGCAAAATCCTCGCCGTCCTCCAACGCCACACCCTGTCCGTTTGAAAGCTCAGCAACCGGTTCAGAAGGTCATAGCGCGGTGCCACCCGCCCAAACATCCCCCGCACCCAACGCGAGGCTTCTTCCTCGCTCAATTCGGGACGCGGTTTCGTGCCACTGACAGCCATTTCGCTTAACTGCTGACGGCCATCGCCGCCTCGATCGCCTCGCGAATCGGCGCGGTCTCAATTCCGGTCACCACCTTCACCTCGCCAATCTTCACGGGCAGCACGAAATGTACCTGCCCATGCACCGTCTTCTTGTCTGAACCCAATCGGTCTAGCAGCGCCTGCGCCTTTACCCCCGCCGTGCTCGGAATCGGCCCATACGCCTCGATCGCGTTTAAAATACTGTTGGCATCGGCCAGTCCCAGATGCCCCGTCTTCTGCGCCAGCCGCGTCGCCGCGTTCATGCCAAACGCCACCGCTTCGCCGTGCAGGAACTGCGTGTACTTGGTCTCGGCTTCGAGCGCATGCCCAATCGTATGCCCAAAGTTCAAAATCCGCCGCAGATCGCTTTCTTTTTCGTCTTTGGTCACCACATCACATTTGATGCGCACGCTCTCGGCAATGATCTTTTCCAGCATCGCCGGATGATTCCCCAGGATATCCGCCACATGCAGCGCCATCTCGTCAAACAGTTCTTCGCTCCGGATCACGCCGCATTTCAACACCTCAAAGAGCCCCGCGCGATACTCCCGCTCGGGCAAGGTCCGCAGCACCTCCGGGTCGATCAGCACCGCCAATGGCTGATGGAAGGCCCCCATCAGATTCTTGCCGCCCACTAGGTTCACACCCGTCTTGCCGCCCACCGCCGCGTCCACCTGCGCCAGTAGCGTCGTCGGAATCTGCAGCACCGGCACTCCCCGCAGGAAGCTCGCCGCCAGAAAGCCCGCCACGTCCGTCACGATTCCACCGCCAAATCCGATCACCAGCGATGTCCGGTCCCCGCCCAGAGCCACCATCTGATCGGCCAGGGCCTCCACCTCGCTCAAACGCTTGCGCGCTTCCCCGCCCGGAAAGAACAGCACATGGTGCAACCGCGACCCGATCGCCTTCGCAAACACTTCGCCGTGGTAACTCCACACGTCTTCCGTCGTCACCACAAAGATCTTCTTCGCCCGGGCCGGCAGAAACTCGGCGAGACGTTCGAGCACCCCGCGCTCGACAATCGCCTCATACTCTGTACCGCTGGTTCGAACGCTATAGGAGGCCATCTCTCCCCTTGTACCACTCCTTGCGCTTTTCACCTACCCACCCTCCAATGCCAAAATATGAATAAGTCGTGACTCGCCCCCTTGCTGACCGCCTCCACCAACGCACCGATTTCAGCTCCCGCCTCCTTGCCGGTCACCGCGAGCTGACCGTCTACCTGCCTCCCTCCTACGAGGCCGACCACTCCCATCGCTTCCCCGTCATGTACATCCACGACGCCCAAAACGTCTTCCGGCCCGAAACCGCCTATGTCGCCGGCAACTATTGGCACCTTGGCGAAAGCGCCGACTACCTCATCGCGGAAGCCCGCCTCCAGCCGCTCATTCTGGTTGGCGTCGCTCACGGCGGCGAGCGCCGCATCGACGAGTTCACCCCCAGCCGCAATCCCAACAACAGCTACGGCGGCCAGGCTTCTGTCTACGGCCGCATGCTCGTTGAAGAAATCATGCCCTTCGTCAACCACCAGTACCGCACCGCCCAAGGAGCAAAGCACACGGGCCTCGGCGGCTCCTCCCTTGGCGGTCTGGTCACCATGTTTTTGGGCGTCGAATACCCTGAAACCTTCGGCCGCCTCGCCGTCATGAGCCCCAGCGTCTGGTGGGATTACCGCAACATCCTCCGCCGCATCGTTAGCGTGGACCCTAAGCACCGCGCCAAAATCTGGCTCGATGTCGGTCTCCACGAGGGCAACAATCCTCGCTCCACCCTCCGCGACGTCCGCCTCCTGCGCGACGTCCTCCAGCGTAAAGGCTGGCAAAACGGCAGCAATCTCTTTTATTACGAAGACCCCGACGGCGGCCACGACGAAGGCGCCTGGGCCCGCCGCGCCCCCCACATGCTTCAGTTTCTATTCCCCGGCGAACGCGCCCAAATCGAACTCCCCCTCGCCCTCGCGGGCTAAACTAAGGGCGTCATGCCGATCTTCCCCACCGGTCTGGTCAACCGCACCCAGCTCGACCGGGAAATCACCCGCGCCATCAAAATGCTTGGCCCCGACGTCGTTCGGGTCCGCTACGATTTGACGACCGACCATACCGGCGATGCCTCTCTCGAATTCAGGATCGTCTTAACCGACGAGGCAAGCCGGGAAGAAAATCTGCTCGGCGTCACCGAGGCGATAACAGATCTGCTGCTGGACGAGGTCCGCCCCCTCGAAAATTGAGGACTTCTGGCCTATTTCAACTTCCGAAGCAATTCCGAGCAGGCCCAACTCCATGAAGCGGGTTGGGTCTAGATCTGGCCTATCACGACGATCTACTCCGCCAGGCGCGTCTGCTTGTTGATAATGAGCCCCGACGGCCGAAACAGGCAAGTCTGAGGAGATCTGGGTCCACTGCCTATTACGCCGTGTTTCATCTCCTGGTCCATGCGGCAAGCGCAAATTGGAAACAGCCCGAACTGCGCGCTGAATTGAGCCGCGCCTTTGACCATCAATATATGAAGGTCGCCTCGAATCGCTTACAGGACCGTAATCGGTTCCCGTACAGGGAAGAAGATCCTCGCGTAGTTTCTGCCCTCCGCTCTGTAGCTAGAACGTTCTCAGATTTGCAGAAAATGCGACACGATGCAGACTATGACAATACAAGAAATTGGACCAAAACCGACGCCCTGCGCCAAGTCCAATCCGCAGAACAAGCCTTCGAAAAGTGGCAACCAATTCGGACCGAAAAAATTGCTCAGTCTTATCTGCTCTCGCTCCTCGTGAAGCGCCGCGACTAATCACTTCACCGCTTTCCAAGCCAGAAACAAGCCGTCCGGCTCCACATCCTCCCAGTAGGAAATAAACTCGCTCTCTACCTCGCGGCAATGCCTTCCCAACATCCGCTCGAGTTCACCCCGGTTGAACCATTTCTCCCACTCCGGCGTCTTCAGCCGCCCCCAATGCTCGGCGTTCTTATCGATAATCACCAGCCGCCCCCCCGGCTTCAGCACCCGGCACAGCTCCCCCACGGCCTTCTCGATATCGACGGCGTGCTCCAGGCTTTCCGTCGCATAGACATAATCGAAACTCCCATCGGCAAAAGGAAAGTCCGTCAGCGTACCGCAGACCCGCCAAGCCTCCTCCGGCGTCGCCCTCAACATGGCGAGCGCCAGATCCATGCCCACCACGCGCAGCCCCGGGTTCCACTCAAGCAGCACTCGCGCGAAGCGCCCCTTGCCGCATCCCGCATCTAGCGCCACTCCCCGCCGCATATCGCCAAAGTAGCGGGCGATCAACTGTACGTGATAGATGCGAGGATCGATGGTCGACGGGAAATGCTCCTCGTCGCTGGCACCCTCTTCAAAACTCTTCCGAATATCGGCGAGAGTCGCCTTGACAGGCTTCTCCCGCCGCCACAGCTTTTGAAATTTGTCCAGCAAGCTCGTTAGGGCTTCGTCAGGAAAATCGGCAGGCCTAGCTTATTGGCATAGTTCGGCCGGTAGCGTTCCGTGTTGTACATCGACTCGAGGTCCACCTTCCGCGGTCCCAGCTTGGGATCGGGAATCTCGCTCATCGTATAGCACCCATTTACAATCGCGGTCATCAGGCCGCTCTTGCCTTCAAGAATCGTATCGAGGGCCATGTTCCCAAACGTCGTCGCCACCAGCTTGTCCACAAAGTCCGGCGCGCCGGAACGCAGATCGTAAGTCAAATCGCTGACGATCGTGTCTTCTTTCGAGCGCTTCTTCATTTCTTCGGCAAACACTTCGCCCACGTTGAGCTTCTTCCGATGCCCATAGGCGTCAGCCTCGCCGTAATGAACCACCTGGTAGCCCTGCCACTCCGCGCCCTCGCTCAGAATCACCAGCGCGTAGTTCGACGGGTTGCGTTTCTTATCGTCCACCAAGATCTGAATCATCTTGTCTAAATCAAACTTGTACTCGGGAATGCCGCACCGCAGGCTCGTAACATACGAGGTGTACAACGCCGTATATCCCGCGTCCCGGCCAAAAATCCGAAACACCCCCACCCGCTCATGCGACCCCACCGTCGTCCGCTGCCGCTGAATCGCTTCCATCGCCCGGCTGATGGCCGTCGAAAACCCAATGCAATATTCGGTGTTCCGGACGTCGTTGTCCATCGTCTTCGGAATCGCCACCACCTTAAAGCCCAATTTGTCCAGCTTCTGCGCGTAGCTCAGCGTATCGTCGCCGCCAATGGCAACCAAATAGTCCAGCCCCAACGCTTCCAGATTCTTCAACACCTGCGGACTCATGTCCCGCACCGTGGACGTCACCCCATCCTTCGTCACTTCGGTCGCCTGAAAACTGTCGGCACTCAAGAAGTCCGGAATCTTCTTCATCTTCGACGGATTCGTCCGGCTGGAATGCAGATAGGTCCCGCCCGTTCGATCAATCGTTCGCGTGTTCTCCCGCGTGAGATCCAGCACATAGCGGCTCCGGCTCGTCGGATCGTCCAGATTCACGTGCGTCAAGCCTTCCCACCCGCGCCGGATCCCCACCACTTCAATCCCGAGTTCGTAACCCCGGTACGTCACGCTCTTGATCACCGAGTTCAGTCCCGGTACGTCCCCGCCACCCGTCAGAATGCCAATTCGCCGTTTCGCCATGCCTACTCCTGTTCCTGTAGTTGATTCGAATTCCCTATTGTAAACGCCGGACCCCAAGTGCCGGCGCCTATACCGTATACTGAAGGTTGCCTTGCTGCAAAGCGAGGTCGTTTTCCATGACTATCCTCCTGATCGCTGTAACCATCCTGCATATCCTTGTTTGCCTCCTCCTCATCGGTGTAGTCCTTCTACAGAGCGGCAAAGCCGCCGACCTTGCCGGCGCCTTCGGCGGCATGGGCTCGCAGACTACCTTTGGGCCTCGCGCCGCCGCTACGGTTTTATCCAAAGCCACCACCGGCGCCGCCGCCCTGTTCATGGTGACGAGCCTGAGCCTCGCGATCCTGGCCACTAGAAATGGCGCCCGCCCCGGCTCTGGCACCGTGCTCGAACGTACAAACCTGCCGGCCCCCCCCGCCGCCACCCCGGCCCCCGGCCCCGCCCCTTCCGCGCAGCCGAACACGCCCGCACAACCCGCCGTCGAAATCATCGACGAGCAGGGTGCCGTCAAGCGAAAGTTTGAAGTCGAACTGCCCAAGGACGCCGAGAAGAATAAGGGTAAGGGCCCGGTTCCCGTCAAGATTGGCAAAGAATTGCCCGTGGGCCCTCCCAAGAAGAATTAACGCCCCGGAAAAGGTACAATACAAAAAGTCACCCGCGGAGATGGCGGAATTGGCAGACGCACTAGCTTGAGGTGCTAGCGGGTAACACCGTGCAGGTTCAAGTCCTGTTCTCCGCACCAAAAATTAAAGGCGGCAACTTCGGTTGCCGCTTTTTTCATTTTCTCTCTGATTCCGCTCCTCAACTCCGATAAGGCCATTGACGGGTTACACGCCCGCACCAGACCCGATTCTCAATCCAGGAGATA
The DNA here is from genome assembly GCA_964387685.1 of uncultured Bryobacter sp. Taxonomy (GTDB): domain Bacteria; phylum Acidobacteriota; class Terriglobia; order Bryobacterales; family Bryobacteraceae; genus Bryobacter. The sequence continues at coordinate 76,412 of CAYLXK010000011.1, forward strand.
GTCGATGGCGACTGCTACACATCCCGAGGCCTCCCGCTCCGCCGTTTCACCGCAAATCGCTCCCCCGCCCACCGGCACGGTGGCCGCTGCCCCGGCTAATGACCGTGGGGGCAAGTACCTAACCTTTCATCTCAGCAACGAGGAATTCGGCATCCAGGTCATGAAGGTCCGGGAAATCATGGGCTTGCAAGAGATTACCGCTGTACCGCACACTCCGCACTACACCAAGGGCGTCATTAATCTGCGGGGAAAAGTCATTCCGGTGGTGGATCTCCGCTTGAAGTTCGGCATGCCGCCAGCGGAGTACACGCACCGCACATGTATCGTCGTGACCGAGGTAGATGGCGATGGCTCCCACCTCTTGATTGGCGCTGTGGTCGATGGGGTGAGCGAAGTTCTGAACATCAACGCCACCGACATTGAGGACACACCGGATTTCGGGGGCGAGGTACGCACCGCCGGCCTCCTCGGCATGGCCAAGTCGAAAGGTAAAGTCAAAATCTTGCTCGACATCGACGAGGTCATGACTTCACAGGAGCTGAATGCATTGGGCGAGTTAGTAAATTAGTTTTCGTTAATATTGCCTGGCTCCATTTGGTTGGCCGAAGAAACTCGACCCACCGTCAAAAAAGCCCAAGGAACAGTCAAGAAACCCAAGGAAGAAGAGACACCCTTCATGCAGCTCCCTACAGAACCATCGCAACCTGACCTCTTCGAGCGCTTGGACCAAGCCGCATCCCTCTACCTAATGGCCGATTTCGGGCAAGTAAGCCAGACCTTGGCGGGTCTGAGCGCCACGCTCTCTCACCCGCTTCAGAGGGAGAAAGCGGCCGAACTCGAGAGCCTCGCGGCGGCCTTGGAGGTACTGACCGAGCCGGACCTCGGGCTGGGGGATCGTTTTGAGGCGGCGCTGGCCAGTCTTCGCGAGGCCTTGAGCGCGGCGGCGGACAGGTCCGCCCTTCAGCCCCCAAGTGCAACCCCGTTAGGCGAGCCCGCAGCGGCGACGCTAAAAACGGAGGCTCCCATGCTTGGCGCCGCCACCAGCTCCAGCGCCCTCCGGCAAGATCCCGAATTGGTGGCGGACTTTCTCCTCGAGGCGCGGGAGCACCTCCAAAACGTGGAGACCGGTCTGCTCGGCCTGGAAAAGGATCCCACTCTGAAGGACACGCTGCACTCGGTGTTCCGCAGCTATCACACCATCAAGGGCTTGGCGGGCTTTCTCGAGTTTGAAGGCATCCAAGAGGTGGCCCATGAGGTGGAAACCATCCTGGATCTGGCCCGCAATGGCCAAATCGTGATGTCTCCCGCGCTAATCGACCTCACCTTGAATGGTTCGGACTATGTTCAGGGTGAGCTTGGGCGTATCGAAGCCGAGTTGCATGGGGAGATCCGTCCTTCCGTACCGCACGCGGAACTGCTGGAGCGGTTGCGCTTGGCCTCGCGCGGTGAACTGCCCGTGGCGCCCGAATACTGCCTCCTGGCCGACAAAAGAAGGGAAACCCCCAGTGTGGCATTGGAGGCATCGCTCACTTCAGTAGAAGCCGAAGCCGCGCAGGACTTCGCCGAGGAAACGCAGGTCGCCGCTCCCTCGGAACGGAACGAGCTTGAGGGGCGCGGGCCGCTTCCCGAGTTGGCGCCGCCGTCGCGGCCCGCTGCCGCCACTGCCAGTCCGGCCGCCGCTTCCAGTCCTAGCGTCGCTGCCAGTTCTAGCGTCGCTGCCAATTCCGGCGCAGCCGCTCAGGCCAAACGGAGCGCCGCGCAGGAAAGCTACGCCATTCGCGTGGACACCGCCAAGCTGGACTATTTGCTGGACATGGTGGGCGAGATGGTCATCGCGGAATCCATGGTACGGCTCGATCCGGAACTTGCCGCCGTCCGAAGCGCCCGGTTGCAGAGGAACCTGACGCAGTTGCGGCGGGTCACCGAAGAGGTCCAAAAGGTGGCTATGGCCACCCGGATGGTTCCGGTCGGCTCTCTATTTCAACGTGTCAATCGCCTAGTGCGCGATACCTGCCGGAAAGCGATGAAGCAGGCCGAAGTGGAATTTTACGGCGAAGATACGCAATTGGATAAGACCATCATCGAGGAATTGACCGATCCGATTATGCATATGGTGCGCAACTCGATCGATCATGGCATCGAGGTGCCCGCCCAACGTCTGGCGGACGGGAAAGCCGCCAGCGGCACGATCCAGTTGAAGGCCTACCGGCAGGCCGATCACATTCAAATTGAAATCGCCGACGACGGCCGGGGCCTGAACAAAGAGAAGATCTGGGCCAAGGCCCTCGAACGGGGTCTGGTCGGGGAGGGTTCCGCGCTGAGCGACAGTGAGATCTTTCAGCTGATCTTCGAGCCGGGCTTCTCGACGGCCGAGAAGGTGACCGATCTGTCGGGACGAGGCGTCGGAATGGATGTGGTCAAACGCCAGATTCAGAAGCTTCGGGGAAAGATTGACATCCAGTCGGTCGCCGGACGCGGCACCACGTTTTTCTTGAAGCTTCCTTTGACACTGGCGATCATCGATGGTTTGGTAGTTGGCGTTGGGCGGGAACGATTCATCGTTCCGATTTATTCGGTTCATGAAATGTTCCGGCCGGCGGAAGGCCAGGTTACGACGGTTCAGGGCAAAGGGGAAATGGCCGTGATCCGAAACTCTCTGCTCCCGGTGGTCCGGTTGGATCGTTCTTTGTCCGTACGCGGGCGTTCTCAGGCGTCCTCCGACGGGCTCATGATCGTGGCCGAAACGGAAGGAAAGCGTTTCGTCCTGATGGTCGACGAATTCATCGGCAAGCAGGAAGTGGTCATCAAGAGTTTGGGAGAGAGCCTCAAGAACACGCCCGGGGTGGCGGGCGGCGCCATCCTGGGCGACGGCCGGGTTGGGCTCATCCTCGACCTGGAGGCCATCTATCGCGACCGCCATCCGAGAGTCCGGGGCTCGGAAAGCTCCCGACTGGAGTTCTTGCGCGAAAGCGTTACCCTGGGCACGCTTCAGGCGTCCGACGACCAGCCCGGCTCAAGGGCAGATCTTGCTTGGAATTCCGCTGCTCCAAGCTCGGCCACAGGAAACGCATCCCTATGCTAGCGGCTCAAAGGCCGGGCTCGCCGGCGCCCTCTTCCGATCCCCTCCCAGGTTCCCCGAGACTAAAGCCCGGTGTATTTCGGCAGGTACAAAAATTCATCTACGATACCGCCGGTATCGATATCCAGGACGGCAAGGAGGAGATGGTAACGGCACGTCTCTGGAAGCGCGCGCGCTTGCGGGGCCTGGACTCGGTCGAAGCGTTTCTAGCGGCCGTGGAAGCGGACGCCTCGGGGTCCCTGCTGGCCGAGCTCATCGACTCGCTAACGACGAATTACACCAGTTTCTTCCGGGAGCCCGCGCACTTTGATTTTCTTCGCACCCGTATCCTGCCCGTGCTACGGCGGCGTTCGCGCTTTCAAATCTGGACGGCGGCCAGTTCCACCGGAGAGGAGCCCTACTCCATCGCGATTACGCTGCTCGAAGAATTAGGTCCGGAGGCGGCGCGTCAAGCGCGAATCCTCGCCAGCGACATCTCGACACGGGTGCTCGAGATCGCCCGCACTGGCATCTACCCGGCGGAACGTTTTCGTGGCTTTCCGGAAGACTGGCGGCGGCGATATCTGCAACGCGGACGCGAGGGGCAGGCAGGATTGTTCCGGCTTCGCCCGGAGGTACGGGCGCTAGTCGAATTTCGACAGATCAACATCGTCAACAGCCTTCCCGGCAGCGACCTCTTTCCGTTGATTTTTCTTCGCAACATCATGATCTACTTTGACCGGCCAACGCAGGAAAAGGTGGTGGCGGCGCTGAGCGCGAGGCTCGAAGCCGGGGGCTATCTGTTTCTAGGCCATTCCGAAAGTTTGAATGGCATTCGGCACGATTTGGAGCACGTGCAGGTCGCCGTATACCGCAAGGCGGGCGGCCCGCCATCCGGTCTGAGTTCGGCTGGCGCATACACGGCTAGCGTCGATCTGGCGGGAGGCCGAGGTTGATGCTAGCCGTTGGAGTGGGCGATTGCCAGGTGAGCGCCGACAAAAACGAAGTTCTGGTTACCTATGGTCTTGGCTCCTGCATTGGGCTGGCCATCTGGGATCCGGTTTCGCGGGTAGGAGGCCTCTTGCATTTCATGCTTCCGGAGTCGTCCGGCGACCCGCAAAAGGCGGCCGCCAACCCTTTCCTCTATGCAGACACGGGCATTCCCCTGCTGTTCAAAACGGCCTACCGCTATGGGGCCGACAAAAAGCGCATGGTGGTGCGCGTGGCGGGAGGCGCGCAGGTCTTGGACGGAGAGGGAGTCTTCAACATCGGCAAGCGCAACTATTTGTCGCTGAAGAAGATTTTTTGGAAGGCGGGCGTCTTGATCCATGCTGAGGAGGTGGGCGGTTCCGTTTCGCGCACCCTCCGGCTCGAGGTCGACTCCGGCAAACTGCTGGTTCAGGAAGCGGGCGGCGAAGCGCGGGAGATTCGGGCTAAGGGCTGCGGCAGGCAAGAAGAAGATCGCGCACCGGGCGCCACTACCGGCCGCCGGGAAGGAGCTTTGACGAATGTCGTTTCATGTCTTGCTGGTTGACGATTCCTCGGCAATGCGTCGGATGATCCGGCGAGTTCTCGAAATTTCGGGTTTTCCGGTGTCCAGCTGCCTCGAAGCGGCTCACGGGCGGGAAGCCTTGGCCACCCTCGAACAGGGCCCAGTTGACGTCGTATTGACCGATATCAATATGCCGGTGATGGACGGAGAGGCCTTTGTGCGCTCCTTACGGCAAAACGAGCGCTTTGCCGGTCTTCCCGTGATCGTCGTTTCGACGGACTCGACCTCGATTCGCCGGGAGCGGCTGGAAAGTTTGGGAGCGCAGGGATATCTCTCCAAGCCTTTTACGCCGGAGGGCCTTCGCTCGGAATTGGAGCGAGTTTTGGAAGCCAATTCGATGGCAGGCGGCGCCTGGATGGCGGCGGAGGCAAGCAATGACGGCAGCGATTTTTAAGGCGGAGCAGTTCGCCGCCCCACTGGAACAAGCTCTTTCGGCGGTTCTTGAGACGATGTTCTATTGTCCGATTGAGAGATTTTGCCTCGGGGATACTCTCCCTGGAGAGCTTGCCGCAGCGGGCGGAGCGCGCCTGGCGGAACTCCGATTTGAGGGCCCAAGCCAAGGCTACTTTCAATTGGCCTGCTCCTCCCAAGCCTCGGCGCTACTGGCGGAGAATTTTCATGGAGAGGTTGCGGATGCGGAATCGGTTGACGCGGTAGTGGCTGAGTTAGCCAACATGGTCTGCGGCAACTTCTTGAGCCAATTGCACGCGGAAGCGGTTTTTCGCCTATCCTGTCCGACGCTTTCGGACTGGCGCCCGCGGGCCGGCTTCGGCATTTGGGCCGAACTCGAAGGCGGTTGGATTTGGTTTTCGCTTGTGCCGGACGGCGAATCGAGTGCGGGGGCAGAGGACTCCCGCTAAACTATGCCGCCCCAGCCGATCAAGGTGTTAATCATCGACGATTCGGCACTCGTGCGGCGAGTGCTGCAAGAGCGTCTGGAACGCGAGGAAGGCATCGCGGTGGTCGGTACGGCGCCCGATCCTTTTGTCGCCCGGGAAAAGATCCTCGCATTGTCCCCCGATGTGCTGACCCTGGATCTTGAAATGCCCCGCATGGATGGACTTAGCTTTCTGAAGCGCTTGATGCGCTTCCATCCCTTACCCGTCGTCGTCATCAGTTCTTTAGGGCAGGCTGGTGGGGCCTCGGCGGTGGAGGCCTTGCGCTGCGGTGCGGTTGAGGTCGTAGCCAAGCCCTCCGGTCCGCATTCCCTGCAGGAACTGGATGGGGTACTGGTGGGGAAGATCCGCGCCGCAGCGGCGGCTAGGCTTCGCCTCCCGGTCGCGGAGCCGCCGGCGGAGCGGGAATCGCTTTTCACGGCTGAGGGAAACAAGCGGCGATTGCTGCTGATCGGTTCCTCGACCGGCGGACCGCCGGCGCTGGAACATCTATTGGGACGATTCGGCGCTCATTGCCCGCCAATCCTGATTGCGCAGCACATGCCTGCGGGTTTTAGCCGAAGCTTTGCGGAACGCTTAGACCGGCAGTTGCCCATGGAGGTACGGGAAGCCGTCCACGGCGACGAGGTGCGTCCGGGGCTGGTGCTGATTGCTCCGGGAAACTTTCATTTGCTGGTCGAGGCCCGCGGAAGCCGCCTGGAGGCAGCGGTGAAGGATGGCCCCTTGGTGCGATACCAGCGTCCGAGTGTGGACGTGCTGTTCCGCTCGGCCGCGCGCGCGGTGGGCCGGGATTGCGTGGCGGCCATCTTGACGGGCATGGGCGCCGACGGGGCCGAAGGCCTGCGGGAAATCCAGGCCCAAGGCGGGTGGACCATCGCGCAGGACGAAGCCAGCTGCACGGTGTATGGAATGCCCCGGGAGGCGGTGCGCCTCGGTGCGGCGCGCGAGATTGCCAGTTTATCGCGCATGGCCGAAAAGCTCGATGCCGCCCTCAAGCGGAGTTGGCGGGAAGATCGCGTTGACATTCCTTAAAGGACAGGGATTCGAGCCCGATAAGACCCAAAGATCCCGGCATGCGGGAACGGAGAGGAATACAAATCAATGCAATCAGCAAAGCACGTAGTATCGTTCACCAGAGATATCCCGGTGCTCATCCTGGCTTGGGGCCTGATGGCCTTGCCGGCGGTTGCCGAGGTCAGAGTCGGCCACTCGGACGCGGTCAAAAACGCGGTCCGGCGCCCGAACCCGGAGTACAATCCGATGGCGCGCCAGATGCGCATCCAAGGGGACGTCGAGGTGGAAGTCAAGATTGGGGAGACGGGTGAAGTGGCCGACGTCAAAGTGCTGACGGGCAATCCTATGTTGTCGGCCCCGGTGGTTAAGGCCGTAAAGGACTGGAAGTTCACGCCGTTTACCGAGGACGGAAAGGCCGCGCCGGCGGTCGCAAACCTTCGCTTCACATTCAAACAATAGGCGCTGGAATTCCAGCGGCGAAACTCATTCACCCAACAAGGAGGTTGGCGACAATCCAATGCGTAGTTCTGCAAGCACAAAACTGATGGGCAGCGTCGGACTGCTAATTGCCCTCGCCCTCGTCGTAGGGGGAGGCTCGCTACTGGTGAATTACCGGCTAGGCGATCTGATGCGCGAGGCGATTAACGAAAAGGGCCGCCTGCGCCATGTGGCGAGCCTGATCCGCACGGAGGCCTCGGAAATGGTGGCCGCCGAACGCGGCCTAGCCTTTGCGATGATGTTGCAGCAATCGGGCCAAGCCGACACGATGCGCAATCGTTTTGGCCAGGCGGAGGAGAATTTCCAGCGCTATCTGCGGGAGTACCGCCAGATCAATGTGTCCAGCCAGGGTGCGGGCGAACTCAGCAACCTGGTTTCGGCCTTTGATTCATCGCGCCAGCACCACAATGAGCTCCGGGCGCTCATGGAGCAACAGAAGATGGACCTGGCGATCACGCTGCTGAACGAAAAGCTCTTGCCGCGTCTGCAAGCAATGAGCGAAACTTCGAAAAAGCTGGCCGAGCTCCATACGGCAGAGATCGAGCGGGTGCAGGAATCGGCCGAGTCGACGAAGGCGGCGAGCTTTTGGATTCTCGCGATCCTAAACGCGGTGGCGCTGGCCATTGGAGCGGGCGTGTTCTGGATGGTGCGTGGATTGACGTCGGCCTTGCGGACGACGGTTTCTGAGTTGCGCGGCAGCGCCCAGCAATTGAGCAGTACCTCGATGGAGGTTGGCAGTTACAGCATGTCACTATCGAAATCGGCTTCCGATCAGGCGGCCTCGCTGGAAGAGACTTCGGCGTCGACGGAAGAAATCCACTCGATGACCCGGAGCAATGCGGACAACTCCAAGCAGGCGGCTTCGCGGATGGAAGAAGCGGCGCGGCGGGCCGAGGAGGCCAATGAGGCTTTGGCGCAGATGGTGAATTCGATGGTGGAGATCAGCACGTCGTCCAACAAAATCTCCAAGATCATCAAAGTAATCGATGAGATCGCCTTCCAGACGAACATTCTGGCCTTAAATGCGGCCGTCGAAGCCGCACGGGCTGGAGAAGCGGGAATGGGTTTCGCGGTGGTAGCCGACGAGGTGCGCAATCTAGCGCAGCGCTCCGCGCAGGCGGCAAAAGATACAACGCAATTGATCGAAGAATCGATCCAGAGTGCAACGAGCGGCAAGCAGAAGCTCGACCAAGTGGCCAGCGCCAGCCAAAGCGTAAACGAACTGGTGAAGGGCGTCGCCGCCTTGGTGAAGGAAGTGCGTCTCGGCAGCGAGGAGCAAGAGCGGGGTATTGAGCAAATCGCCAAGGCCGTCAGCCAAATGGAGCGCGTAACCCAGCAGGTGGCGGCTAACGCAGAAGAAGGCGCCGCCTCGGGCGAAGAGCTCAAGCGTCATGCTTCGAACCTGGAGCGTACGGTCCAGAATCTGCGTGCGCTGGTCGGGGACGAGAACGGCGGCGCGTCGGAGCTTTCCGTTCCCGAGTCAAAAGAAAGATCCGGGCATCGGGAAGTACGTCGAGGTGGGCTGGCAAATAGCGAAAACGCTGGACGGTCTCGCCTCGCCACAAAAGGCGCTTCCTTCAAGACTCCCTCACCCGCGATGCGTGCACCCGCGACGCACTCTACCGCAGTCAAGGATCCCCTACCAATGGAGGGGGACTTCGAGGACTTCTAGAAGCGCGGCATTAGCCGAGGAGCACGAGCGGCGTAAGTCGGGTGGAAGTCGCCTGGCTTGCGCCGACCCTTCTTTGGGCAGGCGGCCGGAGCGTAGGCCGCCTAAAAGTATTCGAAGTGAACGTCCGTCAGGAAGGGTCCGAGAAAGTCGGAGGCGCTGCGCTCCACGGCTTCAAGAACTTCCTGACAGTGGGCCCGATTCGAGGAAATCGTGACCGCCGCGACCAGGCCTCGGGTTAGAACGTCTTGGAAATCCAATTCCGCCGTAGCCACGTTGTGCCGGTGCCGAAGCCGCTCTTTAAGACCCAAAACCCAATGGCGCTTATCTTTGAGCGAGCGCGCCTCGGGAAGATGCAATTCGAAGGTCACAACTCCAATGGCGGCCAAGGTTCAGCGGACTTTCGTGCGAGGGCTTAGCGGCTTAGGAATCCATTAGTTCGTCCAAGGCAACCCGTTCTTTGACGAAGACCTCAAATTGGTCCGCGGCGCGGATGTCCTGGAAGTTTACGAGCGAGACGCCGCACTCAAAGCCGGCTTTGACCTCGGAGGCGTCGTTTTTGAAGCGCTTCAATGCGTCGACCTTGCCCGTGTGCACCACGGCACCGTCGCGAAGCACTCGTACGAGAGAATCCCGGGTGATGACGCCCTCGGTAACATAGCAACCGGCGACGGTGCCGACCTTGGTAATGCGGAAGACTTCCCGGACTTCCACGCGGCCACGGAAGATCTCTTTGTAAACAGGGTCGAGCAGGCCGGCCATGGCCTTTTTCATCTCGTCGACCACCTCGTAGATGATGGTGTGGAGACGGATGTCGACGCGCTCGGCGTCGGCCGTTTGGCTCGCGTTGCGCTCGGGCCGCACGTTGAAGCCGATGATGATGGCGTTGGAGGCCGACGCAAGGAGCACGTCGGTTTCTGTGATGGCACCCACGCCGGTGCGCAGGACGGTGATGCGGACCTTGTCGTTGGATAGTTTTTGGAGCGTCTCGGCCAAGACCTCGGCCGAACCGCCCACGTCCGACTTAAGGATGAGATTGAGATCTTTGATCTCGCCGGCCTTGAGCTGCTCGTGCAACTGCTCGAGGTTGATCTTGGTGCGAGCCATGGCGAGTTCGCGGGCCTTGGATTCGCGGTAAAGAACGATTTGTTTCGCTTTGGCGGTGTCCGTGACTACCTGGAAGGCATCGCCTACTTCGGGCAGTTCCTCAAGACCCAGAACCTCGACCGGCGTCGAGGGTTCGGCCTCGCGGATGGGTGCGCCGCGGTCGTTGAACAAGGCGCGGACCTTACCAAAGACAGAACCGCAGATAAAGTAGTCCTGGACGCGAAGCGTACCGTTGCGCACGAGTACCGTGGCGACGGGCCCGCGGCCGCGATCGAGTTGGGCTTCGAGCACGGTCGCAATGGCGGGGCGGGCCGGGTTGGCGCGCATCTTGGCCTCGTTTACGTCGGTGACGAGCAGGATGTTTTCCAGCAGCAAGTCGATGTTGGTACGCTGCTTGGCCGAGACGGGAACCATGACGGTATCGCCACCCCAATCCTCGGCGAGGATGCCGCGGTCGCTAAGCTGTTGCTTCACGCGATCCGGTTGGGCGCCGGGTTTGTCGATTTTGTTGATGGCGACGATGAGAGGAACCTGCGCGGCCTTGGCGTGGTCGATAGCCTCAAGAGTCTGCGGCATCACACCGTCGTCGGCGGAAACGCAAAGAATGACGATATCGGTCACCTTGGCGCCACGGGCACGCATACGGGTGAAGGCTTCGTGGCCCGGGGTATCGATAAAGACAATCTTTCGCCCGTGATGTTCCACGGCGTATGCGCCAATGTGCTGGGTGATGCCGCCGGCTTCGCCGGAGGCTACATTGGCGCTGCGAATCGCGTCGAGCAAAGAAGTCTTGCCGTGATCGACGTGTCCCATGACGGTAACGACGGGCGCACGGCGAACGAGATTGGCGGAATCCTCGGCCATCTCGATGTCCCAGGAAGATTCTTCCTCGTAGCTCATCTGGGTGGCCTGAGACCCAAAGGCGGCAGCAAGTTCTTCGGCCAGCTTTACATCGAGAGGCTGATTAATGGTGGCGAAGATTTTCTTTTCGACCAGTTTCTTGATTAGGAGGTTGGTTCGAATGCCAAGCTTTTCGGACAGTTCCTTAACCGTAACGCCTTCGGAGAAGGTGATCTCCTTGTTGACGGCAAGGACAATTTCTTCTTCCTTGCGGCGCTGGTTGCGGAGGAGTTTCCCCTCTTGTTCGAGTTCCTTCTCACGCTTGATCTGTTCTTTGCTCTTGGTAGGCTTGGTCGCGTGACGGCGGCCGGGTTCGGTCGTCGGCAGGACGGCGGCTTCGGGGCGGATGGGCGTGGGGGACGTGGGGTGTTTGCCGGTGCGAGGTCCACGCAGGCCACCGGGTCCGCCATATCCGCCGCCAGGTGCGCCAGGGGCGCCGGGGAAACCGGGCCCGCGGCTTTGTGGAAAGCCGGGCCGAGCGGATTGCGGTTGAGGCCGGCCGGGCATGGCGGGGCCGGGTGGGCGGAGAGGCGCTCCGGGGCGGGCCTGCCCAGGGCTCTGCTGCATGCGCGCCTGTGACTGGGCGATGCGCTCGGCAAGTTTAGGATCGGGTGGTACGGTGGGACGCGAAACGGGTGGCTTGGGAATCGGGCCACCTTGGAGGGAGGGACCCGAGGGCCCGGCCGGACGCATGGGTGTCGACTGCGGGGGCCTTTGCACAGGCGGAGCACCGGGTGTGATGCCGGCCCGATTGCCGGCGATTGGCTGGTTCGCCTGGGGTCGGGGCATGGGCATGCCCGGCGCGGAAGTCCGCAGATTTGGCGGTGCGGGTAAAGGACCTTTGGGTGGGGATACGATCTGCCCCACGCGAGAGCCCGGGGCCGGGGAGCCTGGCGCAGTGGAGGCAGCACCGGGAACGACAACGGCGTTCGGCGCCATAGGAGAGGAAAAAGCGGCGGGCCGGGGCACAGTTGGGGCGGGTGCTTTAGGGAGAGAGGGAGCAGCTGGAAGTGGGGTGGGCAATGCCGGGGCTGGATGAGGCGACGCGGGTGCGGAGGACGGAGAAGGGGCTAGTCCTGGGGCAGCCGAAGCTATAGACGGAACAGCGGATGGTGGAACAGCAGACCGTGGAACAGCAGACGGTGGAATAGCAGACGGTGGAACCGCAGACGGCGGAACAGCCGAAGCGGCGCCTGGTATGACGGCACCCGGGCGGGGCGGGGCGGCAGGTCCCGGAATTTGCGGACGAAGCGGAGTTCCGGGCTGGACCGGGGTCGCAGTTGGCGGTAGGGGGGTGGGGTTCTGCGCCGGGCTGGGATTCTGACCCGAAGAAGAGCTGAGCGGAGCAATGGGCCCCGTTGCAGGTCCGGTCGCGGGCCCCATCGAGGGGCGAATGGGCAGGGCGGGCCCGGCGGGTTTACCCAACGGCAGAGCCGCAGCACCGCCGATCGGGGGGCGCAGCGGAAGAGCTGGGGAGGTCCGCCCTCCAAGGCCGAGAGGGGGCGTCAGTGGAGCGCGGAGTGGTTGACCAACACTAGGCTTAGGGGCGGCGGCGCTGGAAGCCTCTGGGATTGACTCTGCCGGGCTTGCTGGCGTCGCCGAGCCGGGCGTCGCCGAGACGGGTGCGGCAGGCGTGGGTGCGGAGCTAACCGAAGCAGCAGCAACTTGGATGGCGGCAACTTGGACGGCAGGCCGGCTGGCACCGACCCATTTATTGGCCGGCGCGGCAGGGTTGGCTCCGGGCGGTGGCGCGGTTTCAGTGGGAGCGACGTCAATGGAAGCATCCGGCCGGGAGATCTCCGCTTCCTGACGAGCTTCGAGGACAGACGAGGTGGACATGGGCGTGTTCACGAAGGAGGAAGATTCAGGTTCCTGGTCGTCATCATTGTCGTAATCGTGATCGTGCGCCGCGTAGTTCTCGCTGAGCTTGTGAGCAAGCTTGCCGCCGGACAAAACTGTACTTTCCAGGCGGGAGCGGACTTGGAGGGCGACATCTACCTCGATGGAGCTCGAGTGAGTTTTTTTCTCAGTGACGCCAAATTCCGGCAGGAGATCTAAGATGAGCTTTGGCTTTACTTCCAAATCACGGGCCAGCTCGTTGATACGAATCATAGATGGGACGCTAGGTCGAATTCCTCTCCTCTAAAAAGTTGCTATCGATGTTACCGACCGCGCCCCAGAGCACGCTCGGACACCGTACAGGCAGGAGAACAACCTATTCATGGTAACAGACTCCCGCAAAGCTAAGAATGGGTTTGAGCGTGGCTTAAAGGGCTTGCTCGTTTTGCTTTTCCGGTTCCTTTTCGGGTTGCAGTTCCGGTGCCTCTTCCGGTTCGGGTTCCAGTCCCTTTTCGGGTTGCGGTTCTGGGACGAATCCTGGGGTTTCGGGGGCCGGTTCTATGGGTTGCAGGTCCGGTTCGGGCGACTCGGGTGAATCGGGATCGGGACCGGGATTCTGGGGCGCAGAATCTTCCGCAGCAGAATCTTCCGCAGCAGGCTCGGCTTGGGACTCAAACTGGGCGTAGTAGCCATTGATGGCGGTATAGAGCGTTTGGATAGAGGCCTCATCGATGCCGGGCACCTGCTCCAACTCTTCCGGCGTCAAGGAACCAAGGCCTTCCACGGTATTGACCTGGGCACCGGTCAAAGCTTCCAGCAGGACCTCGGGCAGACCGAAATCCGCGAGCACGGCGATGGGAGTATAGGTCGGCAATATGCCATCGATTTGGTTAGCGACTTCCTGCCGCTTTTCTTCTTCGCTCTTGATATCAATCTTCCAACCCAAGAGCTTCGCGGCAAGGCGAACGTTTTGCCCGCGCTTACCAATGGCGAGGGAAAGCTGGCTATCGTCGACGACGACTTCCATATGCTTTTCTTCCGCGCTCAGGACGGTGACGCGGGAGATCTTGGCGGGGCTAAGGGCGTGAGTGGCAAACTCGACGGGATTTTCCCGGTATTCGATGATGTCGATTTTTTCGCCGCGGAGTTCGCGGATGATGCTCTGGACGCGCATGCCCTTCATGCCGACGCAGGCGCCGACGCAATCGACGTCACGGTCGCGGGAAAACACGGCGATTTTGGTGCGCTCACCGGCCTCGCGAGCACAGGCCTTGATAACAACGGTGTTGTCGTAGATTTCCGGGACCTCTTGTTCGAAGAGGCGCATGACGAGTTCCGGCGCGGCACGGGAAACGATCACGCCGGCGTTTTTGCCGGTCTTTTCTACGGCCTTGATGACGCAACGGATGCGGTCGCCGACGGAGAAGCTTTCGAGTTTGGACTGCTCTTTGGCGATGAGGCGGGCTTCGGTTTTGCCGAGATCGACCACGATGTCGCGGGTTTCGAGGCGTTTGACCAGACAGTTGACCAATTCGCCGGCGCGTCCGGAGAACTCGCCGAAGACGTTGTCGCGCTCGGCCTCGCGGACCTTCTGCAGGATGACTTGTTTGGCGATCTGGGCGGAGATACGGCCCAGCTGCTCCATGGGCAGCGGGACGCGCAGGTCGTGGCCAATTTCGGGCGCGGGGATCTTGTTCTTCTTGGCTTCCTCAACGGTCCACTCATTGAGCGGGTCGGCGACGGTCTCAACGATCTTTTTGAGGGCGAAGACCTGGATGCCGTGTTTCTGATCGACTTCGGCGGCGAGTTCGCCGACATTCTTAAACTGCTTGCGGGCGGCAAGAATGACGGCGTCCTTGACGGCATCGAAGATGATTTGGGCTTCGATGCCTTTTTCCTTGGCCAGGAGTTCGATGGATTGATAGATAGTGCCCAAAGTTTTCCCCTTGTATTATTGCCACTCGTACTTCAAGTTGGCTTTTTCGATGTCCGAGAAGGCGATTTCGAGCAATTCGCCCTTTTCGATCTCGAGCGTGATCTTGGCCCCGTCAAAGGCCTTCAAGAGGCCGTCAAAGCGTTTGCGATTAGCGCGGGCTTCGCGGAGTTGCAATTTGATTTTTTGTCCAGTGAAGCGCTCATAGTCTCTCGGTTTGAGAAGCGGACGGTCGACGCCGGGGCTGGAAACTTCGAGAGTGTAGCCTTCCCCCGGAATGACATCCTCGACATCGAGAATGGTGCCGACCTGGTGGGAGACGTTTTCGCAATCTCCGTGCGTGACGCCGCCGGGTTTATCGATGAAGAGGCGAAGCACCCGATGACGGCCGCCGCCGAGGAGCTGCGCGTCGACCAATTCCAGGCCTTCGCTGTCGGTGACGCGTTCGGCAATCTGGCGGATTTGTTCGAGGACGGGGCCCTTCATGGCGTTTTTTTGTCTAGACCAATAAAAAAGTGGGCTTGCGCCCACTCATAGGTAAAAGAACTCTCAACCACAGTATACAACTGTGGGGCCCTAATGCCAAGCGGCAAGGGATTAGGCGGCTTTGCCGCGGTTGTTGAGCTGGTAGTTGACGCGGAAGCCGGTTTTAGAGGCGAAGTTGGGCTCTTTCGAGACCTGGAAGTTCAACATGGCGCGGGAGAGGCGGCGATTTTCGTCGATGCGCTGGGTGAGGGCGTCCGTTTTGAATTTTTCGATGGCCTTGACACCCAAGGTGCTGTCGACGGCCTTGAACCAGCAGAGGGCCTGGGGGAGTTCGTTTTGGAACTTTTTGAAGTCGCGAAGGATTTGGCGGATCGGAAGGGTGGGGGAAATTGTTTCTTTTTCGGGAAATTCGAACTTGGTTTGGAGGTAACGATTTTCCTCGGAAAGACGGAAATCTTTTAGAGCTCGCTCAAATGACCGTTCGTAATGGCGGCGGTATTTGTGGTAACGCTCGAAGGCGGACTGGAGTTCCTCACTGGCGGGATCGCGGAGGGAGGCGGCAAGGGCGAGGTTTTCGGCAATCTGGCAGAGGTGGGTGCGCCAGGCTGAGTTGACGATGCGGTCCAAGCAAAGCTCCTCGAATTCATTGACTGGATTGAGGTTAGAGCGGATTTCGGACTTGAGGCGATCGAAGGAAGCCTGCTCGTCATCGGTGAGTTGCAGCTTTTCGGCGGTGAGGCCGTGGGTACGGGCGTTTTGGGAGGAGCGGGCTTTGCCTTGGGAGGTGGTGGGGCCGGTCACAGGAAAAATTTTGGCATTATTTCGCAATATTTGTCAAATTATTTTTGAATTAATCACTTCGCGGACGGTGGTGCGTTGCCAGCCAAGTTCGCGTTGGGCCAGTTTGAAGCAGTGACGGCAGACCCAGATGTAGATTCGTGATTTTTTTTCGGCGTAGAAAGCGTGGGAATAGCAGCCACGTTCCGCGAATGCGGATTTCCATTCGGGACACGTTTCGCGATGATTGCAGATGCAGGCATAGCAGAAGCGGCAATGGTCATGATCCCAGTCGGGATTGGGAGAGATCCAACGGGTCCAGGTAAATACCGCGTTTTTCCAGCGAGGGCCATCGAGGCGGTGGTGGTCATCGAGTGTATCGAGCCTTGGCAGAATGGCCATACAGGGAATTTTGGCGGCTGGCGGAGCAAGAGCCGGCTTTATTCCTGGCGCAGGGCGCTGGCGGGGTCGAGGCGGCTGGCGCGGCGAGCGGGTAGCCAGGCGGCGAGCGAGGCGGCGGCGGCAAGGACTAGGGCGGAGACCGATAGAGAAGCGGGGTCGAGGGGCTGTTTGCCAGCGACCTCGTTCTCGACGAACTTGGCACCGTACCAGATGACGGGGGCACCTAGAAGGAGCCCGGTGAAGGTGAGGGCCAAGCCTTCGCGGACTACCATGCGCACGACGTCTGCGGGCATCGCGCCTAAGGCGAGGCGGACGCCAATTTCGTTGCGGCGGCGGGAGGCGTTGTAGGAAATCACGCCGTAGAGGCCGATGGCGGAGAGAACCAGAGCCAGAGCGCCGAAGGCGCCGCAGAGGGTGGCGAACATGCGTTCGCGTTGGAGGCCTTTGGCGATTTGGTCCTCCATGGTGATAAGGTCCACGAGGGGCAGGTTGGGGTCGAGGCCGCGCATGGTTTCGCGAATGGCCGGCAGGACGGCCGAGGGCTTGGCCTTGGTGCGGAGGAGCACGTTGGTTTCGCGGTTGGCCGGGTCGAAGGGCATCCAGAGAACCTGAGGGCGTTGGGTGAGCGAGTTGTAAGCGATGGCGGGGGCGATGCCCACGACCTCCGCGATGTAATCGCCGATTTGGACTTTGCGGCCTAGGAGAGAGTTGTGGGGATCCAAGAGGCGAGCGAGGTCTTCGCTCAGGACAACAACTTTGGCGCTAAGGGGGGCAGAATCTTCACGGCTGAAATTGCGGCCCACAAAGGGGCGGGAGGTTTGGGTCGGGATATAGCCGGGGGTGATGAAATTGCCGGCGATGGGGAATGGCTTCGCGTTGCCGGGAAGCTTTACTTCGTCCCACCAACCGCCGCCGTCGAGGGGCCGGACCATGGCGAGACCGACGGATTCCACGCCAGGAGTTTGGGCGAGGCTGCGCTCAAGATTGGCGTAGAAGGCGGCGAGGCGTTCTTTTGCATAGCCCGAAGTGCCGGGGCGCACGGAAAAGATGACGAGGTTGCGGCGATCAAAGCCGGGGTCGAGATTTTCGATGGATTGGAGATTGCGGACGAACAAGACGGCGGCGGCGACGAGGACGATGGAGAAGGCCATTTGACCGACGATCAGCAGCTTGCCGGGGGTGTACCAATGACGGGCGGCGGCCCCGAGACTACCCGAGCCCTCCTTCAGGGCGGCACTGGTATCGAGATTGGCGCTACGCCAGGCGGGGAACAACCCGAATAGAAGAAGAGTGAAGAGGGTGAAGCCGATGGCGGCGAAGATCATGGGGAGATCGATGCCAATTTCGAAGGCGGCGCGGCTGCGGCGGTCAGCCAGGAAAGTGGCGAGAAGATTCGACGATAGGTAAGCAACTGCGATACTGGCGAGTCCGCCGAGGGCGGCAAGGAGGGCGCTTTCCGTGAGGAACTGGCGCATTAGGCGGGCGCGGGCGCAACCGAGGGAGATGCGGAGGGCGACTTCCTTGGCGCGGGCAGTGGCGCGGGCCAAGAGGAGGTTGGCGATGTTGGCGCACGCAATGGCGAGGACGAGAAGGACAAGGCCGGCGAGAACATAGAGGGATTGGCGATAGTTACGGCGGAAGTTTCCAAGGCCGGAAGAGCCGTCTTCGACCTTGATGCGAGGGGCAGTGGCGAGATTTTTTGGCTGCTTGGACCACGACTTTTGAAAGACCGTCTGGAGGAGCGACTCAAGCTGCTCTGGCGAGACGCCGGAAGCGCGGCGAGCGATGACTTTGGTCCACCAGTAGTCGGCGTTGACGAGCGGAGAGAGGGGACCATGTTCTTGGGCAAGCCAGGCGCCATGGACGGTAGGCGAGTAAAGGTCGGTATCGTCGCCGGGGATAAGGCCATAGAAAGAGGCGGGGAGAACGCCGAGGATGGCATAGGGGCGGTTGTTGATGCGCAAGGTTTTGCCGACGGCGGCGGGGTCGGCGGATAGGAAGGATTTCCAGAAGCGATGCGTGAGGACGACGGTCGGGGCGGCGGAGGCTTGATCGTCCGAATCGGCGATGAGGCGTCCATGAACGGGGCGCTGGCCCATGACCTCGAAGAAGTTGCCGCTGACGGGGCGCTGCTTGGCGACCGTAGGACGGCCGGCGAAGACGATGCTGACGTCGTCGGAGTGTTGGTAGGAGGCGAGGTTCGCTTTGCCCTGGAGGGCCGAACGCATGGAAAGATAGGATTGGTGGCCGAAGAAGTCGGCGACGTGGCTGACCTTATCCTCGCTTCGGTACATGCTGCCGGAGGACATGCGGAAAAGGCCATGATCGCGGCCTTTGGATTGCCAAAAGACGAGGGACAACTGTTCAGGCGCGGGGACGGGCAGGCTGCGCCAGAGAACGGTGTGCATGAGAGAGACGATGGCGGTGTTGGCGCCGATGCCGAGGGCGAGCGAGAGGACGGCGGCCAAGGTGACGGCGGGGGTTTTCCACATCATGCGCCAGCCGAAGTGGAGGTCTTGGACGAAGGACTGGAGCCAGGACCAGCGGGATTCGTCGCGGCATAGTTCCGTGATTTGGGTGGGGCCGCCGAATTCTTTTTTGGCTAGGATGCGCGCTTCGGCGAGGGGGTGACCGCGGCGGACGAATTCATCGGTGAGTTCGGCGAGGTGGTGGGCAAGCTCGCGTTGGAGGTCGGCGTCCTGCTTTTGCCAGGGGAAGTTCATGGCGTCATGCTCCTAGGACCAAGGAGATGGCTTGGGCGTAGCGGTGCCAATCTTCTAGCTCCGTCTTTAGTTGGCGGCGACCGGCGGGCGTGAGCGAATAGAACTTGGCCATGCGGCCGTTGTCGGATTCGCGCCACTGGCTTTGGATGAGGTTCTTGCGTTCCAGGCGGTGGAGCGCGGGGTAGAGAGAGCCTTGCTGGACCTGGAGGACTTCCATGGACGTGACGAGGATGCGCTGCGCGATGGCGTAACCGTGAAGAGGACCCGGGGCGATGGTCTTGAGGAGAAGGAGATCAAGAGTGCCCTGGAGGAGGTCGGATTTCTTTTCTGTTTTTTCAGGCATACCTATGATGTCTACACGTAAGTTACGCCGACATGTGTAGGATGTCAAGGTATGGAGGCGGATTAGAGGGACAGGGCGGAGAGGAGGTCGGTTTGGGAGAAATCGGAACCCTTGAAGAGGAGGGGTTCGCGGACAGACTTGGCGAGGGCGTAGGCGAAGCAGTCGCCGTAATTCAAGCCCGCGGGGTGGCGGCCTTTGCCGAAGAGGTCGTAGGCCTGGCGGGCGATTTTGGCTTGTTCGAAGGTGATGGGTTCGATTTGAATGGACAGCTCTTCCAAGAATCCATCAAGTTGGGCTCGATTCAGTTGACTGCCTCGGCGGTCTACGATCATGGCGATCTCCAGATAGGAGGCCGCAGATAGACGGAGAATCTTTGCAGCGCCGATGATCCGGCTGTAGGTTAGAGCGTCCGGCTCATTCATGAGAATGGCTATGAGGGCTGAAGAGTCTATGACCAAGACTCGCTCACTTGGGGAGACCGTTCTCGTCATAGAGCATGGTCGCGTGGTCTTCGGATCGAAGCGTGGGGTCCATCCCGGCAGAAAAACGCTTCGCGAACTCCATGATGCGCTCGGCCTTGGTGAGGGGCTGGCGTTTTTCGCGTTCCTCCTCTAGGCGCTTTTGTAGCGCGAGGATGACGACGGTGGTGAGGGATTCGCCGGTTAAGGCGGCAAGCTCATGGGCCAGTTTGTGGGCTTGCGGGTTTTTGATGTTGAGGCTCACTAGAATGGTAGAACTCGATGGTAGAATAGCAGAATTCTAATTCGGAAAGGCTTCGAGGAGGCGGTCGCCGTCGAGGAAGAAGCGGCTAAGTTGTTTTTTTTCAATAATATCGAGGCCGAGGTCGGTGGCGATGAGGAGTCGGGGGCCGGAGCGGAGGAAGGCGTGGGGGATGTCGGGGAGGCCGATCTTTTCGATTTGCTTGGAGGCACGGTCGATGCGGAGGAGACCGCCGGGGGAGTCTCCCCATTCGCCACGATGGACGAGGCCGAGCCAGATCGCGTCTGGCTCGACGAGCAATGCGGAGGTGGAGGCCTTTTGCATTTCCGGTGGAGATTCGACGACGAACTTGCGGGCGGCGGTATCGAAATAGCCGTAGCCACCGGTGCCGCTGTAGCCTTCGCCATAGTAGAAGGTTTTTCCGAACCAGAGGACGCCGTCGTGAATTTGCCAGGGACCGATGGCTTCTTCCTGTTGGGGACGGGAAGACTGGGGGAAAGGATAGTAGCGGGGCTTGGGCGCGCTGCGGTCGGTGATGCTGTAGAGGCCGGCTTCGTCGGCCGTATTCTTGCGGCTGCCGCGCTCGAGGGCGAAGGCGTTTTGGGGGCCGAAGCGGTTAGAAGGCGGCGGGAACGCGAATGTACTGGTAGTGAGAGTGGAAGGGGACGAGGGATCGAAGGCGAGCGTTTTTCCGTCACGGGTGCGGAAGGCGACCCTGGTTCCGTGGGCGGCGAGCTGGACGATGGAGACGCGGTTGGAGCGGGAGCTGCCACGAAGGGATTTCGAAGACAGATCGTAGCGGAATTTTTCGTGGACGACGATGTTTCCTTTCTCGGCGGCGCAGGAGAGGATGAACTCGGTAGGTGAGGCGTGAACGGGGCGGGCGAGGCATTCGCCGTCGCCATGGCCGGGGAGGATGGCGAGACGGTAGACTTTGCCGGGGTCCGAGCGGCTTTGGAGGAAGAGGCCGAGTTGGGTGCCTGGTCCCCACCATTTGCCGTGGCCTTTGCGGGATGAAAGGGCGGCGACGAGATCGAGATCGGGATCGACGGAGGTGCGGGAGAGGATTTCGGTATCGAGGGGGAGGAGAGCGGCGATGGCGCGGTCTGAGGGGGAGGCGGGCCGGAATGGGGGCGCGAGGAGGACCGTCAGAAGGGACAGCAAGACGGTACGGAACGAGTCCATGTCTATAGGGTAAGGCGGGGGGGCGCGTGAGGCGGACGGCTTAGGCGAAGGGACTGGCGTTACTCCGAAGGCGGGGGACCCGAGTCTTCGAGGAGCTTGAGGCCTTCGAAGGTGGAGGGGGCGATGAGGCCGGCTTCGGCGTAGACGAAGAGTTTGGCGCGGGAGTCGGCGATGTCGAGGTTGCGCATGGTGAGTTGGCCGATGCGGTCGAGGGGGGTAAAGGCGCCGTCGACCTTCTCCATGGAGAGGCGCTCGGGGGCGTAGGTTAGGTTGGGGGATTCGGTGTTGAGGATCGAATAGTCGTTGCCGCGGCGCAACTCGAGGGTGACTTCGCCGGTAACGGCTTTGGCGACCCAGCGCTGGAGGGTTTCGCGGAGCATCATGGACTGGGGATCGAACCAGCGGCCCTCATAGAGCAGGCGGCCCAGCCTTCTACCCATGGTGTGGTACTGATCGAGAGTGCCTTCGTTGTGGATGCCGGTGAGGAGGCGCTCATAGGCAATGAAGAAGAGCGCGAGAGCGGGAGCCTCGTAGATGCCGCGGCTCTTGGCCTCGATGATGCGATTCTCGATTTGATCGCTCATGCCGAGGCCGTGGCGGCCGCCGATTAAGTTCGCCTCCAGGACCATGTCGACGGGGCTCGCGAAGGTTTTGCCGTTGAGGGCGACGGGGAGGCCTTCTTCGAAACGGACGCGGACTTCTTCGGGCTTGACGGCGACGTCTTCGCGCCAGAAGGGGACGCCCATGATGGGATCGACGATGCGGATGCCGGTGGAGAGGCTTTCGAGGTCCTTAGCTTCGTGGGTGGCGCCCCAGATGTTGGAGTCTGTCGAGTAGGCCTTTTCCTTGGACATTTTGTAGCCGAGGCCGGCGCGCTCGAGGAGCTCGCTCATTTCCTTGCGGCCGCCGAGCTCGTTGTTGAAGGTCTGGTCGAGCCAGGGCTTGTAGATTTTGAGCGCGGGGTTGACCATGAGGCCGTAGCGGTAGAAGCGCTCGATGTCGTTGCCCTTATACGTCGAGCCGTCGCCCCAGATGTGGACGGCATCTTCCTTCATGGCGCCGACGAGCATGGTGCCAGTGACGGCGCGGCCGATCGGCGTTGTATTGAAATAGGGCACGCCGGCGGTGGTGATATGAAAGGCCCCGCACTGGAGGGCGGCGAGGCCCTCGCGAACGAGTTGCGCGCGGCAATCGATGAGACGGGCGGCTTCGGCGCCGCACTCAAGGGCACGCTTGGGGATGGCGTCGTAGTCGGGCTCGTCGGGCTGGCCGAGGTTGGCGGTGTAGCAGTAAGGGATGGCACCCTTTTCGCGCATCCAGTAGATGGCGGCAGAGGTATCGAGGCCGCCGGAGAAAGCAATGCCGACTTTGTCGCCGATGGGGAGAGATTGGAGAATGTTGCCCATGAGTGTTGGAGGGAATTTTTAGTTTAGCGTTGGAGCAGAGATGGCGATGGGGGCAAAGCCGTTATGATCGGAATTGAGATGACGCTGCGAATCAGTGAGGCGGAATTTTTGCGGGACGCGCGGGCGATTCTGGACAAGGTGGAGCGCGGGGACGAGGTGATCGTGGAGCGGGCGGATCATAGCGCTGTGGCAGTGTTGAAGCAGCCGGAGTGGAAGTTTCGTTCCATCGAGGAAAGCATCGCGCGCGCGAAAGCGTTTGAAGCAAAGATTGGGTACGCGCCGGTACCGGACGAAGATTTTGCGCGCGACGTGGAAGAGTACGTGAATTCGCATCGCGAGCCTATCCGAAACGTTTGGGACGAGTAAGTGGGTATCTGTCTCGATTCGAGCGTGTTGGTCTTTGCCGAACGCCGATCCAGCCCGGTTAGCGAATTGCTGGAATCTCTCCGAGTGAACGTAGGTGTAAAGGAAGCTTGGATCTCGGCGGTGAGCGTATTGGAATTGGAACACGGCTATCATCGGTCCCAATCTGCGGAGCAGGCTCGGAAGCGCCGCGACTACTTGGAATCGATTTTGGAGACGATTGAGGTCATACCGTTGACTGTGGAGATCGCTAGAAGCATCAGCAAGATCGATGCGACTAGACGTGCGGCCGGAATCGTCATTCCATTTGCGGACCTACTCATTGGCGGAAGCGCCGTTTACTTTAGAGCGGACATCATGACGCGTAACGAGCGGCACTTTCGGATGATTCCAGGACAGACGGTTCACTCGATGGAATCGTTGCGGTTGGGGACTTCGTAACGAGAAATTGGGCAGGCGGCTTCGAGGTGCGGGCAGCGAAGGCAATGAACTCCGGGCTGAGGGGGAAAGGAGTCCGCTGTGCGGAAGCGCTCGAGAAAGGCGGGGTCGAGGTTATTGGTGACTTCGATCACTTCGTCGGGGCGCAGGAAATGCAGGTAGGCGCGGACAGGGGTAGCGGGGAGGAGGCGGCGGAGGACCTCTTTGTAGACGGCTAGTTGGGGGAAATAGTAGGAGGCGTGGGTGGAGGAGCGGTCCGTCTTGTAGTCGACAATGACGGCCTCGTTGGCTTCGAGGAACCAGAGGTCCATTTGGCCTTCGAGGACAAGGTCGCCCAAGGCAAGGACGAAATCGAACTCGCGTTCGAGGCGGGATGCGCGGGCGGCACGCTGGCCCAAGGGGCTGCGGGTGAAGACTTCGGCGAGGGCAAGGACTTCAGGATCAGGGGAATCCACAGACAGGCCGGCGAGAAAGTCGTGGAGGTCTGTGCCGAGCGAGAGGGCGCGGGGGGGACCGGCTCTGGGCAAGCGGGAGAGGCCGGCAAGGCTATCGAGAAAGAACTGGCGGGGGCAGTGGGCGAATTTGGCAAGGTCTGTTGGTGTGGAGGAACTGAAGGCGTGGGGCTGCGGGGGGAGCGGTGAAAGAAGCAAAGCAGGGCGCGATTCGTGGGCATCCAAGGGAGCGATGGGACCAAGCGGATCGGGACCGTCGCTCAAAGGGGGAGCGGGCTTATCTTTCAGTTGTTTGAGCCAGCCGTTGCGCCGGTCGCCATCCCAGGAGACGTAGAGCTTTTGCTCGGCGCGAGTTAAAGCGACGAAGAGGAGGCGGCGCTCTTCTTTTTCTTCCTGGGATTTCGCGTGGGCGTCGATGGCGGCGTAGACGGCATCTTTGGCCGTTTTGCCCGAGGTGGGATTCGTCCAGCAGATGCCCACGCCGGCTTTGGGATGGAAGCGGAGACTGTCCGATTTGTTATTGGAGACAAAGCGAGATTGGGCGACAAAGACGATGGGAAATTCCAGGCCTTTGGCGGCATGGACCGTGAAGAGCGAGACGGCATCTTCGCGTTCGGTCTCGTCGGCGGTCTTTTCCGCGGCGGCCGAGCGCATGGCCTCCATGTCGTCCATGAAGGCGCGGAGGTTGCGGGCGCCGCGCTGCCATTCGGTGCGAAGGATGGCGAGGAGTTTTTCGACATTGGGGCTAAGAGGGTAGCCGGAGTGATCTAAAGCGCGGGAGACGAGAAGGTCTGGCGGAGTGAAGTCGAGGTCCTGGCGTTGGGAGGAGACAAAAGCGTCGAAGGTGGCGTTGCGGTGGCCGGCGAGAAGGTGGTGGTCTGAGAGACTTGCGAGCGGACTGCGGAAGACGGCGGCCTCGACAATACGGTCGAGGGGGTTGGCCAGGTAGGAAAGGTAGTTGAGGAGATCGATGACTTCCTGGCGATCGAAGAAGGCGCGGCCTCCGCTGAGGCGGGTGGGAATGCCCGCGGTGGAGAGGGCGGCGGCGATCGTTTCCATGGCGTTCATTTTGCGGACGAGGATGGCGATATCGCGGTAGGCGGCGCGGCGGAGCTGCCCGGTTTGCTTGTCCTCGACAACGAAGGAACCATAGAGGGATTGGATCTCGGCGGCGAGCCAGGCGGACTCCTCAGAGGCGCGATCAAAATTGGCGACTACGACGGGGCGATTGGAGGTAACGAATTTGCGGGCGGCCTGGAATTGGGGGTCTTCCATGCCCTCTTCGCCGCGGAGGACGGATTCCGTGTAGGCGAGGATCTCGGCGCGGCTGCGGAAGTTCTCAGCGAGGGTATCGAAATTGCCGACGCGGCTGCGGTAGGCGGCAAAGAGCTCCGGAGCGCCGTGGCGGAAGCCGTAGATGCTTTGGTTGATGTCCCCGACGGCGAAGAAGCCGCCCGGGGTGCGCAAGAGATCGAGCAAGCGCCACTGGACGGGATTGGTGTCCTGCATCTCGTCCATCAGGATGTGCTCGTAGCGGTTCTGAAGCAGGGTACGGATAGCGGGTTGGGTTTCGAGGAGGCGGATCGTGAAGTGCTCGACGTCGTGGAAATCCATGCGGGCGGCGGCGTGCTTGCGCGCCGAGTAAGTTTCCGCAATGCGCTGGAGGAGGGTGTGGAGATAGTGGGACTCCTGGCGGGTTAGGAAAGACACGATGGCAGTGGCAGCCTCGGCGGCCGTTTCGCAAAACGCTTTGGAAGCCACTTGGAGTTCTTTGGTGAGAGACGCGCGGCCGGGGATGCGGCCAAGGTGAGCGAGGAGAGGCCAGCCGGGCTCGCGCGGCAGGAGGGCAAACCAATCTGCGAAGTTGGAGCGGAACTCGGCCGATTTCGGTTTCACGGCGGGAGCGGCGAGGACTTGGGCGGCGAGTGAGTCCAATTGAAGGAGCCAGGAGGCGGGGTCGGTAGGCGGAAGGGGATCGGGGATGTCGCCACTGAGCGAGGCGATCTGGTTGTAGAGAGAGGCCAGTTCGCGGGAAGGTTCTCGGACGCACCAGGAGGTGAATAGTTGGCGGAGGGCGAGGACTTCGGATTGGGCGGCGGTGTTGAGTACCTCTTCAACGGAGGAATGCAACTCGGCCTGGGCCAGGCGTTCGTCCCAAAGTTCGATGGTGGGGTCGAGGCCGGCGGCGAGAGAAAACTCCTTGAGGACGCGGATGCAGAAGGCGTGGAGGGTGGAGATGGGCGCCTGGTGGATTTCGTGGTGGGTGACACGGCGGGTGACGCGGTCGCGGATCTCGGCGGCGGCCTTGTTAGTGAAGGTGATGGCGAGAATGCTACGGGGGGAGACGTCCATCGTTTCGACTAACCAGGCGAAGCGCTCGGTCAGGACGCGAGTTTTGCCGCTGCCCGGTCCGGCAATGACGCAGACGTCCTGGCCGGTGCGGGTGACCGCGGCAAGCTGGCTAGGGGTGAGCGTCATTGGCCGGCTGCCTCGGCTTCCTCTTCCTGTTCGCCAAGCTGGAGGACGCGAAGGCGGCAGGCGTCCTGAAAATCGCAGTACGGGCAATTGTTGCGATCAAGCGGAAGAACCTGGATCTGGCCCTGGGCGACAAGCTGGACGATGGACTTTGATTCCTCGGTGATGCGAGTGAGGATTTCCTCCAAGGCCGGTCCGCTAAAGGTAGTGAGCTGGGCCTCTTCCCTCAAGGCCACGTAGGAGAAGCTTTCGACAGTAGAGACGCTTGGTCTATGTTGGAGGGCGAGGGCGTAGAGCCCGCCTTGGACGTATTTTTCCTTGAGACCGGCGACCCTCGAGTATTTGTAGTCGTACGCGCGGGCGCGGCCGTCGGGGCTGAGGTCGTAGCGATCGATTTGACCGCGGACGATGGGGCCATCTTCGATCTGGAAGGAGAACTTTTCTTCGAGATAGGGCGTCCAGCCCGGGGGAGGCAGCGGTGGATTCTTGGCAAAGAGACGGAGGTGGCGGGTGAGATTCAGGCGCTCGAGTTCGGGCTTGTAGCCGGGCGGGATGCGGTGGCGAAGGAGAGCGGCGTCGAAGGCTAGGAGGCCAAGACAGACGAGGTCGCGCGAGGGGTCTTCCATCCAATGCTTCAGGGCATCGTGGGCGATGGAGCCAAGCACGAGCTGGTCCAGGCGCTCGGAGGGCAGCTTGGGCAAGGATTCGAGTTGGAGGCCGTACTGCGCGAAGTGCTTCCACGGGCACTGGAGGTAGGTTTCGAGTTCGGTGGCGCTCCAGGGGCGGTCCGGACGATAACTGGAAGGGACTTGCCCGTGGAGAGGAGCCGGAGCGGGCTGGGGGCGGGCGACATCGAAGCGAGGCCAAGGCGCGCCGGCTTCCTCTAAGAAGGGAGAGGGTAGGGAGGGATCGCCGGTCTCGTTGTAACGGGGATAGCTAAGGCTGAGATGAATGAGGGCTCGGCTGCGCAGAACGCGCCAAAGCAGGGATTCCTCCGCCTCACGGTCCTGCAACGTCTTCATACCGAATTGATTGCGCAGGTCGTCGCTCAGGAAGGGATCGGGGACGGGCGGCGAGGGGAAAGCGCCTTCGATCAGGCCTGGGGCGAAGACGTAATCAAGTTCCCACTGGCGGCTCTCGTGAAGGTCCATGAGGTGGACGACTTCGCGGCGGCGGTCGCGCTCGCGGAGCAGAAGGCCGTCGAACTCGGCTTCAACGGCAGCCCAGAGGGCGAAGACGCTGATGGATGTGGAGGGGTCGAAATGGGCGGCGGCAGCGGTGAAGAGCGAATCCAGGGTGGAGGTGACGGTGGTGAAGTCGTTCCAGCGCGAGGCGAGGATGGGTTCGTCGCTTAGGCAAGAAGGGGGGGCAAAGAGCGCAAGGGTGCGGCGGAGTTCTTGAGCCGCCTCCAGAGGCGCGAAAGAAGCGGTAGGCCAAGGGGCTAGCGAGGCGAGTTGCGGGAAGGAGTCGAGACCGGAGGCCGGTAGGGATTGGCGAACGCGCCACTCGAGCGCGTCGCCATCGGGGTGGCCGCCAAGGCCGGTCAGATTCCAACGGAGAGCGGTGAGGACGCGGCTTTGTTCCCAGCCAGATTGAGCGGCGGCGATGAGGTCGCGCACGAAGGCGACAAAAGGATGTTGGGAGAAGTCCTGGCCAAGATAAGAGCGGGATGGGATGGCGAGACGGGCGAAGGCATTTTCGAGCAAAGGCAAGTAAGCGGCGGGCTTGGGCAGGAGCACGCCAATGCGCCGGAGCGGAACGCCTTGAGAAACAAGTTCTTGAATGGAAGCGGCGATGGAGAGAACTTCCGCTTCGCGGGTGGCGGCGTGACGGACTTCGATTTGGGGCTGGCGATAAAGGGGGGCGGGCTCTTGGGTAGGGAGGGTGACGTCGACGCGGCAGTGAGCGGCAATTGCTTCGAGGAACTCAGCTTCGGCGGCGGCAAATGTAAAGAAACCGTCGAAAAGCAGATGACTAAGGCCGGGGAGGCGATTGGCCTCGAACCAGGCTTTGGCAGCGAGGAGGCGATCACCGCGCAGACCGAGTTGCCGGGATGCAAGCGAAGCGGCCAGCGCGCCATAAACTTTGCCCAAAGCGCCAGGGACCTGGGCGGGTAGTACGGCGGCCAGAGAAAGTTCCTCGAGGGTGCCCAGGAGGGCACGCCGAAAAGAGAGAGAATCGCGCAAGGGCTTGAATTCGGGCGGGCAATCGTCAAGGAGGATTTGAGCGAGGAGTATCCCGAGTAGGGCTGGGGAAGGGGCAGCGAGAGGGAGGGGCAGTTGGTTAAGAAAACGGCTGAAGGTGGAAACCGTTTGGCGACGGAGAAGAAAACCTTCGCGCGCCAGTTGGTTGCGCACATGGAGAGCCATCGTGGCGGAAGGGACCAAGAGGCGGACGGAAGGGTCGTGCCGAGTGAGGGCCTCGCGCAAAGTGCCGAGGAGCTGAGTGGATTTCCCGCTGCCAGGCGGTCCAATTAGGAAGGCTACGTTAGAGACCGCGCTCGAAGCCTTGCGAGTTGCCCCGAGGGTATTCACGCGAGCGCGCGGGCTCAAGAGAGGGATCCTCGTCTAAATTGGAGAGGTCCAGCGCCTTGACTTCGAGCACAGAAGGCGCAAAGCCATGCGCGGCGAGGATATCGCGAAGCACGGAGGTCTGGTCCTCGTAGAGGGGAAAGGTAACGAGGGACATACCGCGCAGGGTATCATGCTCCAACTCCGGACTGAGGGGAAAAGGCGCTTGAGCCAGACACTCAAGGAGGTCCTCGAGAAAGCGGGAAGAGACACTAACGCGGGCGGCGAAAAGCAGGCCAGCTTGGGGGGAATACAAAGTTGCGGCGGACAAAACTCGCTCCTGGAAGTCGCCCTCTCGGGGGGCAGATGAGCGCTAGGGCCTCGCTATTTACAAACCGAATATCCTTAGCAGGGGACATATCGGCACGGCGGCCAGAGAACTTGAGGCCGTCACCCTAGAAAGAGAATAGTCTTTCTCTTCACTAGATGCCAACAACGTGTGGAAGTTTCCCGGGAACGGGAAATTCACACTAAAACATCAGCGTTGCGAGCGTTGCCAATCGGTCATCAAGCGATCGAACTTTTTGCGTTGGCTTTCATCCAGAAGTTTGGCAATCGATTCGCGGCCAGAGAGGCGAACTTCCTCCGTTTGCGCGCCGAGCATTTGGAGCATTTTGAAGTGGTCGTCAAGCTGCACCTCGACGCGCTGGCGCTGTTCATCAGAGAGGGATAGTTCTCTCTTGAAGAAGTCCATGAGTTCACGGCGATCCATGCTGCGCATGGCGCGAGAGGTATTAGACAACGGGGACCGAGCGACAATCTTCATGGCAAAGGCGCCAGCGGCGGCTCCAGCCAGAAACACGGTAAGGAGGGCGGTCATCACCTTGGGGTGAGACCATGTGATGCGTCCAGTCATAGCTCTGGAGCGCCTACTGGTCGTAGGTGGTCAATTGAACCAAAGCGGCGCCGCGGTCGGCCTCGATGTCGCTGGATTCCACAATGGGGAGCTCATCGGAGTCTGAAACCAGCACCGCGCCGTGAAACACCTGCGCGGTTTGATCGACTGCAACGGTGGGGTCTGCCGCAGGGGTACCGTCAAAGAAATTGGCGGCCAGGAGCATCGCAGCCAGCGCGAGAGAGGCGTAGGCCAAGCGAGCCCCGAAAGGATCGACGAAAAAATTCCAGAAAGTAGGTTGTGCGTTCTGGGCCTCAATGGAAGCCATGACGCGGGCGTAGAAGCCGGGGGCCGGCGCAAGAGTGTCGCGCTCGGAGTCAGTTAGGCGAAAATTTTCGCGGACGAGACGGGAAATTTCAATCATGCCGGAGACTTCTGCGCGGGCGGCCGGGTTTGTGTCCAGGTAAGCTCCCAGGGGGGAGCCGGAATCGGGCAACGCGCCTTTTTCCAATACATCTTCCAAGCCATCTTCTAGTGGCTTCATGTTGTGCCTCTTCCCTCAAATTGTTTGACCGGCGTCCCCGCTCCGGCGACCGCCTTGGCCTTCTTATTTGAGACCTTGGGCGTTTTGTCAGTCACCGAAGCCGATTCCGGCTTTGCCATCACACCGCCGGCCTCACCCGGCGGACCCTACTACAACTCAGCGTACTACTCGGCGTTAGGCCGTAGCCGAACCCGGCTTCTTCAGCAGTCTTTGCGCCGCCTTAAGAAGTTTTTGCCGGGCCCGGAAAAGCTTTACTTTAACTGTATTCTCGTTCATGCCCGTGCGCTGCGCCAACTCTTCCACAGAGTGACCTTCTACTTCTTTGAGCAGAATGAGGGCACGATCTTCGTCGCTGATCTTATCGAGAATCTTGAGCAGCAGGTCGCGCTGAGCAAGTTGCGTGTCAACAGCGACATTACGGTCCTGGGTGACCTCGGAATTTTCCATCAAGCGGCTATCGTCTTCGTTGATATCGCTTTCATAAACGAGCTTGCGGACCCTCTTTTTGCGGAGGTAGTCGTAGCACTCGTTTACCGTGATTTTGTAGATCCAAGTCAGCAGGCTCGAGCGGGAATCGAAATTGCCGATGGAGCTGTAAATCTTAGTGAAGACCTGCTGCGAGATGTCCTCGGCGTCGTTGCGGTTGCGCAGAATGCCGTAGATGATTGAAAAAACCTTGTTCTGATAACGTTCCACCAACTCACGGAAAGCCATCTCATCGCGCTTTTGCACACGTGCGACAAGGAGGCCTTCTTCAGTTTGGGAACGGTCCACGGTTCTATTCGTGCGAGGTTTCGCCGCAACTGCCGGAAGGGGAAGTACTCCGATGTACCCGCTCATGTCCCGTGGGACGTGGGCCGCTTCCGTCGCGTTACGAGTTTTCGTCTACCTAAGGATACTGGGCTAGGCTAAGATAACAGACTGGGTGGAGATTTTCCTGTAAAAGATTGCCTGACTGGCAGAGTTGTTGCGACCGACAGTGGACCAAAATGATCCAATTGGATATACTGGAGCGAGGAAGCAAAACATGATTCAACTCACGGAACGCGCGGTTGGCAAGGTACAGGAGATTTT
Organism: uncultured Bryobacter sp.; assembly: GCA_964387685.1. GTDB lineage: Bacteria > Acidobacteriota > Terriglobia > Bryobacterales > Bryobacteraceae > Bryobacter. Next base: position 107,671 of record CAYLXK010000011.1, read on the forward strand.
GACGGCGCAGGAACCCCAGCCGTCGGGTTTGCGGATCTCGGTGGTCGGGGGAGGCTGCTCTGGATTTTCGTATTCGATGGCCTTCGAACAGCAGCCGGGCATGCTGGATAAAACCTATGATTTCAGCGGCTTAAAGGTGTTTGTGGACCAGGCGAGCATGCTGTATTTGGACGGGGCCGAAGTGGATTACGTCGAGACGCTCGAAGGATCCGGCTTTAAGTTCAACAATCCTAATGTGAAGTCGACTTGCGGTTGCGGGTCTAGCTTCCAGGCATAAAACGGGGTGTTTTCGTCGCGGAGTACTTCTTTTTGTAACGAAGTAGGCCGTTAGGAATCTTATAGGCAGAAAAGTCATTTGGTAGAGACAAAGCGCAAATACCAAGATCCCCACTTGCCGAGAGGCGAGTGGGGATTTTGGTTTTTTCGGGGTCGTCCCAAGAATTGACCGTAACGCAGCGCCGACTTCATGGCAACTAGTAGCCATGAGTGAACTTCTATCCCGGCGGGGACTACTGTTTGCCAGCGCCTCCCTGGCACTAGCGCAGACGGGCCCGGCGGACCTCAATCGCGTCAAAGTGGGCGAACCCGCTTTGCCATTCGAACTTCCCTCGGCGGCTGGCGGCAAGAAGAGCCTAGACTCTCTGCGCGGCAAGAACGCCGTATTGGTTTTTTACCGCGGCTACTGGTGACCGTACTGCGTCACGCAACTAGTTGAGTTGCAAAAGTTGTTGCCTGCCGACCTGGAAAGGTCTACAGAAATCGTGGCGATTGCGCCTGATGCCATGGAGAAACTGGGCGAGATCATTCCCAAGGTTAAGTCCAAGTCGGACGGTAAATTCGCGGTCACGCTACTGTCCGATGCCGACCATGCGGTGATCGACCGGTACGGACTGCTAAACGAGCAGGCTGCATCGCGGGGTCGTTACTTACCCCACCCGACCACGTATGTATTGGATAAACAAGGCGTGGTGCGGTGGAAGTTCACCGAAGTCGACTATAAGATTCGTCCGACCAACGAACAGATCCTCGGTGAGCTAAAGAAGCTTCGATAGGCCCGCTAACCATGCGGTGGTCCCTATGCCTCCGTTAGATGCAAAGGGGACCACCGTATGGGAATCCTGGGGCGGTTAAGCCTTGGCCGTCATCGAGCGAGGAGAATGCTTCAGGGTCAGTTTTGGAGCCATGCTCCCCAGATTTTCGGTCTGCGCCTCATCGTCTAGCTCCGAGGCGCCCATCAGTTCGACCATCAGGTCCCGCAATCCTTCTTCGCAGGCGCTTTCCTCTTCCAAGGTCTCGGACAGCAATTCCACCACTTCCGGCTGGCCCAACTGTTCGGCGAGAGCAATGGCCGTTGTATAGCCGGCCATCTCATAATGTTCTACGCGGCAGGCCGCACCAATAATGCCCAGGTCGAGAAAGCTGGGATTGCCCTTTTCGGAAATTGCCTCGGCGCCTTCCTCGAGAACGCCTTCCATACCTTTGCAAGTTTTGCCGGTGGCTTTGGTGTTTAAGAGTTCGGCGGCTTGCTCGAGGCGGGTGATCTGCGACTTCGTTTCCAACAAGTGGGCCTGAAAGGCGGCTTTGAGCTCGGGGTTGGTGGCGCTTTCGATCATCTTCGGTAGCGCTTTGGCGATTTGTTTCTCGGCCGAGTAGAGATCTTTGATCTCGGCCGTCAAGAGGTCGTGCATGCTGTTTACAGATGGCATGCCATAGCCTAAGCAAGCCGAAGGCCAAAGCCGAGAAAGGGTAAATCCGATAGACTCAGTTTCGATATGTTCCTGACAATGCATCCCGTAATTCTGGGTGGCCGGGTGGGCTGGCCGGAGATGGCCGAACTGGCGGCTAAGAGCGGCTATCCGGGAGTGGAAGTGCCCGTGACGAAAGCACTCGAAGACACGCCGCAGGCGACGGTGGCCAAGCTAAAGGCGTGGAAGCTACGGCCCGGGGCGATCGGGCTGCCGGTGGAGTTTCGAAAGGACGAGGAGACTTTTGCCAAAGACCTGGCGATCCTGGACAAGGCCGCTTCCTTTGCGGCGGCGATCGGGTGTCCGCGAATGGCGACATGGATTGTTTCTTCCAGCGACCTGCCCAAGGCCGAGCAGCGCAAGCTCTTGTTGGGGCGAATGACCAAGGTGGCCCATGTGCTGCAGCGGAGCCACGTGCGATTGGGCTTCGAGTTTCTCGGACCGCTGCACATTCGCAAGGCGAGGCCTTACGAATTTATCTGGAAGATGCCAGAGATGTTGGAATTCGCGCGCGAATGTGGACCGAACTGCGGGCTGTTGTTGGATAGCTGGCATTGGCACCACGCGGGCGCAACCGAGGAGGACATCCTGAAGGCCGGGCGGGACGCCATAGTACATGTACATTTGGCGGACGCGCAGGATTTGCCTCCGGAGCAGATCAAGGACAACGAGCGTTTGATTCCGGGTGAGGGCGTCGTGAATTGGAAGGGGTTCCTGGGGGCGCTAAAGAAGATTGGCTATCGGGATGCGATCAGCCCGGAAGTATTCGGGCGAGGCCTGAAGGATATGCCGGTCGAAACGGCAGCGAAACTGGTGCGGGACACGACCTGGACGCTCCTCAAGAAGCATGGAGTCGCCTAAGGACATGGCGGAAAAACTGGCGCAGTTGCTGACGGAACAGCGAAACCCGGCCAGCGAGCGAATCGACACGTTGCCGACCCTCGAGATGTTGCGGGTGATGAACGAGGAAGACAGGAAGGTGGCCCTGGCGGTGGAGGCGGCGTTGCCGCAAATTGCGGCGGCACTGGACAGGACGGTGGAGCGCCTGGAGCGCGGCGGGCGGCTGTTTTATACGGGCGCGGGGACGAGTGGGCGATTGGGGGTCCTGGACGCAAGCGAGTGTCCTCCAACTTATAACGTTTCGCCGGAGTTGGTGCAGGGATTGATGGCGGGAGGGGACGGGGCGCTACGGAAAGCCGTGGAAGGCGCGGAGGATTCGTGGGACTTGGGGGCCAGCGAACTAAGGGCCCAGGGCTTCACCGGGGAGGACGTGTTATGCGGCATCGCGGCCAGCGGAAGGACGCCCTATGTATTGGGGGCGATTGCAGAGGCCAAGCGCTTGGGCGCATTGACTCTGGGCGTGGTGTGTACAGCGGGGGGGCCGATCAGCATGGCGGTGGACTGCCCCATTGAAATTCTTTGCGGGCCTGAGGTGGTGACGGGTTCGACGCGGATGAAGGCGGGCACGGCGACCAAGCTGGTATTGAACATGCTGTCGACGGGCGCGATGATTCGCCTGGGCTACGTGTATGGAAATCTGATGGTGAACTTGCAGCCGACCAACGCGAAGCTGGTGGACCGGGCGCTGCGGATTATCGAAGCGGCGGCGGGCGTGGACCGGGACGAGGCGGAAAATTTACTGAACGCGGCGGGAAAAGTTGTCCGAACGGCGATCGTCATGGGACGCTTGAAAGTAAGCCGGGAAGAGGCGGAAGCGCGGCTGGCCAAGGCCGCCAACCGCATATCTCAGGCCTTGGGCGAGTAAAAACCTATCTATGGACAAATTTCGAATCCGAGGCGGCAACCCGCTGAGCGGGCGCGTCGAGGTGAGCGGCTCGAAGAATTCTTCTCTGCCAGCGATCGCGGCGTGCTTGTTGACGGGAGAGCCCGTAACGCTCTATCGAGTGCCGGAGGTGCGCGACATCGCGACGATGCTGAAGCTGCTGCAGCATAACGGGGCTACGGTGGAGCGGCTACCGGGCGGAACGGTGCGTATTACGGCGGCGGAAATCAAGAACCCCGAGGCTCCTTACGAGATTGTGAAGACGATGCGCGCTTCGAGCCTCGTCTTAGGCCCGCTGGCGGCACGCACGGGACGCGCGCGGGTATCGGTGCCGGGAGGCTGTTCGATCGGCGCGCGGCCCATCAACCTGCACATAAACGGGCTGGAGCATCTAGGCGCGGTGGTGCACCAGGAACATGGCGACATTGAAGCAGTGGCGGAGCACGGACTGCGCGGGGCGACGGTGCATTTTGAGCGGATAACCGTGACGGGGACGGAGGATCTGATGATGGCCGCCGCCCTAGCCAAAGGGACGACGATTTTGGAGAATGCCGCGCGCGAACCGGAGGTGGTGGACCTGGCCAACTTGCTCACGAAGATGGGTGCACGCGTGGAAGGGGCGGGTACTTCGAGGATCCAGATCGAAGGGGTGGAGAAGCTGCATGGAGCCGAACACGAGATCATTCCGGATCGCATTGAGGCGGGGACCTTTGTAATCGCGGGGGCGATTACCAACTCGGAATTGACGGTGGCGGGATGTGTGCCCGAGCATTTCGCCTCGCTGCTGACCAAACTGCGGCAGGCAGGAGCGCGAGTGGAGGAAAGTGCGACGGCCGTGGAAATCCGGCCGACGGCCAAGCTCCGCAGTGTGGATATGACCACCGAAGAGCATCCAGGCTTTGCGACAGACTTGCAGGCGCAGTTCCTGGCGCTGATGACAAGGGCGACCGGGATCAGTTTTGTGACCGAGAATATCTTCGAAAACCGCTTCATGCACGTGCCGGAACTGGCGCGGATGGGAGCCAATATCCGCATCGAGGGACGGCAGGCGATCGTGGCGGGGCCCAGCGAACTGACCGGGGCCCAGGTGATGTGTTCGGACTTGCGGGCGAGCGCGTCTTTGGTGCTGGCGGCGCTGGTGGCGAGAGGCGAGTCGATTCTGGACCGGGTTTACCATGTGGACCGCGGCTACGAGAAAATCGAGATCAAGCTGGCCGAGGCCGGGGCGGAAATTTCGCGAGTAGGATAAGGTCCGCTGAAAAGGAGAGAAGTATGCAACACAACCAAGGTTTTTTAGCGCTGGTGAACGACGCCAAGAGTAGGGTGAAGGAGATCGATCTGCCGCAGTATCTGGCAATGCGGCACGCCGGTGTGGAGCACGTGCTGATCGACGTGCGGGAAGACAACGAGTTCGCCGCCGGGCACGTTAAAGGTGCGCTGCATTTGGGAAAAGGCGTAATCGAGCGGGATATCGAGTCCAAGCTGCCGGACAAGGAAGCCAAACTGGTGCTGTATTGCGGGGGCGGCTTTCGGAGTGCGCTGGTGGCGGACAACCTCTTGAAGATGGGCTACCAGCAGCCAATTAGTCTGGATGGGGGCTACCGGGCGCTGAAGGATAGCGGCTTGGAACTTGAGTGAGAGCGGCGCCTAGCGAAAGAGCAGATCGAATAGGCGGTAGGCGACCAGGGCTAAGCAGACATACTCGGCGATTTGTACGACTTTAAGAGGCCAGCCGGCAAGGAATTCAAAGCGTAGGAGCATACCGCCGACAATGGCGGCGAAGACGAGATTCCGGTCCATGGCCCCTTCAAAGAGCTGCAGATAGCCAACGCAGAGCGCGTAATAAACAAGAGGCCAATTGCTTTCCAGCGTCCGCGAGGTATAGCGGAACATGATAAGGCCGACGGTCATGATCAACAGGATTGCCGTGGCCAGCCAAGCGCCATCGATTCTCATAGTTTGTTTAGGTGGGACAGCTTAGAAAGACCATAACACGCTCAGGAAGCCCGTATTGGCTCGGTAATCCTGAACGGCCAAGAGTTTTTCGTCGTAGCGGTAAAGCTGATAACCCGCATTCCAACGGATGTTTTCGCGAAAGCGGTAGCTCAGGCGCACCTGGGGAGAGACGAAGCTCAAGGGGAATACCTGAGCGGCCAGAAAAACCGGCTGGGCGGCGGTGTTGGTCAAAAAGCGGGGCTGGGCAGCGGCGGTATCGCGCGTAAGGGAGAGGCCGGAGTAGAGATCGAGTTTTTTAAACAGCACGAAACGGGCGCCGCCATGAACGGCGTGCACGTTGGAGAGATAGTAGGAGCGATCGCCGGAGACCTGAGAGAAATTTAGGAAATAGGCAAGGCCGGTGAGCGTATCCAGGTGGAGTTTCTGGTAACCGGCATCAAAGGCAAGGCGGGAGGAGGGAGTCCAGGAGCCATCGACGGTGTAATTGCGGCTGCGGGAAGAGTGCTCAAAAAGACTGGCGGAGTTGAAGTTCATGTGAAAGCGCATTTGCGCGGCCACACGGAACTGCTTCCGTTTATATTCCGAGCGAAGGCCAAAGCCGTGGTAGTCGCGTTCGCTGGTGGTGTAGAAAGGACGGTCCTGGCGGCCAATTTCGCCGTCGGCGACGATGGTCCAGCCCTTCACCGGACGGAGGCGAAAACCTGCGGTGCCCGCGTGAAGGCGGTTGGACTGTTCCGCGGCGATGGTGGAGGTGAAGCCGAATTCGTCCTGGCGCTCGCGAGAACGGACGCGGCGGTCGGCGAACTGGTAGCCGCCTTGCACGGAAATCCAGGGCCGCGCGGCGAAATCAACCACCGTCGAATTGGTGGCGGCACGGATGCCCAGGAACTGGAAATCCTGCACGGTGGTATCGAGCGTGGAGTTGACGAATTGCTGGAGGCGGCTGTCGCCCTCCATCTTGGTCGAATGGTACGCGGTGTGATTTGTGACGCTCAGGGTGTCGGTTGGAAAGAGAGAGAAGGTGAGGTTAGCGGTGGTGACGGGACGGCGGGCATCCCCAAAAAGGATGGATTGCAGGTTGCGGGTCTGGTTGCGGGAGGTGCCATTGGAGAGTTCGTCAAAGATGAAATTGCGCTGGCCGTTGGAATGCGTGAAGCGGGCATTCAAGGCGAACCAGCGGTTTTTTTCCGTGAACAGGTTCGCGCGCCAGTGTGGCGTGGAGCCGTGATAGGGTTGATCGCGCCGCAGGGAGTTTAAGCCAACGTTGGTGACAGTAGGATCGAGACCGGTAGCGGGGGAATCGAGAAAATTGCGCGAATCTTCCTTGAAGAACTCCCAGCCGCGTTGCCAAAAGAACTTGAAGCCCGCAGCGCGGACCAAGCCGCCGATGCGGTATTCATTCTGTTCGCGACGGACGTCTTCAAAGATCGGGAATACCTGGCCGCGGCTATCGAAGAAGTTGACGGTGGAGAGCGCGGGGCCATCCTGTTGATTGCGGGAGTAGCCGCCATAGAACTGGAAGCGGCCTTGGGGGAAAAGCGTGAACTGATGGTCCTGCAGGCGGCGGGAAAGGTTTTGCAGATGCTGGCCGTAGGCGATGGTCAGGCCGGGGTTGAAGTATTCGTTGAGGCGCCAGTTCATTTCGTAGCGGTAGAGGCGATTCTTTTCCGCGCGCAAGCCGGCGAACTGGTAAGGATCGTTGCCAAGGCCTTGCGTGTTCAGAATGATTTCGTCGAAATACTTGCCTTTGCCATTGCGAGAGTGGACGGTGAGCGACGTGCCCAGGACGCGGAGGCCATTCCGAAAGTTAACGTCGCTCCGGTACTTGCCCCGATTCCCGTCGATGGTGGCGAAGCGATAGCCGCTTTCGAAACTCTGGCGAATGTTATAGCCCGCGATATCCGTACCGCGGGGGGCGCCGACGCTTTCGTTGGAAGGCGCGACCGTTTGTTGGGCAAACAAGCTAGCGGAGGCCAGCAGCGGCGCTAGGAATTTCATCGCAGGAACCTCTGGTGCGAGTTGGAACCGTGAATGCGCACGTGGCAGGCGGTGCAGTTCTGGTACTTCACGTCGGTCATGGAGTGCGTGGAGGAAGACAACTGAATGCCGTCGCCCTGGCGCCCGAAATTCCCTGCTCCGTTATGGCACTCCAGGCAAAGCGTGAAGACTTGAGGCCGCCTGAGCAGGCGGGCGTTCATGCTGCCATGGGGAGCGTGGCAGGAGGCGCAGCCGTCGACGCGAACGGCGGCGTGTTCAAAAAGAAAAGGCCCACGCTTATCGACGTGGCACTTCATGCAGGGCTCCTCATTTTGCAGCCCATGGGCCAGCATGCGGGGGCGGGCGCCCATTTTCCAAGTAGGGGCGTCGGCGCCGTGCGGGTTATGGCAGTCTGAACACTGCATGAAACCCTCATTGACGCGGTGCTTAACGGGCATGGAGAACTGGGCGCGAATGTTGGTGTGGCAGCTATAGCAGAGGTCTGTTTGTTGCTTGGCGAGCAGGAATTTTGGAGTAGCGGCCTTGTGGATGGAATGGCAGTTGGAGCAGACCACGTCGGCGGTGGTATGAGAACTGCGCCGGATATTGGCGCGGCTGATTTGGTCTGTGTGGCAGGAGAGGCAATTATCGAGAATTTTCTTGGGAGTCAGGTTGGAAAACGCAATGATTTTGGTTTTGTCGCCCTTTCCTTCCACATGGGCCCGGCCGGGGCCGTGACAACTCTCGCAGCCCTTTTGCTCGAATTTCGTCTTTTCATCGCTCAGTGTCTTGGCATGGGCGTTGCGAAAGAAATTGGCCCATACGTCGGGATGACAGGTACGGCAAACTGGACTACCAAGATAGCCGGGCGGAGGGGCGGCGGCGAGCGGCCAAATCGACCCCAAAAGACACACGAGTAGCAGCGTTCCGCGTTGCAACAATAAACCCACCTTGGGGAAATTATACGGCAGGGGGTTCCCTGTGCGAGCTCTTTTTCTTGTCAGAATTGACGCGTATATTACGGACGGCATCGTATCGGGCCTGGAGCCAATCCAGGAGGCGCCTAGCGGCGGGAAAGTATTCCGCAAGAATTATGAGTCCGGGAATGCCGGCCAGGAATCCTGGGATACCAGGAAGGAGGCCGCCTAGCAGACCTAGAAGCACCAAGAGTACTCCGAGACCGATACGCCAAAATTTCCTCATACCTATTTCATATGTCCATATATCCTGCTAGGCTGAGGGTAGAAAAAAGATTGAAACACTTTGGCGGGCCTATTTGTCTCTCTTTTCAGAGTATTAGGTACTAGTAGGAGGACCACACATGAATTCGTCATTTTTCTTGACCTCCCCTACCCCCCCTAGTAGATTGGATTTGACCGTGAACGACAACCGGAAAAACCAACGCTTCGAACTCCGGCTTCCGTTGGAAGTGGTGAGAAGTGGTAACCGCCCCCATCCAAGCCTAGGCTACACCCTGAATCTGTCTTCGAGTGGAGTTTTGTTTGAGTCGGACGACCCACCAATGGTGGGGGACATTATCGAGTACTACATTACGCTACCCACGTCCGCAAATGCGGAAGAAGCGGTACGGTTGCGGTGCATGGGCAAGGTAATGCGGTCGCATGAGCGGTTTGCCGCTGCGACCATGGAACGTTACGAGTTCGTACGGAATCGTCCGGTGCTCAGCTTCGAAAGCCACATGGCTAGCGAAGCGGCGGCGAGCTAAAGCTTCGAGTCGACGCTGAATTCATGAGCCCATTTTCGGTACGGTGACGCCTAGTCCATGTGGGGCTCAAGATCTCTTTCAATTTCTCACTGTACCTTGCCTTATAATTCAGGTTGCCGATGACGGAATGCTACGGTCTCAGCGACCCCGGAAGAGTGCGCAAGAATAACGAGGATTACCTTCTCGTCAATCACACCAAGAAGCTTTACATTGTGGCCGACGGGATGGGTGGCGCGCAGGCCGGCGAGACGGCCTCAAAGCTAGCTGCCGAGACGGTGCAGGAGGTGCTGGACTCGCGGCCAATACCTGCTTTAAAAGACCTGGAAGAGGCGTTTATCGAGGCTAACGAGCGGGTGCGGAAACTGGCCGCCTCGGACCTATCGCTGGAGGGCATGGGGACGACCTTGATTGGCGTACTGGAAGACGGCGAACATCTGCACATTGCCAGCGTGGGGGACAGCCGCATCTATGCCCTTGCGGGAGGGAAGCTGGAGAGTCTGATGGAAGATCAGACCTGGGTAAACGAAGTGGGGCGCCGATTGGGGATAGACGAAGACACGCTGAAAAAGCATCCGATGCGTCACGTGCTGACAATGGCGATTGGTGTGGGGAATCCTTTGCGCGTCAACTCGAAAACGATTGGACGAGTACCTGGGATGGTGCTACTGCTTTGCAGCGACGGACTACACGGAGTAGTGGGTCTGGAAGCAATCCGGCGGGTTATGAATGACGAGTCTACGCCGATTTCGATGAAGGCGCAGGCTTTAATTGAAGCGGCACGAGAAAACGGCGGACCGGACAACATCACCGTGCTCCTGCTACGCGTGTGAGCCCGCCGAGCGGGACGGGCGGTAGCGAGCAGTTGAAGGCGGCTCTGACGATTGCGGGATCGGACCCCAGCGGAGGCGCCGGCATCCAGGCGGACCTAAAGACCTTTCACCAGTACGGGGTGTACGGAGAAGCCGTTTTGACGCTGCTTACCGTACAGAATACAGTTGCGGTGGAACGGGTAGAGCCTGTGCAAGCCGATTTCGTGCTGGCGCAATTGCGCGCGGTGATTGAAGATCTTCCGCCGAACGCCGCGAAAACGGGCGCCTTGGGAACGAGAGAAATAGTGGAGCTGGTGGCCTTTGAAGCGTCCAGTTGGACCTTCCCTCTCGTGGTGGACCCGGTAATGATCTCTAAGCACGGCGGGGCTCTGATGGACGCCGACGCGCAGTCCGCGCTGGTGCGTTTCCTGCTTCCGGCGGCAGCGCTACTGACGCCGAACCTGCATGAGGCGGAGGCAATCACGGGGCGCAGAGTGGGCCGCCGCGAAGAACTGCGCGATGCGGCGCAGGCAATATTGGACTTAGGGGCAGGGGCCGTACTGCTAAAGGGCGGCCATCTGGATGAAGTGGAGGGAGCCGCAGCGGAAAGTGTGGACCTGCTGCTGACCTGGAAGGAGGCCTTGGAACTGCCCGCGCCACGAATCCCAACCCGGCATACGCATGGGACGGGATGCACCTACTCGGCGGCAATCACGGCCTTGCTGGCGCTGGGTTGGGAACTTTTGCCCGCAGTGCAGGAAGCAAAGCGATGGGTCCATGAGGCGATCCGGACCAATCCCGGGCTGGGACACGGCAATGGGCCGGTGAATCATTTCGCCAAGACAGGCGTGGGAGAAGGAAATCGGTTCGGCCGGGGACCGGGCCGGGGATAAAGACTTTGAAGGTGGACTTTGCCCGTTCCGGGATAAGGCAGAAGCCGGTGCGAAGTGGGCGGAATGAGAGCGGCCATCACGGGCCCCGGCAAAACGAAGTCCCGGGTTGGACTGGCATCTAGGAGAGCCTGGAGAGACGCGAGATCTGGCGTCAGCACCACGTCCACCTGAGCCAGAGGTGCAGCTAAGAACGATTGCCAGGGTCGGGCAATCCCTATCCTTTCAAAATCGAGAGGGCCATTCGGAGGTAAATGGGGAAGAAAAAGCAGGTATCTAACGGTACATCCGGCTGCGAGTGAAGTGCGAAATTGATCGTTGACGTCTAAATGTAGAACCTCACGCCCTTCGAATTCTCGAGTGGGCGTGTAGGCGGGGGCTACGGGCGGGCCAAAAGAAAAGAGCGCCGCCAGCGGAAGCCACGGCCAAGAGAGCCACCCGCGGTGAACCAGGAGCAGGGCTGGAGCCAGCGGGAGCAGGTAGCTGGCGTTGTGGTAGCCGTAGGCAAAGGTGGCTGAGAGAAGCACGGCGCACCAGACGAGCGCCAGGGAATGGGCACGGCGTCGAGCTAACGCGAAAGCTGCGACGGCTACCGCGGGAAGGAGCCATGCCGAGCGGCTGAGGTAGAAGGCGACGGCACTTTCGCCGCTAGCCTGCACTGGGGCGGACAAGGCATAGGTGAATAGTTCGACGCCGAGATACTCGGCCAGAAACCATTCGCGGTTAATCAACAGTTGGTAGATGTGCCAGGGTGCGGCTACAGCTAGCGCGGCCGTGACGGCGAGGCCGAGGCGCGAGAGCGCAGGGCGAGTCCAAAGCAATAAGGCGAAGGGGAGCAGGCCGGCGAACCATTTCGTCATGACGGCAAGGCCCACCCATAAGCCAAAAAGCCAGGGACTGGAACGCCTCTCCAGCTTGGGGTCACCGAGGAGGCCGAGGAGGGCGAGGGCGTAGAAGAGCAGCAGCAGGTCGTCGGTCATGACCAGGCCGGCGCGCTCGCGCCAATAAGCGCGGGAGAGCAGCAGAATCCAACCCACGGGTCCGGTGTGGTGATAAAGAAGCAGTGCCAGTCCAGCGGAGGCCAGCAGATGGGGGTAACGAAGATTGCCGGTCAGGCGGTAGCTGGCGGCGCTAAGCCAGAGGGCCAGCGGAGGCTTGACGAGAAGCTTGCGGCCTAGAAAATGGGGTGTGAGGACGTCTTCGCCCGAAGCGATGCGAAGGGCGGCGTGCGAGTATAGGCCTTCATCCTGAGCGGGAATGCGGGCCCAAGGGTCGATCCAAGCCTGCGCGAATTCGGTGCTAAGGCCGCCCCAATTTGACAGCAGGATGGCGCTCAGAAGGAATACGGCGGAGTAAGCTGTTTTCGTTCGAGGCCAGAGGACGGGCGTAGACGATTTCTCCGGATTCACGCTCTGGAAGCGTAACATTGACGCCCGCGGTGGCCAACTGCTCCCCGGTCATGGTGTAGATTTGGCGCCCATCGGCGAACGTGACTTCGTAGGTGTTTTCGGGAACGAGATCGCGAAAGCGGAGACGGTAGTTGCCGGCCGAGGAATCGTCGCGCACCACGACGGCAACGGCACGATCTTGAGCGGCGTTGTAGCTTTGGATGGCATCCGTGCGGCCATCGAGGGGGCGAGCGCTGAGGTGGAGCACTTTAGCTTCCCGGATGGACGCGCGCATCTCTTTATAAAGACGGGCTTCATTTTGGAGAAAGAGAAAATCGCCTGGGCTTAGCTCCGTCAATTTGTTCATGAGGATCCAAGGGCCGCCGAAGATGAAGCTGCGGGTGTGATAGTCCGTCATGGGGACGGCGGGCATGTAGCGATCGGTGTAGCGGGGCGAGAAGGGAAAGCTAGCGCCGAAGAGCCCCTGACGCGAACCTAGGCTGCCCGAGGCGTCATTGGTGATCGAGGTAACGTAATTGCGCACCATGCGGAAGGTCATCATGTTGCCGCCATTGGCGCAGTTTTCCCAGACCGTGCCCGGAGTGCGGCGTTGGATCTCCTGGAGAATGCGGTTCAGGGCAAAGTCTCCCATATAGTTCCAATCGCGGGGATCGTAGCTGAGGCCCTCGTTGGTGCACTGTTTGACCATGGTTTGGCCGTCCTGCAAAACCCAATCGACGCGATAGTCCTGAATGATGCGGACACCTTCCTCAATCAGCCAGTCCTGAACGGGCTTATGTTGCAAGGCGAGGGATTGCGCGCCATGGTAGTTGTAATTCATCGAACAGGCCCATTCGGGGTGCTGCCGCAATACCGGGGAATCGGCCATGGCCTCGCTAACGACGAAGTGCAGACCGAACTTCATGCCCTTGGAATGGACGTAGTCGGAGAAAGCGCGCAGGCCAGATGGGAACTTGGCGGAATCCTCGTGCCAATCGCCCATGGCCTTGGCCCAACCAAGGTCGACGATGAAGAGTTCGACGCCAAGCGCGGCGGCGAGATCGGCTTCCCGGCGTAGTGCCACCTCGTCTATGTTCTTTTCATAACCCCAACTGTCCCAAGCCAGGTAGGGGAACTTCTCGTCCGGCATCGGGGGCGCGAGAGCGGCTTCGGTAAAGCGCTGGGTACGATAACCGGCCTCGTCCCAGTCCCCCTGGAAAACCCCAATGAAGGCGGGAGGGGCTTCATAGACTTCGCCCGGGAGTACGGGGTGGACCAAAGAACTCAAGTTGACGCTCAAATCCACCCGAGATTCAAAGCGCTGGACAATCGCATCGGCTCGGCCGTCGAATTCCCAGCCGGCCAGAAGACCGCGGTCGTCGTCTTGGCGCAGAGCCAGCCAGGTGCACTGAAAGCCGCCCGCGCCGGTCTGCAAGGTTACGCGTTGCCCGTTTTGCTGGAGCGTCGTTGTAAGCGGTTCGAAATTGCGCCCGCCATTGAGAACACTCCACTGGTTTACACGGAATACGCGGTAGTTTGTCTCCTCCCTCGCAAAGCTGTAGGGCAGGACGTCGTTGGCACGCAAGAAGACCCGCACACCGCGGAGATTCTTAACCTTGACTTGCTGATGGAGAACCGAGTGTCCAGGATGGATGCCGAGATGGAGCTCGATCTCGAATTGCTCGGCAAGATCATGAAAGACCAGCGCCCAGCCGCGGCCCTGGTTTCGCAGGGGGTAGCCATATTCCCGAACCAGACGGAGAGGAGTGCGCGCGTTGATGAGGGTATTGTCGATGCGGAGATCGATGGGACTGGAGGGAGCGTCCGTTGAGCCCTCCCACATCGAGCGGCCCTGCCTGTCCCAAAAGCCAACCCAACGAAAGGTCGAGTCTGGCTGCATTTGAAAACGGGCGGCGAATTCCTCATTGCCGCAGGTCCAGCCGCTTTCCGGGCTGTAGCGGAAGTAGACGGGTTCTTCGGTTTGCGTTTTGAGCGAAGAGGGGACGAGGAAGCAAGCTAGCGCGAAAACTACGCTAGTACTTAGCCACCTTCGGATCCACTTTATCGCTCCAGGCAAGAATGCCGCCTTTCATGTTGCTAACCCGCCCGTAGCCGCTTTGTCGTAGCAGATCGACGGCTTTGGCGCTTCGCACGCCACTCTTGCAGTGGCAGACGATGCGGGCTTCTTTTGGAAGCTCACTGAGTCTATTCGGCAGTTGTCCCAAAGGAATTAGGGTTGCTTTAGCAATTGAGGCGATTTGGTGCTCGTGAGGCTCCCGTACGTCGACCAAAATAAAGTCTTCACCCGAGTCGATCATCGATTTGACGTCGGTGGGTTCCAGCTCTCCGGTGGCAGGCGCGGGCGCCGGAGGTGTGGCCGGAATGCCACAGAATTGCTGATAATCGATCAGTCCTTTCACGACACTACACTTTCCGCTTGGACACTCGGGGTTGCGGCGGAGTTTCAGTTCGCGGAATTTCATATTGAGGGCGTCGTACAGCATCAGCCGCCCTTCGAGAGTAGTTCCCTTCCCCAGGATGAGCTTGACGACCTCGGTGGCCTGGATGAGGCCAACGACGCCGGGCAGGATGCCAAGCACGCCGCCTTCGGCACAACTGGGAACAAGACCTGGAGGCGGCGGCTCCGGATAGAGGCAGCGGTAGCAGGGGCCGGATTCCGTGGCGAAGATCGAGCTTTGCCCCTCAAAGCGAAAGATGCTGCCGTAGATGTTGGGCTTGCCCAGGAGGACGCATGCGTCGTTGACGAGGTAGCGTGTGGGGAAGTTATCGGTACCGTCGGCCACCATATCGTACTGCGAGACGATCTCGAGGGCGTTCTCACTCGTGAGCGGCACTTCGTGCTTGACGATCGTGAGATGGGGATTGATGTCGAGCATGGTCTCGGCGGCGGAATCGATCTTCTTGCGGCCGATGTCTTTGGTGCCATGGATGACCTGGCGCTGGAGATTGGAAACGTCGACAACGTCAAAATCCACCAGGCCGATGGTGCCAACGCCGGCGGCGGCCAGATACAGCCCGAGAGGCGCGCCGAGGCCACCCGTGCCAACCAGCAGGACTTTGGCTTGTTTGAGCTTCAATTGCCCTTCCATACCTACTTCGGGCAAGATAAGGTGGCGCGAAAAGCGGGCGATTTCTTCGTTGGATAGCGTGACGGGTTCGGTAGCGGTCAAGCGCGGCCTCCGGCAATGCTGGGGATGATGCTGATGGTGTCGGAGTCGGCGACGGCGGTGGAATCTTTGGACAAGTAGCGGATGTCTTCGTCGTTGACGTAGACATTCACGAAGCTGCGAAGCTTCCCTTCGTCGTTATACAGATTCTTTTTGAGCTCGGGATGGGCATCCGTCAGGGCGCCCAGGACTTGGGCGACGGTTGCGCCTGCGAAGTCCACCGTATCGGCGCCTCCGGTGAATTGGCGTAAGGGCGTGGGGATCAAGATTTTGGCCATAACAATTCCTCTTCTTCACTCGCGCTCTGGTCGAAACCGGTGACGCGGAAACATTTGGCGTCCGCGAAGCTTCCTTCGCGAAGGCTGATCACGACATTCGAATAGCCGGGCCAATGATTGGCCAAATCGGTTTTCGAAAAATAGGCGCCCTCATCGGGATGGGAGTGAAAGAATCCCACGACGTCCAAGCCGAGCGCCCGGCTTTGCTTTTGCGCCGCCAGTTGATCGAGGGGATCGATCAAGAACCGATCCTTTTGATCGCCTTCATAGGCGTTGCGGCAAGCCACGGCCAGGGAGGCGGTGCGGCGGCCTTCGACTTCATTACCGATTAGGATGCCGCAGCATTCGCGTGGGTAGCAGGCAATTGCGTGGTCGATCATAACTGGCCACGCTTCCGACGAGATTTCAATCATTCCAAAAGGGTTCGCTCAAGTATTTTCCCGCACCGTCGCAGAGGATGGTGACGATGGTAGCGGTTTTTCCTTCGGCGCTTAAGCGCGCGGCCAGTCGGGTAGCGGCGTAGACGTTGGCCCCGGCCGAAATACCCACCAGGAGACCTTCCTCCCGGGCAAGACGCTTGGTCATTTCGTAGGAGGCCTCGGTGGAGATCCACAGGTTCTCGTCGGCCAAGCCCGCGTCGTAGATGCCGGGGACAATGGCGGAGGGCATGTGTTTAGTACCTTCGATGCCATGGAAGCCCTGATCCGGCTGGGCCGATACGCACTGCACACCGGGAAGGTCGCGCTTCAATCGGCGCGCCGTGCCCGTAAAGGTACCACTAGTGCCAAGGACGGCGACGAAGTGCGTAACGGAAAAACGAGTTTGGTTGAGGATCTCGGCCCCGGTGCCCTCGAAGTGGGCTTTCCAATTGGCGGGATTGTTGTATTGGTCGGGGTAAAAGTAGCGGTCGGGATCGCTTTCATAGACTTCCCGGCATTTGAGTATGGCGCCATCGGAACCAGTGCCGGGATCAGTCAGGATCAGGTCCGCGCCGTAGGCCTTGAGAATGGCTTTACGCTCGTGGCTTGCGTTCTGGGGAAGGCAAAGCCGAACCTGGTAGCCGAGTGAGGCGGCGATCATGGCGTAGGCGATGCCCGTATTGCCGCTGGTGGCGTCGAGAATCGTGCGCTGCTTGGTAAGGCGGCCCGTCCGTTCGCCGTCCAAGATCATGTTGAGCGCGGGCCGGTCTTTGACGCTACCGCCGGGGTTCAAAAATTCAGCTTTGCCCAGGATCTCGACCCCGGGGTAGTGGGAGGAGAGCGCCGGTAGACGGAGGAGCGGCGTGTTTCCGATCGCGCTCAACAGAGAGGTGCCGGAACTACTATGTTGTGCCAGGGCAGGAGCGACCAAGAGAATGCCTCTGGGCGAAGAATACCATAATTCTCTCTAGAGATAGAGGAGATTAGAAGCTGACGCGGAAGCCCAATTGAATCAGACGCTGGTCAATGGCGTTGGTCCAGGCGAATGTGGGCTGGGCGGTGATGGCTCCGGTGGCATTGACGGTAGCGGTGGTGTTGACGCCGGTCACGTTGGTGCGATTGAAGACGTTGGTGGATTCAACGAGGAATTCGCCCCGAATGCGCTCCCGGATCGGGACGACTCGGGTGTAGCGGAGGTCGAGGCCGTAGGTAGCCGGGCCGCGATAGGTGTTGCGTCCGATAAAGAGCGGGCGCTGGAAGGTGGCGGCGGTGGATTGATCGCCATTTAGGATCAGATTCGAGCCGATGTTGAAGACGTCGCCGGAGATGGCGGTCAAGGTGAAGCCGAGACGGTTGTTTTGGGAAAGGTAGTTCAAGAACGACGACGAGAACTTAAACTCCGGTTGGTAGACCCCGCTGGCTTGGAGGCTGTGGCGGCGGTCGGTCAGCGAGTTGCCTTTGTCGCGGCGGCGGTTGGAGGGGTCCGAAAGCAGGAAGTTGCCGGAGTCGATGTTGTTTTGTTCGGGCGCGTCGTCGGTGGCGTGGCTCCAGGTGTAGCTGCCGAAGGCTTCCAGGCCAAAGCCGAGGCGGCGGTTCACGGTGAGGGTGCCGCCAGAGTAAGTGGACTGGCCGCTGCTCTCCGCGCTCAAGATGTTATTGAAGCGGGTATCGATGCGCTGACCGGCCGCGGAAATCCAGGTGGGTCGGCCGTCGGCCAGGAAGTTGCCGCTTTGGAGAATATTGATGTTGCGATAGATGGGCAGGCGGTTGCCGCGCGTAAAGAGATAGGTGGCGGTAACGGAGGTCTTCGAGGTGATTTGCCGGGTAACGCTCAGATTCAGATTGACCGAGTAGAGCGTGGCGAAATCGGGCGAGACGGTATCAATGGATTGGATGGGCAGATTAAAGCCCGTTGGGACGCTCGTTAGGACCGAGGGAAAGTTGGGCGTGACGGCCGGGTTGGTGACGGTAAAGAACTGCGGGGAACCGTTGTTGCTGAGGCCGCGGCGATAGACGTCGGTCTGCGGGGGATCGTAGAACATGCCGGCGCTGGCGCGGATAACGGTCTTCTGCTCCTTGCCCAGAGCCCAGGCCACGCCGAGGCGGGGCGCGAAATTGTTGCGATCGACCCGGAACGATTGCGAGGACGCAAAGAGGGAATTCGCGTTCGCGCTGGGAATCTGGTAGACGTCGTAGCGCAGGCCGTAGGTGAGGGTCAGGTTCGGAGTGGGCTTGTAGCTGTCTTGGGCGTAGAGAGTCCAGAAGTAAGAGTTGTAATTGACCGTGGGGTTGCCGATGGTCTGCGTGAAATTGTTATAGCTGCGCGGGTTCACGCCGTTCCTCGCATCCAGGTAAGCCTGCACATTGGGGAAGGTATAGCGGGCGAAGATGTTTTGGGAGTTTCGGTCGAGGATGTGGCGGCCGGCAAAGCCGAACTTGTAGGAATGGCGCCCAGAGTTTACGCTGGTGTTGTTGTTGTACTCAGGGGTCTTTTCGGTGTAATTGAAACCGGTATTGTCCGGGCCGCCAAAGTTGATCACGCCCGGGATGTTGATGGCGGGGCCAGTGCCGGAGCCGTCAAAAAGCTGCTGCTGTTGCGCGCGGTAGGGAAGCTGGAAGCGGAACTCGTTGACGATGTTAGGCGAAAGAACCGAGATCAGCTGCGCCGCGCCCACATAGCTGCGGTCGACGAAGTTATAGGTGCGGCTCGATACGGTAATGCCACCGCCGCTGTTGAAGGGCGAATCGTTCCGGTGGCCGTTGAAGCGGAGGCTCAGACGGTGGCTGGAGCTGATCTGCCAATCGCCTTTAACCATGAAGAATTGCACATTCTGACTGAAGGGGATGGAGGATTCGGCAGGTAGGCCGAGTTGCGTGAAAACGGCGGGGGCGACGGTAACGACATTGGGAAGATCCCGGGTGACCTTTTCCCAGGCGCCATAGAAGAATAGTTTGTCGCGGACGATGCGGCCGCCGCCGTTGAAAAAGTAGCTATCGACATTGGTCTGCGGCTTTAAGGCGCCTTCGCGCAGCAAGGCCGGCGCCGACGAGAAATCGGTGCGGCGGAAAAGATACGCGCCTTCCCCGTGATAGTCGTTCGTGCCCGACTTCGTGATCGTGTTGAAGACGGTGCCGACGGTGTTGCCGAATTCCGGCGCGAAGCCATTGGAGACGGACTGCACTTCTTCCACAAAGGTGTTTGAGATGGGAATCAGGCGGATACCTGCGCGGTCGCTCTGGACGTTGTTGCCGCCATCCAACTGGTAGTTGATACGTCCATTAAAGCCGTTGGCGTTGATCTTGCGCGGCACGCCGAACTCTGTGTTGGCGCGGCCCGTAACGTTGGGCTGATAAAAAATGAAGTTGTAAGGATTGCGGCTGACGAGGGGCAGGTTGGTTACCTGATTGCGAGAAAGCGTACCGCCAATGTCGGTGCGCCCCGGCTCGGTGACGGGTGCGGCGGCGTCAACGACAATTTCGGTCGAAACGCTCTGGACGCCGAGATCGAAGTTCACGGTTGCCGTAGTGCCAGCGCCGATTTTTATCCCGGTTTGCTTGACGCGCGTGAATCCAGAGGAAACGACCGCAACTTCATATTCGCCGCGGGGCAGGATCGAAAAACGATAGTAGCCCTCGTCGTTGGTTTCCAGCTTTCGCTCCAGGCCCGTGGCGAGGTTGCGGGCCGAAACGGCGGCTTTGGCAATCGCCGCGCCGCTGGGGTCGCGGACGACGCCTTCAATTTGGCCATCGATGGCGGCCGCTTGCGGAAAGAGCGGCAAAGCCACCGCGAGGAGTAGGAGCGAGAATTTCCCATTTTTCATAGTTTTTTACCGGTCCAGAAATTACCAAGACCCACCTTTGATAGGAGGATGCAATTCGCTGCCCCAAGGATACAGGTAAGTCCAACACCAGAGTCGGACTCCGTTTTCGTCGCGAGCGGTGCAGACGATGCGGCAGTATTCGTGGGGCTGGGGGTCGTCCGGGTGGCAGCCTTCGTAGCGATCCAGGGCTTCGAGCGTTGCGGGGTCGTCGGGGAGTTCCCACAATTCGCCGTGGACGACTTCGTCCGGCGCGGAGGCAGGCAACAGGGCGGGGTAGCCTCCGAGATCCACCAGCCGGCCGGGAAGAGACGCTGGCCCGGCCCACACGCTTTGGCCAGCCAGCCACTCGGCTTGCGGCGAACGCGATCTCTTAAGAGTGCCATAAACGAAAAGGTGGCGGATACTATCTGCCCTCATTCGCCCTCCTCCGGCCCGTCCGCTAGTCCCATCTGGCTGAGGCGGTAGCGCAGCGCATTGCGGGTAATGCCCAAAAGCCGGGCGGCTTGGCTCTTGTTGCCGCTTGAACGGCGGAGGGCTTCCCGCAAGATCGATTGCTCGTACTCGTCGAGAGTCATGTTCGGCGGCAGGAACGCGGGATCGGCCGGCGCGCTTTTTGAGGGATTGAGGTCGATGCGAATATCGAGGGCGCGCAGTTCAGCGGCCGGGGCCAAAAGCAGGCTGCGCTCCATCACGTTTTCCAATTCGCGAACATTGCCGGGCCAGCGATGGGCGAGCAGTTTCTCATAGGCTTCGGCGCCGAGGGATTGGCCGGGTTGGCCATACTTTTCGAGAAAGTGTTTGGCCAGGGGGGCAATGTCTTCCGTGCGTTCCCGCAGGGGCGGGATGTTGATGGGAAGGACGTTGAGGCGATAGTAGAGGTCTTCGCGAAAGCGGCGCTGTTCCAGGGCGGCGCGCAAGTCCACGTTGGTCGCGGCAATGACCCGCACGTCGATCTGGCGGGTGC
Source organism: uncultured Bryobacter sp. (assembly GCA_964387685.1). Lineage (GTDB taxonomy): Bacteria > Acidobacteriota > Terriglobia > Bryobacterales > Bryobacteraceae > Bryobacter. The sequence continues at coordinate 128,615 of CAYLXK010000011.1, forward strand.
GGTTGCTACCTAGGCGTTCAAACTCCCGCTCTTGCAGAATGCGCAGGAGCTTCACTTGCACGTTCATGGGAACGTCGCCGATTTCGTCCAGAAAAACCGTGCCGCCGTCGGCCTGTTCAAACTTGCCGGGCTTGGCAATGGTGGCGCCCGTGAAGGCGCCTTTCTCGTAGCCAAAAAGTTCGCTTTCCATCAGGTTCTCCGGCAGTGCGGAGCAGTTGATTTTGACTAGGGGCATGGTGCGGCGGGGGGAGTGCCAATGAATGGCTCGGGCCACCATGTCTTTGCCTACGCCAGATTCGCCGCAGATGAGCAGAGTCGTGCGGCTGGGCGCGGCGCGTTCAATCAGGTGGAAAACCGCCTGCATGCCGGGGCTGCGGCCGATGAGGTTGTGGAACCGATAGCGGTCGTCGAGCTGTTCCTTCAACTGGCGATTTTCGGCCTGGAGCCGGCGGACACTGGACGCCTTGGCGATAACGGCGGAAAGATGTTCGAGAGAAAATGGCTTCTGCAGGAAGTCCAGCGCGCCTTTTTTCATCGCCGCGACCGCCGTTTCCACGTTGCCATAGGCGGTCATGACAATGACAGGCACCTCGTGATTCACGGCGCGAATGTGGTCCAAAAGGCTGAGGCCGTCCATGCCAGGGAGCTTCAGATCGGTGAGGACCAGGTCTGCGTCGGCCGCGAGAGGAAGGGCGGCCTCGGCGGTGGCTACGGGAACGGCTTCATGGCCTTCGGCGGCCAAATGGAGTTCGACGACGCGTCGGAGTTTGTCTTCGTCTTCGATGACGAGGATGCGCATTTACTCAGTGTCTCTTTTGAGGGGGAGCCACACGCGGAAGGTGGCGCCTTCGTCGATTTTGGATTCCACGAAAATGCGGCCACGGTGCTCATCCACAATTTTGGCGACGATGGCTAGGCCGAGACCGGTACCTTCGCTTTTGGTGGTGAAAAAGGGGTTGAAGATGATCTGGCGGTTTTCTTCCGGAATCCCGGGGCCCCGGTCGGCGACGGCCAATTCGATGCCCTCCTCGGCGGGGCGGCTGGAAACCGTGACGGTGCCGTTGGCGGGGCTTGCCTCGATGGCGTTGGAGAGCAGGTTGGCCAACAGTTGCTCAATCCATTGGGCATCCAGGGGAACCAGGCCCAAATCGGGTGAGTCGTGGCGGTAAATCATGACCTGTTTCGAGGCGGCGCGAGCGGAGACCTGCTGCACCGCGCGGTCCAGAATTTCGCGGGGGTCCGCCAGGGAAATTTCCAAGCGAAAAGGCTTGGCGAAATCGAGGAAACGCTTGACCAATTCATTGGTGCGGTCGACCTCCGTCGAAATGTAACTGGAGAGCTCTTGCGCGAGCGCGTCGGCGGGCGGAAGCCTCCGGGCGAGCATTTCCGCGCTGGTTCTGATGGTGCCCAAAGGATTACGCAGTTCATGAGCAAGGCCGGCCGAGAGCTGCCCGAGCGCCGCTAGACGCTCGCTGCGGCGCACTTCGTCTTGCGCGGCAAGGAGATTTCGATTAGCTTGCTTGAGCTCGACGGCGAGGCTTTGGTAGCGATTCACGGCCTCGCGATTGGTGCGGGCAAGTTGGTAGGTGAGGAAGGACGCCAGGTAAAGAAAAAGGATGCGGAAGCTGATTTCCTGCTGTTGATCGAGGGGCACGCGAAACTGTTCGAAATCGAGGAACAGCAGGAAGGAGAGATAGCTGGCAGCAGCGGCGGTGGTGATGAGAAAGGCGGCAAATCCCCGGAAAAGGGTCGCGGCGGCGACCACGGGCAGCAGCAGGATCAGATAGTAGCTCGACGTGATTCCGCCGGTCACGCCAATCAAGAGGTAGGCCAGCAGCAGGCGTGCCAATACGCTGAGCAGGCGTCCCGCCGGGGTTTCCCGAAACACACGCAGGCGAGGCTCCAGAAGCTCGAACGAGGCGGCGGCGGCCAGGAGTTGGACCTCGGCGGCATTTACGATTGGCGAAGAATAGTGGAGCGCTAGAAACAGCAGCACCCAAAGCGCATCGCGGAGCTCGGGCTTCCACGAAGAACTCGAGTCCGGGGATTCACGTTGCAAGCTAAATTCATTGTGCCTTGCCCGTCAAGACTTTAGCGGCATGGGTCCCCGGAATCGGCACGGGGGCGGGGGTAGCGCTACCGATGCTGAGGCGTATGAAGGCATTCGAAGATTCCCGGGACTTGGCGGTCCTAGAAGATTCCTTTGCGCCCTTAGCGGTGCGGCTCTTGACGGCATGTGCGGCGCGCGGCGCGAAAATGACGCCATTTTTTACGCTGCGCGGGCCCGGCGTGCAAGCGAAGTTGTGGTGCCAAAGCCGGAGCGCCGAGCAGATCGAGCGGCAAGCCGAAAAGCTCCGGGCGGCGGGCGCCCCGTGGCTAGCCGGCATGTTGCGGCGGGACTTTGCCGCGGCGGGCCCGCCGGTGACGAACGCGCTACCTGGCCTGTCCTGGCACCAGTGGGGCGAAGCCATCGATTGTTTTCCCATGGGCGCAAACGGGCAGGCGATCTGGAACCCGAAGCACGCGTCCTATCGGGTCTATGCCGGTGAAGCCAAGAAGCTGGGACTGGAAGCGGGCGGCTTTTGGAAGAGGTTTCCGGACGCCGTACATGTGCAGTTGCGAAGCGCTGCTTCTCCGCTGGCGGCGGGCTTTACCTGGCCGCAAATTGAGGCCGCCATGCGGCGGCGCTTTCCGGATTAGTCTTCGAAGTGGTTGACGGTCGTGAAGCAGCTTTGGAAGGCGTGATCGAGCACTTCCTCCGTAAGCACCCATTCGCGGCGCTCAAAGCGGATGATGTCCACCGCGTGCATAAGTACATCGCGCGGGTGGCAACGGCGCATTTTCTTCTTGCCGCCCCGATAGTACTTGGTCAGGAATCGGCCGATCAGATTGGGGCTGCAGGGTAATTCGGTCTTCTTGCAGTATTGCTCAAAGATTTCGGCAAACTCCGCTTCCCCGGGACTCTTCAAGAACATCTTGTACTGAATCCGGCGCAAGAAGGCCTCGTCGCCGAGTTGGTCCGGATTGAGGTTTGTCGAAAAAACGAGAAAGCATTCGAAGGGGACCGTGATTTTGCCACCCTGCTGGAAGTTAAGATAGTCGATTTTACGCTCCATCGGAACGATCCAGCGGTTGAGCACTTCAGCCGGGGAGACTTGCTGGCGGCCAAAGTCGTCAATGAGATAGATGCCATTGTTGGCCTTCAATTGGAAGGGGGCGTCGTAGACCTTGGAGGAGCTGTTGAAGCTCAGGTCGAGATTGGTGAGCGTAAGTTCGCCGCCGGTGGTGATGAAGGGGCGTTTGGAACGGAAGTAGCGTTTATCGTAGGTGTATTCGCTGTCCACCGCGGAGGCCAGGACAGTGAGGCTCTCCGCAGGCTGATCGAGAGGTTGATGGTAGACGGGGTCGTAGATCTGGATGATCTGCCCCTGGCACTCGATGGCGTAGGGGATGTAGATGGGCGTCGTGGCAATGTTGAAGAGCGCCTCGGCCAGGAAGGTTTTGCCGTTGCCGGGCTGTCCATAGATCAGAAAGCTCTTGCCGGAATTCACCGCTGGGCCGATCTGGTTGAGGATGTCTTCGCTGATGACCATGTGCCGATAGGCGGCGTCCAGCGCTTCTTTAGTGAGCCAGCCCGGGGCCAGCTTTTGCAGGCGGACGAGTTCCGTATACTCAGCCAAACTAACCGGCGCGGTTCCCGCGTAGGTATTGACTTCGAGGTATTGCTGCGCCAGTTTACGCCCAGCCTCGCTGAGCGCGAATACGCTCGAGATGTTGCCCATGCCCATGGAGCGCTTGGCGGAGATAATGTGGTTCCGCTTCAAGGTATCCATCAACTGTTCAATCACGCTGTACTTGAGGCCCAGGCTCATGGCGATCTCGCGCCCCATGGCTTCGCCCTTGAAGTACAACTGCTTGACGATCAACTGCTCGATCGTGGCCTCCGTGATGCCGCTCTCAGAAATCGTCTCGGGCGGGGCGGGTGTGGGCAAGCCGTCGTTTTTTGGGCCGGGCTGCGTACCCACTGGAATGACGAAGGCGGAGGAATCGGTCGGGGCAGACTCCAGGCCGAAATTATCCGCACCAAAATTCTCCGCTGGCTGGGGTTCGGCTAGCGCACTTTCCGCCATCTGACGGGAACGATCGGGGGAGGTGGGCAAAAAGGTATAAGACTGAGTATCTTCGTTCATCAGGTGACTTCCGCTAACGATCTCGTATCGGCAACTTCCAGAAAATACCTTAGAAGGAATCCTGACGAAATGGGAGATATGCTCGAACAATGCGGTACATTTCCAGGCGGACGGCGTTGAGTCTCGCAGCGGGGCTTTGGGCCCAAGCGCAGGAGCAAGCGCATCGGCACGAAGCGGCCAGAGGCGCGGGGCTTGCTCATCGCTTTGGCTTCTTTTCACCTTCCGAAATTGAGGTGCTGCGGCGCTTTGCCGCCGTTTTGATTCCAGCTAGCGGTCGAAGCGGCGGGGCCGCCTCGGCCAAAGTGGAAGAATACATCGACACGGTGCTCCAGGCGGCGGCGCCGTCTCTGCAACGGACGTGGCGGCGCGGGCTCGCCAAATGGAGCCGGGCGCAAAAGCCCGAAGCCGTTTTCGATGCCGCCATCCTTAATGAATTCGCGCCGAAAAGCGTCGAGGATCAGTTTTTCGTGCTGTTCAAGTCGGCCCTAACGGCTGGCTTCTACACCTCTCAGGAAGGCATCGAAAAAGAACTGGGTTACCAGGGATTGGGATTCCTGCGGGACTTTCGCGGTTGGGATGGCGAAGAATTCAAAACACCGGCGGACTATCAACCCCGCTTACGGGCAAGGGGCTAAATATGCAAAAGAAGATCTACGACGTTTGCATCATCGGCTCGGGCGCCTCCGGCGGTATGACCGCCAACGTATTGACCAAGGCCGGCCTTGATTGCGTCATGCTCGAAGCGGGTGCGATGCGGAGTCCTGCACAATTCCCCCTACATCGCCTGCGGCGATGGGATCTGCCCCAGCGAGGATTGCGCGGGGACTATTTTCAAGAATGGCTGACGGCGACCGATTTCCTGGCCGACAACAAAAAGGAACCGTATTCGGTCGCGGGCCCCGATCACTTTGCGTGGTGGCGGATGCGCGCGGTTGGGGGCAAGAGCCTTTTCTGGGCGGGCGTGACGCCGCGCTTCGGCCCCAACGAGTTTCAGCCGGTGGACGATTTCGATACCCGCTGGCCATTGCAGTACGAAGAAGTTGCGCCCTTTTACGATCGCGTCGAGGAACTGATCGGCGTTAGCTCGACAGGCGAAGCCGTCGGCGGCTTTCCCTTAAACAAGGGCCTGGCACCGTTCCGGCCGAAGCCCGCGGAGGTGGAACTGACCAAGGCATGCGAGAGCCTGGGCCGCGGCTTAAAGGTGCTTCCTATCCCAAAGGCGATCCTTAGCCAGGACCACCGCGGCCGCCCCGCCTGTCATTACTGCGGCCCGTGTTGGCAGGGCTGCGATTCCGGCTCGAAGTTCGATTCATTACGGGTCTTTGTGCTCGCGGCGCGCAACACGGGTCGCTTGAATCTCATTACTAATGCCCGCGTGCGGTCGCTGGAGATGGGCGGCGAGGGCAAAATACAAAAGGCGGTGTACTTCGACACCGAAAAGCGGACCTGGCAGGAAATCCAAGCCAAGGCCTTTGTGCTCTGCGCGGGGGCGATCGAAAGCTCGCATATCCTGCTCAATTCGAAGATCGCCAATTCGAGCGGCCTCGTCGGGCGCTACCTGAGCGAACATCTTTATGCGGCTGTCGGCGGGTACCTTCCGCAATTAATGGGGCGCGCCGTGAAGAACGAAGACGGCAATGGGGCGCATGTGTTTATCCCGGACCTAACCCCCAACTGGCGGGGCAACAAGTTCATTCGCGGCTATCAGATCTTTCCAACCGGCGGCACGGGAGAGTTCACGCTGGTGGGCAATAACCTGCCCGGTTACGGGCGGGACTGGATGGACGCCGTTCGCCGCTACTACACGGCGGGCGTGAGCGTCTTGTTTCAGGGCGAGGTGCTGCCCTATAAGGACAACCGTATTGAAATCGACCCGAGCCTGAAAGACGACGCGGGGATCCCGGCGGCCCGCTTTGTCTATGCCTGGCACGAAAATGAGCGGGCGATGTTTAACGACATGATCGAAGTGGGCAACGAGATTCTGCATAAAGCGGGCGCCGAGATGCTGCCGAACAAGAATCCGAAGCCCATGGAATACGGCCACTCGATCCACTATGTGGGAACGGCGCGCATGGGTAACGACCCCAAGACCAGCGTCACGAACAAGTGGAACCAATCGCACGACGTGCCCAATCTGTTTGTGAACGACGGTGCGCCTTTTGTGACGGCCGGCAATCAGAATCCCACGCTTACGATACTCGCCCTAGCGCTACGCTCCTCCGAGCGGATGGTGGAACTGATGAAGCGCGGGCAGTGGAAGTCCGCTTAGAAGGGCGGGCAAGATTCGAGGCGCGGCGGCGTGGGGTCCGCATGCAGGATCCAACAGGCACGGTCCGCGAAGCGGCGGCGGACGGCGAGATTGGCTTCGGGTGTGTAGTACCTGGCCCAGACAATGCCTTGCTCGCTGAGCTCGGCGCCGTTATAGACCCATTCGACCAAGGGATCGTGGCCGGGCAGGTAGCGGACCAAAACTAAGTGCCTCCCCGGCCGGGCTTCGAGCTCCGCTGTCATTTTGGACTTGCGCGCCGCGACGGTCTGCGGCTGATAGTGGTAGCCGTACGATGGGTAATCCAGGCCGGGAACCGCCACCGTGATCAGGCGGGAATCTTTGTAACCGCGCAGCAGGTTGTAGGTGGCATAGGCGGTGCCAAAAGCGCTGGCTAGACAAAAGCCGAGGACTAAGGCCGGCCCCAGCCTCCACGCAACCACTTGGCGCAGGCCCAAGGCCAGCAGCACCGCGAAGATACCGTAGAAGGGCGCGACGTAGTGCGGCAGTACCAGGAAGGAAAGCGCGCTACCCAACCAAGCGAGCCCCAGCGTCGCCAATAACCAGCGCTGCTTACTCTGCCAGGCAGCTGCGGCACCCAGCATGCCGACCAGGCCTATAATCTCCGGACGGAAGGGAAAGAAGTAGGCAAAGGCGTTGAAGCCAAGGCGTTGGCCGGTGGTCCAAAAGTCTCGGAAAAGCCACTCGAAGAGGCTGCGCATTTCCGGGTGGCGATACTCGATGTCCTTGGGGGACTGCCAAAGGAACATCGGGCGCATCATGTATTCCTTCAAATAGGCGACATAAGGATGCAGTAGGGGCTGGCCCGTCGTTTGGTAGTTGTAGAAGAGCCAGAGGGCGGCCACAACGGCTACCGAGGCCGCCGCAGCCAGCCACACGCGCAGCGGCACTCGGGCCAAGCACAGCGCAAGGCCGATTCCAACTCCCAAGCCAACCCCTTCGTAGGGGCGAATAAAGGCCAATGCCGAACACGCAAACCCCAGCGCGATCGCCAGCGGCCAAGCCCCGCCCCGCAACAGGCGACCCATCGCTCCCACAGCCAACGTGCCAAAGAGCGCCGCGCCCGATCCGCCCCAATAGGCATGCGTCCAATAAGTACTTAAGATTCCGCTTCCGATCAGGAACGCCGCGCCTACGGCCAAGGGGAATTCCACCCACGCGAGTAAACACCAGACCAGCGCGGCCGCGAGCGCCATGTTCACAAAATAGATTCCCCAGTACGGCTGCCCCGTCACGACCTGGCCAAGCGCCAGAATGGCACTGGTGCCCGGCGGATATGCCGTGCCATAGCTCGGCTGGTGTTGTACGTAGAAGGTCTCGAAGCTCTGCCACTCAGGAAGGGGCGGGTTCGTCCAGCGCCCATGCGCGAAAGTGTCGGCCCCCAGCAGATAGCTGAACTCATCGTGCACATCCGGAATGGGTGGACCCAAGAGCGCAACCGGCAACGCACCGATGGCGGCAAAGGCAAGCAGCCAGGTAAACACTAGGAGCCACCGATGGGCCCCAACGAAAGCTCCAACCGCCTTAAAATGCCGTTCGCGCAAGCCCAAGGCCCAACAGCCGAGCACCGGCGCGACCAAGACGAAGCAGTAGACGACGATGATTTTGACGCGCACCGTGTTAATCCTTCAGGATAAGGTTCTTGCGCCATCTTGAAACTCATCATCCAAATCCCTTGCTGGAACGAACAGGACAGCCTGCCGGTGACGCTGGCACAACTGCCCCGCGCGGTAGCAGGCTTTACTAAGGTGGAATGGCTGGTGGTGAGCGACGGTTCGACGGACGGGACTGCCGAAGCGGCACGTCGCGGTGGCGTGGACCACGTCATCGAACTGCCGCACCACGTTGGCCTCGCGCGTTGCTTCATGGCCGGCCTCGAAGAATGTTTGCGCCGTGGCGCGCACTGCATTGTGAATACCGACGCCGACAATCAATACTGCGCCGGCGACATTGGCAAGCTGACGGCCCCCGTACTGGCGGGCGAAGCGGACATGGTAATTGGCGCGCGGCCCATCGATTCGATCGGTCACTTCAGCCGCTCCAAGAAACTCTTGCAGCGCGTAGGAAGTTGGGTGGTGCGGCGGGCCAGCGGCCTCGATATCGAAGATGCGCCCAGCGGCTTTCGGGCGATAAGGCGAGAAGCCGCGATGCAACTCTACGTTTTGACTTCTTACACTTACACCCTCGACACGATCGTCCAGGCCCAACAGAAGGGGATCCGGGTGTGCAGCGTGCCGGTGCGGGTGAACCCGGATTTGCGCCCGTCGCGGCTGGTGAAGAGCACGTGGCATTACGTGAGGCGTTCGATGCTTTCGCTATTGGAATTGCAGTTGATTTATCATCCGTTTGAGTTCTTCAGCCGCCTGTCCATTGGACCTTTTCTGCTGAGTTTCTTTTTGGCCGCCCGCTGGCTCTACTTAAACCAGACCGATTTTCCCGTTACCGGACGCCTGCGCATTCCCAGCCTGATTGCGGCGACGGTATCCTTCCTGGTGGGTGCGCAGATGTTTCTTTTCGGGCTAAGCGCGAAAACGACGGCCGCGAACCGCAAACTGCTGGAGGAAATCCGCGCGCGCCAGTTGCGCCAAGAAGTTGCGCCAAGAAGTGGAGACCGCTAAGCCGTGATCGAAAAAATGCGCGCTTTCTGGCCTCACTGTAAGCCAACCTTGCATTTTTGGGCCGAGACGGAAACGCACGTCTATTCGTTTTCGGTCGCGGCTAACGTCCTGTTGAGCTTCTTCCCTTTTCTCATCGTCTTGACCAGCATGCTTCGCTACGCGCTGCACTGGTTCGGTGCCGAGCAGGGCATCTATGTCGCCTTGAACGACTACTTCGCCGGCGAGACGGGAGAGTTCTTGGTTCGCAATCTCAAGACCGCCGTCTACCGCAATGGCCACGCCATCAGTTGGGTTTCCTTGCTGCTCTTGCTTTTCACGGCCAATGGGATTTTCATGCCCCTGGAGGTAGCGCTGAATCGCGTTTGGGGCATCGGCAAGAACCGCAGCTTTCTCATGAACCAACTCATCAGCCAGGGCCTGGTCTTCGGTTGCGGCATCCTTTGGTTCGCCTCCAGTGCGGCCACCGCTCCGGTGGCAAGAATCGGCTGGCTAAGCGCCATCGTCTACAAAATCGCCAGTCTGCCTTTGACGATCGGCATTGTCTTTCTGATTTATTGGCTGCTGCCAAACGCAAGAGTACCCAAGATCCTTATCCTGCTTGCTGCCATTGTTGTGGGCATCGCCATTGAGTTGACCAAGCTGGTGAATCTGTTGATCTGGCCTTGGCTTTACGGCAAGATGAGCCACGAATATGGCCCTTTCGTCAACAGCGTCACGATCCTGACGTGGTCCTTTGTGTTCTCGATGTTGTTCCTGGCTGGAGCGGAATGGAGCGCTCGCAAGGCGCGCGAGCTACAGGTAAAAGTAGAAGCGCGTTAAGGCTCGCCGGCCCGATACCAGGCGGCGCACATGCGTTTGCCGTCGAGCACCGGAGTTTCCTTCTCCCGCTCACGCGCATAGCCAAGCGCAGTCATCGCGAGGTGCACTTCTCCGCGATCAATCAAGTGGGGGCGCGCGTTTTCGCGCAACAAATTCATGGTGCCCGGCAGAGCCAAGCCCGGAGTCATTGACGAAGCAAAGGCGGGAGGATTCTCCTGCTGTACGATCAGGACCCGGCGGCATTGCCAAGCGCCCAAACTATCGAGGGCCTTGCGCCAATCTACGTTTTCCAGCACGAGCAACAGAGCGGCGAAGGGAATCGGCCCCGCAACTTGGGTCGCTTCAATATCGTCCTCGACTACACGCCAGGAGGATCGCCCCATCCGCTCCAGACGCCGCTCCAGGCTTTGCCGGAACGCGGCATTGATGTCCGTAAAGACAACCTCGCGCCGCCCCAGCACCTCCGCTGAAATGTAGTCGAACATCTGCCCCGGTCCCGCGCCGGGAATAATCAAGGCGCCTTCTGGCAAAGTTGCCGCCCAAGCGGCTAAGTGTTCGGCGTTGGCCTGCGCTTGGCCCACTCGCGCCATGTGTTCTTCGTAGTCGGAAGGGGCGATGGCGCGCCATACCGCTTCCAAAGTTTCGATGCGATCCATGAAGTGCTTTTGCTTAGCGTAGCGTTAGACGGAAGCTTAGCTTCATCAAGGGATCTGTGCCCACCGCCCCGAGGGCGGCCGTTGGCGGCTTTAGGCCAAACTGCCGCATATCGACCGTGGAGCTGCCTTCATATACACCGCCACTTTCGCGCAACTTTACTTCCACGGCCTTTTCGACGCCGCGGATGTTCAACAGGCCCTGGGCTAGCAGTTCCGAGCCCTGCCGCTCCACCTTGGTCGAGCGATAAACCATGCGCGGGTGCTTGGCGCTATCCAGCATCTCTTTCACCGTGAACTCGGTAACCTTCTTGAGATCCCCCGCTTTGAGCCAATCGTCCTTCACCTCTACCTTGGCGGACTCAATGGAAAGCTCGAAGGCTAGTTTTTGGGGGTCGGCCTGGCCCTGGTATGCCGGAAACTCAAAAAGATGCTTCTTGCCGCGCATCAAGCCGGTCTTGCCTACTTCGAGGCGCAGCCAGTCTCCCGGCTGCGGGCGAATCTCGGCGGCTGTCAGGATGGCCGCCACGCCGGCCAGGATCTGTAGCAACTTCATCGTTTTCCAAACCTCACTTGAAAGCCAACGCTGGCGATCGGATTGTGGCGGCCCGCGGCGTAAAAGTTACGGATCTCGCCGCGAAAGGCCAACCACTTCCAGGTTGCCACGTCCATTCCGCCGCCATAGTGCCAGGCGCCGTGCTTAGTCACACGCGAGCCCGGAAATGGATCCCCATTTTGCAGAAGTTGCGATTGTTCATAGGCGCCTAGACCAAAGCCGCCCGCCGCAAAAGGAGCTAAACGCTTTTGCGGCAGGAAGCTGACGCGTAGACCGGGTGTGAGAAATAGTGTGGCTTCATCGCGGGAAGCGCGCGGGTCGACAATGTTGTTCTTGCGATTTGGGGACGCGACAAAGTGCACTTCGCCAAAGAGCGAGGCTTTTTCGCCTTTTTTCAAGGCGACCGCGTAGTTTGCACCCATCGTCATTCCATTCGATTTGTTCTCTCCCGAATGCACACCGAGGCTGAGGGTGGCCTCCTGTTGGAAGGCGAGCGACAGTAGCAAAAGCGAGATTGTCATACACTCGGCATTTGGTGGGCACAGGGGAAAAAGTAACGCTTGAAGAGTGGATGGTCCGGTACCAGGCTGGCGACGGGTCGGCGCTCGATACCTTGTATACCGACGTCAGCCCCCGTTTGCGCACGATATTCCGCTCGGGTGCGCCCGAGAACGATATCGAAGAACTCGTGCAGGAAACGTGGCTCCAAATTCATCGCAGCCGCCACACCTGGCGTCCGGGCGAAGCATTGCTGCCCTGGGTTTACTCCATTGCCCGCCACGTCCGTTCCGGGCACTATCGCAAGGTCACGCGGCGCAACGAAACCCTGCTGGATGAAAAAATATCCACTCCGCCACCGGAACTTTCCTACGATTGGGAACAATTGCTAGGTGAACTGCCCGCCAGTCAAAGGCAGGTTTTGATTCTGATGAAAGTGGAAGGTCATAGCTTGGAAGAAGTAGCGGCAGCGACGGGAAGCAGCGTAGGCAGCGTAAAGCAAAAGGCGCATCGTGCCTATGCCAAACTGCGCGAGTTGCTGGGAGGCAGTGCATGAGAACCACGATCATCGAGGAGCTCAAGCGCGATCTCCAGCCAGTGCGTCCCTTGCGGCCAGCCTGGCAAATTACGGTCATCGCTATCTGCATTGCGGTGAGCGTAGGTCTAGGGGCTGTCTGGATTTTTGGCTTCGGGCCCCCGGAATCTTTTTCCCTTGCCTCCTGGGCCCTCCTCGCTTTTGGTTTCACGATGACCGTGGGCGGCTGCGCTTGGGCGGCTGCGCAGTGGATGAGCCCCAGCGGCGATACCGCTTTGTGGCGGCCCGCGCTGGGCTTTCTGGTGGCACTGGCGGGAATCCTGGTGGCTGCCGAGTTCGGGCCCTTCATGCCCATTCTCGCGTTGGGATGCTTTTCGGCGGGCAGCCTTGCGGCCTTCGCCACTGCGGCGCTTCTATTGTTAGTGTTTCGCCGGGCCGCCCCGATCCGGCGCCATCGAGTGGCCGCCTGCGCCGGAGTTGTGAGCGGCATGGTGGGCTTTTTCGCCATCCAACTGCATTGCCCGATCGACGATGCCTGGCACATGCTCACCGGCCACGCTCTCTTGCCGGTCGCTTGGGGGCTTGCGGCCTACCTGCTGGCCCGATTATTCTGGAGAGCGTAGAGACGCCTCTGACCCATCTGCCTGTCCTTGTCTAAATCCTTTTCCGCACGCACCTAAGACTGAATTGAATTTAGGAGAAGGATACCTGTGTCTTCCCATACTTTTGCTAGTACCTCCTGGTACGAGACTTTTTTTCAAGGCGCATCCGTCCGCTTGTGGGATGCTGCCATACCCGAAACCGCCACGCTAGCCGAGGTGGAGTACCTTTGCGGCCAGCTTAACCTCCAACCCGAAAGCCGGATTCTTGACGCACCCTGCGGCAATGGCCGTCACGCCACTGCGCTCGCCCGACTCGGCCATCGCGTCACCGGCGTCGACATCTCTGCTGAATTCCTAGCGCTGGCGCAGGGCCGTTCTGGAGATTTAGATATCGAGTGGATCCAGGCGGATTTGAGCCAGTGGCAAGCGACGCAGCAGTATGACGCCGCTTTCTGTTGGGGCAATAGCTTTGGATATCTGCCCCATCAAAAGACGGTCGAATGGCTTAATCGTACGGCAACGGCCTTGCGGCCGGGCGGCCGCTTTGCGATTGGCCAAAACGCCACCGTCGAAGGCGCCTTTCGCGCTTACGCGGATAAGCGTACCTGGTACGAGATGGGCGGCATGCTCATGCTGGTCGAGAATCATTTTGAATTCCGCGAGTCGCGGCTGCGCACCGAGTTTCAATTCATCGAAGCCGGCAAAACCACGCGCGCTACCTCGTACCAGCATCTGTACAGCGCCGGAGAATTGGTTCGGCTTTGCGAAGGGGCGGGATTCCGCGTCCTGGAACTGAGCTCGGATCTCGCTGGTACTCCCTTCGACGCGGGGGCCCAGGGGCTCTATCTCGTCGCTTCGCGCGAATGAAGTTGTGTTGATAGACTAGGGGCATCATGGAATCGAAGCAGGACCCGTCGCGCCGCGACGCGACGAAACTGGCGGCCACGGCTGCCGCGCTCACGATTACGGGCGCCCCTTTTATCTCCAAAGTCAAGGCCGCGAACAACACGGTGCAGTTCGGCTTCATCGGAACTGGCAGCCGGGGCCAATACCTGCTGCAACACCTGAAGGGCATTGATAATGGCACCTGCGTGGCGGTCTGCGACGTCTACCAGCCGAGCATGGCGAAAGCGGCCGACATCATCGGCACCAAGCCGAAACAGTTCAAGGATTACCGCGAGTTGCTAAGCGACAAAGCCGTCGACGCGGTGCTGATTGCGACGCCTTTGTATTTGCATTTTCCCGTCACCAAGGACGCTCTGGAGGCGGGCAAGCACGTTTTCTGCGAGAAAAGCCTGGTCTTCAAGCCGGAAGAAATCCACGCGCTGCGCGCACTCTCGAATTCCAAGCCGAAGCAAGTGCTGCAGGTGGGCCTGCAGCGTCGTTACTCGAAGTTTTACCAAACCGCCAAAGAGATGATCGACAAGGGCATGCTAGGTACCGTGACGCACATCCGCGGCCAATGGCACCGCAACACCTTCGCCAAGGACCCTTGGAACAAGCCGCTCCCGAAGGATCGCAGCGATAGAGACGTCAACTGGCGCAAGTACCGCGAGTTCTCCGGCGGCCTGACGGCCGAGTTGGCCTCGCATCAAATCGATATCGCCGACTGGATGTTTGGCTCTCATCCCGAATATGTGGTCGGCGTCGGCGGTACGGACTACATCAAGGATGGCCGCGACATCTTTGACAACATCCAGCTCATCTTCAAGTACCCCAAAGGCCAGAAGCTCCACTACACCTCCATCACGACCAATCGCCATTTGCCTCTCTTTCATGGGGACCGTACCGAGTTCGGCGAAGTGATCATGGGCACCCAAGGCACGATTCACATTACTGTTGGCACGGATTCCGAGCCCGCACTGGGCATGTGGTTCCTGGAGCCGCCCCTCCCGAAAGTCGAGAGCGCCGACAAGAAAGCCCCCACCTACCAGGCTTCGGCATCGCTTGCTTCCACCGGCAAGGGCGGTCGCCCGCTGCCGATTCTTTTTGAAAAAGACACGGTTACTCCGCAGGATAGTTTCATTTCCAAAGAGCTCAAATACGCGCGGCAGTGGATGTACAAGAAGGGCGTGATGGTTCCCGAGGAGGAGTCCAATCCCGTCGATACCTCACTCACCAGCTTCTTCAACGACATCAGGACCCTGTCCAAGCCCAAGGCGAATCTGGAAGTGGGTCTGGCGGACTCGTCTTCGGTAATGCTCGCCAACCGTTGCATGTACGAAGAACGCAAAGTTCTCTTCCGGGAAATCGACGACATGGGCAAGCCGGACGCCAAAGCCGCCGCCAAGAAGGCCTAACTTTTAGACCTGGCTGTACTCCTGAGGAGGAAGCATGACGTGGTGGATGTGGATGGTGGGTGGCTTTGCGCTGCTAGCGCTGGAGACGCTCACGCCCGGCTTCTTCCTTATCTTTTTTGGGTTCGGCGCGGTCTTCATGGGCTTTTTCCAATTGCTCTTTCCGGGCGTGCCCTTTTGGATCGAGCTATTGATCTTTATTGGCGTTTCGAGCCTCTGGCTGGCCCTCTTCCGCCGCCGTTTAATCGCCTTTATGGACCGCCGCTATCCGCCCAAGCTGGTCGACCAAATTGAGGGTGAAATCGCCGTTGCGCTGGAGGACCTCGTGCCATCGCAGCCCGGCAAGGCGGAATTGCGCGGCGCCAACTGGAACGCGATGAATCTTGCGGACTTCACCATCCCCAAAGCCGGCCGCTGCCGCGTCGAGCGAATTGAAGGCCTCACACTCTTCGTCCGCCCACTATAATGAGATTCCGCAAGGAGACTCTCTCATCATGACCGGCCCCCTGATTGCCGTTGCCGCCCTCACCATCCTGTTCTTCATCGTTCTGGCCCGCACGGCTGTCGTCGTGCCTCAACAGAACGCCTTTATCGTCGAACGCTTAGGCCGCTTCGCTGGCGTTCTCAGTCCCGGCTTTCACATCCTGGTTCCCTTTGTCGACGTGATTCGCTATAAGCACACGCTAAAGGAGCAGGCCGTCGATATCCCGGAGCAGGTTTGCATCACCAAGGACAACGTCCAGGTGGCTGTCGATGGAGTGCTCTACATGAAGGTGATCGATCCGGAGCGCGCTTCCTACGGCATCAATAACTTCGCCTTCGCCATCAGCCAGTTGGCCCAGACTACGCTCCGCAGCGAGATGGGCAAGATCGACCTGGACCGCACCTTCGAGGAGCGGACCAACGTCAACAACAACGTCGTCAGCGAACTCGACAAGGCCACCGAGCCCTGGGGCATCAAAGTCTTCCGCTACGAAATTAAGAACATCACGCCCCCGGCGGACATCCTCGCCGCCATGGAAAAGCAGATGCGCGCCGAGCGCGAGAAGCGCGCCACGATCTTGACCTCCGAGGCTACCCGCGACGCCGCCATCAATACAGCCGAAGGCGACAAGCAGCAGACCATCAAGAAGTCCGAGGCGCAAAAGACGCGGCAGATTAACGAAGCCGAAGGCCAGGCCCAGGCGATCCTCTCTATCGCGAAAGCCACGGCGGAGGGCATTCGCGAGGTCGCCCAAACTATTGAAATGCCCGGCGGCCGCGAGGCTGTGCAACTGAAGGTCGCCGACAAATATATCGAACAGTTCGGCAACCTCGCCAAGTCCAGCACCAGCATGATCGTGCCGGCCAACGTCGCCGATGTAGCCAGCATGCTGGCCAGCGCCATGAACGTTATCCAACAGGGCCAAAAGCCCCTCGCTCCGCCCCCGGCTGCGCCACAGGCGCCTCCCGCGCGCCCGTACCGCGAAACCTAACTAGCGCGGCGAGGCAATCGCGGGGATAATCCGGAAGCCCCGCCAGAATTCGGCCATCACCGGGTTCATCTCTTCGGCGTGCTCTTTCAGCACCATGCCCACGAGCTGGTAGGACTCTTTATTGCCTCCCCAGAAGCAGCCGCGGTACACAAACGGAATCTTGTTCATCGTCACCTCGGCGTCCACGCACGTCATGGGGATGCCATTCACTTGCCCCGGACCGACACCCTTCACCTTGTACTCGCTCGCGGCCGTCTTTAGATTCTCGATCGCAATCTCGGCCAAATCCTCTGATTTCACCGTAAGCGGCTCGGTGATGAATACGGCCAGCGCCCGCCCGCTCTTGTCGTTCCACTCGTGGCGCCCCGCTTCGCTCTTGCCCACCTTCCACATCGTGCGGTCGTATTCAATGGCCGCTTTGCCCCCGTTTAGCTCGCTAGTTTGCCGCTCGGAACCTTCCCCGCTGGAGAGGTAGCTGCCTTTTTTCGGCTCGTCCTCGATGACTAAAGAATCCAGCACGGCGCTCATCCGCTCCCGGTGCTCCGCATAGCGTTCCGCCAGGCTAAAGGAAACGAGTTGAATCGTGCCGCTCGAACCCGCATAGTAGCGACCCATGTAGTGGAACCCCACGCCCTTGTGCTTGGCTGTAATTTCAAGATGCAAAACGTCGCGCCCGCTCACCTTGCGCACTTCTTCCAGCAGGACCTTTGCGTCGGGATCCACATTGCGGGCATTGCCCAGCGCTATTTCGCGAAGGCTTTCCAGCGGAAAACTGGTCCTTTCGCTCAGGATCATGACATAGGCTTCCCCGCTGCGATGGGCAAACTGCTGGGTGTTATCGGTCCTCCCAGGGGTCTGCCTCCATTCCTCTAGGTCGATGCGAATTTTGAATTTGCCCGCGTTGGAGCTGACCTCGGTCGCCTCTCCCACGCTCTTCGGCGACACCGCGCAGGTCCTCTCCGCACCCGCCCGGTAAGCATCGATCATGTTGCGGAACTGCACCAGAAACGCCGAAACGGCCGCGGCACTGAGTGGCGGATTGTAAAGCAGATGCGCCTCAAGAACGGTATCTCCGGTCTCACTCTCAAACGCTTTGACAATACCGCTCTCGCGCAAGAACACCTGGAGCCCGCCCCGCTCGGGCGTGCAGGCGGAGCGATATTGCAGTCGGATCGACGTAGCCATGGCCTTAGCTTCAAACGGCACGCCGCTATCCTTGGCCGCCAGCCCGCTCTCTTGTTGAACAAAGGCGATGCGGTTATCACGCAACGCCTGCTCCAAGAGAGTCTGGTTGCTTTTTCCTCCTAACTGGGTACCAGTGGTCCTGGGTCCACCCTGGGCCAGCAGACCGGAAACGCTGAGCACTATGATCGGAAAAAAATACATACCGCTTTCGACAATAGCGCAGAGGCCCGCGGTGATGGTAGTTTCTACCGTCCGGGCAGGTTTTACGTAATTAGAGAGCGGCGGAGTCTCGCGGTGCGTAACGATTTCAATCACTTAGAGTTGCTTCGCCCTTTGGCAGACCACGTGCTTCTGGGATTAGTGCAATGAGTTCGCTTTCACTCACGTTCGGAGGCAGCAACTGCCCGGAGACGGGCGGTGGCGTGAGTGAAACCCAGTTGGGCGCGGGTGCCGGATCGGGTGTCCGCTGTGGCACCGGGGCAGGCTCCGGGATCCGCGTCCATGGGGTTTCCCCTGCACCGGCGAAGTTCAGTGCGCCAAAAAACCCTAGCTTAGTAATAGCCGGGGATATATCCTGACCAGGAGAAACAAAATGCAAAAGACTCTCTTCCGCTCCACTTCCCTCGCAGCCCTGGCCTTGGCGCCATTCATTACCGGCTGCGCAACCAAGAAATTCGTGCGGACCACGGTCGCTCCCATCAACCAGAAGGTGGGAGAACTGGACGCTACCAATAAGGCTCAGTCCGACGCCATCGGCGAACTGGAGAAGGGCGTAGCCCGCGCCGACGAACGCGCGCAGGGTGCGGATTCCCGCGCGGAAGTCGCCGCCAAGGAAGCTGCTCTCGCCCGCCGGGAAGCCGCTGAAGGTAGAACTTTTGCCGAAACTGGCCTGAATAAGCTGGGCAATGATGTCAAGACCGACATGAAGTCCATGGAGGGCGGCATCAACACCCGCTTTGAAAACCTGCGGGACTTCAAGCTCATGGGCACCGAAAACGTCCTTTTCACCGTGGGCCGTTCGGAGCTCTCTAAAGACGCTATGGAATCTCTGGATAGCTCGGTCACCAAGGTCCAAGGCATGAAGAACTTCGTCGTCGAGTTGCAGGGCTTCACGGACAGCACCGGCTCTAAGCAAGCCAACCTCGAGTTGTCGCGCAAGCGTGCCGACGCTGTCGTGCGTTACCTGACCACGAAACATAACATTCCGCTCCATCGCATCTACGTCGCCGGTTTTGGCGCCGATAATAGTGTCGCCGACAACAAGACGCGCGATGGCCGTAAGATGAACCGTCGCGTTGAAATGAAGGTCTACCTCTCCGCCGACGAAGCGGCTCAGACCAAAGTCAATTCGCTGCCCACCACCGCGTCGAATAGCAACGTCCGATAGATCTTTTCCCACCCGAAAAGAAGCCCCGGCTCAAGGCTTTGCCGCCTTGGACCGGGGCTTTTTCTTCTTGGAGCCGCTTCTTTTCGCCATACGCCCGCACTCCACCGCCTCGCCTACCCAATCCTGCATCGCCCCCACATCCTCAAAGATCTCCGGAGGCGCTTGGTAATAGCGCATCGTCTGCTGAGGATCGTCAAAGGGCTGGAATGCTTTCAATCCTCGTGCGCCATAACGCGCCACGCTCTCGCCTTCCGCCTTTAAATAGAGTTCAGAGTTGGCCACCAGCCCAAATACGATGCCATCGCAATAGAGGCAGTAGCCCCCAAACATGGCTCGGCTTGTGATTTCGCCCAGCGGCGCGAATTGCTCGATCAGGAAATCCACATAACGATCGCGTGGTTTCGCCATGCGCCCGAGTTTACTATTGACGCCGGCGAGATTTAATGACAAACTACTTTGCATGACAAAGTACGCAGGCTGGCTCCACTACTTTCGGCATAACGCCTGGAGCATCTCCTCTTTTCCTTGGGCCTCTGCCCCTGTCCTGGACCCCTCTATGCGCGATCTCCTGGCCGCCTCTGTGCCCCACTTTCAACTGGGCGAAGGATCCGATGGCCTCGGCCTGCTAAGCCGCGCCCGCGAATTCGCCAACCGGCGCGGCTGTCCGGAGCTGGCTTCCGCCATGGAGCTTTTTATTCGCGAGGAGCAGCGGCACTCGGCCGTCCTGGGCCGCTGGATGGACCAGGAAGGCATTCCGCGCCTACGCAAGCACTGGGTGGACAGCGTCTTTCGCCGCGTCCGCTCGCTGGCCGGTTTTGAACTGATGATCTCGGTGCTGACTTCCGCGGAGTGCATTGCCGTCCCCTACTACACCGCTCTGCTGGAGGCGACGGATTGCCCACTCCTGCGCGCCTTGGCCTTACGAATTTTGCGGGATGAAGCCTTTCACCTGGAATTCCAGGCCGACAACGCCGCTCTTTGCGCCCAGGGGCGCGGAGAACTAGGGCGCCTGCTGACGGGCCTTGCGCAATTCGGTGCCTTAAGCGCGGCGTGCGCCCTGGTGTACGGGCTCTACCAGCCGCTCTTCCGGAAAGCCCGCATGTCGCCGCTTCGCTTTTGGACCCTGGCTGTTGAAGCTCAGCGCCCGATCCTGGCGCGTCTGGCGGGTGCCCAGTCTTCTTCTGCCCAGTCTTCATCTGCTCAGTCTTCGATCGCAGGCTCCTTATCCGCCGCCGTCCTCGATTAAGCCGCCCTCCTTAGCGGGCCCGTGCGCTTTTCCAGTGATTCTCAAACAGCGCCTGCATCGCTTCTCCAAAACCCGGATGTTCGAACACGACGGCCGTCCAGGCGGGCCGCGTGATCACCGGGTCCAACAGGGCAACCAGTCCAACGGACTGGTCAAACACCGCCAGCTTCATCGGCAACTTGCCTGCTTCCCGTACCTCGACGCCCGCCGCCGCGTAGTCCTCTAGGCGCCGCTCGTGCGCCTCGTCGAGCGTGCCCTGTTCAATCAGTAGCCGGCAACTCACTCCCCGCTCCAGCGCCTGCTTAACCAGCTTCTCGTCCAAGGGGTCCACCGCATACGGCGGGCGCGAAAATTCGAGATATTCCTCACGCACATCTTTCAGCATTCGCCGATACTCTGCGCCCGTCTGAGTCGGGTCGGACACAATGCGCAGATAATCCAGCGTTCCGCGCCCGCCGCCCAGGCTCGCGTAGGTCGTCGCCAAATCTTCCACGAGTGAATGCGCCTGTCGGTTTTGGTCCTCCAGTTCGTGCCGTAGCACCTGTTCCCGGCGCCCCAGATATCCAGGCAAGGCCAGCGCCGGTTCCACCGCGCTGAACAGCTTCGTGCGCTCCTGCACCACCTGTGCAAAGCCTTTTTCCACGAGGGAATCCAGCACTTCGTAGATCTTCTGGCGTGGCACCTGGGCGCGCGCCGCGAGCTCCAACGCCTTGAATCTGGGGTGTCCCAGAAGGACCAAATACGACCGCGCTTCATAGGCGTTGAGTCCAATCTGCTGCAATCGCCGCCAAAATCGCTGATATTCAGTCCCCGGCAGTTCTCGTGTCATCCAATTACGAAAGAAGGTATCACGCTAAGCTGAGGCTGTAACCCCTATGCCCGTATTTCCCCAAACTTTCGGCGAACTCGAGAATTCCCCCTGGGCCGCGCCGGAACGCCGCGCCCGCTCGGTGAAAGATGAAATCCGGGCGAATCTCGTCGCCCGCCTGCGCGAAAGCGACGGCCAAACGGCCAGTCTCTTCCCCGGCGTTGTCGGCTATGAAGACACCGTCGTGCCCCAAGTCGTCAATGCCCTGCTCAGCCGCCACAACTTTATTCTGCTTGGCCTGCGCGGCCAAGCCAAGACCCGCCTGATCCGCATGCTTACCGGTCTCCTCGACGAAGAGACGCCCTACATCGCCGGCACGGAAATCCGCGACAATCCCTTTCGACCCCTCTCCAAGTTAGGCCGGCGCCTCCTCGCCGAGCACGGGCCCAACACGCCGATTGCTTGGCTCAATCGCGAGCAGCGCTACGTCGAAAAATTGGCCACCCCAGACGTTACCATCGCCGACATGATCGGCGACATCGATCCCATCAAGGCCGCCAAGCGCGGCAGCGATATCGCCGACGAGGAAAACATCCACTACGGCCTCCTACCCCGCGCCAACCGCGGCATCTTCGCCGTCAACGAGCTGCCCGATCTCGCCGGCAAGATCCAGGTCGGCCTCTTCAATATCCTCCAGGAAGGGGACGTTCAGATTAAGGGCTTCCCCGTCCGCCTGGAGCTAGACCTGATGCTGGTTTTCACCGCCAATCCCGAGGACTACACCGCCCGCGGCAAGATCATCACTCCTCTCAAGGACCGCATCGGCAGCGAAATTCGCACCCACTACCCGCTCACCCTTGAGCGCGGCGTGGAAATCACCACGCAGGAAGCTTGGCTCGCTCGTCCCGCCCAGGAAGTGCCCGTCGAGATTCCTCCCTACATCCGCGAAGTGGTTGAGCAAATTGCCTTCCTCGCCCGCGACGACAAGCGCATCGATCAGCGCAGCGGAGTCTCTCAGCGCTTACCCATCTCGGTGCTGGAAAACGTCGTCTCCAATGCCGAACGCCGCGCGCTGCTCTGCGGCGACGACGTAGCCGTGCCGCGCATCCTCGACCTCTATGCCGCTCTGCCCTCCATCACCGGCAAGCTGGAGCTCGAATACGAAGGCGAACTGAAAGGGAGCGACCAGATCGCTCGCGACCTTATCCGCCAATCCGTCGCCCTCACATACACACGCCTCATGGAAGGCGAAAACGTGAAGCAAATCATCCAGTGGTTCGACCTCGGCGGCACCCTGCAACTGCCCGAGCTCGCCCCGGCCGCCCAACTCGTAGCCGAGCTGTCCCAAATCAATGGCCTCATGCAAAAAACCGCCCGCCTGGGCCTCGGCGAGCGCGAGTCCGACGCCAAGCGCGCCGCCGCCGCCGAGTTCATCCTCGAAGGCCTTTATTCCCAGCGCCGCATCAGCCGTAACGAAGAACAAGCCTTCGTCGCCGGAGAGCGCCGCCGCGAAAAGCCCGCCCAGGAAGGCGAGGAGGAGGGGGGCGGCCGCCGGCCCGACCGGCGCCGTCAATACCAATAAATGCGCCGCATCAGCTATACCCGCTACTCCGAAGAGGACCTCGGCCTCAGCGCCGAGGACCTCATGAAGGCTCTCAGCGATTTCTTCCTCAACAGCGGCTTCCAGGACTGGTGGAATCCCAATCCCAACGCTAAGCAAACCATGGACGGCCTCCGCAACGCCATCCTCCAATCCCTGCTCGACGGCAAGCCCTTCGACGACCAGGAGCGCGCCGAGCAGATCCGCAAGATGCTCGAAGAAATGAGCCCCGAGGAACTCGATAAACTCCTTGATCGCCTCACCCAAAAGCTCATCGACGAAGGCTACGTGCAGACTCCCGGCCAGCCGGGTCAAGGCACGGGTCCCGGCCAAGGCAACGGTGAGCAACAGGAAATGGTCGTCGAAGCCAGCGACAAAAGCCTCGACTTTCTAGGCTTCAAAACGCTGAAGGACTTGATGGGTTCCATTGGTCGCTCCAGCTTTGGCGCCCATGATACCCGCGATCTGTCGACCGGCATCGAATCCTCCGGCAGCACGAAGCCCTACGAATTCGGCGACACCCTCAATCTCGACATCACCGAAACGCTCTCCAGCGCGCTGCGCCGCCAGGCGGATTCCTATGCGGAGACGGGTAAGCTTGAGCTGGACTACCCGGACCTCCAAATCCACCAGAGCGAGTACCAAAGCTCTTGCGCTACCGTCCTGCTGCTCGATTGCAGCCACAGCATGATTCTCTATGGCGAAGACCGCTTTACGCCCGCCAAAAAGGTCGCTCTCGCGCTTTCCCATCTCATCCGCACGCAGTTCCCCGGCGACAGCCTGCGCTGCGTGCTCTTCCACGACACAGCCGAAGAAGTCCGCCTCGGCGAGCTAGCCCGCCTGCAAGTGGGACCCTATTACACCAACACCCGCGACGGCCTCATCCTGGCACAGCGCATTCTCAACCAGGAAAAGAAGGACATGAAGCAGATCATCATGATCACCGATGGCAAGCCCAGTGCCTTGACCCTGGAGGACGGCCGCGTCTACAAAAACGCCTTTGGCCTGGACCCCCTCGTCATCAGCCGCACCATGGAAGAGGTCGGCCGCTGCAAGCGCCAAGGCATCTTGATCAATACCTTTATGCTCGCCACGGATGCCGCCTTGGTGAATTTCGTCCGTCAAGTCACCCAACTCTGCCGCGGCAAGGCCTACTTCACCACGCCTTACACGCTCGGCGAATACCTGCTCATGGACTACATGAACCGCAAGACCAAGACGGTTCACTAGCGCAGCGCTTCTACCGCCTCCCGCAAGACCCGCAGTACGGTGCCATTCGCGCCGCTAACTGTTGCCGCCTCCAAAAGTTGCTTTCCCTTCCGTGCCCGTGCCAGGTCCGCCAGCCTCCGCTTGGCCTCCGTACTCATCGGCATCGCCTCGATTGCGGTCCGCAATTCCTCCCACGAGCCGATCGAGAAAACGAGCAAAGCGTCGCTCACCGGCCGTGGCCGTCCATCGGAGGGCGAGTTCCAAATCCGGCCCGCCGCATAAAACGTGCTCGAGCCGCCCCCGTCCAGATTCACGGCCTCCCAGGCTCCCATTTCCACCAGCGTCGTCCCCAGTTCCTCCAGCGTCATCCCCACGCTCGATCTTTGCCTTCCATCCACCACCAAAAACAAGATCCGCCCGTCTTTCGTTAGCGCCGCCGCCGTCCGCGGATGCCGTGCCTTGGCGTGCGCGAAGCCTCCTTCGCTTAGGTCCAGCTTGCCTTCCCGCACCACACGCGGCCCCGCGCTCACGATATCTTGCGCCGCACAGGCTTGATCCTGCGTCACCCGTGCATCTACGCCCATCTCTTGGCCCAAGGCACTGTATCTCTTCAGCCACTCCCCTGAGCGGCCCGAACCGCTCAACACGCTGCCCCCGGCGGGAATTTCCGCGTCTCCCTCGGCCGTGCCCACCACGCGCTTCCTGCTGTCTAGCCGCAACTCAAAGCCGCCGCGTGTCAAAGTGGAAGGCCCCAGTTCGCTCGTGTACCAGATCAACTCCCCGTCGCTCCGCTCGCGGTTCACGCCATCCAGAGGCCACTTCTCTTTCCCGGCCGACACCGCCCCTTCATAACGCGACATGCCCACCTTCAACGTCTCCACGCCTCGTTTCTCCGGGCAAAAAATCAACGCGCTGCGGTCCTTCCACGTCCCCAGCACCCTTCCATCCAGCACATAGTTGTTCTTGGAGATGCCCCCGTAGGTGCCGAACGCGAAATAGCCGCCGTTCACCGCCGCCAAGGCCCCATAGCGCCTAGCCATGGCCTCCGTCGTTTCTAGCCCCATCGCGCGGTCCTTGGCATGCACAGGCACCACGTTAATCGACGCCTGCCGCGGGTCGATCCGCATCACCCATAGCTTGAAAGGCCCCTGCTCACCCCGATGGAAGCTTCGCTCCTCTACCGTCAAACCGGGCGCCATGCGGACCTCCTCGCCCGCAACCTGCAATGCGAAGATCAGCAGCGGAAGCAGGCGCATTTACGGAACTAGCGGCGGACGCCGGCCGATGCTCGTCACGCCGCGCTTGTTTTGCCCGGGGCCGGTGCTCCCGTCCTGGGAACGCCGAAAATTCGGTGCGTTCGAAAAGTCAAGCTCGCTCTCGTCGAAGGTCAGCGGCCGATCCAGCAGCAATTCCACCGTCGAGCCCTTGGCCAGCACCACATCCGGCCCGCGCGTTAGCAATACACCCGTCAGCGCCGCCGCCGCGCCCGCCGCGGCGCCAATCCCCGCACCCATGCCCGGGCTGCCCGCCACTGCCCCCGCCAGTCCACCCACGGTCGCCCCCGCCGAGGCCGCCGTGCCAATACCCACGGCATCGCCGCCCTTATTGCCTTCGCCCTTGATCTTGCCTTCCTCGCGGTCCAAGGTCTGCGAATCCCGGCCATCGATCGATCCCAGGCGCGAACGGAAATCGCGGCTCGCCCCGTTCGGCAGAATCAGCGTGTCGAAGCGCACATACAATTCGCCCTTACCCTTCACGCGCCCCGGCCGCTTCAGGCTGGTCACCGTACCGGCGATGCTTGATCCCGGCGGCACTACAATGCGGCCCTGCACCAGCACGGGAAACAGAGTCTCCAGATACACGCGGTCGCCCTCGACGGCGTGCTTCGTGCTTACGCTGTTCAACATCGTCATCGGAATGCGCGTTCCCGCGTCCACCACGTACTGCTTGCCAACGGCGGGGGCTGCTTCGGTTTTGTCCTCTTGCGCCGCCAGAAAAAGCGGAGCCATCGTCGCCATCAACGCAATTCGATACCGCATGCCTCTCATCATAGCCTCTGTAGATGAAACGTTCATGGCGGCGTTTCCGTTGCATTCGAAGGCGGCGCGGCGATCGGGAGCCTTACCCTTGTCCCACTCTCCATTTCTCCAAAGCGAAGCCAAACCGGCGCCGTCTCGCTCACCGTCTCCGGCACCCGGAAGTTAATCTGGTACAGCCCCGCAAAACCCGGCGTCAATCCCGCATAAAACACATCCGCTCGCTCCAGCCGCCTTTCCCCTAAGTGCACCTCCAGATCCGGCCAACGTGTCAAGAGCGCCCCACTGCTGGCAATATGTTGCTGCTGTTGGCTCGTCGCCACGCTACCCCAGCCCGTGCCATACAAGACCACATAGGCTCCTGGCGCCACCGGCGCCGCCGCCGTCACCGCCCGCCCATCGGGGTGGGTCGCCGCCGCGCTTCCGTCTTCCAGCGCAAACAGTTCCGGCGCGTCGCTGACGATTGTGAACTCCACGCGGGGCCCCCGCGCACTCCCCCTCACAATCTCCAAACGCGCCACGCCGCTCCCCTGCGACGCGGGCAACAATGCATTAATCTGCGTAGGCGAGACGTAATAAAGCGGCACTGCCACGCCGCGCACCAGCACCGTCACGTTTAGGCCCGGTACATCCACGGGCAGGTTGCCATTCCTGATCTCCGCCGCACTCAAGGCCCAGGTGCTGAACGACAAATTCTTACCGTAAACCGTAAAAATCGCATTCGGCGCCAGCCGCCCGCTCTTCTGGCTCGCTGCATTCACCAGGCTTTCCGCTGTATATTCCGGCAATTGCAATAAAGATTGGGCGGCCACAGGAACGCTGGCCGCCCAAATTACACAGCTAAGTATCGAACGCAGGCGAGTTCTCACTCACCCGTATAGTGCGCCGAAGCCGCGAAACCTCTCAGTTTCCGACGACCGTAAACACTTCCTGCGTCATCGGCACGCCATCCACGGTTATCGCCAGGCGCACGTCGCCCGCCGCCACCGTTGGCACCACTACGTTCAACTGATACAAACCGACAAAGCCCGGTGCCAGGCCCCGGTAGCTCAACGTCGCCGGTGCGCTGCCAAACAGTACCGTCGTATTGGTAGGCAGTAACGCGCCAGCGGGTGCGATCACACCGGCCGGGTTGGCGGGCGTCGTAGCCCCGAAACCGATGCCGTAGAGGATGATCGTTTCCCCAGCCCTCGCCGGTCTCGTCGTCACGCCCGAGATCTCTCCCGCGCGACCAACAAACGTCGCATTGTCCGTGAATAGAGCCGCCACCAATTGCCGTCCGCCGACTCGGAAGTTTGCCGGTGCCAGCACCTGCGGCCCACGCGACACCGCCGTCATTTGGATGTTGCTGCTGCTGCCCGCGCTGTTAGTCACCACCACGTTTACCGGCCCCGCGCCAATTCCATCGGGAACCTGCACGTTCACCTGCCCGGGGCTCACGAAGCGCACAAACGCGTCGCGGCCTGCCACAGAAACCTTTACGGTCTCCAGCGTCGTCGGCGCGTTCGAACCGTTGAAGTCCCCTCCCGCCCATTCGCGAGTAATGTTGCTGAGCGTTTGTCCGTAAATTTCGATCCAGGTTCCAGGCGCGATGTTGCGTCCGCCTCCGAAACCCTGAGCCACCACGGCACTGTCGCTTTGCACGCTAGGCCGCTGCTGCGCCACGGCCGGAGAAATCGTCGCTTTCGTCGTGTAGATGTAATCGCCGGCATTGCTCCCGCCGTTATTGGCGGCGTTACCCGCAGCATAGAAAACCACGTTGCCCGCCGCAGCATCGGCCGGTGCCGTCCAGTCGAACGAGAACGTGTACGATCCGTTCGCGCCCTTCAACGTCGCCGCCGGCAGGTGCGTCGCAAACTCGCGGTCCGTTCCACACGGCGCATTCCCGCTGGGGTCGCAGTTCACCTGTACATCCGCGTTGGGCGTGATCACTCCCGCCTTCCGCGTCTCATCGCTAGCCAGCCGCGCCGTCAATTGAAATCCCCAGCGCAATGCCTCCGGATGAAAAACCGTCACTTGCAAAGTCTGACGCTGTCCCGGCGTGTAGTTCACCGCCGAAATCCGCACAAAGCCCCGCGTATCGCTGTTCGCCGGCGCATTCGTGCGATGGCAGGCCGTACAATCCAGTCCGCCATCGCTAGGCGCGCCACTGCGGTTGATGGGCGAACCACCACTGCGCGCCAGCACAACGCTCGGTAGTGCCGCCAAAGCGACACAACCTAAAATTCGAAGCATGTTCATAAAGAGACCCCCGTGAAGCAAACGTTAGTTGCCGACGGATAAGAAAACGTTCGACTGCGTGTTTATCGAATCCACCGACATAACAACCTCGTGGTCGCCGGCCTGAAGATTCGGCACCACGACATTGAACTGATATAGCCCGACAAAATTCGGGCTCAAGCCGCCGTAGGAGACGGTCGCCGGCTGGTTCCCGATCCGGACGCTTAGCCCAGGAATCGACGAAGCGCCCGTCGCAATCGTGCCGGCGGGAATGGCCGGCGTGACCGCGCCGAAGCCAACTCCGTAGATCACCAGCGTCTCGCCCGGCCGGGGCAAGCGGAAGGTCGCGCCGGCCACCAAGCCCGGCGTGCCCGCAAACGTCGTACCGTCGGCGAAGAGCGCGGCTACATACTGCCTTCCGGCTCGCGTAAACGAAGCCGGCGCCAGCACTCCCGGCGCTCTTGTCCTGCCGTTTAGCGTGATTACTTCCGAGCTTTCCCCGGCCGGGTTCGTCACCGATACGCGCACCGGCGCACCGGTCGCGATCCCATCGGGCACCTGCGCGTTCACCTGCCGCGGACTGACAAAAGCCACGGCCGCCGCTCGGCCGTCCACGCTCACCCGGACGTTTTCCAGACTGGTCGGCGCCTTCGTGCCGTCAAAGTCGCGCCCTTCCCAGCCGCGCGAAACCGACGGCGTGAAGTTGCTTCCGAAGATCTCGATCCAGCTTCCCGGCGCAATATTCATCCCGCCGCCAAACGCGCTGGCCGAAACCACGCCGCCCGCGCTAATCGTCGGCTTCACCCCGCTGCCGCCGCCCGGCGTCAAGGTTAAACTCCGCAGGTGAATCTTGGCTCCATTCGGCGCCGGCCCATCGCTGGAATTCGCGGCCACATAGATCGTCACCGGTCCCGTGTTCACGTTCGTCGGCGGCGTCCAGTCGAAAGTAAAAGTGTTGCTCGTCGAGGGGTCGAAGTGCGTGATAAATTCCACGGGATTGTTAGGCGGGCATCCCGTTGCCGGCCGTGGATCCACGGTCTCGCACAACACATAGCTGCGGGTATCGGCCGGCGTGAACGTACCCGCCTGGCCCGTGATTAAGCTACTGTTCGGCCGCACCGTCGCCTGAAATCCATAGCGCCGCCCCGCCGCCCCGATCCGCACCGTAAAGCGTTGCTTCACGCCTGGCGAGTAATTCACTCCGCCTTCCCACAAGATCTCGAGCGACGGCGAATCGTCAGTCCGCGTGCCGATGTGGCAACCGCCCCGCAAACAAGTGTTGTCCCCAGGAGCCCCAGTGCTCCTCGCCGGAGCGCCGCTCGAGTACGCAAACAAAATCAGCGGTACGCTGAGTACCGCCGCGATCTTCCCCGCCCATATCCATCGTTGTCTGTTCATAAAACCTTTGAACCCTCTCTCTCCTGTCCACGTCGCGGGACCGGCTCGATTAATTGAAAACTCTTTCGCGCCATCGTGCTGAGAGGCATATCTCTCAACTCCGCCACGGAAAACCACTGATACGGACTCGGCGGATCGCCTTGCAGTTTCGCTTCGTATACGGAAACTTCGTATAAATGGTTTACGATTGTATGCCGGAAGGAGCCCAGAAGTTCCCCCTCGCGAGCCTCTTTTAGCTCGCCCGCTTCGGGAAACTCCCAGAATCCGGCTAGTCGCCGACTTTCCTTAGACCTCTGCCTTAGCAGAAAGCTACCATTCCGTCGTAACAGGAATATGACTTTCGCTTCGTGAATATTCTTCGGCGGCTTGGCTTGAATCGGGAGGGTGTTCTCAAGACCTCGTTTCCTGGAGCAACAGATATCGTTAATAGGACAAATAAGGCATTTCGGGGCCCGAGGCAAGCAAATTGTTGCACCCAGCTCCATTAAAGCTTGGTTATATTCTCCCGGCCTATCTCTATCTATCTGCAACTGCACGACTTGCCTTAACCCATCCCGAATTGGCTTCGTTTTGACGTCTCCCTCCTCACACTCCACCCTCGCCATTACCCGAACCACGTTCCCGTCCAGAACCGCCACGGGAAGGCCAAACGCGATACTGGCTACCGCCGCCGCTGTGTATTCCCCCACCCCTGGCAACTCCCGAATTCCTTCGTGGGTGCTGGGAAAGGCCCCCAGCTCTACCACCTTGCGCGCCGCCGCCTGCAGATTTCTCGCCCGCGAGTAATATCCCAAACCCGCCCAAAACGACAGCAATTCCTGCTCTGGAGCCTTCGCTAACTCTACATAAGTGGGAAATCTCGCAATAAATCTTTCGTAATACGGAATCACTGCCGCCACCCGCGTCTGTTGCAGCATGATTTCGGAAAGCCAGATTCGGTACGGGTCCCTCGTATGTCGCCACGGCAAATCCCGCTTATGAACGTCGTACCAGCCGAGCAGCCGAGCGGCAAAACTTGGGCGAGACTTCATGCGGTTGCTATAATCCAAACATCCCGAAAGAAAAAGCGAAAACCACGAGGGCGGAGCTGTCTTCCATCGACCTCCGCGGCGCTCGCGTCCACAATCTCAAGAATATCTCCCTCTCGATTCCCCATGACGTCCTCACCGTCGTCACGGGTGTCTCCGGCTCGGGCAAATCCTCGCTCGTCTTCGACACCATTTATGCCGAGGGCCAGCGCCGCTACGTGGAAAGTCTCTCTGCCTACGCCCGGCAGTTCCTGGAGCGCATGGAAAAGCCCGACGTCGACGAAATCCAGGGCCTTGCGCCCCCGGTCGCCATTAAGCAAAAGAACACCACGCGCAACCCTCGTTCGACGGTCGCCACCGCCACGGAAATCTACGACTTCCTCCGCCTTCTCTACGCCCGTGCCGGCGAAACCTGGTGCCCCAACGGCCATGGCCCCGTCTTACGCGACACCGTCGATCAAGTCGCTGCCCAGGTGCTGCGCGAAGAGCCAGGCACCCGCTGGTACGCCCTCTTCCCCATTGCCGCGCCGGGCCTGAAGTCCGACGCCCTGCGCGACCGCCTCTTTGAACTGCGCGCCCGCGGCTTCAACCGCCTCTTTCAGGCAGGCAAGACCTACGAGTTCTCCACACCCGAGAGCCTCCTCGATCTCAATTTCGCCAAACCGGTTTACGTCCTCGTCGATCGTCTGGTAATCGGCGAAGACCTGCACCAGCGCCTCGTCGATGCAATCGAGATCGCCTACCGCGAAGGCGGCGAGGTCCTGCTCGAGCAAGCCGGCGTCGATTCCCCGCGCCAGCTCCTCTTCAACGAAAAATTCGCCTGCAAAATCTGCGGCGTCGAGTTCCGCGACCCCGAGCCCCGCCTCTTCAGCTTCAATAATCCCTTCGGCGCCTGCCCCACCTGCCAAGGCTTCGGACGCACCATGGATTACGACATCGACAAGCTGATCCCCAATGGCGGCCTGGCCCTCAAGGAAGGCGCCATCGACCCCTGGACCAAGCCCGTCTACGAGTGGTACTACAAAGAGTTCGAACGCGCCGCTAAAGGCCAGGTCCGGCTCGACGTGCCCTTTGCCGACCTCACCCAGACCGAGCAGGACTTCGTTCTCGGGCGCATCCGGAAATTCTTCGCCGACGTTGTCGAGCCCAAGAAATACAAGGTTCATGTCCGCGTCTTCATGGCCCGCTACCGGGGCTACGCCAACTGCCCCGATTGCCAAGGCGCCCGCCTGCGTCAAGAGGCCCGCAACGTCCGCCTTGGCGGCAAGATCATTAGCGAGGTCACCCGTCTCAACATCCGCGAAGCGATGCAGTTTTGCGATGGCCTCACCCTACGTCCCGAGCAAAAAGCGGTTGCCGAAAAGGTCCTGCTCGAGGTTCGCCAACGCCTTCGCTTCCTCAATGATGTTGGTCTCGAATACCTCACCCTCGACCGCTTGACCATGACGCTTTCCGGCGGCGAGGCCCAGCGTATTCAACTGGCCACCTGCCTCGGCTCCCGTCTGGTGGGCGCTTGTTATGTGCTCGACGAGCCCTCCATCGGCCTCCATGCCCGCGATACCTACCGTCTTATCCAGATCCTCCACGGCCTCCGCGACATCGGCAACACGATCCTGGTCGTTGAGCACGACCCCGAAGTAATGCAGGCCGCCGACCATATCGTCGATCTCGGCCCCGGCGCCGGCGAGCACGGCGGCGCCATCATCTTCCAAGGCCCTTATAAAGACCTCCTCAAGCCTAAAAAGGCCGGCGCCTCCCTCACCGGCCTCTACCTCCGCGGCGAAAGACAAGTCGCCCCGCTGCGCCCACGCCGCAAACCATCCCCAAAGCAGCAACTCGTCTTCCGCGGCGCCCGCGCCAACAACATCCGCGGCCTCGATGTCTCTATCCCCCTTCACATGCTCGTCGCCGTCACGGGCGTCTCCGGCTCGGGCAAATCCACCCTCGTCCATGAGGTCATCTTCAAAACCCTCGACCGCCGCCTCAGCCTCCCCTCCGCGGCCGCTCGGCCCAAAGCCGCGCCAGACTCCGGCGACGACGACGCCTCCACGGAATCCCAACGCCAGACCTGCCGTTCTGTGGAAAACGCCCACCTCCTCGAGCAAGTCATTCTTGTCGATCAATCTCCCATCGGCCGCACGCCCCGCTCCAACCCCGTCACCTACATCAAAGCCTTCGATCAGATCCGCGACCTCTTCGCCTCCACCTCGGAATCGCAAAAGCGCGGCTACCAATCCGGCCATTTCTCTTTCAACATCCCCGGCGGCCGCTGCGAAACCTGCCAGGGCGACGGCACCGTCACGGTCGAAATGCAGTTCCTGGCCGACGTCGAGTTGATCTGCGACGATTGCAAAGGCACCCGCTTCAAGCCCCAGATCCTCGAAATCCGCCACCAGGGCCGCAACATCGCCGAAGTGCTCCAGCTCACCGTTCACGAGGCCATCGCTTGCTTTGCCGACACGCCTCGGCTAGTACAAAAGCTGCAAGTGCTCGAAGACGTCGGCCTCGGCTACCTGCGTCTCGGCCAATCCGCCACCACCCTCTCCGGCGGGGAGGCCCAGCGCGTCAAGCTAGCCGCTCACTTAGCGCAAAGCACCTCCAGCGGCACGCTCTTCATTTTTGACGAGCCCACCACCGGCCTCCACTTCGACGACATCCGCAAGCTCCTCGATAGCTTCCAGCGCCTCATTGAAAACGGAGGCAGCATTCTGCTCATCGAACACAATCTCGACGTCATCAAGGCCGCCGATTGGGTCATCGATCTCGGGCCCGAAGGGGGCTCCGGCGGCGGCCAGCTTGTCGCCGAAGGCACGCCCGAAGTGGTCTCCACCTGTGAGGCTAGCCACACCGGCCGCTTCCTCAAACCAATGCTCGCGGGCGCCTAGCGCCGATACACCACATGCACCACTCGCCTCGGCCGTAGCGTCTCGCTCTTGCCGCTCGCGTGAATGGTTAAAGGATGCATCAGCAACACGTCGCCCGCCGCCATCTCCGGGCAAGAGAAAGGCCGCGCCGCATGCGCCTTCACCTCGTGCGCCCGCAGCACGCCATGCTTCTGAGAAGTCGGGCATAGCTTCACCCCGCCATCGGCAAACGTCGATGGGTCCAGGCTCACGCGCAGGCTCAATAACGCGACGCCCGGCGCGATATGTTCCGTATCCTGATGCCACTCTTGCGCCTCATTGTTGGCCGCGGTGCGGTTGTAAAGGATCGCCTCAATCGCTTCGGCTCCTGGGCCTAAAATCGCTTCCGCCCACTGCGCCCACGGCCCTCGCGCCAACTCTTGCACCAGCGCCGAGTGCTCCAATAAATGCCAATCCGCCGGTGCATCCACAGGAAACTCCGCCCGTAGCCGTTCCAGCGTCTCCGCCCCGCAAGCCCCCCGCCGGATCTCAAATCCGTGATTCGCAAACGTGTATTCGATATTCAACAGCGTGGCCCTCCCGCATAAACCTTGGTTGCCCACTCTAGCCCGCCCGGCAACTCATCGGCGGCATACTCGATGTGAATCACCCGCCGTGAAGCGTCGCTCGCGGAATGCGCCGAGGCGTGCAACAGCAGCGGGCGCAAACGCAGGATTCCCCCCGCCGGAATTTCCGGCTGCACGATCTCTCCCTCCGCCGCCATCGCATCGGCTTCGCTGTCGCTCAAGCGGCCCTTCCAATGCGACCCCGCGATAAGTCGCATCGCCCCATTGGCTGCCGTCGCCGCATCCAGGTGCAGCCGCAAGATCACCAGTCGGCTCAGCACGCTCGCCGGCGCATTGGCGTGCAGAATCCCCTCCTTGCGGGTAAACGCACTGAAGCCCTCCACGTCCTTCTGCTCGCGCAGCGGCACGCCAATGTCCTGGTGCCACGGCACGTGCCAGTTACTCTTCGGAATCTTGTTGAAAAAAATGCCGCGCACCGCAAAACATCCCGCCCCCAGCACCTCCTGCGCGTAGCGCGAAAACGAACCGCGCTCCACCATTTGTTGCAGCAACGGCGAAAACGTAAACAGATTCCGCCGGTTCGGCGCTTCCTCTGGAAACTCCGCCCGCAGCGCCGCCAGCTCCGCCTCGCTTAGGCCGGGGACCCGCACGTCGTAACCGCGCTCTTGGAAATCCTTCACGCGCCCGGGCGTCCTCCACCCGCGCTCCTCGCCGGCGGAGGCGCACAGCAATCCACCGGACATACATCGTGGCTCGCGCCCAATATCCCCAACGCCCGCTTTTCGCTCAAATCTCCTCGCCGCTCCAGCACCAGTTCCCGCACCATCGCCGCAAAGCGCGGGTCTTGCGACGCCGTGCCCGTTCTCACCATCTGCATCCCCAACTCCGCCGCCAGCAGTCGTGCTTCCTCGTCCAGATCGAACATGACCTCCATGTGATCGCTAATGAATCCGATCGGGCAAATCGCCACCCGCTCCACCCCTTGGGCCCGCAGCGCCCGCAGATGATCGAGAATGTCCGGTTCGAGCCACGGCTGCTGCGGCGCTCCACTTCGAGATTGATACACCAGATCGTGCTCGGCCACGCCCGCGCCTTCGGCCACCAGCCGCGACGCTTCCTTTAGTTGCGCCACATACTTCGAACCGTCCGCCATCCACATCGGAATCGAATGCGCCGTGAAGATCAAGCGCGCCCCGGGCAACTCCGCCAGCGCCGCCTTGACCCGGTCCACCATCGGCTCCACGAAGCCGGGGTGATTGAAGTAAACGCGCAATTTTTCAACGGCGATTCCCTGCGCCTGCGCCGCCTCTTGCGCCGCCGCCATGTTCTCCCGGTATTGCCGGCAACCGCTATAGCAGCTAAACGCCGACGTCACAAACGCGAAGACTTTCGTGACGCCGTCCTGCTTCATCTGCGCAAAGGTGTCCGCCAGCAGCGGGTGCCAGTTTCGGTTGCCGAAATAGACCGGCAGCTCCGGCCCTTGCTTAGCCAACAACCCCGTCACTTGCTGAATCAGCGCCATGTTCTGTTCGTTGATCGGGCTCTTGCCGCCGAAGTGATGGTAATGCTCGGCTACCACCTCCAGCCTCTCCCGAGGAATCCCTCGTCCTCGGGTCACATTCTCCAAAAACGGCATCACATCGGCAGGCTGGTCGGGGCCCCCAAAACTCACCACTAAGATTGCTTCGGACATCTACACGAAAGATTCTCGCACCTTGCGCAGCGGCGCTATTTTCTCCGAGCCACTCGCCGCACGGCGGCGAGTGAGTAATCTAATCCCATGAGTAATCTGCTCCCCTCGCCCGAATCGGAGGAATGCCGGTCCCTCCCAGGCGAGCGCGCCACTCTCGAAGCCCTCCCCGCCCGGAGCGTCCACCTGGGCTCTCTCGAAGTCCATCGCCTATTGCCGGTTCGCTCCCGCCGCCTCATTGGCCCTTGGTGTTTCTTCGATCGCTTCGGCCCATTAACCTTTGCCGAAAGCAAGCCGATGGATGTCGCGCCCCACCCGCATATTGGGCTCCAGACGCTCTCTTGGCTCTTCTCCGGTGAAGTGGTCCACCACGACAGCCTCGATAACGAATGCCTCGTCCGCCCTGGCCACTTGAGCCTCATGACGGCCGGCCGCGGCATCGCGCATACCGAAGAAACACCCTCGGCCCACACCGGCCTGCTCGACGGTGTACAATTCTGGGTCGCCCTGCCGGACGCGCATCGCCACCAGGCTCCTCACTACCAATGCGTGCCCGATCTGACGCGTTTGGAACCTCCCGGCGGCCTTATTACCCCTTTTCTCGGTGCCCTTTCAGGCGCGGAATCCCCAGGCCTTGCCTTTAGTCCGGCCATCGGTGTCGATCTCACTGTACATCCCGGTGCCCGCCTCTCCATGCCTTTGCGGGCGGACTTCGAGTACGGCCTCTTCCTCGCCCATGGCGACGCATCGGTCTTCGGCCAGCCCCTGGCCGTCAACTGCCTCTACTATCTCGGTACCCATCGTGGGGAGTTGGAAGTGGGCAGTGCATCCGGATGCCGCTTGCTCCTCCTCGGGGGCGAACCCTTCCCGGAAAAGATCTTGATGTGGTGGAATTTCGTCGCACGCAGTGCCGTGGAGATCGCTTCGGCTCGAGACGCCTGGCAGGCTCAACAAGGCTTTGGCCATGTGCGGGCTTACCGGGGACCGCGCCTGGAAGCGCCCATCTGGGCCGGAATCTCCCCCCGGCAGGATTGACTACGGATTAGCCGGCGGGCGGCTGGAACCGGACGTCGATGCAGGCGCCGGCGCGGGTGACTTCCGCAATTCCTCAAAATACTTCTGCACATAATTCTGCAGCTCAATGGGCACTTCGTCCCGCCGGATCACTCCCGCTGTGTCGGAGTGCCCCGCCGTCTTGCCCGAGTACCCGGTCTTGAGCGCCTGCGATTTCGAGCTCGACACCTCGATCATGATCTCGCCTTGAATGTTCTGCGCCCGCTTGCCGAACAATTCGCTGATCTTGCCCATCGCTTCCTGCTGCCGCGCAAATTCGATGCTCTTGTTGCCATCCTGCTTGCCCATCCCAGACTTCGCGTCGCTCTGCGGAGGCTGGTTGCCCTGGTCGCCGCCCTTGGCCTGCTGGCTCGGGGACTTCTCGCCCCCATCGCCCTGCTGCTGGCCCTGTTGGTCGGCCTGCTGCTGGCCACTAGCCTGCTGATTCTTGGCCTGCGCCTCCTGGCCCTTGGAATTCTTCTGCTCCTGCTGGCCGGAACCCTGCTGGCCCTGCTGCTGATTGTCCTTCGCGCTCTGCTGTTGGCCCTGATTCTTATCCTGCGACTTCATCTTGTTCATCAGGTTCGCCATCGCGTCCTTGAACTTATCCATCAATGAGGACTTGCCGCCCTCGGGATTGCCCTGCTTGGGCGCGGGGTTCGCGTTCTTCTTGGCCGCATCCTCACCGTCCGGCTTCTTCTCCTCGTTGGACGCCCCGTCTTTGGAATTCTCGCCGCTGGCTTTCTCGCCCTTCTCGGCACCTTCGGCTTGCTCGCCTTCTTCGCTGGGCGACATCGATTGTTGGAACTGCCCGGGCTTTTGCCCACTGGCCGCCGATTCCGTCGAGTTCGCCGCTTCGGTCTCGATCTCCTGGCCTTTCTCGATGCCCTTCTCCATCAGGCTCTTCTGCGCCTCGGTGACGGTCATTCCTTCGAGCGGTAGTGCGTCGGGATCCTCAGCCCGGTTACGGGCTAGTTCCCTCGGCTTCTCCCCGGAAGCCAGCAACGTGTACAGGCCCGGCGCGATCGGGCGCTCTAAATCCAGCGAGCTCTGAAACGCATACCGGAATACCAGCAAGCTCAACGCCGCCGCCGATACCGCCGCCGCTCTCCACCATCCGCGCGGTGCCGCAAAGGGGACCGCCGTTTGCGGCGCTATGCCCGCCGCCACGCGATCCGCTTCCTCAATCAGGCCGTCGCGCGTCGCCGTGCGCCCATGCCCAAGGAAGTGATATCCGCTCGACAGTACATCGGCCGTTCCCAGCTTGGCGTCTACGATCTGCGCCACTCGATATTCGCTCGGAATGTGCCCCCGCACCCGCCAAACCAGATATCCGAAACTAGCCGCGCCCAGCAGCAGCGGCCAATACCAATCCAGCACCTGCGTCCCCAGCACCAGCAACAGCACCAGGCCGCCCGCCCCAATGGTCAGCGCGATCAGCGCCTGGGTCGCCAGCAGTTGCACCAGCACCCGCCGGCGCGCGTTCTTCACCAACGACTGCAAACGCGCCGCTTCCGAGTGTCCTGTCATTGACCTCATTATGGCAAACGCCGCATGGGCCCAATTTCCGTCACCGCCGTCTCAAACGCTTCAAGGGCATCCACAAAAAAATGATCCTTCGCCTCGATAAAGCGCAGTTCCGTCGGCTGCGGCAGCCCGGCCACGAGCGCTTCCAGCTCCGCCTTGGGCCCGTGCTCGTCCACCGTCGAATGCAAAAAGACCCGCGGAACCGGAATGCGCGCAATATACGACGGGTCCGGATACTTCGTCGGATAGCCAATCGCAATCACTTTCTCGGCGTCCGGCGAGTGCAACGCCAACTGCAGCGCGATGCGCGATCCAAACGAAAATCCCGCCAGGCAATACGGCAACTCTGGATAGCGCGAACGCAGATACGCGAGGCACGTCCGCGCGTCCTCCTGCTCGCCCACTCCCTGGTCGTAGACTCCTTCGCTTAGATTCACGCCGCGATAGTTGAAGCGCAGCACGACCGCGCCCGCTTTGCGTAAGCCCCGCGCGGTCCGGTGCACCACGCGCGTATGCATCGTGCCTCCATGCTGCGGATGCGGATGGCATACCAGCGCCGCGGCGATCGGCTCACGGTCTTCCGGTTCTTCCAGCAGCGCTTCCAGCCTTCCCGCTGGTCCCGCGATCATTAGGGATTCGATCTTGCGGGCCATTTAGCGATAGTTCGTGTACTGCAACTCGACGCCGAAATCCTGCCCCTTCAGCAGCGCGATTACTTCCTGCAGCGCGTCCCGGTCCTTCGCCGCCACGCGCACATAATCGCCCATGATCGAAGCCGTCACCTTCTTCTTGGAATCCTTGATCGCCTTCACCACTTCCTTGGCCTTCTCCGTGGGCAGGCCCTGCTGCATCTTCACTTCCTGCCGCACGCTCATCCCCGATGCGCTTTGCACCGGGCCATAAGATAGATTCTTGATCGGCACTCCCCGCTTCAATAGCTTCGATTGCAGAATATCGTTGACGGCCTTGAGCTTAAAATCGTCGCTCGACGCCAGCAGGATCTTCATGTCCTTCTCGTTCAGCTCGATCGTGCTCTTGGTGTCTTTCAGGTCGTAGCGCGTCTCCACCTCTTTGGTCGCCTGCTGGATTGCATTGACCACTTCCGGTATCTCGAGCTTGGATACTACGTCAAATGAGTTATCGCTTGCCATACTTAGTGACCCAACGCGGCTAGGACGCGCTCGGTAACCTCCTTGATCATTGCGGGCAGTGCCGCTTCCATTGCTAATTGCACCGCCGCTTGAATTTTATCCGGATCGAGCTCCGGTTTTGCCGCCCCAGTCAAGCGCAACGGGCCGGGCAGAGCTCCCTGCGGCGCCGCAAAAAGTCCCCGCGCATAATGCGCCGCGTCCACCAGGGGCAGAATCACCTTCAATACTTCAGAGGCCTCAAACGGCTTCCGGATGATCGCGTCGCAGCCGGCGGCCCGCGCTTCGGCTTCGTCCAGCGGCTCCAGAATTCCCGCCGTCAATGCCACCCGCATCGCCTCATAACGGGGATTGCTCTTGATCCAGTGGCAAATCTCGTAGCCGGACCGGTTCGGCAAAAAAACATCCACGATCACCACGTCCGGGTCGAAGTCGTCCAACATCGGGTAAAGATGCGCCCCGTCGGGACACAACTCAACTTCGAATCTTTCCCCCAGCAGAATACGCTGGCCGATGCGTTGCGCGTGCGGGCTATCGTCGGCCAGTAGAATCCGCGCGGTCAATTTTTCTTCTTCGGTTCCTTTGGCTTTTTCTCTTTTTTGGCTTTTTTCGGGTCGGCCTTGGGCATCGTTCCCTTGGTCACGATCGGATCTAGCGGCTGCGCGGGTACGGCCGTAGGCGCTGCGCCCCCCGCGCTCGTTCCTGCCGCTGCCGTTCCCTCTGCCGTCCCCGCTGCCGTCCCCGCTGCCGCTCCGTCTCCGGGAACCGACTTGCGCGCCTCCGGATTGTTATCAAGCGTGGAGGAATCCCCCACCGTCGACACCGTCACGTCCGTATTGCCCAATGCCGCCAGCGCCGCCGGCGTCGGTACGCTCACCGGGATAGCCGGGCGAATTGGTCCCGTCGCCGGCGTTCCGCTCTTGGCGGCCATCCGTGAATCCGGTCCCCGCTTCAGCATATTCGTCACCGGCGACGCCATGCTTGCCTTGCCCACGTTCTCCTGCTCGTACTTCATCCGCGCCACGGCCGCGGGATCCGCTTCCGGCACCACCAATTCCATCTCCGTCAACCGCTTCTTCGCTTCTTCGGCAAACGCGCTCAATGGATACTCCCGCACAATTCGCGCAAAGCTCTTGCCCGCCTGCGCCTTAAAGCGGTTGCCCATCTTTGTGTACCCATCGCCCAGCTTGTACAGCGCTTCGTCCGCCGCCGAGTACAGCGGATAATGATCCGTCAACGATTGCAAACGGCTGGTCGACGCCGACCAAGATTGCTTCTTGTAATAAAAATCCCCAACCCGGAATTCGCCCTCCGCTAAGGACTGCTGAATGTTCCGCACCAGTTGCGTCGCCCGCGGCGCAAACTTCGAGTTCGGAAATTGAATCAAAACCTGCCGGCACTCCTCGTCCGCCTTCAGCGCATGCATGTTGTCCCGGTCTTCTTTCTCCATTTGCTTGTAATGGATCATGCAGACCTTCTCCTGGCTCTCGGCGGCTTCCTCCATCGTCGGATAGAAAAGAATAAAGTCCTTGTATTCCGCCTCGGCCTGCGCCAGTCCATTCGTGCCGCCCTCGCGGAACCAACTGTCGGCCACGGCCAGCTTCGCCTTCGCCAGATACTCGCTCGTATCGTAGGTGTTCATCAGGGTCTGCAGCGTCAGACGCGCAATCTCGTAGCGCCCCCGCTCCACGTCCTTGATCGCCTTGTCGTAGAGCACCTTATCCGGCTGCTGCGTGTCTTTGGTGATCGGGTTCTCATACTTCCGCTTCCGGCAACCCGTCGAAAGCGTCAATGAAATTACGGCCAGTGCGATCACGGCCACACGAATTACGGAATATCGATCCATCGGGGAATACCTCAATTAGTGTAACAATCCAACCTAAGCCCGGCCCAACTACGCCAGAAGCGAGCGGCCCGTCTGGGCCAACCTGTGCAATTCGCGCACACTCGCCGCCGGGTCCGCCGACCGAAAAACGGAGCTGCCCGCCACCAGCCAGTCGCAGCCCGCGCCCGCGATCTCTTTCGCATTGGACGCCTCCACTCCCCCATCGATTTCAATCAGATAGCTCAACCCACGCTCTCTGCGGAGCCGGTCCAACTGCCCAATCTTTCGCAACGACTGAGGAAGAAACTTCTGCCCTCCAAATCCTGGGTTCACACTCATCACCAGCACGATGTCCGCCAAATCCAACACCTCTTCCAATGTCTCCACCGGCGTGCCCGGGTTCAGCGCCACCCCCGCCGCCACGCCCAGGTCTCGAATCTGCTGCAGCGTACGGTGCAAATGCGGGCAGGCCTCCTGGTGCACGGATATCGAATCGGCCCCCGCCTTGCGAAACGCCTCCACATACTTCTCCGGCTCTACAATCATTAGGTGCACATCCAGGCGCAACCGCGTCGCCTTCCGTAACGCCTCAAGCACAGGCACTCCCATCGAGATGTTCGGTACAAAACGCCCATCCATCACATCGAAGTGCAGCGTCTCGGCCCCGCCCGCTTCCACCTTTGCAATTTCTTCTCCTAGCCGCGCAAAATCCGCCGCCAGCAAGCTCGGGAGAATCTCTAATCTGTCATTCATAAGCTCTTCTTCATTACCGCCGCAAAGAATCCATCGCCCGCATCCTGTCCTGGAATGCGCCGGTGCAACGACTGCGGCGAGACCGCCTCGTCGCCCAGCACCGCCCGCACTACCTCTTCATTCTCTTCCTTTTCCATAGAACAGGTCGCATACACCAGCGTCCCGCCGGGCTGCAGCGCCTCCCAAGCCCGCCTCAAAATCTCCTGCTGCCGCGCCGCCTGCCTCGACAAATCCTCCGGCGTCAACCTCCATTTGATTTCCGGATTCCTCCCCAAAGTCCCCGTCCCGG
Source organism: uncultured Bryobacter sp. (assembly GCA_964387685.1). Taxonomy (GTDB): domain Bacteria; phylum Acidobacteriota; class Terriglobia; order Bryobacterales; family Bryobacteraceae; genus Bryobacter. The sequence goes on from CAYLXK010000011.1 coordinate 170,977, forward strand.
AACACGGCACATCGGCCAGTATCCGTTCAAACGTCCCCCGAAACGGCAGCGCACCCGCCGCATCCAGCTGCACAAGCGGCATGCCCATGTCCTTCATTCCCGTCAATCGCTTATGGCTCCGGTCGCAAGCGATCGCCTTTACCCCCTCGGCCAGCGCCTGCCGCGTCTTGTTCCCCGGCGCCGCGCACAGGTCCAACAATCGCTGCCCTGGCTGCAAGGCCAGCAACGGCACAATCGTCCGCGCCCCTTCATCCATTCCCTTTCCCGCCGGCGGCAATAGCGCCGCCCTCGCCATCGCGCGCGTCTGCTCAAAGCCCCAATCCTTCACCCATTTCGCATACAACCAATTGGGCAGCCCCAACTCCGTCGCCTCGTCCGGCCACCCCAACGCCTTCTTATGCACCTTCCGCAGCACCGCGTTGATCAATCCCGCCGACGCCCGCTTATTCGACCGCTTCGCCAATTCCACGCTCTCCATCACCGCCGCGTGCGCCGGTATCCGCGTCAGGTAACGCAACTGATAAATCCCCATCGATAGCAAAATCGAGGTCGGCGCATCCACCGTCAGGATCTTCCGCCCCGAAAAGTGCTTGGCTAAAAATTCCAGTTGATTCTGGTGCCGCAATACACCGTAAACAATCTGGTGCGCCAGTCCCGCGTCCCGCGCTTCGAGCCCCGTGCACACTTCCAGCAGCGTCAGGTCCGACAATCCCCCGCCATGCACCCGCTTGAGCGCTTCAAAGGCGGCGCGGCGCGCCGGAGAAACAAGTGCCATTCCTTTATCGAGGCTAGCAGCCGACGCCTGCCTCCTGTGGGAAATAAAAATTTGTCCCCTCTCCAGGTGCAAGCCTAGTGTTTTCAGCGCGCGGCTTTTCTCGCCTCCCACGCCGCGTTGACGCTGCCCTACGCGCGGTTTACGCTGAAGGGAGAGGGTCCTTACGCAGTGAACCGCTTCCCGCCATCCCGGCACTTTCTTTACATGGGTTGCGTCGCGCTTGTATTAGGCGCCATGTCGGGCTGGGTGGCTTGGCAATGGTGGCCCGCGTCGATCCCTTCCGCACTCTTTGTCTTTAGTGCTCTCTTCCTCTTCTGGATCGGCGCCCATTCTCCCATTGAGGTCACTGACCGCGAAATCACCGTCGGTCGCCATAGCGTCGCCTGGAGCTCCATCACCCGCATCGAAACCACCGGCTGGCTCACGCCCCTCGTTCTACGCCTCACCATGGATTCCGGTAAGCGCCTCCATGTCGTATATGCCGGCGACCTCGAAAGCTCCGGCCGCTTGAAAGAAATCGTTTGCCAATGCGCCCCCCACGCGCTTCTGGATGGCCAGCCCCAGCGCCAGCGCCAAGCCACCATTGCCGTGCGCAACGGCCGTACCGAAAAGCTCGAAAAATACCCCCTCCTTACCGCCAAGGACGAAGCCGAGGTCGAGCGCATGTTCCAGCGCTTACGCGAAGTTGGCCACTTGGACCCGCAGCGCTCCGCGCCGAATTCCTCCCCTGAGGACCAGTAAACCTTGCGCAAATTTCGCGCCCTTTTCGCGCTCCTCCTCTTGTTGGCCTTTGTCCTCTACTTTCAATCCGAAAAAATCCTCTCCGCCGCCGCGTCGTACCTCGTCGTTTCCGAACCGCCTCGCCCCTCCGACGTCATCTTTGTCCTCGCGGGCGACTTCCAAGGCCGCCGCGTCATGAAAGGCTGCGATTTGGCTCAGGCCAGTATGGCCCCCAAAGTCTGGGTCAGCGGTCCGGATGGCGTCTATGGCCTCCGGGAGGCCGACCTCGCCATCGCCTTCGCTACCCAGCGCGGCTGTCCCGCCCACTACCTCGAGCCCTTCTACAGCCGCGCCAATTCCACCAAGGACGAGGCCCTCCTGTTTGCGCAAAAAGCCCGCCAGTCCGGCTACCGCCGCTATCTTCTCGTCACCAGCGACTTCCACACCCGCCGCGCCGCCCGCCTCTTCCGCCGGGAAGCGCCCGACCTCGAAGCCATCGTCGTCGCCGCCCAGGATTCCGTCTTCGACCCCCATAGTTGGTGGAAAAGCCGCCCCGCTCGCAAAGTCTTTGCCGGTGAGTGGCTCAAGACCGTCACTGAGTGGTTCGGCATATGAGCGCCGCCGTCTCCTTCCGCCGCGCCGCCGCCATCCTCTGGCCCTACCTGCGCCCTTACCGCTACGGCTTCCTCCTTGGCTTCTCCTGCCTCATTCTCAAAGTGGCCGCCGCTACCGTCTCCCCCTTGATTCTGCGCGACGGCTTCGATACCTTGCTGGCCGGCTTTGACATCGCCAAGCTTTGGAAGTTTGCCGCCCTCCTGGTCTTCACCTCCGCCGTCCGCGGCGTCATGCAGTTCTATATGCGCTGGAAGCTCGTCAGCATCTCGCGCGACGTCGAGTTCGACCTGCGCAACGATATCTTCGCCCACCTCCTCAAACTGGGACCCGATTTCTACCAATCCATGCGCACCGGCGACATCATGGCCCGTTCCACCAACGATCTCAACCAGGTCCGCATGATGCTCGGCCCCGGCGTCATGTACTGGACCGAGACCATGCTCACTACCATCCTGGCGGTCGGCGTCATGCTCACCGTCGACTGGCAGCTCACCCTCATCGCGCTGATCCCCGCTCCTCTCGTTAGCCTCGCGGTGGTGCACTTCGGCCAAAAAATTCATAAGCGCTTTGAAGAAATCCAGAGCCAGTTCTCCGATATCTCCAGCCGCGCCCAGGAAAACCTGAGCGGCGCCCGCATCGTACGCGCCTACGCCCAAGAAGAAGCGGAAGTCGACAAGTTCGCCGCGCTCAACCGCGATTACATCCGCGCCAACATGGGCCTGGCCCGCGAAACAGGCATCTTCTACCCTCTTCTCCAAGCTCTGGTCGGCGTCACCTTCCTGCTCGTTCTCTGGGCCGGTGGCTGGCGCCTCTACACGGGCAAAATCACCCTGGGCTCCTTCGTCATGTTCCAGACCTACATGGGCTTGCTCATCTGGCCCATGATCGCCTTTGGTTGGGTCATTAACCTCACGCAGCGCGGTACCGCCAGCTTGAAACGCATCCAGGAAATCCTCACTGCCCGCCCCAGCATTGCCGCTCCCCCCGCGCCTGCCGCTTTGCCAAATCCCTTGCAAGGCACGCTGGCCTTGGAAAATGTCACCGTGCGCTTCGGCGACGTCGTCGCCCTGGACCGCATCAGCCTCCGCATCCCCGGCGGCCAAACCGCCGCCATCGTCGGTCGTACCGGCAGCGGCAAATCGATCCTGCTCCAATTGATTCCCCGCCTGCTCGATCCCAGCGAAGGCCGCGTCACCCTCGATGGCGTCGATCTACGCGATCTCGATCCGGAAACTCTCCGCCGCGTCATTGGCTTCGTTCCCCAGGACACCTTCCTCTTCAGCTCCACGCTGGCGGAAAACATTGCGCTCGGCGCACCCGAAGCCACTCACCACCACATCGCCCAGGCCGCCGAAAAAGCCGGCCTCGCCTCCGACATTGCGGGCTTCCCCCAGGGCTACGAAACCACCATCGGCGAACGCGGCATCACTCTCTCCGGCGGCCAAAAACAACGCAGCGCGATCGCCCGCGCCCTGGTCCGCGATCCCGCCATCCTCATCCTCGACGATGCCCTGTCTAGTGTCGACACCGTTACCGAAGAACAAATCCTCCACCATTTGGCCGAAGTCATGCGCGGCCGCACCGCCCTCTTTGTCTCCCACCGCGTCTCCACCGTCAAAGACGCCGACATCATCTTTGTCCTCGACCATGGCCGCATTGCCGAACAAGGCACCCATGCCGAACTCTTGTCCAAAGGCGGTTACTATGCCGAGCTCCACCGCCGCCAACTCCTCGAGGAAGAACTCGAGCACGTGGCGTAGGCCTTCTCCGTTCACACCCCCTTTCCCCCTTCTTTTCAACAAGATCCGTCATTTCGCTCCCCCCCGGCCCCTTATCCTAAATGCGTAGGCAGCCCCCG
>CAYLXK010000012.1:0-174764 GCA_964387685.1 uncultured Bryobacter sp.
CACTGAGCCTCGCGATTCCCGCCGACCGCATTCATGCGATCTGCGAGAAGTACCGCGTCCGGGAGTTGGGTCTATTTGGATCTGCCGCCCGTGGGGAAGAGATGGCGACGTCCGACATCGACCTCTTCGTCACTTTCGAGCCCGGCTTCCATCCGGGACTCGCATGGTTCGATTTCGAAGAAGAGCTGGAGGGCGCTTTCGGCCGCAGGATCGACCTGAGCCGCAAGGACCTGCTGCGACCCGGCGTGCTGGCTGAAGCTGCGCGGGATGCGGTGGTGCTTCATGGACCGGGATCGCGATAGGCTCGAAGACATTGTGGCCGCGGCGGCCGATGTGCTCGAATTCTGCCGCGACCTGGACGCCGAGCAATTCCACCGCGACAAGGTTCAGCGCTACGCCATTCTTCATTCGCTGATGATTATTGGAGAGGCGGCGAGCCGGATCTCCGAGGGCTTCCAGGAGCAGCATCCCGAAATCCCGTGGCGGCGCATCGTGGGATTTCGCCACCGGGTTGTGCATGGCTACGGAACGGTGGACCTGGAACTCGCTTGGGAAATCGCTAGCAAGTTTGTAGTGGTGCTCCATGCGCAGGTCAGCCAACTACTGGAGAAGGAAAAGTAGGCGGTAATTCGAGGCCGGATGGCGAGTGACGGATGGCGAGTGACGGGGCGGCGCGGGATTTTTGTGGTTTGTTTTGAGGGAGATCGGCGGAGCGAGGGGGCAAAGGGGGAGGCGCGTCTGCTACAGGTGGAGTGGGCCTAGAGGCAGCTTTGCCGTTAATGAGGCCGTGGTGGATGGCGGTGAAGAGTGCTGCGAGACGAGATTGTGGTGCGGCGGAGTTATGCGCCCTCGGAGGATTACTTTCCCAGATACCGGCGGGAGGGGGAGAAGAGCCCAGTCGCGATCGAGGCGGATGCCGTCGAGTGGGCGGCCGGGGCGCTCGGCTTTGTGGCGGATGAGAAGCAGGCGGGGTTCCTGCGCAGCGGGGCGCGGCGGGGGATTTTGAATTGCTCGCGGCAGTGGGGGAAGTCCACCGTGACGGCGGTGAAGGCGCTGCATACGGCACTGCGGCAGCAGGAGGCGCTGGTGCTGGTGATGTCGCCGTCGCGGCGGCAGAGCGGCGAGTTTTTGCGCAAGGTGGAAGAGTTACTGCGGAAGCTGAAGCTGCCGGTGCAGCGGGATGGGGTGAACGAGTTGAGTTTGCTGCTGCCGGGGAGGAGCCGGATGGTGGGGCTGCCGGGAGTGGAGGCGACGATGCGGGGCTTCTCGGCGGCGGATTTATTGATCTTCGACGAGGCGGCCAGGGTGCGCGATGAACAATACTATGCGGCGGGGGCGGTGCTGGCGGTGAAGCATGCGCCGTTGTGGCTGCTGTCGACGCCGTTTGGGGCGCGGGGCTTTTTTTGGCGGGAATGGGTGCAGGGGGGCGAGACGTGGGAGCGGATTACGGTGAAGGGGGAGGAGTGCGGGCGGATTGCGCCAGAGTTCTTAGAGGAAGAGAAGCGGCGGCTGGGGCGGGATTGGTTCCGGCAAGAGTATGGGTGCGAGTTTGTAGGGGCGGAAGGGCAAGCGTTCCAGGAGGAGTGGCTGGAAAAGGCTTGGGTGGAGGCGCCGGATTTATTTTGAGCGCGAAGAAACTGATGGTGCGATTCCAGGTGGGGCTGGACCTGGGGCAGCGGCAGGACCATTCGGCGATGGTGGTGGTGGAGGATGCGGCGGTGGATACGGGAACGAAGGACAGGGTGACGTATGCGCCGGTGGTGGAACGCCGGAGAACGGTGCGCTATGTGGAGCGGGTGGCGCTCGGGACGGAGTACGCGAAGGTGGTGGAGAGGGTGAGGTGGCTGGTGGGGAACGGAGAACTGCGGCAGGCGGAGGTGGTGGTGGCGGCGGACGCGACGGGGGTGGGGGCGGCGGTGGTGGAGGCGCTGCGGAAGGCTTTGTACCAGGGGCAGACGCAGAGGAGCGGGGCGGGTTTTGTGGATCTGGTGCCGGTGGTGTTTACGGGGGGAGCGAAGGGGAAGTGGAGCGGGCGGTATTATTTTGCGCCGAAGAATGAGTTGATGGACCGGTTGACGCTGGCGTTTGAGAGGGGGGAGGTGAAGATGGCGCGGGGGAAGAGGGGGATGGAGGAGTTGCGGGAGGAATTGAAGGGGATGAAGAGGGAGCCGGGGATGCGCTGGAGGACGGTGGGGAAGCACGACGATTTGGTGATGGCGCTGGCGCTGGCGGTGTGGGGGCTGGATTACCGGCCGGTGCCGGAGAATTGGGAGGGGCTGGGGTGGGGCGGGGGTCTTTATACTGGCTAGTTGAGTTATGGCGAAACTGACACTGATTAACGACGGCTCGACGCATGAGTTCGAGGTGGGGGCGGTGCCCTATGGCGGTCATGGGAAGCCGGGATCGATTTTAGATTTGGCGATGCATTTTGGGCTGCCGCTCGAACATGTGTGCGGGGGGAATTGCAGTTGCACGACGTGCCATGTGGTGGTGAGGGAGGGGGCGGAGAACCTGAGCGAGATGGAAGAGAACGAGATGGATTTTGTGGGGATGGCGGTGGGGAGCGGGCTGGGGTCGAGGCTGGGGTGCCAGGCGGTGGTGCGGGGGGATGTGACGATTGAGATTCCGGAGTGAGGGAAGGGCGGGCATGACGCGACGGGCGATTTTGGGTAGTGCGATGACGGCGGCGGGGGCGATGGGGGATGTTCCGATTCTCGATACGCACATTCACCTTTTTGATCCGAGGCGGGCACAGGGAGTGCCGTGGCCGCCGAAGGAGGATGCGGTGCGATACAAGCCGGCGCTACCGGCGCGATTTGTGGCGTTGACGAAGAAGTTGGGGGTGGTGGGGGCGATTGAGCTCGAGTGCAGCCCGTGGCCGGAGGACAACCAGTGGGTACTGGAGGTGGAGGCCAAGGCGCCGGTGATGGTGGGGATGGTGGGGAATCTGCCGCCGGGAGAGGAGAAGTTTGCGAGCGAACTGGACCGGTACGCGAAGAATCCATTGTTTTTGGGGATCCGGTACGGGAATCTGTGGGGGAACGACTTGGGGAAGGAGCTCGGCCGGCCCGAGTTTGTGGCGGGGCTGCGGGAATTGGCACGGAGAGGAATGATTCTCGATTCGGCGAATCCGAATGGGAAGCTGCTGGAGGATTTGCGCAGGGCGTCGGACTTGGCGCCGGACTTGCGCATCATGATCGATCATTTGCCGGGGATGGCGGATTTGAACAAAGCGGACGCGGTGTTGCGGGACCTAGCGGCGAGGAAGCAAATCTATGTGAAGGTATCGGCGGTGTTGAAGAAGAAGGAGGGGGTGACAATTAGGGACGGAGCGTTTTATAAGCCGGTGTTGGACGAGATGTGGGAGCGTTTTGGGGAAGACCGCGTGGTGTATGGCAGCGATTGGCCGAATAGCGATGGGCTGGGGACGTATGAGCAGGTGTTGGGGGTGGTGAGGGAGTATGTGGCGGGGAAGGGGCGGGTGGCGGCGGAGAAGTATTTTTACCGGAACTCGATTGCGGCGTACCGGTGGAAGGCGAGGACGGCGGCGCAGAAGCGGTTGCGGTAGGACGGGTTGTTGGAAAAAAGAAGGCGGCGAAGCACCTCCGGGGATGCTCGCCGCCTTTTCTAGGCCTTTAGCCAAACTAGCCGCTGGTTAGCGAATAGTGACCGTAGCGCCGCTACGACTGGAAACGCCCCCGATAGTCAGGATCACGGGTTGGGGTCCTGTGGGAAGGTTCGAGGGCAGTTGCAGATTGAACTGCATCAGGCCGGATAAGAATCCGGGAGCGGCGCCGGCGTAGAGAACCGTGGCGTTTTGACCGCCCACCGTAGCCGAGACGGCGGCTAACGGTTGGGGGAAGGAGGTGCCGGTGGAGGACGTGACGGAGCCGGTGGCGACGCCCGGATTCATGACGCCTCCACCGGTTCCGTAGACAACGATGATGGAACCTGGAGCGGAGGGGCTGGAGGGCCCATTAATCGTGCCGTTCTGGTTGAGGATGGCGCCTTGGCCCTGGCCATCCATGGTGAGGGTGAGGATGCCGGGGGAAGTGGGGGCGATCATCAGCGCGCGGGGAGCCGAGGATACGGCAGTGGCGCCAGCGCCGCGGCGAATGACGAGATTGACGCTCGTTTTGCCCGCGACTTCATAAGGCACGACGGCGTTGATCTGTGTAGACGAGACCATGACGAGGGGGGCGGGGATGTCATCGATGAGGACGGTGAAATCGGCCAAGGTAGTGAGCAAGAGTCCATTGGCGCCGAGTTGGAGCATGGAGGTAGCCACAGGGCCGAGGTTAGTGCCGGTGATCATGATGATGGTGCCGGGGGCAACCGCGCCAGCTTGGCTGGTGGCGGCATTGACGACGGAGGTGATGGTGGGGGTGCCGGTGGCCGAACTCGCCACGGTGAGGTTGAGGTTTACGACCTGGGTAACGGTGGGGAGGCTGGAAGAGCTAATCGTGATGCGGCCCATATAGGAGCCGGAGGCGAGGCCTGAGATCACGCTGGGGTTCGGCGTGACGGTCAGGGTGCCGGGCGTGGTGCCGCTGGCGGGACTGATGGTGAACCAGTTCCCGCCCGTGGTGGTTTCGGCTACGGCGGAAAAGGGAATGGCCGCGCCGGCATTGGCCAGTTGCAGTGTTTGCGCCGAGGGGATGGTGGCCGCGCCCGAGGTGTAGGCAAACGTAAGGGTGGTGGGCGAGACGGTAAGCGAGGAGGGATTACCCAAGGTGAAAGTAACCGGCACATTTAGGACGCTCGGGGAGGTACCGGGAACGGAGACGGAGATAACACCGCGGTAGGTGCCTTCGGCCAAGCCGGCGCTATTAACGCTGACGGTAACGAGGCTGCCCGCGGTCGTGGCGCTGAGCCAGCCGGTTCCATTTAAGGCCGTTACGATGGCCGTGGTAACGGAACCGGGAGGCAAGGTGCCTAGGTTGAGGGCTTGGGGCGCGGGGTTGTTGCCTGCCAGGGCCTGGGTGAAAGTGAGGCTAGGAGAGGAAGGAGTAAGGATCGCGGTGACGATCGAGAAGTTGACCGGGATGATTTGCGGCGTGGAGGATGCGCCAGTGCCGACCGTAATGGTGCCCTGGTAATTGCCTGGGGGGAGACCGGACTGATTTAAGGTCACCACCAAAGTGGCGGGAGTTACACCGCTGGAAGGGGCAACGCTAAGCCAAGTTTGACCCGTGGGGTTAGTGGCGACGGTGGCGGTGTAAGTCAATGGGGTGGAATCGGTGCTACTCAGCGCAATGTTTTGCGTAATGAGATTGCTGGTGAAGGCAACGGCCACGCGGTTGATGGCGTTGGGGCTGATGTTCAAGAGCGCCGTGGCGGAGGCGTTGAGGCGAACGGGGATAAGCAGAGGCGCCGTAGTAGAGCCGTCGATGGTGACGGTGACGGTGCCGGCGCAGGCAGAGGCGGCGCTGATGCCCGTGGTGACAGGAGTAATGGTGAGTTCACCGGGGGCGCCGGCTTCAAAGGTGGAGCCGGTGCTAGGCGTAACGGTGAAGAAGCCGGGGCAGGTGGTGGTGGCTGAGGTGACCGTATAGTTCAGGGGTGCTCCGTTGCTGGAGAGCTGAATCCTTTGGGCGGCCGGGGTGGCCTGTCCAATCTGGAAATTGAAGTTGGCCGAACTCAGGGTGGGGACGATAGTCGAAAGGCCGCCCGCGCCGGTGACGGTGAGAGTAACCGGGAAGGTACGGGGCGAGTTGGCAGCGCCGGCGGAAGTGACGCTGACCGTGTTGGTGTAAGTTCCGGCGGCAAGGCCGGTCAGGGCGGCGGGATTAATCGATAGCTGAACGACGGAGGGAGTGGTGGCGCTGGTGGGCGTGAAGGCAATGAAGGCAGGCGTCCCAGAAGAGCCCAGGGTGAAGTTGAGTGGAGTGCTGCCGCTGGAAATAGAGACAGTTTGGGGGGAAGGGACGGTGCCGCCAATTTGGTAGTTGAAGTTAGTGGGGGTGGTGGGAACAGTGAGTGCGGTTCCGGCGCTCAAGGTAAAGCTGACTGGGATGGTGACGGGGGCGGAGCTTCCCGTGGCTAGGAGGCTAATCGTACCTTGGCAGGTTCCAGCAGGCAGAGCCGAGGGATTGAGTTGCACGTTAACGGTGGCGGGCGTGCTGCCGTTGAGGGGGGTGGCGGAGAGCCAGGACGAACCACATGACGTGGTAGCCGTGCTAACGGCAAAGGTTAGGGGAGTCGTGCCGGGGGCGGTGATCTGAATGTCTTGGGAAAGGGGGGCGGTGGTCCCGATCTGGCCGTTAAGGCTTATCTGTTGGAGGTTGGAATTGATACCGCCCGTGCTTGCGCTCCCTACATTGATCGTGAGGTTGACGACGGTGCCGCCGGTGCCCGGAGCGCCGAAAGCAACGGCCGCAAGATAGGTGCCGGGCATGAGGCCGATCGGATTAACCGAGACATCCACGGAGGCCGGAGTGGTGGGGGAGATGGCGGGTGAGGGCGGCGTCACGCTGACGATGGTGCCGGGGGTGCCAATGGTGATGACAGTAGAAAGGGCGCCGGTTTGCGTGCTGCCCGTAGTGAGCACAACGTTACGGCTGAGGGGCGTGGTGGCGCCAGTGGCGAAGTTGTAGGTTAAGTTCGATTGCGAAGCGGTGAGAGAAGAAAAGCCCGAGGCCGTTGCCGATGTGGTCACCGGTATCGTGGTAGAAACTCCGCCGGCGGTCACCGTGACGAAGCCAGCGTAAGAACCGGCCGTGAGAGATTGACCATTTACCGCTACCGATAAGCTGCCGGGGGAAACGCCGCTAGCTGGCGTGACGCTAAGCCAGTTGCCGGTGGACGTGGCCGTCGCCGTATAGGAAGCGCCCGCAGTGGGCAGGGACACCGATAGCGATTGCGCGGTGGGCGAGGAACCGGCGGCAGAGGTGAAAGAGAGAGAGGTGGGAGAAAGAACAGGTGAGGCGGTCTGTGCGGTCAATCGTGCACAGCCCGCGACCAGGAGGGCTAAGGCGAGCCAAGCGACGCCCGAGTGGCGCGCCGAGGAGCGAAGTAAATTCATGCCCGTCGTATTGCATCCGGTTTGCCATTAGGGGAAATGCCTTTGTTTGCAATATTTGAGCGAAATCCTGGCGTGGCGGAGCGCTAAACGCGACGTTATTTGGCCAAATTTTAGGATTGGAACCGTTTGGGCTAGGGCGTCGTGGGAGTATAAACGCGCTCCAGAATCACTACGGCGGCGACGCTTTCTTTGGTATGGGTAAAGCTGAGATGGGTGTGGGTGACGCCTTTGGCGGCGGCCAGGGCGGCGGCCTGGGCATGAAGACGGAGTTCGGGGGCGCCGCCGGGCAGAGTGACGACCTCAAAATCTTTCCAGGTGAGGCCTAGCTTCCAATCGCCCTGCAGTGCCTTGAAGGCGGCTTCTTTGGCGGCAAAGCGGGCGGTGAAGCGTTCGATCTCATTCGCCTTGCCGCGGCAGAAAGCGGTCTCGGCGGGGGTAAAAATCCGGGCGAGGAAGCGTTCGCCGAATTTTTCGATGGAATCGCGGATGCGAGCGGTTTCTTCGAGGTCGATGCCGAGGCCGAGGATCATGGTAGATCTTTCAGGCTACTAAAGAGGGTGGCGCCGAGACCGAGGAGGGATTCTTCGTGCCAGGGCTTGGCGACGACTTGCAGAAATGGCGGGAGGGCGAGGGCGGGCAAGCCGAAGAGGTTGGCGATGGTGAGGGGCTGGATGCACCAGGGGCCGGGGAAGGCGCCGATTTTCCAAGGGGGGACGAGAGTGATGGGAAGGAGGAGGAAGGGAAAACGGTCCATGAGGTGAAGGAGGCGGGCGCGGAGGGCGTCGCGGGCGGCGAGCATTTCGAGAATTTCCTGGGCGGTGGGAGGCGGTTGGGAGAAAAATTCCGCGGTGTGCGGAGTGGGTTCGCCAATGGGATGGGCATTGAGACGGAGGAAGAAGAAGCGCCAGATATCAAAGGCGCGGTCCCAGGGAAAAGGGGGGAAAGGCTCAACCGGGTGGGGTAAGTGCGGCAGAGCGACATGAAGGCTGGGGTGATCGAGGAGGCCGATCCGGGGCTGGCGGGGGGGAGGCAGAGGAGTGAAGGGGATGGAGAAGGGGTCCGAATCGTGGTGGCCGGCCAGGACGTTAAATAAGATTCGGAGATCGGCGACGGTGCGGGCCATGGGACCGATAACGCCGAAGAGGCCGCCGGGATGAGCGATGCGGGGGAAGTGGCCGGTAGCGGGAAGGCGGCCGGGAGTGGGCTTCAAGCCGCAGATACCGCAGAGTGCGGCGGGGAGGCGAATGGAACCGCCGCCGTCGGAACCGATACCACCGGCGGAGAGGCAGGCGGCGATGGCCGAGGCTTCGCCACCGGAGGAACCGCCGGGGGAGAGTGCCGAATCGGTTGGATGGTGGGTGGGGCCGTAGACGTTGTTATTGGTTTCCCAATCCATGAGGTAGGGGGGAGTGTTGGTCTTGCCAAGGATGGTAGCGCCGGCGGCGAGGAGACGGTCGACGCAGAGGGCATTGGCTGAGGGTATAGCGCTGAGGCGGGAGGGGAGACCGCAGACGGTGGGGTAGCCGGCGATGTCGAGCGAGTCCTTAATGGAGAGGGGGATGCCGGAAAGGGGGCCGGTGGACTGGCTGTGGAGCGGGGGGAGGAGTTGGGTAAAGGCGTTGAGAGAGGGGTTGTGTCTTTCGATGGCGTCGAGGTGCGAGGCGAGGAGTTCGGCGGGGGAGAAGTGGCGGGCGGCGAGGCCGGACTGCATCTGGGCGAGGGTGAGCGTGTTGAGGGTGGAGGCCACAGATTCAGGTTAGGACCAACGGAGGAGCAGCTCGCTAAGCGACCTTCACTGGCCGACTGCCGTTAGCCGACTCCCTGCCGTCGCCACTCCCACCACAAGTTCAGCACGGCTCCCAGATAGGCTGCCGCACCCAGATAAGCCGGTAGCACGTGCAGGAGCTCAGTGTATCCAACTACATGATGGACACCGATCGCGCAGACGAAGCCGAAGCCGCCCATCAGCGCCACCACCTCAATCAAGTTCCGGCTCAACTCCGCGTGCCGGGCCACAAAAAACAAAATGACCCCCGTGGAAAACAAACCGCCCCCGAATCCGGCGCGATCATGCGCAATCATTGGCACCAAGACCGGAGACACTCTTTCCAAGCGCTCCCGTTCCCACCCAATAAAGGCTAAGTCCGAAGGCACAAAGACAAAGGACATGCCGACTCCTAGAATCACCAATCCGCTGGCGCAGAGTCCCGCGACGCAGAGCAGCAGCAAGCGACGCGCCCAAATCGCATCCCTCTGTAACTCTGGCGCCACCACGCCCAAGGCACGCGCCCGAGACAGTCCAGCTACGAAGACCGGCAATAGAAACAGCGTCGCCACTCCATGCCAAGTGTCCAAATACCCGTGTCCGAGATAAGCCAGGAAGGAGGCGAATCCAGTCAGCCCGCTCAGGGCCAAGGCCCGCCAGGCCCACAGATGCCCCACCGCCAGCGGGAAGCCCACCAGCCACAGATAACCGATTCCCACCGCCAACAAGGTTCCGCCGAACGCCACGCGGTCATGAAACAGGAACAGGACCAACTGCCTGTTCACCCTTTGTTCCAGATCTCTCGCGTCCATTCCAATCGCCGCCGCGTCATGCGGAAGTAAATGCCCGGAAGCCGACTGGAATACCGCGAATCCACCGCTCAACAAGAGGGCTACACCCGTCAAGGCCAGCAGGAATCGCCCATCGCCGATCAGTACTGACAGAATGCTTCGCTCATCGCGCATCAGACTCAGGGTAGCGCCGGGCATTACCGCTACCAACAGATACGGGTATGGGACACGCGGTGGTCTAAAAAGGGATTACCAAATGGGGCGGGTTCTAAATGGCTCTCCTAAGTCAGCGCTGGCTGTCAGCGCAGGCGGTGGAGCCTAGGGAAGGACTGGTACCTTTTCAGCGGTGCTGCTTTTTGCAACTGCGGGCCCAATTGCGGAGGTGTTGGTGGTAGCGGCTGGGGTCTTTGCGGTAATTGTCGGAGTAGAAGTCCTCGGGGTCTGCGCCGAGAGAGACGAGGGTACCGCGCCAGCGGTCGCTTTGGGTTTGGACGGGAGGGAGGATCTTTTCGAACTCCATTAGGCGTAAGGCGGGGAGAAGGTCGGCGGCGGCGGGGCCCATGCGGCAGAGGCCGTCGAGAGCGGCTTCGGCGTCTTTGCCCCAGGTGCGGTCGTCGTCGTCAGGCGCTTGCCAGCCGGCGCGGACGATAGCGGCGAGCTTGATCGCGCCGGGCGGGCCTTGTTCGGCGAGGCGAGGAATCAGGCGGAGGCAGCGACGGCGGACTTCGGCGCGCGAAAGGAGATAGTCGAGGGCGGGTACGGGTTCGCGAAAGGCGGCCTCGGGAAGTCTCAAGACGATTTCCTGGAGATCGTACAGATTCGCCTTGGGTGCGGTGCGGGCCAGGCGGGCGAGGCGCAGGAGCAGGGGATCCCGGAGGCGAAGCGCGAGCGCCTCGCGCTTTTCAAGATTGTTGCGGAAGAACGACAGGGCCGAGGCGCGGTCGTCCGAGGCCAGGCGTACGAGGCGCTCTTCGTCGCCGGGGCGGAAGCCAACGCGGGACAGCAATTGGTAGTAATCCGAAACGAGGAGGAATTCGGCGTTGGTGGCGGAGGGGTCGTCCAATGATTTGTCGAGAGCGTCGCGGATTTCTTCGGGGCTGGGAATCGGAGGCAGTTCGAGATCAAGATTGGTGAATTTTTTGAGCGCGGCGATGTTGTCCAAGTCGGTTTCCGGCAGGCGGCGGCGTCCCCATTCCCAGCCATACATTTGGAGAGCGTAGCCATAGGGCTCCAGGTGGAGTGGAAGCGTGTAGAAGTGGGTATACAGGGAGGAAGTGCGCGCGACAAGACGGCCCCCGGCTTCGAGTTCCAATGCATCGAAACGAACGGCGGAAGGACCTAAAGAAAGCCTATGGCTGTCTGGATAAGGGAGCCGCCCGACGCGGCGGATGATGAGCGCGGGTGCTTCGCTAGAGACTGGCTCGCGGACGAGACAGTCGCCCGACGCAATGCGCCAGCGGACGGCCTGGGCAATGGCGGGGCCGGACTTCGTCCACTGGAAGCGAGTATCTCTGGCAAAGGACTCCAGCACTCCTTCAGAGAGGGCGCAACCAGGGGAAGAATCGAGGCGGAAGGCGGCGGGCTCCCAATCCTTGGGCGACTTCAGCGGGCGCAGGGGCACAACACGCGCCGCGTTGCGGTTAAAAAGCAGGAGGCGGCATAGATCGTCGCAGTTAGCGCCACGGCTGTCGCCGTAGGGCGCCTCGATGGCGATCGTTGCGTTTTGCGCAATCGATAGCGGGGCGGGAGGGTTAAGGTCGCGCGCGGCGGCCTCGGCCAGCAAATTGTCCGTATGGCGATTGAAAGATTGCGGTAGGACCAGCACGAAGAGCAGAACGGCCGCGAGGCCCGCGGCGACGGATTGGGCCGTATGCTGACGCCTGAAGCCGACCCAGCCCGAGAAAAAAAGGAGGGCGTAGAGAAAAACGGAGGGAATCAACGAAAGGATCAGGCCGGGAATGATCAGGAAGAAATAGCCAGCGACGACGAGCGTGGGGGCCGCGAACAAGATTGCGGTAAGAAGGCCGGTAACGGCGAGAAAAACGACGAAGAAGACGAGCACGGGCATGGAATTGAAAGCGACAACTATACCTGGGAGCTAATTCGTCGGAATGGGTCCGAATGTTTAGGCGCAGGGGCAGACTGGGCCACGGCGGAGAGCAATAGCGAAGGTTATCTTAACCAGTGTGGAATGGCTGAATTATCATCATTTGCTTTATTTTTGGGCGGTGGCCAAAGACGGCAGCATTGCGAAAGCTTGCGTCCGGCTCCGCCTGGCGCAACCGACGATCAGCGGGCAGTTGAAGGCGCTGGAAGACTCCCTGGGTGAGGCGCTTTTCCGAAAAGCGGGGCGAGGCCTGGAGCTAACCGATACGGGCCGAGTGGTCTTTGAGTACGCCGAGGAGATTTTTGGACTGGGGCGGGAACTGCAGGATGTGCTCAAGGGTTATCGCCACGGCAAGGCGCTGCGGCTGGTGGCGGGGGTATCGGACCTCATGCCGAAGCTAATCGCCTACCGGATTTTGAGCCCCTCGCTGCGGATGAGGGAGCCGGTGCAAATGACTTGTTTGGAGGACTCGCCGGAACGGCTGCTGGCGGAGTTGGCCGAGCACCGGCTGGACATGGTGCTTGCGGACATGCCGATGACGGCGATGGCCCGTGGCAAGGCCTTTCATCATCTGCTGGGCTCGTCGGAAGTGAGTTGGTACGGTGGGCGCGCCTTAGTGAAGCGGTACCGGCGAGGATTTCCCGGCAGCTTAAACGGCGCACCCTTTCTGTTGCCGCTGCAGGGCTCGGGATTGCGCCGTTCTTTGGACCGCTGGTTTGACGAAAAAGAAATCCGGCCGGTGATCGTGGGCGAATTCAAGGACAGCGCGCTGATGAAATCCTTCGGGCAGGCCGGGACGGGCTTCTTCGCCGCACCCGCCGCCATCGCGGCAGAGATTGCGCGTAACTATCAGGCCTGGACGCTCGGGCCTGTGGAGGCGGTGCGAGAGCATTATTACGCAATCTCCCTGGAGAGAAAAGTGCGTCATCCGGCCGTAGCCGCAGTGTGCGATGCCGCGCGTTCCAGCTTTTTCTCAACGGGATCATAAATCGAAAAACCCGAAGTATAGTATCCAAAACATCTACTTGTTAAATGCATCACTTCCCACTAGATTCGGAACAGGGGAGCACTCCCCGGCACCGGTAAAGAGAGGAAGAAGCAATGAATTGGATGGGCAAAGCCTTGATAGGCCTAGCTATGGCCATGCCGGCGGCTCTTGCCGTCGACCGAGCCTTTGTGGATCAAATGATGACGGCCGCCCGAAGCATCGAGCGGGACGCGAATGCGGTAAGCCAGGCGCTAAAGGGCAAAGCGAAAGACGAAGCGGCGTTAGAGGCGCGAATCGACGCGATGGGAGCCGAAGTAGACAAGCTGAAGAAGTTGATGGCCGAGTATGAGCTGAGCCATCCCGCGAAAGGGGAGCGAGAGCGGGCCGACTGGGAACGGTTGCGAGAGAGCGTGAAGCTGCTTGAGCTCTTCCACGGGGAGAAGAAAGCCTTGGCCACGACGGATCTGGCGAAGAACCGAAGCCTGGTGCGCACGCACGCCAAGGGCTTGGCGGAGCGGGCAAAACGTCTACAGCGCACGGCGGGCCAGTTGTGGCGCGGATAGAGCGGCGGTGGAGGCTGATATGGGCGGCCTGGGCGGCAGCACCTTGCCTGGCGCAGCAGGCAATCGTGAACATGCCTTCAGCGGATATCACGGCGCCGGGCCGCCACTTTCTGATGCACGAAACGCAGGCGCGGGCCTGGAACCCGGGCCGCTCCTGGAGCGGAACCAACTTCTATGCCTATGGCATGGGCAAGAGCACCGAACTGGCAGTGACCAGCTATAACGGCGGCACGCCCTGGCCCAGCAATTTCGCGACGGGAATTGGTTTTAAGAGTGCGCCGCAGATTTGGCGTCATTCACGTCCGGAGTTGGAGGCCAAGTTGACCTTTGGACAGATGGCCATCTTGAATCACCGTGGAGGCGGCCTAGGCAGCTTCAGCTATCTCCATGGCAGTTTCCGATTGCCAGAGCAGAGAACCCGCCTCACGGCGGGGGCGTGGGCAGGGACGAGGCAACTATTCGGGCGCAACACCGGCGGGGCGTTGGTGGGGGTGGAACATCCAATTGGTAAACGCTGGAACCTGCTGGGGGAGTGGTTTTCCGGAAGCCACGATTTCGGTTTCGCAATCCCGGGCGTGTCTTTCCATCCCACGAAACACCAAGTGGTGGTAATCGCCTGGAAGATACCGAACCGGGGTTCTAACGGTAAGTCGGGTTTGGTGTTGGAGTATGGAATCACTTTATGAAGAGATGGGAGAAACGAGCGTTGACAAGCAAGAAGGATCGGAAAGCGGCGGAAGCGGGGCCGGACGAAGGGAAGGTGATTTACGACGAGATCGCCTGGATGGCATATCTGTATTGGAAAGCGGACGGCTGCCCGGAGGGCCGAGCGGTGGAACATTGGCTGCGAGCCGAAGCAGACATCCTGGCTTGCCGCCGCATGCCGGCACAGGCGGAGGGGGAAGAATCCAGCAGCGGGATAAACTAAGACGGGAATGGCAGCTTTGCAATTTGCCGAGGCAAGGGAGATGGTGCTGGACCGGGTCCGGAAGCCGGAGCGGATAGCCACGGAGCGGGTTTGGCTAAGCGACGCGGTGGGGCGAGTACTAGCGGAAGACATTCCAAGCGACCGGGACCTGCCGCCGCTGGCGCGGAGCCTGCGGGACGGCTTTGCGCTGCGGAGCGCGGAATTGCCGGGCGAATTCAAAATTGCAGGCGAAGTGAAGGCCGGACAAATGCCCGACTGCGACGTGCGGGCGGGTATGGCGCTGAGCATCATGACGGGGGCGGTGGTGCCGGAAGGCGCCGATCAGATCGTGATGAAGGAGCATGCGGTGCGCGAGGGGGAGCGGCTGCGCGTGGAACGGGCGCCGAGCCCGATGGAATGGATCAGCGAGGCCGGGAGCCTAGCGCGCGAGGGGCAAATTGTGGCGAGCGCGGGCGTGGCGATTGACGCAAGCGTGATTGCGATGCTGGCGACGGTGGGGCGGAGCCAGGTGGAGGTGTACCGGCGGCCGGTGGTGCGGATTTTGTCCACGGGCGACGAGGTGCTGGATATTGCGCGGCGGCCGAATGCGACGCAAGTGAGGAATTCAAACGCGTGGGCGCTGGCGGCGGAGGTGAAGCAATTGGGCGGTAATGCAGAAATCCTGCCGATCGCCCCGGACGAAGAGAAGGCAACCCGCGAACTGATCGAGTATGGACTGGGCGGAGACCTGCTGCTGATTAGCGGCGGGGTGTCCGCAGGGGATTATGACTTTGTAGAAGCGGCCCTGGCCAATCTAGGGGCGGGCTTTTACTTTGACCGAGTGCTGATCCAGCCGGGGCAGCCAACGGTGTTTGGCCAGGCGCGGGGGAAGTACTTTTTTGGGCTGCCGGGCAACCCGCTTTCGACGTGGGTGACGTTCCGGGTCTTCGCCCTGGCGGCGATGCAGCGGCTGGCGGGGCTGGCGAGGATACCTACGTTGCTGATGGAGGCGCCGCTGGCGAAGCCGTTTCGGCATAAACCGGGGTTGACGCGCTTTTTGCCGGGCTGGCGGGGCGACGACGGACAGGTGGAAGTGCTGCCGTGGCAGGGCTCGGGGGACATTCCGGCACTGGTGCGCGCGAACGTGATCCTGGTCGCGGATGCGGAACGCGAGAGCTGGGAAGCGGGAGAGCGGATTGCGGTGCTGGTGAAATGAGCAAGCTGAGCCATTACGACTCAAGCGGGCGGGCGGCGATGGTGGACATCAGCGCGAAGACCGAAACGGCCAGGTTGGCGAGAGCGCACGCTTTCGTCAAGATGAGCGCGGAGGTGCTGGAGGCGCTGCCCCGCAATCCGAAGGGAGACCCTTTGGAGGTGGCTAGAGTGGCGGGGATCCAGGCGGCCAAGCGAACCTGGGAATTGATCCCGATGTGCCACCAGATTCCATTGGCGAAGGTGGACGTGGAATTGCGAATCGAAGGCGGCGGAATCCGCGTCTTGACTAGTGTGGCGTGCCAGGCCGGCACGGGCGCCGAGATGGAGGCGCTGACGGCGGCGAGCGTGGCCGCGCTGACGATTTACGACATGACGAAGGCCCTGGACAAAGGCATCGAGATCCAGGACCTTTACTTGCTAGAGAAAAGTGGCGGGAAGTCGGGCCACTACCGGAGAGATACGAATGAATAGACCGAATCGAGTTGGGATGAGTATCGCGGCGTTGCTGGCGGTAGCGGGTGTGACGATCTACGCCCAACAAGCGGCGCCGGGCGAAAACAAGCCCAAGGAAGAAGAGTTCAAGATTGTCACGAGCACGCTGAACGTGGTGGCGCCGACGGTGGTGAAGGGGCCGGACGGCAGTTTTTTAAGCGGGCTGGACGTGAAGGACTTTGTGCTGCGGGACAACGATCAAATACAGGACATCAAGATCGATTTGACGTATGTGCCGATCGACGCGGTGGTGGTGATCCAGAGAAGCTCCTCGACCGAGTTGGTGCTGCCGACGGTGATGAAGATTGGGTCGATGCTGGAACCGGTAATTCTGGGCGAGCGCGGACAGGCAGCAGTGGTGACCTTCGACCATCGCGTAGAGACCGTACAGGACTTCACCAACGACACGGATAAGTTTAAGGCGGCGCTGGCGAAGCTGAAGCCGGGCTCGCAGACGAGGGCTATGTCGGACGCGATGATGCATGCCGCGCGGATGCTGCGGCGGCGGGCGACCGACCATCGGCGTGTGATTGTGCTGATTAGCGAGACGCAAGAGAGCGGGTCGAACGCGCGGGTTAAGGATGCGCTGCTGGAGATTGAGTTTGGCAACATCACGGTCTACACGATTAACATGAGCCGCTGGGTGAACAAGCTGACCGCGAAGCCCGGCTATCCGCGACCGGACCCCGTGCCTCCGAGCGCGCGGCCGCTGCCGGCGGGCATGGCGAATACGCCGACGACACAGGCGCAGATGGGCGGGATGAGCGGCAGCTTTGGCAATTTCGTTCCTGTGTTTCAAGAGATTTTCACGGCGGCCAAGGCCATCTTTATCAACAACCCCCAGGAGCTGTATACGAAGTACACGGGCGGGAGCGAGCATTCGTTTGTGAGCTTGAGCGGCTTTGAGAAGGCGGTGCAGCAGTTGGGCGAGGAACTGCAGAGCCAGTATTTGCTCGCGTATTCGCCGAATGAAAAGGTAAGGATGGACGGCGGATTCCACCGGATTCAGGTGGAGGTGCGGCGCGCGAACGTGGAAGTGAAGACGCGCGCGGGCTATTGGATGGCGGCGCGGCCGAACTAGCGCGGAGGATTTGGCGCTGCGATTGCACTCTGTTGGTGGGAGAGGTGCGCCATGACTGAGAATACGTTTCTTCGCGAGATGGGCGCAACGCTCGGAAGCGGCGCTAACGTCAAGGCAGTATATGGAGAACCGGTTCCCGCCGCGGGACGGACGGTGATTCCGGTGGCCAAGGTCTCCTACGGGTTTGGTGGGGGAATACACTCAGGTGGGGTAAATCGCCAGGAAGGCGAAGGCGGGGTAGAACGAGCTGGGGGCGGAGGCGGAGTGCGCGCCTATCCGGTGGGGGCGCTGGAGATTTCGGCGACGGAGACGCGGCTTATCCCAATCGGAAATTGGCGCCGGATCGCGGCGGCTTTCCTGGGCGGAACGCTCGCGGGGTTCTGCTATGGCCACGAGCGCAAGGGCTAGGAAGGGGGTCTGGTTCTGGGTAGGGCGAGCGGCCGTCGTGGCCGTGGCGGGCTACGCGGCTGTCGTGGGCCTCGCCTGGTTGCGTTACGGCAAGGTGTCGGGCTTGAGCGCACGAGAAGGGCCGGACGCGCTGCTGGACCAATTCCTGCCGGACTACGAAGTGGTGGAGCGGCACGAGGTTGCCGTGGACGCGCCGGCGGAGACCGTATATGCCGCGTCGCGCGAGATGGACCTCTTCGGCTCGCCGCTGGCGCGGGGCATCTTCAAGGCACGAGAGGCATTACTGGGGACCAAGCCTCGGGAAACAGCGCTGCCGCGCGGCTTAGTGGAGCAGGCCAAGGCGATGGGGTGGGGAGTGCTGGCGGAGACGCCGAATCGAGAATTGGTGATGGGCGCGGTGACGCAACCTTGGGAAGCCAATGTGGTGTTTCGGGCCTTGCCGGCGGCGGAATTTCGGGCTTTCCAAGATCCGGATTTCGTGAAGATTGTTTGGACACTGCGGGCGGACCCCGCCGAGGCGACGTCGTCTGTATTTCGGACGGAGACGCGGGCAAGGGCCTGCGGCCCGGCAGCGAGGAGAAAGTTTCGCAAATATTGGGCGTTCCTATCGCCGGGGATTGCGCTGATCCGACTGGCGATGTTGGGGCCACTGCGGCGGGAGGCAGAGCAGCGGTATCGCCAGGAGAGCGGGCGATAATGGGGAACGGTATGTGGACCCCGCTTAGAATTCCGGCGCTGCTTTCGATCCTCATGGGCGCGGCATACGCGCAGACGGTGGACCTGACGATCCTCCACTTCAACGACTTCCATGCGAAGCTCTTGCCCGCGCAGGGCCGGGGCGGCGCGGCGCATCTGGTGACCGCGCTGCAGCGGGAACGCGAAAACTGCCCGCGCTGCCTGGTGCTGAACGCGGGGGACAACGTGCAGGGCTCGCCGGTGAGCACGATCTACCGCGGGCTGCCGGTGTTTGAAGTATTGCGACCGGCCAAGGCCGACGCGATCGTGCTGGGCAACCATGAGTTCGACTATGGAGCGGAGCGCATCAACGACTTCATGGCCGCCGCCGCGCAGCCGGTGTTGGCCGCGAACTTCGTAACGGCCGAGGGGAATCTGTTTACGGAAGCGGGAAGCGTTATCTTTGAGCGCGACGGGCTGCGGATTGGCGTGGTGGGCGTGTTGATGGACGACCTTGTACCGAAGCTGACGACGCCGGCCAAGCTGGGAACGAATCGCATCCTGCCGGCGCTGGACACGCTGCGGGCCGAAGCCGCGCGGCTGAAGGACAAGACCGATATCCTGATCGCGCTGGTGCATTTGTGGAAAGAGCAATGCGATGAGATTGTGAAAGAGATTCCCGAGTATGCGGTGGTGATCAGCGGGCACGATCACGGCGGGATGCTGCATGCGTTTCGGGCCGAGGGGCGGATTGGCGTGCGGCTGCGGGCGAATGGGAGTGAGATCGGGCGCTTGGATTTGCAGTACGACAAGGGGGCGCGGAAGCTGGTGAAGGCCGAGTGGAAGATTATTCCCGTCACGACGGCGGCATATCCCGCAGATCCGGAAACAGCGGCACTGGTGGAGAAGTGGGAACGCAAGGTTAAGGCGGTGGTGGACGTGCCGGTTGGGGAGAGTGCGGCCGCGCGGAACCGCGAATGGGTTCGTGCCTGGATTGAAAAGGTGATGCGGGAGAAGACGGGTGCGGAAATCGTGCACATGAACGCGGGAGGGGTGCGGGATACTCTGCCGGAAGGCAAGCTGCTGGCGCGCAGCCTTTGGAACATTATGCCCTTCGACAATCTGCTGGTGACGGGAAAGGTGAAGGGCGCTCTGCTGCCGGATTTCCTGCGGCCGCAGGCGGGCTTCGACCCGGAGAAGATTTACACGGTTTCGACGATTGACTTCCTGATTGAAAGCTGGCGCGGGCCCGATTCGAAGTTCCGGGATTTCGCGCAGGCTATGCCGCTGGACGGGCCTCTGCTGCGGGATGTGATGATCGATTGGGTAAAGGCGAAAAAGATAGTCGAGTGAGGTTTTCCGAGCGCTACCCCTGGCAGGCGGAGGAGAACCGGCTGACGCGGCTTTTGCGGGAGCGGGCGGCGGCGGGGCTGCCGATTGCAG
Source organism: uncultured Bryobacter sp. (assembly GCA_964387685.1). Lineage (GTDB taxonomy): Bacteria > Acidobacteriota > Terriglobia > Bryobacterales > Bryobacteraceae > Bryobacter. The sequence continues at coordinate 19,460 of CAYLXK010000012.1, forward strand.
ACTTGAGCGTAAGCAATCCGACGCGGGTGGGGTTAACGGTAGCCCTCGAGTTGGGAAGCCGTTACGATCCGGCACCGGCGGGAGGGATTGCTACGCGGGAGGCCATCGCGCGGTATTACCGCGAAGAGTTTGGGGTGGAGCTTTCGCCGAGGCGCATCCAGCTTTGCGCGAGCACGAGCGAGGGCTATAGTTATTGCCTAAAGCTGCTGGCGGACCCGGGCGACGAAGTGCTGATTCCCGAGCCCTCGTACCCGCTGCTCGAACACTTGATTCGGGCGGAAGGCGTGGTGGCGATTCCGTACGCCACGCACTACGCCGCCGGAGAATGGGTGCTGGATCGAGAGAGATTGCAAGGGGCGATCGGGCCGCGCACGAAGGCGATCGTGTTGGTGCATCCGAATAACCCTACAGGGCATTTTTGGAGCGCGGAGGATTTGGAATGGCTGCCGCCCCAGCTGCCCCGCATTAGCGACGAAGTTTTCGCGGATTATGCGTGGGAGGCGCCTCCCGCTCCACGTACGCTGGCCGCGAGCGGCGCGTTTTGTTTAAGCGGACTGAGCAAGGTGTGCGCGCTGCCGCAAATGAAACTGGGCTGGATTGTGATGCCCGAAGAAGAGCACATCGTGCGGGCGATGGAGTTTATCGGCGATACCTATTTGTCGGTGTCGGCGCCGATTCAGGAGGCCGCCCCCACGTGGTTGGCCAGGAGAGACGAACTTCAGGCACCGGTGAAAGAACGCTGCCGCCAGAATCTAGCCTGGCTTTACGCGCAGCGCGGCCTGGCCGTGGATAGAGTGGGGGCGGGGTGGTGTGCGATTGTGCGCACGTCCAGCGGCGGGGACGAGGAAGAGATGGCGGCACGTCTGATCGAGCGCGGCTTCTGGCTGCACCCCGGATACTATTACGATCTGCCGATGCGGGAAGCCTGGGTGCTGAGCTTGTTGACGCAGCCGGAGCGCCTGGAGGCGGGAATCGGCGCGCTTAGCGCTTTGTAAAGATGAGGATGTGCTGCCAGGGGAGTTCCTCGACGATCTTGTCGAGACGGAAGCCTTCGGCTTCGACTTCCATTTTGGCCTCTTTGACGCTCATCTTGTGCTCGGGCCGGATCGGGACATAGGGATCCTCTTTGCGGTATTCGAGCAGGATCAGGCGGCCATTGGGCTTGAGCGACTCTCGAAGCTTAGCCAGGATCTCGATGGGGTGGGAAAGTTCGTGGTAGACGTCCACCATGATGATGGCGTCGCAGCTATTGGGAGGCAACTTGGGGTCGCGCTCGGTACCAAGAATGGCCTCGACGTTTGCGGCTTTCTTTTCGCGGATGCGCCGCTTCAGCAACTGCAGCATGTCGGACTGGATCTCATTGGCATAGACCTTGCCCGTGGGCCCGACGATCTCGGCGATGCGAAGAGAGTAGTAGCCAACGCCGGCGCCGATGTCGGCAACGGTCATGCCAGCTTCAAATTTCATGAGGCGGATAGCGAGGGAAGGGTTCTCCTCCGACTCGCGCTCGGCGCGTTCCAGCCAATCGGCACCGCCGACGCCCATGACGGGAGCGATGCGGCGTCCGGATTTGGGGTGCTGGCCCTGGGCCGAGGCGGCGGGCACCAGCAAAACGAGGGAAAGCATGCCCGCAACGAGAATTCCGCCGAGGCGTTGCCAGCGGGAGCGAAATTGACGTACCCTCATAACGAGTAAGATGACACAGTTCCAAGCTTCGTTCCAAAACCGAAGAGAAATTCTTGCCGCGCTGGGCGCCGCAGCGGCAGTACTGGGAGCCTGCACCCGGGACGGCGAGAACGCGGGAGCTCCGAAGATTGCCGCGAAAGTTTTCAAGATGGGGGAACGGGTGCCGGTAGGGCTGATCACTTACAACGTGTTGGAAGCGGAGTATAAAACGCAGCTTGGCGGCGTGGCGCAGAAGATGCCCCAGAAGCGCTTTCTGGTGCTTCGGCTGGCGATCACCAACGGCGGCAACAAGGAAGCGGAGTTGCCTTTGTTTTCGCTAGTTGACGACAAGGGCGAAACCTACGCGGAGCTGCAGGAGGGCGAAGGCGTGGCGAATTGGTTAGGGCTAATCCGGAAGATTGGGCCAACCATGACGGAAGAGGGACGAATCCTTTTTGATGTGATGCCGCGCGACTATAAGCTGCAGGTGAGCGACGGCGAGGAGACCAGCAAAGAGCAACTGGCGCACATCGAAATTCCCATGCAGTTCGACACGGCGGAACCAATTCCCGCAGCCGGTCAATCGCCCGCAGCGGTTTCGCCGCGGCCATAGAAGCTGACGACATTGTCGCCTTGCTTAAGTTCGCGGTAGCGAGCTAACTGGCCGATTTTTTCCGGTAGTTCCTGGCGGCGGTCGTGCTGGATGAGAAGGATCTCAATGTCTTCCGATTCCCCGGCGAGGGACGCGGCCAGCTTTTCGTATTCACGGGGGGTATCGTAAGGGGGATCCGCAAAGACAATGCCCGAGACGCCGTTGGGGATGGCGGAATGCACCCGCTTTTGCACGACCAGGCAGCGATTATCGATCTGGAGGGAGCGCAGGTTTTCGCGCAAAGTAGAGAGGGCATCGCGGTCACTTTCGACGAATACAATGCGGGAGGCCCCACGCGAGAGGGCCTCAATGCCGACGGCGCCGGAGCCCGCGTAGAGGTCGTAGAAGACTTTGCCCGCGATTTGCGTTTGGAGGATGGAGAAGAGGGACTCGCGCAATCGGTCGGGGGTGGGGCGCGTGGATTCGCCTGGCGGGGCGAGAATTTTGCGGCTGCGAAGGTCTCCAGCAATGACGCGCATAAGCTTTCCTTCCTTTTAGCCTACCTGGGCAAGGCCATAGCGGCGCTGCCAGTGTTGCTCGAGATAATCGACGGCGGCGCGACCGCGGGCAGTGCCTTCTTCGCGGTCGAGAAAGGACTGCGCCTCCTCGCGGGCGCACTCAAGAATTTCCCGGTCTTTGAGTACGTGGGCAAAGCGCAGTTGCGGGATGCCGGACTGTCGCGTGCCGAAGAACTCGCCGGGTCCGCGGATTTCGAGATCGACCTCAGAAAGACGGAAGCCGTCGCTCGAGGCGACCATGGCGTCAATGCGCTGCCGCGCGACCTCGTTCAGCTTGCCGGTGACGAGGAAGCAATAGCTATCGTGCGCGCCGCGGCCAACGCGGCCGCGCAATTGATGGAGTTGCGCCAAGCCGAATTTCTCGGCATTCTCGATCACCATCACGGTCGCATTGGGCACGTCGACGCCGACTTCGACCACAGTAGTGGAGACGAGAATATCGAGCTCGTGGCGTTTGAAGCGTTCCATGACGTCGTCTTTCTGGCTGGGCGGCAGCTGCCCGTGCAGGAGACCGACGCGGAAATCCGGGAAGATTTTCGACTGATGCAGCTCGAACATTTGCAGGGCGCTCTTGAGATCTGGGGAGGTCTCGCTGTCATCGACCAACGGATAGATGACATAGGCCTGGCGGCCGAGCGATAACTGGTGGCGCACGGCATTCCAGACGGCCTTGGCTTGGGCGGGGGGAATGTGTTTGGTGACGATGGGGCGGCGTCCCGGGGGGAGTTCGTCGATGACGCTGACATCGAGATCGCCGTAAAGCGTAAGGGCCAACGTGCGAGGGATGGGCGTGGCGGTCATGACGAGCACGTCGGGCGCGGCGCCTTTTTGACGCAGGAAGAGGCGCTGCAATACGCCGAAGCGGTGCTGCTCATCGATAACGACGAGGCCGAGTTTGGGAAACTCGACGCTCTTTTCGAGTAAGGCGTGGGTGCCGACCACGATTTGGACGAGGCCCTCGGCAATCAGCTTTTTGATCTGACTTTTCTCTCGCGCCGTCTGGCTGCCGGTGACCAGGGCAACGGTATAACCGATGCGGCGGAAAAAGCGATTGAGCGAAAGATAGTGTTGGGCGGCGAGGATCTCCGTGGGCGCGAGCAGAACAACCTGGTAGCCATTTTCGACGGCGATGACGGCGGCTTCGGCGGCGACGAGAGTCTTGCCGCTGCCGACGTCGCCTTGGAGGAGGCGGTTCATCGGCGAGGGGCGGGCCATGTCATCGGCAATCTCCTTCAAGGCCCGTTTCTGGGCGCCGGTAGGCTTGAAAGGCAACATCGCCTTGATCTTGTCGCGGATCCGGTCGTTCAGCGCGAAGGCGATGCCTAGGGTGCGCTTGGCATCCTTCCGCTTGCGGAGGAGGCCAAACTCAAGCCAGAAGAACTCTTCAAAAATCAGACGCCAATAGCCGGGGGAACGGCGGGTGTTGAGCGCGTCGAGCGAGACGCCGGGGCCGGGGGCATGGACTTCGCGCAACGCATCGGCAAGCACGGGCAAACGATAGCGCTCGAAAACGGAGGCGGGCAGCGCGTCGTGCAATTCCCCGGCGGCTTCGATGGCGCGGGCCAGGAAGCGGCGGATCTGCTTGCGGGAGATTTTGCCGATCATTTCGTAGATGGGCACAATGCGGCCCATGTGCAAGGCAAGTTCGGGATCGCTTTCCTCCGGCAACACCTCGAATTCGGGATGGGCGAGGTAAGTGCGATTGGATTGGAAATCGAATTCGGCTTTACCGAAGAGGGCCAGGCGGAGGCCGGGCACGATCTCGCTGGCCAGGTAGCGCGCGTTATACCAGCGGGCCAGGAGGCGGTTGCCCTGTTCGTCTTGCAGCTCCGCTTCGAAAAGGACCTGCCCGCCCTTGCGCCAGGCCTTGGTGCGCGTGGATGAGACGATACCGAGCACGGCGCCGGCCTGCCCGTCGCGAAACTGGCGGAAGGGGAGGAAGCGGCTGCGGTCCTCATAGCGAAAGGGCGGGTAGAAGAGCAGGTCTTCGACCGTTTCCAGACCTTTAGCCTTGAGCTTCTCCGCAAGCGTGGGGCCAACGCCCTTGAGATATTGAAGCGGAGAGGAGAGGTGAACCAAAGCCGCAGTATACAATTCTCGGGATGAAGGCATTGGGAATTCTCTTGCTTGCGTCGCTGGGCATGAACGCTGAAATTCGGTTGGGAATCATTGGGACGGACACCTCGCATGCGGTCGCGTTTACGAAGATCCTGAACGATCCGAAGAATCCGGACTACATCGCGGGGGCGCGCGTGGTGGCGGCCTTCAAAGGGGGCAGCAAGGACATTGAATCGAGCGCAAAACGCGTGGATGAATACGCGGCGACGCTCGAGCGGGACTGGAAGGTGGAGATCGTGCCGGACATCGCGACGCTGCTGCGCAAGGTGGACGCGGTGTTGCTGGAGAGCGTGGACGGACGGCCACACCTGGCGCAGGCCAAGGCCGTGATCGAGGCCGGCAAGCCTTTGTTTATCGATAAGCCGCTGGCGTCGACGCTAGAGGACGCGGTGGAGATTGCGCGGCTGGCGAAGTCGCGGGGCGTCAAATGGTTTTCTTCCTCAAGCCTGCGCTGGGCCAAGAGCCTGGGCCCGCTGCGCCAGCCCAATCTAAAAGGCGCGATCACGTGGGGACCTGGGCCGCTCGAAGAACACCACTACCTCGAGCTTTCCTGGTATGGAATCCACGCGACGGAAATGCTGTTTACGCTGATGGGCAGGGGCTGCGAAACGGTTACGCGTACTTACTCGGCAGAGCAGGATGAAATTAGCTGCCGCTGGGGCGACGGCCGGATCGGTACGGTGCGCGCGCTGCGGCCTTATTCAGACTTCGGCGCGGTGGCTTTCACCCAGGACAACAAGATTATCCAGTCGGAGGCGAAGTTCGAATACAGCTATGTGCCACTGGTGCGCAAGATTGTCGATTTCTTCGTGACCGGCCAGCGCCCGGTGGACGAAGCGGAGACGATTGAGATCTTTGCGTTTCTGGATGCGGCCCAGAAGAGCCGGGAGCAGGGCGGCAAGCCGGTGAAGGTGCGGCAGCCTAGCTGGTAGCCCGCTCGAAGTGGTGAGCCAGGCGGAACATCTTGGCTTCCTCGAAGTGGTTTGTGAAGATTTGCATGCCGATGGGAAGGCCTTCGGCGGTGGCGCCGCAAGGAACACTCATGCAGGGTATGCCCGCGAGATCGCCCGTGATCGTATAGATATCCGACAGGTACATCTGCATGGGGTCGGCGAGTTTCTCGCCGATTTTGAAAGCCGGGAAGGGGCTGACCGGAGCGATCAAGGCGTCCACTTTGGCAAAGGCCTGGGCGAAATCGCGCGCGATGAGGGTGCGCACGCGGCCAGCCTTTAAGTAGTAAGCGTCGTAATAGCCGTGGCTCAGCACATAGGTGCCGAGCATGATGCGGCGTTTGCATTCCGCGCCAAAGAACTCTCCGCGCGTGCCGGCATACATGCCGGTGAGCGTATCGGCTTCCGCGCGTTTGGTGTAGCGAACGCCGTCGTAGCGGGCGAGATTCGAACTCGCCTCCGCCGTGCAGATGATGTAGTAACAACTAATGGCGTACGGGGTATGAGGAAGGCTGACCTCCTCTACCGTGCAACCAAGCTGGCGCAAGGTATCGAGGCCGGCATGGATTTTGTCGCCGGTTTCGCTGGATAGGCCTTCGAAGTATTCTTTCGGAATGCCAAGCTTCAGGCCCGCGATGGGCTGCTTCATTTCCTCGGAGTAGCGGGGAACGGGCGCAAAGGCGCTGGTGGAATCCAAGGGATCCCGCCCGGCAATGGCTTCCAGCAAGATCGCAGCATCCTCCACATTGCGGGCAAAAGGCCCCACGTGATCGAGGCTGCTGGCAAAAGCAACCAGCCCGTAACGGCTGACGCGGCCATAAGTCGGCGTAACGCCCACGACGCCGCAAAACGAGGCCGGCTGGCGGATAGAGCCTCCGGTGTCGGAGCCCAAAGAAACAACGGCGGTGCCTTGGGCGACCACGGCCGCCGAACCGCCACTGGAGCCGCCGGGTACACGGTCGAGCGCAACGGGATTGCGCACGGGGCCGAAGGCGGAGTTTTCATTGGAGGAGCCCATGGCGAACTCGTCGCAATTCGCCTTGCCGACGATGAGCGCGCCGTGCTCCTTAAGCTTCGTGACGGCGGTGGCGTCGTAAGGGGGGATGTAGTTTTCGAGCAACTTGGAAGCGCAAGTGGTGCGGATGCCCCTGGTGGATAGAACGTCTTTCACGCCCACGGGAACGCCGCCAAGCAGGCCGGGGTCTTCGCCGCGAGCGATCTTGGCGTCGACGGCCGCCGCGGCGGCCTCCGCCTCAGACGGAGACAGGGTGAGATACGCGTTGGTCTTGGGATTTTCCGCCTCGGCAAAGGCGTTGGCGGCCCGGGCCAGTTCGACGGCGCTGAAGGACTTGGCGCGCAGGCCGGCGCGGATCTGGCCGATGGTGAGAGCGGGAACGTTCATCGTTCAATCACCCTGGGTACCTTAAAGTGCCCCGCGCCGCTCAGGGCGCTGTTTTGCAGAGCCTGGGCGGTATCAAGCAGTGTCGCCTCGCGAACGGCATCTTCGCGGAGAGTGGCGGTCTCGCCGGCCGGGTAGACGACTTGCGCCATGGGCTCGACCCCATCCGTGTTCAAGGTGGCCAATTGTTCCATATGCGTGAGGACGCCGCTCATATCGGCGGCCATGCGCTCAATTTCTTCTTCGGTCAGGCGCAAATTGGCGAGAGCCGCCACTTTGCGCACGTGATCCTTGCTGAATTCCATGCTTCTTATGAATGTCCCACAGGTTCAGGAGATTTTGGCCTTGCGCTTGGATTGAAGATAGATCCGCCGGAGGGAAGGGTCGGCGATGCGGTTGGCCTCCGGGTCTCGTGCAGCGAGGGCGAATTCCGGCAAGGGCGCAGCCTGGGGCTTGGGCCGGGGAATGGCCACGCGGTACTCAATGCGAGAGACGACGCGGCGGCCGACCAACTTTTCGAGTTTTTCCACGATGGGGCGTTCGAGTGAGGCTAATTGGCTTTGCCAGATGCGGTCGTCGACCTCAATCACGGCCCGGTCCCGGACTAATTCGCGAAAGCGGGCGTGCGCCTCCAAGCGGGGGCCGACAGCGGCCAGCCATGCGGCGCGGACCAGTTCGTCGTCAGCGACGAGATTGTTCTTGAGTTTGGTGATTAGGCGAAGGGCTTTTTCCACGTGCTGGCAATGGGACTCGAGCTGGAATGGCGGGGGACGTTGAGGAGTCTAACATGGCGCGACGGCGAGAGGAATGCCAAAAAAGGAAGGCGGCTGCAAAGGCGGCCAGGGCAAAGGTGGAAGGCTCGGGAACGGCTTCGGCGACAAACGCCGAGTAATAGCTGAGGCGCGTATCGGTGTTGAATTCGCCCCAAGTGCCGTTGGGCCCGGCGGAGGAATCGGTGTCGGGCGGAGTGAGGCATAAACCTTGGAAGGATAGGCAACTGACGTAGGAATGCAGCCCGACGGAATAGTATTGGCCTTCGCGAAAGATCAAGGACGGCCCGCCGCTATCACCGGGCGCGAAGAGGCCTTGGCGCGAAGCAATCTCGGGCACCCCTTGTTTAGTGGGGTTTTCGTTTCCTGTGAAGTAGCAGAGCGCGTCGTTGACACGGCAATCTGCGCCGGCGACGGTCTGGGTGGCGGGGTTGTAGCTGTCGAAACTGAACTGGAGGAGGCGCTCGTTGGCCGAGATGTGGTCGTAGCGATTGGCCGCGCGGTGCAGGCCGGGGGAGGCACAGGCGCCTCCGTTGACATTCCAACCGCCCTGGGGAGTGCCGCAGCGGCCGTAGCCAAAGAGTTCGAAGCTATCGCCCAGTTCGTCTTCGCCATTGGAATATTGGAAGATCGGGTAAGTGTTTACGCCAGGCAGGCCATTGGCATAATAAAGCACGGCGAGATCGTGCCCATTCTGAAAGTTTGTAAATTCAAAACCCGGCGCCACGAAGACCGAGGTGGGGGCGTAGACGCTGGAGTCGAAAAGAGAAAACCGGATCCCATCCAGCGCTAGGCCGTTGAAGGAAGGATTTACGCCGGGTAAGCAGTGAGCGGCGGTGAGGACCTGGAAAGAATTGATGGCAAACGCGGAGCAAACATTGGCCCCAGACACAACGACACGGCCAATGCCGTTGAAAGCGGCCTGGGAGGCATTGACGTTGTAATAGCTGGAGTTAGCCGCTTCATCGTGGATGATGATGGCTTGCGCGAGGGACGGCGCCAACGCGGAAAAAACGATCCAGCAGAGGAGGTATCCCCGAGGCACAGGCCAAGCATAGCAAAGGGGTTCTACAATGCGATGCAGGCAAACACCTTAGTATGAACCCGGCAAATCCCCCTAGAATCTTAGTTTTAGCGAGCGCATCGCCCCGGCGCGATCAACTGCTCCGGCAAGCGGGTTATCGGCCGGTGATTCGGCCATCGGACATTGCCGAGGTGAGAGGTAGGGGGGAAAATCCGCAGGCGTACGTGGAGCGTTTGGCGCGGGAAAAGGCGCGGGCGGCAAGATTGAATCCGGACGAATTGGTGCTGGCCGCGGACACGACCGTGGTGGTTGACGCAAACGCGGGAGGGGAGCCGCGGGTGCTGGAGAAACCGTCCAGCGACGCCGAGGCGATGGAGATGTTGCGTTTGTTGAGCGGCAGGATGCACGAGGTGCTGACGGGAGTGGCGCTGCGATACGACGACGTTCTTGAATCGAGGGTGGAGGCGAGCCGAGTGCATTTTTGCCGTCTGAGCGAGAGCGAAATCGAGGAATACGTGCTGAGCGGAGAGCCGCAGGGGAAGGCCGGGGGCTACGCCATTCAAGGCCTGGGATCGCGTTTTGTGACCCGGGTGGAAGGCTGTTACGCCAATGTCGTAGGGCTTCCGGTCGCGTTGGTGTATCAGCTATTACGCAGCTTGCCCTTCGCGATCAAGGCTTGAAGTCGCGGCGTTGCTTTTTGAGCCACGAGATGAAGGCCGGGGGAACGGGCATGGTGGAAAGCCGTCCCTGGCGGACGAGGGCGAAGTCCTCAAAAAGGCCCGACTGCTTGACTTCGGCGAGGCTAAGGGGCGTGGCTAGGCTCCCTCCAAAGCGGAGCGGCACGGCCACGAGCTTGGGATTGTCGGAATTAGGAACCGGGTCGCCTGATACGTAGGCCCAGCCGACGATCGAAGATTGGCCCTGCGAATGGTAGATGAGGACACAGTCGCCGGCTTTCATGGCGCGCAAGGCGATGAGGGCGGCGGCGTTGGTTACGCCATCCCAAAGCGCATCCTGATCCCGCTCCAGATCGGCCAGACTGTACTCGCTCGGATCGGACTTGGCGAGGTAGAAAGAGACTTTGGGCATGAGCATTCTCTCCGTCGGAGCGGAAACTCCAGGAGCCCTTTGAGGGTCAGAGAGTTAACCGCATGATGTAGACTTAAATTTTAATTCGATGCGGCCCTTTCTCGGGGAGGCGAAGTCAGATTGAATTCGGGAGGCCAGAGGAAACGCCGGTGTTAAGGATTTCAAAGCTGTACATAGCCCTGCTTTTGGGGTGCGTTAGCGTCGCGGCGGCCTTTGGGCAAGCGGTGCCGTTACCTCCGACGCCGAAAGAGGCGGACGAACGCTCGGTGGCGCCGGCCAAGCCGGAAGCATCCCCGGGCGGCGCGGCGGTGGACCCGAAGTCTTACAAGATCGGGGCCGAGGACGTAATTGGCGTGAGTGTGTGGCGCGAGCAGGAATTGAGCCGGGCCTACACGGTGAGGCCGGACGGCATGCTGGGACTGTTCATGGTGAAGGACATCGAAGCAGCCGGATTGACGCCATCGGAACTGGAAGCCAGCGTTACGAAGGCGTATTCGTCGATTCTAAAGAACCCGATTGTCTCCATCCAGGTTTTGCGCGTGGAGAGCAAGAAATACTACATTTCCGGGGAAGTATTCCGCACGGGCGCTTTTCCGCTGGTGAGCCCTACAACGGTACTGCAAGCCTTGACCATGGCGGGCGGCATTCGCGAGTTTGGCAATGCCAAAAAGGTCGTGATCATGCGCGGCACCGAGCGGATCAAATTTAATTACAAAGACGTGATCAAGGGCAAGCGGCTAGAACAGAACATCTTTCTGCAGCCCGGCGATCACGTCGTGGTTCCCTAAACGCAAGTCATTTCGTAGCGAGGCAGTTTTTTCATGCAGCCACTCCAGGACCCCTTAGCGATTCAAAGACGAGAGATGGATGTCGAAGACTATATCGACATCGTGCGGCGGCACCGCTCCTGGATTTTGGGCCCAGCCTTGGCCTGCCTGGTGGTGAGCGTGGTCGTGGCTTGTTTGTGGCCAGACACGTACATTTCGGTGGCGCGCATCCGCGTGTTGCCCCCTCAGATTCCGGAAAGCCTGGTTCCGGTGTCCTTCCAGTTGGACATGCAACAGCGCATCAACCAGATGACCCAGAGCATTGTGAGCCGCGCGAACCTGACCAATCTCATCAATACCCATCAGTTGTACCCGCGGGAACGCCGCCGGCTGCCGATGGAGGACATCATCGAAGCCATGCGCACCCAGGCGATCAAAGTGGACATGATCAATTCGAGCAACGCGCAGGGCGGAGTGCAGCGGGCTGCGGCGTTTATGGTTTCCTTCAAGTACGAGAACCGCTTTCTGGCGCAGAAGGTGTGCGGGGAGTTGGTTTCAAAGTTCATCGACGAAAACGTGCGGGAGCGGTCGAGCATCGCGGGCCAGACGAAGGACTTCGTCGACGATCAGTGGCAGACCCGTAAGCGGGAGTTGGAGAACTTCGAAGACCAGATGGCGAAGTTCAAGACGGCAAATCTAGGCAGGACGCCGGAACAACAGGGCGCGACACTCCAGGCCATTACGAGCATCGAAAGCCGGATGGCGAACTTGAACGCTTCCTTGGCGCGCGTGAGCCAGGATCGCATGATCCTCGAAAACAATGTAGGGATCCTGAAGGAGCAACTGCGGCAGGTGCTGGTGCCGACGGCGGAAACGGCCCTGGTAACCCCGAAATCAGAGCGGCTGCTAGGAATCGAAAAGGAAATCGCGGGGGCGGAAACGCGCCTGCAGGGCTTGCGGGAGCAGTACCAGGAGACGCACCCGGACATCAAGAACTTTGTCGCCAATCTGCAAATTCTGAAGCGGGAACGGGACCGTCTGCAGAAGGAACAGGACGAAATCGAGAAGACAAATACTTCCAACCGCAAAACGTATCTGCGTCCCGAAGCGGCGAGGGAAGCCAGGACGCTGGAAGCGAGCATCGCGCAACTGCAGGCGCGAATTGAGGCCACCAAGATGGAAGAGGATGTCTTCAAGAAGTCTCAGGCGGATGCTGAGCGCAGCGCGCGCTCCTTGCAAGGCACGCTTTCGAGCATGCCGTCGAATGAAAAGGAATACGAGCAGTTGCGCCTGCAGTCGATGTTGGCCCGGCGCGATTTTGAAGAGATCGACCGGATGAAACAGCGGGCGAATGCGGCGGTCGAACTGGAGAACCGGAAGCAGACCGAGAAGCTAGAGATACTCGATCCGGCTTCCTTGCCGGTGAATCCGACCGAGCCGAAGCGCTGGATGATCATTTTAGGCGGCACTTTGGGTGGCTTGATTGTGGGCATTTGCCTGGCGGGCGCGAGAGAAATCAAGGACTCGACGCTCAAAAACCTGAAGGACGTTCGCGCTTACACGCAGTTGACAGTGCTGGGCTGTATTCCGCTGCTAGAGAACGACCTGGTGGTGCGCCGCCGGCGGCGTTTGACCTGGCTGGCTTGGTCCACCGCATGCCTAGCCAGTGTGGCGATCATGGCGGGTTCAATCATTTTCTATCTGCAAAGCAAATAGAGACCAAATAGTGGCCTGGGGCGCGCGAACGGTGAGAGGGGAAACGGAGCAAGATGAGCAGAGTACATGAGGCGTTACGGAAGTCGGGAGTAATCTCGCCGGATCAGGTGGGTGAGTTCCAGCGGGGGCCGGTGCAATCGGCTCCGCGCTATGCGACCGCGCGGACCGCGCCGCAGGATCCAGGCTTTGCGGATCTGCTGGAGAGAATCGAGGAGATCCCATTCAATCCAGCGCCCGAGGCGCATCTGATCGACGCGACGCGCCCGCATGAGGCGCCCAGTGAAGAATTTCGTACGCTGCGCACCCGGTTGAATCACTTGCAGGGATTGCAGCCGATTCATACGGTGGTAGTGACGAGCCCGTCACCGGCGGAAGGCAAAAGCATGGGCGCGGTGAATCTGGCGCTGGCCGAATCCCATCTCGCCGGCAACAACACCGTGCTGTGCGACTTCGACTTTCGGCGGCCCATCGTGCACAACATGTTCCAGGTGGACCGTTCGCCGGGCATTACGGATTACCTTTTGGGCAAGGCCAGTATCGAGCAGGTAGTCAAGAAGGTGGCGGGCACGAATCTATCGATCATGCCCGCGGGCGAAGCGGTGATTAATCCGCTGGAGCTTTTGAATTTGCCCCAAGTGAAGAGCCTGATGGGCAATTTGCAGCGCGTCTTTAACTGGGTGGTGCTGGACACACCGCCGCTATTGTTCGCAGCCGATGCGAACCTGCTGTCGACGATGTGCGACGGTACGGTAATTGTCGTGCGCCTGGGTGTGACGACAGTGGATTCGGTTACGCGCGCTTTGCAATCCCTCTGCGAGAACAACGTGCTGGGCATTATCGTAAACGGCGCGCGGCGAGGGGAGCTGTACTCGAAGTACACGTACTATCACAGCTACTACTATTCGAAACCCGATTAGGCGGCCGTTCCAGGCCCGGCAAAAGGGCGGTCTAGATCCGGCTCAAGAGCAGCGCAGAATTTTTGCTCCCGAAGGCGATCGTATTAACGATCGCCTTTTTGATTTCGAGAGGGCGCCCTTCGTGGGGGATGTAATCGAGATCGCAGGCGGCATCGGGCTTATCCAGATTGATCGTCGGCGGGGCAAAGCTGTCGCGCATTGCCAGGAGAGTCGCGGCGAGGGACGCCGAGCCACAAGCCCCTTGGGGGTGGCCGATCACACTTTTGACGCTAGAGCCGGGAAGGCGTCGAGCGTGTTCGCCAAAAGCGAGTTTGACGGCGGCGGTTTCCACGCGGTCGTTCAGTTCGGTGGCGGTGCCGTGGTAGTGCAGGTAATCGATTTCCTGCGGCGAGGTGGATCCTTCGGCCATGGCCATAGTCATGGCGCGGGCGGGCTCAATGCCGACTTCTTCTAAGCGAACGCGGTGAAAGGCCTCGCAGGTGGCGCCGTAGCCGGCGATTTCGGCATAGATGCGGGCGCCCCGCGCCCGGGCGTTTTCCTCGCGTTCGAGCACGAAGAACCAGGCCCCCTCGGCGAGCACGAATCCGTCGCGATCCGCCGAAAAGGGGCGCGAAGCGCGCGCGGGATCTTCATTGCGAGCGGTACTCATGATCCGGAGGAGTTGGAAGCCGCGCAGGGTAAGGGGCGCGATGGGAGCGTCGACGCCGCCGCAAACGACGGTCTCCGCATCTCCGTGACGGATGGCCCGGTAGGCGTAGCCGATGGCGTCGGTCGAACTAGTGCAGCCGTTGGAGAGCATGTGGCTTAAGCCGCGGAAGCCGAAGTGCATGGAGACTTCGCTGGAGAGGGTGCCGAGCGTGCTGGAAGGAATCACATAGACGCTGCATTTCTTTTGCTGGCCGCTGTAATAGAGAGAGTATTGGCGTTCGGTGAACTCTTGATTGCCACCGCCGCTGCCGACAATGACCTGAATTCGGCGCGTGTCTTCGTGGGCTAGTTCCCGCCAGGGGAAAGCGGCGTCCTCGAGCGCCTCGGCGGTGGCCGCGACGGCATAGGCTGTTCCAATACCGGTTCCCTCCAATTCGCGAGCCGTGAGGTGGAGGAGGGGATCGAAGCCGGAAATTTCTCCAGCTACCTGTACGGGTTGGCCGGAGACGTCGAAGCGGGAAATTCTCTTGACGCCGCTTACGCCCATTCTGGTGTTCCGCCAGAACAATTCCCGGCCCAAACCGTTCGGGCTGATCGCCCCAATGCCCGTGACAACAACGCGATTCATAGTGGATAAGAAGATCCTCAATGCTATCATCGAGATGCAAAATGGAAGGCGAAAACTCGCCCGAAGAAACCAAGCTCGCCCCAGCGGCGGCAACGCTTGCTTCCATCGCCGCCCCTCATACCGCGCTCCCGGCCTCCTCCTTCAGGGAGCATACGAGCCGGCTAGACCGCTTGCTGGCCGGGGTTCAATCCGGAGTGGCGGGTTTTGCCGTTTCACTAGTATGGATCGGGATTGTGTCCAGATGGGAGGGCCGTTCGTTTTGGACTTTGCCCAACCTGATGGCGGGCTTGTTTGAAGGTCTAGGCGGGTTTCGGCCTTATTTTAATGCCTATACCTGGACGGGGCTAGCTTTGCATTTGCTGCTTACGGTGGCATTCGCTACGCTGACAAGCCAAGTCATTTCGCCGAGGCGGCGGATAGGGCCATCGCTGGGGATGGGCATTCTGCTCAGTACGGGATGGTTCTATTTGGTGGACGGTTTTTTCTGGCGGCTGGTTTTTCCGCCGTTCTCCGTTTATTCTAAAAGACCTTCCATCTTCTTCGGGTACGTTCTGATTGGCATGTGCGTTGGTCTATACTCAATATTTGTGCGTTCCGACCGGGGTTCCTAAGGCCCGGCCGGATATGGCAGTTCGAAATGGCGAACGCGCCTCCGGACGACTCCCGCAGATGGTGCTTTTGCGAAACCGGATGCGGCAGGGCCACGTCTTGCTCAAGGCGCAGAGTGGAAAGGAAACAGTTCGTTGATGAAGTCCAACAGGCGGTGGAGCCTGGTCCAGCACTACTTCTGCGTATTAGCGGCAGTTTTGATGCTGGTTCAGATTTGCCCACCCGCGGCCGCGCAACAACCGCCGCCCCCCAAGCCCAAACCGGCCAATCCTTTCGAGAACGTTCCGCAATCCACTCCCGCGGCGCCGCAGCAACCGGCCCCCGCCAAACCACCTTTTGAGGCGCCCAAGCCCGCCATAGACCCAGCGGCTCCGCCCGCGGCGGGAGAACCTAAACCGAGCGCGGAGCCCGCGCCCGATACCCCGGCAGAAGATGTCATTGAAGCCATCGAGTTCCGCGGTTCCCGCCGGGTCCCTCAAGACACGCTTCGCGCCCTGGTGCTTAGCAAAAAAGGCGACCGGTATAACGAAGAAGCGTTAAATCGGGACTTCATGCTCCTGTGGAACACCGCGCGGTTCGACGACATTCGCCTGGAGCGCGAAGCCAGCCGCACGGGCTGGATCGTGCGCTTCGTGGTAACCGAGCGGCGAGTGGTGCGCTCGATCAAATATGACGGCATGAAGTCCATCACGGTCTCTGAGATCCTGGATCGCTTTAAGGAACGTAAGGTGGGCCTCCAGGTCGAACAGCAGTACGACCCCAACAAGATCCAGCGGGCCGCGAATGTGCTGAAGGAATACCTGTCCGAACGCGGCCGCCAGTTCGCCAACGTCACGCCGGAAATTCGCCAGATTCCGCCGTCCTCGCTCGAGGTAAACTTCCGCGTAGCCGAGGGGCCCAAAGTAAAAGTCGGCAAAATCGGCATCGAGGGCAATCAAGTCTTTAACGACCGCGTGGTGCAACGCGCGATGAAGAACCTGAAGCCCGTTGGCATTCCTCGCTCCATTCTGCTCGAGAATCTCTTTGCCAAAACTTACGATGCGACCAAGCTCGAAGAAGACATGAGCCGCGTGCAGAATTACTATCAGGAGCGCGGCTACTTTACGGCACGCGCCAACTCCGAGGAACCCACCATCCGCGACGTGGGCGGCAAGGGTTTCCGCATCCCGCTGTTCTATCCCAATAAGCCTGGCAAGCGCGCGGATTTCACCGTTCGTGTGGATGAAGGTCCCAAGTATCAACTCGCGAAATTGAATCTCGTCGGCGTCAAGTTTTTCCGCGCCCCCGAGGAGATCTTCTCGCGCATCATTGGCATGCAGGAGGGCGACACGTTTTCGACCGCCAAGCTCCGCAAGGGCCTCGAAGAAGCCCGCAAAGTCTACGGACAGTTTGGCTTTCTGGATTTTGTACCGGAACCTTCCTTCGAGCCGGATCCCAAAACCGGCAAGATCGACCTGACGCTGAACGTAGACGAGGGCAGCCAGTTCTATGTGCGCCGCATTGATTTCGCGGGCAACACGACGACGCGCGACAAGGTAATCCGTCGCGAAATCCTGCTCGACGAAGGCGATCTATTTAACTCGCGCCTGTGGGAAGTGAGCCTATTGCGCCTGAACCAGCTTGGCTACTTCGAAGTGTTGAAAGAAAACGAAGCGGCCAACATCACCCGCGACACGAAGAACAACACGGTTGACATCACACTCAAGGTAAAGGAACGCGGCAAGAACAGCGTGCAGATGTCGGGCGGCGTGTCTGGCATCGCGGGCAGTTTCATCAGCTTTGGCTATTCGACGAACAACTTTTTGGGGCTGGGCGAGACGCTTTCGCTCGATTCCCAGCTCGGCGACCGCATTCGCTCGGTCACCTTTGGCTTCACGGAACCTTACTTTCTCGATAAGCCGATTCAGGTTGGCTTCACCGTCAATACGCAGCGCTTTAGCTACGATCAGGGCCGCGAGGTTTCGTTGTTCTCGGGCCGCAATTTGACTTCGCAGTTCGACGCGATCGGCCGTGACAACTTGTTGAACTACGTGTCCAACGGCTATGGCTTTACGGCCTACGCCTCCACCTTGCTGCGCCGCAGCTTCGCCCGCGTCGGCATCACCTACAGCTATAACGATTCGAAGTACACGCCACTGTCCACGGCGGCCAGCACATACTTTGAATTCTCGAACTTCCAAAACATCGACGGACCCAACCAGTTGTCCGGAATCCGGCAGAGCTCGATTATTCCGAATTTCTCTTACAACACCGTCGACCACCCGATCACTCCGACGCGGGGCAAATCGATCTACATCTCGACAACGTTCGCGGGATCTTTCCTGGGTGGCAATACAAATTTTGTGGAGCCCACGGTGGATATCAAGTATTTCCGCGCGGGTTTCAAAAAGGGCCATGTCATCGGTATGCACGGTCTGGGCCGCTTCATCAGCGGCTTCGGCGGTAAGAACGCCCCGCCCTTCAACCGCTTCTACATGGGCGGCGAAAACGACATCCGCGGCTTCGATATCTGGAACATCAGCCCGTTGGCTTATGTGCCCAGCCAAGCCACCGTCAACGTCTTGAACGACGACGGCAGCGCCCGCATCCAGCGCGTGCTGAATAGCACGGGCAGCCTGGTTTCCGTGCCCGTCACGCAGACCATTCCGGTGTACCAGCTCATCTTCCCCGGCGGAGACACCCAAGGCGTGGGCAACTTCGAATACCGGATTCCCATCTTCGGGCCGGTGATCCTGGCCGCCTTTGCCGACATCGGCGTAAACCGCATTTCACGAAGCAATGGCTTGAACCTCAATCCCGGCCGCATCAACGATTTGAATTCACTCTTTCCGCAAGCGGGCTTCGGCCAAAGCGCCGTGCTGGTGCCGTTTACGCAGAACGTCCGCATGTCGACCGGCCTTGAGCTGCAGGTCATTATGCCCGTTGTGAACGCGCCGTTCCGGTTCTATTGGGCCTACAATCCGCTGCGCGTGGAAGAGTTTATCCAGCCGCCGATCGCCGCCGATCGCAGCTTCTTTCCCAACCAAGCCACCTTCGTCAACTCCCTAGTCCAGTTCGGCCAGGCGAGCCCCTTCTTTGAGAAGGCGAAGCAGTTTCGCTTCACCATTAGCCGTACCTTCTAGTTTTTGAGAATGATACGATTTGAAAGAGACCCCGTAAAATGAGTATGTTTGTGAAGAATTTAATGGTCAGCGTCGTCCTTTTGGGACTCGCAGCCACCTCGTCCCTGGCGCAGCAGAAGGTCGGTACGATCAGCATCCAGCAGGCGATTATCAGCACCAAGGACGGCCAAAAAGCCGCCGCCGACTTACAGGCCAAGATCGAGCCCAAGCGCAAGGAACTGGAAGCCCGCCGCCAGAACATCGAAGCTCTCTCGCAGCAGTTGCAAAAGATGGGCACCGTGGGTAGCGAAGAGGCAAAGCGGAAGCTCCAGGACGAAATCACCACCAAGCAGAAATCCTTGCAGCGCGACGGTGAAGACGCGCAGGCCGATTGGGATCAGGACCAGCAGAAGATTCTGAATGAGCTGGGCGGCCGCATTATGCAGGTGATCAATAAATACGCGACCGACAATGGCTTCTCCATGATTCTCGACATCAGCTCCCCGCAGACGCCGGTCATCTGGGCTTCCAACACCGTGGATATCACTAACGAAGTGATTAAGCTCTACGACACCAATGCGCCTTCGACGATGGCGCCGGCGGCGACCAAGACGGCCGCGCCGGCCCCGGCCAAGACGCCCGCCGCGCCCGCGAAGAAATAGTTAGAAGCCGCTCGTCCGAATCCAGTAGCTTTCGCGCCAGGTCTCCCCTGGCGCGATTGTTTTTGCAGAGCCCGGAGTATTGAATGCGTTGGTGGGCGCGGTCATGGGCTCAAAGCAAATGAAGCTCTGTCCCGCCGGCGCATAGACCACGCCGATGGTGTAGTCCTTTCCGTAAACTACCTCCACCGTCTGCGTCTTGCCCTGGACGCGGAAGACGGCGTAGCCCTCGGCGTTGCGCTCGAGGCCCCCAAAGACGTCGTCCAGTATGACGCCAGCCAGAGCGAATTCGTCAGGCCGGGGATTAGGTCTGCGTTCCCCAGTCGGGATCAGCTTCGGCGAAAGGACCAGTTGTTCGCGCGCAGGAATTGTAACGCGCCATTCGTCGCGGGGGGCATCGCTCACTTGGAAATAGGGATGAAATCCTACAGCCAGAGGCATGGGGTCCGCAGCCTGATTCGTAATCGCCGTGACGACTTCCAGTTCACCCGCTTTGAGGACGTAGGTCAATTCCAGCCGGTGCGGAAAAGGAAATTGCGCAAGCCAATCCGGATAGCGCCCGAAGTCGAGCGTGAAACGAACCCGGGCGGAGTTTTTATCCGACGTCACGTCGGCCACTTGCCAACGGTCCGTAAAGGTCACCAACCCATGAATCGGATTCTTGTTCCCGTCCAAGCGTAAATTCCCCAGTTCGGGATTGAGCAGATATTTCTTGCCATTCGCCTGATAAGAGTAGCCCTCAATGCGATTGGCCCAGGGCGCGAGCAGCGGATTGCCGCACAACCTGGGCCGGGCGATGAGATCGGTCAGGGACGCCGTGCCACTAGCGCCTTGCGGCATCCACAACACGCTCTTGCCGCGGACATGGAAGTCATAAGCGATGGCGCCAAAGGCGGGCGAAACCGAAAGCTCGGTCGCCGATTCGCTTTCCGAGAGACGCACGACCGGATACTTTCCATCGAAGGTCTGAGAAATTACATACTGGCTCATTAGGGCACCCTTTCCGGAGTGGTGGGATCTTTGGGTTCGAGGACGGATTCCTTTTGGCAACACCAGCAAGTACCCGGCACATAAAAGCGGATGTAGCAAATCTCGCACCAATAACTGACGATCATGCGCTTGCCCTGCTGCCGCGTCCAGACCGGCTTGCGGTGAATCGGATTGGCGCTAAAGACTTGGGGCGAGGTGTAGCGGCCTTCGATCTCGATGTCCATGCCAACGACGCGTGGGTCTTCCAGGACGGCCCGCACACTTTCATCGGCTTCCACTTGCACGGGTTTCGAGCCCGGCGCTTCGATGCGCCGCGACGCGCCTAGCCTGCCGCGCAATACGGCATCGCTGGCCTGGGCCAAGCCAGGAGCTATTCCCGCCGCCAGTAAAAAACACCTTCGCTTCACACTCTTATTATCCGTTGCCTGATCCGCGCCGTTTAACGAAGCGCTCGCAGCGTGAAGCCGCCCACGGTCCGCCCCAACGCCGAATAGAGCCAATCCCGGATGGCCGCCGCGTCGATTTCGACGGCGTTGCCGCTTTCCTCGGCCATGGCCACGATCGAGCCCGGCTTCAATTCGACCACTTGCAGCCAGCTCTCATCGGCGGCCTTGACGCGGAACGAATCGCCCTCTTGCTTGTGTCCAAAGGCTTCGACGAATTCGGGCCAGCGAGCCTGGGCTTCCTCGGCAGCGCGCGCCAGTGCCGCTTCATCGAGGGTCTCCAGTTGTGGCACTCCCGGCACATACAAGAAGACTTCGTCCGGAGGGTCCATGCGGAGCCGGGCCAAGCTGGAGCCGGTGTAGGGCAGGCTGCGTGACAGATGGGGCGCGAAAAAAAGTAGTGTGTCTTCGGACGCGAGTTCCACCAGCAACTTGGCGCAGGTCGAAAAGGCACGCCGGATCGCCTCCCGGTCATCGGGCGCGGTCTGTCCCGGCGCCCAGTCGACACTCATCCAGGAATTGTGTTCCAGCGCCGATTCCCGCAAGGTGAGGTCTTGGATCTGTTCCAGTTGCTCCCGGCTCGTGTAAGGCGCAGCCACAGCATGAATGCGGAAGTATTGCTCATTGAAGGCCAGCAGCCAGGACTCCTGCCACCAGGCCAACTCATAGCGAGCCTCGTTGCCGAAAGCGCGCCACAGGGCCAGTTTCACCGCCGGCTCTTCGAGAGTTTGCGCATACGGCAGTAGCGCCACGGCGCTGACGAGCGTCTCACTCTCGCGGGGAGCGTTGGGCTTCCTGCGTTCCAGAATTCGTTGCCAGAACCCCGCCATATGACCGGATTGTAACTCGTTAGTCCTTGACCTCCGAGTAGGTAAGCGTCGACTGGGCCCCGGCTTTCCGGAATTCACCCGTTTCCATCGACAGCGCCACTACGCGGTTGAATCCAAAAAGCAGCTTCAAGCGGAACTCCGTTCCATAGCTGCGCGGGAACCAAACGTCTTTTTCCAGGCGTGTAAACGTCACGCTAAAACCCAACTGGCTCACGTCCGTGCCCAACAAGGCCCGCACCGCGAACGGAAGCTTCCGGTTCATCTTCGTCTGGATCTGGAGCGGGAATTCGTCTTCGAGATCCACCAGCGTCTCCCCGGCCCAGAGATGATCCCAGCTTTTGGCCTTCGGCGCAAAGCCCACCCGCACCACGCGGCGCCCCTCCACGACGCGTTCCTCGTGCCGGGTGAATTGGTAGTATTCGAGGTCTTTTGTGCGGACGGGAAAGTGATCGAGGTCGATCCCGTGGCGGGAATTCTCGTCGTCGACCACGTCCTCGACCATCTCCTCCAGCAGTTCCGCGTCGAAGCCCTTGTCTTGCTCCGTGTGTGCGGGCGAATCGTAGGTTAGTTCCTTGCCCTTCTTTTGGTAGCGGCCGGAAAGATGCACCAGCTTCCGTTCGGTTGTATCTTCGCGGGGCGTGATGAGATATTCGCGCCGTTCCTCGCGCGCTACCTTCGAGTTCGAGCGCAAGACCCTGGCATGGATCTTCTGCGTATAAACATAGTGCCGCCGCGCGGGCACGGTCTTTTCAATATTTGCCGCCACCCGCGCCATTAGCGCGTCCAAATCGGGCGTCTGAAACAGCATCACCAGCAGGACGGGAGTTGCGAGCACAAGGGATCCTCTAGCAGGATTTACGCGCGACCAGGAATCCGGTTGCCGGAAAATCTAGCGTTGCAGCAGCAGATAGACGTCCATCACGTTGGTGCCCGTGGGGCCGGTGATGAGCAAATCTCCTAGCTGCTCAAAGAACTGGTGCGAATCGTGCCTGGCCAGATACTCCACTGCATGCATCTCAAAGGCCTTCGCCCGCTCGATCGTGTCGCCAAAGGCAAAGGCCCCGGCCGCATTCGTCGGCCCATCGGTGCCATCTGTGCCGCCGGCCAGGAAGAGGGTGCCGGGCAAACCGGCAATCCCCTGCGCGACGGCCAAGGCCATTTCCTGATTGCGCCCACCAAGGCCGTGGTGTTTAGTGAGCGTGACGGTGGTCTCTCCTCCAGCCAGGAGCGCCAACGGCGGGCGGCTAGGACGGCCGGAAATCACCGCCTCTCTCGCCATGGCGGCAAAGACCTTGGCCACCTCCCGGGCTTCACCATCGAGCGAAGTGGAGAGCAGCAGCGTTTTATAGCCCAATTGCCGGGCGATCGCCTCCGCGGCGTAGAGGGATAAGCGATTGGAGCCCACCAGGATGTTGCTCACGTTGGCGAAAAGCGGGTCGCCCGGCTTCGGGGTATCGGGGATTGCATGGTTGACGCCTTGCTCCAAATGCCCGCGGACGGAAGCGGGAATCTTGGTGGCCAGATCGTATTTGTAGATCACGCTCCAGGCCTCGGCGAAGGTGGTTTCGTCGGGCACGGTTGGCCCGCTGCCAATGACGTCGAGGGGATCGCCGATGACGTCGGACAGAATGAAGGTACGCAGCGGCGCGGGATCGCACAAGAGCGCCAGTTGGCCGCCCTTGAGCGAACTAAGGTGCTTGCGCACGCAGTTCAACTCATGAATATTGGCGCCGCACTCGAGCAGCAGGCGGGTGGTTTTTTGCTTTTGCTCGAGCGTTAAATGGCCGGCGGGAGCGGGCAGCAACGCGGAGGCGCCGCCGCTGATCAGGGCGATAACCAAATCGTTCGGCCCGGCGCCCAGGCAAAGGCCGGCAAGCTCCCGGGCGGCCTTCACTCCTTCAGCGTCCGGCACGGGGTGAGCTGCCTCCCGGCAAGCGATGCGGCGCAACGGGCCTCCGTGGCCATACTTAGTGACCACTAAGCCGGCGCTGATCTTGTCGCCATAGGCATCCTCGACAGCGCGCGCCATTGCGGCAGCGGCCTTGCCCGCGCCGACGACGTAAACCTTTTCCACCGTTTTGGGTAGCGGACGCAGCTTGGCCCGGGTGGCTTCATAAGGATCGGCGGCGCGAAGCGCCCCTTCAAAAATGCGCATCGCTTCCTGTCTGAGTTGATCGGGGAGTTCGGCCGCCATGTTCCCTCTAGTGGTGTCTCTAGTCGAAGAGACCTAGTTTTAAGATGCGCTGTACGACGTCGCGCGGTTCGTCGTCCTGGATGGCCAGGCGAAAACTCGCCTTGGCATAGGCTTCTCGCCGCGCGGCAAAGAGTATGCGCATCCTTTCCGGGTCGCGAGCCAAGGGCCGGTGATTCTGCTGGGCGATGCGAGCCTGGATGCGTTCGAGTGGCACGTCCAGCCAGATAGTCACGCCGGAATCTTCCAGCTTTTCCCGGTTGCCGGGCCACGCAAAGGCGCCGCCGCCTAAGGCCGCCACGCTCGCCTTGCCGCGATGGACTTCCCGGACAAGCGTCTCGAGAGCTTTGGTCTCGATGGCGCGAAAGGCAGGCTCGCCACGCTGCTCGAAAATGCTGGCGATGCTGAGGCCTTCGTCGGCCACGATGCGCTCGTCCAGATCCACATAGCGCCAACCGATTTCGTCGGCCAGCAACTCACCGATGGTCGATTTGCCGCAACCCATAAAGCCGACCAGGTAGATGCCAGGGGAGCGCTTCAGCTTGAGGATCACTCTGTGGCCTCCGCCAGTTCGCGGTTGTAGCAGGCAAACCAATAATCCACCAGGCCCGGAGCGAGCCCGTAAACCGCATTGAGCAAGTGCCCGCTGGCCGGGGTTACTACGGTGCGGCTTTCGCGCTCTATGCCCCGGACGATGGCGGCGGCGCATTGCTCCGCGGTGATGCCGAATTTTTTCGTCCTTTGCAGCATCTTTGGGGGACGGCCCACCAGGACGTTGCTTTGGAAGGGAGTCTTGACGTAGCCGGGACTCACCGCGACCGCCGTCACCCCTGTGGAATCCAGTTCCATGCGTAGCCCGTGGGTAAAACTCAAGAGCGCGGCTTTCGTGGCTGAATAGAGCGTGAACCAGGGCAAGGGGACGTGGCCGGCAATGGAGGCCACATTTACGATCATGCCTTTTTTCCGCTGGATCATTCCTGGCAGGAGCAGGCGAGAAAGGTGAATTGGGGCATCGAGGTTTAACTCCCGCATGTGACGCCAATCCGTATCGGCAATCTGCGCGGTGGGCACATAGGCGCCGGCGCCCGCATTGTTGACGAGAATGTCGATGCCGCCTAAGATGGCCTCGGCGCGCGCGGCGAGTTCCGCGCGCTCGGAATCCGCAGTGAGATCCGCCGATAGCCACTGCGCACCCGGCAACTCGTATCCGTGTGTCTTGCGGGCGGTCAACACTTGGCGCGCGCCTTGGCCGGCGAGCAACACGGCGAGTGCCGCACCAATGCCGGTGGACGCTCCCGTTAGCAAGACCCTCGCACCTTGAATTTTCATCGCCCCGATTTAGAAACCCGCCGCGCCCGCCATAATGGTAGTATGCCTCAGGACAAGTTAGCCCTCTTCCCGCTTGGGGTCGTCCTGCTTCCTGGCGCGGCCCTGCCGTTGCATATTTTCGAGGATCGCTACCGGGAAATGATTGCCGAAGTGATGCGCGACGAAAAGGAATTTGGCGTGGTTTACGCCAGCGAAAAGGGGATCGCGAGCATTGGCTGCACAGCGGTGATTGAACGGGTACTGCGTCGCTATCCAGACGGCCGCAGCGACATTCTGGCCCGGGGGCGTAAGCGCTTCGAGATCATCCTTGTCCATGAAGAGCGCAGTTTCCTGGAGGCGTCCGCAGACCAGTTCGGCGACGAAGACCTAAGCGAGCCCTCCGATCTTCTGCGTCAGCGTGCACTGAGCGCGTGGACGAATCTCATGGTGCTGGAGCATGGAGGCGTACCGACAGAAATGCCAGAAGCCCGCCACCCGGGATTGAGCTTTCTGCTCGCCGACGCCATTCAAGATTTGGCCTTCCGGCAGAGTCTGCTGGGACTGCGCGGCGAAACCGCGCGCCTGGAGGCGCTGCTGTCCCACATCCCGCAATTCATTGAAAAGGAAAAGCTCCAACGGGCCATGAAACGCGTGGCGCCTCTCAATGGCTATGGCAAACATTTCTACCAGGCTTGATGCGCCGCAAACCCTGATTGTCGACGCCGACGACACCTTGTGGGAAAACAACATTTACTTTGAAGACGCCTGGGAAAGCTTTCTGGAATTTCTGCGCCACTCGACGCTCACGCCGATGCAGGTGCGCGCGATCTTCGACGAAATCGAAGTCGCCAATATTAAGATCCACGGCTACGGAGCCCAAAATTTTGCCCGCAACATGGTCGAGTGCTACCGCCATCTCGCCGAACGCGAAATCTCGCCGGGGGACCGGGAAACGATTCTTGCCTTCGCCGACCGCATCCTGCACCAGCCCATCGAAATGCTACCGGGCGTAGAGGAGACCCTCGACTATCTGCGCCGCCGCAGCCACACTCTGGTGCTGTTCACCAAAGGCCACGTGGAAGAGCAGCGGCATAAGATAGACCGCAGCCCGGTGCGGCGCTACTTTCGCGAATTTGAGATCGCCAGCGAGAAAGACGTGCAGGCATACCAGGAATTGTCTTTGCGGCACGGATTTGCCTGCGACAGCACCTGGATGATCGGGAATTCCCCGAAAAGCGACATCAATCCCGCCCTGGAAGCCGGCCTGAACGCGATCTATGTGCCCCATGCGCGCACTTGGAGCCTGGAGCGCACGGATTTGAGGGCCCCCGGGCCGGGCCGCCTGGAAATCGTAACGGAATTCCGCGATCTCCAGTCCATCTTTTGAGGAACCTCTAATATGCGGATACTTTCGTTTTTTTTGGGCACTTGTCTACTGGTAGCAGAGGGGCCCGATGCGGATTGGCGCAAAGTGATGGCTTTGACCCGAGGCACCGAGGTGCGGATCGCTGTGCAGGGTACGAAAGCTCCCCTGGAAGCGAAACTGGACACGGTAAACGACGAGGCCATCGTCGTGGTTTTGCGCAATGAGCAAAGGTCGATCTTGGTCGAGGAGATCGAACGCCTGGACTTTCGCAACGTTTCGAAAACCAAGAAATTGACGACCGATTCCAAAGTTTCGACGGACGACACCTCGGCGAACCCGATTCCTCCGGGGCAGCGGCTGCCCGGCCAGAGCGCGGTTCCTCGGAATATGTCCTCTGGCACGAGCGTGATGCTCCCGTCGAAGGCCCCTTGGGAGCCCCTTTACAAACGGGCCACCAAAGGCTCCCCAAAGCCCTAGCGGACTGCTACATTCTAAGCATGAGATTTTTGTTCATCACGAGCCTCGCGTTAGGCTCCCTGTTCGCCGCCGGCCCGGAAAAGCCCGCGAAACCCGAAAAAGGCTTCACCTCGTTGTTCAACGGTACCGATCTGACCGGCTGGACCAAAGCCAAGGAAAACGAAGGCACGTTCAGCGTTAAGGATGGCGTCATCGTCGCTAATGGGCCCCGCTGCCACCTTTACTACACCGGCATGTTCAAGGGCAAGCCTGCGGACTTCAAGAACTTCGAGCTGAAGGTGGACGTGATGACTCTGCCCAATTCCAACGGCGGCATTTACTTCCATACCGCTTACCAGGAGACGGGCTGGCCGAGCAAGGGATTTGAAGTTCAGGTCAACAACACCCATCGCGACTGGCGTAAGACCGCGAGCCTTTATATGGTGGCAGACAACAAGGACGAAGTGGCGAAAGACAACACTTGGTTCACCGAACATATTGTGGTGAAGGACAAGCTGGTGACTGTGTTTGTGGATGGGAAGAAGGTTACGGAATGGACGCAGCCAGACGGTTATACCGGTCCCAATAAGGACAACCCAGGCCGCGTACTCTCTTCAGGCACCATCGCGTTCCAGGGACATGATCCTGGCTCGACGACGATGTACAAAAACGTCCGCATCAAGGCTCTAAAGTAGGTTTCGGTTTTGGCATTGAAGTGCGAAACGAAGGTGGCCGGGTTCGTAAGGATCCGGCCTCTGCTTTTGACGCAAGGAGCTAGGCGAGAACGTTGATGACGCGTGAAGAAAGTTCGTTAGCCGTTTCCACGACCTTCAGGTTGGCTTGAGCAAGTAGCTTCGCTTCGGAAAGAGCCACCAATTCGGCGCTCAAATCAACCACATCGGCCGGTGAGCTTGCTCCTGCGGGAAAGCCCGTTGCAGCCAAGCGTTTGGCCGTTTGTTGCAGTTTCTCCTGCGCCTTTTCAAGGCCTGCCAATCCAATCGCTTGTAGCTCCATGTGATAGGTATCGGCCGTAGGTGGCGTGACTTGAGGATATTTTTAACAGGGATGCAAGATTCTTAGCCGCTCCATGAAGGCCCGGACCAATCATTCATAAACGATTCTTCGTTTATTTTGCGAGATGATGGCAATTGCATGCCTCGAAAGAAGAAGATTAGCGACGATGCGGTGCTGGAAGCCGCGGTGCGGGTGATGAGCCGCGTCGGCCCCGACCGTTTTACCCTAGCGACCGTCGCCCAGGAGTCGGGCATCGCCGCAGCAACCCTCGTTCAGCGCTTCGGCTCCAAGAGAGAGATGCTGCTGGCGATCGCGTCCAGCGCGCCCGCAGGCATTTTCGAGGCCTTTGAGCAAGGCTTGGGGGCCCAACCCGCCTCTCCTCTGGAAGCGCTGTTGGATGTATATGAGCGCACGGCGCGTAAACATGGCGAGGCGACGGATCTTGCCCATCAATTGGCCTTCTTGCAAATGGATCTAATCGACCCTGATTTTCGAAACTATAGGGCGCAGTGCCTCTCGGAGATGGAGAAGGGCACCCTGCGGATGCTATGGGCGGCCGCCAAGTCCGGCGAGATTGAAGAGGCGCGCGGGGCTGCGCTGGCACGTCTCGTGGTGACCGTCTACCAAGGCGCGCTTTTGTATGGATGCGTCTTTGGCGATCAAGAAATCGGCCGGGCCGTGCGCGCGCAGATTGCAGCCCTCTTGGCCCCGTACCGGCGCACTATTTCCGTAGGGACGGCTTAACCACGACGCCGCTGCGCACATCGTCGGAGGGATTTACGACCAGCGAATCTCCCTCGCTTACGCCCGCCATGGCTTCGATCTCAGCCCCAAAGTCGCGTCCGACCTCGATTTTCTGGAATCGTACGCGGTTGTCTTTGCCCACCACGGCGACGAAAAGGCCTTCCGTGCGCGTCAGGATCGTGTCGCCGGGAACCAGCAAAGAACGGCGTTCCCGCGCGGTTTCCAGTGCCACCTGCACAAACATGCCCGGCAACAAAGTGTTGCCTTCATTGGCGAGGTTTACTTCCGTAAGCAGCGTCCGGGTCTGGTTCTCGAGGGCGTTGGAAGACCGTACAACTGTGCCGGTAAAGCTCCGGCCGAGTTCCGGCACGCGGACGCTGGCCTTCTGGCCCACGCGGATATCGGGAATGTTGGATTGCGGCGTATTGACAAAGATCCGCAGGCGCGAAATGTCGCTCAGCCGAAACAAATCCCGCCCAGCGGCGAGCGCGGAGGGCGTGATGAGGTTTCCGACGGCGCAGTTACGCTGGGTGATGATGCCGCTCCAGGGGGCGGTCACGCGCTTGAAACTGGTCAACTGGTCTAAGCGCCCCACCTCGGCCATCTGAGCTTGGATCGCCTCCTCGGCCGCTTTCAGATTCGCTTCCTGCGCCGCGACGTCGGCTTGGCGGGCCCGCAGAAGGGCAGTTTTTTCGTCCAGATCGGCCTGGGGGAAGATACCTTCCTTGACGAGACGCTGCGAGCGGCCAAAATTGACTTCCGCCAGAGTGGCCGTGGCCTTTGCTTGATCGATGGCCGCGCGGACCTGACCTGCGGCCGCCTTGAATTGTTCGAGCCGCGCTTGGGCGGTGCGCAGTTGCTGGTCGAGCTCGGGAGAATCGATTTCCACCAGCACGTCGCCCTTCTTGACGACATCGCCAATGTCTACATGGCGGGTCTTGATGTAGCCTTCGGCCCGGGCATAGACGGGGGTTTCGCCAATGGCCGATACCGTACCGGGCAGCAGCAATTCTCCACTGGGCGCCGACAGTTTGACCTTGGCCACGGTGACGGGCAGGCGCTCTTCGGAATTCGTTTTCGCTTCCGCCTCAATCAGCTGAATGCGGCTACGGCGGGGAGCATAGCCGAGATAATAGATGGCGGCCGCTCCCAGGGCGAGCAGCAGCATGAGTCCCCAGGCTCGCGTGGATTTCATGAGATTGCTTCCTCGAGTTGGTTGACCACCGGCGCCTTCTTGCGCAGCGTGGAGTACACGAGCGGCACCAAGAAGAGAGTGGCCGCGGTGGCCAGCAAGAGCCCGCCGATTACGGCCCGGCCGAGCGGGGCGTTCTGTTCTCCACCTTCTCCTAAACCGAGCGACATGGGAATCATGCCGATCATCATAGCCGCGGCCGTCATCAAGACCGGGCGCAGCCGGGTGGCTCCGGCTTCGAGGGCCGCCGCGCGGGAATCCATGCCTAAGGGCCGGAGATCGTTGGCGAAAGTAACCAGCAGAATACTGTTGGCCACGCCTACTCCAATCGACATGATCGCCCCCATCAGGCTGGGCACGTTAAAGGTGGTCTGCGTAACGTACAACATCCACACAATTCCGCTGAGGCTGCCCGGCAGGGCGGTCAGGATGATGAAGGGGTCGAGCCAGCTTTGAAAATTCACGACCATCAAAAGATAGACCAGGAGAATGGCGAAAAGCAGGCCGAGTCCGAGGCGAACAAAGCTCGAGTTCATGGTTTCCACTTGGCCATGCAACTCGACAGTCACGCCCCGGGGCAATTTCGGACGCATTTCGGCGAGGATGGCGTTCACCTTCTTCTGGACGCTGCCGAGATCGGTATTTTCGACATTGGCATAGACGTTGAAAACGGGCTGGACGTTAAAGTGATTGACCACGGCCATGGAGGTTCCGCGCTTTACCTCGGCGATGTTGGCCAGAAGGGTGGTGGGGGCTCCGCCGGGCGGCGTAATGGGAGTGCGTTGCAAATCGCTGATGGAGCCGATCTGGGATTGGGGTGTTTGGGCCGTGATCTGGTAGCTGACACCGTTAACCGGATCCAGCCAGAAGTTCGGCGCGGTTTGGCCACTGGAGCTCAGACTGACAAGCAGATTATTGGCGACGTCGCGCTGGGTGAGGCCCAGGAGGTCGGCTTTGTTGCGATCGACGTTCACCTGCAAGTCCGGATAATTGATCACCTGGTGCACATGCACGTCGGCCGCCCCCGGAATCCGCTTCACTTTGCTTTCGATTTCGAGCGCCAGCTTGTATCCAAGCTGTTTGTTGCGCGAGACGACCTGGATGTCGAAGGGCGCGGGGCGGCCGAAATTCAGGATCTGGTTGATCATGTTGGCGGGCTGGAAGAAGAACTCCGCGTCGGGATGGTCATCGCCAAGCCTGCGCCGCAGTTCGCGCACATATTCTTGGGTGGGGCGCTGACGGTCCTTGAGGCTGATGAGGATCTCGCCGTCGAAGCGCCCTAGAATCGAACCGTCCGTGTACGCCAGATTGATGCCCACGGCCGGCAGACCCATGTTGTCGATGATGTTGTCCAGTTCGGCAGGGGGGACTACGTTTCGGATGGTCCGCTCGACGCGTCCGAACAATTCTTCGGTTTCTTCGATGCGCGCACCGGCAGCCGCGCGCACATGGAGGCGGATTTGGCCGGCGTCCACCTCAGGGAAAAAGTCCTCGCCTACCTGCAAGGCGAGCCAGCCGGAAAAGCCGAGCAGCGCGCCGAAGGCCAAGAAGACCGGCGCCTTGTGCGCCAGAGACCAATCGAGCGCGGCCGTGTAGTGGCGCTTGAGGCCTTCAAAACCCCGGTTGAAGCCCTCATGCAGCCGCCAGATGAGGCCGCTTTCGGTCTCATGAGCCAGCAGCCAGTGCGACATGGCCGGCACGATCGTCCGGCTCAGGAGATAGCTCGCCATCATGGCGAAGACCACCGCCAAGGCCAACGGGGTAAATAAGAACTTCGCGGTGCC
This sequence comes from uncultured Bryobacter sp., assembly GCA_964387685.1. Lineage (GTDB taxonomy): Bacteria > Acidobacteriota > Terriglobia > Bryobacterales > Bryobacteraceae > Bryobacter. Next base: position 51,008 of record CAYLXK010000012.1, read on the forward strand.
AGTCAAGAAAACCACGGGGACGAAGACAATGCAGATGGACAGCGTGGACACGAAGGTGGGAACGGCGATCTGGCTGGCGCCGTCGAGGATGGCGCGAACCAGCGGCTTGCCCATGTGCCGGTTCCGGTGGATGTTTTCAATCTCGACCGTGGCATCGTCCACCAAAATTCCCACGGCGAGCGCGAGGCCGCCCAGGGTCATGACGTTGATGGTGTGCCCGGCCAGATAGAGGATGCTGGTGCTGGTGAGGATGCTCAAGGGGATGGAAACGCAAACGATGAGCGTGGAGCGCCAGGAGCCCAGAAAAAGCAGGATCATCAAGCCGGTGAGGATCGCCGCAATGATCCCTTCGTGGACAACGGAATCGATTGCGGCCCGCACGAAAAGACTCTGATCAAAGAGACGCCGGACCTCCAGGGCCTTCGGAATTACCCCCTGCAAGACGTCGAGTTGCTTCTGCACTTTTTCGATGATTTCGAGCGTCGAGGTACGTCCGTTCTTCAACACCGTCAGCAATGCGCCCCGCGTACCGTTGTGCCGAACGACGTTTTGTTGGACGGCAAATCCGTCGCGGACCTGGGCGACGTCGCGCAGATAAACCAGCGCCCCATTGACTTCTTTGATCGGAATGCGATTGAAATCCGCCACCAGTTCGGGGCTCGCATTGAGCCGCACGTTGTATTCGTTGGGGCCGATCTTGGCGCTGCCGGAGGGGATGATGACGCTCTGCTGGTTGATTGCCGCGGAAACGTCGGTGGCCGAGAGGCGGCGAGCTCCCAAGGCCAAGCTATCCAGGTCCACCATGATCTGGCGCACCCGGCCGCCGTAGGGCAGCGGCAAACTGGCCCCTTGCACGTTGGCCAGGCCAATCCGAATTTGCGAATTGGCCACGTCGTAGATCTGCTGTTCGCTCAAGCTGCGGCTGGAAAGGGCCAATTGGAGAATCGGGACGGTCGCGGCGTTGTAGCGGATCACAAAGGGAGGAAAAATCCCAGGAGGGAGCACGCGGGAAACCGAGTTGGAGATCGCGCCGAGTTGCGCGACCGCCAATTCCACCTTGACGTTGGGATGGAAATACACGCGCGTCACGCTGAACCCGGAAATGCACTGGGTTTCTATATGCTCAACGTCGTTGACCGTGGTGGTGATCGCGCGTTCGAAACTGGTAGTGATGCGACGCTCCACCTCTTCGGCCGGCATGCCCGTATAGCCCCAGATTACGCTCACAACGGGGATATCGATGTCGGGGAAGATATCGGTGGGCATCGCCACGATGGAAATCGCGCCCAAGATCACGATCAGAAGCGCCATAACCGCGAAGGTATGGGGACGCGCCAGCGCTAGCTTTACAATCCACATCGACGAGTATGGCTAGGTTAACATTGCCCCGGCGCGTGGCCGGCTCTACTCGTAGCGCAAGACTTCGATGGGATTCACTTTGGTGGCGCGGCGCGTGGGCCACCAACTTGCGAGCAGGGCCACAGCCACCAGGGCCGCCACCGCAAGGGCAAAGGTAGGGGGGTCAGTGGCCTTCATGCCGTAGAGCTGGCTTTCGAGGTAGGTAGAAAGCGCGACCGCCAGTGGGACTCCCGCCAACACGCCCCCCGCCACCAAGACCGCAATCTCGCCGAGTACGAGCGCGACCACGGAACGGCTCTCGGCTCCGAGCGCCATGCGAATACCGATCTCTTTCTTGCGGCGCGCTACGCTGAGGGCGAGTACGCCGTAGAGGCCGATGGCGGCCAAGATCGTGGCGATGGCACCGAAGACGCTCGCGAGGAAACCCATCATGCGCTCTGTGGAGAGAATCGTGTCGACTTGCTCGGCAAAGCTGCGCAGACCGTAAAGTGGCAAACTGGGGTCCATCTGGCGCAGCGCGCCGCGCACCTGTCCAAAAACCGCCTCTTCTTGTGCGTTCGTCCGCACGTAGGCCACGATCGACTGCGTCCAGGGAGTCTGGTAGTAAGGCACGAGGACCTGATAGGGGACCTCGTCCCGCAGATTCATGTATTTGGCATCGCTGAAAACGCCAATGATCTCCACGGTGGTAGGGGTGCCGGGGTCGCTTCCTTGCCCAATGTGCAAGCCCACGGGATTTCGCCCCTTGAAAAATTGATCAGCGAACTTCTTATTGATCAAGCAGACCCTCCAAGGACGCACCCGCACGGTGGGGTCTATGGGCAAGGGGTCGTTGTGGGCGTCGGCATCCCGGAAATCGCGGCCTTCGAGAATCTTCATGCCCATGGCCTCAACGTAACCGGGCGTGACGGAATCGAAATAGGGGCTGGGCATCTTGCCCGCTTCATGGGCATAGCCCTCAACGGTTACCGAGGAATCCCATTCGTTGCCAGACATCTTGGCAATGGTTGCCACGGCCGCCCGCTTCACACCCGGCATACTTTCGAGGCGCTGCTTCAAGTCGCGCGCAAATTGCTTGACACGCGTTGCATCATAGCCGATCTGGGCCGGCTCACTTTGGAAAGTGACCAGCCGGTTCAGTTCGAGGCCGGTATCGGCCAGCTTTAGATTTTGCAGGGTCCGCACAAACAGACCGGCCGCAATCAGGAGCAGGATCGACAGGGAGACCTGCACGCCTACAAGGACTTTGCGCACGATTGCCTTGCCGCCGCTGGACATGCCTCTCCCTTCCTCTTTGAGCGCGGGCCCGGCGTCGGTATTGGCCACGCCAAAGGCGGGGAAGAGGCCGAAGAGGATACCGGTTCCACCGGCCACGGCAAAGGTAAAGGCCAACACGCGCCAGTCAATCGCCGCCGAGACCCGGTAAGGTGAGGTGGAAGGGGGCATGAAGCTCAGCAGGAGGGAGTTCAAGGCGAAAGCCAGTCCTAGCCCCAAGAAGCCCCCAAGGCAGCTCAGCAGCACGCTTTCGACGAGCAGCGGCCGCATGAGCCTCCAGCGGCTCGCCCCCAACGCGACGCGCACCGCAAACTCCTTGCGCCTGCCTGAGGCGCGAGCGATCAGCAGATTGGCGACGTTCGTGCAGGCGATCAAAAGCACGAGGCCCACAATTCCCATCAGGATCCAGAGAGGCTGGGCCATTTGCCTCCGCAAGCCGGAGTATCCATTCGCCGCCACCTCGACCTCGATCGTCCCTTTCAAGAAGGCCTGTTTGGCATAATCACTCGCTTTGGCGAAGGCGGCTTCCTTCACTTCCATTTCGCGGATGGAGCGAAATTGCGTTTGCAGTTGGGCCTTGGCCTTTTCTATGGTGATGCCGGACTTGAGGCGGCCGAAGATCTGCACCCAGCGGGAGCGGCGGTCCTCGTAGGCATCCCAGGAGGGCGTCATCTCCTTTTTCATCGCCATCGGTACGCGCAACCCCACGGTGCGCGTGGGATCCAAGCCAAAGAACTCTTTTGCGCTCACCCCTACGACGGTGAGCCGGTTGTTATTGACGAGGATTTCCCGGCCTACAATGCCAGGGTCCGATCCGAAACTGCTCCGCCAGAAGTCGTAGCTCAACACGGCGACAGGATGGCCGGACTTTTTGAGGTCATCTTCGGGGGTGAACAAGCGCCCCAGGTGGGGCTGCACGCCCAAGACGGCAAAATAGTTTCCGGTCACGAGTTCGCCCAACGTTCGCTCGGTGGTAGCGCCGGAGGCCGCACCGGCGTTCGGCTGGGCCGAGCTCACCGTCATGGAAAGCTCCCGGCGCGCTAGGAGTCCATCAAAAACCGGGGACTGATTCCGGAAGTCCTGGTACATCGGGTAGGAGTGCATCCTGGGCCCGTTATTGGACCCGTAGTGGCTGCCCACTTGGTAAAGCTGCACCAGTTCGCCTGGGCGCTTCACCGGTAGGGGTTGCAGGATCACCTGGTCGATCAGGCTGAAGATCGCCGTATTGGCGCCAATCCCGAGCGCCAAGGACAAGATCGCTACGCCCGAGAACACAGGGGAAGCAAGAAATCCGCGTAGCGCCGTGCGGATCTCATCCACGATTCCAGAAAAGGCTCCAGACATGCTCCTAGTACGGCGCAGTCTGGGTTGCGTTGCGCTCCATCCCAAAAAATCTGGGACCAAATGGCGCCGCCAGGTTCGTTTGGCGCCCAGATCGAATGGCGATGAAGCGCCCGCGAGAGGCTCACTGAGAGTCGACTCTTGACGGAGCCTGGACTCTTAGTGGTCCTTTTTCTTCTTTTCGTCTTTTTTGTGATCGTCCTTATGATCGGCCTTATGATCGCCCGAGTCGTGCTTCTTGTCGTCATGCTTCTTGTCCGCATGCTTCTTGTCGTCGCTGGCGACCATCGTCATCGTACCGAGGGCCAAGGCTAAGCCCAGCCACAAGCTCATCAAGTTCTTCATTTTCAACCTCTTCCAAATCCGTATTGTGAAATTGCCGCCTCGGTTAGGAGGGGCGAGCGACTCGCTCCCGTTGCTTATCGGACGCCTGCTGAAAGCTTGAGTGCAAGGATCATTAAATCTTTCTATGGGATTTGGAGGCTGGCCCGGCTAGACACGAATTAGCTCTTCTGATAAACCGTATGTATACGTTTGTGTCACACAGATGACATGACCTCAGGGAAAGGGGTGTATTCTCATGCACAAAATTTGTGCAAGCGGCGTGCTTGCGCTCTCTCTATTTTGTTATTCGGCCCTCGCTCAGCAATTTACCCAGCTCAGCGGAACTGTAACCGACCCGTCCGGCGCGGTGGTACCCAACGCGGAGCTGCGGCTGGAAGACGCCCAGCGGGGTACGTCGCGCGACGCCAAGAGCGACGCGCTTGGCTTCTATCGATTTGCGCAAGTTCAGCCCGGCACATATCGCCTATCGGCCAAGGCGGCGGGTTTCAATGACGTTTTGGTCGGCGCGCTCACGCTGGAGGTCGGCCGTCCTTCCACGCAAAATGTAGTCTTCGAGAAAGTCGGCGCGACTTCGACAACGATCTCCATCAGTGCGGAAGGCACGCAGCTCAATACGACGGACTCGAGCGTCGGCAACGTAATTCCGAATACGGCGATTCTTGAGTTGCCGTCCTTTGCCCGGAATTTGACCACATTGCTGGCCTTTCAGCCCGGGGTCACCAGCATTCAAAACGTGAACGCGTATGACGACCGCTCGGGCTCCGTTAACGGCGGCAAGAGCGACCAAGCCAACATTACGCTGGATGGCATGGACGTGAACCAGCAGAACAATCGGCGCGCTTTCACCTCCGTCATCCGCTCCACCCTTGACTCCACCCAGGAATTCCGTTCGATCACCTCGGGCGCGGGCGCCGAATTCGGCCGCTCCTCCGGGGCGCAAGTCCAACTGGTAACCCGCTCGGGATCGAACGACTTCCACGGAGCCGCCTACTGGTATCACCGCAACACCGTCACGGCGGCGAACGCCTTTTTTAACAATTCCTCCGGCGTGAAGCGCCCCCCGCTCCTCATCAACATTCCGGGCGGGCGTATCGGCGGGCCGATCGTGAAGAACAAGCTTTTCTTCTTTTTGAACTTCGAAACCCGGCGCGACGCTTCGTCCACCAACGTCCTGCGTGTCGTGCCCAGCGAACTCATGAAGCAAGGCATCGTCCAATACACCAATACCGCCGGCCAGCTCACCCAAATCGGCCCCGCCGGCTTCCGCGCCTTAGACCCCCGGGGCATCGGCGTCAGCACGGCCGCGTTGGACCTGTTGAAGCGTTACCCTGTGGCCAACGACCTTTCGGCCGGCGATGGCCTTAACCGCCAAGGTTACCGTTTCTCCGCGCCCCTGGGCTTGCGCCAGAACACCTACATCTCGCGTTTCGATTACACCCTCGACACCACGCACAGCTTCTTCTTCCGCGGAAATCTTCAGAACGACACCGACCTGGGCGCGCCACAGTTCCCGGGTCAGCCCCCGGCGCGCTTGAGCCTGGAAAACACCAAGGGCTACACGATTGGCCACACCGCAATCATCAGCCCGACCTTGGTCAGCACCTTTAGCTATGGCCTTACCCGCCAGAGCTTCGAGGACAGCGGCCAGACCAGCGCGCCTTATGTAGAATTCCGCGACATCGCGCCGTTTTTTGCGGTTACGCGCACCACCGGCCGCACGATCCCCGTTCACCAGATCCGTCAGGATTTTGCGTGGACCAAGGGCCGCCACGATATCCGCATCGGCGGCGTCATGCGCTGGATCGACAACAAGAGCTTCAACAACAACAATTCCTTTTCCACGGGGATTACCAACGTGAGCTGGTTGCGCGGTGTGGGGCAGGACATCGCTCCTCCCGATCTGCTGCCGGCACAGTTGAATCAATACGGCACGGCTGCCGTGGCCGTACTCGGCTTGGTCACCCAGGTGACGAGCCGCTATAACTTCAATATTGCCGGGCAGGCCCTGCCTCAAGGCTCCATCATCCGCCGCAATTTCAAGAATGAAGAGTACGAATGGTTCGTGCAGGATTCTTGGAAGCTCAAGCGGAACATGACGGTTACTTTGGGCTTGCGGCATTCGCTCATGCCGGCGCCGTTTGAAGCCGACGGCATTCAGCTGTCCACCAACCAGCCCCTCGGCGCGTGGTTTGACCGCCGCCAGGGTTTGGCCGATCAGGGCCGCAGCCAGCGCGAAGCGGGCAACATCTCCTATATCGTGGCCTCCAGCCCCTCTGGACGCCCCATCTATCCCTTCCACAAGACGAATTTTGCGCCGCGCGCCTCTTTTGTCTGGTCCCCGGACGCCAATTCAAAGATCGGCAAGTTCCTCTTCGGCGGCCCAGGCAAAACGAGCATCCGCGCGGGCTGGGGTATCTTCTACGACATCATCGGCCAGCCACTGGCAGCCACCTACGAAACGCAGGCCTTCGGCTTCTTGCAGGCCTTTAACAATCCTTCGAGCGTGCAAACCTTTGCCACGGCTCCGCGCTTTGAAGGTTTCAACTCGCTGCCCCAGGCCCTGGTCCGGCCCGCACCCCAAGGCGGCTTTCCCGCCACGCCGCCGGAGAACTTCTCGATCGTGGGCACCATTGACGACAATCTCCAGAATCCCTATGTCATGCGCCAGAACTTCTCGATCGGCCGTGAGTTTAAGGACGGCTTGTTTATTGAGGTAGGCTACGTCGGTTCGGGTTCCCGTAAGAGCCTGGTCAACCGCGACCTCGCCATGCCCACCAATCTCCGCGATCCCGCCAGCGGTCAAGACTATTTCAACGCCGCGACGCAAATGGTTCTCCATCGCCGGGCTGGGGGCACCGTGAACAACATCCCCGCCATCCCCTTCTTCGAGAATCAATACTCGACGCTCGCCGGTGGGGGACGCACCGCGACCCAGAACATTTTCCAGAACGTTTACCGTTTCTATAACGCCAACGACTTCACCTCGGTCCTGGCCGACATTGACCAGTTCTGCGATCCCAGTTGCGGCCGCCTTGGCGCTAATGCGCAATTCAACCCACAATTTAGCGCCCTGTCCGGCTGGAGCTCGGTCGGCGGCGGCAGCTACCACGCACTGCAGGTGACGGCCCGCAAGCGCTTCACCAGCCTCACGATGGATTTCAATTACACCTTGTCGCGTTCGGCCGACATTGCGTCGCGCGCCGAAAACGGCGGCACGTTCTCCGGCTTTGCGCAGAACCCCTTTAACCTTGGGCAACTGCGGGCGGTCTCCGATTACGATCAGCGGCACATCTACAACGCATTTGTCGTCTACGATCTGCCCTTCGGAAAGGGCAAGCGTTTCGGCTCGGGCGCCAGTTATCTCCTGGACACGCTCATTGGCGGCTGGAACATTTCGCCCACCTGGCAGATGGCCACCGAGCTTCCCACCAGCGTTTTCGCCACGGGTGTTTGGCCTACGAACTGGAATGTCACTAGCCGCGCTGTTCCCAAAGTGGGCGGCCCGCCGCCGGTGCCGGAAAAGACCAAGACGAATGGTCCGCCCAACGTGTTTTCCGACGTCGCCACGGCGCGCAACTACTTTGAGTACGCGCTGCCCGGCGAATCCGGTCCGCGCAACACCATCCGCCAGGATGGCACCTTCAACATCAACCTGGCCATCGCCAAGCGGATCCGGATGCCCTTCCTCGAAGGTCATTCCATCCAAATCCGCGCCGAGGCTTACAACCTCACCAACGCGGTGCGCTTCATCGATCCCAACATTAACTTGACGCAACCGGGCAACTTTGGCCGCTACCAACAGCAGGCAAATTCTCCTCGCCAGATGCAGTTCGCTTTCCGCTACGACTTCTAAGCCGTTAGCACAACTCACTTACACAGGAACGGGCGGGCCTTCGGGTCCGCCCGTTGTTTTTGATGGCAATATACTCAAATCATGGGAACGGTCGCCGCCATCAGCCTCGCTGAATATCTCCGCACCTCCTACGACAACCCCGACCGCGAGTTTGTCGCGGGCGAAATCCGGGAGCGCGCCATGCCCGATCTGTTCCATAGTGAAATCGCTCATCGGCTCTCCGTGCTTCTCGAAGCAATTAGCCGCGAGCAATTCCCTCTCTATGTCCGCCCGGAACTGCGGATTCAGGTTGACGGGGACAAGGTGCGGATCCCGGACATAGCGGTCTTCCTCGCGCGCCCGCAATATGAGAGGCCCGTTCGAGCCGTTCCTTATCTAGTCGTCGAGATCCTCTCCGAAGACGACCGCTTCACCAGCGTCCAGGAAAAGCTTCGCGAATACGAACAATTCGGCATCCCCCACATCTGGCTCATCGATCCCTATTCCCGCCATCTGAGCGTCCACTCCCTAGGCTCGCTCCGCCAGGTCCCGTCCCTCGAAATCCCCGGCACCGGACGCCACATTACGTTCGCCGACCTGCTCCCCGAAGACTAGTGTTCCTGTTCCTCAACTCCTATCCGCGCCGCTCGCACGGCGTCATAGACGCCCTTCATCATCGGGTAGAGTTCGAAGTTTCCGCCCCAAAATGGCAGCGGTCCGAGCCGCTTTAAATACTTGCGCTGCTCGGTTCCTTCGGCGAGCCCAATCCTTAGACTCAATTCCTCCAAGTCCGCCTGCGCTTCCCAAAAACGGCCGGCCGAGGCGGAAAGAGGCTCTCGCGGACATTCGTCCGCCTCTTCGATTAACCCTTCTTCTTCTCCTTCGACATCGAAACCGCGCAGCCGCCACAACGCCATGGGCTCATGCTGTAACTCCAAGCCGAAGGCAAACATGGTCGCCAGAATATGCTTGCAAGGACGCATCCAATCTGCACAACTGCACTCGGTGCGCATTTCTTTGTATTTCAGCGGCACCGGTGTCAGCCCCGCTTCCTCGAGCACAATATCCGCCGCCCTCGTCAAATAGCCCCGCTCCAGTTCCTGCCGATCCATTTCGTTGGCCCTCAGCCAGTCCCGTACCGGCTTCCATCTGACCGGGGGCACCACGTCCAGCACGATCGTCACCCGGTAGGGCTCCTCCACGCTCCCGGCCACAAGAGCGGTAAGCTTCCCCACTTCGCCGCGCAGTTGGCTCACGCGTTGCCGCGCGAAATAAGTCAGGCCCTGGGCAATGCGCGTTGGGCCCACGGGGTAAGATTCCGCCTCCAGCTTCCAGAGGTCCGCGATCGGTATGGAGCCCGGGTTGGCGGCCGCTTCCTTAATCGGCACGCGCGTCCTCGCTTAATTGGAATAGCTCCCGGAGTTCGTCGTTGGACATCTCCGTAAGCCAGGTTTCTCCGCCGTCCACAATTTTTTCGGCCAGTTGTTTCTTATGCTCCAGCATCAGGTCGATGCGCTCTTCCACGGTGCCCATGGTGAGGAACTTATGCACCTCTACTTTTCTGGTTTGTCCGATGCGGTAGGCCCGATCCGTGGCTTGGTTCTCGACGGCCGGGTTCCACCAGCGGTCGAAGTGGAAAACGTGGGTCGCGGCCGTCAAGTTGAGCCCGGTTCCCCCCGCCTTCAAGCTCAGCACGAAGAGGCCCGGCCCGCTCTCTTGTTGGAACTCATCGACCATTCGGTCCCGCTCTTCGCGCTTGGTGCCGCCATAGAGGTAGAAAACCGGCTCGTTGCGCTTCACGCTCAAGTAACTGGCGAGGATCGTCCCCATTTCGGCGAACTGGGTAAAGATCAAGGCCTTTTCGCCGTTTTCGCGAATTTCTTCGAGCATCTCTTCCAACCTGGCCAATTTGCCGCTGCGGCCGCCTACGACGCCGTCATCGGGCAAGACCTGCAAGGGATGATTGCACACCTGCTTTAGCTTGAGCAGGGTGGCCAGAATCGACCCCCGCCTGGCGATTCCGGTCTGCTGCTGGATTTCGCGGAATTGGGCCCGTACGACATCGTCGTAGAGGCGCGCTTGTTCTTTGGTCAGCTTGCAGAAGACCTTCATTTCAAGTTTTTCAGGCAGGTCGGCGATGATATTGCGGTCTGTTTTGAGCCTTCGCAAGACGAAAGGTGCGGTTAGTTTTTTCAAGAGGCGAGAGGCTTGCGGGTCTCCACGTTTTTGGATCGGCACGAAGAAGCGCCGCTGAAACTCCGCCCCGCTGCCCAGGTGGCCTGGATTCAGAAACTGCATGAGGGAATATAGGTCCCCGACGTGATTTTCCACAGGCGTCCCGGTGAGCGCAACTTTATAGCCGGCCCGCAAACCGCGGATTGCCTGCGATTGTTTGGCTTCGCTGTTCTTTATGTTTTGGGCTTCGTCCAGGACGACTCCGTCCCACTCGATCTGTTGCAAGGTTTCCTCGTCGCGATGAGCGAGCGCGTAGCTGGCGACGACCACATCATGTTCGCGCGCTTGTTCCAGAAAGGATTCCTTTTTGCGCCGCTGGATGCCGTGGTGCACGAGCACGCGCAGGTCTGGGGCGAACTTCTGAGCCTCCCGCTCCCAGTTTCCGATCACCGAGGTCGGGCAAAGCAGAAGCGCGGGCTCCTGGCGCAGCGTCTTTCTTTCGAGAAACAGCGCGAGGGTCTGAATCGATTTCCCCAAGCCCATGTCGTCCGCCAGGCATGCGCCCATGCCAAAACGCGTCAAAAAGCTGAGCCAGGAATAGCCGCGGACCTGGTAGGGGCGCAGAGTTCCTCGCAGGCTTTCGGGGGGAGACATTTGGCGTACTCGTTCGCCGTCTAACAGCTGATCCAGGAACTGCTTCACCCAGCCTTCCGCCTCGAGCCCGCCTAGCTCGACGCTGGCCTCTACCGGAGATAATCCTAGGGCGATCTTAAGGGCTTCCCGCAAGCGCATTTGCCGGTCCCGGTTCCGCGCCAAAAAGTTGGCGGCCGCCTCGATGCCCGCACGGTCTACGATCATCCATTTGCCCGCCACCTTTTGCAAGGGACTCTTGCGGGCGGCGATCGCAATGATTTCATCCTGCCCGAGCATCGTCTCGTCGACGCTTACGCTCCAATCCAGTTCGACGAGAGCATCGAGGCTAAAGCGTGCTTCTGGAGCGACCTCCGCCGCGCGTAGTTTACCGGTGAGGCGGATGGCTTTACGCTCGCGGTCGCTAAACCAGCCCGGCCCCTGCACAGAAAATCCACCGGCGCGAAGCTCCTCCGCCCAGTGCTCCACGAACTCCACCACCGCCTCGCCACCTAGGGAAAGCCCGCCCGTCCAATTCGCCTGGCCCAGACGCGACAGCGGAGCATAGACGCGGGCAGCTTCCTCCGCGCAGCGCCAGGCCAGCGAGGTGTGTTCGGTGGGAAGCTCGGCAAACGAATATTCTTCGCCCTCCACCGTACGCCAGGCGATCGACAATCGCCAATCCTGGTCGTCGCTGGCCGGCTCCTGCAGCTGAAGCGCTAAGCGCCCACCGGTGGCCTCTTCGCCACTTAAACCCGCTTTCCAGTAGGAAAGGTCCTTGGCCAGTCGCGCAAGGACGCTAGCTTCGCCCCCTACGTCGCCAAAGGGGCCATGCAGGGAACTCAACCAGCGCCCATAGCTGCCCGCCCCTGCGAAGCGATGTTCATGCGGGGCCACTTGCCGCACCCCTGCATTGACCATCTCGCGCAGAGCCTCCCGCAGAGCTTCCGCGCGTGGGGTTTCCGGCGCTTGCTTGCGGGAGAAGCTCAAGGCTCGGGCCGAGTCGGGCATCGCGCTTTCCAGCGCCCAAAAGTGCTCGCGATTTTCCCGCAGCAAGAGGGGCTCCCAAACGGCCCGATAGCCGCGTTCCTCTGCCAAGATGCCAGGCAAGTAGCTGCCTTCGGCCAGTAGGCGTTCGGCTAGCTGGCTGACGGTTAGCCAGAAGCGCAAATCCGCGCCCAAAATTTCCTGCGCATTCCCCGCCCTGCGAAAACGCGCATTCTCAAAAAAGTACCACCAGTAGTCCCACGAGCAAGCTAAGACATTCCGCTCCCAGGCGTCCACGCGCTCGCCCTTTTCGTCGGGCATCCAGAGCACCGCGTTGCGCAATTCCTTCTTGCGCGGCGCCTTCTCCAGGCCCAACGCCTCCAGCGTTTCGGCGATTCCCTTCCCCGCGCCGTGTCCCCAAAAGTACAACTGACTCGCAAGGACCGAACAATGCAACCTCAAGCTAGTAGAGTAAATCATTGCCGCCCCCTATGAGTCCCGCTCTTGTCTCTTTGTTCGCGCTGCTGCTGGCCATCGTTCTCAGTTGCAGCACCCGTCTTAACATTGGCCTGGTTGCGATCCCTCTGGCCTGGCTGACTGGCTTGTACGGCGGGGCCTCCGCTGGCGAGGTAATGGCGGGCTTCCCGTCCACTCTGTTTCTGACTCTTACGGGAGTAACGCTTCTCTTTACCCAGGCCGAGAGCAACGGCACCCTCACGCTCGTGGCGCAAGGCATCCTGCGATTTGCACGAGGTAGCCCCGGCTGGGTAGCGATTCTTTTCTTCGCAATGCCCGCCGCCCTATCTTCCTCCGGCGCGGGCGCTATCGCCGCCACCGCGCTTACGATTCCGATCGCCATGGGCATCGCCCATCGCGCCGACATTTCTCCGTTCCTTATGGCTGTGCTGGTCGGCCTGGGCGCGAACGCGGGCAACTTGGTTCCCTTTAGCCCGGTGGGAGTTGTCACCGCCGGCATACTGGCCCGCAGCGGTCTGGGGGGCCAGGAGTGGACGATCTACCGCAATATCCTATTTGCCCACTGCGCGGTCGCCAGTGCGGTTTTTGTATTCTTCGGCGGGATGAAGCTCTTTCGCCAGCCCCATTTGGAGGCTGGCAATACAGACGCCAACTGGAGTGGAACTCATTACCTCACCCTCCTCGCTATCGCTAGCGTCCTGCTGGCGGTCGTGCTGGTCGGCGTTCCCATCGGCTTGGCCTCCTTCGCAGCCGCCACAGTCCTGACCGTTTTTCGCGCCGCCGACGAAGCTCGCGTTCTTAGCCAAATGCCTTGGGGAGTGATCATGATGGTGTGCGGCGTCACTCTGCTTATCGCGCTGCTAGAGCGCACAGGCGGCCTGGATCTCTTTTCTACCCTGATCGCCCGTTTCTCGACGGCGCAAACGCTTAAGCCCATCGTTGCCTTCGTCACCGCGGCGGTCTCCATCTATAGCAGCACCTCCGGGGTAGTGCTGCCCGCCTTCCTACCCGCGGTACCTAAACTGGTAGCGCTTACCGGCTCCACGGATCCGATCGGCGTTGTGTCCGCCATCGTGCTTGGCAGCCATCTGGTGGATATATCCCCCCTGTCCACCATTGGCGCGCTGGCGATTGCCGCTGCGCCGGAAGGCGTCGACCGCCAGCGGCTTTTCAACCGGCTCCTCGCCTTCAGCCTTGCAATGTGCCCGGCCGGTGCACTGGCGAGCATTTTGTTTTTCCGCGATTAGGAGCGCGCTAGAATCCATCGTTTGCACCTTCTCCAACTATTCGACGCATCCTTCCTTGGCCGCCGCGAGCAAATCGCCCTGGAATGGCAGGGACAGACTTATACGTTTGGCGACTTGGACCTACGCAGCAACCGCGTGGCCCACTTACTTGCTTCCCAGGGAATCGAGGCAGGCCACCGCGTCGCCGTTCATCTTCCCAACTGCCTCGGCATGGTCGATCTCTATCTTGCCACTTTGAAGCTCGGCGCCATCTTCGTGCCCATCAACATCCTGTATCGCGAGCGCGAGCTTGGCCACATCCTCAAAGATTCCTCCCCTCAAATCTTTATCGACCGGGAACTTGGCAGCGAAGCAGACGCCTTCCCCTCCACCCGTCCTCTGGCCGTCCTTTCCGGCGACACACCCGCCTGTCTCATCTACACGTCCGGCACTACCGGGCCGTCTAAGGGGGCGATCCTGACCCACCATAACTTCGCCGTCAACGCCATCAACCTACTTCATCTCTGGCAGATTACGGCCCAGGACCGGCTTCTGCTCGCCCTCCCGCTCTTCCACGTCCATGGGCTGGGAAACGGCCTACACACCTGGCTCCTCTCGGGCCTAAGGCTCAGGCTGCTGGCCCGTTTTGAATCGGCCCGCGCCGCCCAGGAGTTTCTCGACTTTTCCCCGACCCTCTTCTTCGGCGTCCCGACCATGTATGTTCGCCTCTTGGATCTCGACGACTCGGACGCCCGGCGCATCGGTCAATTCATGCGACTTTTTGTGTGCGGCTCGGCGCCTCTTCCCGCCCAGGTTCTGGAGGACTTCCGTGCAAAATTCGGCTCCACCATTCTGGAACGATACGGCATGAGCGAGGCCCTGATGCTGGCCAGCAACCCATACTTGGGCGAGCGCCGCCCTGGCAGCGTGGGCTCACCGCTGCCTGGGGTTTCGATTCAAATTGAAGACGGCGAGCTTTACGTCCGGGGCCCCAATCTTTGCCAGGGCTACTGGGGCAAGCCTCCCTTTCTTCCTGGCGCTTGGTTCCGAACAGGCGACCTTGCGTCTTTGTCCCCCGACGGCTACCTAACTCTACAAGGCCGCCGCTCAGACCTGATCATTTCGGGGGGCTTCAATATCTATCCTCGCGAAATCGAGGAGTTCTTGCTGGAACAAGCGGGCGTTGTAGAAGTGGCCGTCGTCGCCCGCCCCTGCCAATCGCGAGGGGAGGTTCCGGTCGCCTTCGTGGTCACTGCCCCTGGCTGCGACGTTGTCGACCTGGAGACCCGCTGCAGGGAGTCTCTAGCCTCGTTCAAGGTTCCCCGTACCTTTTATCGCGTGGACTCACTGCCTCGCAACGCCCTAGGCAAGGTTCAAAAGCACCTTCTGGCAGCCAATAGAGAGGACAGTAACTAGAGGGAAAGGGTTGGTAGCGCCAACGGGAATCGAACCCGTGCTTAAGCCTTGAGAGGGCTCCGTCCTAACCGCTAGACGATGGCGCCATACAGCACTGTCACTTTTCCGATCATACCAAAGTGGATCAAACCGGCACCGATCCCTCGAGCGGGATCCCGTGCAAGTCCATACTACCTATATGAAGTTCCTCGCCCTGACTCTTTTGCTGTCCGCGAATTTGTGCGCAATTGCGCCCGGATGGTTTAGCGACCGTGAGTATGAGAACGTCTCGGTTACGTTCGAATACAAACTCGCCCAATGGAGCGAAGCCGCCTTTGTTTTACGCACCCCCAAGATAGGCCGTCCGGTTAGCCAGGGCGTTGCCATATTCCTGGCTCATGACTTCCACCAGCAGCGGGGCCTTTACACCACGGGAGCCCTCGCCGGCAAACAAGCGCCATTGCGCCTTCTGCCTCCTACCTACGATGTCTGGCACAAGGCGTCCGTCCGGCTGCAGGGATCCGAGTTGCAGGTGGACATCGATGGCGAAACCCTTCAGCTAGCCTATCTTCCACCCGAGAAATGCGGCAAAGGCTGGCTTCACTTCGCGGACCTGCACCACAAGTATGAGGTGCGAAACTGGAGGATCGAGGATCTTGGGGCCAGTTTGCGATATGTGGAAGACTTTTCCCCTTACACACTGCGCGGCGCCGGTGGCCGCTGGCAACTTGGCAAGGACGACATCACGGGATCGGACGGACATGGCATCCAATACGGCGCGCCGGAATTGCGCGATTTCGTGTTCTCAGCCGAAGTCTTTGCGACCAACCGCGCCAACGGCGGCCTATTTTTTCGCGGCTCGCCTAAGGAATCGGAGGCCCGGGGCTTCGAAGTGCAAGTCTATTCCCCGCTTGATTCGGTTTATCCCACCGGCAGCATCTACGCTAAGGTCCGTTCGGCCATCGCCTCGGACACGGAAGCCAAATGGTTTCATCTCCTGGTACTGGTCCGGGGATCCACTTGCCGAGTGTGGGTGGACGGGGTTCTGGTCTCAGAAACCGACGCGATTAGCGAAACGGGTTCCCGCATCGGCTTCCAGATCCACATGGAAAAAGCGGCTGTGCAGTGGCGGTCTCTCCGCGCCTGGCGAATAAGCAAATAGGCTCTGGTGGTGCAAAGGTTTTTATGCTTTTATAGGCCAATCTGCGCTTTCGGTCCGCATAGAGCGAAAGAGCGGCGCCAAACGGATGACGACTTCGCTATGCGCGGCCGCTACGTCCCTCTCCTCTCCCCGGTCCTGGGATAAATCGTAGAGCTCCACTTTCCCGGTCTTTTGTCGTATACATTTCCACTGTCCGCTCCGCACGGCCTGCGCAAAGCCGCCCTCGTGGAATTCCCAATAAAAATCCGGATGAACAATATCGCCCTGCCCCATCCACTGTTTCAGGACACTCACGCCGTCCAGTCCCCGGGGCGACATAACCTGCGCCGCTTCGCAGAATGTCGGCATTACATCCCAAAAAGCCCAGGGCGCCTCGGTCACCCGTCTCGCCGGGATCTTGTCGGCCCATACAGCAAAAGCCGGTACGCGGATCCCGCCTTCATATAAGTCCCGCTTAGTTCCCCGATTGGGTCCATTGGAATCGAAGAAATTCGCGTCGTGGCCCCCTTCTTTGTGCGCGCCATTATCTGAGGTAAATACAATCAAGGTGTTATCGTATAATTTCTTCTCCTTTAACTTGTCTACTAAGTTCCCGACTAAGCGGTCCAGCCTCGACACCATCGCCGCAAAGTTTTTCTCTACCTGCGGCCACGGTTTGCCCGAAAACGGCGCGTCCTCCGGCACCGGCTGCCCATTCCCGGTATCTCTCCCTAACTCGTTATCCGCATGCGGAATCGTCGAGGTGTAATACATGAAAAACGGCTGGCCTGGCTGCTGCTGCTCCAGCCACTTCATCGCATACCCATGAATTACATCCGGCGCGTAATCCTTCTTCTGCGTGCCCCAATTCCCTCTCAGATCCACCGCCCGGCGATTATGCAACAACATATCTGGATAATACTGGTGCGCATGAAATTGTGAGAAGTATCCAAACCACTCATCCCAGCCCTTGTCATTCGGATAGCCGGGATTTCCCAGCGCGCCCAGTCCCCACTTCCCAAACATCCCCGTCCGATAGCCCGCGGCCTTTAGGACTTCAGGAATCACCACATCCTCTTTGCGAAGCACTTCCTCATTCTTCCCGTTGCCCCGAATGCGGCAATGCCCGGTGTGCTGTCCCGTCATCAACGAACAGCGTGATGGTGCGCACACAGTAGACCCCGAATAGGCCGACGTAAACCTCGTACCCGCGGCCGCCAGGGCGTCGATCTGGGGCGTCTCAAACATCTTCTGCCCGTAGCAAGACAGGTCCCCGTACCCTAGGTCGTCCGCCAGCACGAATACCAGATTCGGCTTCGCGTTCTGCGCCCTCAGTTGCGCAAACGGCGCCAGCGCACTTGCTAAAACGTTACGTCGTGTCATACCGATAGCCTAAACCCTCGGGGCTTGCTCTTCCGCGTCGATTTGCCCGCGAGTGCAATCGGTTCTGCGCATGAACAGTCCCTAAGCCGCGCGCCGCCGATATAGACTATTCCCCAATGCTCGACAACGCCATCATTGTGGTCTACTTCCTCATCGTTTTCGCCATCGGTTTCTACCACTCGCGGCGCGAACGCAACACGAAGGACTACTTCCTCGCCGGAGGCAATGTTGGCTGGGTCGCTATCGGCTTTTCCCTGTTTGCCACCAACATCTCGAGCGAACACTTCATCGGCCTCGCCGGTTCGGGCGCCTCCACCGGTTTCGCCGTCGGCTGCTACGAATGGTCGGCCGCCTTCTGCCTCTTCATCCTCGGCTGGCTCTTCGTCCCTCACTATCTCAAGAGCAAGGTTTACACCATGCCTGAATTCCTCGAACGCCGCTTCGGCGCCGATTGCCGCTGGTACCTGACTATCATTTCCCTCCTCGCCTACGTCTTCACCAAGATCAGCGTTTCCCTCTTTGCCGGCGGCATCCTCATCCGCGAGGTCTTCGGTTGGGACTATATGACCACCGCCGTCTTCCTCGTAGTCGCCACCGGCATCTACACGATCTTCGGAGGCCTCGCCGCCGTCATCTATACAGACCTCTTCCAGGCCGTCCTCCTCATCGCCGGCGCCATTCTCCTGACCGGGCTTGGTCTCGATAAAGCCGGCGGCTTCGAAGGTCTCCGTTCTTCCCTACCCGCGGACTATTTCCACATGATCAAGCCGATCAACGACCCCGCCTACCCCTGGCTCGGTACCACCCTCGGCACCCTCATTCTCGGCATTTGGTACTGGTGTACCGACCAGGTCATCGTGCAACGCACCTTAAGCGCCAAAGGCATCACCGACGCCCGCCATGGCACCTTCTTCTGCGCCGCATTGAAGATCCTGCCTGTCTTCATCCTCGTTCTACCCGGCCTCTGCGCCAAAGCCATTTGGCCCGCCGAAGTCACCGGCGACAACGCCTACCCCCTCCTCGTTACCCGCCTCCTTCCCCCCGGCCTCAAGGGCCTCATGGTTGCCGCGCTTCTCGCCGCGCTGATGAGCAGCCTATCCGGCGTCTTTAACTCCTGCTCTACTTTGATCACCATGGACATTTACAAGAAACTCCGCCCCGCCTCCAGCGAAGCCAAACTCGTCAACATCGGCCGCATCGCCACCTGCGTGGTCGTCGTGGTTTCGATTGCCTGGATCCCGCTCATCCGCGGCCTCAACGATCAGGTCTACCAATACCTCCAAAGCGTCCAAGCCTACGTCGGTGCCCCCATCACCGCCGTCTTTCTCACGGGCGTCCTTTGGCGTGGCGCCACCCAGCGCGCCGCCTTCACCACCCTCATCGTCGGCGGCCTCCTCGGCTTCGGCCGCTTCGGCCTCGACATTCTCCACAACGCCCTGAAAATGGATCTCGGTCCCCTCAACCAGGTGGTCGAATTCAGCTTCCTCAATTACTCCATCGCCGTCTTTTTCCTTTGCATCGGCCTCATGTTCTCTCTCAGCAAATCCACCGAGGCCAAACCCCTCTCGGAAATCGCCGACCTCACCCTCAACCCCCATGGCACCCTCACCGCCAAGCGCTCCGAGGTCGCATTCACCGCCGTAGTCGCCGCCATCATCCTCTCGCTTTGGATATATTTTGCATAGCTATGAAGCAACCCACTAGCACCCCCCTCTCCCGCCGTTGGGCCATGCGTAACACCTTCGCCGGCCTCCTGGCCGCTGGCTCGGCCTACGCCCAACGCAGAGACGTCCCCGTCCCCGCCAAAGACAACCTCAAGATCACGAAGCTCGAAACGATTTTGGTCAAGCCCCGCTGGCTCTTCCTGAAGATTCATACCAATGCCGGCATCGTTGGCCTTGGGGAACCCGTCGTTGAGGGCCGCGCGCTCACCTGCGCCACCGCCATCCAGGAGATTGCGCCTTACCTGGTCGGCAAAGACCCTCGTCCCGTGGCACACCACTGGCAAGCCATCTATCGCCACGCCTTCTATCGCGGCGGCCCTGTTCTAACCAGCGCCCTTTCCGGCATCGACCAGGCCCTCTGGGACATCAAAGGCAAGGCCCTCGGCGTCCCCGTCTACGAGTTGCTCGGCGGCCCCACCCGTAATCGCGTCCGCGTTTACGCCCACGCCGGCACCCCCGAAGTCATGCGCGAGCAAATGGCCCGCGGCTTCACCGCCTTCAAAACCGGTCCCATGGGCAGCCATGGTAAGGAAGCGAACGGCCCCAACCGCAACAACTTCCATCGCTTCATGGAACCGCCCGCCGAAGTCGACCACATCGTCGAACGCTTCGCCGAACTCCGCAAAGCCGTCGGCGACAAGGCCGATATCGGCATCGACTTCCACGGCCGCGTCGGTCCGGCCCTGGCCAAGGTCCTCATCAAGAAGCTCGAGCAGTACAACCCCATGTTCATCGAAGAGCCCATCAACTGCCAGGACCACGACCTTATGGCTGAAATCGCCAAAGGTACCCACATCCCCATCGCCACGGGCGAACGCGTCTTCACCAAATGGGGCTTCAAGGAGGTTCTCGAGAAGCGCGCCGCCACGATACTCCAGCCCGACCTCTGCCACGCCGGTGGCATCACGGAGGTCCGCCTCATCGCCGGCATGGCCGAAGCCTATTACGCCGCCATCGCTCCCCACAATCCTCTCGGGCCGATCTCTCTGGCCGCCGGTCTCCAGATCTCCGCCTCCATTCCCAACTTCCTCATCCAAGAACAGGTCTCCCTCGGCGACGGCTACCTGAAGAATCCCCTCAAAGTCCGTGAAGGCTATCTCGAGCTCCCCACCGCGCCGGGCCTGGGCGTTGAACTCGACGAAAATGCCATGGCCGACAAGATTGGCCACGACTGGCGAAACCCCGAAACCTACGATAAGTTCGACGGGTCCGTCACGGACTGGTAAGCCGCTTCAGAGGCCGGCCCCCGCGGAAAGACCCGTTAAACTAACACGGAATGCACAAGCAAGAAATTCTGTCGCGATTGCTCGCCGTGGGGGTGGTGCCCGTCGTACGCACCTCCACAGCCGACGCCGCCCTGCGCTCCATCGAAGCCCTCTTTGAGGGAGGCATCACCACGGCCGAAATCACCATGACCGTGCCCGGCGCAGTCCAGGCCCTCGAAAGAATCGCCGCCAAATTCGGCGACAAAATCGTGCTCGGCGCGGGCACCGTTCTCGACCCCGAAACCTGCCGCATCTGCATGCTCTCGGGCGCCGAGTTCTTCGTCACCCCCAGCCTCTGCCGCGCCACCATCGAGATGGCCAAGCGTTACTCGAAGGTGATCCTCCCCGGCGCTCTCACTCCCACCGAGGTCAAAACCGCCTGGGACGCGGGCGCCGATATCGTCAAGGTCTTTCCCTGCGGCAACGTGGGCGGCCCCAAGTACATCAAGGCATTGAAAGGACCCTTCCCGCAGATCGAGATGGCCCCCACGGGCGGCGTTAACCTCGAAACCACTCCCGAATTCCTCAAGGCCGGCGCTTGCTCGGTGGCGGTGGGCGGGGAACTGATCGACCCCAAGACGATTGCCGAGGGCAAATTCGAAGTCTTCACCGAACGTGCCCGACAGTACATCGAGGTCGTCCAGAAGACGCGTGCCGAAATGGCGCAGAAATAGTCTGAGAGATTTAGCGGCTCCCGCGCACTATACGGGTGTTGGATCCCAACATCCAGCGCGAGTCCATTCCATTTGCGTTTCATGAGCCGCTGATCGCCCCTTGTCTCGGGGTGATCGGCGGCATTCTTTTTGCCGATGTCCTGCCGGGCGAATGGCGCCTCGCTGCCGCCTGCGCCGCCGCGTCCGCTCTACTGTGGTTCTTCGCTCTCCATCGCCGCGCCCGCCTCGCCACTTGGCTTGCAGGCTGCGCGGCGCTCTTTTGGCTAGCCGCCGCCCGCGTGGACTATCAAAATGCCGCTCCTTTCCCTTACCTCGCTGTCGATCCCCGCGAGGTGGTTTCGCTCGATGTCTGTATTGTTAGCCTTCCGGAACGCCAGCCGGACCGCCTTCTCTTTGTCGCCGAGGCTGCTCCCGGCGCCCGCCTCCGCATTAGTTGGTATGACGCCGCGCCCGCCCTTGCCTACGGCGAAGCCTATCGCTTGCCTCTGCGCATCCATGCCGTCCATAACGCCGGCAACCCCGGCAGCTTCAATGCCGAACGCTACCTCCGCCATCGCGAAATTTATTGGAATGCCAGTGTCGCGGCGCGCTATCCCGTCGTTCGCCTGGATCGCCCCTGCGGTGCCCGGGTGCCCAGCCTCGCTGCCGCCGCGCGCCAACACATCCTCGACCGCATCTCCCGCTTAGCCGAAGGCGACCAATACCTCGAGGCCATGCTCGGCGCTTTGCTCATCGGCGATAACGCCAAGCTCGAACAAGCCTGGACCCAGAGTTACCGCCAAACTGGCACCTATCACGCGATCGTCGTCTCTGGCCTCCACGTTACAGTCTTAGCCGGCACGCTCGCTTGGCTCTTGCGTGCCTGCTTCCTGCCCCGCGGCGTCGTGTTCCTCCTTTCCGGCACCCTCGTGCTCGCCTATGCCACCGCCTGCGGTTTCGCCGCTCCCGTCCTTCGCGCCGCCGGTGGATACTTGCTCTTCCTTCTGGGCAGTTTCTTTTACCGCCGCGCCCGCATTCTTAACCTCCTTGCCGCGGTCGCCCTCCTCTTCCTTCTCGCGGACCCCGAGCAGATTCACGAAGGCAGCTTCCTCCTTTCCTTCCTCGCCGTCCTTACCCTGGGAGCACTTGCCGCGCCGCTAGAGGACTACGTCCTTAGCCCTTGGAAGCGTGCCCTTTATTCGCTTGAGAACCGCAACTTCGATGCGCTCGACCCCCGTTCTGCCGAGCTGCGCCTCGAACTTCGCCTCGCCTCGGCAACAGTAGCAACAGCCTTTGGCCAACCCGTCGCCCGCGTTCAGTTCGCGCTCCGCTGCCTGCTCTGGCCTCTCTTTGCCGGTCTCAGCCTTTTGCTCACTAGCGCCGTGATCCTCGTTGGTCTCAGCCTGCCCACCGTGCTCTTCTTCCACCGCCTCACCTTCTCCAGCCTTACGGCCAATCTTCCCGTCGTCGCCCTCCTCTCGGCGGGCGTCGTTGTCGGCTTTGCCGCGCTCTGGGCGGGCCCCTTGGCTGCGCCCGTTGCCGCGCCCCTACTGAGCGCCATCCTCAATGCATCCCGCGCGATCGTCGATTGGCACCTCTCGTGGGACGCGGGCGGCCGGCTGCCCGATCCTCCCCTTTGGCTGTGTCTCTTGCTGCCGGTCTGTCTCCTCGCCACGGCCCTTCTTGTTCGCATGCGCCCCCGTTGGGCTTGGCTGCCCACTCTCGCGACGCTTGCCTGCTTCGTCCTCCTCGCCCTCCCCAGGCCGCCGCTTTTGGCCATGGGCCAATTCGAAGTCACCGCCGTCGATATTGGCCAAGGGGATTCGCTTTTCCTCGCCACTCCCTCGGGCCACACGGCTATCCTCGATGGCGGCGGTAGCCGTTCCACGCGCTTTGATCCTGGCGAGTCCATCCTCTCGCCCTACCTCTGGAGCCGGCAGATCGCGCAGGTGGACACCTTGATCGCCTCCCATGGGGACGCGGACCATATGGGCGGCCTGCTTGCGGCCTACGACAACTTCCGCCCCCGCGAAGTTTGGGTCTCCAGCCAAGTAAAAGGCGAGCTCTGGCCGCGCCTCCGCGCCCGTGCCGGCCAACGCATCCGCTACCTGTCGCAAGGTGACCGCCTCCGCTTGGGCGACGTCGCCGTTGAAGTACTGTGGCCTCCCCGCTCGCCACTCATTGAGAAGTCCAATGCGGGATCACTAGTCCTCTTGCTCACGCACGGGTGCCACCGCTTCTTGCTCACGGGCGACATCGAAAACGGCGTCGAGCGGGAACTGGTCGCCTCCGGCCGCCTCCCGAAAATCGACTTACTCAAAGTCGCGCACCACGGGAGCAAATCCTCGACGAGCGAAGCCTTTCTTGCCGCCACGCGTCCCAGCTTCGCCCTGGTCAGCGCCGGCTTTGCCAACTCCTTCGGCCACCCTCATCCCTCCGTTACCCAACGCCTCAGGGAATTCCGCTCCCAGGTTCTCCGCACGGATCAGCTAGGCCAGGTACGAGTCCTGAGCGATGGCCGTAAGCTCCAAGTCGAGCCTCACCTCTACCGCGCTCCCCATGCTTGGGGCTGGATTCCTCTAGGGACGGCAGTAGAATAAAGGCCTATGGCACGCCAACACTCTGAAGACTTCGTTTGGTTTCTCTCCGGGCTTGCGCTCGGGGCCGCTGTGGGTATTCTCATCGCGCCGCAATCGGGCGAAGAAACCCGCCGCAAGCTCAGCAGCACCGCCCGGGAAAAGGGTGAAGAACTGTATTCCAAAGGCCGGGAGCTCTTTGAAGGCGGTAAGGCAATGGCCGACGAAGCCGCTGAAATCTTTGAGAGCGGGCGCCGGCTCGTCGAAAGCTAAAGGCACATGACTCCGTTCGTGAACGAAGCGTACCGCGACTTTTCGCAGTCTCCCCACCGGGAGGATATGCTGGCCGCGCTCGCGAAAGTGCGCGCCGAATTAGGCCGCGAATACGATCTCTGGATCGAAGGCCGCGCTGAAAAAGGCGGCCCCTCGAAGCTCGAAAGCTACAACCCATCCCACGCCGCCGAACTAGTGGGCGTGCACCAGAAAGCCACTAGCGAACAAGCCAACCGGGCTATCCAAAAGGCTTTCCAGTACTTCCCCGAGTGGAGTCGTACGCCCGCCACCTCCCGCGCCGCCCTCCTGTTTCGCGCCGCCGAAATCCTGCAGCGCCGCAAGAGCGAGTTCAACGCCTGGATGGTCGTCGAAGCGGGCAAGAGTTGGAACGAGGCCGAGGCCGACACGGCCGAAGCCATCGACTTCTGCAACTACTATGCCCACCAGATGCTGCGCCTGGCCTCGCCCGAGCCCCTGGTGCAAATGCCCGGCGAACACGGCATAATACAGTACCTGCCCCTCGGCGTCGGAGTCATCATACCGCCTTGGAATTTCCCGCTGGCTATCCTCGCAGGCATGACGGTTGCGGCCTTGGTCACCGGCAATACGGTCGTAATCAAGCCCTCCAGCGAAACGCCGACCATTGGCGCCAAGTTCATGGAGGTTCTTGCCGAGGCGGGGTTCCCCCCCCAAAGCTATACCTTTCTTCCTGGCAGCGGCGCGGAAGTCGGCGACTTGCTGGTGACGCATCCCCAAACCCGCTTCATCTCCTTTACGGGTTCGAAAGAAGTCGGCCTGCGCATCAATGAGCTCGCGGCTAAAGTCGTACCTGGACAGAAATGGATCAAACGGGTCGTCGCCGAGATGGGCGGCAAGGACGCCATCATTGTGGACCGCGAAGCGGCCAATCTCGATGCGGCCGCCGACGGCGTCATCGCCTCGGCCTTTGGCTTCCAGGGCCAAAAATGCTCGGCCTGCTCACGCGCCATCGTTGACGCGGCCATCTACGACGATTTCGTGGAAAAGCTGCGCGTCCGGGCCGAAAGGCTGAGCCAAGGCCCCGCCGAAGATCCCGCCTACTACATGGGTCCCGTCATTGGCCCCAAGGCCGAAAAGACGATCCTTGCCTACATCGAGACCGGAAAACAGGAAGGGCGCCTAGTCACCGGTGGCGCGAAGGCCCTGGGGGACGGGCACTACATCCAGCCCACCATCCTTGCCGACATCGAAGCTTCGGATCGCATCTTTCAGGAAGAGATCTTTGGCCCCGTGCTGGGCGTCACCAAGGCCCGCGACTTTGATCATGCCCTCGAGCTGGCCAACGATTCCGAATACGGCTTAACGGGCGCGGTATACACCGCGAGCCCCGAAAAGATCGAGCGCGCCCGCCGCGATTTCTTCGTCGGCAATCTCTACATCAACCGCAAATGCACGGGCGCCATGGTGGGCGCGCATCCCTTCGGCGGTTTCAACATGTCGGGTACGGATTCCAAAGCCGGCGGGCCGGATTACCTGCTGCAGTTCCTCCAAGCGAAATCCATCGCCGAGAAAATCGCATGATCACGCGCCGCACGCTTCTGGCGGCCTTTGCCCAAGCACCGACAAAAGTAATCGATACTCACATTCATCTTTTCGCGGCAGACCGTAAAGCCTTTCCCTATCACAAGAACGCCACCTACCAGCCGCCCGCCGAGGACCTAGAGCCTTACAAAAAGTTTGTCGCCGAAAGCGGCTTGGCGGGCGCCGTTCTGGTACATCCCGAGCCCTACCAAGACGATCACCGCTATCTCGAATACTGCTTCCGCAACGAGCCGAAGACAGACTTCTTTCGCGGCACGGTGCTGCTGGATCCTCTTAACCCCAACACCCTCGCGCGCGTCGAAGCCTTGCGCGCCAAGTGGCCCGGCCGCATTGTGGCCCTCCGTCTACACCGCGTCACAGACCCCGCCCAGGGACCCACAATGACCGGCGCCATCCGCGAACGCGATCTCGAAAGCCCCTCCGTCCTTCGCTTGGCCGAGGGCGCCGCGCGGATGCGCCTCGGGCTCCAGGTGCACGCCATCCCCGCCTACGCGCCACAGATCTCCGAGTTGGCCGCTGCCGCCACAGGTAGCACTGTCGTGATAGACCACCTATGCCGAGGTGGCATGGGCAGCCCCGATCAGTGGCCTGCGGTATTGCGCCTTGCTTCGCGTCCCAACGTAGTGATGAAGATCTCGGGCATTCCGTATTCGTCCAAGGAAGCCTGGCCCCATCGCGACGCCATTCCCCGCGTGCGGGAGCTATACGAGGCCTTCGGCCCGGATCGTTTGATCTGGGGCGGCGTCGGCTACAAGATGGCCGACTACCGCCGTTCTCTCGAGCAATTCGAGCTCTTTTTCGCTTATGCCCATGAATCGGCGCGAAATCTCATCCGGGGAGGCAATGCGGCAAGGCTTTGGTATACTTGAAGGAGTCCGCACTTGTGGGCCTGTGGCGCAGTTGGGAGCGCGCTTCCATGGCATGGAAGAGGTCAAGGGTTCGAATCCCTTCAGGTCCACCAAATCCCCCTCCAATCCACATATAATGCAGGCGTGAAACACCTACTAGCTTGGGTAGTACTGGCTGCATCCACCGCATGCGCCGCAGACATTTCCGGGAAGTGGAAAGGCACCGCCGAGGGGCCGAATGGCACCATCGAGCGTAGCTTCGACTTCAAGCAGGATGGCACGAAACTGACGGGCGAGACGGCCAGCGAGTTTACTGGCAAGTCCACCATCGCCGATGGAAAGGTAGAAGGCGACCGCGTCACCTTTACCATTACCGCCAGCTTTCAAGGCAATGAAATGAAGCTGACGTACAAGGGAAAGATCACGGGGGAAGAGATTGCGTTTGACGTCGAATTTGGCGGCGGCGGAGACGCTCCTCAGATCAAATACATCGCCAAGCGCGTAAAGTAAATGGCGGAGAGATAGGGATTCGAACCCTAGATACGGTTTCCCGTATACACGCTTTCCAAGCGTGCGCCTTAAACCACTCGGCCATCTCTCCGGCGAGTCGGAAACACTAGTTTAGCAAACGGGCTCCGCTTCGCGCGTTCGAAGCGCGGGCGGCGGCGAAGCGGCCGAGCAAGTCCGCTTCGTCCCACGGCCCAGAGCAAATCGGTGCCGAGGGCGGAATGGCAAAGTCCGACCGAAATTGGCGTGTCAGGAAAGTACCAAGGGTGAGCTCGTCGGTCTGGCGGCATTCCAGGCGGCAAGCTTGAAGAGCCGCAAGAGCTACGCTCCGAAGAGGCGCGTCGCAGTCCTCCAGGTTCGCGTCGGGTCTTGGGCCCATGTCCGCCAGCCGGACTTCGAGAGGATAGCGATTCCAAAACTCCGGCTCGCCCGGCTTGGGTATCCAAGCGGCGGGTTCGACCTTTACGCGTTCCGCGGGCGCTTCCTCTTTGGTCGTCAACTCCAGCAGAAAGACGGCGCAACGCTGACCCTCCGCCACGCGTCCGCGGAAAGGGAGACGGACCTCTTCCAGCGGCTGCGTAGAGAAGGAGCTGGTGAAGCGCAAGCCCGGGAAGTAGCGGTAAAGTCGCGGCTGGACGCGGTCCCCGGGATTCATGCCCATATCCACGACAAAGCCCGCGCCCGCCCGGGCGCGGACCACCACGACGAGGCTCATGCGCCCGCCTAAGGGAAGAAGCGGAGACAGTACCTCGAGGCCACGCGCCTCGGGCACGGGCTCGCAGCCCAACTCGCCGCCTTCCTTTTCGGCGAGAATCGTGAGGTCGGAATACACCGAGAGTTCCTGGGCGAAACTCCCGGTGGTCCAAAGGCATAGGATTAGAGCGCAGAGGCGCATGAGTTTAGCCGAGGTCGAACTTCTCTTGATGAATGAGGGGATCGGAGACAACCATCACCGGACGCCCGAGAATTTCCTCGATTTCCTCGTGATACTGGTTGTCGGTCGATTTGTAGACTTTCGCGACCTCTGGGTTGACGCGCAGCATCACGTCTTTTGCGTCGGCGACAGCCGGGGCCAGCTTCTTGGCTTCATTGAGAATTTCCCCAATGACGGTCTGCACGCTTTTGACATAAGCGGAGCCTTCGCAGTAGGGGCAGGGAGCGCATAGCGTGCGTTCCAGCGATTGCTTGACGCGCTTACGCGTGATGGCCACCAAACCAAAGTCGTTGAACTGGAGAATCTTGTAGGGCGCACGGTCCGCGCGCATGGCCTCTTCGAGAGCCTGCATGACTCGCAGACGGTTCTTGCGCTCGTCCATGTCGATGAAATCAATCACGATGATGCCACCCAGGTCGCGCAGCCGGACCTGGCGGACGATTTCCTTGATAGCTTCGACGTTCGTCTTGACGATGGTGTCTTCGAGCTTGTTGCTCTTGCCAACATACTTGCCGGTGTTGATGTCGATGGCTACCAGGGCTTCGGTCTGGTTGATAACGATGTAACCGCCGGACTTCAGCCACACTTTGGGGCGCAGAGCCTTTTCGAGCTCCGCGCTAATGCCGAAGCTATCGAAGATCGGCGCGGGCCGGGTGTACATACGAACGCGCGAAACCATGGCCGGCTGGAAGCGTTCCAGGAAGCCAAGAACGTTTTCGTAGATCTCTTCGCTGTCGACCCAAATCGACTTGAAGTCGGGGCCGACCTGATCGCGCAGGACGCGCTCGACGATTTCGAGGTCGTGATAAATCAAGGCCGGGGCGGGCTTTGCCTCGGCCTTGCGGCGAATATCGATCCAGAGATTGTGGAGGAACTCCATGTCGGCCAGGATTTCGTTTTCAGCGCGGCCCTCGCCGGCCGTGCGGATGATGAAGCCGCCCGTCATAACGTCTTTGCGGGACTGGAGAATGCGCTTCAGGCGGGCACGCTCTTCATCGCTGCCGATTTTGCGGGAGACGCCGGTGTGATCCACGGTGGGCATATAGACGCAATAGCGTCCCGGTAGCGCAATGTGGGAGGTAATTCGAGCGCCCTTCTGTCCGAGGGGTTCCTTAGCGATCTGAACCAAGATTTCCTGGCCTTCTTTGAGAAGGTCCGTGATGGAGGGCTGAGCGCGGCGGAAGTCCGGGCGGTCGCTGCCACGGTCGCTACCACGGTCGCTGCCACGGTCGCTGCCACGGTCGGCGCTCCTATCGGCACCTCTGTCGGCGCCGCGGGGGGAACGCTCGCGCCGATCGTCGCGGCGATCAGGGCCACGCTCCTCACGGCGTTCCGCGGGCCGGCGATCTTCGCGGCGGCGTTCGCCCGGCAACAACGTTGGCACCTCCTCGCCTGCCGGAGAGTCAAGGGGAAGTTCAACCGCGCTTTGCGCAAGAGCGGGCGCTGGCGCAGCGCTTTCCCCAGCTGCCATAGCGCGGTCGCGACCGCGGCCACGGCGGCGGCGACGGCCACCACGATCGCCCTCACCGCGATTCTGAAGCGAACGCGTATCGTCCTGGCGCAGGTGGGCGGAGTACCCAAGGGAAGGTAGTACGGCAGAAGATTCTTCGCCCTCGGCCTCGGCCGAGTTCATGGATTCGCCTGGAACCGCAGTGCCCACGTCGGCCGTGGGGTCTTCGTCGTCTTCCTCGTCCTCTGCGCTTTCATCGTCATCGCCCGCCTCGTCCTCGTTCTCTACTTCTTCTTCCTCCTCCTCTTCCTCGTCTTCGTCGTTCTCTTCCTCTTGGTCTTCGTCTTCGTTCAGTTCTTCGGAGGACGCCTCGGGGTGCTCATCGATACGGGCCGCCTCTTCGTAGTCGCGTTCTTCCTCGCGTTCCTTGGCGATCTCCGCAAGATGTTCCTTAACTTCTTCGAGAACGGCGGCTTCCTCGTCGGCGGCGATGGCCTCGGTGGTCAAAACGCGGACGGAGCTAATCGGAGCCTCCTGCGGCGCTTCCGCAACCTCATTCAAAGAGGCCGCGACAAGGCCCGCCGGGTTGTCGTCATCCTCGTCGTCCACCTCGGCGCTGGGATCCGCGGGTGGCGGCACGATTGGCAGCTCGGAGAGGACTATGGTTTTGGCTTTGAGCTTCGAGCGGGTTTCGCCCGGCAACAGAATAACTTCCGCGACCTCTTCAACCAGCGGGGCGGATTCAACTTCGACTTCGTTTTCGGACTCCTCGGTCTCATCCACCGGGCCGGAGTACTTGCTTTCCGGAAAGCTGCCACCACGGGTGGGGCGACCACCGCGGCGCCGTCTCCGGCCGCGTCCAGCCTCGCCATTTTCGCCCGCAGCCCCTGGCGCCTCACGAACGACTTCCACTTCCGCCGCCCCAGTCGAGTGCGCGGGCTCCAAAGGTTCCGGGAGAGGAGGGACACCAAGAAATTCCGTAGGCGCAGCGGCAACGGTTTCAGCGTCCCGGCCTCTGCCGCGATCCCGGCCCCTGCCGCGATCCCGGCCACGCCCGCGGCGGCCGGAGTCGCTGTTACGGTCGCCATTGCGATCTCCGCCCCGGTCTCCACTGCGGTCCCCACTGCGGTCCGCACTGCGATCTCCGCCGCGATCCGGCGCGCGGTCCGCGCCCCGTGCCTCGCCGACGCGCTCGAATTCGTCGTTTTCCTCAAAGAAGTCTGAGACATAGAGAAAGGTGTCGCGCTCCAGGCCTAAGTCGACGAAGGCCGACTGCATACCTGGAAGGACGCGCGTGACGCGGCCTTTGTGAACAGAGCCGGCGAGGGAGTATTCGTTGGCTCGTTGGAAATAAATCTCAACCAGCTGGTCATCTTCAAGCAGGGCGACGCGCGTTTCATGGCGGCCGCCGGAAATCACTAATTCTTTAGCCATAGGGCTTCTCCTCAAGCGAAGCGCTCCAGGCGGGCTCTTAGATCACATGCGCCTCAGGGGCGCTCATTCATCCAGACGCGGCGGGCGAGCCAGGCACACTCCCTTCGATTTAGGAAAATCCTTCAATCGACGAAGGCCAGGCGTATATCAATTGGGTCCATGACTGCGCGAATCCGCCGCAAGTCGCCCACAAAATTCTGGAAGCCCTGGCGGCTTCCCGCACTGCGTCTAAAATCGGTACCGTTTACACGGATGTGGCTTCGATTCTCGCCGGAAGAGCGATCGTTCCAACAAGTCTGGTAAATCAATTCAAAAATCGCCGGAGCCGGACATTATTCACAAGCCCCAGCATCAAAAAAACGGAAATCATACTGGACCCGCCATAGCTCAACAAAGGCAGCGGAATCCCGGCCACGGGCATCAGCCCTGCGACCATTCCTATATTCTCCAACACATGGAAAAGCAAGACGGCGCCAACGCCCATACAGATGGCTGTACCGGCCCGGTCCGGGGCCGTTTGGGCATTCTGCAAAATCTGCATCAATAAGAGGAAATATAACCCAAGTACGGCGACCACACCGACAAAGCCATGCTCTTCGGCAAAGGCGGCGAAGATAAAGTCCGTATGGGCAAAGGGCAAAAAGCGAAGTTGTATCTGCATGCCGCGCGTCACGCCCGCGCCCCACATGCCTCCGGAACCGACGGCTATCTTGGACTGCAAGACTTGATAGCCGGCGCCCTGGGGGTCCGTGGTGGGGTCGAGGAAACTGGTCAAACGCGCGCGCTGGTAATCCTTCATGAGGAACCAACCGGCGGGCATGACGAGCACAACTAGGATCAAGAGAGTGATGGCCTGCTGGCGGGTGAGGCCGGCAAGCAATAAACCAACGGCGAGTATGGGCAGGTAGCACAACGAGGTGCCCAAGTCCGGTTGCAGGTTCACGAGCGCGAAGGGGACGAGAACCACCGACATCAGCTTCACCAGATCGCGAAGATCGAGCGAATCGTTTTTCAACTCGGAAAGGAAACGAGCGACGAAGAGGATCAAGACGATCTTCATGAATTCGGAAGGTTGGAGTTTAAAGCCGCCACCTAGGGAAATCCAACGCTTGGCGCCCAAGACGACGCGGCTCAGAATCAAAAGGCAAAACAGAACGACGCTAAAGGCAATGTACAGAAACGGCGCCTGCCCCAGCAGCGAGTGGTAATCGATTTGGCTGGCGAGGTAAAACACGACCAGGCCAACCGCAATATACAGGCCCTGTTTCCACCAGAGGCTGCTGGCTTCTTCCGCTTGCGTGGCCGAATAAATCTGCAATACGCCGATGCCGCACAGCAGCAACGCGATCACGACCATGGTCCAGTCGAGGTCGCGAAAGCTGCGGTTTTCCATCATAGGCGGGGGTCTCCCTCGAACTTAGCGGGCACGGCCGGGGCGGGGGTCTGAGAAAGCTCTTTGCGGGCTTTCTTGTCAAGATACGCCTTCACGATATCGCGAGCGATCAAGCCCGCGTCGGGGCCGTGCTCGCCTTCTTCCCAAAGCACCGAAACGACAATCTCGGGATTCACTCTCGGGGCGAAAGCGACAAACCACGCGTTGTCTTTCAGCCGGATGCCCGTCGCCTTCTGGTACTCGTTGGAGGCGATTTGAGCCGTACCCGTCTTGCCGCACATTTCGTTGTTAGGCAAACGGGCGCGGCCGGCGGTGCCTCCGCCATTCACCACGTCGCAGACCCCGTCCATCACCTGCCGGACATGATCGAGATTCAATTCGGCTTTGCGGGCGGGCTTCTGCGACACATTGCCCTTGATGAGATGGGGGGTGTGCCAGACGCCGCCCATCACCAAACCACCGTAGGCATGGGCCAACTGAATGGGCGTGGCGGTGAGGTAGCCTTGGCCGATCGCAACCGAAATCGTATCCCCGCCGTACCATTTTTCGCGCAATGCCCGGACCTTCCATTTGGTGGAAGGCAAAGTGCCTTCGGCCTCGGACGGAAGGTCGATTCCGGTTTTGGCGCCGAAACCGGCGAGTTCGGCGTACTTCGCGATTTGGTCAATGCCGATGCGATTGCCTACCTGGTAGAAGTAGACGTCGCAACTCTGGGCGATGCCACGGCGCAGGCTGGTAGAGCCATGCCCCCGTTTGTTGTGGCAATGAAAATAGCGGCCGTAAAAATTGAAGCCGCCGCCGCATCCGAAGCTGGTCTCATTATCGATTTCACCGGATTCCAGAGCGGCGATAGCGACGATCGGCTTAAACGTACTGCCCGGAGCCAGCTGGGCTTGAATCGCCCGGTTCAGCAGCGGCTTTTCGGGGTTGCTGAAAATATCGCGCCATTCGCGGCTGCGGTCCCGCGAAGAAAGCTTGGCGAGGTCGTAGCCCGGCTTGGACGTCATGGCGAGCACTTCGCCGTTGCGGGGATCGAGCGCGATGGCGCCGCCGCGGCGGCCCTCCATGGCCAGCTCCATAACGGTTTGGAGATCGAGATCGATGGTGGTTTCGATAGACTGGCCCGGAACGGCGGCCTTGAATCCGAGCACCCGGCGTTCTTCGCCTTTATTGTTAACCAGGACCTGGCGCTGGCCGTCCACGCCGGAGAGCGTTTCGTTGTACTGGCGCTCGAGGCCCGTCTTGCCGACGAGATCGCCTTGACGGTATTTGGCGAAGTCTGCCTGGTTCAACTCGGCTTCCGATACTTCGCCGACGTAACCGACCAGGTGGGCGGCGAAACCATTGGAAGGGTAGACGCGGCGTTCAGTGTGGATGAGTTCGAGTTCGGGATAGGTGTCGGGGTCTCGATGGGCCTCCACAAAGGCGATTTCGGACGGGGTGAGTTCTTCCTTAAGAATCATCGCCTCGTATTTAGGACGAGGACGATAACGCTTCAGGCGCGCCAGCACATCCTCATAATCGAGGTTCAAACCTTCCGCGATGGCGCGCAGATGGTCTTCATGAAGAGTTTCCCGGCTCAGGAGCACGCTAAAGCTCGAATGGTTGTCTACAAAGACCCGCTTGTCGCGATCGAGAATTTTGCCGCGGGGAGCGGGAATGGGAAAGCTCTTGATGCGGTTGCGTTCCGCCTTCAAC
The DNA here is from genome assembly GCA_964387685.1 of uncultured Bryobacter sp. Classification (GTDB taxonomy): domain Bacteria; phylum Acidobacteriota; class Terriglobia; order Bryobacterales; family Bryobacteraceae; genus Bryobacter. Next base: position 84,910 of record CAYLXK010000012.1, read on the forward strand.
GAATAGAGATCCTCGTTTCGGATCTGCAGGTTCCAATATCCGCCGACGAGAAAAAGAAAAACCGCCACCGCGCAGTATTGTAGGACCGCGATTTTTCCTTGCGCAAACTTGCCCTCGTCCCGCAGCAGACTCAGTCTGGCGTGGTAATCCTCATTGCGCGCTCTGCCGGGAGTTAGAAACACAAAGGGCTAGTTTTCACTTTCCTCTCTAAGTCTATCCAAGACAAGAAAAAGGGGCAGCGCGATCGCAGAGTTAAAAAGGGCACGCACCGCTTCGTCGACCGTGTTGATATTGGGCGCCAAGCCCAGCAATGCGCGCACCATGACCCAGTAAAAGAACTGATGGAAAAGGAAGAAGAATACGCACAAAATGAAGCGCAGCGCGGGATTGTTCACGTCAAAGCGGAGGCTGACGCTAGCGGCGAAGTAGCCGACGAGCGTTTTGACAATCCCGAACATGCCCAGGGGCTGCTGGGAAAGGGAATCCTGCATCAGACCTATGGTGGCGCCGATGGCCACGCCGGCGATAGGCTGCCGCTTCATTAAGGAAAAGTAGATCGTGACCAAGAGAGGAAACTCGAGAACGCGGGAGCGTTCAATGAAGCGGGGCAGAAAGACGTCGAGCAGGACACTGAGCAGGGGGATCAGGAAGAAAACGATGGGACGGAAAGTGGAATTGCCTCGCTTGCGGCGGCCATCGAGGAAGTTGGAATCGGTAAAGTCGCTAGAGGCCATGCGTGCTCGCTAAAAGTGATCCTGGGGAGGAGCGGCCGGGGGGGATACGGGGGTAGGGGCAGCCGGAGAGGCGGCCGCAGGGGCCGACGCGCCAGCGGGGACGGCGAGGGGTTTATCCGGTGCCGCAGGCGTTACAGAACCCGGCGGGGGAACGGCGGGCACTTTCTTCACCACCGGAGCGTTGAAGTTGGGAACGCGCCCACCATTACCGTAGCTGAGGCCTTGCTGCTCACCCAACGCCTTGTACCGGTCGACGAGGCGGTCCGCGTCGGTGCCAAAGACCTTATTGTTTTCCGCGGCCCCGGAGAGGCTCGTGGTGGCGGCACCGTCGGGGGGCGGAGGCGGAAGCAGCTTGGTCGTCGGGCCGCTATCGACCAGCAGCGAAGGATCGGGGATCTGTTGGTGAACGCCCTCAAGCACGACTAAGACCTCTTCCAGGCCTTTCTCGAAGGCCGCTGGGGCCACGTAGACTTCCTTAAAGAACTTCCCCTGCTTGGCCACTCGGACAATACCGACGGGCAGCCCTTTGGGGAAAATGCGATCGTCGCCGGAGGTGTAAAAGGTTTCGCCGACTTCGACAGTCTGTTCGTTCTGGATATAGTCGACCAGCAACTGATTGTTTCCCTGGCCTTTCGCGGTGCCGTGGACCCGCGTTTTGTCCGAGCTGACCCCGCAGGCAAAGGTTGGATCGGTGACCAAAACCACTTGTGAACCCGTGGGGTAAGCGGCGGTCACTTTGCCGACAATTCCGTCAGGCGTGATCACGGCCATGCCTTTCATCACACCAGCGGGCGAGCCGCGGTCGATGAAGACGACCTTTGAATTCATGCCTGCGCCCGCGCCGATAATGCGGGCGCCAATCGTTTTCGAGGGATTCCGTTGGGCGAAGGACGCCAGTGCCTCGACGCGGTTCGCGGTGGCGAGTTCCTCTTTCAGAAATTGATTCTCCAACTTCAGGCGGTCCAGGTTGGCTTTCAGTTCCTTGTTTTGCGTGCGCACCTCGAGCAATTGCCAGTAGTCGCCCGCGACTCCGAAGGTATTGGCCCGAAGGCCCTCCAGCACCCTGGCCAGGGGAGTGATCGCGGTGACGGCCCAAACGCGAATCAGGCGGACGTCCTGGTTGTTCTTCACCTGCACCGCGAGCAAGACCAGCTGGGCGAGGATCACGATCAACAGGACGGAAAGATTCCGGTATCGCGCAAGAAAACTATCCATGGCTAGAAGCCCGTCTCTCATTCCAGCCTACACGGCGGCTTGCGGCGGCGCGGCGGAATTACTCAATGCCTACTCGATTGCGATGCGGCGCAAGAGTTTAAAGTCCGACAGCATGCGCCCAATGCCCAGAACCACGCAAGCGAGTGGGTCCTCGGCAATAGAGACGGGAAGCCCCGTTTCCTGCCGGATGCGCCGGTCGAGGTTCTTGATCAGGCCGCCACCGCCCGTGAGGACAATACCGCGGTCGCTAATGTCGGCCGACAATTCAGGAGGCGTGCGTTCGAGGGCCACGCGGATAGCGTTCATAATCGTGGCAATCCCTTCGGCAAGCGCTTCGCGAATTTCCTCGTCGCCGATGGTGATGGTGCGCGGGACGCCCTCGATCAGGTTACGGCCCTTGATTTCCATGGAGATCGGTTTGTCGAGTTCCGCGGCGGAGCCAAGGTGAATCTTGATTTGCTCGGCCGTGCGCTCCCCGACCAATAGATTGTATTTGCGCTTCAGGTACTGGATGATGGCGTCGTCCAACTCGTTACCGGCGACGCGGACCGAGCGGGAATACACGATGCCGGCTAGCGAAATAACCGCCACGTCCGTGGTGCCGCCGCCGATATCGACAACCATGTTGCCGCCGGGCTCGGAAACCGGCAAGCCCGCACCGATCGCGGCGACCATCGCCTGTTCAACCAGGTGCACTTCGCTGGCTTTAGCACGATAGGCCGAATCGATGACGGCGCGCTTTTCCACCTGGGTGATCTCGCTTGGCACGCCGATCACAATGCGCGGATGGACCAGCATTTTGCGTCCATGGGCCTTTTGAATGAAGTAGTTGAGCATGCGCTCGGTGACCTTGAAGTCGGCAATGACGCCGTCTTTCATCGGACGGATGGCCACGATGTTGCCCGGCGTGCGGCCCAGCATTTCCTTGGCTTCTTTGCCGACCGCTTCGACCTCGCCGTTCGTTTTGTTGATGGCAACAATGGAAGGCTCATTGACGACGATGCCCTTCCCTTTGGCATAAACAAGCGTGTTGGCCGTGCCAAGGTCGATGGCCAGGTCGGAAGAGAACAAACTAAACAACGAGCGAATATTCATGAAAACGAAAAAGAGTGCTAACGGATGAGGATTGAAAGCGCGCCGCTGTTTCACAAAAAAGCGGTGGTCTCTTTTTGAGCGTAGCAACAAGGCCGAGGCTTTGCATTAAATTGCGCGCTGGATGCAAAAAAGTTCTCACCAAAAGCAATCCCCGCACGTGGGGGTATCGGCAACCCACACCGTTCTCGATTTATCTCCCCCCCAAGCGGCTTCAGAACCCTAGGGCCAAAAGGGTACAAATGAACTCACACGAGGAGATTGGAACGAGAATGCTGGTCAACATCGAAGATCTGTCCCCTGCCGCACCGAGCCCCGCACTCTGCCAGGAAGTGGGTAAAGAATGCCGGACTTGTGTGGCTCACTGCGCTTCGACCATCGCCGTTCTGTGTCCCTCCCTCGACGCCATCCAGGCCCATTCGTTCTTTCTGAGGCTTTACCCGCACCAGGGCTGCTTCTCGATGGCGCGGACCTTTGTGCGGGAGTATTTGGGTGAAGCGGAAAGCCTGGCCGGCTTTATCGCACCAGATGAAACTCTTGTTGCCGCCTGAGAATCCACGAAACCTTCCCGTCCGGGCCAACCATCGCGTCTTCTTCCATTCCAATAAATAACTCCTGGCCGCCCCATTCCGGGATCGGCGTGCGGCTGGATAATTCGATGGAGAACCAGGTATTGGGAGTGAGTTTGACGTCGCCGCGGCCGGGCACGCCCTGTTGGCGGTCCCAGAGGCCAATGAGGGGACCCGCTCCGTGGCCATGGTCTCCAATCGGATGAGAGTAGACCGTACCCTTGATGCCGAGGGCGCGAATCTCTTTAAGGGCCTCGGCAAGGACCTCGTTGCCGCTGGAGCCGATTTTCATCCTGGCCATGACGATGTCCTGCATCTTCTTGGAGTTCTCAAGGGCCTGAACGATGCCGGCGGGGGGCGCAGTTTCGCCTTCTTTGAGGACGTAGCCGACGTGCTGGGTGTCGGTGGCGAGACGCATGGAAGTGAGGCCGTAATCGACCCAGAGGACGTCTCCGCGCTCGATCACCGTAGGTGCGTCTTCCTGGAGGATTTGCAACTGCCGGGCGCGGGGACGCTGGACGCGGATGGAGGGTTGGAACCAGGTGCCAAAGCCGAGGCGCTGATTCTCCTGCCGGAGCCACCAGACGAGGTCCTGATCGGTAGTCTTGCCGGGCGTGATGACTTCGCGGGAAAACGCGCGGCGGATGACCCAATGGACGTGCTCCTGCATGCGCTGGTAGAGGGGCAGCATGTCGGGGACGCGGAGGGAGACGAAATCGAGGGCCAGGCCCTCGCTGCGGACGAGTTTGGCACGGTTTTCGGGCCCGACGGCTTCTTCGAGTTGCTCACGTTCGCCAGCGCTGAGGCCGTCGGAAAAGGCGTGGGTTTGGGAGATGTTGACGGCAATCTTTTTGGGCTTGCGTTCGTCGATGAGTTTGCGCAGCAGAGTCCATTGGGCGTCGCCGTAGAGCTCGATGCCGGAGTCCGGGTCGCGGTAGACCTCGTAGAGGCCGCCTTGGGAGCCGCCGCCGAGGGCGAGGCGCTCGATGCCTTTGCTTTCGCCGCGATCAAAGAAGACGTAGATGGTGCGGCGGCGGGCGGCGAACATGGTCGGGGAGACCATGGAATAGAAGACGGGATCTTCGTTGTACTCGCGGCTGAGGACGAGCCACATGTCGACGCCGTATTTGCGCATGAGGGTGGGGAGGTTCTGGTTGAGGCGCTGCTCGACCCACTTTTGCTGCTGGGCGGCCTGCTCTCGAAGGGAGGGCATCGGAGGGGGGGCGGCTTGGGCGAGGAGGAGTAGGACAGCGACGTTGATCATGGGGCTAGTTTAGTTCCTGCAAAGGGCCCAGGATAGTGGATATCAGCGCGCCCATGGCGAAACCAACAGCGCGCTGGTGGGAAGACGAATCCAACGTGTCAAGGAGCTGGATGACAAGGTACGGGGAGCAGTCTGGCCACTCAGGGAAAAGGCTACGACCGATCCGGGCCTGGCAAACACGATCTCCTGCCGCGCGGCATCATAAGCGAAGCTGTCGGCTCTAACCAAGATGCTTTGGTGAAAACTCTTGGGCACCGCAATTCGATGGAGACTGAACGCATCGTCAAGGTGAAAAAAGCCCAAAGAGGCCTGATCGACGAAGAACGCACCGCCCTTTTCGTCGGATCGAAGTTTGCCGTGGGACAGTGCGACAGTTGACCCCACTTCGAATCGACTGACCTTTCCGGGACCCCGCAGCCCGGTCGCGGGAACGGTTTCCCTAATTTTTCCGTCCTCTGCAACAGCAAGCAGAACCAATGCATTGTTTTTCGTCTCTCGCAGCCATAGCAAACCGGAAGGTGTTGAAACCAACCCAACGGCTTCAAAAAAATTCCGGCCATTTTCGACCCTCGAAAAAATAGACACTGCCCCATCTGGCTGGATCTGCCACAGAGAACTCCTAATCGAGTCCGCCGCGATGACCGAGCCGTCGCGGTGGAGAGCCATCGCAATCCATTCGGCACCGGCGTAATCGTTAACTATCGACTTGGGCGTGCCGTCAGGGCTTAGCCTGTGCAAACTGTGCCGCCCCAACAACAGAAGAGAACCGTCTTTGTCCAAGGCGGAGTCCATCGTGGGCAGGCCGCTTAGCACCACCTCACATTCTCCGGTCGCGAGGGAAACCCGAACCACGCTGGCTTGGGACTCATCCTGCGTCAGGATTAGGTCCTGGGAATGCGCCAAGGAAAGAAGCGACAATCCGAGGAGTAGTTGGTGACGCCACATTTCGTCAGACCTCTTCCGGGCGGAGTTGGGTCAGGACAAAGGGCGTTTCGGTAACTTTCCGGTCGCGAGAGCCGCTTAGGAGGCCATACCAGGCTTTGCCGGTTTCGACCAGGATGATGGTGGTGAGAAGAAGAAAGAGGCCGCAGACGAAGGCGTCCATGCGCTCGTTGAAAATGAGGCGGTTGAGTTCGTCAAGTTTGGCGCCGGGGAGGGCCTTTTGGGTTTCGAGAAAATCGGCACGGGCCAGAAAACCGAGGCGGGGGTTCGAGGCGAAGATTTTGGTGAGGCCGGCGGTGAAAGTGACGGCGATCATCCAAAGCAAAGGCAGGCCGGTGACCCAGCAGTACTTCCAGCGGTACATCTTGATGAGGATCGTGGTGGCGAGACACAGCGCGATGGCGCCCAGGAGTTGGTTGGCGATGCCGAAGAGGGGCCAAAGGGAATTGATGCCGCCGAGGGGATCGAGCACGCCCTGGTAGAGGAACCAGCCCCAGGCGGCGACGACGATGGCGCTGGAGGCGGCGACGGCGGGCATCCAACTGGTTCGGCGGAAGGGAGGGAAGACCTGGCCGACGAGGTCCTGCAGGAGAAAGCGGCCGACGCGGGTGCCAGCGTCGAGGGTAGTGAGGATGAAGAGAGCCTCGAACATAATGGCGAAGTGGTACCAGAAACTCAGCAGAGACTTCGCGCCGCCGGGTACGAGCGAAAGGCCCTGCGCAAAAATGTGGGCCATGCCGACGGCGAGCGACGGGGCGCCGCCCGTGCGGGCAAAGAGCGTGGCTTCGCCAACGTTGCGGGCGAGTTCCTCCATGTGGGCGACGGTGACAGGATAGCCCCAACTGGAGATGGTTTGGACGGCGGTGGCGGGTAGGGCGCCGACGACGCCACCGGGGGAGTTGATGGCGAAGTAGACGCCGGGCTCCATGGCGCAGGCGGCGATCAGAGCCATGATGGCGACCATCCCCTCAACCAGCATGCCTCCGTAGGCGACGGGAAGGGCGTGGCTTTCGCGCGCGAGGATCTTCGAGGTGGTGCCGGAGGAAATCAGAGAATGGAAGCCGCTGAGAGCGCCGCAGCCGATGGTGATGAAGCAGAAGGGAAAGACGCCGCCGGCAAAGATGGGACCGGAGCCGTCGACGAATTTGGTGAGCGCGGGGAGGTTCATCTCCGGACGGACGAGCAGGACTCCGACGGCCAGCAGGGCGGCCACGCCGAGTTTAACGAAAGTGCTCAGGTAATCGCGCGGGGCAAGCAGGAGCCAAACGGGAAGCGTGCTGGCCGAGAAGCCGTAGATGGTGAGCATCAGCACCAGCGCCGGACCGCCGTAGGTGAACCAAGGCGCCAAGGAGGCCGATTCGGCGACCCATTGGCCGCCGAAGATGCTGGCCAGGACCAAAACGAAGCCAATGATGGAAATCTCCTGGACTTTTCCAGGACGGAAATAGCGCAGGTAGACGCCCATGAAGACGGCGATGGGAATGGTGGCGGCGATCGTGAAAAGGCCCCAGGGGCTGCCCTTCAAGGCATTCACTACGACCAAGCCCAGGACGGCGAGGAGGATGACCATGATGAGGAGAACCGTGATCATGGCGGTGATACCGCCGACGGGGCCGATTTCATCCTTCACCATTTGGCCCAGGCTTTTGCCGTCGCGGCGGATAGAAAAGGCGAGGATCATAAGATCGTGAACGGCGCCGGCCAAAGCCGCTCCGAGAATGATCCAAAGGGTGCCGGGCAAATAGCCGAACTGGGCGGCGAGCGTCGGGCCCACCAGAGGGCCAGGGCCAGCGATAGCGGCGAAGTGATGGCCAAAAACAATCCACTTGTTGGTGGGCTCGAAGTCATGTCCATTGCGAAGGCGCTCAGCTGGGGTGGCGCGGCGTTCTTCCAGATGGAGCACCTTGGCGGCGAGGAACTTGCCGTAGAAGCGGTAGGAAACCAGGTAAGTGCAGGCGGCCGCCACGACGAGCCACATCGAGTTAATGGCCTCGCCGCGCTGGAACGCGACGGCAGCGAGGCAGCCGGCACCGAGGAGGGCAATACCGATCCAGAGGAGGGTGCGGGCGAGAGTCTTCATTGGAGGCGATTGTATCGTGGAGTGGGCGGGGGAGAGCATTCCGGTAGGACGAAAATCGGATAGCATTTTTTTATGCCACGACCTAGCTTTTGCCTGTTTCTCCTTTACTTGCTTCCCTCCGCCGCGCTCTGGGGCCAGATTCCGGGTATGGATATGGCTGTGATGCAGAAATGGAGTAACGCGAAAGTGATTCGGTTCTCTGTGGTAGGCGTGCATAGCGCTCGCACTTTGGTGGTGGCAGGGGATTATGAAGGCAAAGGCGATGTAGCGGACAAGATCACGGTCGAGTACACGTTAGACAACAAGTCCGGCAAAATCATCGGCGAAGCGAAAATCACCGATGGAGCCTCCAGTGTTACGAACCTGAAATCCGACGGCACCAACTGTCCCCCACCCGCGTTGAAAGGCTCCTACGAGCACTTCCAGTTGGCCAAGTACTCCCTTTCGGGAAACATGCTCCAAATTACGGGTACCCGCAACTTTCCGGCCGCGTCCGTTTCGCAGTATCCCGCGAGCTGCTCGATGAAATCGATTCCGGGCTCGACCGTGGAGAAGTTCCTTTTCCTCACCCTGATGGACGCCCGCATGCTGGGGATGCCGAATCAGCCGGGCAACCAGAACATGTCCATCGCCGCAGACCGTAAATCGTTCACTCTGCGCGGAGCGGAAAACTGGGTCTGGACTTACACGCCGACGTTGGTTCAATAAGGGCTGTTCGAGGCAATAGCGTGGCCGTAGGGCGGCCCCGAATTGGGCCTAGAAGCGGGGCAGGCGGCTGAGAACGCTGTACGTATTCGAACCGCCTTTTTGCGTGATACTGTCGACGACTTTCCAATCCGAATCGAGTGCGCCAATGTAGCGGACCTCGTTTTTTTCCCGCCCCGCCAGAACGATGTTCAAGTTACGAGCGGGGAAGACTAGGACCCGGTAGTAGATGCTCTCGCCGTCGCTCTTGAACCGATCGGCTTGGGGCTCGCCGAGCTTGCGTACGACGGCGAAATAGTCGTCGCCTGGACCTAGACCCAAGTTTTCCTGGACGACGCCTTTGAATTGCACCATATCGCCCGAACGGTAACCGCGGAACACGAAAATACTGAGCGCAACCAACGCGAGCGCGCCGGCCAGACCGAAGAGGATGAGCTTACCGAGACGCCGTTCCGACGGGTCCAGGCGAATCGCAGCGCGCAGCAGGCCGCCATCGGCGTCGATTTGGGGTTGGGCCGTAGCATCCGCGGAAGCGATCGGAGCCGGGACCCGGGGCATTTCAATAATCCGTTTTTGGAGCGGCCACACCTGGCCCGCTTTGGCTTCGAGCGGACGATTGAGGCCAACGATCATGACGGGCCGGTCGGTTGAACTGATTTCGCCTAAATAGCGGCGGGGCACCCAGATCTGGGATAGGTTGGCGCGATTCTCAACCAGAAATTCACTCCAGTTGGCCTCGACCAAGATCCAGCGGTTCTCGTCGACATTTTCAATCGAGGGGTAAAAGCTAAACTCTCGGCCGGCCAGCCGGTCGAGTGGGGGCGGAAAGGCGCCTGAACTAGGCTCTGGGGTGGCGGGTTCAGTCATGGTCTTCGGCCGAGTCTTCCAACATCCGCAAGACTTTCATATAGCTTATGAGTCTTTTGAGGTCTGGACGGATACTCTCTTTCAGAGATTCTGGATCCGGACGCTCGTCAAAAGCGTCGAACAGGCTCATCTTAGCGAAGGCGTACTCATCATTCCACCGTAAAGTGGAACCCAAGCGCTCCGCGCAGGAAGCCAAGACCTCACCGGCGATGTCTACGGAAACCCGGAAAGGAGCCGAGCGATCTGCGGAAACCTCGAAGACGTGGAGATGGCCCTGCTTTCCTAGAAATATGTACTGGTAGACGTAGCCGGAGGCGGCGGAATAGTGTTTGGAGCGTAAATGAAGTGGAAGGGGCTGAAGATTATCGGGAAGAGACAACTCGTTAAACAACTTGATGAAAGACCCAAAGGGCGCCGGGGAGCTTTGTTGCTTCAGGGGTCTTTCTGAGGTTAGTCTCGCTTTGGTGGGAGTTGTGAGCTCCCCGGCTTGATTCCATAATACAAATATTGAAATTGGAATTGCAAGAACTTTCTACAAAAAATTATAGATGAGGATTTTCTTAGCTAGCCTAGCCCTTTACCTCAACACCCGCCAGACCTTCTAAGACCTTGATAGTAGAGCAGATATCCTCTTCGCCGTGTCCTGTGGCGATGGCGGCCTGGAACATTTGGCGAGTCAGAGCGGTTAAGGGAAGAGGCACTTCCAGTTCGGCAGCGGCATCCAGCATGAGGCCAATATCCTTATGCATCCACTTGACGGAGAAGTTGGTGGAAAAGTCGCGGCGGAAGACATAAGGCGCCTTGAAAGAGATCAAACCGCTTTTGGCGGCGGAGTTGTCGAGGATGTCGAGCATGAGGTGGGGATCTACGCCTGCTTTGGTGGACAAGACCAGACCTTCATTGAAGGCATTGAGGAGATTCGAGAGAATCAAATTTTGGGTGAGCTTGGCATTCAGCCCAAGGCCGGGACCGCCGCAATAATAGAGTTTTTTGCCCATTGGTTCGAAATAGGGCTTCGTTCGTTCGAAGACGGCTTGATCGCCACCGATCATGAACGTGAGATTGCCGGATTCCGCGCCGGGGCGGGAGCCGGTGCAGGGGGCGTCGAGAAAATGGACGCCTTTAGCCGCGCTGGCGGCATGGAGTTTCCGCGAAGTGGCGGGGGCAATGGTAGAAGCGTCGACCAGGACGGTGCCAGGCTTGGCGCCGGCGAGTAGACCTGTTTCCGGGGCAAGAACCAGTTCTTCCGACATCTTCGAGTCGCCAACGCAGTAGAAGACGCACTCGGACTGGGCGGCCACCGCCGCGGGGGAGGCAAGGGCGACGCCGCTCTTTTCGGCGGCCAGTTTTTCGGCTTTGGCGCCGTTATGAGACCAGAGAGCGACCTGGTGGCCCGCTTCAAGAAGGTTACGGGCCATGGGGTAGCCCATGATGCCGAGCCCGAGAAATCCAAGATTTGCCATAACCTCTCGATTGTAGTGGATCGATGGTGTAGTGGAAAATCGATGGCGCCGAGAGGCCGCGCCGGCGGCTATGCGGTGCCTTGGCACACGGCCAACGCCACTACATAGCCCGGCGCGCCTTGGAGGGATAGACGATCGGTCAAAAAGTCTAGACGCTTGTGGAGGTGAGTTGATTTTTGGCCAGCAGGCGCAGCAGCAGCAAATCGGAGGGTTGGAAAACCGTCATCGGGACGTTGGAAGAATCCTCAGCCTCAGTAACGATGTGCCGTTGAATGAGGGTGCGCAATTCATCTACACCAATACCCAAAGCTTGGGCGGCTTCCGTCTCCGTAAACTGCGTTTTATTGCCTGCGGGCTTGGAAAGCATCAATACTCCACAAAAGGAACTACTGCAACGATTGTAGGGAGGGCACAGAGCGGGAAAAATCGGTAGGAACCCTAATTTATCGTTCATGTCACCTGAAAGGGCTGTAGGACTTGGGTACCGAGGTGCTAAGCGTTGGAACTAGGGTGAATCATTTCCCGACGAAGCGCGCGTAGAGAGAGCGAGCCAAAGCCGGGTCGGTTGTGCCTTTGATAATGGCGCGACCATCCGGAAAAAACGTGAATTCCAGAGGTCGGTTTTCATCCTGGAGGGAGAATCGGAGGGCAAATTCGTTGCGGCGGGTGGGGCCAAGTCCTGCAAGGCTAAGCTCGAGGTCGGCTAAGTCTAGCTTGCCTTGTCTTTCGTGGATCTGTACGGCATCGCGTCCACAAAGGCTGACGGGGGCGCGCCGTTGGCCATCCAGATGGACAAAGTGCCGATGGACGCAGCAAGGGCAATCGAGATGGCGTTCGATGCCCACTTGGCGGGTGTTGCAGCGCCAGGCGTCGAAGGTGGTAAGGCGTAAAGGCAGGTCTTGGGAATGGCCGCTGAGAATCCGGGTAGCCAGGGCAACCTGCCAACTCCCCACGAGGCTGGTGATGGAATTCAGAACCCCGGCCGTATCGCAAGTCGGCTGGACGCCCTTGGGCGGCTCCGGGTATACGCAGCGCAGGCAAGGACCGGCGCCGGGAAGAATTGGGAAAGAAAGGCCATAAGAGCCCACCGCTGCGCCAAAAACCCAAGGGATTCTCTCCCGCACGCAGTAATCGTTGATGAGAAAGCGAGTTTCGAAGTTGTCTGTCGCGTCGACGACGAGCTGAACGTTTTCTAGAAGATCCTCAACATTGAAGGCGTCCATGTCGTCAACGAGCGCTTCGTAGGCAATGGAGCTATTGGCGCGGCGTAACTTTGCAACGGCCGCCGGGGCTTTCAAAGCGCCATCGGCTGCGTCGGCTTCGTCATAGAGCCATTGACGCTGGAGATTGGTCCATTCGACGGCATCGCGGTCGATGAGGCGGAGGCGGCCCGTGCCCGCACGAGCCAAGGCGGCGGCGGCAACGGTACCCAGCGCGCCGCAGCCGACAACAGCCACCGTCGAACGAGCCAGCTCATCCTGGCCCTGATTTCCAAGCGGCGCAAAGCGGATTTGTCGGGCATAGCGATCTTCGGGGGGCATCACGATCTTCGGGGGCATGGCGGGGAGGAGTCAAGAGGCTCGCCCCCCTTCTCTTTGAGCGTAGCGCGACGTGAAACGGATAACGGGCGTGCGGAATCGCATAGTATGAGGCGCTATGATCGACGGAGGTGGCATTGCGGTTGGAAAGCACATGGAAATGCCTCATCTATTTGGCTTCCGCACTCGCCGTATTGGCGCCCTACGCCGTTGCGCAGACGGCGGGTGGAGGATATGAGGGACGGCGGATTCGGGGACTAAGCTTTGATCCCGCCCCAACTGGGGCCGCGCCAGAAGAGCTGCTGCGTCTTTTGCCGCTCAAGCCGGGGGATCTTTACTCGGCGGAGGGCGTTCGGGCGGCGATGGGAGTGCTGTTCCAGTCTGGACGATTTATCGATATTGAGGCCGATGCCCAGATGGATGGGGAGGCGGTGAATCTGGTGTTCCGAACTACACCCGCTTCATTCGTAGGCAGTTTGGATATCGATGGAAAACTGGGAACACTCTCGCGGGGCGAGCTACTGAACGCGGCCAAACTGCCGCTAGGGGTCCCGTTCGAGGAAGGTCTTGCCATCCAGGCCCTGGAATCGATGGAGAACGAATTGCGTCTGGACGGATTCTACTCCGGCGCGGTCTCCTACAGATTGGAACGAGACCTGCAACACGGGCAAGTAAACATCCGTTTCCTAGTGGAACCAGGACCGCGGGCCCGTTTTGCCACCCCGGTGTTTAAGGGGACCCTGCTGTTTCCGGAGCCTAAACTTGTGGCCAGAGCCTCGTGGAAGCGATATTTCGGGCTTGGGGGTTGGAGCTACGTTAGCGATCAGAAAGTGCAATCCGGCGTGCGTCGGATCCGGCAGCTATTTGGCAAGGAAGACTATTTGATGGCCGCGGTCTCGGTGGACCGCCTGGACTTTCAGCCCGAGCGAAATGTGGCGGTCCCGAATGTGCGGATCGATCCCGGACCGAAGGTCGAATTGCGGCTGGAGGGGGCCAAGATTAGCCGGAAGAATCTCAGAACGTTGGTGCCAATCTACGAGGAGCAGAGCGTGGATAAAGACCTGTTACTCGAAGGGGCGCGCAAGATCGCCTCCGCGCTACGCGCGCGCGGATTTTTTGAGAACAAGGTGAATTACCGTGTGGAGCAAGAGGGGCAGCCGGTGGACGATATCGACCCCACGAAAAATACGGCAATTTTGTACACCGTCGAGCGGGGGACGCGATTCAAGGTCTCGCGCGTTCTTCTGTCGGGCAATCGTTACTTTGACGATGAGACGCTGCGGGAGCGGATGGCGGTGAAGCCAGCAACCCTATTGCGATACCGGCGAGGACGATTCAGCGACGAGTTATTGGCAGGGGACGCGACGGCGATCACGGAATTGTACCGGGGCAATGGATTCCTTGAGGCAGCGGTGAAGACGGAGGTGCTGAAGCAACAGCAGGAGGGGCACCTTGAAGTGGAGGTGCGGCTGGACATCACCGAGGGAACGCAGACCTTGATTGAAGAATTGGCGCTGGAGGGGGTGGGCGAGAGCGACAGAGCCTTTCTGGCGCCCGTGATCAGTTCCACGCCGGGACAGCCGTTTTCCGTCCTGACGATCAACACGGACCGGGAGCGGATTCTGGGATTGTTGTACCAGAACGGCTATTCCGCGGCAACCTTTGAGAGCGTGGTGGAGCGGCCACCGGGAGGATCGGGCATTCGGCTCGTTTACAAGATCAATGGCGGTCCGCAAAATTTCGTGCGGGAGGTCTTGATTACGGGATTGAAAATCACCAATCGCGATCTGGTGGAGAAGCGGATTCAACTGGCGCCGGGCGCTCCCTTGAACAACACCGAAGTTTATGCGGCACAGCGCAAGCTTTACGACCTGGGGATCTTTGCGCGAGTAGACGCGGCGCAACAAAATCCCGATGGGCTGGAGATCTCCAAGACCATCTTGTTCAATCTAGAAGAAGCCAGCCGAATATCGTTCAACGGCGGTCTCGGGGCGGAGATAGCGCGCATTGGCGGAGGGATTACCAGCCTGGACTCCCCGGCCGGCGGCACCGGGTTCTCGCCGCGCATTAGCTTTGGCGTAAACCGCACGAATTTTTGGGGGCTGGGCCATACCATCGGCGCCCAAACGCGACTGTCCAACATTCAGCGCCGGGTATTGCTAACGTACCTCGCGCCGCAATTTCGCGATAGCGACCGGTACGCAGTTACGCTCACCGCCCTGTACGACGACGCGCGCAATGTACGCACCTACAACTCGAAGCGGCTGGAAGGGAGCTTGCAGTTGGCTCAGCGCCTGGACCTCGCCAATTCCGTGCAATACCGCGTCACGTACCGCGACGTGCGCATCGACGCGAACACGATTAAGATCGACCCCTCGTTGATTCCTATTCTCGTGCAACCGGTGCGAGTAGGTAGCGTCTCGTCCACTTTTATCCAGGATCGGCGAGACGACCCCCTGGACGCCAAGCGAGGCCGGTACACGACGGTAGACTTCGGCGTCGCCAGCAAGGCGCTAGCCTCCTCGGCGAATTTCCTGCGCCTGCTGGCCCGGAACAGTTCCTACTACAAAATCGGGCGGGAACTTGTATTCGCTCGAAGCTTGACTTTCGGTTTGCTCAGCCCCTACGGGTCGACGAGCAATCTAGATCCCGCAACCAACATTCCGCTGCCGGAACGCTTTTTCTCGGGAGGCGCCAATGCGCACCGGGGCTTTCCGGAGAACCAGGCCGGGCCGCGCGATTTGGTGACGGGCTTTCCCATTGGGGGCAAAGCGATCTTGATGAATAATCTCGAGCTGCGCTTTCCCTTGCTGGGGGACAATATCGGCGGCGTTTTATTCCACGACGCCGGCAACGTATACTCGGGCGCCGGCAAGATTAACTTTCGCTGGAGCCAAAAGGACTTGAGCGATTTCGACTATATGGTGCACGCGGTAGGCTTTGGCATTCGTTACCGCACGCCTATCGGTCCCGTAAGGGTGGACTTGGCCTTGTCGCCCAACTCGGCGCGCTTCAATGGTTTCGAGGGGAGCCGCGAAGACTTGCTTTTTGGGCGAGGGCGGGCTACCCAGTTGCGGGTAAGCCGCTTTCAGTTCCATATTTCGCTGGGGCAGGCGTTCTGATGCGGACCTGGATTCTGCTGCTAATGGCGGCTTACGGACGGACGGAGGTGGTGGACCGCTTGGCGTTAAGCGTGGGCGCCGAAATCGTGACAGAGCAACAAATTCTGCTCGCCCTCCGCACGGCGGCGTTCTTGAACGGAGAAGCCGCAATGGAAAACGCGGTCAAGAAGCGGGAGACGGCGCAAAAGCTGCTGGAACTGGCCTTGATCCGCATCGAGATACAAGTAAACCGCTACCCTTTGCCGACGGCGACCCAGGTGGAAAAGGCGCTTGCCGAGATCAAGCAACAGCGATTTGGCGGCGATGAGAGGCGGTATCGCCAGGCCATGATCGAGTCCAAGATCGAAGAGAAAGATCTGCGCGAGAGCTTATTGTGGCAATTGGGAGTTCTCTCTTTTATCGACTTCCGATTCCGCCCGGCGGTGCAGATTCCGGAAGTCGAAATTCTGGAATACTATCGCTTCGAATACACGCAGGAAATGCAGCGCCGGCGGCCGGGACAGAGACCGCCTAGCTATCTGGAAGCGCGGGCCGGCATTGTGGAGGTACTGACGCAACAACGGATCGACAATTTGCTGGACCGGTGGCTGAATCAGATGGAAACGCAAACGAAGGTGCGATGGGTGGAGCGAGTCTTTGCGGAGAGGCAGCCATGAAAGTCGCGGGAAGGGAGTTCTGGAAAATCTGGAGACGGCCACGCCTGGCCGCGGCGCTGGTCGGGACGGCTGCGGCATTGGCGGGCTTAGCCTTTTGGTACGTGCAGAGCGGCGCACTGGACCGCTTTATCCAGGCAAAGATCGTCGAGGCGGTGCGGCAGACCACCCAAACGCCGATTGAGTTCGGGTCCTTTCATGTCAATCTTGCGAGAGGACGCGTGGAGGCCGGTCTGATTACGCTACGTGGCCGCGAGAAAGCGGACGAGCCGCCCCTGTTGCGACTGCAAAAGCTCGAAGCGCAATTGGACTGGCGGATTTTCATTTCGCCGGGTATTCAGTTGCGAAGGGTAGTGATTGAGGGGCCGCAAGTTTATTTGCGTTACTACGCCGACGGCACCAACAATCTGCCTCTCCCAAAACCCAAACCCGGAGATCCCAGCCCCGTCCAGCGGCTTCTCGATTTGCGCCTAGGACAACTGGAAGCGCGCAACGGTTATCTGCAACTGAACGAATACATCACGCCGTTTGGACTTACCGCACAAGATTTCCGCCTGGATGCCCTTTACCTAACGGCGTCTCGCGCGTATCGGGGACAAGTGGCCAGCGGGCAGTTGAAATTGGAGCGTCCGGGCGCACCGAGCGAGGAGGCATCTGGGGAGGTTTCGTTCCTGCTCGATGCCCAGAAACTGAGTTTGGAAAAGCTCCTTTTGAGACGGGGACCCGCTGAAGCCATTAGCTCAGTGGAAGGAATCGGCACAGTTCAGAATCTGGAGAATAAACCCGGACAGCGCTTACGGGCCGATTTGCAGTTGAAGGCCTCCATGGCGGCCGGGGAGATCAATCGTTATGTGCGATTGCCGATAGAGGAACGGGGACGGGTGAGCTTTGAGGGGCAGATGCTGTTTGAATTTGGGCGCGGAGTGGAACTACATGGCCAGGCGCGGGCGGCCGATCTGTACTATCGCGATCCGACCACCCGGATGGGTCCCCTAGCGGCTCGGGCGGCAGTGGATTATCTGCCTGGAAGGCTGACTCTTAGCCAGTTGCGGGCCGAAGCTTGGGGCGGGCAATTGAAGGGTATGTATCGGTGGGACCAGCAAGACGGCTGGCAGTTTGACGGCGAGCTGGCGGCGCTGCCGCTGGGGCGGGCGTTTGCCGCCGCAAACCTGGAGGGCTCTCCTTGGAGCGGGACCGTGGCGGGGGACTTGCGCGCGCGGGCGGCTTCCGGACGGCCGTTTAAAGCCGAGGCTGATCTTACGATTGCGGCCGTGGAGGGGACCACACCGGCGCGAGGGCTCCTGGCAGTTTCTTATGACGAAGCGGGCAATCGGCTGGAGGTGCGTAACAGCTACCTGGACTTAGCGCACTCGCAGTTGCGATTCGCGGGAACCCTGGATGCCGGGCTGCGCTTCGACTTCAATTCCACAGACCTGCGGGAATGGGAAGCGGCGTTACGTTGGGCGGGATGGAAAGAAAAGGCGATGCCCGTGGAGTTGCGCGGAGGAAGGCTGCACGCCGCAGGAGTGGTGCGGGGAGATGGCGCAGCAGCACGTCGTGGCGCCTGGGGGAGAACTCAAGTAAAAGGGAACGTCGAGGGGACGTCCTTCCTGGTCCAAGGGCACCCCGTAACTCGACTAGCCGGACGCTTTGATTACGGCGACGAATTGTTGCGCCTAGAACAATGGGAGGTGGACCGCCCGGGCCAGACGCTCCGGGGCCAGGCGGCGGCGGTGCTGGAAGACGGGGCGCTGACAGAGAAAAGCATCCTCAGCGGAGGCGTCAAGATTGCGATTGGCGATCTGCAGCCGCTGCTGCAAGAGTTCGGTGTAGCGACCCCGTTGGCGGGCCCCGCGGAACTCTCGATTGCGCTGCGCGGCAGGCTGGGGGCGCCGGAGGCGGACGGAACTTGGCGCTCGTCTAGCTTGGAGGTGCAGGGCGAAAGCTTCACTCAAGTCTCGGCGGCGTTTCAGGCCTCCCGGCGCAGCCTAAAGGCGCCGGAGATCGAGGCGCGGCTTGGAGGCCAGACCCTTAAGGGCTCTATCGACTTGCGGGCGGGCGGGGACGATTGGAAACTAGGCGCCGGCCAAGCGAAGCTTGTGTTTGAAAGAGTGCCCTCGGGCACGCTGCGCCGAGTCCGGGATTTGAAACTCGACTGGGGCGCGGCGGCCAGCGCCGATTTGGACACGACGTTCACCTGGTCGCCGGAAGGCGTGGCGCCGTCAAAGCTGGATGGAAAGTTCAGCCTGGTCAACATCACACGCTTCGGCAGGCCCGTGGGACAGCTGGAGTTTACTTCACGCACCAGCGGGCAGCGGGCCGCACTAACCGTGCAGGGCGCGATCCGGCAGCAACCGGTGAAGGGAGATGCCGTAATCGGTTTGGGGACGCGCCTGGAAACGGAGTTGCGCCTCCAACTGCCGAGGTTGGATTTTCCATCGATTGCCCAATTGCTCGCACGGGAGCCGATCACCGGTCCCCTGCCCTACGAAGGCGGCGCTGAGGCCAGCCTCTACTTCAAGGGCCCCCTGCTGGCGCCCGCCGAATGGGACGGGGCTTTAACAATCCCTCAACTCTTGCTCGCGCCTAACAAAGATTACGTGCAGGAGACGCTGCCGAGGGTCTCCGACGTCGTTCTTCGCAACGAAGGGCCGATTGTCTTGCGTTACAGCAAGAACACGCTTTCCGCCCGCAGCGTCAAATTCATCGCCAAGGATACAAACTTCACCGCCGACTTCATCTACCGGGTAGATACCGAGGTACTGGGAGGGAGGGCCAACGGCAGGATCAATCTGGCGGTGCTTTCCACGCTGCAGCCGGAACTTCTAGCCAGCGGAGTGGCCAACCTGAATGCGACGATCGCGGGCAAGGCCAGCGATCCGCAATTGAATGGACGGCTCGCCTTCGAGAATGCAAGCTTCTATTTGCGAAACGTGATCACGGGCTTGGATAAGGTGAACGGTAGCGTGCTGTTTGACAAGAGCCGCGCGACAATCGAAACGCTGCAAGCGCAAACGGGAGGAGGGGCGCTCCAGTTGACTGGATTCGTGGGTTTCGGACAAACGCTGACCTACAGGCTGCAGGCGCAAGCCTCGCAGGTTCGCTTGCGCTATCCCGAAGGGGTTTCGACGACCGCTAACGCCAACCTGGCTTTAACGGGCACGACCGCGCAAAGTATTTTGACGGGGAACGTGACGATCTTGCGTTCCGCGATCGGGCAAGTGGATACGGCGCAGTTTCTCGCCGCTGGCGCCGCCGGTGAGGCCATGCCGGAATCGTCAAACCGGTATTTGCGCAATCTGCAATTCGACGTCCGTGTGGACGCGGCCCAGAACGTCGAATTTTCGACCGCGCTGACCAAAGATGTAAAGGGCGAAGTGGCGTTGCGGTTACGAGGCACGCCGCAGGCGCCCATTCTGCTGGGTCGCATGAGCGTGACGCAAGGGGAGATCGATTTTTTTGGAAGCCGCTATGAGATCAATCGCGGGGAGCTCTTGTTTACTAATCCCCTAAAGATCGAACCGGTGGTGAATCTGGATCTGGAGACGCGCGTGCGCGGGGTGGTAATCAATTTGAACTTTAGCGGCCCGTCCTCGAAACTGAACCTGAACTACCGCAGCGACCCGCCGTTACAATCCAGCGAAATCCTGGCACTCCTGACCGTTGGGCGTAATCCCAACTCGTCCTCGAGCTCCAGCGTGGCGCAGACCCAGGGCCAGACGCAGGGCTTATTCGGCAACGATTCGAGTGTGTTCCTGGGGGCGGCCGTTTCGGCTGGGATTAATGGCAGGCTCCAGCGCTTCTTCGGGATTTCGCGGGTTCGTCTGGATCCTCAATTGACGGGAATCGATAACGTACCCCAAGCGCGATTGACACTCGAGCAGCAGGTGAGCCGCGATGTCACGCTGACTTACATCACCAACCTCAATCGCACCCAGCAGCAGATCGTGCGCCTCGATTGGGACATTTCAAAGACCTGGTCCGTCGTAGCCGTACGCGACGAGAACGGCATCTTTGGCGTGGATCTCTTCTTCCGCAAGCGCTTGAAATGAGCGGCCTTGGCAGGAATGCTAGACGCGAAGGAACTGCGTTTGCCGGCGCGGATCCACAGCGTCGCCCGTGTTGATGGTCGAGGCAGGCTCAAAGAGCAGGACATGTACCTCTTCCGGCGCCACGGGGCGGTGCTCAATACCGCGGGGGACTACGATCATCTCGCCACTCTCCAACCAAACGGCCGATTCGGCGCCCGCCTCGTCGCGCCACTGCATTTCGAAGCGGCCCTGAACGACCAGGAATAGTTCGTCCTCGGCGTCGTGTTTGTGCCAGACAAAGCTGCCCTCAAACTTGACCAGTTTCACCTGCTGGCCGTTCAGCTCTGCGGCGATCCGCGGGGACCAGTGCTCCGGGAAGGATCTAAATTTCTCGCGCAAGTTCAGCTTCGTCATCATTAACCTAGAGGTAGCATGAGGCTGCGCAGCACAAACGACCGGCTGAAGATCGAGCATTCGATTGTGGATGGAGTGCGGCGGCTCCTGATGCGGCTGCTGGAACAAAATCCGGAGATCCGGTCTATCGTGCCGGGCCGGATTGCGCAGGTGCGGGACGCCAAAGGCAAGGTGACGGTGCGGATTACGGTGCCGATCCTGAATGGGTTTAAGGCGATTGCGCTCAGCGACGGGGCGCGGCAGGAGTTGTTTATCTCAACCGAGATGACCCGGGAAATGCTTGAGGCCGCCCTGGAAAAGGCGGCCTCGAAAGCGAACGAATGAGTTGGTGGGATTAGGCTTCGAAGTAGCCGCGAGCGAGTTCCGGCCGAGCCTCGAGGGCCTTGCGCCAGTACATGCGGGCTTCTTCCTGCTGTCCGGTGGACTTGAGCGCGTGGCCCAGATTAAGTAAGGCTTCGGCGAAGGCGGGGCGTTCCTGCAAGGCTTCACGATAAAGCTTGATGGCGTCTTCCATCTGGCCGCTCTTTTGGAGCAACAGGCCCGTGTTGTAGAAGAGTTCCGGGGAGCGTTCGCCTAGGTCGATGAGGCGGGCCTGTAGGTCGAGAGCCTGGCCATGGTCGCCGCGCTCGACGGCTAGAGCGGCCATACCGCGCAGTGCGTCCATGGAATTGGGGTCGGCATGAAGGACATTGCCGAAGGCGAGGGAGGCGGCATCGCGGTCTCCGACGCGCCAGTAAGCCAAGCCAAGATTGAGCTGGGCTTCCGGCCATTTGGGCCGCTTCTGAAGGCAGGTTTCGAAGGCTTTGACGGCCCCATTCAGTTCGCCGCGCTCCAGGCGGAGGTAGCCAAGGCGGAACCAGATTTCTTCGCTCTCGGAGTTGTCCTTCAGCAGCGACTCGAGAATCTGTTCTGCGTCCTCGCGCGAGCCCGTGGTTTCGAGCAGGACCGCGAGGTTATAGCGGACTTCCGTCAAAGTTGGGTTTTTCTTCAGGACAAGTTCGTAGGCTTCACGGGCACCCTTGAGATCGCCCAGTTGCTGACGGACAATGCCCAGGTTAACCAGGGCCTGTTCAGAGTCCGGCCGGATGCGGGTGGCTTCCTGGTAGGCCTGGAGAGATTGTTCCAGACGCTGCATTTTCTGATAGGCCACGCCGAGGTTGAACCAGCGCTCGAAGTGGTCGGGCGTGTACTCGACCAGCTTCTGACAGTAACGGGCGGCGGCTTCGTAGTCCGCGGTGGTGAAGGCGCAGGTGGCCAAACCCTCGAGGGCGGGTTGAGAGAACGGGCGGAGTTCGAGGAGTTTTTCCGAGTGGGCGCGGATGATGTTGACATCCTTCAGTGCGATGCCGATGGTGATGAGATTGACAAGCGCCTCTTCGCTGGCCGGATTGCGGTCCAGCATCTTGGTGTACAAGCCGAGGGCGTCCTCTAGGCGATTGAGCAATTGCAGGGAAACGGCCTTGCCGAAAAGGGCGGTCTCATTTTCGTCGTCTGCCTTCAACACATGCTCGAAGTGTTCCAGGGCCTGGGGCGCACGGTCGGTATGCAGGTAGGCGACGCCGAGCCCGAGACGCGTTTGGGCATTGGCGCCGGGTAGAGCGAGGGCCTTCTCGAAATGTTCGGCTGCCTCGGGCCAACGGCCCAACTTTTCGTGGCAGACTGCGAGGTTAAAGTGCGCCGAAGGATGCTTGGGATTGAGCTCGAGCAGCTTTTGGTAGCTCCGAGCCGCCTCTTCGAACTGTTCCAATTCAAAGTGGAGATGGCCCCGGGCGCTGAACAACTCGGGATCCTGTTGGCCGGAATCCATCGCGTCGTTTACTTCTTTCAGCGCTTCCTTTCGCTTACCTTCCAGGTGCAGCGCGACGGCACGGGCCAGTGCGGACTGTCCTTCCGCCGGACGGGTAGCGGAGGCCGCGCCATTCGCCTTGTTGATATTGCTTTCTTTTCTACGGAACGTCATTGACCAGACCTCATGGTGTTATTCGAAACGTTATAGGGAACCAGGAAAGCGCAAAGCCTTCCCAAAAAGTCGTACTGATGCGAAACTTCGACCCAGCGGAGCCGGACGTCTTCTCCGGGATTAGCGTAAAAGCCGACGCCGCCCCGCATGATTCGATCGTCGGTGAAGGTGTCCACCACCTGGCCTTGGATCGTCGTGACAAAATTGGGACCGGCAACGTCCACGCGTACCCGGTACAAGGTATCCATTTGCACCTGCATGGGCAGGCGAGTCACCGTACGGGCCCCCGCCTTTCCTCCGACGACGGCATAGCGCACTAGCACTACCTCCGGCAACGGACCCGCCTGAGCTATCTCTAGGCGATTGACGTAATAATTCTTAGGATCGGCGGCGCGGAAGACCCACGATAGGGCTTTCCTCTCAATTTGTCCCAGGAATTCAAAGCGATAGTCTTCTAGTTCCAGGGACGGCGTATAGAACGCCATTTGGCGAGGACGGAGAAAACCGCCTGGATCGTAACTCCAGCCGCGGGCCCAGTCGCCAACACCGCTCCACTCGCCTAGACCTTGGCGGAAATCGTCGCTCAGTTCGACCGCCGCCCGGCGCTGGATGGTCCGCTTTACCTCAAGCAAAGAATCGTCGCCAAAGACCCGCGAGATCGCTCCTTTTGCTTCGGGAGCCAAATCCCGGACGTCGGCCTTTTCGAGATCGCGGCCCTGGGGCGAAGTGGAGAACCAGAGCAAGCCGATGACGATGGTCACGCCCATGGCAATCAGGCGGAGGTCGCTAGGAATCCGCGACCAGTGCTTATGGATTCCGGGAAGTGAAAAGTCTTTGTGGACGCCGGCCAACGGTCCCAGGGCGGCAAACAGGGAAACCGCCTCCTGGGCGGGCCGCACGGAGTGTTTCGGCCGCGGGATCGCAATGACGCCACCCGCCGTCTCGATTTCACCATGCGCGAGCAAGCGGGGGCGAGCCAGCGCGGCGGCCTTAAACGGTAACTCGAGGGGGAACAAAGAGTGCCCGCGCGGAGGGCCAATCGGCGCCTCGAGGACGCGCTTTACCGAAGCCACGCGGGCGGGCGGCGTAATCGGTCCGGCCGCAAGCGTTTGGGCGTTACGCTCCACAGGCGGGCGACTGGCAATGTCGAAACCGGGCACCGGAAGCAGATCCGTGGGCCGGCCTTGGGTTGAAAGAGAGTCGAGCTCGTGCTGGGAGCCGGCGGGCTGATGGCCAATCCCGAAGCCCGCGGGCAAACCGGGCAAGCGAAGCGCGACGATTTGCGGCTGAAAGCTGGAGGAGGAAGCGGGGTTTTTGTGCCGGGCTTCGCGAGCCCGGAAGCCGACCCAACGCCGGATCCGGCCCATTCTCATTCCGCCCTTGAACGTCCCGGACAATGCAGTGCCAGACAAAGCCGTATTAGACAAGGCGCTGGCCTGAGGCAGATTTGGGCTCTCGACCGTTTCGCACAAATAAGGAATCTGCCAGCCGGCGCGCGTTATGTCCTGGGAACCCGAGTAGTCCCAGCTAGCCGACCACTGGGAGAGGTCCAAGCTCTCCGTTTCGCGGGCGAGGCCGGCAAAAATCGGCCCGGAGACATGGCACTCCGGCAGACGGGAGAAGGCGAAACGCTTCGCGCCATAACTATCCATCTCTGTCGTCGGGGCTGGAGCCGTGGCCCGCGACCCTAACGAGAGATCCATCGCCTCGGCCACCACACCGCGTTCATCCATCGCCTGTACGGCGGCTTCAATCTGCGCGGCGCTACTCCCCGCACGATGCCACTCTGGACTAATGGCCCAAGCTAGGGCGGGCAAGGCAAGGCCGGCGGCCCCGTCAGCCGCCCAATTGGGATCCAGCCCCTGAAAAGGATCTGGGGACGCAATACCATCGAGGGCCCCTGGGGCCGCGCTGAGGTCTATCCGCACAGGTTCCGGCGCAAATTCCATCTCCGTCGCGCGGAACAGGGCGGAAAGGCCGCTGTGGCTCGAAACCGTGAAGAGTTCCTGGGACGGAGGCAGAATCGGTGCATCCTGCCAGACGGTGCTTGGAGTATCGGTCGCCGGAGCTTCAGCGAGGACGACCAGCGCGGCATCGCCAATCGGCTCGGAATCTCCCGTCGAGCCCATTCGGGATGCCGTACGAGTCTTTTTGCGGCCCTTAGCCGTGGCCCCCGAGTTTTGGGTCGGAGTCAAACGTCTGTCGACGACGGCCTCGGCTAGCAAGCCAAGAGCTTCGCTGTCGGGTTCAGGTTCAGGGACCCAGGGAGTGAACAGCGGACGGGCACTGGCGCCCGCGTGGTGGCTCGCGCGCGCCCGCCCTTCGACGGAGACGTCTGCCGCTACTTCTGCTGCGACCTTGGGTGGCTTAGGGGCGGGGGCTGCGGGGGCCGCCAGGTCGATCCGGGCGGCGTCGACACCACTCTCAAATTCAGGAAGAAGCGGGGCGACCTCCATTTGGGCTTCCGCCTCCGGAATCGCCAGTTTGGCCGACGCACTACGCGCACGCACTTGTTCAACAAGATAATCGCCCTCTACAGGCTCATCCACGCCAGACGCCAAGGAGTCTGTAGAGTTTTTCCTGGAGCGAGCTTTACCCTTAGGAGGAGCCTCCGCCGCCTGTTGGGCGCGCATCTTTTCAGCTACGGCCTCGTCCAGACTTTTCTTGGGTGTGGCGTCCGCTTTACCGGTAAATCTGCTCTGGTTCTCGAGCAAACGCTGCAAAGCAAACTTTTCCTGCTCCGCAAGGTAGGCCTTCTTGTGGACCGCCGAACAAAACTCTCCCGTAGTGAGCTTTTTCACCATCGAGAGTTTTTTGCCGCAATGAAGGCAGACCATAGACTGACACTTGTGTCACTAGATCTATCGTCGGTACTAGGTTAGATCCTTAGAACAAAATCTACCTAAGTAAGCAAAAAGCGCCGCGGGTGCGGCGCTTGCTAGTAAGTTTTTGATTTTAAAAGGCTTAGATGGGTTCCGGGAAGCGCAGCTTGGACTTCGTCAGCGACCGGTCCATCAGCTCGATCGCTTCTTTATCCGACAGTGCGCGGGCGATGGCCACTTCGGCCAAAATCATTTGCCGGCTCCGTTCGAGCATCTTCTTTTCGCGGAAGCTCAAGGGCTTATCCGTTTGAATCAGCAGTAGCGTCTTAAACACCTCGGCAATTTCCAGGAGAGAACCCTTACCCATCTTCTCGGTGTTTTCCTTGAAGCGGTGTTTCCAATCCGGGTTCCAGCGCGGGGTTCCGGACGCTAGGAAGTTGAGAACTTTAGAGACCTCCGTATTGCGGGTGACCTTGCGGAGACCAACTTCTTCCGCATGGGAGAAGGGCACCATCACGGTCATGGAACTATAGGCTAAACGGAGGAGATAAAAACGCTCGTTTTGGGTCCCGAAGGAGCGAACGCTAATATTTTCAATCGTTCCGACGCCGTGGTTGGGATAAACAACCTTTTCGCCGATTTGAAAAGTCATGCCTGGACTCTCCGTACACTTGGGATTTGTTGTCACATCATTGAAACCGCAATGATTACCTTGAGGTTAGATCGCGGCTACATTTCTGTCAACCAAGCGAGTACTATTTTTTGAGATTTTTCTAATAGTTGGGGGATGGATGCAAACTTTTTGCACAGGATTCAGTACAGCTCCGGCCCTGCGCCGTTCCCTAGCCCGCGGAAAACATACACCACGCTTAGGTGTACCTTAGGCCGCCATAAGACGTCTTAAGTACCCTCGATTGCGGGCCATATCGGACTTAACGTCGCCGGAAGGAGCATTGGTTTCGAGGTCCGCGTAGCCAGACCAACCGATAGCGGCAATTTCGTCGAGGACGCGGCGAAAGTCGATTTTACCTTCGCCGAGGTAGGCGGGATTGTCCTTGAGATGGAACTGGCAGATACGGTCCTTTCCCAGCCAACGGATCTCACGGTAGATGTCAAAACCGCGGGGGAAGGAGTTGCCTACGTCGTAGAAGACCTTGACGGCTTCCGAACGGCTGCGCTCCAGGATTCGCACGTTGTCTTCCGCCGAGATGGTGTCTTCGAGGCCTAAAATCACTCCGGCTTTGGCGGCCACGGGGCCGAAATCGCGCAGGAGGTCGCCCACATAATCCATTTCCGGCTTGGTTTCGAGGGCCCGCTGGCCAAAGAAGGGGAGGAGCATGTTGCGGACGCCCATCTGGCGATTGATTTCGATGGCGTCAGCAAGCCACTTCTGGCCGAGTTTGTCGTTTTTAAGGCCGTTGACGTGGAGAATATCCAGGCAAGTGGAGATGACTTTCAGGCCCAGAGCGTTGGCCTTGGCAAGGTAACGCTGCTGGTAGGCTTCGTTGGCCAGAGGCAGTTTACCGTCTATGGGGGTGCGGCCGAGAGAGAGTTCGACGCCGGCAAAGCCGATCTCGTTGGCGAGGTCGAGGGCCTCGAGCTTGCCCGAGAGCTGGAGATTCCAGTCGGTAACCCCGACGGTGATGTTGGGGTTCTTCCAAGCGAAAACGGGAGCCGTTAAAGCGGCCCCCGCGAGTTGAGCGAATTGTCTGCGCCGCATAGACAAAGTCTATGCGACTAAAAATCGAGGCGCAAAGCCATTTGCATGACGCGCGCGCCGTTGCCGGACGAACCATTGACCAGCGTGGTGATGCGGCCGAAGGCGTTGGGCGTTGAGAAGTTGAGGTTGGGGTTGTTGAAATTGGCGCGATTAAGGGCGTTGAACATTTCGAGGCGGTAGCCAAGCTTTAAGCGCTCGGTAACTGCAATCTTCTTGACGAGAGAGAAATCGAGGTTGAAGAAACCCGGTCCGCGGAAGGTATTGCGGCCGGCGCTGCCGGTGGAGCCGGCGGGCGCGAAGCCGAATTGGGCAATTTCAGCGGGGGAGAAGAAGAAGACGCCCCCGCCCTGTTTGTCGACGGCGCCGATGTTGCGGTCCTTTGCGTTGAAGTCGGGGGTGGCGTTGGCGGTGGAGCCGGCCGTGCGGCGTCCGCTGATGACCGTGAAGGGGCGGCCGGACTGAAGCATACCCAGGGAGCCCAACTCCCAATCGCCGATGATCTTGTTCACCACGGCGGGCGCGTCGGTGAAGAAGCGCTTGTTGCGGCCAAAGGGGAGAGAGTAGCTGGCGAGGAAGTTAAAGACATGGGGACGGTCCGCAGTGGTGCGAGCGTAGTTGGAGCGCAGGTTGAAGTTGTCGAGCGGCGCCGCGGCGGCGGCGAAACCATTGCCCTCCTCCGAAGTGTTGTCGAGGGCTTTGGAAAAGGTATAGTTGATGGCTGCGCGCAGGCCGCCAGCGTTGCGCGATAGCGACATTTGCAGGCCGTTATAGTGGCTGCGGCCGTCGTTGGTGCCAAGCAAAAGCTGGTTGAACTGCGGGAAGTTACGGATGTAGAAATTGCTGATGCCGGCTTGTGGATAGCGATTGAAGTTGTTGGCGGCGGTATCGACGGTGTTGGCGGCCGTGCCAGCGAGGCCCTGCTGGAGAGCGCCCGCGGTAACGCCGCTTACGGCAGCGGCGGGAGAACCGAACAAACGAACGAGCGTATTATTGGGGCTAGGGGCGGCGCCGGTGGCGCGGAAGCGCTCCAACTCGTTGAACGCATTCAAGAAGTCGCCATCGAGCTTGGGCTGGTTGAGGTCGCGCCACATAAACAGCTTGGTGCCGAGGGTACGCACGTAGTTGATATCGAGGACCGTGTTGCGCGCGATCTCCTGCTGGACGCCGAAGCTGAAATGCTGCACGTAGCCGGTGCGGAGATTGGGATTGAAGACGACGACGCTGGTCTGGCGGTCGAGGCCGGGATTCAAAACGGGCGAGGCGGGCTTGGCGGGATAATCGGCGGCGCTCAGCACGGCGACACTTCGGTTGGCGCCAGGCACGGAGTTGGGGAAAGTATTCACCGTTTGGGCGAAGCCTGGTGTGTTGCCGTCCGAAAGGTTGGAAGCCGAGCCGATCGTGCGGTCAAAGAAGACGCCGTAGCTGCCGCGGATGGACGTTTTGCCGCTACGGAAGGGGTCCCAGGCGAAGCCAAAGCGGGGGGCGAAGTTATTCAAGTCGTTGTTGTACCACTTGTCCTGCTTAAGGATGCGGAAGTCGGAAATGTTGGCTGCGGGGTTGATTTCCTCGGCGCGGGTGAGGGTGCCCTGGAGGCCATTGGCCTCCGACGGTGCACCAAGGAATTCCCAGCGCAGGCCGATGTTGAGGGTGAGGTTGGGGCGGATTTTCCAATCGTCCTGGAAGAAGAGGCCAAGCTCCTTGAAGTTGAAGGTTCGAGTGCGGGGCAGGCCGCCGTCTTGAAACTGCACGAGATCGCTGTAGAAGGTTTGGTTGATCTGGCCGACACGGCCCAGGACGTCGTTGTAGAGGCTTTCGAATTGCTGGCGAATGGCGGAGGTGACACCGCTTTGCCCCACCTGGGGACCGAGAGCGGCCGGGGCGATGTTTCCGTTGACACGGGCAAGGTTCACGTTCGGGTAGATGCCGGCGAAGTTCTGGTTGAACTGGCTAATAGTGCGGAAGTTGGCGCCGGCCTTGAAGGTGTGCTTGCCGCGGAGCAGGGTGACGTTATCGGTGAAGTCGTTGACGGGCGCCTTGCGGTTCTGGCCGAAAGCCGCATTGATGGGGTCTGTGAACAGGATCGTAACAACGGCGGGGCCTTGGGGACGGTCGGGGCGGAGGAACTCTGTGTAGGCGTATTGCCGCCCCGCGCGGAACTCGTTGATGAGCGTGGGCGACAGCGTCCAATCGGAACCGACGCTGAAGCCATAGCGGTCATTGATGATGGCGCCGTCCTGCTGGCTGGGGAAGGTGCGTTCGGCGTTATTGAGATCATCGACGGACTCCGCGCTCAGCTTCGAATAGCGGAAGAAAACACGATGCAGCGGGGAGACCTGCCAGTCCACTTTGCCGGTGCCCTGGTAACTCTTGGCCGGGGAGGCGATGTTGAGGCGGTGGCCGGCGGAGTTAAGGCCATCGCCCACTTCGGTATTGTTCGGCGCCAGCATAAGGCCGAATATGTTCCGCATGGTGGGATCGACGCCGCGGCCGGCGGGGTCATTGCGAGCGATGTCGTAGCTTTGGATGTTACCCGCCGCGTCACGCCAGCGGAAGATGCCGAGTTTCGCTTCCGGTGTGGCGACGGTGCGATTGCGGCTGACATCCTGGCGCGTGTCGGTGCCTTGGAAGTTGCCAAAGAAGAAGAGCTTGTCTTTGATGGCGGGGCCGCCGAGGCTGCCGCCATAGATGCTTTGGTTGAACTTGGGGCGGGCGGTGCCGGAGGCGTTGTTAAAGAAGGTGTTCGAGTTCAGCTTGCTGTTGCGCAGATATTCAAAAGCGTTGCCGTGGAACTGATTGGTGCCGGAACGGGTAACGACTTCCATCTGCGCGCCCGCGTTACGGCCAAATTCGGCTTTGCCGCCGTTGGTGATGATGCGGACTTCCTCCACCGAGTCTGTGTTCGACGGGGTGAGAGCCAGGCCGAAGCGGGGGACCACGCTATCGTTGACGTCGATACCGTCCAGGCGGGTGTTGTTCGATCCTTGGCGCAGACCGTTAACGCGGGAAAAGCTCTGGTCGTTAGCGTCAACGCTGATGCCGGGCGTCAAGGCGGCCAACGCCAGCGGGCCGCGGCCAAGTTGCGGCAGAACGTCGATATCGCGCATATTGATGCTGCGGGCGCCTTGGGCGTCGGAGGTATTCACCTGCACGGCGCTGGCCTCGACCGAGATCGCCTCACTAACTTGACCGAGCTCGAGCTTGACGCTTTGACGCAAGGTGGCGCCGGAAAGAATTTCGAGGTTGCCGACCACGGCCTTGCGGAAGCCCGCGGCCTCTACGCTGAGCTCGTAGAGGGAAGGCCGCAGAGACGCGTAGAGGAATAGGCCTTCGGCATTGGTCGAGCCGTCGCCGCCGAGGCTGAGTTGGCGGCGGGAGTCTCGAATCGTCACTTTAGCGCCAGCGACGCTGGAGCCGGTGCTGTCGAGAACTTGGACCTCGAGGCGGCCGTTGGTGACTTGAGCGTGGACGCTGGGTAGAACGCATAACCATGCGCCCCAAAGGAGGAAGGAAAGATGCTTTTTCATGGATTCGTCGGCAGGACCCCTTGTGGGAAAGGATCGGTGACGGACGAACAAAGGGACAGAGAATTGGGACCAAAGGAAAACCCGGCGTGCTTATACGGAGCAACGCCGGGCTGAATGGGTTAGCGAAGTTCTAGACTTTAGAACTCAAAGCGCAGGGCCATCTGCATGACACGCGCCCCGGTTCCGGTATTGGCGTTGACCACGGAGCTCAAACGGCCGAAGGTAGTGGGGGTGACGATGCTGTTGCCGGGCGTGCCGAAGTTCGCGCGGTTGAGAGCGTTGTAGGCTTCGGCCCGGAACGTGATACGAATCGCTTCGTGGATGGGGATCCGCTTAACGACCGATAGGTCCATGCTGAAAAAGCCGGGTCCCCGGAAGCTGTTGCGTCCGGAGTTGCCGTATTCGCCGGCGGCGGGGAATGAAAAGAGAGCCACCTGGGCGGGGCTGAAGAATTCCACGCCATTGCCAATGCGGTTCACGCTGCCGATCGTGCGATCGGTGCCGTTGTAATTCGCATAAGTATTCAAGGTGCTGCCCAAGGTGCGGCGGCCGCTCGTGACCGAAAAGACGCTGCCGCTTTGGATGACGGCCAAGCCGCCAATCTCCCAATTGCCAACGATACGGTCCACCAGGCCGTTGGAACTGGACAGGAAGCGTTGGTTGCGGCCAAAGGGCAGGCTGTAGTTGCCGAACATATTCAGCACATGGGGCCGGTCTGTATCGGAACGGCTACGGTTGTTTACGAGATTGTAGTTGTCTACCGGCGCCGTGAAACCGTTGCCGTCGGCCGAACCATTATCGATGGAACGCGAGTAGGTGTAGTTCACGTTCATGACAAAGTTCTTACCGCGATGGGAAAGCGCGGCCTGCAGAGAGTTATAGCTTAAGCGGCCTTCGTTGCCGCCATAGATCACCTGATTGTATTGAGGGAAATTGCGCAGGTAGAACTGGCTGATGCCCGCGCCGGCGTAGCGCTGGAAGTTATTGCGGTCGAAGTTATCGGCGGCGGTGCCCGCCAGGCCCTGTTGGAAGTTGACCGCGCCTAGGCCTGTGATAGCGGCTTGCGCGCCGCCAAAAGCGCGGGCGATCGTATTGTTCGCACTGACTGGAGTGCCATTGGCCTGGAAAGCCTGCAACTCGCGGAAGCTATTCAGAAAATCGCCTTCGATCCTCGGCTGGTTGTAATCGAGCCAGCTAAAGAGCTTCGTACCCAGGGTGCGGACGAAAGATACATCGAGCACGGTTTTGCTGGTTAACTGGCGCTGAACTCCGAAGTTTATCTGCTGCACATAGCCCGTACTGAGATTCGGATTGAACAATACGATGGAAGGTACGCGAGTGACCGGTTGGTTGGTGATTGGCGCAGCGGGGAGCTGCGGAAACTGGGCGGCCGTCAGCGTAGAGACGGTAACGGGAGCTGCGGCGCCGTTGTTCGGGAAGGTTTGGGAGGCTTGGGCAAAGCCGGGCGTGTTGCCATCGACCAGATTCGCCGCCGCGCCAATCATGCGGTCGTAGAAGATGCCGTAGTTGCCGCGGATGGAGGTTTTATTGTCGTTAAAGGGGGCCCAGGCAAAGCCGAAGCGGGGGGCAAAGTTGTTCTTGTCGCTATTGAACCAGGAACTCGTCCTGAGCACCATGAGGTTGCTGATGTTCGAGGAACGATTGATCGCGTCCAACTGATCGACGGTGCCTTGCAACTGGTCTTGTTCGGTGGGAGAAGAGAAGTAATCCCAGCGCAGGCCAATGTTTAGCGTCAGGTTCTTGCGGATCTTCCAATCGTCCTGGAAGAAGAGGCCCGCGTCGCGAAACAAGGTGTTGCGGACACGCGAAGATCCTGCAGGCTGAAATTCCTGGAGATTACTGTAGAAGGTCTGCGTGATATTGCCAACGCGTCCCAGGACGTCGTTAAACAGGCCGTCAAAAACCTGACGAGTGGCGGTGGGCAGGCCTTGGGGGCCGACCGTCGTAGGAACGGCGTTGCCGGCGGAAGTGCGCGCGAGGCTCACGTTGGGCAATGCGCCGGCGGCGTTATAGCCCATTTGCAGAGTCCGCCGGAAGCTAAAGCCCGCCTTAAAGGTGTGGGCGCCGCGCAGGATCGTTACGTTATCTGTGAAGTCGTAAACGGGAGAATTGCGGCCCTGCGGCAAGGCGCTGTTGATCGGATCGGTGTACAGATTCGAGACAACGGCAATTCCGCTATCGCGGTAGGGGCGAATGAAGTCGACGGTGGCGCTCTGGTAGCCAAAGCGGAGTTCATTGATCAAGGTCGGCGAAACGGTCCAGTCGCTTCCGATGGCGTAGCCCCAACGATTTCCGCCTTGGGCTCCGTCCGGCAAACCGGGGTAGCGCGCTTCGGCGTTATTGAGGCCGTCAATGGATTCGTTCCACTGGCGGCTATAACGGAAGAAGATCCGGTGCAATTGCGAGAGGTTGTAGTCGATCTTTCCGGTGCCTTGTTCTTCGCGTGAAGGGGTGCCGGCGTTGAAGCGGAAGCCGGCCGTGTTAAGGCCGTCGCCCACGTCGGTGTTGTTGGGAGAGGGCAATAGAGCGAGGATCGTGCGAATCTGCGGATCGATGCCGCGGCCGGCGGGGTCATTGGCCGGAATGTTGAAGGAGTTGGTAACGCCACCGGCGACCCAGCGGAAGATCCCTTGCTTGGCTTGATCGGTCAGCACGGTGCGATTGCGCACGGTGCCCTGGGTAGTGCGGCGGCCCTGATAATCGGCGAAGAAGAAGAGCTTGTCGCGGATGATCCTACCGCCGATCGCGCCCCCGTAAATGTTTTGGATGAAAACGGGACGCTGCGTGCTGCTGGCGTTGTTAAAGAAAGGGTTGGCGTTGAAGACCGTATTGCGCAGGAAGTCGAAAACCGTGCCGTGATATTCATTGCCGCCACCGCGGGTAATCAACTCTACCTGACCGCCCGCATTGCGGCCGTATTCGGCTTTGCCGCCATTGGTAATGAGGCGAAGTTCCTCGATCGAATCCGTATTGATGCCGGTTAGGCTCAAGCCGAGGCGGGGCACGACGGCGTCATTGGCGTCGATGCCATCCAGGCGCGTGTTATTCGAGCCTTGCCGATTGCCGTTTACGCGGCTGAAACTGCTGTCGCCGGGATCGATGGAGACGCCGGTGGAAAGCGCAACCAGAGAAAGCGGATTCCGGCCTAGCTGAGGAAGCGTGTCGATCGCCTTCATATTGATCGTGCGGGAGATCGTCGCGTCGGCCGTATTAATCGACACCGCGTTGGCCTCGATCGTGACGGACTCGGTAATGCCGCCCACTTCGAGGGCTACCGTCTGGCGCACCGTCTGGGAGGCATTGAGCTCGAGCCCGGGCACTACGGCTTTGCGGAAGCCCGGGGCCTCAACCGTGATTTCGTATTCGGTGGGGGGTACCGAAGGGTAAAAGGCAAGGCCGGTGGAATCCGTTGCAAGAACGGCGCCGACAGGAGATTTCCGGCGCAGGTCGCGCAGGCTAACTTTTGCCCCTACGACAGCGGAGGCGGTGGAGTCTACAACAACAACTTCAATTCGCCCATTCAGCACCTGGGCAGGAAGTAGAAACGGAGCAGCAAGTGTGAGCGCCAAGAGAGAGACGCCACGCGAAAAGAGAGACATAGCTCTTTCCCCTTTCCCTTTGGGAAATAGTTTTGCCTGTTCAGGTACCCTTTAGCTCGGTTGAGCACACAATTCGACCCTGACAGCACATGGCGATAGAGTATGACAATTTCGTCACCTGCGCAATCCATTCCGCGAATGGGCTCTATCGGCGCAATAAATACACCGCGACCTCAGCCGTGAGATTGGGCACCCATTGCACC
The DNA here is from genome assembly GCA_964387685.1 of uncultured Bryobacter sp. Classification (GTDB taxonomy): domain Bacteria; phylum Acidobacteriota; class Terriglobia; order Bryobacterales; family Bryobacteraceae; genus Bryobacter. The sequence continues at coordinate 119,448 of CAYLXK010000012.1, forward strand.
TCGCGATTGGAGGCCAAAAAGACCCGGTCCTCTACGATCCATCCTTGGCGGGCGCAAAGCATTTCGAAATCTTTCACCGTGAGGAAGTGAATATTAGGGGATTCGTACCATTCGTACGGGAACAGTTCGTTTTGCGGGGAACGGCCACTGACTAGGTGCGCCCAACGCACGCTCCAATGACTGAAATTCGGAAAGGCGACGACAGCGCGTTCACCCACTCGGAGCATTTCTTCGAGCAGGCTCAGGGGCCGTTGGGCCTGCTGGAGCGTTTGCGACAGGACGACGTAATCGAAGGCTTGGTCCGGATAGACCTGGAGGGCGGCTTCGATATCGCCCTGGTAGGCGGAGGCGCCCCGGGAAATGGCGCGCTGCACGAGGTCCCGGTCAATTTCAACGCCGCGCGCGTCGCACGCTTTATTGCTGTTAAGCCAGGCGATAAGGGCCCCGTCACCGCAACCCAAATCAAGGAGACGGCTGCCGGGGGAGACCCAGTTGGCGATGACGCTGAAGTCCTTGCGGCCATCCAGATCGTGCTTGGAGGTGACGGCCGGAGGCTGGCGCTGCTCCATGCGCATAGTGGTTTCGAGAAAGCCTGCAACCAGTCGCGATTGCTCACCGACTTCGACCAGAAACGCGTCGTGGCCATAGGTGGAGACCAACTCGGCGTAGGCGACATCCTTATTGCGTCCGCGCAGGCCACTGACGACCTCAAGGGACTGGTAGGACGGGTAGAGCCAATCCGACGTGAAGCTGATGACGAGAAAGCGCGACTTCGATTGGCCCAGCGCTTCGCCCAGAGACCCATGGCCCGCGGCCAGATCGAAGTAATCCATCGCCTTCGTTATATAGAGATAGGAATTGGCGTCAAAACGGTCGACAAAGCGGCTTCCCCGGTAGCGAAGGTAGCTTTCAACTTCAAACTCGGCGGAGAAATCGAAGGAGTAGTGGTCCTTTTCGCGCAGGCGGCGGCCGAACTTCTCGCGCATCGAGTCGTCGCTCATATAGGTAATATGGCCAACCATCCGCGCGACACTTAGGCCGCGGCCCGGCTTGGCGTTTTGCTGGTAGTAGTCGCCGTTGTGGAAGTCGGGGTCGGCCATAATGGCTTGGCGGCCCACTTCGTTAAAGGCGATTTGCTGCGCACTGTGACGGGGTGTCGTCGCAATTGCGATGCAACAGGCAACCTCGTCGGAATGCGATACCGCCCATTGGAGCGCCTGCATACCGCCCATGGAGCCGCCAGTGACGGCCAGCAGTTTCCCTATCCCCAAGCTCTTCACCAACTCCCGCTGCAAGCGCACCATATCGCCAATGGTGATCATGGGGAAACGTGCGCCGTACGGTTGGGCAGTCTGCGGGTCGACACTAGCGGGGCCGGTCGTGCCGCGGCAACCACCCAAGACATTGGAACAGATCAGAAAATACCGGTTGGTGTCGAAAGCCTTGCCCGCGCCCACCATATTGTCCCACCAGCCCTTTTGGCCGTCTTCTATCGAGATTCCTGCGGCATGGGCGTCGCCGGTGAACGCATGGCAGATCAGAATCGCGTTGGAGCGATCCGCATTTAGCGTGCCGTACGTCTGGTACGCCACATCGACTGTGGCAAGAACGACACCGGTATCAAGGCGAAATCCTTCAAAGCGGGCGTACTTTGTGATTGCCTCAAGCGGCGATTCAACCGGACTTTGCATCTCGTATTGCCTTTACTGTAACAACTGGAATGCACTCTTGATCCAAGCAGCAGAGGGTTCCGATGACCAGCAAGCGCGGAACCCAAACGAGGGCCGGTACACTCCTTCCTCCTCAACACTGGCTGCACCGGCCCTCACCCTCCTTCCCTCCCCCTTTGGCCGACAAGCTCATTCGTCGCTGCTGATGACTAAATCCTCCGATTAGCAAGATTAATGGAAAACCCTTCTTGCATTTGCGAAGCTTTTGCCTTAGACTCCAGAGTATGACCAGCGAGTCCACCATCGTCCGTTGCACGCGGCTCTGGGAGACCCTTGTCGTACGCGTCGTCGCGATTATTGTAGGGATCCTACCTGTATCCCTCATTCCCGCTTGACGGCCTAAGGATTTCGAAATCGGGCCACTGGCGGGAGACAAAACCGGCCGGTGGCCTTTTCTGTTGATATCGAAGTTTACTGGTATCGAATTCTATTGAGGCATTATGGCAGCAACCCTTTCATCTCCCACTTCCAGCGGCTCGCTTCTGAGCGGCTCCCAGATCCTTCTCGAGTGTTTGACGCGCGAGGGTGTAGAGGTAATCTTCGGCTACCCGGGTGGCGTCACGCTGCCCTTCTACGACGCGCTTTACGATCACCCGATCCAGCACATCCTGGTGCGCCACGAACAGAACGCCGCTTTCGCCGCCCAGGGCTATACCCGGGCGACGGGCAAGGTCGGTGTCTGTTGCGCCACCTCGGGACCCGGCGCCATGAACCTGGTTACCGGCCTGGTAGACGCGATGATGGATTCCATTCCCGTAGTCGCCTTAACCGGGCAGGTGACCTCGAAGCTGATCGGTACGGACGCCTTCCAGGAGGCCGACACTTTTGGCATCACACGGCCCGCCACGAAGCACAATTTCATGGTGAAGCACGTGAGCGAATTGCCTAAAATCCTGCATGAGGCCTTCTATCTCGCCATCACGGGCCGACCGGGGCCGGTGTTGGTCGATATTCCGAAAGACGTCTTCCAGGGCTCGGCGCACTACACGCCGGTGGACGCGATCCATCTGCCCGGCTACAAGCTCTATACCGAAGGGCATACTGGCCAGATCCGTCGCGCGGCGCAAATGATCTGGGAGAGCGAGAAGCCGATGGTGTACGCCGGAGGAGGCATCATCCACTCGGGCGCGCACCAGGAACTGCGGGAACTTGTGGAACTGGCAGACCTGCCGGCGGTCAACACATTGATGGGCCTGGGTGCGCTGCCCGGCAATCATCGCAACTTCATTTCGATGCCCGGCATGCATGGCTCCTATGCGGCGAACATGGGCATGTATAACGCGGACTTGTTAATCGCCCTGGGCGTTCGCTTTGACGACCGGGTGACAGGACGCCTGGCCGCCTTTGCGCCGCATGCGAAGGTAATCCACGTAGACATCGACCCCAGCGAGATTTCCAAGAACCGCGCGGCGGACCTGCCTATCGTGGGCGACGCCAAGAAGGTATTGGGCAAGCTGAACAAAATCATGCGCGAACTGGAGCCCGAGATGCGGGCCGCGAAAGCCAAGCAGCGCTCCGAGTGGTGGGACACGATCCGCGGCTGGATGGACGAGCATCCCTTGCAACCCAGCTTCTCCATTGACGAGATCAAGCCGCAGCATCTGATGTCGGAAATAGACCGTATTTCCCGCGGCGAAGCGATCGTTTGCACGGACGTGGGCCAGCATCAGATGTGGGCCGCACAGTTGATTCGCTACAACCACCCCCGGCTTTGGATCAACTCCGGCGGCCTGGGTTCGATGGGATTCGGCCTTCCCGCGGCGTTGGGCGCACAGGTGGCTTGCCCTGAAAAACTGGTCTTCGCCATCTGCGGCGACGGCGGCTTCCAGATGTCCATTCCCGAATTCGCCACCATCGCCAACCACAAGCTGCCGGTGAAGATGATCGTCATGAACAATGGCTACCTGGGCATGGTACGCCAATGGCAGGAGCTCTTCTACAACAATCGGCTGAGCCAGGTAACGCTAGATAGCTTCCCGGATGCGGCAATGCTCGCGGGTGCTTATGGCTTCCCGGGCAAAACAATCGACAAGCCCGAAGAGTTGCGGCCGGCTCTTGAGGAGGCGGTCAACTACCCCGGGCCATACATGCTGAATGTAAAGGTGACACCCTTTGAGAATGTCTACCCGATGGTTCCGGCGGGCGGCGCGATCAATGAAATGGTGCTTGGCCAGCCGCAACCCGTGGAGGTGGCCTAAGCCATGTTGCAGACTTTGACCATTCTGGTGGAAAACAAGCCGGGCGCACTCATGCGTGTGGTTGGCGTGCTGAGCGCGCGGAACTACAACGTGGAAAGTCTAACGGTGGCGCGCACGCTGGACGAAACGCTTTCGCGCATGACGATCGTCGTCGACGTGGAGCATAAGGTGCGCGCGCAGGTCGTGAAGCAGCTTAACAAGCTCGTGAACGTGTTGCAGGCGCAGGACCTGACGGACGAAAAGGCCGTGGCACGAGAGATGGTGCTGTTGCGTGTTCGAGCGGAGATGCAGAACCGGACGGCGATCCTTAAAGAAGCCGAAATCTTCCAGGGGCGTATTGTCGACTCGAGCGTCGAAGGCTTCGCGATCGAGTGCACCGGGGACCCGGAGAAGTTGAACGAATTTATCGATTTAATGCGCAGCTATGGGGAAATTGAAGTGACCCGCAGCGGCCTGGTGGCCGTATCGCTGGAGCCGAAAAAGCTGCGTCTAGCCTCGCCGATTCCGCTCGGCGCCGCTGAAGAAGAAGAGGAACAAGAAAGGGTTTTGATCAAGTAAATGCCAAACCGTTATTACGAAAAAGATGGCAATCTGGGCCTGTTGAAGGGTAAGACCATCGGCGTTGTAGGCTATGGCAGCCAGGGACACGCCCATGCGCTGAACCAGCGGGATTCGGGCCAAGACGTCGTTGTGGGCCTCTATGAAGGCTCCCAAAGCTGGGCCAAAGCCGAAGCCGCAGGCTTGCGGGTGATGAGTGTGGCGGAGATGACCAAGGCCGCGGACTTCATCATGATCCTGGTCAGCGATCACATCCAGGCCGACATCTACGAAGCGGAAATCAAGCCGAATCTGAAGCCGGGCAAGACGATTCTCTTTGCCCACGGCTTCAACATCCACTTTGGCTTTATCAAGCCGCCGGAAGGCGTAGACGTATCGATGGTTGCGCCCAAAGCCCCTGGGCACCGCGTGCGCGAGCTATACACCGAAGGCGTCGGCGTTCCGGCGTTGGTGGCCATCGCGCAGGACGCTAGCGGCAATGCTCTGGCCAACGCTTTGGCCTATGCGCACGGGCTGGGCAGTCTGAAGGCTGGCGTGATCGAGACGAGCTTCCGCGAAGAGACGGAGTCCGATCTCTTCGGCGAACAAGCCGTGCTCTGCGGCGGCGTGAGCGAACTGATCAATGCCGGCTTTGAAACCTTGACCGCGGCGGGCTACGCGCCTGAAATCGCTTATTTCGAATGCCTGCATGAACTAAAACTCATCGTCGATCTCATCTACGAGGGCGGCTTGGGCTACATGCGCTACAGCGTCTCCGACACTGCCGAGTATGGCGATTACGTCACCGGACCGCGCATCATTAACGCCGAAACCCGCCAGGAGATGAAGAAGATCCTGGAAGAGATCCAGAGCGGCCACTTCGCCCGCACCTGGATGGCGGAGAACAAGAGCGGCCGTCATAAATTCCTGGCCATGCGCAAGGCCGGCCACGATCTGCCGATCGAACGGGTGGGCAAGGAACTCCGCGAAATGATGACCTTCCTCAAGAAGAAGAAAGAAGTCGGCATCCCGCAAGAGTAGTTCAAACCTATGCGCATCTTTACCTTCGATACGACCCTCAGAGACGGCACCCAAGGCGAAAACGTCAGCTACAGCGTGGAGGACAAAATCGCCATTGCGATGAAACTCGACGAACTGGGTATTGACTACATTGAGGGCGGCTGGCCGGGGTCGAACCCGAAGGATAAGGAATTTTTTGCGCGCGCCAAAGGCATCCAGTTGCATCATGCGCGGCTGGTGGCCTTTGGCGCGACGCGCTTGGCTAAAAATCCTGTGGAGCAGGACGCAAGCGTCAACGCCATTGTGGACGCCGAAACGCCGGCGGTGGCGATTTTTGGCAAGAGTTGGGACCTGCATGTGCATCGCGCGCTGGGTATCACCGAAGACGAGAATCTGAAGCTGATCGCCGACACCGTGGGCTATCTAAAGAAGCGCGGACGCGAGGTGATCTACGACGCCGAGCACTTCTTTGACGGCTATAAGTCGAAGCCTGCCTATGCGCTCCAGACGCTGGAAGCGGCGGCCCGCGCGGGCGCCGACGCGCTGGTGCTGTGCGATACAAATGGTGGCACGCTGCCTGGCCCCTTAGCCGAAATCGTGATTGAGGTGCGACAGCGCTTCGACAAGATTGTGGGCATCCACTGCCACAATGATTCCGACGTCGCTGTGGCCAATACCTTGGCCGCCGTGGAATGCGGCGCGACGCATGTACAAGGCTGCATGAACGGCTATGGCGAACGCTGCGGCAACGCCAATTTGGCGAGCGTCATCGCCAATTTAGAACTGAAGCTCGGCCACACGACGATCGGCCCCGAGAAGATGGCGAACTTAACGCAGGTCTGTCGCTTCATTGCGGAACTGGCCAATCTGCCCCTGGCCAATAACCAGCCCTACGTCGGCAAGAGTGCGTTTGCGCACAAGGGCGGCGTGCACGTGAGCGCCGTGATGAAGGATTCCTCCACCTATGAGCATGTGGAGCCCAAGCGCACGGGCAACCGGCAGCGTGTGCTGCTGAGCGACCTTTCGGGGCGCGGCAATATTCTCTACAAGCTCGAAGAACGCGGCTTGGCAGACCGCCTCTCGCCGGAAGCCCGGCGGGATTTGCTGGATCGCGTAAAGGACCTGGAATACGAAGGCTATGATGTCGAGGCGGCGGAAGGGACATTCGAGTTGCTGGTGCGCGAGGCCCTGCACCCCGGGCTGCACTTCTTCGACGTTGTGAACTACGAAGTGACCACCCGCTCCAACGCGGCGGCCCAGGGACGCTCGACAACTACGGCCAGCGTGATCCTGCGCCTGGAAGACGGGGCGACTCTATCGGCTTCGGCCTTGGGCGACGGACCCGTGAACTCGCTCGACCTGTGTCTGCGTCAATGCCTCGGCCAGCGCTATCCGGAATTAGCCGAAGTGCGTTTGACGGACTACAAAGTGCGCGTGTTGGACGCGAAACCTGGCACCGCCTCGAAGGTGCGGGTTCTCGTGGAGTGGAGCGACTTCAAGCGTTCCTGGGCGACGGTGGGCGTGAGCGAAAACATTATTGAGGCCAGTTGGCGCGCCCTCTGCGACGCGCTGCGCCTGGAATTGATGCGGCTGCACGATTCGACGGCCGAGTTGGATGCGGCTTTGAAGGATTATAGCTGGGGAGTATAATTCTCCCCATGCCGCGCCTCCTCCTTCTGTTGCTGGTCCTCGCCGGGGGCGCATCCGCAAGTATTCTGAACGCCAACGCCTTGAACCCAGCTTTGTTCCGCGTCACCGAATACGCGACGAATCTGAGCTTCCCCAATAGCGTGCTGGCCGGGCCGGGTAACTCTCTTCTGGCCGTGCTGTCTCCCGCTTACACCACGGCCCAAGTGGTGCGCTTTACGGACCTCGATTTCAATGGCGTCGCCGACGGCCCGCCCAGTGTCCTTTATTCGAATAGTCTCGCGGGCCCTGGCGTGCAGCTTCGCCAAGGTGGAGAGCTTTACTATCTCGGCGAGTTCGGGGCCAAGACCATCACCGTACTCGCACCGGGAGCCAACCCCCAAGACCCTCTTACGCTAGCCGGCCGGCTCGAGTTTGGCTATGCCCCCGGACACTACCATCCCACGCCCGGATTTGCCGTCCGGCCTACGCCCGGTGTCGCGGGCTCGATCGACTTGGTCTTCAACGTCGGCTCGCAATTCAACGATCAACTCTCAACCGAACCGGTGACGCTGAGCGGCCTGGGCCTTCCGGCGGCGAATCTCATCGGGGACTCGCTCTATATGCTGACCATTGCCGAAAACGGCGGGGCGCCCACCGCCTCCAACTTACGGCAGGTGGCCACCGGGGTTCGCAATGTCTATGGGCTGGGTTTTGATCCCGCCACCGGTGATCTTTACTTTGCCGATAACGCCATCGACGAGGGTAGTGTCACCACAACCAGTGAGCCTCCGCAAGCCGATGAGCTCAACCGCATTCCGGCGGCGGACCTCGGCGCGCAAGTGCTGCGCTTTGGCTATCCGGACTGCTACCGCGCCTATCGGAGCAATGCTTTGGTGGAAACCACACCGGGTGGCTGCGCCGGCGTCACCGAGAGCCTGATTAATTTCCAGCCCGTTCCCAGCGGGCCGGGCGGCTTTCGTACCGAAGGGCCGGCAGAGCTTGCCTTTAGCCCCGCTTTGTTTCCCGCCGCCTTCCAGAACGGCATCTTTGTCGGCTTCAGCGGCGGGCAGGGACCGGGCGGCGTTAATAATCAAAACGGCGTCGTGTTCGTCGATGCCGGCTTTTCCCAACTGCTGCATTTCATCGAAAGCGGCACCCCGGGGCTAGGCAATCTGCTAGGAATCCACTCGACGGCCGATTCGCTCTTCGTGGCGGACTGGAGCGGCGGGACCGTCTTTCAGATCACGGCCGCGACGATCCCTGAGCCCGCCTCCTGGGCCTTCTTTGCCCTGGCGCTCGTGTTGATTCATGCAAGGCCCCGATTGCGCTTTTAGGATTGGAGGCCAAGATGCTGGCGCTGATCCTGATGTTGACCCTACCCGCGGGCTGGAAAGAAGAATCGACTGGCGGCAAGACGCGGGCCTATTCACCCGACCGCAGCGAATTTGTGGCCGTAGAGGCCGTGCTAGCCAAGGCCGGACAGGACGCATTGACGCTCTTGCGCAGCGTGGCGAACCGCTTTCCGTCCATGAAGATGGTCGCCTCGCGCGGCCAGGTAGGACAAGCGGAGGCGCTGCTGGCCGGCGCGGGGGCCAAGGCCCAGGCGATGCTCGTGCTGCGCGGCGGTGCCGCGACACTCTATCTGGCGAGCGCGCCCGAAGCCCGTTTTGCGCAACGTCTGCCCGCGTTAGTGGGGATTCTCAAGTCCTTTTCGTTGGGCCAACCAGCGGGGACCTCGATGAAGTACACGCGGCTGGACGAGCCGCGCGAACAGTCGTACTCGATTGAATTGCCCGCCGGTTGGCGGAACGAGTTGGGCCTGTACCGCATGGGCTCCAACGACAATCGCTATGAAACCAGCAGCATCTCGCCCGATGGCAACGTGACGGTCTTCCTGGGCGACCGCAACGTGGGCAACTACGTCGTGCCCACTCAGGACATGGCGGGTTTCGGCTTTCGCGAAGGCTCGATGTACAATCCTTCGGGCACCAGCGCCCAAATGCTGCTTCGTTACCTGCCTGGCGCGCAGTTCGGGCAGTACTGGTTGAACATGCGCCTGCGAGGAGCGCAGGTGTTGGGCCAAAAAGAGCGCCCGGACATCAACCAGCAAATGGCGCAGGCGCGCTACCGCTACGGGAACCCCATGAACGCGACCTTGCATTCCGGCGAGGTCAGCTTCGAGTACCAGGGCAAGCGCGGAACGGTGGTGGTGACCACGGAGATATACGGCATGGCGAACCTCTATAGCTGGCGCGTCGCGTATCTGTGTGGCTATTTCGCGGCTCCCGGTTACTCAGGCCAGGCGGCGGAGGTGCTTGCGCATGCGATCAGCACGGCACGGCCAAATCTAAATTGGCTCCGGATGGATCGCGAATATGCCCGGATCGATCACACTCGAGCCATGGAGACCAACCAGGAAATCAACCGCATCTATCAATCGACCATGACCGAGCGCTCGCAATCCGCGGAGGCGCGGGCCCGGGCTACAGGCGACCTTCTAAGCGGCACTTACCGCATCGTGGACCCCACCACGAACGAGCAAGCCACCGTGCAGGCGGGATCGAATTTTTACTACCGGATTAACAACACGAATACGGTCATCGGGACCAATATCGAACAAACGCCGGTAGACCTGACGCGCATGTTGCGCCTGGACTGGGATATACGTTAGATGCTGCAGAGTGTCGGCAGTGGCGATATCGCCCTTAGACGAGAGCTCATCCTGGGACAAGATCACGACCACTAGAGGTGGCATTGAGCGGCGTAGCCGACCTGAAGGATGACCTGAATTGGCGGATCGCTTAACTAGGCAAATGCGACGATCCCATGAGCGATTCGTCGATCGCGCGCGCAGACTTGCGCCCTTCGGCAATGGCCCAGACGACCAGCGAAGCGCCGCGGCGGGCGTCCCCGGCGGCAAAGACTTTATCGACCGACGTCCTATAGTCTTCCCCGGTAATCAGATTGCCGCGAGCGTCCAAGCGCGCCCCCAGCTTCTCAATCAGCCCGTGACGCGTGACGCCCGCAAAGCCAATGGCAATCAAGACGAGGTCCGCGTCCAGCTCGAATTCGCTATTCGGTAGCGGCTCAAAGCGTGGCTTGGGGCCCACGCGGACACCGTGAAGCTTTCGCACGTGGCCGTTCTCGTCGCCGCTGAAGGCCGATGTCGCGACGGCAAACTCGCGAATGCCGTTCTCCTCGTGCGCAGGCTCTTCCCGATACATCACCGGCCAGAGCGGCCAAGGCGTTTCTTCAGCGCGTTCGTCGGGTGGGCGCTGGTGAATCATGAATTGACGGATGCTTTTCGCGCCCTGGCGCGTGGCCGTGCCCAGACAGTCGGCGCCCGTATCGCCGCCGCCAATGATGATGACGTGTTTGCCGGTGGCGACGATCTGGTTTTCCACGCGGTCCCCAGCCACCGCGCGATTGCCCTGCGGCAGATAGTCCATGGCGAAATGGATGCCGTCAAGATGACGGCCGGGCACATTGACGTCGCGATGCTGCTCGGCGCCAATAGCCAGGAGGATCGCGTCAAACTGCTTCTGCAGTTCGCTGAAGGGAACTTGGACGCCCACCTCCACTCCGGTGCGGAACTCGATGCCTTCGGCGCGCAGGATTTCCAGTCGCCGGTCAATGTGCTGCTTTTCCATCTTGAAGTCCGGAATGCCGTAGCGCAGCAGCCCGCCCAGGCGGTCTTCGCGCTCGAGCACAGTCACCCAATGCCCGGCGCGATTCAGTTGCTGCGCGGCGGCCAGGCCCGCGGGACCCGAGCCAATCACCGCCACCCGTTTGCCTGTGCGCAAAATCGGCAGTTCCGGGGCGATCCAGCCCTCGGCGAAGGCGTGATCGATGATGGACTTTTCCACTTGCTTAATCGAGACCGGCGGCGCATTGATGCCCAACACACATGCGCTCTCGCAAGGCGCCGGGCACAAACGTCCGGTGAACTCGGGGAAGTTGTTGGTAGCGTGCAACTGCACGATCGCATCTTTCCAGCGATCGCGATAAACCAGGTCGTTCCAATCCGGAATTAGGTTATGCAGCGGGCAGCCGGTATGGCAAAAGGGTACGCCGCAATCCATGCAGCGCGCGCCCTGCGTGCGGACGGCCTCGGCCGGAAACGGCTGGTAAACCTCAAACCAATCGTTGACACGCTCGGGAACCGGGCGCTTAGGAGCAACCTCGCGGGGGTAGTCGAGGAAGCCAGTGTTCTTACCCATGGACATGCTCCTTGGCCTTCAGCACGGACGGCACGGCCTGCACCTTTTCGGAGGCGCGGGCCACGCCCAGAACGCGCTTGTACTCATGCGGGAAGACCTTCACAAAGTAGGGCAGCATCGTGCCGAAGTGCTCCAACACCCAGCGGGCCTTGGGGCTGCCGGTCATTTCAAAATGGCGTTCGAGCAACTGTTTAAGCGTCGAGATGTCCTCAGGTATGGAGACGGGGTCGAGGTCCACTCCGGCCCGGTTGCAGCCGCTATTGGCAAAGGTTCCAGATTCGTCCAGCACGTAGGCGAAGCCCCCCGACATGCCGGCGGCGAAGTTGCGGCCGGTGCTGCCCAGCACCACCACCAAGCCCTTGGTCATGTACTCGCAGCCGTGATCGCCCACGCCTTCGACGACCGCCGTCGCGCCGGAATTCCGCACGCAGAAGCGCTCGCCCGCGCGGCCATTGAAGTACGCCTCGCCGCTGGTGGCGCCGTATAGTGCCGTGTTGCCAATGATGATGTTCTCCTCAGGCTGGAACGAGGAACCCTTGGGCGGGTAGACGGCAATCTTGCCGCCGGAGAGGCCCTTACCGATGTAATCGTTAGAGTCCCCTTCCAGTTTGAGCGTGACGCCACGGCTCAGGAAAGCCCCAAAGCTTTGGCCGGCGGAGCCATTGAACTCAAATTGGATCGTATCGGGCGGAAGACCCACATTGCCGTATTTCTTGGCAATTTCGCCCGAGAGCATCGCCCCGACCGTACGATGGACGTTGCGGATGGGAACTTTGATTTCCACTCTCGCGCCGCCGTCGATGGCTTCGCGTGCATGGCGGATCAGTTCGTAATCGAGAGCCTCGTTCAGACCATGGTCCTGCACGGTAGTACAAATGCGGCTGACCCTTTGCGGTACGGGCGGCGCATAGAAGAGCGTCGAAAAGTCGAGGCCCTTGGCTTTCCAGTGTCCGATCCCGGGCTTTTTCTGCAGCTTATCGGAACGGCCAATCATTTCGTTCATCGTACGGAAGCCCAGCTTGGCCATAAGCTGGCGCGCCTGCTCGGCGATGAAGAAGAAAAAGTTGATTACGTTTTCGGGCGTGCCCTCGAACTTCTTGCGCAATTCCGGATTCTGCGTGGCGATCCCGACGGGGCAGGTGTTGAGATGGCATTTGCGCATCATGATACAGCCCATCGCAATCAGAGGCGCGGTGGAGAAACCGAACTCTTCGGCGCCCAGCAACGCGCCGATCACGACGTCTCGGCCCGTTTGCAGCTTGCCGTCCACCTGAATGCGCACGCGGCTGCGTAAGTCGTTCATCACCAGCGTCTGCTGCGTCTCAGCCAGGCCCAATTCCCACGGCGAGCCCGCATGCTTGAGCGACGTTAAGGGACTGGCGCCCGTGCCGCCCGTGTCGCCCGAAATCAGAATCACATCGGCATGGGCCTTGGCGACGCCCGCCGCCACCGTACCCACTCCCACCTCGCTGACGAGCTTCACGGAAATACGAGCGGTCGGGTTGACGTTCTTTAGATCGTAAATCAATTGAGCAAGATCTTCGATCGAGTAAATGTCGTGATGCGGCGGCGGCGAAATCAACGAAACGCCAGGCACTGCAAAGCGGACGCGCGCGATATTCTCGTCCACCTTGTGTCCAGGCAATTGGCCGCCCTCGCCCGGCTTTGCCCCTTGAGCCACCTTGATTTGGAGCTCCTCGGCGTTCACCAAATACTCTGTCGTTACGCCGAAACGGCCGCTGGCCACCTGCTTAATTGCGCTGCGCTTCCAGTCGCCGTTAGGCAGAACCGGGAAGCGCGCGGGATCTTCCCCGCCCTCCCCAGTATTGGAACGGCCGCCAATCCGATTCATCGCAATTGCAAGCGTCTCGTGGGCTTCCTGCGAAATGCTGCCAAAGCTCATGGCTCCGGTGGCAAAGCGCTTAACAATTTCGCTTGCGGGCTCTACCTCTTCCAGCGGCACCGGGACCTTCGCGTATTGGAACTCCATTAGTCCCCGCAGCGTGCATAGCTTCTTGTTCTGGTCGTCGATCAGTTCCGCGTACTCTTCGAAGGTCTCGAAGTTCCGTTGACGAACCGCATGTTGCAGCTTGGCTACTGAATCCGGGTTGATCGAATGGAACTCGCCGTTTACCCGGAAGTGGTAGTTGCCGCCAATGTCTAACCCGCTTACCGCGCTGCTGGGCCGGAATGCGTATTCGTGCTTCATCTTGGCTTCGCGGGCGATAACCTCCAAGCCCACACCCTCGATGCGCGACGCCGTTCCGGTGAAGTATTGGTCGATAAACGCGCGGTTGAGCCCGATAGCTTCAAAAATCTGTGCGCCGCGATAGGACTGCAGCGTCGAAATCCCCATCTTGGAAAAGACCTTCAGCAGGCCCTTGTTGACAGCCTTCAAGTAGTTAGTGAGAGCCTTCTCGATGCTCAGCCCCTCGGGCAGCAGCCGCTTATGGGCCAAGTCCTCAATCGTTTCCAGCGCTAGATACGGATTGATGGCGCTGGCCCCGTAGCCCATCAAAAGGCAGAAATGCATCGTCTCGCGCGGCTCACCGGATTCAACAATCAAAGCTACCTGAGAACGGGTGCCTTCGCGCACCAAATGGTTGTGGACGGCCGTGAGCGCCAACAGCGAAGGGATCGGCGCGGAATTGTGATCCACCCCGCGATCGGAAAGAATCAATAGCCGGTAGCCCTTTTCGATGGCCTGGGAGGCCCGACGCGAGAGGCGTTCCAAAGCTTCTTCCAGATCTTTCTCGGTGCCGTTGGCGTCAAACAGCGTGGGCAACGTGGTGGCGAGAAATTCGCCCCACCGCACATTGCGCAGGCGCTCCAGGGCATGGTTGGTGAGGATCGGATGGTCCAGGCGCAGCGTGTGGCAGTGCTCCGGGGTTTCCTCCATGATGTTGCGTTCCGTGCCGATGTAGCTTTGCAGCGACATCACGAGTTCTTCGCGAATCGGATCGATCGGCGGGTTCGTCACCTGCGCAAAAAGCTGCTTGAAGTAATGGAAGAGTGGCTGCGGACGGTCGCTCAGGCACGCCAGCGGCGTATCCGTCCCCATCGACCCAACGGGCTCCTCGGCGCCGCTGGCCATAGGCGTCATAATCATGCGCAAGTCCTCTTCGGTGTAACCAAAGGTGCGCTGGCGCTCCAGCACCGTATGGAAATCCGTATCGTGCCACCGTGCCGGTTGGGGCAAACGGTCCAGCGTGATCTGCTGCTTCTCCAGCCACTCCGCGTAAGGCTGCCGGGCAGCCAGCCGCGCCTTCACTTCTTCGTCGGGCACGATCCGTCCTTCTTCCAAATCGGCCAGCAACATCTTGCCCGGCTGCAGCCGGCCTTTGTACTTGATTTCTTCCGGCTTAACCGGCAGCACCCCGGTTTCGGAGGCCATGATCAGCAACCCATCGTGAGTCAGCATGTAACGCGCAGGCCGCAGTCCGTTGCGGTCGAGCGTCGCGCCAATTAGGCGCCCATCGGTAAAGGCCACCGCGGCGGGGCCGTCCCAGGGCTCCATTAAGGAGGCGTGATATTCGTAAAAGGCCTTCTTGGCGGGGTCCATCGTCGAGTCCTGGTCCCAAGCCTCCGGAATCAGCATCGCCATCACGTGGGGTAATTCGCGGCCTCCAAGTGTGAGCAGTTCTACCACGTTATCCAGCGACGAGGAATCGCTGCCCGAAGGCGTGACGATCGGAAAGATCTTATCGATGTCGTCGAACTGCTTCGAATCGATGGTCGCTTCCCGCGCGTGCATCCAGTTCACGTTGCCTCTCACCGTGTTGATCTCGCCGTTATGGCATAGAAAACGGAAAGGGTGGGCCAACTGCCAGGTCGGGAACGTATTCGTCGAGAACCGCTGATGCACGAGACACAACGCACTGACTAGTTCCGGATCCGACAACTCCTTATAAAAATTGGCGATCTGCGGCGCCAGCAGAAGGCCTTTATAGACGATCGTCCGGCAGGACAACGATGGGATGTAGAAAAAGTCCTGATCGCGGATGTCCGAATTGGCAATCTCGTTCTCAGCCCGCTTGCGTACCTGGTACAGCCTCCGTTCGAGTTCCCCGGCGGCCATGCCGGGCGCAGCGCCGACAAAGATCTGTTCAATATACGGCTGCGAGTCCCGGGCCAGGCGGCCAATGGCGTTCGAATCGATGGGCGTGTCGCGCCAGCCCAGCACTTCCAGCCCTTCCTCGCGAATCACGCGTTCCAGAATGCCTTCACACTGTAAACGCTGCGTACGCTGCACCGGCAGGAAGACCATCCCGACGCCGTATTCCCCGGCCTGCGGCAGCGCAAAGCCAAGACTCTTGCATTCCCGCACGAAAAAACGATGCGGAATTTGAATCAGGATACCGGCCCCATCGCCCGTGTCCGGGTCGCAGCCGCACGCCCCCCGGTGCGTCAGATTCACCAGAATCTCGATTCCTTTTTGGATAATGCCGTGGGACTTCTCGCCTTGAATATTGGCGACAAATCCCAGGCCGCATGCGTCTTTCTCGCGCGACGGGTCGTAGAGGCCCTGCGCGGCGGGCAAACCGCGGCGAAGGGCGCCGGAATCGAAACGGACAGGGTTCATCTAACTCCTCGAATTAGGTTGAGTATAGCGACACGGGTCTATATTAGGCAAATCAAATATCGAAAAGCTTCATTATTAGATCAGATTATGTTATCCTCTGGTCTGTGCAACTGGAGCATCTGAGACTTTTCCGGGACATTGCGCAGAGCCGAAGCGTAAGCCGGGGCGCAACTTTGAACAAGGTCAGCCAAAGCGCCGCTAGCCAACATTTGCAGGAGCTGGAACGCAGCTTTGGCATTAGTTTTGTGGACCGTAGTACGCGGCCCATCCGCTTGACGGCAGCGGGTCAAGCCTACCTCGAGTTTTGCCGAGAGGTAATCCGCCGCAAGACGGAGTTTGAAACGGAACTCGACGAGTTGAAGCGCTCCACCAGCGGCGAAGTACGTGTAGCTTCGATCTACTCCGTGGGCCTTTCGAAAATGGGCCGCCTGGAAGAAGCCTTCCAGAAGAAATACCACGACGCAAAACTGCAGGTCGAGTATCTGCGCCCCGAGAAAGTCTATGAGGCTGTCCGGGAGGAGCGCGCCGATTTGGGGCTGGTAAGCTATCCACTCTCTAATCGCGAAATTACGGCCGTGCCCTGGCGCAAAGAAAAGATGGTTCTGGCCATGCCCTTGGGGCATCCTCTGGGAGCGCTGAAGCGCATCAGCCCCGCTCGCCTCGATGGGCAGACCTTCGTGGGATTCGATGCGGATTTGCCGATTCGCCGAGATATCGACGCCTACCTCAAAGAGAACGGCGCCGAGGTCCAGTTGGCGATGAACTTCGACAACCTGCAAATGATCAAAGAGGCGGTCACCCTCGGTCGGGGGGTGAGTATCGTACCCTTGCCGGTCCTCGAAAAAGAGCTGGCCGAGGGCAAGCTCCTCGCCGCAGAGTTAAGCCCCAGCTTGACCCGCCCCCTGGGGATCATCCACCGGCGGAACGCGAAGATGAGCCGGGCGTCTACCGCCTTCTTAGAACTCTTGCTTGCGGATAACGGGGACTAGCCGCGCTGGTTCGGAATGTTAATGGTGCGCCGGACAATGTTGAGGGGCTTGGCCGCAGCGGGCTCCGGTGTGGCGGGAACCACGGATGACGGGCCGATATTGGTGGCCAGAGAAGCCAATTCCGGCATGGCGGGCGCGGGAGCCACTTCTTCCGCCGATCTAAGCTGCTTCAAAAACGGCACCACCGTCTGCGGGTCGGGCAGATTCCCTTGCAGGTAGTCCATCCCGGCCGCCGTAATCTGCATTTTTGAACGGTCGTCTACCACCATCAGGCCGCGATCCTTCAAATACCAAACCGCGAGTTGCACATCCTCTTCCGTCATTTGGATCAGCATGTCCAACTGGCGTCGAGTAATGGCGGGCGTGCGGGGTTTCTGGCGTTTATGGTCGTAGAGGACGACCAGGATCGTGTTGCGGCGGTCAATATCGAAGCGCATGTTCGCAAAAAAGGACATGCCTGTAAAGGAAACCTCCGCGTCGTCCTCATGGCCTCCGCCACGAACGCCGTCAAACGCTTTACGGCCTTCTGGATCGGAGAGAACCTCCCATGCCAGATTGGCCGCTTCAAACTTTTCCTTGTTTGGCTCCCGGCCGCGCTCCGGGTGATACAACTCGATCTGCTTCGAGTATGCGGCGTAGATTTCGTCTGTCGAGGCTTTAGGCTCGACGCCGAAAATGCTGTAATGATCTTGAAATTTGCCTGCGGGGGCGGATGCCATCTACGGCATGTATCGGCACTCCGCCCCCCGGACAATAGGGAAGGGGTTTAGAACTCGTAGCGCAGCGCGAACTGCATCACGCGGGCATCGGCGGCCGAGGTGAACTGGCCGAAGGTGCCGGGCGTGGTGAGGCTCAAGCTGAGCGTGGTGAAGTTCACATTATTGAATGCGTTAAAGGCCTCCGCGCGGAATTGCAGGGAGTGTCCTTCAAAGGGGAGGAAGAAGCGTTTGCCGAGCGCGAGGTCGAAGTTAACCGAACCCGCCGCCCTCAC
Organism: uncultured Bryobacter sp.; assembly: GCA_964387685.1. Lineage (GTDB taxonomy): Bacteria > Acidobacteriota > Terriglobia > Bryobacterales > Bryobacteraceae > Bryobacter. The sequence continues at coordinate 137,344 of CAYLXK010000012.1, forward strand.
CAACCCGCGTTCGCCCACCGAGCCCGGGTATTGGCCGATGAACGAGCCGATCGCGTTCGTGTTGGCGAAAATCGAGGGATTTCCGTTTTGGTTGAATCCCACCGCGTTCACCGGCGGCGTCGCTCCGGGCTTCCGGATGGCAATGGCCGAGGTGAGGTAGTTCGTGGGGTAAATGCCCCCGTTGGAGATGTCCTGGGGCAGTCCCGAGCGGAAGCGCCCCAGCATGGAGATCTGCCACCCGCCGACCGCCTGATTGACGAAGCTGTTCGCATTGCCCAGGAAGGCCTTGCCCTTGCCAAAGGGTAGTTCGAGGATCGTGTTCAACGAAGCGTTGTGACGGATATCGAAGGAGGACACGCCATAAGCCGCCTTCGGATTGAAGGCGTCCTGCAGCAAGCTGCCGCCCGCGCCGTCCGTGCCGGTGCCGATGCCGGCTTCGTTGCCCGAGGCATAGTCCATCGCGCGGGAGAGCGTGTAGTTGAAGTCAAAGCCCCAGCCCTTGCTCACGGCGCGGCGGACCACAAGATTCCCGGAGTGATAGCTGGCGTTGGACGCATTGGTCCAAACCTGCAACCCCGCCGCCTGGTTGGCAAAGAAGGTATTGCACCCGAAAACCGAGAGGCATCCCCCGTTGGCGCGCCGCAGGCGATCAAAGTCGCTGAGCGCATCCAGATCCGATCCGCCGTAGGTTTGATAGACCGTGTTGTAGTAGTTGGCCGTCGCGCTGCCGGTGAAGCTCAAGTTTGCCGCGGCCGGGAACATGTTCTCAAAAAAGGGCACCGTGCCCAGTAAGGAGGGATTGGCGCGCACTTGGGCCGGCGTCAGTCCGCCCAGAAACTTCTCGTAGAGAATTCCGGAAGCCTGCGCCCAGGTCTGGCCGGATTTGGGATCCTTGAAATTCGTGAGCGGCTGCGAGTAGTCCTGCCGCAGCAGGCCCTTGCGCGTCAAGCGGCCCACATAGCCGATTTCGACCACGATGCCGCTCACCAGCGGACGGGTATAGCTAAGATTGAGCGGAATCGAATAAGGCGCCACCAAGCTCGGGTTCACGCCCGAAAAGCTGGTAAAGCCGCCCACGATCGTCTGAGGCGTAAAAGGCATGCCGCCCGACGGAGCCGTCGGTAACGCCGGAAGATTGCTCCCGTTATAGCGCACGGACGTCGAAAAATTGGTGTTGAAGGGCTGGGCCACCTGGGTCGCGAGTCCGGGCGAGCCGCTGTTGGCGAAGGTAACGGCCATTTGGTTTCCGTAGCGGTCGTAAACCATGCCCGCGCCCAGGCGCAGCACACTGCCCTTGCCCATAATCCGCGTCACCAGGTTATCGCCTTCCGGAGCCCAGGCGACGGAGAAACGGGGAGCGAAGTTATTACGGTCGGTCTTGTAATAACCGTCGCCGCCGTTCTCCGGGCCCGCGAGGTTGTAGGTCAACGAAGCGGTGCTGTGCGCGAAGCTGGGAATGCCTAGCGCTTGTCCGCCCGCGCGGTTGGCGAAGTATTGATCAAGTCCGATTGTCGGGTTCACCTGGATGCCGTTCTTCTCGTAGGGATTCGCATAGAGTCCGTAGCGCACGCCGTAGGTGACCGTTAGATCGCGGCGCATCTTGAAGGTGTCTTGGATGTAGAACTCATACTCGTTGGAACCGAAGACTCGCGTGATCGGTTGGCCAAAGGGGATGGCCTTCCCGTCCCGGCCAAAGTTATAGGTCCCGCTAAACGCGTTGACCACGCCAAACAGCGCGCCAAAGGCATTCTGCACCGGCACCGGCTCGGTCAGCGTCAGCCCTTGGTTGCCCGTCTGATTGCGCACGAAGGTCTGTAGACTGCCGGAAATATCCGAACCGAGGCCTGCCAGCGTGTTGCGGCTGAAGCTATAGCTCGGATAGGATGTCGAAAATGACGCGCGGTCGTTCGTCGTCAGCCGGAAATTAATGCCGTATTGCAGCGTGTGTTTGCCCTTCGTCCAGGTGGTGTCGTTGGTGAAGTTGTGGACAGGGGAAACGCGGTTCAAGGCCCTGGGGAACGACGTGGTGGGATTGGTGAAGTAAAAACTCAACGACGGACCGTCGGCGCCCGTGGTCACCGTCTTTTGCCGCGTGTAGCCATAGTTGAAGTTGTTCACCATGGACGCGCTCAGCACGGTCGTGTAACGGGCGGACAGGCCTTTGGATTGGTCCAGGCGCTTGGCCTGCGCCTCCAGGCCCGGGAACTGCGCCAGAATGTCGTCTTCCGCGTTGTCCGCCAAGGTACCCCGGATGCTGGCAACATGTTTGCCGCTCTTGTCGATATTGAAATCGTTTTTCAGTACGTAGGTCCGGTAGTCAAGACGCTTCGGCGCATTAAAACGAAGAATTGAAAAATTCAGGCCGCGGTCCGCCGACGACGCCGGATCGTTGCCCGCGGGATAGCCCTTCAAAATGTTGAGCAGGGTCGGATTGATCCCAACGTTGAGCGGATCCACCGTGCGAATGTCATTTGCATTCAGGCTGTGGACCGTCACGGCCCGCGTAACCGGGTCGGTCGTCCGGTATTGCACAATCCCCTGTTTGAAGGTTTCCGATGGCACGGTGCGGTTCACGCCCTGTGCCGTCGCGTCTTTGCGGTCTTCCCAGTTGGCGAAGAAGAACACGCGGTCCTTAATGATCCTGCCCCCCAACGAGGCGCCGTATTGGTTCCGGATCAGGTTTTCCCGCGCGATTCCCGCGCGATTGGAAAACCAGTTGTTCGCCGCCGTCTTCACGTTGCGGTGAAATTCGTAAACCGATCCGTGGAACTGATTCGAGCCCGACTTGGTCACCAGCGTCACCTGTCCGCCCGAAGACCGTCCCTGATCGGCTCCAAGACCCACTACCGTCGTACGGAATTCCTGCACCGAATCGAGAGGCACTGGCAGCACCGACTGAAAGCCCGAGTTGCCTCCCTGTACGTCGTTCACGTCCACGCCATCCAGCGTGACGTTGTTCTGGTCCCGCTTGGCGCCGGCCACCTCGCCCGTCGGCGTCACGTTCGGCTGCAAGCTCAAGAGATCGACGACATTGCGCGTGATCAGCGGCAATTGGCGAATCTGCAGTTCCGTAAAGGGGTTGCCCACGCTCGCATTGGTCGTGTTCACCACGGACGCTTCGGCGCTCACGCTAATCGATTCGTTAACCTGGCCCACCTCCATCTGGATGCCGAGCGTGGCGGGTGTGCTGGTCTGCAAGCGCACTCGATCGATTACCGACTTGAATCCCGGCTTCTGCGCTTCCAGCCGGTAGGTGCCCGGCGGCATCTGCGGGAAGGAATAAGCGCCCGTGTCGCTGGAAACGCTACGGCGGGTCGCCGCCGTTTCGATATTGGTGAGGGTGACAATAGCTTCGGGAATGGCCGCGCCTTGAGCGTCGGTCACCGTTCCTGTCAGCTGGGACGATTGGGCAAAGAGTGCGGACGATAGCAGCAAACCTATCGCCACACGGCAGAGAGACAGCGTGGACATAAGGACCCCTGTTAGACTTTCTATTTTTGTTTTTCCGGAAATGCGTGCTTCCCGGTTTTTCCCTACGCAGGGATTCCCAACAGGGGGATCGGAGGTTAACGGCTAAGGATCGCGCAAGCGGACGTGTATTGCTAGGCGATCAACGAATGAATAACTTCCCCGCTCACATCCGTGAGGCGGAAGTCTCTACCGCTGTAGCGGTAACTAAGCTTGGTATGGTCGATTCCCATCAGATAAAGAATCGTCGCATGAATGTCGTGAACATGCGCGGGCTTTTCCACGGCCTTGAACCCGAAATCGTCGGTCGCGCCGTAGATCGTGCCGCCCTTGATGGCTCCACCGGCCAGCCACATCGTAAAGCCGAAGGGATTGTGATCGCGGCCGCGTTTGACGCTGCCGCCACCGCCGCCCACTTCGCGCACCGGCGTCCGGCCGAACTCAGAACCGCAAACCACCAAGGTATCTTTCCAAAGCCCGCGGCCCTTCAGATCCTTAATCACCGCCGCGAACGCTTGATCGGAATTCTTCGCGTTGGTCTTGTGCGCCATGATGTCGCCATGCGCGTCCCAAGGGTCGCCCTTGGCGTAGTAAACCTGCGTCATCCGGACGCCCTTTTCCGCCAGCCGCACCGCGGTTAGGCAGCCGCGAGCCGTCGAGCCTTCGCCGTACATCTTGAGCGTCGCTTCGCTCTCTTTGCGCACATCGAAAACTTCCGGCGCTTCCGTCTGCATCCGGTAGGCGGTCTCCATGGATTTGATCACCGCCTCCACTTGCGGGTCGGCGCCCTCGCGCTCCCGGCGCAACGCTTCCATCTTGCCCAGCAAATCCAACTCGCGGCGCTGCTCGGGCAATTCGAATTTGGGGTTATTGACGAAAGAGATCAGTTTCTTCGGATCGAAGCTCTTCTCGACGACGATCTTCTTGTCTTTCTTCTCGGCGGGCTTGCCGTCCTTGGTCATCTCCGGCATCGGCATTTCGGCGGGCGGCATCTCCATGCCGTCGGGTCCGCCGGTCTGCACCTTATCGGAAATAAACGTGCCTTGGTTGATCGCGGGCAGGAAGCCGTTGGACCACAACGGCGGCCCGACCGTCGTTGGTACGTCGGGGCACAACACCACGTATCCGGGTAGGTTTTGATTCTCCGTACCCAAGCCGTAGGTAAGCCATGCGCCCAGCGAGGGCCGCCCTGCCTGGTTCGCCCCGGTGTTCATCATCAGGCACGAAGGCTCGTGATTGGGAATCTCGGTATGCACCGAGCGCACCCAGGCGATATCGTCGGCCACCGTCGCCAGGTTCGGCCACAACTCGCTGATGTCCATCCCGCTCTGGCCGTACTTCTTAAAGGCGAATGGGCTCTTCATCAACGCGCCAGTCTTGCGCTCGGTCTTCACTTCCCCGCCCGGCAAAGGCTGTCCGTCGTACTTATCCAGCATCGGCTTCGGATCGAAACTGTCGATCGTGGAACAGCCGCCGTTCATGAAAAGGAAAATGACGCGCTTAACGCGCTGCGGATGGTCCGGCTTATAGGTCATGATGCTGCCGTCGGGCGCGGCCAGCGCGCCGGAGGCGGCCAGTGAACGATTCAGCATGCCCGCGAAGGCCATCATGCCGAAACCGTTGCCGATGCGCCGGAGTGCCTCTCGGCGCGTCTTGGGATTGGATGATTTATGCACGATGCGTTTCCTTTAGTTGATGAACAAAAACTCGCTCGAACTCAGCAGGACCTTCGCGTAACGTCCCCAGATCGTGGGCTCGTACTTGATTTCCTCGGTCCTTGGCCCACCCATCCCGCGCATTCCGGGCATACCCATCATCATGCCCATACCCATCGGCGGCGCGCCCGGCGGTGGTGTGCCCGGCGGTGGTGTCGCGCCGGCCGCCCCATCGCCTTCTTCGGCAGGCATCTCAGCCTTGGGCATCTCCGGTTTGGCGGCCACGTCCTTGGGCATCCCTTCGGCGGCAGAGTCGGCCTTGCTGATCTCAAGCGGCGCTTTGCCGCCGCCCATACCACCAGGCCCGCCAGGTCCACCAGGCCCGCCAGGTCCACCAGGCCCACCCGGCCCGCGTCGCCGTCCGGCTCCCGCTTCCTTTTCCTTTTCGGCTTCCTTCTTCTTGCGCTCCTCGTAGGACAACATCGGTTCGTTCTTGATGTATTCCAGGCCCAGTGCAATCTCTTGCTCCTGGGGGTCCCGCGCGTACGCCAGCTGATACAGCTTCTTAATTCGCGACCGGTTGTCGGCTTCTGTCGCCACGCGCTTGGCCAATTCCTCGGCGTGAATCTGCATGAAATCGCTGTTCAGCAAGAAGAGGCGCTGCAGCGGCACCGTCGTCGTAAACCGCTTCTCCGCGCTGATAGCGGGCGAGGGGAAGTCGAAAAGCTGAAGATACTCGTCCAGCTTGTAGCGGCTTACTTTGCCATACACCGTGCGGCGATGGAAGCTTGGCTTCAAGTCCGCCGAGGGTCCGCCAATACCCGGATCGAGCAACCCCGAAACCGTCAACACTCCATCGCGAATCTGCTCGGCGTCCATGCGCTTCTTATCCACGCGCCAGTAGTAACGGTTGCCGGAATCCTTGGCGAAGTTCGTCGCGTCCAGGTCGCTGGAAAGCTGATACACGCTCGACAGCAGGATCTCCCGGTGCAGCTTCTTTACGCTGTTCCCGTTGGCCACGAAATTGGCCGCCAGATATTCCAACAGTTCCGGGTTCGTTGGGCGCTCGCCGGTCACGCCAAAATTGCTCGGCGTATCCACAATGCCCGTTCCAAAATGCGCCTTCCAAATCCGGTTCACGAATACGCGCGTGGAAATCGGCTGCCGCAAAATCGCTTCGGCCAGCTCCAGCCTGCCGGAACCTTTCTCAAAAGGCTTGGAGGACTCATCGCTCAGTACGCTCAGGAAGCGGCGCGGCACCTCTGGACCCAGGTTGAAGGGATCCCCACGCAGGTTCAGCGGAATGTTCGAGAACTTGTCGTTCTCCTTTACGCCATGCAGGTACGGATAGTAGGGATCGAGCTTCTTGCGCGCCTCGTCGATGTCTTTTTTTACCGCCGCCATCTGCGCCTGCGATTCCGATCCAACCCTCGATTCAAGGCCCCACCCACGGAACAACAGCACGCCCGGCTTCATGTTCCGGAAGCCGCCTTCCATCATCGCGTTCGGATCGTCGCTATCGGTTAATTCCCGCTGGAAGATCTCAGTCCAGAAGTTCGTCTTCTCCTCGGACATATTCTTCAGTTGCAGGCCGCATCCAGGGCAAAAGTCGTCGTTGGTCACAAAGTTCGAGGGCTTGTTGGTCCGCTTTTTCGGCTTCGTGCCTTCGAGCGCTTTGTCGCGGATGACTTTGTTTTCCTCGTCCAGCTCATTGCGCTCGAGCATGACGGCTACGAGTTCCTCCTGGAACTTAGCTGCCAGCTTCTTGGCCTCTTGAGGCGTCCCGCCCTTCTTCATGAAGGCCTGCCATTCATTCTTGTTCGGATACTTCTTCGATTCTTTGCCCAGGTAGCGAATCCAGCGGTCCAGCAGCTCGTAATCCAACTTCCGCGCTTCCACTACCGTCGCCTTATCTTTTTTCTGGCGCCCTTCCACCTCATAAACGCCCTCAAGGTAATTGGCCGTCTCAAAGGCCAACGATTGCCCCAGCGCCTTCGATAGGTTGTTCTGCATCTCGCCCAGGATCTTTTGCTTCTGGTCGATCTGCTCCTCGATCTTGCGGAACTCATCCACCACGCTCTTGGGCGCCAGCGGATACTCCTCGTAAGTCACATTGGCAAAGATGCCCGATATCGCGTAGTAGTCCGTCTGCGGAATCGGATCGTACTTGTGGTCGTGGCAGCGCGCGCAGGCCACCGTCATGCCCAGGAAGCCCCGCGTGATTACGTCCACACGGTCGTGCCGCTCATCGGCCCGCGTCACTTCTGTTGAACCATTGTCGTAGTACCAGGGCCCTAAACCCAAGAAGCCCACGCCGGCCAACGTCTTATGCCGGATCTTTGCATCCAATAGATCGCCCGCCAACTGAGCCTTTACGAAGGTGTCGTAAGGCATATCGTCATTGAACGCCTGGATCACCCAGTCGCGGTAAACATGCGCGTTCGGATAGGGATTGTAGCCCCGGCGCATCGGATCGAGGCTGCGGTAATCGTCCTCGCCATAGCGCGCCACATCCAGCCAGTGCCTTCCCCAACGCTCACCATAGTGCGGCGAGGCCAGCAGTTTATCCACCACCTTCTCAAAGGCCGCCGGCGAGTTGTCTTTCACAAACGCCTGTACCTCCTCGTAGGTCGGAGGCAGACCGGTCAGGTCGAAGTACGCGCGGCGAATCAGTTCGGACTTCGTAGCCATTCGCACGGGCTTCAGATTCTCTTTTTCCAGCTTGGCCAGCACAAACCGGTCGATGTTGGTCTTGGCCCACTTCGAATCTTTCACGGGCGGCGCTTCGGGCTTAGCCAATGGCAAAAAGCTCCAGAATTTCCGCTGCTCAGGATGGATCACGAACTTCCCGTCGCCCTTCGTCTGCACTGCCGCCGTCTTGGGCCACACCGCGCCCGCTTTCACCCATTCCGTTAAGGCATCGATGTCGGCTTGCTTCAGCTTCGCCCCCATGGGCATGCGAAATTTCGGATCCGGGTCGCTATGCGAAATCGCTGCAATCAGCGCGCTTTTCGCCGGATCTCCGGCCACTACTGCCGCACCGTGCTTGGCTCCACCCTTTTGCATCGCCTCGGCACTGTCCAGCCGCAGCCCACCCATGGCCGTGTTCGTGTGACAGGCAAAACAGTTGTTGGCAAGAATCGGCCGGATTTTGTTCTCGAAATAATCAGGCGAGGCTGCCTGCGGAGTCTGCGCCCAGGCGCAGACGGCGGCCAGCACTAACAAATACCCAACGGGCATACACAACCTTCCCTCGGCGCTCATGCGCTTCCTATAACAATCTAAAGCTACGGTAAGACGGGGGATTTGGGGCTGACTGGGCCGGACGGCGCTCCAGAGCGGACTGAAGCTTACCCGTTGTTATAGCCTTTTCATGCCGTCGTTGTCAATTATCGACGCCGCCGCTATACTCGAGTTTGCTGGCTACGCCGCGCCACTTCTCCCCAGTCGGAGCAAACCGTCGGAGCACGATTGAATATTGGAAGAGGTGTTGTAAATGAGACTGACGCTAGGGATCGCTCTGGGCTGTTTCTTACTGATGGTGGCTGCGGCCGATCGCGTTGCGGCTAAAGACAAAGTTGCCGCTAAAGATAAACAGATCAAGCCCAAGCCAGCCACGGCCGGAGTCAAAACGCCCGGTATCCAAATTCCCTTCGCCCACCTGAAGTCCGAGGTCGAAATCGCCCTCGAATCCTCTCCCGCCTTCCTCCTGCTTTCGGGTCCGAATCTGCTCCTCACCCTCCCTGAAAAAGGAGGCCTCGCCCGCATCGAAACCAAGACCAACAAGAAGCTCGATTCCTTTGCCAGCCTGGAAAAGCCCTGCGGCGGCCTGGTGAACGCCTTTGAAAGCCTCTGGGCGCCGGATTGCGCCAAAAAGGGCATCTCAAAGGCTGAACCCAAAACCGGCAAACTTTCCCGCACTCTCGAAGTCGGCGCACAGGCTGGAAATCTCACCTTAGCCGCCACGCCCGATAGCGTCTGGGCCCTCACCGACGGCCAGGGTACGCTCTCCCGCATTGATCCCAAAGAGAACCAAGTCGTCGCCGAGATCCGCCTGCCCGCCGGCTGCAACAGCCTGCTCTACGAAGCCGACTCCCTTTGGGCCACTTGCCCTGCCGCCAACCGCCTTCTGCGCATCGACGCCAAATCCAACGTCGTCAAGGAACGCATTGAGGTCGCCTCGGAGCCCATCGCAATCGCCTTTGGGGAAGGTTCCCTCTTCGTGCTGGGCAAGAAGGAAGGCAAAATTTCCAAAGTCGATCCGAAGACCAACAAAGTCAGCTCTACGATCGAAACCCTAGTCCCGAATGCGGCGGGCGCTTTGGCCTTCGGCGAAGGCTTCCTTTGGGTCAGTCAAACCGGCTTCCCGCTCACCAAAATCGATCTGAAGTCCGAAAAGGTCGTCCAGCAGTTCTACGGGGAAGGCGGCGGACTTCTAAAAGTAGCCCCCGGCGCAATTTGGCTGGCCTCTCCCGGCAAAGCCCAGCTGCTTCGCATCGACCCCAAGCGGGTTGCCTTTACTCTCGCGGAATAGCGACGGCTTCCAGCAGGCTCTCGGCAAAAGGCCACTCTCGATCCACCCACTGCGCGTCCAGACGGAAGCCCGCCGCTTCCGTCTTCTCTGCAATTTCCCTGAGCGTGAACTTGTGGCTATTCTCCGTCCAGATGCTTTCGCCCTCGGCGAACTTCACCACTACCCGGGCCTCGCCGATCGAGACGGTCTGCTCGGCCAGCGACACCAGATGCATCTCCACATCCGCTCGTTCCTCGTCAAATCTGGCCTCGTGCGCAAATTGCCCCAGTCTAAAATCCGCCCCCAATTCGCGGTTGATCCGCACCAATAAATTGCGGTTGAAGGCGGCCGTCACCTGCAACGGATCGTCATAGGCGTCGATCAGTTCGCGCCGCGGCTTCAGCAAATCGCTTCCCAGCAGCAAAAAATCTCCAGGCGCCAAGATCCCGCGGACCCTCCATAAAAACTCCGCGTCCGCCGGGTGGCTGAAGTTGCCGATGGTGCTGCCCAGAAACAACACCAGCAAGCGCTGGCCGGGCTTCCGGCGCGCCGCGACCTCCAGCAGACCATCCAGGTATTCGCGCTCCATTCCCACAATCCCCACGCTTTCCAATTGGCCCAATTCCCGCTCGCAGGCCGCCAACGCCCCGGCCGAAATCTCGATTGGGTAATAGCAAATTCGCCTCTTCCTGGCCAAGGCCTCCAGCACCCAGCGCGTCTTCCGCCCACTGCCGCTCCCTAGTTCGCATACCGCCAGCGGACCCTCGATTCGCGCGGCGATTTCCGGGGAATGCTTCCGCAAAAGGCGTTCGTCGGCCCGCGTCAGACCGTATTCTGGCAGTTCGCAAATCGCTTCGAAAAGCTTGGAACCCAAAGCGTCGTATAGGTACTTGGACGGCAACTCCTTCTGCCCCGCTTTCAGCAGCCCCGCCCGAACGTCTGCCGCGAACGCGCCTTTTGCCGCCGCCGTGATTGCTTGTGTCGTCATCGGGTAACTCCGGAAATCTTTTAGCTGGCCCGCACGCAGCGAAAGCCCGCATACACGTAGGGATAATGCGGCTGGAACCAATTCCGGAACGATCGCCGCAGCATCGCGCGCTCCGTCCGTGGGGATCCGCCCTTCATCACAAAATGCTTTCCGTCGAAGAAGTCGGCGGAATAGCCGCGATAGAACTCGAATGGCCGAAACCCGGGGAACGCCGCAAACACGCTCGACGTCCACTCCCATCCTTGGCCTAGCATGGCCTCGACGCCCCATGGGCTGCGCGCCATCGGAAAAGCGTTCACCGGCGCAGGGTCCCAGATCTGCATTCCCATATATCCATGCCGGGCGGCGGCTTCATCCTCACCCCAGGGAAAACTTCGTTCCCCGCCCTCCGGAGTCGCATACGCCGCGCGATGCCACTCAGCTTCCGTGGGCAAGCGCTTCCCGGCAAACCTGGCATAGGCTTGGGCTTCGGCGTGGCTGACGTAGACCGGAGCGTCGAGCGGCAAAATAAACGTGTCGAACATAGACCGATACCGATAAGCTCCCTCGCGGCTTATCCAAAACGAAGGATGGTCGATGCCCTGACTTTGTTTCCATCCCCAATCCGCGTCCTCCCAGAATCCACGCTCCTGGTAGCCGCCCGCATGCACAAATTCCAGGTACTCGCGGTTCGTCACCTTGTAGCGATCGATCTCGAAGGCGTCCACCGCCACGGAATGTTCTTCAAATTCGTTGTCCCAGCCGAAGCCGGACTTGCGGCTTCGGCCCAGCGTTGCTCTTCCTGAGGGAACGGCAATCATGCTCGGCTGGGCGGGCGCTGTCCCGGCCAAAACCGCGCGCTCGTGATGGACCTTCGTTTCAAAAGGCATCTGGTGCAGCAGATAAGACAGCGTCTCCGCGTGCATGAGGCGATGCTCGATGGCGACCTGAAGCAAGATCTCCGGCGCCGATTCCAGCGCGAGGTCGAGGCGTGCCCGAAGCTCATCCCGGTAGGTGGCCACCGTCTGCGGGCGAGGCCAATCGCTTTCTGCGTCCATCGGCAGCCCGCCGTCTACGGGATCGATGCCAAAGGCGAAAAGTTTATCGAGCGAGGCATCGAAGGAAACCAGCCCGCTCACCCGCGGCTGCAGAAGGTTCCAATCGAAGGCCTCCAGGTGGCCAACATAGAAAATCAGACGGTGGCGCTCGGCGATGGGACGAGCGTATAGAAACGCTGGCTTCACCAACTCGAAAAGGCGATCGGTCTCGGCGCGCGCAGCCTCGAGGCGCGCCCGAAGCGGACCCGTCAACGGCTTGCGGTCTCCAGCGGCTTCAGGTCTCCCAGCATGGTCGGGATCAATTCGCTCACGGTGGGGTGGATGTGCATGGCCTCCTGAATCAGCCGGTAGGGCTTGCGAGCGTACATCACGTCCAGGATCGAATGGATCGCCTCATCGCCGCCCGTCCCTAATAGGGATGCTCCTAAGATCTCGCCCGACGCAGCATCCACCAGAATTTTCATAAATCCTTGCGTCTCGCCTTTTTCGACGGCGCGGCCGACCCGGGTCATTTGGCGTTGCGCGACCAAGGCGGCGCGCCCGCTCTCGCGTGCCTCGCGTTCGGTCATCCCCGCGCGGCCCAAAGGGGGATCGATATAAAGGGCATAGGCCGGGATGCGGTCGCTGATGCGGCGCCTGGCCCCGTCGAGAAGATTCGCGGCCACCACCTCATAGTCGTTATAGGACGTATGGGTAAAAGCACCTCGGCCGTTACAATCGCCCAAAGCCCAGATGCCCGGCACGCTCGTGCGCAGTTCGTCGTCGACCGGGATGTAGCCGCGCTCATCGGTCGCGAGGCCAATCTTGTCCAATCCAAGATCGTCCGTGTTCGGGCGGCGGCCAATGGCAATCAGCAGTTCCGTACCGCGGACCTCTTCTCCTGCCGCGACGATTACTTCTTCGCCTTCCCGCCGCACTGCGCTCACCTTCGCGTTCAGGATCACGCGGATCCCCTCGTTTTGGAGAATGCCCAGCACCGCAGCCGAAACATCGTCGTCCTCCCGCGGGATCAATCTCGGACCCCGCTCGAGAATCGTCACCTCGCTGCCAAAGCGCCGGAACATCTGCCCGAACTCGAGCGCAATATAGCTTCCCCCTAAAATCACCAAATGCCGCGGCAGATAATCAATTTCCATCATGCCGCTGTTTGTGCGGTATGGCACCTGGTCGAGCCCAGGAATCGCTGGCACCACCGCGCGCCCGCCGACGTTCAAAAAAATACGCTCGCCCGCGATCACTTCCCCGCCAATCCGCAACTCCTTGGCGGTCTCAAAGCGCGCATGACCTTCTATGACACGGCATCTCTCCATGGACTTGAGCCAGGACTCAAGGCCCGCATTCGATTGCCCCGCGATCTCGTCCTTGCGCGCCTTCACGCGCTTCATGTCCACGGTGACCGGCCCCGGCACGACAACCCCGTACTCGGCGCCGCGCCGCGCCAAATGCGCCGCATACGCGCTCGCCACCATGGCCTTGGTGGGAATGCAGCCTGTATTGACACAGGTGCCGCCAAAGCGCCCGCGTTCTATTACGGCAACGCTCATCCCGGCCGCGGTGAGCCGCCCGGCGAGCGAAGGGCCCGCCTGTCCTGTGCCGACAATAATGGCGTCAAAGTGGGTGTTCATGCAGAACCTGGAAGGCGCTAACCCTTGAGCTCGAGCCCGCGCATGGTGCCTGTGGACGAAGCAAAGCGATCCGTCTCCACCCCTAAGCGCTGCGCCATTGACACAAAGAGGTTGGGCAGAGGATAGTTGCGTTGCCGGTCAAAAGCCAGATGTTGCCCGTGCCGGAATCCGCCCCCCGCCAGGATGACCGGCATGTTGTCGGTGGTGTGCTTATTGGCATCGCCGAAATTGCTGCCGTAAAGCACCATAGAGCGGTCCAGCAGCGTCTCGCCGCTCTCCTTCACCGCTTCCAGTTTGCCCAGCAACTCCGCCACCAGGCGCATGTGCCACTTGTCGATGGCCTCCAGTTGGGTCAGCTTTCCTTCATTCTTGCCGTGGTGCGAAAGGTTGTGATAACCATCCGTAATCTGAATGCCTTCCACATCGATGGCCGGCGAACTCGTGCTGTCCAAAAAGAGCGTGATGAGGCGCGTCGAGTCGGACTCGAAGGCCAAACGCGCCGCGTCGTACATCAGCCGCACCTTGCCCATATAGGCCCGGCTATCGGGAAGATCGACAGGCTCTTTCGCCGTCGTCTTCGGCTTGGGCTTGCGCTCCCATTCCTGCGCCACGACCATGCGGCGTTCAAACTCGCGCACCCCCGTCAGGTATTGATCCAGCCGCTCGCGGTCCCGCGCACCGAGTTGCCCCTTCAACTGCCCGGCGTGCCCGGCTACCGAATCCATCAGGCTCTGCCCGAGGCGAAGACGCGAAACCTGCTTTTCCACCTCTTCGGGCGTGCCCTGCGCGAAGAGCCGCCGGTAGACGGCCGCCGCGCTGTCCTCGCACGGAATCATCACGCCGCCCCCCGTCCACGTTAGGCTCCGCTGCCCGCGGTTCACATTCACCCCCAAAGTGAGCGAGGGAAAGCGCGTCCGCACCCCAATCTGATCGGCCAAAAACTGGTCGAAAGAAATCGAATTGCGAAAGCCGCCGTTGGCCGGATGCGGTGCCGCCGTGAGGAAACAGTTCTCCGAGGCGTGGCTGCCGTCCACGTCCGGATGCGACACGCCGCTGAAGACCGTGAAGTTTTGCCGATGCTCCGCGAGGGGCGCGAGGTAAGGAGAAAGCTCGTAGCCCGCCCCGCCCTTCTCAGGGAAAAAGTGCTGCGGCAAGAGCCCAAGGTTATTGCAAATAGCCAGCATTCTCCGCGGAGCTTCCGGCGTCTTCTGCGCCCCCAGCTTAGGCAACATCGCCTCCAAAAAAGGCAGCCCTAATGCCGTGGCGGCCCCGCGCAACAGCATACGGCGCGGCAGGGGACGGCGGGTGGCAAGGTTAGACATAGGAACTCTCTTTCTTACTTCTGCAAAAACAACTTACTCTGAATGATTTCGTGCATCAGATCGCGAACCCGGTAATCCCGCCCGGCGCTCCGGTCCAAGATCCGCTCCACTTCCGCGCGATCGGCAAACCCCACTGGCGCGCCGGTGGAATAGGTGACAAATTGGCCTACCAGATTCCGCGCCAGGGTCCGGCGTTCGTTCCATAAAATCTGCTTGAAGTCCGCAATGCTTTCAAACCCCGCGCGCGACCTCCACTGGCCGCTCGCATCCACCTGCGGTCCCAAGCGGAACGCAAAGGGATGCCCATTGCGGCCAATGCCTTCCACCGGCCGCCCCTCTTCCAGCGAGCGGTACTGCGTGCGCCACGCGCCAAAGATATCGAAGTTCTCGAGCGCAAAACCCGGCGGGTCGATCTTGGCATGGCAGGCCGCGCAGGAGGCTACCGACCGGTGCTTGTCGAGTTGCTGCCGAATGGTCGTCGCTCCCCGCGTATCGGGCTCGACGGCCGGCACACCCGGCG
This sequence comes from uncultured Bryobacter sp., assembly GCA_964387685.1. Lineage (GTDB taxonomy): Bacteria > Acidobacteriota > Terriglobia > Bryobacterales > Bryobacteraceae > Bryobacter. The sequence goes on from CAYLXK010000012.1 coordinate 152,472, forward strand.
GTGGCGGCGGGGGGGCCTCGCCGATAATGCGCTCCATAATCCAGGCGCCGCGCAACACGGGCGAAGTGGTCGTTCCGTTGGCCGTCACCTTCAGAACGCTGGCTTGCGTGAGTAGTCCGCCGCGCACGCTGCCCGCCGGCAAGGTCACGCGCCGCATCGCCACGCCCTCCACTCCAGGAATGCCATAGTGCCGCGCCAGATGGGAGTTGAGGAACGTGAAGTCCGAGCGCACCAGCAGGCCGGCTCCCAGATTCTTCTTGATCAGTTCTTCAAAATAGAGCCGGGTTTCGTTCTCGGCCGATTCCACCAGCAGGTCGTCGAGATAGTAATCCGGATACAGCGTCTGGTCGGGCGTGGTGTCTCCGGCCTTGCGTAGATCCAGCCAATAATCGAGGAACGCATAAACAAAATCGGCCGTGCGCGGGCTGTCCAGCAGCCGGTCCGTATGGGCACGCAACACTACTGGCTTCCTCAACAATCCCCGCGCCGCGGCCTCGCGCAGCGCCGGGTCGGGCGTCGAGTTGGTCAAAAAATAGGACAGGCGCGCCGCGAGCGCGTGATGGTCCAGCGGACCCGGCTTCTCTTCGAGATACAGGAATCCCGGCGAACAAAGCACCGCGCTGTAGGCCGAGATCATCGCTTCCTCGGGCGTCGCCTTGCCCCACCGCTCGGTCGCGATCTTGGTATAGCGAGCTAGTTCGAGGGTCGTCGGCGGTCGTCGATACGCGCGCCGCATGAAATCCCGTACGGCCTGCTGTGCGGCGCTAAGGGTCTTGGGCGCAACGTTCACGCTCGCTTTCGCGCTGGGAATTTCAAAGGGACCCTCCACCTCGATCCAACGGTGCGCGATGCCGGGCATGCCCTCCTCGGACGCCTCCGGACTGCCGATCCAGCCCGGCCGCGAACGAAACAAACGTGCTGCATCCGGCTGGATTTTTTCTCCTCGCTGCAGCGTCACTTCCAGTTCGTAAACACCCGGCTCGGGATTCGTGTCGAAGCTGCCGAGCAGGCGCTTGGAGCCGCCGCGCATCAGACCATAGACCGTCACGGGCTCCGTCGTGCGGCCGCGCGTGATTTTTTCCCGGCTGGGCCGCCACCACTTCCGGCCTTGAATCCCGTATTTGGTTTCAAACCAGACCGAATAGGCGCTAAACCGGATCCGGTAGCGTCCCCCTACCGGCGCGACAAACTGATCGTAGTGATATTCGATGCCGATGTAGGAGCTTTGGTTGACCGCCAGCGCCTCCAACTCCCGTCGCGCTGGGTCCCTATCGCCCACCGTCAACGGCGCCTTCTTCGCCATCACATCGTGCTCCACGTCCCAGCCCACAATCGGCGTGGTCGTGCGTTCGGGCGAATTATTGAACGGACCATAAAACATATGGCGGGTCATGCCGTTCGATTCACGCGCGTAGTAGCGCTTCTTCTTCATCGGCTCGGCTCTGGCGGCTACTACGTCGCGCAGCGCTTGCTCAGCCGTTTCCAGATAGCGGGCCATCTGCACATGGGAGACGTCCAAGGCCTGCCCGGACTTGTTCAAGCGCCGCACAATGCCGTCTTCCGGCAACGAGTCCTTTAGTTGCAGCCACGGCGCCGACAGCAGATCCCGCATCGTATTTTCGTATTCGTAGCGATTGAGCCGGCGCAGCACCGAACGGCCCTGGGCAGCCTGGCGCGCGCGATCATGCTCAAGCAATGGCGCAGCCACCTGGCGCACGAAGGCCGTCCGTTCCGCGGGCGCGACGCGATCCACCGCCGCCGGCGGCATCTCTCGCTTTTCCACGGCATCATGAACTCGCACCCATAGGCTGTGGTTATGGGCGTCCTCCAGGCGCAAGGGCAGTTGCGTCAGATCCAGACCCGCCGGCGCTTTCGTCCCGCGATGGCAAGCCATGCAGTTTTTCTCAAGAAAGGGCTGCAGCCCCAAAGGCGGCCCGCTCTGCGCCCACCCGTTAAGCGAAAGAAGGAGTAAGAAGATTCGCACGGCGAATTACTTTCTCTCAATCATATAGGCCCAGAACCTTGCGCGCCACGCCCATTCACGAAGCATTTACCTTCCCCTCGTTATCCTGTTCGCCATGAGATCTCTCCTGCCTCGTCTTACTCTTCTTGCCGCTCTGCTGGCCACCTTTTTTCTCCATGCGGCCGACTCCTTAAGCGGCAAATGGACTATGGTCATGGACACCCCAGGCGGGGAGCGGCGCGCAACCCCCACTCTCGCGCTGGATGGCGAAAACGTCACCGGCACCTGGGACAGTTCCGAGGTCAAGGGCACCTTCAAGGAAGGCCGCCTGGAGCTAGAATTCCCGCTCAGCTCCAGCGAAGCCGGCTACAAGGCCATCTTCAAAGTCTCCGCCAAGCTCGAAGGCGAAGAACTCAAGGGCACCTGGAACTGGGCCACCTACAACGGCGCCTTGACAGGCAAGAAACAGTAGGCGCCCCGGTTTTCCGATAGATTGGATGCGGCCCCTCATGATTCGAACTTCCAATCTCCTCGTCTTGGCCGCACTTCTGGCGGTTGCCTTGTCCGCGGCGGACTTGGGCGCCTTCGCGGCCAGCGCCGATATTGGCGTCACACCCATGCCTGGCCTCGCGCGTTTCGACGCCGCCACCGCCGAATACCACGTCACCGGCGGCGGTGCCAACATCTGGGGTACCTCCGACGCCTTCCATTTCGTTTACCGCCAGATTTCCGGCGATTTCACATTGACGGCCGACATCCGTTTCATCGGCGCGGGTGCCGTGGCCCATCGCAAGGCCGCTCTGATGGTCCGCCAAGGCCTGGGCGCCGACGCGGCTTATGGCGACATTGCCGTCCACGGGGACGGTCTCACCTCCTTGCAATTTCGCCCCACTCCCGGCGCCGACACCCAGGAACTGCGTGCCGCTCAGAACGCGCCCTTGCGGGTTCGCATCGAACGCCGCGGCGACCGCATCTTTGCCTATGCCGGCGCGCCGGGCGAAGAGCTAAAGCCCACCGGCCCCGCCACCGTCGTCCTACGGGATCCTGTCCAGGTGGGCCTTGCCGTCTGTTCCCACGACGCCGCCATTCTCGAAAGCGCCGTCTTCTCCAACGTGCGCCTGGAGTTACGCCCGCGCTACAAGAGCAAGATCTCGATTTACGACCTGAAGTCCAAAAGCTTGCGCACCCTCTACGAGGCAGACGAAGTCTTTGAGGCGCCCAATTGGTCCCGCGACGGCCGGCACCTGCTGGTCAATTCCCAAGGCCGCCTCTGGCGCCTCCCGGTCAACGGAAGCAACCCGCAGCCGGAGCCGCTCCCTCTCGACGAAGCCCTGCGCTGCAACAACGATCACGACTATTCCCCCGACGGCAAACGCATCGCGCTCTCGGCCAGTTCCCCCGCCTCCCGCCAGTCGCAAGTATACGTAGCGAACGCCGATGGATCGCTCGCGAAACTCATCGCCGCCCATCAGCCCAGCTACTTCCACGGCTGGTCCCCCGACGGCAAATACCTCTCCTACGTCGGCCAGCGCGAGGGCAAGTTCACCCTCTTCCGCATGCTTTCCACCGGCGGCCCCGAAGAGCGCCTGACCTCGAAATCCTTCGACGACGGCCCCGATTATTCCCCCGACGGCAAGTGGATCTATTTCAACTCGAACCGCTCCGGCGATTGGGATATCTGGCGCATCCCCGCCAACGGTGCCGGTCCCGGCGACGCGCAAGCCGAGCCCGTCGTCACCGACGAACTGGCCGACTGGTTCCCGCACCCCTCGCCCAACGGCAAGTGGATGCTGGTCTTCTCCTTCCCCAAGGGCACCGAAGGCCACAACGGCCGCATGCCCGGCGTGCAGTTGCGTCTGTTCCCACTTCCCGGCGCGAAACTCAAGCCGCTCAAACCCCAAGTGCTGGCCACCTTCTTCGGCGGCCAGGGCACCATCAACGTAAACTCCTGGTCGCCCGATTCCCAACGCTTCGCCTTCGTCGTCTACGAGCCGCTTCCCTAGACCGCGTTGGGTCATTCGACCCGATTCCCCCAGCCAAGCCTGGCCCCGCTCCTTATCCTCCAATGCTTTGCGCTTTGGCCCCCGGCGTGCAACCTATCGCGTTGAGGTCACCTTATGCCCAAACGCATCACTGTGATTCAGGGACACCCCGATGCCCAAACGCCTCATTTCTGTCATGCGCTGGCCGACGCCTATATCGCCGGGGCGAAAGCAGCCGGTCATGAAGTGCAATGCATCGAAGTCGCGGCCCTCGAGTTTCCGCTCCTCCGCTCTAAGGAGGATTTTGAAAAAGGCGCGCCACCGCCCTCCATCGTGGCTGCCCAAGAAAAAATCCGTTGGGCAGAGCATGTCATGGTCGTGTATCCGCTCTGGATGGGCTTCATGCCAGCCGTCCTGAAGGCTTTTCTCGAGCAAACCTTCCGCCCCGGCTTCGCCTTCGAGGAAGGGGCCTCGGGCCGCCCGCCCAGGCCTCTCATGAAAGGCAAAAGCGCGCGCATGATCGTCACCATGGGCATGCCGTCGTTCTACTATCGCCTCGTCTACCGCTCCCACAGTGTCAAGGCGCTGGGCACCACCATGAACTTTACGGGCTTCAAGCCCATCGCGAGTACCATCATCGGCAGCGTAGATGACCCGGACGGGCAGGATGCCCGCGCCGAATGGCTGGAGAAAATGTCCTCGCTCGGCCGCGACGCCACGTAGCGCTAGTCTTTCACCCGCCGGAAGCGGCGCGCCTCAGGGTGTTGCAACACGCCAGGCTCCATCGCCGTCTCGATGCGCTGCACCAGCCGCATTCTGGCATGTTCCCGGTCTTCCATCTGGATCGCTAGAAAGCCATTGCGGCCCGGCATCAAGATGTTCAGACGCAACGGCTGCGAATTCTCAACGTTCCAAGTCGCCTTTGCCGGTTCCTCGATTCCGAATTGTTTGACGAACCTCGCCCGGCCTTCAAACACCCTCACCAGCCCATTACTGGCCGGTGAATCGATTTCCACCAGCTCTAGGCGCACTTGGTTCCCGGCCTCGCCGCCTTCCTCCGTCCAGGTCCCTAGCATCGCCTCTCGCTCCCAGTTGCGCCCGGAACCGGAACCCATCCCAACCTGAGGCGCCAGCCACCACGCCAGCGGAATCACAGCCAAGACGGCCCAAAAAGTGGGGAATTTCTGCATTCGACTCGGCCAGGAAAAAAATCGACGCTTTGCGGTGGAGACTTTATGGCGGGGGAAAAGATGGTGGCCAGGGAGGGACTTGAACCCCCGACACGCGGATTTTCAGTCCGCTGCTCTACCAACTGAGCTACCTGGCCGGAAAGGCGGAATCGAGAATTCCTCTCGAAAACTCTAATTTAACACACGCCCCTACCAGAACTTCCACCACGGCTTGGGCGTGCCGCCGGGCGCCTCTACATCTAAGCGCACCGCTCCCGCGACGGCGTCGTACTGAGCCCGCATGGCCTCTTGATCGCGCGCCCAATCCACGATCTGCCCTTTCTGCGGATCAAAGCACACATAGCCTTCCTCGCTCAGCGCCCGCCCCAACTCGGCCATCATTGCCAACAGCGCGGCACTGTGCGGCCGAAAGTACGCGGCATTCATTTCCACCCCGCTTGAACTCACCAGCACCGTCGTCGCCAGACCTCCCTGAAAAAGAGAAAGGCGCCCGGCGCCGGAACCATCCTCTTCTACCCATCCAGCCTGCGCTCTCTCGAGGGCTGCCTTTAAACGCGAGATTTCCTCCCCTGTCAAGGGCGCCCTTTCCTCTATGGGCAACCCAGCCAGGCGCGCTGCTTCCTCCCCGGGATCACCCTCGCCATCCCAGCGGAAATAATGCAAATCGTAGCTCATACCCCAAACGTTATGCTGAAAGCTCATGGAATCCAAGACAGACCTGGTTCGCATCGGCGGTGTCGAACTGCACCTCGCCCACCCCGACGAACTCGAAATCAATTGGGTCGGCCAGGAAGAAGCCATGCGCCAGTTGCTTGCCGCCTGGCTCGTGCTCGACGAGCGCGACCTACCCATGAACCCTCGCCTGGTCGGCAAACCCGGCGTCGGTAAAACCTCCCTCGCCTATAGCGCCGCCGAGCGCCTGGGCCAGCAGGTCTACATCATGCAGGCCACCGTCGATACCCGTCCCGAAGACCTCATCGTTACCCCCGTCCTCGAGGCCCAAGGCCAGCTCCGTTATGTCGCCTCGCCCCTCGTCACGGCCATGATCCGCGGCGGCGTAGCCATCCTCGACGAAGGCAACCGCATGAGCGAAAAGAGTTGGGCCAGTCTGACTCCGCTGCTCGACAGCCGCCGCTACGTGGAAAGCATCATCGCGGGCATCAAGATCAAGGCGCATCCGCTCTTTCGCTTTGTCGCCACCATGAACGACGACGCCTCCACTTTCGACCTCCCCGAGTACATCCAGAGCCGCCTCCAGCCGCAGATCCTCCTCGATTTCTCCGAGCGCGAAGAGGAACTCGCCATCCTGAAGGAAAACCTGCCCTACGCCGACTCCCAGATCCTCGAATACGTAACGGACTTCCTGCAAATGGCCCACGCCGCCGAAGAGCGCTTCAGCATCCGCGACGGCATCAATATCGTGCGCTATGCCCTCAAGCTCCGCAGCTTGCGCGAAGCGCCGCTGGAGGACCGCATTGCCCTGCCCTTGGCGGTGAAGACGATTTTGGGCGAAGAAGCCATGCGCTATGTCCGAGCCGCTCGATAACCTGCTCCCGGACCTCCATAGCCTTCGCCGCGGCCACCTGCGTTATTTCCCCGTTGCCCCCGGACGTATGGAGTTTGCCCGCGCCGTGCGGGAAGCTCTGCTGCGGGAGCGCCCCGCCGTCGTGGCCATCGAGCTGCCCGCCTTCTTTGCCAAGGCCCTCCATGAGGCTGCCGCCCGCCTGCCCGAAATCAGCGCGCTCGTATATCCCGACCGCCTGGCCGAAAACGGCGATCCCGATTCCGCCATCTACTTCGTTGTCGAACCCTGTGACGCCTTCGTCGAAGCCTACCGGACCGCAGCCGAAATCGGCGCGGAAATCATTCTTATCGACCCCGCCGTCGGCGAGCGTCCCCATCTCCCCGACGACTACCCCGACACCTTCGCCATCACCCGCTTGGGCCTCGAAAAATACATCGAACAATACCGCCTCTTTCCCCAGAGCGCCAACGACGAAGTCTTGGATTTCGCCGCCGCCATCGCCTGGAAGCTCCAGGGCGCCGACCCCCAGCGCGACGTCTTCGTCGTCCTCAGCCTAAACCTCCTCGACCCCGTCCTCGACTCCATGGAGGTCCCCCAAGAGCGCCCCCGCCGCTTCGCCCCTCTCGAGTTTCTAGACCTCGTCAATCTCCATCCCGCCTGCCTGGCCGAAGTCATGACGGAATACCCGGCCCTGCAGCAACGCTACGAAATCTGGCGCAAGCAGATGTCGGACTCGCGCATCGCCGACCGTGGCCTCTCCCAGTACGAATTGCTGCGCCGCGCCGAGCTCGATTATCACCAGAACACCGGCGACTCCGTCACGCCCGCCCAACGGCGGCAGTTGGCCAAGTTCTCCCGCAACCTCGCCCACGTCAGCGGCTATCTCTACTCCACCCTTTATGAGCTCACCGTCGCCGCCCGCAGCTTGGTCGACGACAACTACGCCTGGGAAGTGTGGCAATGTGGCGGCCGCTATGACCCCCAGCGGGACTCCAGCACACTCGACACCCTTCGCCTCTCTGGGGATGAAGTCTTCTTCCGCACCCGCAAATTAAAGCTGCGCCGCCGCCTGCCCCGCCCCAAACAACGCCTTCAGCCGCGCGGCCTCAAAGAACGCAAAAAGGAAGGCCGCCCCGGCGAATGGGCCGAACAACTCAACGGCAATTCCATCTGCTCTTACCCGCCGGAGGATCTCGTCATCGAGGACTTCGGCCGCTTCCTCAAAAAGAAAGCCAAGTCTATCCTCACCGAAGAACGCACCCGCACCGAGCCTTTTAACACCAGCCTCCTGGACGGCATCGACTTGCGCGAGACCCTCCGCCACTGGCCCGAGGGCAAGATCTACGTCAAACGCCTCGAGCGCACCTCGGGCAACGTCGGCAGCGTGGTCGTCATTTTCGACGACGACCCCCAGGACCGCTACCGCTACTTAACCACTTGGCTCGGCGAACACCAGAACGAAAGCGACATGGCGTTTTATTCAACGCATCCCTTTGAGCATCTGATCGGCCCCGGCATCGGCCGCGCCGAATACGGCGGTTTTCTCATGACACTACCCCCTCGCCGCATGTGGGACATCTGGGGCGACGTCGATTACGACTTTGCCGAAACCAAAGCCGAGCGCCTCTTGATGGCCGGCCTCGATTACTCCGTCGACCGCTACGTCGTCTACGTCGCCGGCAAACCCCCGCGCACCTTGTTCCGCAGCATCGCCAACCAGCTCCGGCGCCAAATCCTCTACATCCCCATCGGCCAACTCTCCCCCGCCCGCCTCAAAAAACTGCGCGTCGTCCACGTCCTCGACAGCTACGAAAAACGCTCCCTCGCCAAAGACTTCATCTGGTAAGCATTCCCGCCAGTGGCTAGCTTACTTACCTTCATGTTCGGAAAGCAGCCGCGCAACTAAGTGTTTCCGATACCGGAATGAAGTCTGCTTGAACTTCACTAGCGTGTCGGCAAAAGAAATTAGCCCTCGACGCGCAGCCTCGTCGAGCACGAGCGTCTCGCGCCGCGGTGCTTTTCAAACAGATCCCGCTCCCGCTCCAAATCCCCCCACGTGTAGGGAATCTCCACGCCACAATCCTTTAAATATTGGTCGAGTCCTATCCGGGACATCCCCAAGAACCTCGCCAGTTGCGCTTCGGTCCAAAGCCCCTCTTTGAGTGCAGCCATGCCCAATGCTTCGCGCGACATCTTTAGCGCTCGGTCGCCCAACCGTTGCGCCAATTCTTCCGGAGTGTCCCAGGTGATTGTCACGGCAACTCCTAATTTTCAAGTTGAACGGTATTGGCATCCTGAGAGTCCTCTACGGCCCCCTCATACATCCGGTAATGGCTCTCGTCCATCCCCAACTTCCGGTACACCGCCTGCGCCGCCGCATTCTCCTTCTCCACATACAAGCGAAACCCGCAACAATTCCCCTCCGCCTTAGCCAGCTCCCGCACTCCCTCATACAGCGCCCGGTACACTCCCCGCCCCCTCGCCTCCGGCCGCACGTACACGCTCTGGATCCACCAAAACACCCCGTTCCTCCAATCGCTCCACTCATAGGTAATCATCAGGGCGCCCGCAATCCCACCTTCCCCCTCGGCCACCACATAGAACCCAAACTGCGGCTGCGAAAAAAGCCCTTGGACCCCCGGCCGGATCTTCTCCGGATCGAGCGCCAAGCCCTCCGTCTCCTTCGCCATCGCCATATTGAATTGCGCTATCGTCTCCGCCTCGGCGGAGGCCGCCTTACGAACCGTGATGGGCGAGGATGGCATCCACCACTCCTTCCGTTGTATGGGGCTCCGCCTCGACCGTCGGCGGGAAGCCATGCATAAGCAGCGTCTCTGTCGTAATCGGGCCGATCGAGGCGATCTTCACGCCTTCCAGCGCCCCTCGCCCCGCCAGCGCCAAGAAATTCTTCACGGTCGAGGAACTCGTAAACGTGATCCAGTCCGCCCCCGGAAACTCCCGCTCGGTCGTCTCCGGCACCACCGTACGGTAGGCCTCCACGATATCCACCTCGGCCCCCATCTTGCGCAATGCCTCCGGCGCGATATCCCGGGCCACCGCCGCCCGCGGCAGCAGCACGCGCTTGCCCGCCAGGTCTTCTCCGGACAGCGCCTCCACCAGACTTTCAGCCACGTACTCCTTGGGCCGCACATCCACCTTCAAATGCATCGCTACCAGCGCCTTTGCCGTCGCCGGTCCCACCGCCGCGATCTTGGCCCGCAAAGCGCGTACATCTCGCGGCGAGGCCGTCAAACGCTCTCGAAACGCCTCCACGCCGTTCGCGCTCGTGAACAAAAGCCAGTCGTAGCGCTCCAGTCTTTCGATGGCCCCGTCCAGCGCCGCGTAGGATTCCGGAGGCACAATCGCGATCGTCGGATACTCAATGATCTCGGCGCCCAGCTCCGCCAAGCGCTGCGCCATCCCCGGCGCTGTCTCTCGCGGCCGCGTTATCGCCACCCGCACCCCGTGAAGCGGCAATTTCTCAAACCAGTTCAGGCGCCCCGCTAGCGTCGCCACTCCGCCAAGGTAAATCATCGCCGGCGACGCCACCCCCTCCGCCTTCATCACCTCTCCCAGATTCGCTAGCGTCCCCAGTGCCGTCTTCTGCCGCGCGTGCGTCCCCCAGGCCACCGCCGCCGCCGGCGTCTCCGGCGCCCGTCCCACCGCCAGCAGCGCATCGCGCAACTTCTCGTAATAAAAAGCTCCCATAAAGACCACCAGCGTCTCGGCGTGCCCCACCTTGCTCCAGTCCATCCCCTCGGGATGATGCCCGGTCACGAACGCCACATGGGACGCATGCTCCCGATGCGTCAGCGGAATGCCCGCATAAGCCGCCGCCCCCAAGGCCGCCGTAACCCCCGGCACTACTTCAAACGGCACGCCCGCCGCCTCCAAAGCCTCACACTCTTCCCCGCCCCGCCCAAAGATAAACGAATCCCCACCCTTTAGCCGCACTACGTTCTTGCCGCTCCGCCAGAGCTCGATCAGCATCTGGCCGATCTCCTCTTGCGGAAACGCATGATCGTCGCGCCGCTTGCCCACATAGTGCCTCTCGGCCCGCGCGGCTAGAGCAAGCGCTCCTGGGCTGGCCAGATGATCGTACAGCACCACATCGGCCGCCTCTAGCACTCGCTTCGCTTTCAAGGTCAACAGTTCCGGGTCGCCCGGCCCCGAGCCCACCAGATAGACCTTCAAGCCAGTACCTCGCGCGCCCCCGCCGCGGTCAATTCCCCCGCCATGCGTTCGCCAAACTCAACCCCGCTTTCCCCCGCTCCCTGCTCCAGCCGCTTGCGAATCGCCAGCTTCCCATCCAAGGACACCACCACCGCGTCCATCCGCAAGACGCCCTTCTCATAACGCGCATACGCTCCCATGGGTATCTGGCAGCCTCCGCCGAATGCCCGCAAACACGCTCGCTCGGCCTCCACCGCCCGTGCGCTCGCCTCATGATTCAGCACCGCCACCCTCCGGTCGCCCGCGCGCACCTCAATTGCCAGCGCTCCTTGGCCCACGGCCGGGCACATCCGCTCCGCCGCCAATCGTTCCGCGATTCGGCCTTGCCAGCCCAGCCGCGTCAAGCCCGCCGCCGCCAGCACAATGGCTTGGTATTGCCCTTCGTCCAGCTTGCGCAGCCGCGTGTCCACATTCCCCCGAATCGATTCCACCTCCAGGTCCGGCCGGATCGCCTTGATCTGCGCATGCCGCCGCAGTGCGCTCGTCCCCACGCGCGCTCCCCGCGGCAACTCTTCGAGCGGAATGCCTACGATCGCGTCATGCGGGTCCGCCCGCTCCGGCACCGCGGCCAGTTCCAGCCCCTCCGGCAACTCTGTTGGCATGTCTTTCAAGCTGTGCACCGCCAAATCGATGCGCCCATCCAGCAAGGCCTCTTCCAGCTCTTTGGTAAATAAACCCTTCGAAGACGTCTGCGCGCCCAGCCTGGCTAGCGGCACGTCTGTGATCTTGTCTCCCGTCGTCTGGATGATCTCGACCCTTGTCTCCATCCCCGCCGCTTTCAGTAGCCCCTGCACATGCCGCGCCTGCCACAGCGCCAGCAGCGAGCCCCGCGAACCGATCGTCATCATCGCCCGTTCTCTCCCTCCAAGCGAAACACCCGCTTCACCATTTCCACTACCGTTTGCGGGTCCCCCTGCGCCCCCGCCCGCCGCAGTTCCGCAATTGCCCCGTGCGCCACTTTGTTGATGATCCCCCGCGTCAGGGCCTCCAGCGCCTCTTCCTGGCCCGCGCTCAGCGGCCCCAGCTTCGCTCGATAACGCTCCATCTCCCCCGCGCGTATGCCTTCCAGCCTCGACTGCAGCCCCACGATCGCCGGGCTGACCTCGCGCTCCCGCATCCGGCTCTCCAGCCACAGCAGTTCCTCTTCGATAATCAAGCCCGCGCGCTCGGCTGCCTCTGCCCGCCCCTGCAAATTGCGGTCTACCACCTTCTGCAAATCGTCTATGTCGTACAGGAACACGTTGTCGATGCCCATCACGCCCGGCTCGATATTGCGCGGCACGGCAATGTCTACCAGAAACATTGGCCGGTTCTTGCGCGCTTTCATCACCTGGCGGATATCCTCCTGCGTCAGAAGCGGCTCACGCGAACCCGTTGAGGTAATCACGATGTCCACTTGTGGCAGCGTCTGCTTAAACTGCGAGTAGTCCACCGTCTTGCCTTCAAAAGCCCGCGCCAGGTCGAGCGCCCGGTCGTGGGTCCGGTTAGTGACGTAGATCTGCTTGGCGCCTACGTTCTTCAAATGCCGTGCCGCCAGTTCGCTCATCTTCCCGGCGCCGATCAACATCACGGTCGAGCCCGCCAGATTGCCGAAAATCTCCCGCGCCAGTTCGACGGCCGCATAGCTCACGCTCACCGCGCTTTCGCCGATCTCCGTCTCCGAACGCACCCGTTTGGCTACATGGAAGGCCCTCGTCACCACCTGGTCCAGGAAGCCGTTTACTGTACCCAGGTCCTTGGCCATCGTGTAGGCGTCTTTCAGTTGGCCCAGAATCTGCGGCTCGCCCACCACCATCGAATCCAGGCTCGACGCGACCCGGAATAGATGCCGAATCGCCTCCCGCCCCTCCAGCGTGTATAGATAGGGCTCCACCGCGCCCGACTTCAAGTGCTCATGCCGCTCCAGAAAGTAAGACACCGCCAGCGGTAAACTCGCGTGCTCGTCCAACGACAGCGCCAGTTCCACTCGATTGCATGTGGAAAGGATCATCGACTCCCGCACGCCATCCCGCTGCAGCATATCCGTCAAAACGCCCGGCACCGAACCCGAGGGCAAAGCCAGCCTCTCCCGCACGTCCACCGGCGCCGTGTGGTGGCTCAAACCGCAAATCGCGAAGCGCATCATCGCTCGAGCGTGGACCTCAAGCCGTAATGTGTCGCCCAGGTTAGGGCCGAGAACACCAAAAGCCCCAGCGCCATAATCGCGCTCTTGCGGCCCCGCCAGCCTTGGCTCGCCCGCAAGAAAACCATCGTCAGGTAGAAAAGCCACGTGAAGAGCGCAATCAGCACATTTGAATTCGACAACCACCGCGTGCCGCTTTCGATGTAGGCCCACGTGCTTCCCGCCAGCACTCCCACGGTCGTAAACACAAAGCCGATTCCCATCGCCCGGTTGATAAGACTATCGAGCGTTCGCAACGCCGGCAGGTTCGAGGCGCCGGAAAGATCCTTGCGCTTCAACTTCCGCTCCTGCACCAGATAAAAAACGCTGGCGCCGGCCGTCAGACACACGCTCGCAATGCCAAACAGGATCATCGCCACATGCACGATGAGCCACGCCCCCCGCACCCGCGAGTTGGACCACATCGCGATCGCGCTCTCCGTCGTCGCAATCCAAGTCAGCAGGCTCACTAGCGGAACCAGTAATATCCCAATCGAGCTGAAGCTGTACTTCCATTGGACAAAGAGGTAGAAGCCCGCCAGCAAAAACGCAAATAGGCTGAGCGACTCATAGAAGTTATCTGCCGGAAAGTGATTGGCCGCTACCCCCCGCTCCACCAGCGATACCAAATGCAACACAAACCCAACGGCAAAAGATACAACCAGAAGGCTTGGCGCGGGCGCGCTGGGCTCCAATTGGCGTTGGCGCATCAGGATCCACAGGATGCGGAGCAGGCCGGCGGCGTAAAGGATCGCCGCTATCCGCAACCAGAATAGGCTCATGTCGGGCATGGGTAGTGCGGGTTGCTAGCGAAACCCTCGGTACTTTTAGTATAAGGTCGGGCTCCTAAAGATTCCCAGGTTCTCGCCGATCAGTCTGCTAGGTGAATTTGTGTTCCGTGGCATAGCCAAACATTCCCAACCCGAGGCTCCTCATTCTGGCCCTGAACCTGCACAGGCAGAGAACGTGACGTTAAACGATTCTCCCCAAGCCGACGCCCGCAAGAACTACGGCCGCCGCGTGCTCGGTTTGAGCATGGACCCGCTGGTGCGCCGCCGCGCGCTCGACCCTCGCCGCACCGGTAAAGATGCCGCCTACCTCGAACACCGCTTGCGCCAATTGGTGGTCGGCCAGGACGACGCCATCGGCCAGATCGTGAACATGTTCCAAATGTTCATGACGGGCCTTTCCAATCCGGGACGCCCGGTCGGCAGTTTTCTCTTTTTGGGCCCGACGGGCACCGGCAAGACCCGGGTGGTCGAGGCTGCGGCGGAATGCCTCCTGAAGCGCCCCACGCCGATCATCAAGATCGATTGCGCCGAGTTCCAGCACAGCCACGAGATCGCCAAGCTGATCGGGAGCCCGCCCGGATACCTCGGCCACCGCGAGACCCATCCCCTGCTCAGCCAGGAAATGCTGAATCAGTACCATACGGAAGACCTGAAACTGAGCTTCGTGCTCTTCGACGAAATCGAAAAGGCCAGCGACGCGCTCTGGAATCTGCTGCTGGGCATCCTGGACAAAGGCATCCTTACCCTTGGCGACAATCGCAAGGTGGACTTCAGCCGCGCCTTGATCTTCCTGACCAGCAACCTGGGCGCGAGCGAAATGAGCCAGCTAGGCAACGCCAAAATGGGCTTCGCGCGTTCTCTGTCCAAAGAACGGTCCGCCGACGAAAACGACAAGATCGAGAAGAAGAAGTCTTCAACGGGCCTCGAAGCCGCCCGGCGTAAATTCACGCCCGAGTTCATGAACCGCTTGGACAAGGTGGTGGTCTTCAAGAGCTTGAGCGAGGCCGATCTACGGCGCGTTCTCGACATTGAACTGGCAATTTTTCAGCAGCGGATCTTGGCTAACGCCAACCAGAAGAACTTTGTCTTCACCCTGAGCGTGGACGCGAAATCCCATATCCTCGAGCAAGGCGCCGACGAGCGCTACGGCGCCCGCCACTTGAAGCGCAGCATCGAAAGGTTGCTGGTCCAACCGATCTCGAACCTGCTCGCAACGGATCAGATTCAGAACGGCGATTGGATCCGGGTCGAGCTCGAGCCGAACGGCGAAGGCGGAACGCCGGAGTTAAGCTTCTCGAAAGAGGCCGAAGGCCTTCCCATTGCTACCCTTTACGAGCTGATCGACAATACGGTGCCCGTCCAGCTGGCCGCGCTGGCCGCCGCCGTGTCTTCAGACCAGCCAAAGCTGTCTGCCGGCGCTGGCATGCAAAAGCAAAAAGGCCGCTTCTAGCTTTCGCTCAGACCGCGCGCTAGGCCGCGCATTCGGCGCGCCCCAGTTGCAGGCTGAACTTTTCCGTGTCGCCCCAGTCCATGTAGTAATCGGGGTCCAATTCAATGGGCTTGGCCAGATCCGCCGTCAAGGCGCGAAACGTCTCAATCTTGAAACGCAACACATAGTCCCGGAAGCGCTCGCCCTCGAGGCGGTTCGCTACATAGTGATCCAGGACTCTGGTCACCGCCGTGGGCACGGTCTTGGCGGGAATACTCTGTACCGTGAAGCCATACTTCAGCATGCCGTCCCGGTCCGGTCCGCCCCCGATTAGCATCTGGTAGAAGGGCACCTCGAGGCCGCTGAACTTGCGAACGTTGCCGAAGAAGCCCAGGTCGCCAATCCAGTGCTGGCCGCAGGAGTTCGGGCAACCGCTGGCTTTAATCGAGAGTTTCCGGACGAGCGCATCCGGATGGTTGGCTACGGCGGCGCTTAGCGCTTCGCCCAGGTTCATGGTTTTCGTGATCCCAAGATTGCAGCTCCAGGCTCCGGGACAGGTCACCACATCGTCGATCTCGTTTGCGCCATAGGACGCCAAGCCCGCCCTGTCCAGTTCGGCGTATACCTCCCGCAGACGGGCCTTGGGAATCCAGGCCAAATGCAGGTTCTGGTCGATGGTCACACGGACGAGTCCGTCGCCGGCCTTACGGGCAAGATCGGCCGCCGCGCGCATTTCCGCCGAGGTCATGTTGCCCTGCGCCACTTTGATCGTGACGTAGACATAGCCTTCCTGGCGCTGAGCGTGCACGTTTGTCTCCAGCCACTTTGCATAAGCGGCGGGCGCTTCGCCCAGGACCGGAGGCAGCTCGGCGCGGTTGAGCTTCAGTCCTTCTGGGGTGTAGGCCCCGAAGTCGCGCGGGATCTCAAGCGGGGCTTCGATCCCGCCATGGGCAAGAATGTCGGCGTACTCGAGGTCGACCTGTTCTTTGAACCAGTCCCAGCTCCGCTCGCGAATGATGAACTTGAGGCGGGCCTTGTGCTTGTTCTTGCGGTTGCCGTACTTGCCAAAGACTCGGATAACGGCTTCAGCGCGATTGACAATGCGCTCGGCCGGCAAGAAGTCGTCGAGCAAGCCGGCTTCGCTGGGCAGGGGCCCCAAGCCGCCGCCGGCCACGATGCGAAAGCCGCGCTGGCCGTCCCGGATCTGAGCCACGAAGCCTAGGTCGTGGATGCCGCCCACCATGGGGTCTGAAGGAGTGCCCGAGAAACTGATCTTGAACTTGCGCGGCAAGTTGTCCGTGAGTTCCTTGTGCAGGAAGGCAAAGGCGACCTGTCGCACGTAAGGCGCGATGTCGAATACTTCGTCGGCGGCCAGACCTGTGAGAGGGTCGCCGGTCACGTTGCGCACCGTGTTGTAACAGGCCTCCCGGGTGGTGAGGCGCACGGTGGAAAGCTCCGCCAGCAGGTCCGGGCACTGCGCCAGCGGGACGAAGTGGAACTGCATGTTTTGGCGGGTGGTCAAGTGGCCACGGCCCGAAGCGTACTTGTCGGAGATCTCGGCCAAGCGGTCGAACTGATCAGAGGTAGCAAGGCCGCCAGGGATCTTGGTCCGAATCATCTGGACGTTCGGCTGGCGCTGGCCATAGACGCCCCTGCGCAGACGAAAGGCCCGAAACTCGTCGTCCGTTAGTTTTCCCGAAAGATAGTCGCCTACTTGAGAGCGGAAAAGCTCAATGTCTGCGTGGACAGTTTGGTCGAATTGTGCTTCAACGGACGTGAGTACTTCCATAATCCTAATCTCTATCGAGAATACTACGTTTGGGGGAAAGATGTCGTAATCGGTTTGTAATCCGGCTCGCGTACCATGAGAGGGATTCAATCTTATGGCCCAGTTCCGCCGTTTTGCGGCCCGAAGTGTGGCCAGCTTTAGGGAAACTATGACTAACACACTCAGAATGGCAATGTTCCTCGTGTGCGCTGGGTCCGTGCTTTTCGGCCAGGCAGACGCGAACAAAGGGCAAATTGTCGGAACGGTTTTGGACCCGAACTCGGCCGCGATTGCGGGTGCCAAGCTTACCGTTAAGAACGCAAATACCGGCGTTTCGAGAGACCTGACCACCAACAGCGACGGCAACTACCGCGCGGTTCTTCTCGACCCGGGGACCTATGAAATCTCCGCTACGTCGGGCGGCTTTGCCGAAGCAAAGCTCGACGGTATCATCTTGAGCGTCGGTTCGACGATCACGGTGGACGTCCGTCTGAGCCTGCAATCGACCACGACGACGGTGGACGTGGGCGAAACGCTGCTGCAGGACGCCGTACCGGTGTCTAGCCAACTCGTAAACTCGAACTCCATTACGAACCTGCCCATCAACGGCCGGCGCTTTCAGGACTTCGTCCTGCTCACACCGACCGCGGTGGTTGAGGGCACCTCGCGCAACCAGATTTCTTTTGCCGGACAGCGCGGCATCAACTCCAACGTGATGCTCGACGGCGCGGACTACAATCAGCCCTTCTTTGGTGGCATCCGCGGCGGCGAACGTTCGACGAGCATCATCACGGTGCCGCAGACGGCGATTCAAGAATTCCAAGTGATCGCCACCGGGTATTCGGCCGAGTACGGCCGCTCAACGGGCGGCATCATGAACACCATCACCAAGAGTGGATCCAACGAAGTCCACGGCGAAGGGTTTTATCAGATCCGGCACCGGAGCCTGAGCGCGCGGAACCCGATCGTGAACATCCGTCCTTCGGAGACGCTGCAGCAGTATGGCGGCGGCGTGGGCGGCCCGATCAAGCAGAACAAGCTGTTTTGGTTTGCGGCGGCCGAGGGGCAATACTCGGAAACGCCGCGTCAGGTTTTCGTGCCCTCCCTGAACGGAGTGGCGGTGACGCCGGCCAACCAGGAAGCGATTAACTTCTTTCGCGCGGGCGAAGGTCCATTCCTGCAATCCAACAAAGCCTACGCCATTACGACGAAGGCCGATTACGCCTTTAACGCGGGCCATCGCTTGACGATGCGCTATAACTTCAGCGACTCTAACGAGCAGAACGCGGTCACCACCGGCGGCGCCACGAACCCCTTGACCCCCAACCTCGTTAGCAACGAAGGAATTGAAAAAGACCGCATTCACAACGGCAGCTTGCAATACACGCACATCTTTTCGCCGACGATTGTGAACGATTTCCGCTTCACGGGCTCCTATGAAGAGCGCCCGCGACTGGCCAACTCCGAATCGCCGGCAGTGACGCTGCAAAACGTGGGCGCGTTCGGCGCGCGGAGTTTTCTGCCGACGACGCAGTTCGACTACCGCTGGCAGTTTACGGATTCGATCACGATGACGCGCGACA
This sequence comes from uncultured Bryobacter sp., assembly GCA_964387685.1. Taxonomy (GTDB): domain Bacteria; phylum Acidobacteriota; class Terriglobia; order Bryobacterales; family Bryobacteraceae; genus Bryobacter. Next base: position 171,097 of record CAYLXK010000012.1, read on the forward strand.
AGCACACGATCAAAGCGGGCTTCGACTTCAACTACCTGCCGACGGGGCAGGCCTTTGGCTTCAACCAATTCGGCACTTTCTTCGTGCCGGGGGTGGCGACGGCGACCCTGGCGATTGCCAGTGGCAACGGCGCCAACGGAGCGAACCGTTTCGACAATGCTTTGGTGACCTATGACAAGCAGATCGGCAACCTGATCGCCGAGTACAACGTGAAACAGATCGCGGCCTTTGTGCAAGACAGCTTCCGCGTAACCCGCAAACTGAGCCTGGACTTTGGTCTGCGTTGGGACGGGCAATTGAACCCGGCCGTGGAAGCCAACAACACGGCCGCGTTGGCCCGCGTGGAAGGAGTGCGTTGGCCGATCGGCAATGTGGTGAGCCCGCGCTCGATCAACGACACGCTGGCGCAGTTCCAGCCGCGCTTTGGCTTTGCCTACTCGCCGTTCACGAACGGTTTGAAGACCGTGATCCGGGGCCATACCGGCATCTTTTACGCGGCGACGCCGCTGTTGACCTTCTCGGGTCCGATGAACAACTTCCGCATCCCGCCGGGCGACCTATCGATTCGCGTCGGGGGGGCGGGCAACTTGTCTGTGTACCAAAGCTTCCTGCAGGCGGGCGTCGATTTGAACCGGACGCCGCTTTCGGCGCTGCCGAACATTCCGGTAGAAACGGTGCAACGCGCCGCGGCGATCTCCGGCGGTGGTGTGGCCCGCGACCCGTTTGTGGGCGCGTCTTTTACGACGACAGCTCCCGAGTTCCGAAATCCCCGCTCCTTCCAAGTGGGCTTGGGCACAGAGACGGAATGGTTCCGGAATTTCACGGCGGGCATTCAGTTCAACTACGTAAACACGGTGGGTCTGAACCGGAACCGCAACTACAATCTGCCTGCGCCGCGCACTCCGCTGGACGCGCGTGGGATTCCCGACTTCGCTCTGACCGGCGCCGGAGCAGTACAGCGCCCGGTGCAGGACGTAAACCAATTGACAGTGCGCGAGCCTTCGGCGCGCAGCATGTACCGGGCGATGAGCCTGAGCGCGCAATACCGCACGAAGAAGCTGCAGTTCCAGGCTTTTTATACGGTGGCGCAGAATTATTCCGACGACGATAGCGAACGCGACGCGGGCGGCTTCACGTATGTGAACAGCTTCGATTTGAAGCCGGAGTACAACTGGAGTTCGCTCGACATCCGGCACAACTTCACGGCGAACGCGGTATACGCGCTGCCCTTCGGATTCCAAATCAGCGGGATTCTGCGGGCGCGGAGCGGTCTGCCTTTGAACCCGGTGGCGGGCACGGACCTGAATCGGGACGGGAACAACAACGACCGTCCGTACTTCAGCCCGGGCACTCCGTTTCTGCGGAACTACTTCCGCAACCGGGGCTTCACGACGACCGACATGCGGCTGCTGAAGAACTTCAACATCCGCGGCGAGCGCGTGCGCATTCAGTTCAGTGTGGAAGCGTTCAACATCTTCGATGTGGACAATGTGGTGTTTGCGGGAACGACAAACATTTACGGTCCAGGTCTCAATACGAACGGCAGCACGGCCGACGTGAACACGAACTTCATGCGTTTGAACGACGCGACGACAGGACGTTACTTTGGCCAGAACCAGCAGTTGGGCAATCCGCGCCAACTGCAGGGCGGCTTGCGCTTTTTCTTTTAAGAGCGGTCCATTCCTACGCCAAGAGCGCCGGGTCCCAAGTGGGACCCGGCGCTCTTGGCATTTTGGAGAGGAAGGAGGCTGGGGCTTAGGGGTTGGACTGAGCGGGATAGCGGACGACGCTAAAATTCCGCAGGATCACGCTGTCGGTTGAGGCGCTGGATAGTTGCGCCCGGAAATCGATGACAAAGGAGCTGGTGGGCACTCCCAAGGTATTGGTCGCGAGGGCTTCGAGGGCGCCCGAGTTGGTAAAGCTCGAAATGCCCCAAGCCGTACCGGTGCCAAAGAGACCGCCGGTGGCGCGGAGCGAAACAAGCGAGGTGGCCGCGGTAAAGGTGCGGGTAAAGAGGTTAGAGCTTCCAAAGCGGAGCTCGGTGAGGAAGCCGCTAGAGGAGCCGGTGTGTTCGTAATTGACGATGACCTCAATGCGGTCGCCGGCGTCAAAGAAGAACGAAGGGACGAAGCAGGTGCTAAGCGAAGTAGAAGTGGCGGCGCTGGTGGAGCCGCCCGTCGAGCTGCACAGAACCTGAGGCATGGGGTGAACCTGGCCAGCTTCGTAGCTCTTGCGGGCTTGCTGCGAGTTATTGAACCAGAAATCGCCGTTTTGGCGGAGGTTGGGATCGACGTTCGAGCCGGTGTCGCGCCAAGCGGAGCGGCTACTGGAGGTGGAGGTGGTGAGGCGTTGGACGACTAGGGCGCCGTCGCTTTCCATGCGGGCCAGTTCGGCACCGGAGGAATTCTGCCAACGGGTGAGGCTGGTTGCACCTTGAGCGGCGGCGGCCTGGATGGTAAGGTTGGCGGCCGGGGAAGCCGTGCCGAGGCCCAGACGTTTATTGGATCCATCGAAGGAGAAAGCGGCGTCCTGCTGGAAAATTCCGCTTGCGTTGGTAAAGGGAATGGCTCCGGTGGAGAAGCCCGAGAAGAGGCAAGTGTTCCAGACCGCGTCCTGGCCATTCGAGACCAGGCAACGATTGGCGGCACCGAGCGGAAGACGGGTCCAGATGGGCGCGGTACCCTGGGCGGTGATGAGATCGCCGCGCGCCGGGGTGTCGGGCGTAGTATCGGTGTGAGCGGCACTGAGAAGAGTATGCGAGATGTTGCCGATGGCACCGGTACGGTAGTAGGCACGGAGGGTGTCGCCAGTTTGCGGTAGGACGCCGTTAGCGAAGGTGATGGTGTTCGTCGCAATCGTGTAATCGACGGTACGGCTTAAGAGAACGCCGTTGAGAAAGAGCGACAGGCTGGAGGAGGGATCCGGCGCGGAAGCAAGCGTGAAGACCTGATTGCTGCCATTGATCAAACCAGTGGGCGTTTCGCCGTCAATGAAGGAACCAGCGTTGCTTTCTCCGCCGGAAGATGGCGCAGCGCCGCCAGGGAGGGTGCTGGGGGCGCTGACGAAGCCGCCGGGGAGCAAGGTGGCGCGGATATCTCGCAGCCGCAGGACGACCGAGGCCGTGGGGACGGACCAGACTTCACTGAATAAGATGCGGCCGCCGCTTGAGTATTTGGCCGAGTAATAGGCGTTGTTCGTATTGGTGGTGGGGGCCAACTGGACGCGTAAGACGCCGTCGGTAATGCGAACGACTTTACTAAATTGGCCAATGACTGAGCCGTTCGGAGTGTCGAAACTTTTCCAGTCGAGCAACACCAAACCGCTAAATTTTTTGCCGTCGGCAAGATAGACCGTATCTTGAATGGTTGTCAAAGAGACTTGGGCTTCCAAGGCCGTAAAGGATGCGACGCTCAGGAGCGCAATCCACATTTTTTTTAACACTGTAGTTTCCTGTACCTTTCTTCCTCTAAATGAAGGGCTTGGCAAGCAGCCAAGCTCGACTTGACGCTAGCCGGTGAGAAAAGAAGGAGGGAGGGCTTTTCAGCGCAAGAGGACGAATAAGTGCTTGTAAGTGAAGGGTTTGGATGTGGATATTATTTTTCCGAAGCAGGTGAACGGCGGAGGGATGGCTTCGTTTCCGGCGGCTGGCTGGCCGGGCTGAGGGGAAC
>CAYLXK010000013.1:0-149297 GCA_964387685.1 uncultured Bryobacter sp.
AAAGGGGGTGTGAACGGAGAAGGGGATGGAGGGGTCAGGCCAGACTGTCCCCATTTAGGGTCCGGTTCTGGCGAGCTTGGGCGAGATAGGTGCTCATGAGCGAGGCCAGCTCATTGGCATCGTAACCGAGAGGATCGACCATTGCGTCGGCCATATCCATGGCACGAGTGAGAACGCGGGGGATAGCTAGGCGCCGATAGTGCCGATATTCCGGGGAGAAGTTCCAACCCAGCCAGCGATAAATCGGAATGAAACCCAAGACCCGCTGCGTGACGACCGAAAAGTTGTCTACGTCCGCCCAGCGGTAAACGGCGCGACGTTGTCCCAGGCTCCGATAGACGAAGCCGTCTTCGTTGAGGGTGATCGACGAGGTGGCAAACAGGATTCCCATACTTGCCGCCGCCAGGGCGAAAACGACGGTCACGACATTGACTCCGCGCATGCCGACGAGGAAGACGAGCCCTAGGAGCGCGAAGACCATGCCGCGGAGAAGGAAGGGGATGGGCCTGGGGCGGAGAACGCGCGCCGGGTACTGCGCGGTAGCTCGAGAATTGGCGGAGAGGCTTTCCGAGTTCAGCATGGGTGTTCCTGTCTATCGGCGGACGGGAAGCATGCTCTTTAGGCCCAAGCCCGGGTCTTTGGCGGCCGCGATTCGATTAGAAGTAGAACTTGGCGCCGAGGACCACGCGGCGGGCATCGAGCGTCGATGTGTACTGACCGAAGGTGCCGGAGACCTGGCGGCCCTGAGCATCAAAGCGGGCGGTGGTATCGACGCCCTGGAAGCTGGCGTGATTGAAGAAGTTATAGAACTCGAAGCGCAACTGAAGGCGGCGCTGGTCGGAGTTGCCGAAGGGGATGTTCTTGATGACGGTGACGTCGAAGACATTGATGCCGGGGCCGCGGAGGACGTCCTTGGGGGCGTTGCCGATGCCGAATTCGGCGCGGGTGGGAGGCGCGAAGACGCTGGTATCGAAGTGGCGTTGGGGCGTGCGCTCGCTCTTGGGGATGATGGGATTGCTCAAGACATTGACGCGGGAGTCGATGCCGGCGCCGGAAGCACCAGTGAGGTCGGCGGCCTGCACGAGCGCATAGCCGATGCCGAGGGGCTGGCCGGAGGTAAAGGTGGTGAGGCCGGAAAGCTGCCAGTTGTCGAAAACGTTGCGAACGACGAGGTTGTTGGCCAGCCGAGAGGCCTTGGGGATGTCGTAGAGGTAATTGAGCACGAAGTTATGGGTGCGGTCGAAGCTAGCCTTGCCGTAGTTGCGCACGCGGTAGTTGAGGTAGGGGTTGATGGCGTCATTGTTGCCGTTGACGATGGTGAGGGCTTTGGACCAGGTCCAGGCGACGCCGAACTGGAGGCCCTTGGAGAAGCGCTTGTTGACTTGGGTTTGGAGGGAATGGTAGTTGGAGGTGCCGGCCATTTCGATGTATTGAATGTCGGCGTAGCCGGGGTTGGGCCGCAAGAAGTTATCGGGCAGAGGGCTATTGCCGGTGCTGGGATCGATGCTGGAGGCAAGGAAGCGGGTGCCGTAGGGCAGGGCGTTCAAGCTGCGGCGCTGCAGGAGGTGGCGTCCGACGTTGCCGACGTAGGCGACATCAAAGACGGTGCCGAAGCCGAGGTTCTGCTGGATGCCGAAGCTCCAGTTATAGACCGTGGGGGGTGCGAAATCGCGCTGGATGCTGGTAACGCCGGGAGGGCTGACGCGGAAGGGGCTGGAGAGGAGGTCGGCGATGGTAGTGTTGACGGCGGTGCGGGTGATGACGTTGGGGGGAAGTTCGCGGTGGATGAGGACTTGGTCGTCATTGAAGCGGTCGTAGAAGATGCCGACGCCGCCACGGACGGCGGTGCGGGCGTTGCCGAAGACGTCCCAGGCAAAGCCAATGCGGGGGGCGTATTGGATGCCGGGGGTATTTTGGATCTTTTCGTTGTAGACGGTCATGCCCTGGAAGGGGGCGACGCCATCGGCGAACTGGCCGATGGTGGCGGGGGAAAATTCGCGTCCCGTGACGGGGTCGCGGCCGACGCGCTGGTTCGCAGCGTTGCGGAAGGGCTGAATGAGCTGGGGCTGGCGGTTGCGATCATAGGCGCCGAGATCGAAGGCGGCGAGAGTATCGTTAGCGCTGATGGTGGGGGTGATGTAGTAGAAGCGAATGCCGGCGTCGATGGTGAAGCGGCGGGTGAGCTTCCAGGTGTCCTGGGCGAACCATTCAATGTTGAGGTAGCGGGCGTGGCCGTCGAGCTTGGCGTCGGCTTCGGTGTAGCTTTGGACGCTGCCGAGGAGGGCGTTGGAGTAAGCGTAGTTCGTATCGAAGGGGTTGTTAACGTCGCGGTTGAAGTTAAAGGTGCCGTTGAAGGCGGAGCCGCGGGCGGCGTTGCGGGTAGTGCGTTCCACGTAAACGCCGACTTTGATGTTGTGCTGGTTCCAGATCTTGGAAAGGTTATTGGACCAGTTCCAGATGTTGTTGGTGCCGAAGAAGGGGAAGCGCTGTTCGATGTTGAGGACGGCGGCGTTGGGGATACCCCCGAAGTTGGCCTGGGGCACGAGGTTGCGCGGGTTGGCGGAGGGGAAGAACTGCGGAAGGTTGGGGGTGACCTTGGAACGGGTATTGCGGTCGAGGCCTTCCTGGGAGAGGGGGTCGACGGTTTGCTTGGCGCGGTTGACGCCGAAGGTGAACTCGTTAATCAAGGTGGGGGAGAAGGTGTGGATGAGAGTGGAGACCATGCCGACGGAGCGGATCTGGTAATTGATGGGGAGTTGGGCCCAGGAGGAAGAGGCGAGGACGAAATCGAAGTCGCCTTTGTAGGCTTCGTAGTCCTGGATGCCGCGCCAGTAGAAAAGGGTTTTGGGGCTTAAGTTGTAATCAATGCGGAGGATGGAATCGCGGCGTGGCTGGGTGATGGGGGCCTGGATGAGGGCGTTGAAGTTGTTGGTGGGGTCGACGGCATTCGGGGAGGGAAAGATGTTGAGGAGGGCCTGGCCGTTGCGGTCGATGCGGCTGGCGGGGATGACGTTGTTGGGGAAGCGAACTTTATTGTTGAGTGGATCCTGGACCGGAATCTGAGTGCCGTTGGTTTCAAAGGTCTGCGAAAAATCGCCTTGGCGTTGGAGGGCGGTGGGGAAGGTGCGGCGTTGTAGAGAGGAGGGATAGTTGCGGGGCAGGAACTCCTGGCTCCAGAAGAAGAAGAGCTTGTTGCGGTCCTTATTGAAGCTGCCGGCGGGGACAGGGCCGCCGATGAAGTAGCCGGGGTAGTTGAAACGATATTGGGGGCGGCGGAGGCCGTCGCGGTTACGGAAGAATTCGTTGGCGTTCAGGGCTTCATTGCGGAGGAAGTAGTAGGCTCCGCCGTGGAATTCTTTGGTGCCGCTCTTGATGATGGTGTTGATGGTGCCGCCGGAGGAGCGGCCGTATTCGGCCTGGTAGTTGGTAAGGAGGACTTTGACTTCGGCGACGGCGTCGACGGAAGGGGCAAGGTAGGGGCCACCCATGGAGCCGGTGTCGAGCGAGGAGATGCCGTCGAGGGTGAGGTTAATGGTGCCGGCGCGGTTGCCGTTGATGGTGATGCCGCCGAGGTTGTTCCAGCCGGGGGCGTTGCGGTTGGCGGTATCGATGACGCCGGGGAGGAGCTTCACCAGGCCGAGGTAGTCACGGCCCTTCAAGGGGACGTTCTGAGTTTGTTCGAGAGAAATCAGGCCGCTGCGCTCGGCGGACTGGGTTTGGAGGCGGGCGGTTTCGGCGGTGACTTCGACGGTTTGGGAGATTTCGCCGAGTTGGAGATCGATGCGGCGGAGGACGACGCGCTCGGTGGCGGTGAGGATGATGTCCGTTTGCTCATAGCGCTTGAAGCCTTTGGAGGAGACGCTGAGGCGGTAGGTGGAGGGGAGGAGTTGGGTGAAGACGAAGTCGCCGGAGGTGTCGGATTGGACAGTGCGGGTTTGGTTGGTGCCGACATTGGTAAGGACGATGTCGGCGCCAGGAATGGCGCTGCCGGAAGGATCGGAGACGGTGCCGGAGATGGAGCCGGTCAGGCCCTGGGCGTAGAGTGAAGCCGTGCACAGGCTTAGGACCGCAGCAAAGCACAAAGAACGCATGATAAATTTTCCCCCTCTGGAAAGCAAAGCGCAGGAGACGCCTTACCGTGGGGAAACAATATCAAACCTGACAAGAATGTTCAAGGGGTGTTGGGGGTCTGGCGAAAGGCGTGCATCTTCATGAAGAGTTCCTGGGCGTGGTCGCGCGAGACCCCGAGGAGTTTGAAGATGGGTTTGGCGTGGGGCTGGATGAGCTTGAGTTCGACGTTCTTGGCGTTGTCGGTGATATTGGCGTCGGGGAAGGAAGAGAGGGGGAAGGAGAGGCCGGAGGTGGCGGAGCCTTCTTTGGGGAGGAAGATGAGGCGTTTGGGGCTGAGGATGAGGAAGCCGACGGTTTTCTTGTGGATGGCGGGCATGGCGTAGACGAAGGGCTCGCCGGAGAGGGAGGCCGTGATGCGGGGCTGCTGGAGGGGGTCCATCAACTGGAGGTTGCGGAAGAAAGGCTGGCGATCGGCGAAAGTGTAGCGATAGGAGGCGGCGACGATGAGGAGGCGCTTGGCGAGCCACCAGAGGAAGATGAGCGAGAGTATGGCCGCGGCGGCGAGACAGGCGATGAGGACGGTCCGGTATTCGAACCAGACGGTGATGGGGTCGAGCCCAAGGTAGCGGACGAACTCGACCCAGGCGGGATAGTCCATTTATTTTTTGCGGCGGGCGATGAGTTTGACGCGGCGCGGGCGCAGGGTGGCGGTTTGGCTGAAGGCGGCGTTGATGAGTTCGGCCTGTTCCTGGTTGTGCTGCTTGTAGGAACCGGCGGCGGGGGAGGCGGCTTCCGGGCGGCCGGCGTAATGGATGATGCGCTTGGCGCTATTGAAGACGAAGTACATTTGTTCCTGAACGAAGCGCCAGGCGCCCATATTGCGGGGCTCTTCCTGGACCCAGATGACTTCGGCGTTGGGGGAATAGCGGGAGAGCATGTCGGCCACCTGGTCGGCAGGGAAGGGATAGAGCTGTTCGAGGCGGACGATGGCGACGTGGTCGGCGGAGCGCTCATCGCGGGCGGCAATCAAGTCGTAATAAACTTTACCGCTGCAGAGCAGGACGCGGGAGATCTTGTCGCCGGCCGAGGCGCTGGAATCGCCGATGACTTCGCGGAAGCTGCCGCTGGTGAAGTCTTCGATGGTATTGACGGCTTTGGCGTGGCGCAGGAGGCTCTTGGGGGTGAAGACGATTAGAGGCTTGCGGACGCCGCGGCGGTCTTCGCCACCGTACATTTGACGGCGGAGGAGGTGGAAGTAATTGGCCGGGGTGGTGCAATTGGCGACGATCATGTTTTCTTCCGCGCAGAGTTGCAGGAAGCGCTCGATGCGGGCGGAGGAGTGTTCCGGGCCCTGGCCTTCATAGCCGTGGGGCAGGAGGAGGACGAGGCCGCTGGGCTGGCCCCATTTGGCTTCGGCGGGAGCGATGAACTGGTCGATCATGATTTGGGCGCCGTTGACGAAGTCGCCAAACTGGGCTTCCCAAAGGACGAGGGTGAGGGGGTCGGCCACGCTATAGCCGAATTCGAAACCCATGACGGCGAATTCGCTCAGAGAGGAATCTACGGATTCAAAACGGGCTTGGTCTGGGGAGAGTTCGGCAAGGGGGACATACTGCGTGCCCTTTTCGTAGTCCATGAACTCGAGGTGGCGCTGCGAGAAAGTGCCGCGGGGGGAATCCTGCCCGCTGAGGCGGACAGGAGTGCCTTCGAGAACGAGGCTGCCGAAGGCGAGGAGTTCGCCGGTGGCCCAATCGATGGGAGCGCCGTTTAAGACTTCCTTGCGTTTTTCGAGAAATCCCTTGAGTTTGGGGTGAACCGTGAAGCCGGGGGGGAAAGCGGTGGAGCCTTTGATGACCTTCTCAAAAGTGGCGCGGTCAATGGCCGTGTTGCCGTTATTGATGGGTTCGATAGCGGAGTCGTCGTAAGAGGTCATTTCGACGGTTTCGAACTTTTCGGCGCTGGTGTGGGCGGACTGATAGCCCTCTTCGAGGCGGGCCTGGATGCGCTTCTTGATGGAATCGAGCTCCGCGGCGGAGACGACGTTATCGCGGACGAGCCGGTCGGCGTATTGGGTGGCGACGGAGGGGAGGGCCTTGATGATCTTGTACATCAGGGGCTGAGTGTAGGAGGGGTCGTCGCCTTCGTTGTGGCCATGGCGGCGATAGCAGACCATATCCACAACGACGTCGCGCTTGAACTGCTGGCGGAAATCGTAGGCGACTTGCATGATACGGAAGCAAGCCTCGGGGTCGTCGCCGTTGACGTGGAAGATGGGGGCTTGGACCATGCGGGCGATGTCGGTGCAGTAGGAGGAGCTGCGCGATTCGGCGGGGTTGGTAGTGAAGCCGATTTGGTTATTGATGACGAGGTGGATGGTGCCGCCGGTGGTGTAACCGTCGAGCTGGGAGAGGTTCAGCGTTTCCATGACGACGCCCTGGCCGGCCATGGCGGCATCGCCATGGATCAAGACGGGGATGACGCGTTCGCGGTTGGTATCGCCGAGGCGCTCCTGCTTGGGGCGGGCGATGCCTTCGACCACGGGATTGACGGCTTCGAGGTGGCTCGGGTTGGGGGCAAGGCTAACGACGATTTCCTTGCCTTTGGTAGAGCGGCGGACGCTGGAGGCGCCGAGGTGATACTTTACGTCGCCGGAGCCTTGGGCGGAATTGGGGTCGAAGTTGCCTTCAAACTCATTGAAGATCTGGCTGGCGCGCTTGCCGACGATGTTGGCGAGGACGGTGAGGCGGCCGCGATGGGCCATGCCGAGGACGAGCTCGTGCACGTTGGTGTTGGCGGCGCGCTCTGTCAGTTCGTCGAGCATCGCGATGGTGGTTTCGGCGCCTTCGAGGGAGAAGCGTTTTTGGCCGATAAAGCGGGTGCCGAGAAATTGCTCAAAAAGTTCGGCTTCGAGAAGGCGTTCGAGGATACGGCGGCGGGAGGCTTCGTCGAGAGGGGCGTGGCTGGAGGGGGGCTCCAGGCGATGCTGCAGCCAGGCTTTCTGCTCGGGATATTGGATATGCATATACTCAACGCCCGTCTTGTTGCAGTAGGTGCGGCGGAGCGTTTCCAGGGTTTCGCGCAGGGTGCTGACGCCGGGGACCTCGCCCATACCGGTGGGCAGGCCGAGATTGCCGGTGAGGAATTGACGGTCCAGATCCCAGATGGAGAGGCCATAGGTAGCGGGGTCGAGTTCGGGATGGTATTGGGCCTCGATGCCGAGGGGGTTGAGGTCCGCGATGAGGTGGCCGCGCACGCGATAGGCGTGGATGAGCTGCATGACAGCGGCTTCTTTGGCGGCTTCCTGGGTGATGTTGCCGCCGGCAATGCCGGGAAGGGCATGGGCGCGATCGACCTGCCAGGAGACGGGGCGATAGGGGAGCTTGAGGCTAGAGAAAATTTCTTCGTAGAAGTTGTCGGCGCCGTTCAGGAGTTCCTGGAGGCGTCCGAGGAAGGAGCCGGATTCGGCGCCCTGGATGACGCGGTGGTCATAGGTGCAGGTCATCATCATGACCTTGCTGAGGCCCAAGAGGGAGCGCGTTTCGGGGCGGACGCCCTGGTATTCGGCCGGGTAATCAATGGCGCCGGTAGCAATGATGGCCCCTTGGCCAGGCATGAGGCGGGGAACGCTGCCTAAGGTGCCGACGGTGCCGGGGTTGGTAAGAGAGATCGTGGTGCCTTGGAAATCGGGGAGAGCGAGCTTGCCGTTGCGGCCTTTTTTTACGAGGTCGTCGAAGGCGGCCAGGAACTGCGCAAAGGTCATCTGGCCGGCGTTCTTAATGTTGGGAACGACGAGGGAGCGGGTGCCGTCTTTGCCGGCCACATCAATGGCGAGGCCGATATTGACTTGGCCTTTGACCCAACGGAAAGGCTGGCCGTCCTGTTCGGCGTAGGCGTTATTGAGGTTGGGGAACTTTTCGACCGCCTTGACGATGGCGTAGGCGATGATGTGCGTGTAGCTGATCTTGGACTTGCCGGAGATGGTGCGGCTTTGGTTGATCAGCGTGCGGTTTTCGTCGATGACTTTGACGGGGACGACGCGCTGGCTGGTGGCGGTGGGGACGGCCAGCGAGAGGTTCATGTTCTCGGCAATACGGGCGGCGGCGCCGCGCAAGGGGACGAGTTGTTCGGCGGGGCCGAGTTCTTTGGGGGGGGCGGAGGCACGGGCGATAAGGTCGTTGGTTGTGGCGGGGAGTGTTGTGGCGGCGGGGAGGGCGGAGGGCGGATTGGCGGGTGGGGGCGCGGGAGAGAGTTGAGCGGGCGCCGAAGGCGCTGCCGGCGGCTGGGCCGCGGGGGCGGGGGCGGCTACCGCGGGAAGGTGGTGTCCGTTTTGAGCGGGCGCGGCGGGGGCGTCATCGAAAAGGCCGGTCCAGGCGTTGTCGACCGCGGCGCGGTTGTTCAGATATTCCTGATAGAGCTCTTCGGCGAGCCAATCGTTGAGAGAGGAAGGGGATGAGTCAGACATGGAGATAGATTGCAGGCGGGCACGCGACGGGTGTGCCGGGGCCAGTATTTATGATAACGAAAGGGGCGGCGCCGACGCTGGGCGCAGAGAATCGCGGATGGGGCGGCGAATGGACAGGCTTTACCCGGTTGAGAGTTGCGGAATTTTCTGGAAGTGCCGGTCCCGGGTGATGAGGTGCAGGTCGTGTTCGAGGGTGAGAGCAGCAATCCAGAGGTCGTTATCGGGGATCGGCGTTCCCGCAAGTTTTAGCTGGAGAAATATTCGCGCGTAGTGCTCAGCTGTCTCTCTGCCAGGCGAAAGTATGGACACAGTCGGCTTCATGAGTAAGCCACGGAGTCGAGCCTGGTTGTGAGACTGCCGAGTTCCTCCATAGATCCCCGCGAGTAGCTCAGCTAAAACGAGCAGAGGAATGTAAACCTCTTCGCATGCCGCCAGTTGCTTAGCGAGCGCCTCGTCGCCACGGAACAAGTCCGTTAACCGATTCGTATCGAGTGCAACTCTCATTGCCACTTCGACTTGTCAATCTGCCGCTGGGAGGCCATGATCGCATCGAAGGCAGGATCTGGCTACTTGGCGGCTTTGCGGCCGCGGCCGGGGGTGGCGCGGGCTTTGATGACGATGGGGGTGGGCCCGAACTGGAAATGCTTGCGGATTTGGTTGATGAGGAAGCGTTCGTCGGAGAAATGCAAGGGTTTGGATTTGTCGGTGAAGACGATGAAGGAGGGGGGGCGGACGCTGGCCTGGGTGATGTACTTCACCTTCATGTTCGTTGAGGAGGTAATGAGGTCGACGAAGCGGTTGAGTTCGCCGGTGGTGACCCGCTGATTCATGGCCTTTTGGGCGGCCTGGATCATTTTGAAGAGCTTCTTGACGTTGGTGCCCTTAGTGGCGGAGATGAACTCGATGGGGGCGTACTCGAGGAACTTCATTTCGTCGCGCACCTGGGCTTCGAATTCTTTGGACTTGCGCGTGGGGTGGATGTCCCACTTATTGACGCAGAGAATGACAGGCTTGCCGGCTTCGTTGGCATAGCCGGCGATGTGGGCGTCCTGGGAGGTGGCGCCTTCAACGCTATCGACCAGCATGAGGATGACGTGGGCCATGCCGATATGGCGGCGGGCCATCATAACGGCGAGCTTTTCGGCCATCATCGTGGTTTTGCCTTTGCGGCGGATGCCAGCGGTATCGACGAAGATGAATTCCTGGCCCTCGACGGTGACGGATTCGTCGACGGCGTCGCGAGTGGTGCCGGCGATGGGGGAAACGATGGCGCGCTCGGTGCCGGTGAGTTGATTCAGAAGGGTGGACTTGCCGACGTTGGGGCGGCCAATAATGGCGACCTTGATGGGCCAGACCTTTTGGGACTCGTCTTCGGGTTCGGGTTCCCAGGGGTCTTCGGGGAAGGCGGCGGTAACGTGGTCGAGGAGGTCGTCGATGCCGAGGCGGTGTTCGGCGGAGATGGGAATGACGGGTTCCAGGCCGAGGTCGTAGAAATCGTGGGCGAGGATCTCGCGCTTGGGTACGTCGATTTTGTTGACGGCAAGGGCGACGGGCTTGCCCAGTTTGTGGAGCATCTGGGCGAGGTCGCGGTCGGCGGATGTGATTTCCGTGCGGCCATCGATGACGAAAACGATTTGGGCGGCCTCGTCGAGGGCGAAACGGGCCTGCTTGAGGATGTTGGAGGGGATGAGCTCATCGTCATTAGGAATGATGCCGCCGGTATCGATGACGAAGAAGCGGCGGCGGCCGTATTTGGCTTCGACGCGAATGCGGTCGCGGGTGATGCCCGGTTCGTCGCCAACGATAGAGCGGCGGGTACCGGTGATGGCGTTGAAGAGGGTGGACTTGCCGACGTTGGGGCGGCCGACGATGACGAGGGTGGGGAGTTCGGAAGGTTTTGGCTGGCTTTGCGCCATCTTTGGTTAGCGTAGCATCGGGGTGATGCTTTATCCGATTTTTCTTCGCCTGGAAGGGCGGCGGGTGCTGGTGGTGGGGGCGGGTCCGGTGGCGGTGCGGAAGGCGAAGGGGTTGATTGCGGCGGGGGCGCAGGTGGTGGTGGTGGCGCCGGAGGGCGAGGCCGAAATGGAAGAACTCACGGTGGCGTGGAGGCGGCGAGAGTTTGCGTGGAACGACCTAGACGGGTGCGAATTGGTATTCGCGGCGACGAACGCCCGGGAACTCAATCGGGCGATCGGCGAGGAGTGCCGGCGGAGGCGCGTTTGGGCCAACATTGCGGATGCGGCGGAGGAGTGCGACTTTCAGGTGCCGGCGCGCGTGGAGCAAGATGGATTGCAGATTGCGATCTCAACGGGAGGGGTGGATCCGGCGCGGGCGAAAGAGTTACGAAAGCGTTTCGAGCGAATGTTGGGCGAGGCGTGCGAGACTGGAGGTTAACCCCCTCGGAAGTTAGTCCCAGTAAAAATACATGCCTTTTGCACCTGAGAAGATTCGAAACATCGCTATTGTTGCGCACGTTGACCACGGAAAGACCACGCTTGTAGACACGATGCTACGGCAGAGCGGAATTTTCCGCTCGAACGAAGAAGTGGCCGAGCGCGTCATGGATTCCAACGATCTGGAGCGTGAGCGCGGAATCACGATTCTGGCTAAGATCACCGGCCTGCGCTATAAGGGCGTAAAGATCAACATCTGCGATACGCCGGGCCACAGCGATTTTGGCGGCGAGGTGGAGCGCGCCTTAAAGATGGTGGACGGCGTGATGTTGCTAGTGGACGCGAGCGAAGGCCCGTTGCCGCAGACGCGCTATGTGCTGTCCAAGGCGCTGGAGGCGCAACTGACGCCGGTGGTGGTGGTGAACAAGATCGACCGGCCGGACGCGCGCGTGGCGGAAGTGTTGAACGAAATTTACGACTTGTTTATCGATCTGGACGCGCGGGAAGACCAGTTGGACTTTCCGGTGGTGTACGCCATCGGCAAGCAAGGCATTGCCAAGTACAGCATGGAAGAAGAGAGCGAGAATCTCGAGCCGCTGTTTGAGACGATCCTGAAGCATATTCCGCAGCCGAAGGGGACTCCGGAGGCGACCTTGCAGATGCAGGTAGGGAACCTCGACTACAGCGAGTATCTGGGGCGGATGGCCATCGGCCGGGTGTTTAACGGGACGCTGAAACACAACGATGAAGTGCTGATCGCCAAGGTGGACGGCAGCTTCCAGAAGACGCGCATCACCAAGATGTACACGTTTGAGGGGTTGAAGCGGAACGAAGAGACGCAGGTTTATCCCGGCGAACTCGTGGCGATTGCGGGAGTGGATGGCATTCAAATTGGCGAGACGGTGACGTCCGTGGACGATCCGAAGCCGCTGCCGAAGATTCATATCGACGAACCGACGATCGCGATGACGTTTACGATCAACACGTCGCCATTTGTGGGGCGTGAAGGCGAGTACGTGACGAGCCGCAATTTGCGGGACCGGATGGAAAAAGAGCTGTTGACGAACGTGGCGATCCGGGTAGAGGAGACGGGCAGCCCGGATTCGATGCGGGTAATGGGCCGCGGCGAACTGCAACTGGCGATCATCATCGAGACGATGCGGCGCGAAGGATTCGAGCTGCAGGTGGGCAAGCCGGAGATCGTCACGAAGACGATTGACGGGATGCTGAAAGAGCCGCAGGAGATTCTATTGATCGATTGCCCCGAGGCGTTTATCGGGACGGTGATCGAGAAGATGGGCCATCGCAAGGGCAAGATGATGAAGATGGTGAACCATGGAAGCGGGCGCGTGCGCCTGGAGTTCCAGGTGCCCTCGCGCGGCCTGATCGGCATCCGCAACGAAATGCTGACGGAGACGAGGGGCACGGCCATCATGAACTCGCTGTTTAACGGATACATGGATTGGCAGGGCGACATCCCGATGCGGCCGACGGGCGTGCTGATCTCCGATCGCGCGGGGACAACGACGGCGTTTGCGATTAATGGACTACAGGAACGCGGCGAGATTTTCGTAACGGCCGGGACGGAAGTGTACGAGGGCATGATTGTGGGCGAAAACGCGCGCGACGCGGATTTGAACGTGAACATCGTGCGCGAGAAGAAGTTGACTAATATGCGCAGCTCGTCCGCCGACGATGCGATCCGGCTGGTGCCGCCGAGACTCTTGAGCCTGGAGCAGGCGATTGAATTTATCGAGACGGATGAATTCGTGGAGATCACGCCGAAGTCGATCCGGTTGCGAAAGAAAATTCTGAAGGCGAACCAGCGCTAGCGGCCGAGATTGCTCGAGACGATCCGCCAGGCCCTCAAGGGAGGGCACCACGACTATACGGAAGGCAGCCTGAACAAGGCCATTGTGCTTTTGGCGGTGCCGATGGTGCTCGAGTTATCCATGGAGAGCTTGTTCGCGGTAGTGAACATGTTCTGGGTGGCGAGCCTGGGCGCCGAGGCGGTGACGATTGTCGGCTTGACGGAGAGCATGCTGGCGATTCTGTTCGCCGTGGCGATGGGCTTGTGCGCGGGCGCCACGGCGTTTGTGGCGCGGCGTATCGGCGAGAAGGATCCGGAAGGGGCAAGCGCCGCGGCGGGGCAATCGATGCTAGTGGGCGTGGTCTTAAGCGTCTTGATTGCGCTGCCGACGGCCTATTTCGCCAAAGACCTGCTGGGTTTGATGACGCCGGACGCGCGGATCGCCGAGGCGGGGCAGGGCTTTACGCGGATCATGTTCGGCGGAACGTATTCGATCCTGCTGCTTTTCTTGATCAATGCGATTTTCCGTGGCGCAGGCGACGCGGCTATCGCGATGCGCGTGTTGTGGATTGCGAACGCGGTGAATCTGGTCCTGGACCCGTGCTTGATTTTCGGTTGGGGGCCCTTTCCGCAGATGGGTGTGGAAGGAAGTGCGGTGGCCACGACAACGGGGCGGACGGTGGGCGTGGCGTATCAGTTGTACTCGCTGTCGCAAAAGGGCGGGCGCTTCGAGATGGCCTTGCGGCACCTGAAACCGGACTTCCCGATGATGCTGGATATCCTGCGCGTGAGCGTACCCGGGATGTTTCAGTATTTTATTGGGACGGCGAGCTGGGTGGCGATGGCGCGGGTGGTGGCGGAATTCGGGAGCGTGGCGACGGCCGGGTACACGATCGCGATCCGGATTATTGTGATGACGATATTGCCGAGTTGGGGGCTGGGCGGCGCGGCGGCGACGTTGATGGGGCAGAATCTGGGAGCGGGGAAGCCGGAACGAAGCGAGCGGGCGACGTGGCTGTGCGGTTTCTTCAATATGGTCTTCTTGAGCGCGGTGAGCGTGGTATTTATCTTTTTTGCCGAGCCGCTGGTGCGCATCTTTACGGACGAAGCGGCAGTGGTGGCGGTGGGGACGAGCGCGCTGCGCTTGATTGCGTACGGCTATCCGCTGTATGCGTATGGGATGGTGCTGGTGCAGTCGTTTAATGGGGCGGGGGATACGGTGACGCCGACGGTGATCAACCTGGTTTGCTACTGGGCCATTCAAATTCCGCTGGCGATGTACTTGGCGCACGGCGGGGGGCTAGGCCCGGACGGGGTGTTTATTTCGGTGACGGCGGCGGAATGTTTGATTGCAGTGGCGGGGATCAGCATGTTCCGGCTGGGACGCTGGAAGACGATCCACGTGTAGCGGTGGGCGGGCCCTAATGAGGAAGGTTGGTAAGGAGGAGGCCCTCGGCAGCAAGCCAGACTTCGGGGTCATATTCCATTTTGAGATGGGGAGTTTGGAGGAGATTGTAAAAGAGGGGCGCTCCAACCATGGGGACGAAGCGAGCGAAAGGGTAGTGGTAGCGGAAATTGCCGAGGATCTTGGTGCGGCTGGGATCGGCGGCGTGAATCCTGGACTCGCCACGGATGAGGGCGAAGTCGTTTTGGTAAAGGTTGGCGGCGGCGTGAACGTTAGGAGGTATCTTCGTGTCACCCAGGCCGACGGAGTCGATTTGGAGGGTGAAGCGGACGGGGACCTGGAGCTTGTGCAGCCAACGGCTGAGGCGAACAGTCGCCGCGCCGCCTAGGGAATGGCCGTATATCACCACGCGGGCATCGCGCTTTTCGTGGGCTTCCAGCTTGCCGTCACCGTCGAAATCAAAGGCGCGGAGGAGAAGCTGGCGGGCAAGGTGGAGGCGATGATTCTCCACGGTTTCAACGTGGACGCCTGGCAGGTGTTTGGCGCGGAGATGATTGGTTAGGCGGCGGGTAAGGTTATGATCGGCGCTCCACTTCTCCCAACCTCCGGCAATGCCGATGACGAGGGTATCGCCGCGATGTAAGGGAAGAGGGGTGGTGAAGTCGTCGAAGTGCTGCTTGGGGGAAGCCAGGAGGAGGGAAGAGAGAAAGAAAAAAAGGAGCCCGCGACGGAGGGAGGACGCGGGCCCCTGGGGTAAACAAGGAGTTGGAAACGATCCTGATCTCATACGCCTAGCTAGTGAGCTTGCCTCTCGCTAGAAGGATGTCAGGATTTCTTTTCGACAGTCAAGTTATTCGTGACTTGGAAGACACCAGGGACTTGGTTGGCGAAAATACCGGCCAAATTTTTGTCCATTTCATTCAAGACCTGGCCCGTCAAGGTGACGTTGCCGTTCTTGACCAAGATGTGGATGGCTGGGATGGCGCCCAGTGAGTAACGGCCCAAGCTTCCCTGCCCGTAGATGCTGCGGTAAAGCACAAGCCGGAGGCGATCGTCGAAGGGCGAAAGCGGAAGCAGCTCAATCCGGTTTTCTACTTCTTCAACACCGGGGATGGCTTTGACGACGTTGAAGGCGCTGGATTGAAGAGTGGGCCGGGTAACTTGGCCGTAAAGGACAACCTTGCGGCCTTCAATGGAGTAGCTGAGCTGATCGAAGACTCCGTAAAAAGGCAGCGTGATGAGCTCCCTCCGGATCTTGCTAGAAAGGCGTTGTTCGTCGGTCTGCGCGGGTACGCTCGCTGCAAACGATGGGGTAGCCAGGGATCCAAGGGCAAACGCGGCGGCGAGGGCCGACGTGGTTACTACGGTTTTGATTTGGCTGATGAATTTCATGGTTGACTTTCCTTTTGTCCTACCTGTCCGATTGGACGCGGACATCTTGGACAACGTTGCAGGAATCGGAATGGATTCTCCACCGGGGAGTGGTGGGCAAGGGATAACTAGGCGGATTTGATCTCGGTCCAGAGGCGGTCGCGGAGGCGTTGCGTAGAGGCCGAGGAGGTTTGAAACCACTCGCCTCTCGAGAGGATGGCCTCGGAGGGAAACAGGGAAGGCAAGGCGCGAAATGCGGAGGGCAGATAAGAGAGGGCGCTCAAGTTGGGCGTGGAGCCACGGCTGGCGAGGGAAATCTGGGCGGCGACCTGAGGACGGTAGAGGTAATTGAGAAAAGCATGGGCCAGATCGTGGCGGCGGCTTTCGGCGAGTATGGCGACGCAATCGCAGTAGAGAGAAAAGCCCTCGCGAGGATGGCAGAAGGCTAGATCTGGGGCGCTGTCAATCGTAAGCTGCGAACTGCCCGCCCAGAGTTGGCAGGCGAGGACGTCGCCAGCGGCGGCTTGGTCGCGAACCTCGGTGTTGAGGTAAGCGCGAAGCACTCGCTTCTGCTCGATGGCGAGCTTCTGGGCACGGCGCAGTTCCTCGGGGGAATCGGAGTTGATAGATAGGCCGAGCACTTTCAGGCAGGCGGCGAAGACTTCGCTCGGTTCGTCCAGCATGGTGATGCGGCCAAGGAGACGGTTACTCCACAGGTCCGACCAACCGGTGAGGGAAAGACTCCGCTGGTGAAGAATGCCGCAGCAACTCCAAAGGTAGGGAAGATTCCAGGCCAGACCCGGGTCCCATACGGGCTTTTGGAAGCGGGGGCTGAGGTGATGAAGATTGGGGAGGCGCCGATGATCGAGCGGGGCGAGCAGACCGAGCTGGCGCATGGGTTCGACGAGGCGATTTTCAGGGAAAACGACATCCCAGCCGGAGTTACCGGAGATGGTCTTGGCAATGACCTCCTCGGAACCCTCGATGACGGAGGAGTAGCGGACTTCGACGCCGAATTCGCGTTCGAAATCGGGCACGGTGTTGGGGGCGATGTAGTCGGAGTAGTTGATGACGTTGAGGCGGGGTTTCCGGTTGGAGGTGCAGCCGGCGAGGCCGGAGAGGGAGAGGAAGAACGTGCGGCGTTTCACAACTTGGCTTCCAACCTTTGGGAGAGGACGATCAACAGGCCGAGGCCGAAGACGATGACGGTGGAGATGGCATTGACGGCCGGGTTGACGCCGCGGCGGGCCATGCCGTAGATGACCATGGGCAGGGTTTCGGAATCGACGCCGGCCACCAGGCTAGTGATGACGTAATCGTCGAGCGAGGTGGTGAAGGCGAGGAGCGCGGCCGAAACGATGCCGGGGTAGAGCAGAGGGAGAGTGACTTCGCGGAAGGCTTGCCAGGGCGTGGCGCCGAGGTCGAGGGCGGCTTCCTCAAGAGTGCCGTCCATCGTGCGGAGGCGGGCGAGGACGACCATGACGACGAAGACGAGGCAGAAGCTCAAGTGGGCGAGGACGACGGTGTGAAGGCCGAGCGGGAGCTTTAGGACGCGGAAGACGATTTGGAAAAGAGCGAGGAGGCTGACGCCGGTCACGATCTCGGGCGTGACGAGGGACATGTAGAGAGACGTGGAGAGCCAGCGGGAAGAACGTTTCCAAAGGCCGTAAGCGGCTAGCGTGCCGATGATGGCGGCTAGAACCGTGGCGAAGAAGGCGATCAGGAGGCTATTCCAGGCGGACTCAAGGAGTTGGCGGTCGGAGAAGGCGGCTTCGTACCAGCGCAGTGAGAATCCCTCCCATTTGGTGAAGCGGCTCGAGTTGAAGCTGAAGATGCCGAGGACGAATAGCGGCAGGTGGAGGAAGGCGTAGATGGCGACGGCGTAGGCAGCAAGCCAGCGCGAGGTCATAGCAGTTCCTCGTTACGGCGCATGATGGCGAAGAGGCCGATCAAGACGATCCCCATGAGAATGAGGCTGGCGGCGGCGCCGAAGGGCCAATCGCGCGCGGTGGTGAACTGATTCTGGACGAGGTTGCCGATCAGGATGGTGCCCCCGCCACCGAGGAGGTCGCTGGTAAGAAAAGTGCCCAGGCTGGGGATGAAAACGAGGAAGGCGGCAGCGCGGAGGCCGGGCGAGGAAAGGGGGATGACGACGTCGCGGAAGGCTTGCCAGGGCGTGGCGCCGAGATCGAGGGCAGCTTCGAGGAGGGCGTAATCGAGGCGCTCCAAGGTTGAATAGATCGGAAGGACGGCCAGGGGGAGGCTGCAATAGACAAGTCCGGTGAGGACGGCGGCATGATTGTAGAGAAGGGGTAGAGGCTCGTGAATGAGCCCGAGGGCCAGGAGGGCGGAGTTGAACAGGCCGGTATCGCGGAGCAAGAAGACCCAGGCATAGGTGCGGATGAGGAAGCTGGTCCAGAAGGGCAACATAACGAGTTGCAGATAGAGACCGCGCCGCTTACCGGAGCGAGCCAGGAACCAAGCTAGGGGAAAGCCGAGGATCAGGCAGAGAAGGGTGGTCTCGGCGGCGATCCAAAAGGAGCGCAGGAGGATCTCTCCGTAGAGGGGATCGAAGAAGCGTTGGTAGTTTTCGAGGGTCCAGGGAGGAGCTTGGCCGCCGTAAGGACCACGGGTCCAGAGGCTATAGGCGAAGATGATGGCCAGAGGGGCTAAGAATAGAGCACCGGTGACGAGCCAAGCGGGCGCCAGGAAGGCGCGCCGGAGCTTATCCGGGGGGCTCACGGGAAACGAAGCTCGTCGTGGGGGTGCCACCAGAGGCGAACCGATTCCCCGTTCTGGTAGTGGCTTTCGAAACGGGAGACTTCGGCGACAAAGCTTTCGCCGGACTCGAGTTCCGCCTCCACATGGATGCAATTGCCGAGAAAGGTGGAGTGGCGGATGCGGGCCAAGCGGTTGGGCGCGTCCGAAGGAGGGGGAGCGTGGCCGTTGGAAATCCGCGTGGCTTCCGGGCGGATGCCGACACCATCCAGCCAATTCACGTTGCCAAGGAACTGCGCGACGAAGGGCGAGGCAGGCTTCAGATAGACCTCGCCGGGCGCGGCCGTTTGCTCCACGCGGCCTTTATTCATGATGGTGATGCGATCGGCGAGGGTAAGGGCTTCCTCCTGATCGTGGGTGACCATGAGAAACGTGATACCGACGCGGCGTTGCAGGGCCTTGAGCTCAGAGCGGACTTGTTTGCGGAGGTTAGGATCGAGGGCGCTGAGGGGTTCGTCCAGGAGAAGGACGGCGGGAGCGAGGACGAGGGAACGCGCCAGAGCGGCGCGCTGCTTTTCGCCGCCGGAGAGTTCCGAAGGACGGCGGGATTCTTTGCCGGCCAATTGGACGAGCTCCAGCGCTTCCTTGGCGAGCCGGGCCATCGAGCCGTTGACGCCCTTGCGGCGGAGGCCGAATTCGACATTTTCCTGGACTGTGAGATGGGGAAAAAGGGCGTAGCTTTGGAAGACTGTGGAGACGTTGCGTTGGTAGGGCGGGAGAGTGGCGACGTTTTGCCCTTCGAGGAGGATCTCGCCGGCAGTGGGAATCTCAAAACCGGCGACCATGCGCAGGGTGGTGGTCTTGCCGCAGCCGGAAGGGCCGACGAGGGCGTGGAATTCGCCGGGGGGGAGCGAAAGGTTGACGGAATCGACGGCTCGGTAGGCAGGAGACGGGTGGGCCGGGAAGACCTTCGAGACGCCACGCAGGGCGAGGATTTCCGTCATCTCTACCTGAGTTTCGATACCTCCACACACGCATACTAACGCGAAAACGAAGTGTCGGTTGGAACTTCCAGGTTGTCTAAGTCACGAAGCTCAAGAGCGAGGGAGCGTTGCCCCCGAATGCGAAGTACGAAGACAGCCGCGATCCAGAGGACGAAGAGGGACAGGAAGGGCAGCATGTTGAGCAAGAGACGGTTCGGCGGGAGCGCGGAATTTCCCCTCGCTTGAACGGCAAGCGAGAGGATAAAGGCTACGACCGATAGGGCAAAAGGACCAACGGACCAGCGCAGGACGCTGCGAAACACGTGCAGGCGCCGCTGGATTTCGCGCCGGTAAAACTGAAGGCCGCTGCTCATCGCCGCGTCGCCCGGAAGGGTCTGGGGCCACGCTCCCCGATGCAGGAAGAACTGGCCAGCCAGTGCCCAGACTATGATGATGGCGAAGGCCGCCCGTAAGGCCCAAGGCGCGCCTTGCGCAAGGCCGAAGCTGGAAGTTGCGATGGCAATCAGCGCCAAGCCCAGATTTGCTAGCAACTCCGAGCGGGTCTTAGCATGGAGTTCTCCCGCCCTACGGCGAATCGTTTCCAGAGACATTGGCGGCTGCTCCGTTCGTTGATTTTTCCAAACATCTTGGGGATCGTTTCCAAAAAGATCATCCGGCATGACTATCTCCTTGGTAAAAGCGCCGCGCCAGGACGTTCTTGATGCGGTGAACCTTCATAGACACGTTTCCGGGAGAGAGTCCCGTGATTTCCGCGATGGAGGCGGCGTCCATCTCTTCGAGATAGAGAACAATCACCTGGCGGTCGAGGGGCTTCAATTGCTGGATCAACCGGGAAAGGCGCTCGAGATTTTTGCGGTGGCCGGCGTCGGCTTGGTGGTCTGCCTGGGCGGGGAGCGATTCGAGTTCTTCGAGCGTGACGAGCCTGGAAAGCGCCCGGCGTTGGTGCAGGACGTGAGAGGCGGCTACGTGATGGGCGACGCGATAGACCCAGGTGCGCAAGGAACAGCGAGCGTCAAAATTGCGAAAACTCCGCCAGAGTTGCAGGTGAATCTCCTGCCTTAGGTCGCGGCGTTTATCGCCGTCGACCTCGTAGGCGCGAACCAGCCGTTCGAGCGCGGCGCCGAATTGGTTGGCTGCGTCGCGATAGAGGTGTTCCTGTCTGGCCTGGGGTGTCAGGCAGAGCTCGGCATCTTCCACAATCAAGGTAGTCGCCCGGGAGGAGAAATTATCACAGGACGAAATAAAAAACCCGCCGGGCGCGGGGTCCGGCGGGTCTATTCTGTTTTAGATTTCAGCTTAGGCTTTGAAACGGGCTTCGGCGGCGGTCCAATCGACGAGGTTCCACCAGGCCGAGATGTAGTCGGGACGCTTGTTCTGATACTTCAGGTAATAGGCGTGCTCCCAAACGTCGAGGCCGATGATGGGGTGCTTGCCTTCCATGAAGGGGTTGTCCTGATTGGGCGTCGAGGTGACTTCGAGCTTGCCGTCGGAAGTCTTGACGAGCCAGGCCCAGCCGGAGCCGAAGCGAGTGGTAGCGGCCGCGTTGAATTTTTCCTTGAAGGCATCGAAGGAGCCAAAAGTGGAATCGATGGCGGCGGCGAGGGTGCCAGTGGGGGTGCCGCCCGAGCCGGGAGCGAGGATGGTCCAAAACAGGGAGTGGTTGTAGTGGCCGCCACCGTTGTTACGGACGGCGGTCTTGATCGCTTCGGGGACGATGGCGAGGTTGTCGGCGAGGAGTTCTTCGAGGGACTTGCCGGCCAACTCGGGGGCGGATTCGAGGGCTTTGTTCAGGTTAGTAACGTACGCGTTATGGTGCTTGCCATGGTGGATTTCCATGGTGGCTTTATCGATGTGGGGCTCCAGGGCGTCGTGGGCGTAGGGGAGTTCAGGAAGGGAGAAGGGCATGGCGTTCTTTCACTAGTTTAGATGACACAATAGGGGCTATGTTTCAACTTTTGGCCGGGAAAACGGCGGTGATATTGGGTGTAGCGAATAAGTGGAGCATTGCGTACGCGATTGCGGAGGCGTTCCGGCGGGAGGGCGCGAAAATTATCCTGACTTATCAGGGAGAGCGGCTGAAGGGGGCCGTGGAAGAGTTGGGCGCGGAACTGGGCGCGGCGAAAATCTTGAATTGCGATGTGACCAAGCAGGAAGAGTTGGACGCGCTGGCGGGGGCGCTCGAGGGGGAGAAGATCGATGCGGTAGTGCATTCGATCGCGTTTGCGCAGCGGGAGGATTTGAGCCGGCCCTTTCTCGAAACGTCTAAGGAGGGATATGCTTTGGCACTCGAGGTGTCGAGCTATTCGCTGGTGAGCGTAGCGCGGACGCTAGCGCCGTTCATGACCGAGGGCGGGGCGATTATGACTTTGACCTATCTGGGCAGTGTAAGGGTGATTCCGAATTACAACGTAATGGGCGTGGCCAAGGCGGCGCTAGAGGCGTGTGTACGGTATCTGGCGAGCGATTTGGGGGCGAAGAAGATTCGCGTGAATGCGATTTCGGCCGGACCGATCAAGACGGCGAGCGCGCGAGGGATCAAGGATTTCTCGAAGGTGCTGGATGGGGTGGCGGCCGTGGCGCCGTTGAAGCGGAACACCGAGACGGCCGAGGTGGCCGATACGGCGGTGTTTTTGGCGAGCCATTTGGGACGGGGTGTGACCGGCAATGTGGTGTACGTGGATGCGGGCTTCCAGGTGATGGGACTGCAGCAGCCAGAATAGCTGCACAGATAGCGGCACAGATAGCGGCACAGGCAGCGGCATGATGGGCTGCTTCTTCGCTTGCATTCTATTGCGATACAATGGTTTAGAGGAACAATTGTGGCGGCAAAAATAGCGGCACGAGAAGCGGCACGGAAAGCGGCGGAAAGGGCGGCGGGAACGCGGTTGCGCTCAGCCGGTCCCTTGGCCGGGATGGGCATGACGCCACTGCTGCCTCCCGAGGGGAAGGCGGGGGTGGAAGAGAGGGCTTTCGATTTGATTCGCGAGGCGGGCGCTTTTGCCGCGCAAGTGCACCCCGAGACGGAATTGTTGATCGCGCGGTTGGTGCGGAGCATGAATTGCTACTACTCGAATCTGATCGAGGGGCACAATACGCACCCGAGGGACATCGACCGGGCGCTACACGCAAGCTATGCGGGGGAGAAGAAGAAGAGGAATCTGCAACTGGAGGCGGCGGCGCATATTCATGTGCAGGGCTTGATCGATGAGGGCAAGACGCCCGATGGCGCGGCGACGTCGAAGGAGTTCCTTTGTTGGCTTCATCGCGAGTTTTACGCGCATTTGCCGGAAGAGCTGCTTTGGGCTGAGAATCCCGAGACGGGCGCACGGAAGCGCGTGCTGCCGGGCGTGTTGCGGGATGGAGAGGTGCAGGTGGGGGCGCACTTGCCGCCGCCGGCGGATGAACTGGAAGACTACTTGCGGGTTTTTGCCGAGGCTTACGATCCTGGAAAGCTGTCGCGGATGAAGTGTGTGATCGCGCTGGGCGCTGCGCACCATCGATTTGCCTGGATTCATCCGTTCTACGACGGCAACGGCCGCGTGGCGCGTTTAATGTCGCACGCGATGCTGCTCAAGATCGGGTTAGGGAGCGGGATGTGGAGTGTAGCGCGAGGGCTGGCAAGGACCGTGGAACGCTACAAGGAGCTGCTGGCGGCGGCGGACGCGCCGCGCTGGACCGATACGGACGGGCGGGGCGTGCTGAGCGAGCGGGCGTTGCTGCGCTTTTGCGAGTACTTTCTCGAAGCAGCCACCGATCAGGTGCGCTTTATGGCGAAGTTGCTGGATGTTGCTGGGATGCTGGAACGGCTAGAGCGGTGGTGTGAAAGCGAGGCGGCGGCCAAGCGGATTGAACGCGGGAGTTTCCCGGTGCTGCGCGAGGTGTGGCTGATGGGCGGGCTGGCAAAATCGCGCGTGGCGACGATTGCCAACGTAAAGGAGCGGCAGGCGCGCGAGATTGTCTCGCGGTTGGTGGCCGCCCAGGTATTGGCAAGCGAGACGCCACGCAGTCCGCTGCGTCTAAACATACCGATCGACGTAGTGGAGGCCTGGTTTCCAGGACTGTATCCGCCTTTTTCGCGGATCCCGGAAACCGGAGCCCCAGCCGGGGCCGTGCTGGGTATGATGTAATTTCACCCAAAAAATTCGAGGAAGAAGGCACTAGAGATGATCCAGGTGAATGGATTGACGAAGCGCTACGCCCGTAATGTGGCTGTGGACCGGGTGAGCTTCTCGGTAGGGCGCGGGCAGATTGTCGGGTTCCTGGGGCCGAATGGCGCGGGGAAGACGACGACGATGCGCATGCTGACCTGTTACATGCCGCCCAGCGCGGGGACGGCGACGATTGCGGGATTCGACGTACTGGAAAAGCCGTTGGAAGTGAAAAAGCGGATTGGGTACTTGCCGGAGACGCCGCCGCTGTACCCGGAGATGGAGGTGGGCGAGTACCTCCAATTCGTGGCGCGCTTGAAGGGAATACCCGAAAAAGAAACGCGCCAGCGGGCCGAAGAAGCGGCGCGGCGCTGCCAGATCAAGGATGTGTTCGGGAAGCTGATCTTGAAGCTCTCCAAGGGCTATCGGCAGCGGGTGGGCCTGGCGCAGGCCATTATTCACAACCCGGAAGTGCTGATCCTGGACGAGCCGACGAGCGGCTTCGACCCCAAGCAGATTTTGGAAACGCGGGACCTGATCAAGAGCTTGGCCGGGGACCACACGATTATTCTGTCGACGCACATTTTGCAAGAAGTGGAAGCGATGTGCGAGAGCCTGATCATTATCAGCCAGGGCAAGATTGCGGCCAGCGGCACCATTGAAGAGTTGACGGAACGCAGCGGTGCGGTGCTGGAGATCGCAAGCGGCGATGTAGAAACATTGAAGAAAGCGATTGAGGCCATCGAGGGTGTGGTGAAGGTGGGCGTAACGGAAACGGCGGAAGGCTTGAAGCGGGTGGAGGTAGATACGGCGCCGGGCCTCGAAATGCGATCGGCGTTGGCGCGAGTGGCGATTGAGAGCGGGGCCGATCTTCGGAAGCTCGATTCGGCCAGCGTGAATCTGCATGAGTTGTTTTTGAAGCTGACGAATCCCGTAACGGCCCCGGTGGACGAAGTTGTAGCCGAGGGTGCGACGGAAGGTGCGACGGAAGGGGAGGAAGCATCCTAATGCGAAACGTAATGACAATGGCGGGAAAGGAGATCCGGGGCTATTTCAACTCTCCGATCGCCTATGTGCTGATCGCGGCATTTGCGGCCCTGTTTGGGTACTTCTTCTGGTCGCTGGTTTACTTCTTTGTGCAGGCGAGCATGCAGGCGCAGTTTACGGGGCGCGCGGCGCCGATGAATTTGAATGAACTGGTAATCCGGAATCTTCTGGGCAACAGCGGCGTGCTGTGCCTGTTTATGGTTCCGATGTTGACGATGCGGCTGTTTTCGGAGGAAAAGAGCCGCGGCACGATTGAGTTGCTGTTGACTTCGCCCATTCAGGATTGGGAACTGCTGCTGGGCAAGTGGCTGGGGGCGGTGACGATGTATCTGAGCCTGCTGCTGTTCTCGGGGCTGAGCCTAATCTTTCTCTTCGCCTATGGGAAGCCGGACTGGAAGCCACTGTTGGTGGGCTATCTGGGCTTGATTTTGCAGGCGGCGGCGATGTTGGCACTGGGTATGTTTATCTCGTCGATCACGCAGAACCAGATTGTGGCCGCGTTCCTGACCTTTTTCCTGCTGCTGCTGATGTGGGTTTTCGAGTGGATGAGCGGCATGGACCAGAACACGTTGACCACGGTATTGACGTATCTATCGCTGGTGAAGCACAACGAGAGTTTTGTAAAGGGAGTGTTGGAGTTGAAGGATGTCGTGTACTACGCGAGCGTGAGCTTTCTGGGGCTGTTTCTGACGGCCCGGTCGCTGGAGTCCCTGAGGTACCGAGGTTAAGTCCATGGCCAACGTAACGAGACAGCAAAAATACGGCGCCTACACGACCGTTTATGTACTGGTGATTTTGGGCGTGCTGGGCGCGGCCAACTATCTGGCGTTCAAGAACAACAAAACTTACGATACAACCACATCCAAGCGTTTTAGCCTTTCCGAGCAGACGATCAAGGTGGTGAAAGGGCTGCAGAAGGACATCCAGATTACCTATTGGGACGAAGCGCAGGGATTCCGGCAGGCGCAGGACGTTTTGTCGATGTACACGAATCTTTCACCGAAGCTGAAGGTGGAATACAACGATGCGGTGAAAAAGCCAGCCCTGGCGCGCGCGGCCGGCGTTAGCGCTTTGGGCACCATCATTGTGGAGGGCAACGGCAAGCGGGAAGAAGCCAAGAGCCTGACCGAGGAACAGATCACGAGTTCGATTGTGCGGGTGTTGAAAGGCACGACGCGGACGGTCTGCGTGGCGCAAGGCGGAGGCGAAAGGGAACTGGAGAAGAACGCGCGCGACGGCTACACGGCGGTGAAGGAGTTGATCGAGAAAGACAATTTCCAGATCCAAACAATTAATCTGCTGGAGAAATCCGAGGTGCCGGCCGCTTGCACGGTAACGGTCATAGCAGGCCCGAAGTTTGACTATCCGCAGGCTTCGGTGGATGCGCTGAAGGCCAAGGTGGAGGGCGGCGGGAAGGTCCTGTTCATGCTGGATCCGCCCTTCAATGTAGATAAGTTCAAGGTAAGCGAGAACAAAGCGCTGCTGGACCTGCTAGGCGTTTGGGGCGTGACCTTGAACAAGGATCTGGTGGTGGATTTAAGCCGCGTGGGCAGGATGATGGGTGGGGCGGTGCTGGCGAACAAGTATGAGAGCCATCCGGTGGTGCGCGAAATGGGGCAGACGCCGGTGGTAATGGGCTTTGCAAGGAGTCTGGAGGCGAAGTCGAGCGATAAGGCGACGGTGGAGAAGCTGTTTAGCTCCCTGAGCTCCAGCTATGCCATGACGGATTTGTCCAAGGCCGAGATTGAACCCAATCCGGACAAAGACAAGCAGGGGCCCTTCCTGATGGCCGTGGCCGGCAAGTATGCGACTGGAAAGGAAAATCAGGAAGGTCGTTTTGTAGTACTCGGAAACGCGAGCTTCATCGAAAACGGCTACATTCGGCTTTACGGCAATCCTGATTTGTTCTTGAACATTCTGGCCTGGCTAGCGGCGGACGAGGAGTTGATCTCGATCCGGCCGAAAGATCCGGAGGACCGCCGCATCCAGTTGGATCAAGGCCAATTGAATACCGTGATCGTAGTGAGCCAGTTTGTATTGCCGGGCTTGGCGCTGGCGGCGGCCATTTGGATCTGGCGAAAGCGGAGATAGGAGAAGACGGCCATGCAGATGCGCGGATTGTTCGTGGCCGTCGCTTTGCTAGCGGCGCTTTCGGGAGGGATCTGGTGGACGACCCGAACCCCCAAGATTGACGATACGACGGCGGTGCCGGACTCTAAGTCGACGAAGCTGATGTCGTTGCTCGAAGCGGATTTGGTGGAAGTGAAGATAAGCCGCCGAAACGAAGAGCCATTGCTGCTGCAGAAGGATGCCGCGACGCAGCGCTGGCGCCTGGTAAGCCAGCAGGCCAAAGAACCGGGCTTTCCGACGGATTACGATGGGGCGCAGACGTTGGTGAACAGCTCGTCGGTATTCCCCAGCGACAAGCTTGTGGACGAGAACGCGAGCGATTTGATTCAGTATGGGCTCGACCCGCCGCAGGTGGTGGTGGAGGTGAAGTCCAAAGGGGGCAAAACAGACCGGGTGCATTTGGGCGACGACGCGCCAGTGGGAAGCCAGGTGTATGCAGCTAAGCCCGGCTCGCGCAAAGTCTACACGGTTGCCAAGTATCTGCGGGATGGCGTGACAAAGAGCGTGAACGACTTGCGCGATAAACGCCTGCTGCTTGTGGACGAGGGCAAGGTGACACGGATCGAAGTTGTGCGCAAAGGCGAGAGTTTCGAATTCGGCCGTAACGGCAAGAACGAATGGCAAATTGTGAAGCCACAACCCATGCGGGCGGACAACCTGGCGGTAGAGGAGCTGTTCCGCAAGGCCAAGGAGGCCAAATACGAAGCGGTGCCGACGCCGGAACAAGCCAAGAAGGATCTGGCGGCGTTTGGAAGCGCGGCGGCGGTAGCGACGCTGCGGGTGACGGACGCCAAGGGCACGCAGCTGCTGGAGGTACGCAAGGCCAAGGACAACAGCTACTATGCCAGGGCGGCGGCAGGGGTCTTTAAAGTCCAGGAAGAGCTGGGCGGCGGACTGGACAAGGCGCTGGAGGAATTCCGCAACAAGAAGCTCTTCGAGTTTGGACTTGACGAGCCGCAAAGGATCGAAGTAAAGAACAACGGGAAGGCGACGCTGCTGGAAAAAAAGGGCGAGGATTGGCTCCTGGCGGGCAAGAAGATGGACCCGGCCACTGTGCAGCCCTTCCTGGATCAAGTACGCCTAATGCAGGCCTTGGGCTTTGTGAGCGGCAAGGCAACCGCGCCGTTTCTAGAGATTGCGGTGACGCAGAAAGACGGCAAGACGGTGGAGCGTGTGGCAGTGTCGCGGACGGGCAATTTCCATTACGCCAAACGCGAGGGGGATAGCTCGGAGTACGAACTGGATCCTAAAGCGGTGAGCGATTTCGAAAGCGCGCTGACGGCGGTGAAGCCGCCGGGCGCGGGCAAAAAGTAGGGCCGTTGCGCGCACTCTTTACCGACCTCTATCAACTGACGATGGCCGCTGGGTATTGGCAAGCCGGCAAGCGAGAGGAGATCGCGACCTTCGAGCTTTTCGTGCGAAGGCTCCCACCCAGGAGAGATTTTCTACTGGTATGCGGGCTGGATCAGGTGCTGGAGTACTTGAGCGAACTGCGCTTTGAGCAGAGGGAAATCGACTATCTGCGGGGGTTGCCGCAGTTTGCGCGGGCCCATGCGGAGTTCTGGGAGTACTTGCGGGAGTTCCGTTTTCGGGGCGATGTATTCGCCGTGCCCGAAGGGACGGTGATGTTCGCAGGGGAGCCGATGCTGACGGTAAGGGCGCCGCTAATCGAGGCGCAGATACCGGAGACGTATTTGCTGGCAACACTGGGCTTCCAAACGGTGATCGCGTCGAAAGCGGCGCGCATTGTAGAGGCGGCGGCGGGGCGGAGCGTGGTGGAGTTCGGATCGCGCCGAGCGCACGCGCCCGAGGCGGGTTGCTTGGCGGGGAGAGCGGCGTTCCTGGCGGGCTGCGAAGGGACCAGCAACGTGGAGGCGGGTTATCGCTATGCGGTGCCGGTCTTTGGCACCGCAGCGCATTCCTGGGTGTTGAGCTTTGAGCGGGAGCGGGAGGCGTTTGCGTGCCTGCAGGCGTTGCTGGGCGAGCGAACGGTGCAGCTAATCGATACCTACGATACGGAAGAAGGGGCGAGGACGGCCGCCGCGTTGGGCAGGCCGCTGCGCGCGGTGCGCTTGGATAGCGGGGACTTGCTGCGCTTGTCCAGACAGGTGCGCGCGATTTTGGACCAAGCCGGGCTAAGCGAGACCCAGATTATGGCCACGAACGACCTGGACGAGGATGCAATCGGCGC
This sequence comes from uncultured Bryobacter sp., assembly GCA_964387685.1. Taxonomy (GTDB): domain Bacteria; phylum Acidobacteriota; class Terriglobia; order Bryobacterales; family Bryobacteraceae; genus Bryobacter. Next base: position 28,751 of record CAYLXK010000013.1, read on the forward strand.
GCTAGTAAACGCAGGCGCCCCCATCGACATCTTTGGTGTGGGCACGAGCCTGGCCACCAGTTTCGACGCACCAGCGATTTCGGCCGTTTATAAGCTGGTGGAGATCGAGCGGGAAGGGGGAAGGCGTTTTCCCGCCAAAGACAGCGAGGGTAAGAAGACACTGGCGGGACGAAAGCAGGTACAGCGCTTTGAGAATTACGATCTGGTGGCGCTAGCGGAAGAAAGCCTGGCCGAGGGCGCGACGCGGCTGCTAGAGCGGGTGATGGCGGGCGGCGAAGTTTTGATCGGCGAAAAGAATTTGCGCCGTATTCGTGCTTATGCGCAAGAGCAGGTGGCGCGCTATGGACGGGCGGGCCGGCCGGTGCAATATAGCGCCAGGCTTCTGGAATTGGAGACGCTGTGAAGCTATATCTGGATGTCGATACGCAGATGGATTTTGTTTTCCCGGGGGGCGCGTTGTATGTGCCGGGGGCGGAACGAATTCTAGAGCGCGTCGGCGAGCTGAATCGAGAGGCGTTGGCCATAGGGGCAAAGCTGGTATCGACCATGGATGCCCACACAGAAAACGATGTGGAGTTTGAGAGCTGGCCGCACCACTGCGTCCAAGGAACGCTGGGAGCCCGTAAGCCTGCAGTGACGGTGGAGCCCGCGGCGCGGCGTTTGCAAAAGCAGAGTGTAGACTGCTTTACCAACCCAGCCCTGGATGAGTGGCTAGGGGAGTGGAGCGTGAAGGAAGCGTTGGTGTATGGAGTGGTGAGCGAAATCTGCGTCCGGCACGCGGCCCTGGGGCTTCTGCGGCGCGGCGTCGTAGTGAGCGTGGAGTCGACAGCTATTCGGGAACTGGACGCAACGAAGCAAGGCCTCTTCTTTGAAGAGGTACGGGAGCGGGGCGGGCGAATCCTCTAGCCGGCAACAGCTAGGCGACGGCGAGGGAGCCGCTAGGTACGCCAACCAAATCCGCCATGCTCCAGAGCCGCTCAAGATCGTAATAGTGGCGAGTCTCCTCGTTGAAGACGTGGACGAGGAAATCGCCATAATCCATCAGAATCCAATTGGCGCTTTCGTAGCCTTCCGTGGAGGTGGGTCTTTCGCCCATTTCGGCTAATTTAGCGCCAATTTCGTCGCTAATGGCGTGGTTCTGGCGCGGATTGGTTCCGGAACAAATTACGAAGTAATCCGTGAAGCTAGTGATCGCGCGCAGATCCAATATCTTGATGTCAAGGGCTTTTTTCGATTCCGCAGCCTGGACGGCGGCGGCGATCGCGGGGGGGAGGGTGAGAGGAGTGTTGCTCAAATCTTCTCCGTTTTAATGCTCCGCTGGTACAACGTCATAGGGCCAGTCTAGCGCCCTTGATCGGCAGAATACTACACTAAGGGTAGTGCGTCAAAGGATTTTATCTAGCGTTTTGGTTGCAGTCGCATGTCTCGGGTGGGCGGCACCCGTCCAGGCGGACCAGACTCCGGGTATCCAGCGCGCCCGGCAGGAGCTGGCGCGTATTGAGGAACTGGCCGCTCTGGGCGCAGTGTCCAAGGTCCGATTAGAGCAGGCCCGCGACCAGGTAGCGGAGGCCGAAGACGATGAAATCCTCAAACGCCTCCTTTACGGAAACGTGGGCGTAGAGAACCTAAGCGAGGGGCAGGCGCGCTTGATGGTGGATGCTGCGCAGCGCCGAGTGGATCGATTGGCAAAGCGCTACCGGAATCAAGGGGAGCTAGTGACAGCAGGTGTGCTGCCCGGTGCTCAGGTTCAGGAGTTTGAGCGTCAATTGGCGGAGCGGCGCCTCACTCTGCAACTGGCGGAGAACCGGGCGAGGATCTTTGAGGAGCTGTTGAGCATGGCGCGGGCCGAAGAAGCTTTCGAGATGCCGCCGGACGAGCCGGCAGGGGAATTGGCGCCGGTGCAAAGTTATACGGGTAGCGGAGTGTTTAAAGAAGCGCAGCTGGGTTACGTGGCGGCGGCCTTTGCGAAACAGTTCCAAAAGCCGCTCCCGTTGAGCGCTCGCGGGCAAACGGCTCTGCACACGGCATTGGGCTTCGATCACTCGGGGCGCGTGGATGTGGCGGTGCATCCCGACGACGCCGAAGGCGTTTGGCTGCGGGCAACGCTGGAGAGTCTGCGCATTCCCTATATCGCCCTGCGGGCCACGATCGCGGGCAAGAGCACCGGGCCCCACATCCATATCGGGATGCCCAGCTTGCGGCTGCGCAGTGGGGACGCCCTAAGCGGCGCGGGCCAACCCTAGGCAGTTAGCCGCCGTCGCTTACACTGGTAGCTCCAACTGGACCCCTATGAGCGAAACCTCCGTCACCCCGCCTTTTTCCTATTCCGACGCGAAGCTGCGCGTACTCATGAGCGCCGACCAGATTCAGACCCGCATTGGCGAGCTGGGGAAGCAGATCAGCAGCGACTACAAGGGCCCCATCATTATGGTGGGAATCTTGAAGGGCGCGTTTATCTTCATGTCGGATTTGGCGCGAGCCATCGAAAATCCCACTCGCATCGACTTCATGGGTATTGCCAGTTACGGCAACGCCAAGACGAGTTCGGGGGAAGTACGACTGACTAAAGATCTCGACATGACCGTCGAAGGACTGGACGTGCTGGTAGTGGAGGACATCGTAGACAGCGGCGTAACGCTCACCTACCTGATTCACATTCTGAGCCAGAGGAGACCCCGTTCCATCCGGATCGCGGCGCTGCTGGACAAGCCGGAGCGTCGCATGCGGCCCATCAAAGTGAACTATTGCGGCTTCGAGATTCCCGACGAGTTCGTGGTGGGATATGGGTTGGACTATGCCGAGGACTATCGGAACCTGCGGGATATTTGCGTACTGGAGAGCTAGACTTTAGGCATGAGTACGGCGACGCTTGTTCCGGTTGCGGAGTATTTGGGAACCACCTATCATCCGGATTGCGATTACGTGGACGGAGTCTTGGAGGAGCGCAAGGTGGGGCAAAAAGGACATAGCAAACTACAAGCGGAGATCGCCAGTTGGTTCTTACAGCGCCGCAAGCAATTCAAAATCAGCGTCATGACCGAACAACGAATCCGCATCGCGCCAAGTCGATATCGAGTTCCGGATCTGGTGATTGTGAATTGGCCGGAGCCGGAAGAATCGGTTTTCACGACCGCCCCCCACATTTGCATCGAGGTCCTCTCGCCCGACGATACCCTGCCGCGGTTACAAGACCGGCTGGACGACTATTTGGAAATGGGCGTGCCAAACGTGTGGGTTTTGGACCCGGGCACACGCCGCGGTTGGAGAGCGACCCGCGCCGGGCTTTTAGAAGCGCTGGACGGGGTCATGCGGACAGAAGACGGCAGCGTTGAGATGCCAATCCGGGAACTGTTTTGGGAAGGTGGCGAATAGCCGCTGGAACTTAGACCTTTGGCTTCGGCGCGGGTAGCGCGAAGGCCTTGCATTCGCTGGAGAAGCCTTGGCGGCCGTGGGTGCCGTCGCAGAAGGGCTTATTGGCGGAGAGCCCGCAGCGGCATAGGCCGATCGTGGTGCGGCCGGCGAGGTCGTAGGGCTCCCCGGCGGCGTCCACCACCGTGAATTCTCCCTCGACGCGGATGGGACCGTTATTGAAAATCGTGACTTTAGCTGGCATAGGCTGAAAGAAATGATCGCACGTTATGGACTAGTTTTGATCGGGGCGGTCCTGCCAGCTCTGGCGCAGGTGAGCGAGGCGGCCATTCTGCTGGCCAAGGTTAAGGGCGCAATGGGAGTGCATTTGCAGAAGGCGCCCAACTACTCGTGCCTGCAAACAGTGGAGCGTTATCAAAGGCGTCCCGGAGCGCAAAGGCCATTTCTAGTGGACGTTTTGCGCCTGGAAGTGGCGTTTGTGGAAGGCAAGGAACTCTTTGCGTGGCCTGGATCGAAGCGGTTTGAAGATCGGGAGTTGCGCGAGATAGTGGGAAGCGGCGCCTTTGGCACGGGAAACTTTGTGCTGCACGCGAGGGCGATTTTCTTGGGAGATGGATCGCGATTTGAATATTTAGGGCTGGACGAGATCGAGGGCAGAGCCAGCTACAAGTTTTCCTACGAGATGCCGCTGTTTCGAAGCGGCTACCAGATCTCGAACCAATCGACGGGACTCAAGGCGGAGGTAGCGCACCACGGGAACTTCTGGGTGGATCGGACCTCGCTGGAGCTGATTCGCCTTGTGATCGAGGCCGAAGATATTCCAGTCGCACTCGAGATTAGCGGGGCCTTGGATCAACTCGAGTACGCGCGCGTTCCCTTAGGGGAAAAGGCGGCTTTGTTGCCTATGCAGAGCGAATTGAGGCTGACGGACGCGCGTGGCGTGGAAAGCATCAATCGGATGCGGCTGTCGCGTTGCAAGCTGTTCGGCGCGGAGAGTACGATTTCGTTTGCGGATCTGGACGCAGAAAAGAGCAGCGCCGCCAAGGCGCGGGAGCGCGTTTACCTGCCGGCCGGGCTGGAAATCGACCTGGGCCTGGAGGAGGAACTTAGCGGCGAAGTTCTGGCCGTAGGGGACGCGATCACGGCACGACTGCGCCGCGACCTGCGGGACGGGAAAGATATCCTTTTCCCGAAGGGCGCGGTGGCGACGGGGCGCATTATCGAGCTGACCCGCCACGAAAATCCAGCCTGCTTCACAGTTGCTTTCCTGATGGAGGAGTTGAGTTCGTCCGAACGGGTGGCCCGGCTCTGGCTGCGTCTGCTGCGCACGGAGCCGTCGCGAGGCGCCCCCCAAAGTCTCTACGAGAGGCGTGGAAACATATTGTCGCTGGAGTACCCGATCCCTTCGAAAAACGGATTCCTTTGGTTCGGCAGCCAATTGAAATTGAACCGCGGATTCGCAACGATATGGGAGACTCAATCTGTAGCGCCCTAAACGGCCACGCACCGATTCGCACATGATCCATTTTGAGCTACCCACCGACCGTCCGTTATTTGAAGACGCCTTCCGTTTCTCCCAAGAGCAAGTCCGCACGCTGATTGAGCGCAACCCGGGATTCTATCCGCTTTATACGAAGGACGGAAAATGGCGCCATGAAGGGGAAGCCTGGACACATTGGTGCGATGGGTTTTTGCCGGGCATGATGTGGATTTTCGCCAAGAACAGCAAGGGCGACGTTTCTCAGTATTGGCGGCAAAAGGCCGAGGAGTACACGGTGCCGCTGGAGCCGCGGAAGACGAACCGCGATGTGTACGATCATGGCTTCCTGTTTTTCTCCACTTACTATCGCTGGCTGGAGATGGACAGGAACCCGGCCCACAAAGAAGTGCTGGTCACGGCTGGCCTGACATTGGCGCAGCGTTTTGTCGAAAAGGGCGGCTACCTGCGCAGTTTCGTCGAGCCGGGCTCCCTCTTTATCGACAGCATGATGAACGTGGGCATCATCTTTTATGCGGCGCGCGAGACGGGCGATAAGCGTTTGCGGGAGATCGCATTGCGCCATGCGCAAACCGTGCGCAAGACGCTGGTGCGCGGGGATGGATCCACCGCGCAGGAAGGCTTGTTCGATACCGACAGTGGAGAGTTTCTGGAGCAATCCACGCACCAGGGCTACCGCCGCGATTCCTGCTGGAGCCGCGGCTTGGCGTGGGCGGCGTACGGCTTTGGTGTTTGCTACGAGTATGCGCGCGACATGCGCTTCCTGGCCACCTCGGAGGCGTGCGCGGACTACTACATCACTCATGCGAATGCAGACGGAATTCCCTCGTGGGATTTCCGCGCGCCTATGGAGCAGCGCAAGCTGGTGGACACCTCGGCGGCGGCAATCATGGCCTCGGCCCTCATTCGGCTATCGCGAATGATCCAAGATCCCGTTAAGGGTCACTTCTACATGATGACGGCCATCCGGATTCTCCGCACGCTTTGCGAAGAATATCTGGCGAAAGAAACTCCCGGTTGGGAAGGAATCCTCCAGGGATCCCTCTATCACGTGCATCGTGGACTGGGAATCAATGAGAGCGCCATTTGGGGCGATTACTTTTTCGTTGAAGCGCTAGGCCGCTCGCTGAAGCCCAATAGCCGCTAGGCGCGGTTGAGCGCGCGCTCCGCTGTTGCGCGGTAAATCCAGGCCGCGCCAAGATAGAGCAAGCCGCCAATCACCAGGGTTTGGTAGAGCCCAAGATAGATCGCCAGGAAGATCGCGAGGGCCGAGCCAAAGACGCTGGAGGCTGCATTCATGCTCCATCCCCAGCGCACAGCCGAGTTTTCCCAGCTTTCGAGCGTAGCTAGACCGGTGGGGAACGGAATGCCCATCAGGAAGGCCAGCGGAGACACCACGAGCACGGTCGCGAGCATCTTGGCGGGGAGGGGCCAGGCAGGTCCCAGGTTAGATACCAAGCCCGCAAAGTAGCCGAGCACAGGAACCAGAATCACGATAAAGAGCAAGACGAGGCGAAGCCGTTCCGCGCTGCCCGCCACAATCCGCTTGGAGTAGTAGCTGCCAAGCCCGCTTGATAAGAGCATCGAAAAGATGATGACGGTAAGGGCATAGGTGGGGTGGCCCAAGAGCAATACAAATTTTTGGATCAGCGCCACCTGGATCATGATGTAGCCGGCGCCAAGACACACAAAATAGAGAAGAAAGAGCCGCAGCCGCTTATCGGAGGGCAAGGCTTGTTTCAGCACCAAGGGGGGCAGCACGAGCGTGATCACGGTGGCGACGAGGCTGACAAAGAGAACCCCAAAGAGCATGGGCACAGCGCGGTTGATTTTGAAATCGGCGTTCTCGCGCGCGGCTTGTCTTAAGAAGTTCCAGATATCGCGCGGCTGTACGGTATAGAAGAAAAAGGGCCGGTTGTCGTTGAGCGGGCGTACGTCGTATTGGTAACTCTCGAAGAAGAGCGCGCGGTCTGGGGCCAGCAGCAGCGATTGAAAAGGCGTAGGACGGGTCGTCCCGGGCATGTAGATCACATCCATCCCGGGTTGCGCCATTGCGATTTCGGCGGCGCGCAGGCCCTCCAGGCTAAACGGCTTACGAGAAACGATGACCGTATCGGTGGCGCCCCAGCCGCGGATTTTGTCGGCGCCTTCTCGCGCCACAATGACATGCCCGGCGGCATCGCTTTCCCCCAGGCGCTCCAGCGCGTCGATGGCTAAAGAGATGACGCGCAGGCTCTCGCGGGGAGGATCGAAGCCCCAGCGCGTGAAGGCCAGGATACCGTCGTCGGTCAGATGGCTGAGGTAATCGTAGAAGGCGTCGGAGGTGTAAAGATTGTTTTCGCTGAGGCTGAAAGCGCCCGCCGCGGTAGAAGCCCACGTGTCTACCAGCGTGGCCTGGATCACCTGGTATTTTTCGGGCGTGCGCCGCACGAAGCTGCGGCCGTCTTCCACGGCGATGCGGATCTCCGGCCGGAGGTAGAGGTCATGGCTCAGAGCTCGGAAGCGCTCTCTCATTACCGTAGTGGCGATGATGGGATTGATTTCGACGCCAGTCACGTCCTTGCTGCCAGAGGCGAGCGCCCGGGAGACGTCCCAGCCGCCGCCCGGTCCAATGATCAGGGTCTTCGCGCCCGGGCGCAGCTTATAGGGCAGACCGGGGCCATGCTCAAGCAGTTTCTCCTTGGCCGGGGCGTCGAGCTTGTCGAAGTCAAATTGAGCGATACCCGTTGCGGCATCGGCATCGATGACAATATTGGGGAGATTGGTGCCGGGCTCGCGGGAAACGGCAATGCGGGAGAAGCTATTCCATTTGACGAATTGTTCATTTTCCAGCTTCATGCCCTTGGCGGAGCGGACGTCGATCCAGTTGTACTTGATGTTGAAAACAAGCAGGGCCGTCAAGGCAAGAGCCAGAGCGACGGCACCGGCGCGTCCCGAAAAATGGCGAGAGAGGTTGTACCAAATCGCTGCCGTGGCTGCGAAGAGAACGGCAACCACGATGACCGTATTGGGCCCGCCGAAGACATTGAGCAGGGGAATCAGCAGCAGGCATCCGGCGGCGGCCCCGAGCAAATCGAAAAAATAAACCTTTTCCACGCGCTCAATGGTTTCCGAGATGGCCAGCGACACGATGGCTCCGGCGAATAAGAAGGGCATCGCCGAGAAGAAATAGATCAGAAGAATCGTCAGGTAGCCCTGCGCATCGGTACGCGTCAGCAGGAAAACCAGCGAAACAACGATGGAAAGACTCGTAAAGACGCCAAGCCGCCCCAGCTTTTGAAACAGATTGCCCTCCCAGCGGGAGACAACGTAGGAAAAAACGCCGCCCGCACCCAGTCCAAAGAGCGCGACCGAAATGGCCAGGAAAGCGAAATGGTAGTAAAAGACGACACTGAAAATGCGCGTGAGCGTAAGCTCCAAAAGCAGGGCGGCGAGTGTGGTGAGAGCGACGCCCGCGTAGATCGTCGGCCAATTTTGCGTGGCGGGCGCAGCGGGGGAGGTTGTGATTCGGCTCAATTTTCCATGATATCTTTCCGGAGATTTCCGCTTACATCATGGCGGTTGGCGGGGCGGGCTCATCCGGGCGGCCCGCGCCTCGAAGAGGTACGAAAATCAACAACACACCCAGACCCAGCAGCACCAGGGCCCCCAAGGCGAAGCTGGGATTGGCCGTGAATTCGAAGAGTGGAATTTCCCGCCACGCAAAATAGGCGGTGACCAGGCCGCAAAGGGCCTCGCCGGCAATCAGACCGCTGGCGACCAGAATTCCGGCGTTTTCCGTACGCGTTCGCTGGGCCTCATTCAAACCACGGCGTTCGGCCAGGCTATCGGTAAGCCAGCGGACCACGCCGCCTACGAAGATGGTGAAGGTTGTGGCAAAAGGCAGGTACATACCCACGGCGACCAGCATCGGGCTCTTCACCTGCACCATAATGAGCGCAATGCCAAAGGCCATGCCGACCAGGATCAGCGGCCAGGGCATTTCCCCGCCCACGATGCCTTGCGCCAGCGAGGCCATCAGGCCGGCTTGCGGGGCGGGGAGTTTGGGGTCGCCAAAGCCGGTACCGCCAAGATTGATGTTGCCCTCGTGCAGGATTAATAGCGGCCAATACATCACCGCGCTGGCCACCACCACTGCCAGCAGCTCCACCAGTTGGATGGTGCGCGGGGTTCCCCCTAGCAGCCAGCCAACCTTGAAGTCCTGCAGCAATTCGCCCGCCACCGCGGAGCTAACGCAGACCACACTGGCCACTCCCAGCACCGCCGTGACGCCTTCCGGCCCGGTGACCCCGAGGGCGACCATTAGCAACGCGGCGATGAGAAGTGTCGAAAGCGTAAGGCCCGAGATGGGATTGTTCGACGAGCCAATCACACCGACCAGAAAGCCGGATACGGTCGCAAAGAAAAAACCGATTACGATCATGACCAGTGCCGCCGTGATGCCGGCGCCGATAGAAGCGGCCAGATAGCTGTACAGGACGCACATCACGCCAAACAGCGCGCCAATGGACAACAAGACCACTTTGGAGCTCATGTAGCGCTCGTGACGGCCCAATTTCTCGACGTCGATCTTGGGGCCGGTGAGTTCGCCGAAGGCGCGGCTCAAACCGATGCCCAGGTTCTTGCGCATGCGGAAGAGCGTAAACGCAGCGCCAACCAACATGCCGCCGATCGCGATCGGTCGGACAATGTAGCGCCAAACGTTGTTGGCCAAGCCCGCCCAATTCTCTTCGCCCGCATTCGCCGGTAAATACTGCCGGATGTTCGGACCCAAAAAGTAGAGAAGGAGCGGCACCAGCAGGCCCCAGGCGATGACCCCGCCCGAGAAGTTCAATGCGGCCAGGCGCGGCCCGATGATGTAGCCGACACCCAGGTAGGCGGGGCTTACCGTTGGCGCCGCGATCATGGAGGTAGCGCCCACGGGCACGCTCTGAGCGCTTCCAGCCGGGCCCAAGCGGACCACGCTCCTACCGAGCTCTCCAATTTTCAGAAAGAACTCTTTGTCCACGGCAAAGAATTTCAGCGCTCCCAAGAGGTAAACCAGCGCGCCGGTGGCAATGTTGGTGAACAGATAGTTGGCCGCGCCCGCGCCTTGTTGGCCCGCTTTGTGAATCTCGCTCGCGGCGACGCTTTCCGGGAAAGGCAGTTCCGGATCTTCCACCAGTACGCGGCGAACCAGACTAACGAAGAGCACGCCAAGAAAGCTGCCAATCAGCATCAGCACAGTGGACTTCCAGTAGGCCTCCGGGCCGCTGAAGCTAGGCCAAACCTTCGCGATGAGGAAGGCTGGCAGCGTAAAGATCGCGCCGGCGGCGATGCTCTCGCCGATGGAACCGGCCGTCCGGGCGATGTTTTCCTCAAGTATCGTGCCCCGCCATGTGCGAACCACGGCCATGCCGATGACGGCTGCTGGGTAGGTAGCGGCAATTGTGATGCCCGCGCGGAGGCCAAGGTACGCGTTGGCGGCGCCCAGGATCACGGTCATCGCCAAACCCAGGATCAGCGCCGGAACGCTGAACTCCCTCATCTTTACGTGCTCCGGCACGTAGGGTACATGCTTTGCGCTCATCGGCGCCTCCTGTCGGGAAAGTTAACTGAGTTGCGTCCGGACCAGTTCGCTAAGAGCCTTGCCGTCCACATTCTTGCCGCTGAGCTTGGCTTGGGCGGCTTTCATGACGGCGCCCATCTGCGCTTTAGCGGTCGCGCCCGTCTCGGCGAGCGCGGCCGAGACGGCGGCGGCGAGTTCTTCCGTGGTCGCGGCCTGCGGCAGGTAGGTGTTGATGATGGAAAGTTCGGCCTCTTCTTTTGCCGCCAGTTCCTCGCGACCTGCCGCGCGAAATTGCTCCATCGAATCCATTCGTTGCTTGACCAACGACTTCAATAGCTGCTGCTCGGCGGCCTCGTCGGCATCCTTCATGTTGTCGGCCTTGTATTTCAAAAGGACCGTCTTGATGGCGCGGACGGTATTCAAGCGAAGCTCTTCCTTCGCCTTCATGGCCTCGACCATGTCTTTCTGGATGCGGTCTATCAAACTCATGCTCTTTGCTATTCTATTGAAAACCCCCCGAGTTTAGCTTCGTTTTCCACATGTACATCAAGAAACAGCGCCTATTGACGCCCGGACCCACTCCGCTGCTGCCGAAAGCTCTGCACGCGATGATGGGTTCGGACATGCACCACCGCACGGAGGACTTCCGCAAAGTCTATAAATCCGTGCTGTCCGGCTTGAAAGAGGTAATGGGAACCTCCAACGACGTGATCGTGCTGGTGGCCTCCGGGTCCGGGGCGATGGAAGCTTCGATTCAGAACTGCTTTTCCTGTGGAGACGAGGTGCTGGTCTGCACGGCTGGAAAGTTCGGCGAGCGCTGGGTGGCTTTAACCAAAGCCTTCGGACTCAAGCCGACAGTCATCGAAGAGCCGTACGGCAGCGTGGTCAGCCCCGCTCAAGTGGCGGTGGCGCTGGAAGCCAATCCGAATTTGCGCGGAGTTTTCGTACAGGCTAGCGAAACCTCAACCGGCGCCGCTCACGATATCGAAGGTATGGCAAAAGTAGTTCGCCAGTCGAACGCACTTTTCGTGATCGATGCCATCACCGGCTTGGGAACCATGCCCTTGCACATCGACGAATGGGGTTTGGATATTGTCATCGGCGGTTCCCAGAAAGCGTTCATGATTCCGCCGGGGCTGGCCTTTATCGCCGTCAGTGAACGCGCTTGGAATCGCATGGACGAAGCGAAAAACGCCCGTTTTTACTTCGATCTGAAGCGGGAACGCAAGAACGCGCTGCTCGGCGAAAGCGCCTGGACGCCCGCGGTAAGTCTCCTGCTGGCCCTCGACGAAGCCCTTAAGTACATCCGGGATTTGGGCCCCGACAAGCTGATCGCCAACGCGCAATTGCTGGCCCGGGCTACGCGTGCGGCCGCCTTGGCCTTGGGGCTCGAACTGTTCTCGCCGAACTGCCCCGGCTCTTCGGTTACCGCGATCCGCGCCCCGAAAGGCATGGATTCCGGCGTCATCATTAAGGAGTTCCGGAATCGCTTCGGCGCGATCATCACGAACGGCCAAGGCACGATGAAGGGTCAAATTTTCCGGATCGCCCACTTGGGCTACTTCGACTTTTTCGATCTTTTCGCGCTGGTTGCGACTCTAGAAATCATTCTCGCCGCCAATGGCTACCCGGTCGAGTTTGGCCGCGGCGTGGCCGCCGTTCAGAATGTTTACGCCGAGGTCGCCGTGGCGAAAGAACCCGTCGCCGTTTAAGAAAAAATCACGAATGAAAATCCTCGTAGCGGAACCGATTTCTCAGGCCGGCTTTGAAATGCTGGCCTCTCATCCCGGTTGGCAGGTAGTGCAGGCCGACCCGAAAACCTTCCAGGAACACCTGCCGGACTGTGAAGCGCTCATAGTGCGCTCCGCGGTCAAAGTAAACCGGGACCTGATCAAGAACGCACCCAAACTTCGCGTGGTGGGACGGGCGGGCGTGGGCGTTGATAATGTGGATCTGCAAGCGGCCACCAACGCCGGTATCCTGGTGATGAATACGCCCGGCGGGAATGCGGTGTCGGTTGCCGAGCACACCATTGGGTTGATGCTGGCGATGGCCCGGTCCATTCCCGCGGCTAGCGATTCCACCAAGGCTGGCAGATGGGAGAAGCGGAAGTTTCTCGGTACCGAATTGCGTGGCAAAACCCTGGGCGTAGCGGGCCTGGGTAGCATTGGACGCGAGGTGGTGCTGCGGGCGCGCGGCTTCGGTATGCGCATCATTGGCGCCGACCCGTACGTTTCTTCACAGCAGGCCGAAGACTTGAACGTCACGCTGGTGGACCTAGCATCGCTATTCGCCCAAAGCGACTACATCACGCTCCACGTCGCCCTTACGCCGGAAACGAATAAGATGATCAACCGCGATTCGATTGCCTCCATGAAGGACGGCGCTCGAATCGTCAATTGCGCACGCGGCGAATTAGTGGACCCCGATGGTTTGCTTTATGGTCTTGAGAGCGGGAAATTGGCCGGAGCGGCTCTCGACGTCTTTGATCCGGAACCGCTCCCAGGCGATCATCCTCTGCTCAAGCAACCTGGCCTGATTGCAACGCCGCACATTGGCGGCTCCACCGAAGAGGCGCAGGAAATTGTGGGTGTCCGCATCGCCGAGCAGGTGGCCGAGTACCTCAAAAACGGCGTGGCCATCAATGCGGTGAACATGCCGGCTCTTTCCCCCGAGCAATACCGGGCCTTGGGACCCTTTATCACTCTGGCCGAAAGGCTAGGCACTTTCGCGAGCTTTGTGAGCGATTCGAATCCAGTGACCGTGCGCTTCACTTATTCGGGCCGGATTGCCGAACTGAATACAACCTTGGTGCGCAACGCTGGATTGAGCGGCTTGCTGGCACGTTCGCTAGCGAGCAAAGCCAATCTCATCAATGCGATGCAAATTGCGGCGGATCGCGGCTTGAATATTTCCGAACATCACGTATTGCGCAGTGGGCACACCGATTCGATTCGCATTGAAATCGAAACCTCCGCCGGCAACACCAGCGTGGAAGGCGCCATGGTGCTGGACCGTCCGCGCGTTCTGAGCGTGGATGGTATCTACGTCGAGGCTCCGCTCGAAGGCAACCTTCTTTATCTAAAGAATCTGGACGTGCCGGGTGTCATCGGTTATGTAGGAACGGTGATGGGAAAGAATGGCATCAACATTGCCAATTTTTCTCTCGGCCGAGAAGAGTCGACCGTGCGCGACTACGGTGCGGCCCGCGCCACGGCGATCGTGGCTTGCGATGGAACGGTGCCAGATCACGTGATCTCGCAACTGCTCGAGAATCCTAGCATCCGGCAAGCGCGCAACGTCGAATTCGGATAGCCGCGCGCTCCGTTCCCGATTGGAGACGGAGCTATGCGCGGAGTCAAGAAAGCCAACCTGCCCAGCAAAACTTGCCCAATCTGCCAACGTCCATTCGTTTGGCGTAAGAAGTGGGAACGCGATTGGGATCGCGTGATTTATTGCAGTGAACGCTGCCAACGCAATAAAGGAAAAGGATCCCCGGCATGATGCGCAGGGATTTTTCTACCCGCGAGGAGCTGACCTCTTACCTCGTACAGGAGTTTCCTCGCGCCGCCGATCGCGATGCGCATGCCAGCCCAACGGTCGGGGGCCGTCAACCCGCAGAGGAGGCGCTTGCGCGAATGCAGCCGGGAGCCTACGCTTCTTCTCGCAACTTTTTAACGGGCAAGGTCACAGGGCTATCGCCTTACATTCGCCACGGCGTGCTGAGTCTGCGCGAGGTGCGGGATTCGGCTTGGGCCAGAGTTCCGCACGCTTCGCTCATTGCGAAGTTCATTACCGAGTTGGCCTGGCGAGACTATTGGCAGCGCCTGTATCGGCAACTCGGCGAGGGGATTTGGCAGGATCGCGAGCCGGCGAAAACGGGCTTGCCCCCCGGGGCCTATCGGGAAGAGTTTCCCGCCGACATCGCCGAAGCAAGAACGGGGTTGGCCTGCATGGATGCGTTCGTGCGGGAGTTGCGCAGAACCGGCTATTTGCACAACCATGCGCGGATGTGGTTTGCCGCTTATGTCGTGCATTGGCGGCGCGTAAAGTGGCAGTCCGGCGCCCGCTTCTTTCTCGCTCACCTGCTAGACGGCGATCCCGCCTCGAACAATCTCTCCTGGCAATGGGTGGCTTCCACGTTTTCTCACAAACCCTACTTTTTCAACCGCGAAAACCTCGAGCGCTATTCCGACGGCATCTATTGCCGCGAATGCGGCTTAAGAGGGAGCTGCGATTTCGAAGGCAGCTACGAGCGGCTGGAGGCTCGCCTCTTTACGATTGAGGTGCCGCGATGACCAGCGAGTTGATCTGGCTGCATGCGGACTGCCTTTCGGCCACAAATCCGGCATTTCGCCGCTACCCCGAGGCCGCGGCCATCTTCGTGTTTGACGAAGAGGAGATCGAAGCGGAAGCCTGGACGCTGAAGCGCATTCAGTTTCTCTACGAGTGTCTGCTGGAGATACCGGCGGACTTGGCTCGTGGCAACGTAGCCGAGTTGATTGTGGAGCGCGCCAAATCCTCGGCGGCGGCCAAGGTAGTGACGGTGGATAGCGTCAATCCGAGCTTTGCATTACAAAAAGCTGCCATCGAAAAACATGTTCCCGTGGAGGTGCTGCCGGCCGATAGCTTCGTGGACCTTCGCGGGCCCGTCGACCTCAGGCGCTTCTCACGCTATTGGAAAAAAGCGGAACCGATGCTGCGGGATAAGTGAGGGCCGATGGGTCTACAAGTCGTTTGGTTCAAACGGGATCTCCGCATCGCGGACCATGCCCCGCTGTGGGAAGCGTCTCAAAGAGGACCTGTCCTACCGCTCTACATCATCGAGCCGGCTCTCTACCAGGCCGAAGATTATGATGCCTGCCATTGGAGCTTCGTCCGCGAGAGCCTATTAGAACTGCGCGCGTCGCTGGCGGGGCTTGGGCAACCACTGGTGGTGCGACATGGGGAGGCCTTGAACGTACTGCGGGAATTGTCTCCAGAGGCGATCTGGGCCCACCAGGAAACCGGAAACGGGATCAGCTACCAACGGGACCGGCAGGTGCGTCGCTGGGCGCGGGAGTCCGCAATTCCGTTCACGGAATTGCCCTCCGGCGGCGTAGTTCGGCGCCTGGCCAGCAGAAACGGATGGTCGAAGGTTTGGGAAGATCGCATGGCGGAGGCGCTCGTGCCCGTCCCGCGAGCTTTGCCGCCGATCAGGGGCGTCGAGCCAGGTGTAATCCCCACGTTGGAAGATTTGGGTTTGGGCCGGGACCGGCGTGCCTATGGCCAGCGGGCGGGAGAGTCAGCCGGGCACGAAACGCTTGGCAGCTTTATCTCGCACCGCGGACTGCGCTATCACGCCGAGCTATCCAGCCCCGCCACAGCGGAAGCTAGTTGCAGCCGGCTTTCCCCATATTTGGCCTACGGTAATCTATCCACGCGTCAGGTGATTCAAGCGGCGCGCGAGGCCGGTAGAAATCTGGAACTCACTAAGCGGCCGGAGGACGTTGGCAGCTTCCGTAAGGCGCTTCGCGCCTTCGACGCCCGTATGCATTGGCGCTGCCACTTCATGCAAAAACTCGAGGACGAGCCCCGCATTGAATTCGAAAACTTCTCGCGCGCTTACGATGGGCTGCGTGAGCCCCATTGGAACGAAGAGTATTTTACGGCCTGGAAGGAAGGACGCACCGGTTATCCCCTGGTGGACGCTTGCATGCGCATGCTGGCTTCCACAGGTTGGATCAATTTCCGTATGCGGGCCATGCTGGTAAGCTTCGCTTCCTACCATCTCTGGCTGCACTGGAGAAAGACAAGTCTTCATCTGGCGCGCTTATTTACGGATTATGAGCCCGGAATCCATTACAGCCAGATGCAGATGCAATCGGGAACCACCGGGATCAACACTCTTCGTATCTACAGCCCGATCAAGCAACTGGCGGACCAGGACGCCGATGGGACTTTTGTTCGGCGCTGGGTGCCCGAACTGGAGACACCGGACTATCCCGCACCCATCGTCGATCATCGGGAAGCCATGGCCTTGGCGCGTCAGCGATTGGGCGAAATCCGGCGCCGCGCCGGAACCCGGGAAGAAGCCCGCGCGGTTGCCGAAAAACATGGAAGCCGCAAGAAACCTGCCCCTCGAAAGAAGGCTGTTAAGCCAACGCAGCCAATGTTATTCTCTTAAGTGACCCCGATTTGAAGGGGACATCGAAGTACCAACGTAAGGGATATTCCCGAACGACGCGGCGAAGGGGCGACTCTCAGGGGTCGCCCCTTCTCCTGTCTGTATGGTCTTTATCCCCTAAAGAGCGTGAGGAAAATTGGCATGTCAAAGATGCTGGAAGAAATTCGGCAGCAACCCGCTGCTCTGGCAGCGACGATCAAGGCGGAATGGAAGGGCATTGACGCTCTCCGCAAGCAGTTTGAGGCGTATCCGCCTCGTTTGATTGTCCTGGCCGCGCGGGGCACCTCGGATAACGCCGCTCAATTTGGGCGCTACCTCCTCGAATTGTTGACAGGCATTCCCGTTTCGCTGGCGGCGCCGAGTCTCTACACGCTCTACAACGCGACGCTCGACCTCGAAGATACGCTCGTGGTGGCCATCTCGCAGTCTGGAGAATCGACGGACACTAACCGCGTGCTGGAGCGCGCCAAGGAAATGGGCGCCTTTACGCTGGGCATCACCAACGAAGCCGATTCCACGCTCGCCAAGCTGGGCCACGCTTCCATACTGGTGCGGGCCGGAAAAGAGAAGTCCGTTGCCGCGACCAAGACCTACACCGGCCAGTTGATGGCGATGTATTTGCTTGCCTATGGGCTGGGCGCCAAGTTGGAGCGCAAACAGTTGGAGGCACTTCCAGAGTTAGCCGCCAAGGCGCTGCGCCTGGAAGCGGAAGTGGCCGCGCTAGCCGGGCGTTACCGTTTTATGGAACACGCAATGGCCGTGGGACGCGGACTCAACTATGCCAACGCGTTTGAGTTTGCGCTAAAGCTGATGGAAACCTGCTATGTCGTGGCGGAACGATTCTCCAGCGCAGACCTGCTGCACGGCCCAATTGCGATGATCGATTCTCATTTCCCGGCCTTCGTCTTTGCTCCGTCGGGCGTAACGTGGGAACCAGTTTCCCAACTGCTGGCACGTGTCGATTCGACCACCCGCGAGTCCCTCTTGATCACCGATAAAAGCAATAAACAGGCCTATGAATCCAAGCGCCGCGCCATTCGCATCCCCGCCAGCATACCGGAGATCTTTACGCCGATCCCCTACATCATTCCCGCCCAGATTTTTGCTGCGTACCTTGCCCAGGAAAAGGGGTTTAACCCGGACCAGCCCCGGTCGCTCAGCAAAGTTACCCAAACTATGTAGTCTGGGACATCCTTCCGGCCCAACGCAGGAAGCGCCACATCTCAGCTCGACGCGCCCAGACAAAAGAAAAGAAGCGGCGAGAATCGATCGCCTCGGCGTGCCAACCCCAATAAGTCTCGATTCGCCATAAGAGGTAAGGGCTGGCCCAGGGGCGTAGGCGATAACCGCGGCTCGCCTTCCAGAGAAATGAAATCATCGGCCTCGCGGAGCGTCCAGCAAGCTAGTGGCGGTAGGCTTGCCCGCGCTAGAGCGCTTGGCACCCGCATAGTACCCGCTGCGCGTGCGCACGGCCGGCTTGTTCGGGCCATTCGCAGTGACTTTAATGGTCCGGAAAGTGCCGTCCAGTTCCTGGACTATCGGAGTGTATCCAATGACGTATTGGTTGCGGATATCTTTGGCGACCTCGAGCGCGAGCGATTCCACTTCCTCCACCGTCTTGGGGAAGAAGCAGAGCCCACCGGTCGCCTTGGAAATCGTTTCCAGCGCACGCTTGGCCTTCTTGGCCTCTCGCGGCTGCTCGTCATTAAGCAGGGCGATCGAATACACGACGATATCGGTAGTATGCACTTGCGAAATCAGTTTCTCGAGCGTCGTTTTGCTGGCCGTATCGGCACCGTCCGTGATCAGCATTACGACCTTCTTGTCGCGCTTGCCTTTGGCGGTTAGATGGTCCACGCTCATCGTGATTGCGTCATACATGGCCGTCCCGCCCCGGGCGTCAATGCGGGTAAGGCCCTCTTCCAGTTTCTTGACATCGCCGGTGAAGTCCACATCGAGGAAGGCGTCGTCGTTGAAGTTCACGATGAAGACTTCGTCCTGGCGATTGGAGGCCTTCACCATCTGCAAGGCAGCTATCTCGACTTTATTGCGGCGTAAACGCATGCTGCCGCTGTTGTCGACTATCAACGCCAGCGAGATGGGGATGTCTTCGCGTCGGAAAAGCTTCAGCGGTTGTTCTACATTGTTTTCAAAGACACGGAAGGCGGCCCGGGGCAAATCGGTTATCAAATTGCCCTTGTTATCCACCACGGTGGCATTCAGCAATACGAGGCGGGTGTCACTGGTAAAGACGGGGTCTTCCTGTTGCGCCCAAAGGGATGCTCCCGCCAGCGACATCAGCCCGAAGACCCGCCTATTGTACTGGTGCATGATAGCCTTGCCGCCAAATCGGCTTCAAATTCGGGAAGCCCCTCGGCTGTATGAGTTTTACCTGCACGCGCCGGTATTTGCCGTCGCGCTCCTGATTCTTCGGGGAATACCCGATCAGATATTGATTGCGCAGTTCAATACCGATCTTGGCTGCCACGTCGGGCAAATCGTTAATATTCTCTACGGGAAAATGCCGGCCGCCCGTTTGTTCAGCAAGCTCGGTCAACAGTCCGGGCCCGGATAGCTCTTCGGCGGTGCGACCGCGCGCACCAATCGCCTCAAAAATCCCAATTGCGTAAATCTGCACATCCGCCTCGCGGACCAGATTCTTAATTTCGCTCTCCGTATAGCGGCTCGAGTTGTCCCCTCCATCGGAAAGTACCAGAATCGCTTTACGCGGGTTCTTGGCCTTCTTCATCTGATTCATAGCCAAATACACGCCATCCAGGAGAGAGGTGCGTCCGCGCGCTTGGGTAAAGGTAAGCCGGTTCTGGATTTCCTCGGAATTGGGCGTGAATGGCACCACCAATTCAGGGCGATCGTTGAATTGAACCAGGAAGAACTCGTCTTCGGGGTTGGCCGTCTTAAAGAACTGCGCGGCGGCCTGTCTGCTTTTTTGCAGCTTTGCACCCATGCTGTTACTGGTATCGAAGACCAAGCCCACGCTCAGCGGCGCATCCTCGCTGCCAAACTGCGCAATTTGCTGCTCGATCTTGTCCTCGAAGATCTTAAAATGCTCGCGCTCCAAACCGGTTACCACACGGTTAAGCGGATCCGTGACGCTCACAGGGATCAGCACTAAGTTTGTGTCGATGCGTAAATTCGCGTTCCTGCCAAGATCTGGCTCGTTCGGCTTAACGGGCAGCCCGGTGCGTCGCTCCACATTGACGCGAGCAGGCGGCGGCACCACCGCTGGAACTGCTGCCGGCTTATCCTTTTGTTGATTCTTAGGGTCTTCCAGGCCGCTGGCAGCCAAGACCACCGTCGCTAAAGTTAACGAAAAATGCGCTACTCGCCAGATCCGCATACCAATGGACCTCGCCATCCTCAAATTTGCCTCAGTATATCAACCGGGCTCCCTCAAAAGCAGAGACGCACCTAAGCCCCTATTGGTTTGAACGAATCGTAAAGGAACCCGTTACGTTCTCGATGCGTTTAGGCCGGTAGAAAAGTTAACAGCCGCCCGTAGAACGCGCGAATGAAGTCCTCGGCGGCCTTTTGCATCCTTTCCTCGTCGCCCTCGGCAACGGGCACAATCACTCGCACCAGCGCGGTATCCGTGCGGTTTTCAAGAACCGCGTCCCGCATCGTGTAAAATTTGGCGTCGAACTCGCTGGCAACCGCTCGATCCCGGCTCTGGAACCAGTACAGAACCAGGCTCTTGGTGTCTCCTCGCTGGATCACATACCGATTCACCTCGATCGGCTGAGCCCGATTCGGCACGGCCACCTGGATCCGGTCGTCAACCAACGGCGTCCATCCGTTGCCCGGGAGGCAATTTTTCGGTGAGTGGGGCGCTACGCCCGTGCGTTGGCTACGGAACGAGGCGATAAATAGGCTGGCGCCGATCTGGGATTTGGCGTTGGCGTAGGACCGCGTGAGGGTGTCGTCGGCGCGTAATACCGCCTGGGTCGCGTCGTCTACAACACCTTCCTGCGTCATGGTCCAATCGCCCAGATGGACTGGAAAATGGTTAAGCTGCTGGCCAACCGGCACCTTCTCGGTGCGGGAAAAGTTCGCGTACAAGCCCCATTGGGCCGCGATAACCGCGCTTAGGATCAGCGCCGTGCGGGAAATCCTAAACGGCGGGGCGATTTTGGGCTCTGGCATGCGCCACTCCTTTTGTAAACCAAACGATAAAGCGATGAAGCCCCAACAGCAAAGCTAGCGCGAACAGAAAGATGACCAGGCCTTCCGCGCTATGGAAGAAGCCCTCAGCCCACTCGCGCTTGTACTCGTATAGGATTCCCGTCATGGATACCCGAAAGGAATTGGCCGCAATCGCGATCGGAATTGTGCCCGCCAGGATCGCTACGCGAATCCAGACCGCCTTTTCCATGAAATACCCATAGATCAGGGAAAAGAAAGTAAGCGACAGCAGGGATCGAATGCCGCTGCAGGCCTCCACCACCGACAACCGGTTCTCCGCTAATTCCAATACGTTGCCGTCGCGTAGTACGGGGATCCCCACCAGCAAAAGCGTGAACTCGGCCACTCGGCTGGCGAAAATTTGTAAAGGGAACGTGATCCGGTTGTAAATGACTGACGGGATGGGAACCATGAACAGAAGCAGGCCCAAAGGAAAGGCCAAAACCTTCAACAGACGCCAACTCCCGACGAATACCACCACTCCCACAAGCGACAGGATTATCGAGGTCCGATTGATAAACAATTCAGCCGCAAGATGGCCCAGTACGTACTGAACGGCAGCCAGCAGCATAATCACCAGCCCCCAATAGTTTCGCTGCTGCGACGCGGCTAGCACCTCGTCCCGACGGGTCCACACAAGATAGCCAGAGACCAACGGCACAAAAAACCCATGCCCCATGTCCGCGTCGTCGATCCACTGCTGAATCAACCGCTCGAGCATAGGGTAGAAGCCGAGCGCCATGGCCAGCGCGACCCACGCGATTGAGGGCCAGGGTATGGTCGCGGTGGGAGTACCCTTCTCATCCGCGACGGCTAGCGGGACTGGCGGATTGGCTTCGACGGGCATTTCCATGAATGGCTACTTCACTTCCCTTCAAGGTACAACAAGCGCTGGCCTCGATTTCCTCTTCCTGCCTATCGGCAGAAGTCGACCGCTAGAATACAAGGCATGCGCCGAGCACTAGTCATTTTCGCGGGGGCGGGTCTAATCCTGGCGCAAACCGGGGTAATACCGCTATCCTCGGTGCGGCCCGATGATTCGGCCGTGGCTCGCACGGTCTTTCGGGGAACCTCCGCTGAAGAATTTCCCGTGCAGATCCTGGGCATTCTTCGCCAGAGCGGCCCCGGGCAGAACTTGATCTTGGGCCGGTTGTTGACGCCGCGCCTCGAACAGACGGGCGTGATGCAAGGGATGAGCGGCAGCCCCGTCTACATCGGAGGCCGTCTGGCCGGCGCAATCGCTTTCGCCTTTCCCTTTGCCAAGGAACCCATCGCTGGCATCCGCCCTATCGAGGAGATGCTGGCGATCCCGGCAAACCCGCCGGAGCTTCGCAACCCCAGAGCGCGACTCCATTTGGCCTCACCCGATCTCGCCGCCTCGCTCCCCATTGCTCCCCACCAGGCGGGTATGCCCGCGGTGGCGACTCCTATTTCGTTTGCCGGGCTCAGCGCGGCCGCCGTGCAACATTTCGCTGAGGCCTGGCGGACTATGGGTTTCGCGCTGCAACAAGGCGCCTCGGGCACCCGCCCCGAACAAAGCTCCGGCGACATCGGCGCGGGAGACATGATTTCCGTTCAGCTCATGCGGGGCGACATGTCCGTGGCCGCCGATGGTACCGTCACCCATCGAGAAGGCGATCGCATTCTTGCCTTTGGCCACCGCTTCCTTGGAGCGGGTAGCATCGATTTTCCCTTCGCCAAGTCCGAGGTCGTCACCTCGATGCCGAATTTCAACACTTCCTTCAAGATCAGCCAGTCTCTCGGGCCCGCGGGGGCGATAGTCCAAGATGCCGATGCGGGCGTGGTGGGCATGTTGGGCCGTCGTGCGGCAATGAGCCCCTTACGCCTGGTTTGGAATGAGAACGGCGCACAAAAAACTTACGGCACCGAGATAGTCCGCCACACCGTCTTGTCTCCCTTGCTGGTGCAGATGGCCGTCTTCTCCATGCTGGATCACCACGGGCGCTCTGCGGGACCGGGCAGCGTGGATCTAGATGCCGCGATCCGCTTCAAAGGCTTGCCGGACTTGCGAGTCCGCGGCCGCTATGTTGGCGATAGCGGCTTGCCCATTCTCGCCTCGCTGGGCGCCGCCATTCCGCTAGCCTACGTCAGCCAACAGGAAGGCGAGGCGCTGCTGCCCGAATCCATCGACGTAAACGCGCGCTATTCCGCGTCGCGAGAGCAATGGACGATCGATAGCCTTCGTCTCTCTCGCCGTTCCGCGCGCCCGGGCACCCCGGTCACCATCGAGCTTCGCTTGGCTTCGGCGGGAAAGTCGCAAGTCCTCACCCACGATTTCGTGCTTCCCTCCTGGCTCCACGCCGGCGAAACACTAACCATCTCCGTCAACGATTCCTTGACCGCCAACTTAATGGACTTTCGCTCCTTCTATCAGCCGGGTGGGCCGGTATTTGGCTCTCACCGCGAGTTGATAGAAACGCTCAACCGCCTCCATCCCGCCGGAAGCCTCTACCTGCGCGCCTATCGCAGCGGCAACGCGTTTCTCAGCGGGGTTCAGGAACTGGGAAGTGTGCCGCATTCCATTGGCATCCTTCTCAGCAAGCAGCCGGGCCAATACCCTTTGGGGTACCAGTCCAAGCTCTTGGATCGCGAGTTTACACTCACAGAGGGCACTGCGACAGGGTCCAAGACCGTCACTCTAGAGATTGAAAAATGAAGTATCCTCTCCCATTCCTCGCATCCCTATGCCTCATGCAGGCAGCCGGGCCCACCACCTGGGAACTGTCTCAATACTCGGAGTTCGCTAAAGGCAAATTACGAGGCGTTTCTTTGACCAGAGGCGGGGTTTTGGAACCTGGCCTGCGCGTCGAACTGAATCCTGCACTCCGGACTGGCGAGACCTCATTGTGGTCTGCGGCGAATACAACCGATGGAGGCCTCTTGCTGGGTACGGGGCCACGCGGGCAGATCTTCCGCTGGAACGCGACGACGAACCAACTGCAAGCCCTGGGTTCCCCCGCACCCGGCCATGCTTTTGCCGTTGCCGTAGATCGTACGGGCACCATTTTTGCAGGTCTATCTCCCAGTGGCGCGATCTATCGCCGAAAGGCCGGTGCCTGGGAGCATTACGCTGCCCTTCCCGCTTCGTATATTTGGGCTCTGCTCGCTTCGCCCGATGGAGCGCTCTGGGCCGCGACGGGTCCAGAAGGCAAACTCTTCCGCATTGCCAATGGCCAGCCAGAGTTGTGGTGGGAGAGCGGCCAGGCCAATTTGACCTCCCTTGCCTGGGACCGCGATCAATCCTTGCTCGTCGGCTCGGACCCCAATGGAATTCTGTATCGCGTCAGCGCCAAAGGCACGGCCCGCGCACTTTTCGACGCCCCCTTTGCCGAGATTCGCACTGTGCTTCCGGCCCCTTCCGGGGAGATCTTCTTCCTGGCGATGGGCGGGGCCGCCGCGAAGCGGGCTACGGGTCTCGCGCCCGCGGGACCAGGAGGCGCAACCTCGGGCGTGCCCCAGGTCACCACCACCATTACCGTTACCGAAGACGCCGCGCAAAGCGGGCTGGACATTAAACCGAAGGCTGGCGCGCCGGCGAGCCCAACGCCGCAGCAAACGCCCCTGGCCCCCGCCTCCGTTTACGAGCTGCCCGGCGTCGACCGCTCCGCCATCTACCGGCTAAACGCCGACCAGACCGTGGATTCGCTTTATGTAACCAAAGAAGAAGCGATCTTCGATATCGTCTGGCACGCGGGCAGAATCCATTTTTCTTCCGATAGTCAAGGCCGCCTCTACCGTCTGGATGGCGAAAGGCAGCCGGCCTTGCTGGCCGAAAGCGGGGCGAGCGAATTGGGCCGCCTTTTTGCTGTTGGCTCGGACTTTGCCGCCCTTGCCACGGGCGCCGGACAGTTGCTGCGCTTCTCCGCGCAGCCCGCAGCCGAAGGAGAATACGAGTCCCCTGTTCACGAAGCGCCTTCACTATCCCTTTGGGGCGCATTCCAAGCGACCTCTAGTGGAACCCTCCGATTTGAATCCCGGTCGGGCAACTCCGCGCGGCCCGATGCTACTTGGTCACCCTGGGAGCCGCTCCGCGATAGCCGGATCGCAAGTCCGACTGCCCGCTATCTGCAATGGCGCATGAAGACTCAGGGCGGCTTTTCTTTGCGCGCGGCCACGGTCCATTATTTAGGCCGAAACCAAGCACCCAGCGTAAAGAGCATCGGTGCCGCCCTCAATGTAAGCGCGGTCAAGCCCGCCACCGCCGGCTCCACCGCCACCGCCAGCGCTGTTTACACGCTCACCGTCACCGATACGGGAGAGGCGTCGTCCAGCACAAGCGCGGGCGCCAATCCGATTCTTCCCGCGCGCCCCCTATCCAGACAGTTGTTTCTGAATTGGACCGCCGAAGACCCAGACGCCGATACCCTGCATTTCCGCATCGATTTCCGCGCCGAAGAAGAAAACTCCTGGAAGACGCTCAAGGAACACCTCACCGAAACAAGCTACTTCATCGACGCCGATACCCTTGCCGATGGACGCTACTACTTTCGCGTCACCGCCTCCGATGAAGCCTCCAATACCGTCGGCACCGCGCGCCGAGGCGAGCTGACCAGTGCGCCCATCCATCTCGACCAGACAGCCCCGGAACTTACTCTGAACCTTAGCGGCGCCATCATCTCCGTGCGTGCCCTGGATCAATCCAGCGGCATCCGGCGCCTGGAATATTCCATTAACTCCGGGCCCTGGCATGGGCTGGACTCCGCAGACGGTATTCTCGATATGCGGCAGGAAAGTGCCACCATCGACACCGCAACTTTGCAACTTCCAGCGGGGGAACACACCGTCACTGTGCGCGCCTTCGACGCAGCCTTCAACGTCGCCATACGCAAAGTAACGGTCACAAAGTAACGGTCACAACGCCTACCTCGCGCGCCAAGTACTACGCGCTGTCGGGTACCCGCTCAATTACGCGATGCAACTTGAGCATGTTGGTGCTGCCAGGCTGCCCGATCGGCTGCCCGCTTACGAATACCACCTGGTCGTTCGGCTTGATGAGGCCCCGGCGCTGCAGCTCGTTCTCCATCAGTTCCAGCATCTCGTCGGTAGACCCCGCGTTGGGCGCCACAATCGGCACCACGCCGTAAATTAACGCCATTTGCCTTGCCACCTCTTCAAAGGGCGTGAACGCATAGATCGGCGTCGGCGGACGGAAGCGGCTGATCAGCCTCGCGGTTGCGCCGCTGGCGGTGAAAACGACGATCGCCGTCACGCCTAAATAGCGGCCTGCACGGTAGGCCGAGTCCGCGATGATTTCCGAGTGCGTGGGATTGGCCATTTGCGGCAACTCCTGATAGCCGCGATAGCGCAGATTCGCTTCGGTCTCAATGGCAATCCGGTCCATCACCGCCGCCGCCATGGCGGGTTGTTTGCCAGTAGATGTTTCCGCCGAAAGCATCACGGCATCGGTGCCGTCATAAATCGCGTTGGCGATATCGCTCACCTCCGCGCGCGTCGGAAAGGGATTTTCGATCATGCTTTCCAGCATCTGGGTGGCCGTGATCACGAACTTGCCCATGCTGCGCGCTCGCGTGATGATCGTCTTTTGAATGGCTGGTACTTTCTCGATGGCCATTTCCACGCCTAGGTCTCCGCGCGCCACCATAACGCCGTCGCTCTCGGCGAGAATCGCGTTCAGGTTTTCGACGGCTTCTGGCTTTTCGATCTTGGAGATGACCTGCGTCTTGGCCTCCCGTTCATCCAAGTACAAGCGCAGACGCATAATATCGCTCGGTTGGCGCACAAAGCTTAGCGCGATAAAGTCCACGCCTTCTTCGAGGCCAAATTGCAGATCCGCCTTGTCCTTCCTCGTCAGAGAAGGCGTGCTCACGGCCACACCCGGCAAATTGATGCCTTTGCGGCTGCTGATGGGCCCGCCGCTCAAAACTTCACAGCGCGCCGCCACGCCGTCGGTGGAAATCACCCGCATCTTCACGCTGCCATCGGCCAGCAACACCAGATTGCCGGGCTTCACATCGCGCGCAAACTCCGAGTAGCTAGTGGAAGCGATCTTCTCGTTGCCCATCACCTGCTCCGTGGTGAGCGTGAAGATGCTGCCGTTCAGAAGTTCGCAGGAGCCATTCTCGAATTCTCCCAGCCGGATCTTCGGGCCCTGCAGATCGAGCAGAATCCCGATGTGCAGCCCCATTTCCAGCGCTAACTGGCGTACGGCATGAATCCGCCGTACGTGATCTTCTTTCTGCCCGTGCGAAGCATTGAGCCGAAAAACGTCGACCCCCGCTTCCAATAGATTCTTCAACATATCGGGCCGGTCTGTAGCCGGACCCAGGGTGGCGACGATTTTGGTACTGGGCATTCGTTAATTTTTTCGCATTGGGACTAGTTTCTTCGCGTGAGGAGAAGTGAAGAGCGAACCTGGCCTTACAATACCCATTATGCCCGTCAGCCAGGCAATCATTCTCGCGATTGTCCAAGGATTCACCGAGTTTTTACCAATTAGTAGTTCCGCCCATCTTTTCCTGATTCCCTGGCTGTTGGGCTGGAAAGATCAGGGCCTGGATTTCGACATCGCCCTACATCTGGGCACCCTCATCGCGGTGCTGGTTTATTTCTTTCGGGATTGGCTCCAGGTAGTGGGCCAGGCCCTAGGCCAGCGCTGGGGCGACGACGAAGAATTGTCCCAAGCGCCGCGGCTGCTCTGGTATCTTGCATTGGCTTCGCTTCCCGCCGGTGTCGTCGGCCTTCTCTTCAAAGACCAGATTGAAACAAAATTGCGCAGCCCCTTCGTGATGGGCACTACGATGATCGGCATCGGGATCTTGCTCTATTGGGCGGAAAAGGTCGGCCCCCAGAAACGCCACATTGGCCAGATGACGCCGCTCGATACCTTTCTCGTCGGCTGCTCCCAGGCCCTGGCGCTCGTACCCGGAACCTCGCGCAGCGGGATCACCATTACAACGGGCCTCTTTCGCGGGCTTACCCGCAGCGCCGCCGCCCGCTTCTCGTTTTTGCTCTCTACACCCATCGTCGCCGCCTCGGGCTTCAAAGCCTTATACGACCTGCGCAAGCACGGCCTCTCAGAGGGAATGCTCACTCCATTTCTGGTCGGTATCGGCGTGAGTGCCGTCACCGGCATCATTGTCATTGCCTTCTTCTTGAACTACCTGCGCCGCCGTTCCCTGAATATCTTCGTCGCCTATCGCATCGTTTTTGGCATAATAGTGATCGCTCTAGCATTTGTCCGCGTGAGCGGATGAAGCTTTTAGGTCCAACTCCCCACAAACGCCTCAACGAGGCGCTCGCCTTTGTGTTTTTATTCGCAGGGCTGGCCGTCATGTTGAGTTTGATTTCCTACTCGGCCTCCGACCCCAGCTGGAACACCGCCACCAGCGTCCAGAAGCCAACCAACCTCGTTGGCCGCTTTGGCTCGCACTTCTCCGATCTTTGCTTTCAGGTCTTCGGTTTGAGTGGCTTTGTGCTTCCCGCTCTAATCCTGCTCCTAGGCTGGAAATGGATGCAGTCGGAAAAAATCGAAGCTGCGGGCGTGAAAGTGGGGGGTGCGCTTCTCTTCCTTTTTGGCGCCTCCACCAGTTTTTCTCTGGCTCCGGGCGCACGCGCGTTTTCCGGCGCCATTCCCGCGGGCGGGCTCCTGGGCACCTTCTTTGCCACCTTGCTCGAACACTATCTAAATTTCACGGGCGCAGCCCTTTTCACCGCTACCGCTCTGGTGGTTTCTCTTTATTTGATTTCCACTTTTTCCGTTGCCACGCTGCTGGGCTGGATCCGCGTCCCCCTTATCGCGCTCCGCTGGGCCGGCGCCATCCTGTCCCGCCTGCGCCTGCCCAAGTTCCGTTTCGCTGCCAGGAAGCCGGCCCAGGCCCCAACGCCGACGGACACAAGCGACGTCCCACCCGTGATTCCCCGCCGCCGCACACCGCCCAAGCCTAGCGAGGACGAGTCTTCAATCTTGCCGCCTTGGGAGACGAAAACCATCGCCTCAGCCGTTCCTGCCGTGGAAGCCCCAATCGAGGAAGGCGACGGCGATCCGCTTGCCGGGGAACTGCCCTCCGACGATCTTCCCGCCGATTCGGGATATATTCCGATCCGCACCCTCGAGGAGCTTCCGCCCGCACCATCTTCGCCGGTAGCCGCTACTCCCGCGCCCGCCGCTACCGCCGTCGCCCCCCCTCCCCCGAAGTCCAAATCCCGCGACCCGCGCGGCCAAACCGCCTACAAGCTGCCCCCCACCGGCATGTTGGTCGAAGCCCCCGCGCGCAGCACCTTCGACTCCCAGGAGCTTCGCGATACCGCCTCCCGCATCAAAGAGCGCTTTGAAGAATTCGGCGTCTTCGGCAACGTCGTCCAAATTAACCCTGGTCCCGTGGTCACCACTTTCGAATTCAAGCCAGAGGCCGGCATCAAGTACTCCAAGATCACCAACCTCACGGAAGACCTGTGCCTGGGCCTGCAAGCCGAGTCCATCCTGATTGAACGCATCCCCGGCAAGCCCACCGTCGGCATCGAAGTGCCCAACCGCAAGAGCGAGTTGATCGCTCTGCGCGAAATTCTCGAAGGGGAGGATTTCCAGAACAACTCGTCTCGTCTGACGATGTCCTTAGGCAAAGACATTAACGGCCGCATCAAGATCTTCACTCTCGATTCCATGCCCCACCTCCTGGTGGCGGGCAGCACCGGTTCCGGCAAATCGGTCATGCTCAATTCCATGATCATGAGCGTGCTCTATAAGTCCACGCCCGACGAAGTGCGCATGATCATGATCGACCCCAAGCGCGTCGAGCTGGGCATCTATGAAGACATCCCCCACCTCCTCACGCCCGTCATCACCGACCCCCGCAAGGCTTCCAACGCCCTCCGCAACGCCGTCCTCGAAATGGAGCGCCGCTACAAGCTCCTGGCCTCGCGCGGAGTGCGCAACATCGATCAGTACAACCGGAAAATGCGCCAACTGGCCAGCGAACCCCGCGGCCTCTTCGACGAGGACGAGGGCGAGCGCATGCTGGAAGAGGACATGCGTCCCCTGCCCTATATCCTCATCATCATCGACGAGCTGGCGGACCTGATGATGTTGGAACGCAACAATGTCGAGACTTCCGTCGCGCGCCTCGCCCAAATGGCCCGCGCCGTCGGCATGCACTTGGTGTTGGCCACGCAGCGCCCCAGCGTCGATGTGATCACCGGGGTGATCAAGGCCAATTTCCCCGCTCGCATCAGTTTCCGTGTGGCCACGCGCGTCGATTCCCGCACGATCCTCGACACCATGGGCGCCGAACACCTGCTTGGCAAGGGCGACATGCTCTTTCTTCCACCCGCTTCCTCGCGCCTCAACCGCGTCCACGGCGCCTATGTCGGCGAACAGGAAATCAACGCCGTCGTCGAATTCTGGAAGCGCCAGGCACAGCCCGAATACGACCAGAGCTTCCTGGTCGCTCCGCCCAGCGAAGAAGGCGAAGAGCCCTCCGACGACGAAGCGCTCGAAGGCGACGCCGATCCGCTCTACGGCGATGCTGTGCGCGTGGTTTGCGAAATGGGCAAAGCCTCCACGTCGATTCTGCAGCGCCGGCTTCGCTTAGGTTATGGCCGTGCGGCGCGCATGCTGGACCGGATGCAGAAAGAAGGGATCATCGGCCCACCGGATGGCTCCCGGCCTCGCGAGGTGCTGAAGCGTCCGGACTGGCTCGACGCGCCTCCACCGGAAGATCCCGAGGACTAGCCCGCCGGTACAAGACCACCGACTTCGTGCGATGCACCACCTCGTAGTCGCCTAGCGGATAATACAGCTCCAAGCGTAGGCGCGGATTGAGCGGCCCCAAGCCGTCGGCAATCCAGCTAGGCCTCATGGCCTGGAACTTTGCCAAGCGCTCCTCGCAACCCACGCCCTGCATTGGCACGGCGGGCAAAAGATGCCGGTCGGCGAAAACGCAGTCCAGCGGTTGGCTTTCGAGATAAGGCGTTCCGCTGCTCAATCTAGCCAGCGCGGAGATATCGGGCCGGTAGCCCCAAACAAACAAACTGTCCTGCGGCTTCGCTCCCGCGCGCACCACTTCCGCCACCGCTCGGCTATCCCGATAGAGCGCCAGATCATCCCAGCTCTCATCCCCAAAGGCTAAACGCACGTTGCGCGGGCCGAAGCGTAGGGCCGGAATCAGCAACAGCGAAAGGAGCGCGATCCTTCGCCAACCAGGTATCTGCCGCAGGGCTTGCCCCGCCATCACCACCACCGGTACCAGCAGGAAAAAGTAGTAACGGGGAAAGAAGCGAAAGCCCAGCGCCACGCTCACCAGGCCCAGCCCGCACCACGCCCACCATCTCCATCCCCAAAGCCTCGCTTTCCACTGGATCGCAGCGATCGCCGCAGCCTGAAATCCCATCCAGTTCAATGTGCGCTGGCCGAACTCCGCCAGTGGCTTCGCCGCTAGCGGATGCGCGGAGTATACCCGCCCCCAGTCCCAAACCTGCCGCCAGTAGGCTTCACCGAACGCAAACTGGAGGGGTAAAAAGATGCCAAAACCCGCCGCAACCTTCCAATCCGGGCGCCACAACAGCGCCGCCGCCAATACCAACACGCCCTTGGTATGGACCAACAGGGCCAAGCCACTCACGCATCCCGCCGCCCACCCACGCCCACTTTTCGCTAGCCGGACTGCCGCCAGATGCGGCCCCACCAACAAGAGATCGGGCGCCACCGCCATGACCGCGGAAGGAATACCCAAGCTCAGATACACCGCCAGCAGCCAGGCCGACCATCGCCCCCCTAAGCCCGCCGCAAGCCAACAACAAAGCGTCACGTAGACCGCCCCCAGCAATCGCAACGGCCAGCCAGCCCACGCTCCGATCAACGCATAAAAAAAGATCGCTCCCGGCGGCTTATCGAACCAGAAATCCCGATAGGGCCAGCGCCCCTTCAGCAACTCGA
This sequence comes from uncultured Bryobacter sp., assembly GCA_964387685.1. GTDB lineage: Bacteria > Acidobacteriota > Terriglobia > Bryobacterales > Bryobacteraceae > Bryobacter. Next base: position 60,444 of record CAYLXK010000013.1, read on the forward strand.
TCGCCCCGGTCATCGGATACGCTTCTTCGATCCACAGCGCCCCGTTGTGGCAGAGCCTCCAGGCCAGCACAAAGGCAAAGAGCGCCGCCCACTCCCGCCGCCTCATCTTACTTGGCGCTCTTCTTCCCTGTGTCCCGGTGCGTGAGCTTGTTGGCAAAACCCAGCTTCTTGATCGTTTTGGCCATTTCGTCGGCGATCATCACGCTCCGGTGCTGTCCGCCCGTGCAGCCGAAAGCGATTGTCAGATAGCTCTTGCCCTCTTTGGCGTAATAAGGCAGCAGGAAGGAAAGCAACTCTTTCACCCGCTGCAGGAACTCCTGCGTCTGGGGAAAACTTCGGATATAGCGCGCCACTCTCGGATGCCGTCCCGTGAGGGGTTTGAACTCGGGAATGTAGTTCGGGTTCGGCAGAAAGCGGACATCGAACACCAGGTCCGCATCCTGGGGCACGCCGTAACGGAAGCCAAAACTCGTCACATAAACTGCCGTCTTGCCGGCCGCCGCCGCGCCGGCGAAGGTTTGCTCGATAAAGGAACGCAATTCGTGCACGTTGAACTGGCTCGTGTTCACGAAAACGCTAGCCAGCGCGCGGATTTCTTCCAGTGCATCGCGCTCGGCCTGCACACTCTTCAGCACGCTGTTTCCTCGGCCCAACGGATGCGGCCGCCGCGTTTCGCTGAAGCGCCGCACCAACGCGTCGTCGTCCGCTTCCAAAAAAATCATCTTCGTGTCGACATTGGCCGACACGTCTCGAAACATGGCCGGAAACTTCTTGAGCGCCTCTCCTTCCCGGATATCCACCACCAAGGCGGCTTTCTGGATGTTGGGGCTATCCTTGGTGAGCTCGGCGAACTTCGGAAAGAGCTCAAGCGGCAGATTGTCCACCGCGTAGTAGCCCATGTCCTCGAAGCACTTCAATACCGTGCCCTTGCCGGAGCCGCTCAATCCTGTAATGATGACCAGCTCGGCCCGCCCCGCACTCATAGGCTTTCAGCTTATCGGGTTTCGATCAGCTCCAGGCTTCCGTCGGCGCCGCGCACCAGCACGCTGACGCCTTTGGTTTCGAAATCTTCAAACACCAGGTACTTGCTCTTGGGGCGCATCGCCAGCATAGCCTCCTCCACTGTTAGAGGCTTCGCGCTGCGCTGCACTTTGGCCAGCATCAACGTTGGCTTTTCGCGATCCGCGGCTACTACGACGCTCACCGCCGGTCCGCCGTTCTTCTTCCCGTTGATGTTGTCCGAACGGCGCTTGCTGTCCGTCCACTTATCGAGGATCTTGTGCAGTTGCTTCTCAAGCTTGTCGATGGCGCCCAGCAGCGCCAGGAACTGGTCTTTGTGGGTAGCGGTGCCAACGGCGGCGTGTCCGTAGTAATTCATCGTTACTTCGGCTTTCTTAAGGCGCCGCTCGCTCGTTAAAAGCACGTGCGCTTCCCGCTCGCCCCGCCGGTCCACCATTTTGCCCAGCTTGGCGAAGTGGCTGTCCAGATTCTTCTTTTGTTCCTTCTCGATGGGATCGAGTTTTCCGGTGTAATGGATTTTCATGGGTCTTTCCCGTGGCTTCTTATGGCTTGACGCGCCGCTGATGAGTACTCGGGATCTTCATATCTTCCCGGTACTTGGCCACCGTCCGGCGGGTCACTTGAATTCCTTCGGCGTTCAACCGCGCCGTGATCTGGTCGTCCGTGAGCGGGTGCGCCGTGTCTTCCTCTTCGATCATTTTCTTGACTCGCCGTTTCAGTACCAGCAGCGCCGTGCCCGCGCCCGCCGGTCCCTGTACGGCCTCACTGAAGAAATAACGCAGCTCAAACACACCCTGCGGCGTGTGCACGTATTTGCTGGAAACCGCGCGGCTTACGGTGGAAGGATGCACTCCGATTTCTTCGGCCAGGTCTTTGATCATCATCGGCTGCAGCGCGTCGATGCCATGCTCCAAAAACTCCTTCTGCCGCTCCACCACGCACTGGCACACCTTGAGGATCGTCTGCCGCCGCTGTTCAATGTTCTTCATCAGCATCAGGGCACTGGAATAGCGCTCCCGGATGTAGTTCCGCACGTCTTTCTCCGGCGTTTGTTCTTTGTTATCCAGGAGCCGCCGGTAACCGGAGTTCAAACGAATCAGCGGCAGGTCCTCATCGTTCAGCTGGATCAGATAGTCTTCGCCCTCTTTGAAGATATAGACGTCCGGCTCTACGGCCTGTGCGGCTTGCGAGCTGTAGCGCAGCCCCGGGTGAGGATTCAGCTTTCGAATCACCCCCATCGCAGTTTCCACGTGCTCCATGGGCCGCCCCAACAAGCGCGCGATCTCCTTGAACTCGCGACGCTCCACAAGCCTCATGTGCTTGTCGATGATCTGCCACGCCACACCTCCTTCGGCGCTCCGGCTCTGGAGTTGCAGCAGTAAGCATTCCCGCATATCGCGCGCGCCCACCCCGGCCGGGTCCAAACTCTGCACCACCCGCAAAGCCTCTTCCAGGTCCTCGCGCACATGCCCTTCCGCCGCCTCTACATCTTCCAGCGTCTCAATCAGGTAGCCGTTCTCATCCAAGTTGCCGACGATCGCCTCAGCCGCGTCCCGCACTCCTTCGCTCATCACCACCAGGCTCAACTGCTCCTGCAAGTGCGTGCTCAATGTGACGGGCGAACTCAGAAAGGTTTCGAATGATGGCTTCTCCGGTGTCTCAGCCGCAGGACTCTTGTGGCCAGGATCGAGGTACTCGTCAAAGTAGCTGCCGAAATCGATCTCGTCGAACGGATCGGCTTGCTTCGGCGTTTCCGGCAACTCGCCCGTCTCACTCGACCCGTCGGCGGAAGCTTCCCCACCGCCTTCGCCTTCGCTCTCACTGGCCGGCCCAGGCGTCGACTCCAGCATCGACATCACCGATTGGTCCGCCGGCTCACCCAACCTCTCAGCTTCCAGAAGAGACTGCACCTCCTGTGGCGTCAGTTCCTCCCCTTCGTTGCTTTCATCCAGGAACGGGTTGGACTCCAACTCCTGGTTGATCATTTCCTTCAGTTCCAGCCGGTTCAACTGGAGCACGGTGACCAACTGCACTAGCCCAGGAGTCAGCGTTTGCTTCTGCGCTAATCTTACGTCTAATCGCGGCGAAAGCATTGTTTCAGCTTCAGAATACCAAGCATGCTAACAATCGCACTGAAAATTGCGACCAGCCCGCTATGAAACCACTTTTTGTTTCTCCGCTCCTCCTGGCCACCCTCCTCGCCGGCACTTCTCTGAATTGCGTCGACTTCGCTACCTCCCCGGGCTCGCTCTTTGAAACGGTGCGCCCTCTGAGCGAAATCGCCCTCATGTCGGACGATAACGCCGAGAGCCGAGAATTCGCGCAGCGCAAGCTCGCCTCGGTCTTGGAGGCGGCGCGGCAGGACAGCGCCAATTTTGAAAAACAGGTGGCCGCCGGTTTTCTCGCCGAAGCCTTACGCCAAATTTGGGGCCGCAGCGCCGCTAAGCTCGATGGCATGGCCTTCCTCCACCGTGCCCTCGAAATCCAGCCCAAGAACCCGGAATTACATCTCTTGCTTGCCCTTGCCTACCTCCCGCGCGACTCGGCCAAAGCCGCCCGCCACCGCATCCTCGCGCGGGATCTTGCCCAAAAAAATTCCGCCGCGGCCAAGAATCTCGAAAAAACTTCGAAATTCTTCCCCGCGGCGGAGTAAAAGACTACCACTTCGAGCGCTCTGCTTCTACGCTCGAAAGGTTAGTAGCGGTAATGAGCCGGCTTGTACGGGCCCTCCACCTTCACATCGAGGTACTCAGCCTGCTTCTCGGTCAGGGTCGTCAGCTTCACGCCAATCTTTTCCAGGTGCAAACGAGCCACTTCTTCATCCAGGTGCTTCGGCAGCGTGTACACGCCCACGCGGTAGATGTCTTTGTTCTTCCACAAATCGATCTGTGCCAGCGTCTGGTTGGCGAAGCTGTTGGACATGACGAAGCTCGGGTGTCCCGTCGCGCAACCGAGATTTACCAGGCGTCCTTCGGCCAGCATGTAGATGCTGTTGCCTGCCGGGAACGTGTATTTGTCGACCTGTGGCTTGATGTTCAGCCGGTTAACGCCATCGGCCTGATTCAAACGGTCCACCTGAATCTCGTTGTCGAAGTGGCCGATGTTGCACACGATCGCCTGGTCCTTCATGTGTTGCATGTGCTCGAGCGTAATCACGTCCACATTGCCCGTCGTCGTCACATAGATATCGCCCAAGCCGAGCGTCTCTTCGAGCGTCGTCACCTGGAATCCTTCCATCGCCGCCTGCAGCGCATTGATCGGATCGATCTCGGTCACGATCACTCGCGAGCCCATGCCGCGCAGCGAGTGGGCCGAACCTTTGCCCACGTCGCCGTAACCGCAAACCACGGCCACTTTGCCCGCGAGCATCACGTCCGTCGCGCGCTTGATGCCGTCGGCCAGGCTTTCGCGGCAGCCATACAGGTTGTCGAATTTGCTCTTGGTCACCGAGTCGTTCACATTGATCGCCGGCACCAGTAGCTTGCCTTCCTGTTGCATCTTGTACAAGCGGTGGACGCCCGTGGTCGTCTCTTCGCTCACGCCCTTCCACTCCGCCACGATGCCGTGCCAATATTTCGGATTCTCGGCGTAGACCTTCTTCAACAGGTTCTTGATCACCTGCTCTTCGTGCGAACCCGACGCCGTGTTCACCCAGTCGCTGCCGTTTTCCAGCTCATAGCCCTTATGGATCAACAGCGTCACGTCGCCGCCGTCGTCGATCACCAGTTGCGGGCCCTGGTTACCGGGATGCGCAATCGCCTTGAGCGTGCAATCCCAATACTCCTCCAGCGTCTCGCCCTTCCAAGCAAACACCGGCACGCCCGCCATGGCAATGGCCGCCGCCGCATGGTCCTGCGTGGAGAAAATGTTGCAGCTGGCCCAGCGCACGTCGGCGCCCAGGTCCACCATCGTCTCGATCAGCACCGCCGTCTGAATCGTCATGTGCAACGAGCCTGTAATGCGAACACCTTTGAGCGGCTTCTCGGCTGCGTACTTCTTGCGAATCGACATCAAGCCCGGCATCTCATGCTCGGCGATATCGATCTCCTTACGGCCAAATTCGGCCAGGTTTAGATCCGCTACCTTGTATTCGGTAGCCAGCTTGGTCTGGGAAACGGTCATCTTGGTGATTGCTCCTACGAAAAGAATAACATACTTCTATCAATTCATCATGATGTGTTGATAGACTCGAAGGAGACAAATTTTTCGATGGCCACTTTTCTCAAGTCACTCAAGCTCTTGGGCGACGAGTCCCGTCTGCGTCTCTTACGGCTTCTGGCTAAGGAAGAACTCAGTGTCGCCGAACTCCAGGAAATCCTCGGCATGGGCCAATCCCGCATCTCCATGGCCCTCTCGCAGTTACGCCAGGCGGGCTTGGTTGAGCTCAGAAAGTCCGCGCAAAAGAGTCTCTATCGCTTTGATGGCGATGAGGCGATCCTCTCGATGCTCTCGCAGGCATCCCAAGAGTTGCCGGAGGCCGCCGAAGACGACGACGCCCTCGCTTTAGCTCTGACAAAGCGGAAAGACAAAATGCGCGCCTACTTCGATGAGCTTGCCGGTCGTTTCGGCCGTCACTACGTTCCCGGACGTTCCTGGAAAGCGACCGCCGAAATGCTCTTGAAACTGCTTCCGCCCATGAAGATTGCCGACATCGGGGCCGGCGAAGGCACCTTGTCGCTCTTGCTCTCCCAGCGCGCCAGCCACGTCTACGCCATCGACAATTCCGAAAAGATGATTGCCTATGGCCGCGAGGCCGCCGTCCGCAGTGGCGTCGAAAACATTGAATATCTCCTCGGCGATCTGGAAAAGCTCCCGCTACCGGAGGCCTCGGTGGACCTCGCCCTCTTTAGCCAGAGCTTGCATCACGCCCTGCACCCTGCCATCGCCGTGCAGGAGGCCTTCCGCATCCTTCATCCCGGAGGCCGTCTGGTCATCCTGGACCTTGTCCGCCATTCTTTTGAGGAGGCGCGCGAGCTCTACGCCGATCTATGGCTCGGCTTCGGCCAGGCCGAACTAGGCCGCCTTTGCCGCGACGCGGGTTTTGCCGATTTCGAGGTCTCGATCGTCCATCGGGAGAACGAAGCGCCTCACTTTGAAACCCTTCTAGCCCTGGCCGCTAAGCCTATCTCGGCTGGCTTACCAGCATCGTGAGGGCCTCGCGCGCACGCGCCTTCGCTCCCGGAGCAAGCGTCAAATGGCGGCGCTGCGCACCCTTTGTGGGCTTCCAACTGGTGCGTCCGTCCGGCAACACTCCCACCTCGCCCGCCTCCGACAGGCCGAAATACCCTCGTTCCGGTCGAATCGCATAAAGGACGCTTGTCAGGTCCCAGGTTGGCCGGTCGTGGGGAAAAGCTTGGAATTGCTTGTACGCTTCCACGATGGGATTGCCGGGGGCATGCGCAAAGTCTTTCGCAATGCTCTCTGCGGGATACTCGAGCGCCAGTCCAATCTCAAAGCCGCTGAACACGATGGGCGTCGGCCATTCGGCAAAGACCCGGCGCGCCGCGGCAATGTCCGTGTAAACGTTGTATTCCTTCTCGCCCCTAGGAAAGGCCCCGGCCATCGCGCTCACCATCCTTACTTTGCGCCGCGCCAGTTCACGCCCGCCCGGCCGCGCCAATAGCCGCGCCAGATTCGTGCTGAAGCCAACCTGGATGATCACGACGCTCCCGTCCGGCTGGTCTGCCAGAGTCTTCAGCAAGAGGTCCGTCGCATCCGGATAGCTGGCCTTGGCCGCCAACCCCTCGCCGCTCAACATCTTATTCTCAAGCTCCGGCGTAGGACCGTCCTTTAGCAGCCCCACCGGAATAGCCGGCCTCCCGTAAAAAGCGTTGATGCGCTCGCAAAAAGCCGCGGCCAGCGGGTGTCCCTTCGTAACGGTTACTGCCAGCAGTTTGGCTTCGTTTCGTTGCTCAAATGCATGAATCATCGCCAGCGCCAGCGCGTCGTCGCAATCGTTGCCCATATCGGTATCGAAGATCACGCGTGTCTGCCCCGCCGCAAGGCAAACCCCAAGCAGAATCCCGCTCCAGAACCGAACGCTAGCCAAGGTCTACCCAACCGCGCCGCGCGTCGCTCTCGGCCACCGCCTCCAGCAGCTTCATGCCCCTCAGACCATCGGCGAACGTTGGGAAATCCACCTCCACGCTCGGATCGGCAATCTTCTGATAGAAGCGCTTGAATAGTTGCTTGTGGCTATCGTCGTAACCCTCGCTATGCCCACCCGGCAGGTCCGCGAAACCCGCAGCCTTGCCCATTAGTAGGGAAGGATCCTTGACGATCGTCTGATTCGGCGAATTCCGGTGCCCGATCCATAGCTCGTCGGGCCGCTCCTGATTCCAGCTCACCCCACACTTCGTTCCGTAAATTTCGATGCGGAAGCTATTCTTGTTCCCGGCCGAAATCTGGCTCACCGTAAACGCCCCCCTTGCCCGATCGCCTAAATGCAGCAGCACGGCCCCAAAATCGTCCGTGTCAATCGGAATGGCCTGGTAATCGTCGGGGCTCAACGTCTTACCACTGAACGTCTGCACGCTGCCCTTGGGCTTCTTCCGCGTCTTATGGAAGGTGGTCAGCTCCGCGCAAACCGCCGTAATCGGTAGCGCGGTCAGGTGCTGAATCATGTCCATCCAATGACTGCCGATATCTCCCATGGCTCGCAGTTTCCCATTGGAATCCGCCTCAATCCGCCAGTTGTAGTCCGTGTCGTACAGAAGCCAGTCCTGCGAATAAGTCCCTTGTACGGCCAGGACCTCGCCTAGCTCTCCCGCCGCGATAAATTGCCGGATGTGCTGCACCACCGGGTAGTAGCGCAAGTTGTGATTCGTCGCGTGAACGATTCCTTTGTTTTCTGCGAGATCGAGAAGCTCCTGCGCCTCTGCGCTCGTCATCGTTAGTGGCTTCTCGCACAAGACATGCTTGCCCGCCGCAATCGCCGCCTTCGCCATGGGCGCATGCAGCGCATTGGGCGTACAGATATGAACGGCGTCGATACTGCCGTCCGCCATGACACTTTCCCAGTTCGCCGCCGCCGTTTCAATGTGCATCTGGGCGGCAAAGGCCTTCGCTTTTTCCTCGCTCGACCCTGACACAGCCGCTACCTCCACATAGCCCAATCGCCGCACCGCTTCTGTGTGCACGATCCCCATAAATCCTGTTCCCAACATCGCCGTACGAATCTTTTTCATAGCTTCAACAATCTATCGTATTCGACCGCAAACCGCCGATATAGAGGTGAGCGCGAAAGCCTGCTTGCTAGACTGAAGTGTTTCTTTCCCGACGCCGCTTCCTCTTCGTTCTCACTCTTTCGCTTTGACTTTATGGTTGTTCGCATCCGCCTAGGTACCGGTCCCCGCATTCATCCACAACGCAATGTGGAGGCCAAACTTGCGCTCGCTATCTCCAGCTTGCTGACGCCCGCCGCCGTACTCAGCATGGCGGTAGCCCTGTGGCGGGTGCTGGCCGACGCCAACGTCACCGAACAATTTGCGATTCAGGGCGGTCTCTTCTCCCACTGGCAAGTCTGGTTGGCCTTTGGGATCGTTTTGCAAACCCTCGCCATCTACCTAGACCGTCATGGACGCCGCATCGATGCCCGCCGCCTCGAACGGCAATCCTAAACTCGCCCTCGCCTTCCTGGCTAGCGGCCTTATCTCTTCCGGCCTGCTCGGCCTAGCCTCCCAGGAAATGTTGCGCACCGGCCGCAACGACTTCATGGGCTTTTATTCCACGGGAAAACTTGCCTTCAGCGGCCAGCTCTATCACCCCCCCGCTCACCATGCCGTGCAATATGAGCAAACGGGTTACCACGGTCGGGCCTGGATTTGTGTCCGCTTCCCCTATCTCGCCCTCTTCTTTTGGCCTTACTCCAGCCTCGACTACCGGGTGGCTTGGCCTACCTATTTGGCCGTTTCGCTCTTGGCGGTGGGCGCATTCCTTTTGCTCTGGCCATCGCCGGAAAAACTTTGGATCCTGGCCGTATGCGCCGCGACACTCCCCCTGAGCGCTAGTATCCTCAACGGCCAGGACGTGGTCTTCCTGCTCGTCTGGCTAGCCCTCGGATTTCGTCTCTTAAGCCTGGATCGACCCTTTCTGGCCGGGCTTGCCTGGAGCCTCTTGGCTGCCAAGCCCCATCTTTTCCTCTATTTTCCCCTAATCCTGCTTTACCGCAGACAATGGCGCATTCTTGGCGGATTTGGCTCGGGCGGCTTGGCCCTCCTCGTAGTTAGCTTCCTGGTCGGCGGTGCGGCCTGGATGCCCCAGTTATTGGAAGTTCTCCGCATCCCGGACTTGCACGACACCAAGCAAATGCCCAATCTCGCACTGCTGTTCGGCCGTGGCCCAGTGCTCTCTCTCGTGGCTGCGCCCGCCTTGGCCGCCGCTCTATGGATGCTCGCGCGGCGCACTTCGCTGCCGCTCGCTCTGGCCGCCTCGATCCCCGCTTCGATCTTGCTCGCCAGCCACGTTTACATCTCAGATCTGGCGCTGCTGATCCCCTTTGTTCTCTATTCGTGGAAGGAAATCACTGCCCCCGCGCACCGCTGGCTTCTTACCTGGTATCTTCTTCCTTTCGGAACCATGCTCCTCGTCCTCGGCACACCCTGGGCCTACTCGGCCCCCATCGGCCTTTTGTTGCTGCTGGGCTCGGCGATCGCCTGGCCTATTCGCTCAGCTTTGCCGCCGCCTTCTTCTCCCCGCCCTTGCCCGGATTAGCGCTATTGTCTACGGCGACTTTGCTGCCGGTATCCAGCCGCGGTAGATTCGAGGTGGCTACCGTTTCTCCCGCCGCTACCCCTTCCAAAATCTCCACTTCGTTCTCAAAACGATCACCCAGCTTCACTTCCCGGGCATCGATCACGCCATCCTTTATTACGTAGACTTTGTTCGATCCCAGCACATACTGGACGGCGCGCGTTGGAAGCAAAACGATATTCTCTGCCCGGTCTGTCGGGATGATCGCTCGCGCATAGCTGCCCGGCTTGAGCCGTGAGCCTGGATTATCGATCAGGGCCTCGGCAACAAAAGTTCTTTTGGCCTGGTCCACCGTGGGAGAGACGCGCCAAATCTTGCCGCTGAATTTCTGCCCCTCAAAGGCTTCGATCTCCACCTGGGCGGTGATCCCTGTCTTGATATACGGAGCAAACTTCTCCGGTACGTCGATGCGCAAGCGCAACGGGTCCGTTTTCACCAGCACCATCAGCGGCGTGTTCGCCCGCACGTATTGCCCCACGGTCACTTGCCGCTCCTTTACACTGGCGGCAAAAGGGGCGTAAACGTTGGTATCGCGCAGTTTCTTGCGTTGCAGCTCGACAATCGCCTTAAACCGCTCTACTTCCTGAATCAGGTTGCGCGCCTGGTTGATGGTCGCGTCGTAGTTGGCTTTGGCCGAATTAAAACGCGCCTGCGCCTGGTCCAGATCCGCCTGCGCGCCGATGCCTTGGTCCCGCAATTCCCGGGTCCGCTTGAAGCGCTGTTCGGCGTCGTCCAAATCGGCCTGGGCCCGCCGCACATCCGGCGTTGTTTTTACGTCCTGCACCCGCTCCGTTTCCTTGCTTAGCCCCAGCCGTTCCATACTCGACCGCATTTGAGCTTCGTTTTGCTGTAAAAGATAGCGCTGCTCTTCGTCGGAAATGTGAACCATCAATTGGCCTTTGCTGACCACATCCCCTAGGTCCACCTTAACCACATCCACGCGCCCATCGATCTCGGCGCTCACAATCGTCTCGTCCAGCGGAAATAGAGTTCCCACGCTCTCCACATTTCGCTTGATCACCCGCTCGCGCGCGTCGATGCTTCTCACTTTCATGGGGCCCGCCTCTTTTTTAGCGGCAACCGCCTTCTCTTCCTTATTGCAGGAGGAAAGCGCGGCAAGGACACCAGCCAGGACAAGTAGAGAAATTCGCTTCATGGGAGATTGGGAATCTTTTTAGTGTAGCCGTTAAGGACTCTAAGGATAAGCGGAGAACCCGCCATTTTGGTTACAGTTAGGTCGAGTTTCCTCACGCGTTGACAATTCTGTCACGCAGTATTCAACGCATATAAATGTGACGCCTTCATGATGAGTGGTGGTGCAATACCATTCGACGCTTGGCCCGCTCAGTGGCGCCTTTGCGCAGTCGCTCCCTTCGAAGTTCCCTCAACCGGTCTTCGGCGCTCTGTCGAAAATCCTCCAATTTGAAGCCGCTGATGGCATTTATGCCGAGTTGACGCGCGATGGAAGCCCGGAAACCTTCGTTGAACGTCTGCTCGAACGTTTGCAAGTCGAAATCAAGGTCAGCACGGAGGATCTGGAGAGAATTCCTAAGTCGGGACCGGTTCTGGCCGTTGCCAACCACCCCTTTGGAATCTTTGATGGCGTGGTCCTCACGCATCTATTGCCCCAGATTCGGCCCGACGTAAAGATCCTCGCGAACTTCCTCCTCAAACAGTTTCCAGAAGTCGCCAGCAAGATTATCTTGGTCGACCCCTTTGGCGGTCCCGACGCGAAAGCCGCAAATTTACGCGGTATGCGGGAAGCCCGCAAATGGCTGGCCGCGGGCGGTATGTTGGTGGTTTTCCCGGCCGGAGAAGTCAGCTCCCTGCAGTTTCAATTCCCCCGTGTAGAAGTGGGAGATTCCGCCTGGAGCGATTCCATCGCACGCCTTCTGCGTCAGAGCAAGGCGACGGCCGTGCCCTTGTTTTTCGACGGTCGAAACAGCGTGCTCTTTCACTTGGCAGGACTGCTCCATCCCCGCCTGCGCACCGCCTTGCTGCCCCATGAGCTCCTGAACAAACAGCATCGCACCCTGGAACTGCGGTGCGGCGCACCCATCCCCCCCTCGCGGATCGAGCAAATCGAGAGCGACGAAAAGCTCACCTCCCACCTGCGCTGGCGCACCTACCTGCTGGCCCGGCGCGACCGCCCCCGCACCGCCCCTCGCTTTAAGGGCCGCCCAATCGCCAGCGCCGTCGACCCGAAAGCCCTAATGCAGGAGCTGAACACGGAACCCCTCCTCGAAGCGGGCGAGTTTCAGGTCTTCGCGGCGCCCGGCCGGGAAATTCCTAATCTGCTCCAAGAAATCGGTCGTTTGCGCGAAATCACCTTCCGGCAAGCCGGCGAGGGCACGGGCCGCTCCCGAGACCTGGACCGCTTCGACCCCCACTACGTCCACCTGATCCTCTGGCAAAAAGACAAAGGCGAGATTGCCGGATCGTATCGCCTTGGCTTGGTTAACGATCTGGTCGCCCGCCTCGGCCTTCGCGGCCTCTACACCCACACCCTTTTCCACTTTGACCGCAAATTCCTGCGGCAAATGGGCCCCGCGATTGAATTGGGCCGCAGCTTCATCCGCGTCGAGTACCAGCGAAGTTACCAGCCTTTGCTTCTGCTTTGGAAGGGCATCGGGCGATTTGTCCTGGAGCACGCCCCCGCACACGTCCTTTTCGGCCCGGTCTCGATCAGCGCGGAATACTCCCGTGCCTCCCGCGAGTTGATCGCCTCCGTCCTCAGCCGCCAAAATAATAATCTTGCTCTCAGCGATCTGGTCGCCCCCCGCAAGCCGCTCAAGCAACGCTTGAGCGTTTCGCCCTCTTGCGACCTGGAAGAACTAGGCGACCTGATCGTCGACCTGGAAGCGGACCGTAAATCCATGCCCGTCCTGCTGCGCCAGTACCTGAAAATGGGCGGGCAACTGGTTTCGTTTAATGTCGACCCCAAATTCAATCACTGCGTCGATGGCTTGATTGTGGTCGACCTCGCCCAGACCGACCCCCGCTTGCTTGAGCGCTACATGGGCGCGCCTGGCGCTCGCCGCTTCTTAGACCAGAATCGTGAAGGCCGCCTCGGCGGCCTGTCCCTCGCGCAGCACCGGCCGGTATAAGGTATCCCGTTCCACGGGCTCGCGGCCGGCTTCTTCAATCAAGCGGATCAATTCGCCCCGCCGCAGGCTCTGGCTGGTCGTCGCCCCGGCGTCGTGGTAGATTTTCTCCTCCACAACGGTTCCGTCCAGATCGTCCGCCCCAAAACGCTGCGCGATCTGCGCCATTTTTGGCGTCATCATAATCCAGTATGCCTTGATGTGCGGCACGTTATCGAGCATTAGCCGGGCGATCGCGATGTTCTTGATGTCTTCAAAGCCGCTGGTGGAGGGAATGTGATCGAGGGGCGTATTGGCCGGATGGAACGCCAGCGGAATGAATGTTTGCAGGCCCCGCGTGTCGTCCTGCAATTCGCGCAGCCGCAGCAGGTGGTCCACCTTATCCTCTTCCGTTTCCACATGCCCATAGAGCATCGTACAGTTTGAGTGCAAGCCGAGGCGATGCGCCTCCCGCGCGGTCTCAATCCACTGGTTCCCGTCGATCTTGTGGTCGCAAATGATCCGGCGCACCCTCTCATGGAAAATCTCCGCCCCGCCGCCGGGCAGCGAATCCATGCCCGCCTCTTTCAACTTTTCCAATACCTGCCGAATTGAGAGCTTCGTCCGCGTCGCAAAATAGCCGATCTCGACCATCGTAAAGGCCTTCAGATGCACCTGCGGAAAACGTTGCTTCAGCCCACGCAGCAAGTCGCAGTACCAGTCCAGCGTCAGCGTCGGGTGCAAGCCACCTACGATGTGGAATTCTGTGACGGCCTCGGTCCAGCCTTTGCCCGCCACCTCCCAAGCCTGCTCATGCGACATCGTATAACCGTCCGGATCGCGCACCTGCTTGCCAAACGCGCACAACTTGCACTGCGCCACGCAAACGTCCGTCGGGTTGATGTGGCGATTCACGTTGAAATAGGTCCGGTTCCCGTTGATCTTCTCCCGAACGAAATTCGCCATATGGCCCAGAGCCAACACATCGTGGGAACGGTACATTTTCACACCGTCTTCCAGGCCCAAACGCTCTCCGCGTTGCACCTTGTCCCAAATCGGCTTCAGCCCCGTGTCATCGAACATGGCGATACACCTCAATTCCCATCCCGGCCGCATAGGCCAGACCAATTAGTCCGTTTACCGTAAAAAATGCCAAATTGACGCGGCTCAGGTCGGACGCCCGCACCAACGATTGTTCGTATAGCAGCAATACCGCTACCGGCCAGATGGGCCACGATCCCAGCCCGAACGCATCCGCCGCTAAAGCCAGGCACAGCACCGTCAAGAGATGAAAAACGCGGCTCACCCACAGCGCTTTGGCAATGCCGAGGGCGGCCGGTACGCTAAACAGCCCTTCGCGACGGTCAAATTCATAATCCTGGCAGGCATAGATGATGTCAAAGCCCGCCGTCCAGAAAACGACGCCCGCCGTCAGCCAGACAATCCGCGCATCGAATTCGCCGCGCATCGCTATCCAGGCCGCGGCCGGCGCAATGCCCAGTGCGATTCCCAGCACGAGGTGGGCAAGCGCCGTGAACCGCTTCGTGTAGCTATAAAAAAGAACCACCCCCAGCGCCACGGGCGACAGCGCCAGGCACAAAGGATTCAGGAGCGCCGATGCCGCCAGGAACGCAAGCGTCGAAACCGCGAAAAAGCCCCACGCAAAACTCACGCTTAGCTGGCCGCTGGGCAAATGCCGCATGGCCGTCCGGGGATTTTTCGCATCTAGCGCCGCGTCCACGATCCGGTTAAAGGTCATCGCCGCGCTGCGCGCCCCGACCATAGCCACCAGAATCCAGAACAACTTGGCCCCAAGTCCGTCGCTCGAAAACCCGCTTTCGCGCCAAGACAGCAACGCTCCGGTCAACGCAAAGGGCAGGGCAAAGACGGAATGCTCAAACTTGATCATGTCGAGCGTCCGCCGCAGACGTTCGCCAAATCCCGCCGGAACTGCGCTTTCCACTCGTTGCATCTCTATGATCAACTACTATTTTAGAAGATGCGTCTTGCCCTCCTCGGCTGCACTTTAGCCGTATCGTTTTTTTCCATGGCCTGCTCCAGCAACGATAACCATTACGGTACTCGGCCTGTGACACTCCCCAACGGCGAAGTCATTCACGCCGAATCCGCCATCGAATACGCGGAGCTCCTGCGCGGCCTCATGTTCCGGGATTCGCTGCCGCAAGACCGCGGCATGCTCTTTATTCACAATAAGATGGGCCGATATAGCTACTTTATGTACCAGGTGAGCTTTCCCATCGACATTATCTGGATGGACGCAAAGAAGCGCGTCGTCGAAATTGCCGCCAATGTACCCCCCTGTAAAGCCACCAAAGCGAGCGAATGCCCCACCTACGGCGGCAATCACGACGCGCAATTCATTCTCGAAATCGCCGCCGGCAGGGCCGCCGCGTCCCAAGTCAGCACCGGATCGTTGATCGATTTCTAGGACTCATCATGAATCGTGACCACCTTCGAGACCTCTTCGAGCAAGTCCGCCAAGGCACCCTCTCGCCCGACGCCGCCACGGAAAAGCTCAAGCATCTTCCCTTTGAAGACCTCGACTTCGCCAAAGTAGATCACCACCGCGCTCTGCGCCACGGCATGCCCGAGGTCATCTTCGGCCAAGGCAAGACCCCAGAGCAAATCGCGATGATTGCCGAACGCTTAGCCGCGAAGGGGCAAAATGTTCTCGCCACGCGGGTTCATCCCGATGCCGCCCCTGCCGTTCAAGCGATACTTCCGGGAGCCGTCTATCATCCGCTCAGCCGTCTGCTGGTCTTTGAGCGCGAACGCGTTCTGATCGGCAAGGGGAAAATCGTCGTCATGTGCGCGGGAACGGCCGATTTGCCGGTCGCCGAAGAAGCGCGCCTCACCGCGGAAATCATGGGCAACGAAGTCATCGCCATCAGTGACGTCGGTGTCGCTGGTATCCACCGTCTGCTGGAACAACGCGAAAAGCTCTGGGCCGCCCGCGTCATCATTTGTTGCGCCGGCATGGAGGCGGCCTTGCCATCCGCAGTGGGCGGCCTCGTGGGCTGCCCGGTCATTGGCGTCCCCACTAGCGTCGGTTATGGCGCTCATTTTAATGGGCTTGCTTCCTTGCTATCCATGTTGAACTCCTGCGCGTCCAACGTAACGACGGTCAACATCGATAACGGCTTCGGCGCGGCCTATGTCGCCTCCCTAATCAATCGCATCTAAAAACATGCCGCTTCTTTTTTTCTTCGCCCTAACCTTGCACGGTTTCGCCCAGCTCACCCCCCCGGCTCTGACTCCCCTCGAGAAGTTGTCCATCCCCGAGAACAAGGAAACGCTGGCCAATGCAGACCAGCCCCAAGCCGTCAGCCTTTCGGGGAACTCGCTCTTCGGCGTTAAGGACGAAAAAGGCGAAATTGCCAAGGCCCGCGCCGAATTGGCGAAAGACCCCACCAATGCCGACGCTTGGGTCCAATTGGGTCTCCTGCAGGATTCCTTTCTTCGCTACCGGGAATCGATCGATACCTATTCCCAGGCGGTGGCGAAGTTTCCCTCCGATTGGCGCTTCCTGCGTTATCGCGGCCAGCGGTTGCTCTCCACTCGGAAGTTTGACGAAGCACTAAAGGACCTCGAGGCGGCGCGCTCGGCCACCAAGCAGTCCTACGATGTCGCTTATTACCTTGGCCTGGCCTACCATTTCACGGGCGAATTCGAAAAGGCGGCCGCCGAGTTCGAGCGCTGCGAATCGCAGATGAAGACCCCCCTGGCGCCAACGGAAGACCTGCGCGGCCTGACGAGTTGCGAATCCGCTCGCGAAGACCAGAGTTTCATTGTGCCGCTGAAGTTCTGGCGCTATCTCTCTCTGCGCCGTGCGGGAAAGATGGATGAGGCCAAGGCCTATATCGAAACCGTGAGCCCTCTCTGGACGCTCACGGTGAACAAAGCATTTTACGACGCCCTGCTCTTCTTTCGCGGCACCAAGGAGATTACAGAAGTCCTGGCGGGCTCCAACGAAGCTTCTCGCGAGTATCTGACGCGCTCCACCGGCGTCGCCGCTTTTCTCTTCACCGAAGGCGAACGCCAGCGCGCCTGTTCCCTCTGGCAGCGTAACGCGATGGACGCCAAATGGAACCACCTGGGCGTGATTGCCGCCGAGAGCGAGTTCTACCGCAACTCGAAGGCAGCCTGCGCCTTGTACGCCACGGTCGAAAAGTAGGCTCAGCCTTTCGGAGGCGCGGGACGGATCAATTCAAACCGGTCGCGCGTGCGGGCGTAGGCCATCCCCCCCATACGTCCGACTGCCTGTAGCTTGTCGGGATCGATGCGGAAATCATCGACCAATTCTTCAGCCAGATGAAAGCAAACGACGTCGCCCAGGACGAGCATTCCGCTAGTTGGGCGATCGCCCATGGGAATGATCTGCCGCAACTTGCACTCCATCTTGGCGCGGGCCTCCTTCACCATGGGTGCGCCTACCAGTGTGGCCGGCTCCGGCGTCACGCCGGCAAGATCGAATTCACTAATTTCCGGGCCGACTTCGGCCGACGTATGGTTCATTGCCTCGGCCAGGTCTTCGCTCACCATATTGACCACGAATTCGCCACTGTCCTCGATGTTGCGCAGCGTGTCCTTGCGGTTGTCTCCGGTCGGCCGGCGAGACGGGGCAAAGCATACAACTGGCGGATCCGCGCTGACTGCATTGAAGAAGCTGTAGGGCGCGAGATTGAATATGCCGTCCCGGCCGACTGTGGAAACCCACGCAATTGGCCGCGGCACCACCAGGCCGATCAGCAGCTTGTATAGGTCCCTCGGGCCTGCATTTTCCGGTCGGATGATCATTTGGCTGCCCCCCAGCTGGCCCAATATTCTTTCCACTCAACCCGCTCGCCCTCCGGCAATACCGCGATTGGATTCAATCCATCCAGCATCACCGCGTATTCGTCCGTTCGCGTCTTCTTGCCCTGGTTGGCTAAAGCCTTCGGATGCGGCCCATGGTGAATGCCGCGCGGATGCAGCGTGGCCATGCCCGCCTTGATGTTGTCCTTCGAAAAGAAATCGCCGTCATGGTAGAAGAGGAACTCGTCGTAGTCCGTATTGCGGTGAAAAAAGGGCACGCGCAGTGCGTCGCTGTCTTCTTCAAGCGGGCGCGGCACAAAGCTGCAGACGACCGCGCCGGGAGTCACAAACGTCGTATGCACGCTGGGCGGCAGGTGTACGCGGTGGCTTGTTACCGGCCGGAATGCGCCGATATTAATCTTCCAGAGGCACAAATCGCCCTTCCAACCAACTACGTCGAGGGGGTTGAAGGGGTACCAAACTTTCGAGATCTCTCCATCGCTGGCGATCCTGACTTCCCATTCTGGGCCCTCCAAGGTCCCCGGCGCGGGCTCCGGCGTTTCGATCATGCCCGGATCGTAGAGCGCATGCTGCCCCAGCAGGCCCTTATCGGGCTGCTCGAATTCGCCCTTGGATTCGACAATCAGAAAGAAGTTGTCCGTAGTCTCTGGAACCACCCGATACGTGACAGCCCTCGGCAGCACAATATAATCGCCCTTCTCAAAACGAAGCGGGCCAAAGTCGCTCTCGATCACCCCACTGCCGCGGTGCACGAAGTACAACTCGTCCGCATCGGCGTTCCGGTAATAGAAAGGCATCGGCTGCGTCCGCCTCGATACCGAAATTCGTAATTCCGCATTCCCCAGGAAAGCAATCGGGAAGCCGGAAGGATCCGCCAGATCGGTCGGCTCCAGGCGGTTCAGATCAAAGCAATGCGGCCGGAGCTTCCCTTCAAAGCGAGTCCAGCCCGTCGGCGGGTAGGCATGGTACAGGTGCGCGGTTTTCCCGAAAAAGCCCTTGCGTCCATGCTCTTCCTCGTAAGTGCCTTCCGGCAAGCCAACATGGGCTTGCGCCGCGTACTTGCCCTTCTTTAGCGGGTGCATACCCTCAGCCTAGCGCCTCCTACACTAGAGCTAGCTTGAACTATCTCGGCCACCTGCTGGTGCTGCCCCACCACGGCCTGCTCACTCTCGGCAATCTCTTAGGCGATTTCGTCAAGGGCCGTCCGGACGCGCTGACGCCGACGGACTTTCGGCGTGGGGTCGTCCTGCACCGCCAGTTGGACGGCTTTACCGACGCGCATCCCGTGGTCGCCCGCAGCAAGCACCGTTTCCCGCCCGAGCTACGCCGTCTCTCCGGTGTGCTGACCGATGTCTTCTACGACCACTTCTGGGCGCAAAATCTGAGAATCGAAATTCATCGCGACTCTTTGCTTCCCTTTGCCGCCGGCCTGCCCACAGAGCTGGTAGCCCTGCCCGAGCGAATGATTAGCTCCCGTTGGTTCGGCTCTTACGCGACGGTCGAAGGAATCGGCGCGGTGCTGGCCCGGATGGACCAACGGCGGATGGACCAACGGCGCAAACGGCCTCTTGGCCTAAGCGGCGCCGAAGCCGTTTTGGAGACCCACTACGCCGAGTTCGCGCGCGACGCCGCCGAATTCTTCCCCGATGCCGTCGCCTTTACCAGAGAGGCGCTTCTTCGTCTCCAATTGGCATCCCCGGCGGAGCCTCTACCGGGCGCGGTAGCGGCAACTGCTTCGGATCCTCCTCAAACTTCCTGATCAGGCTCTTCTCGAAGTCCGTCAAAGCGCTGCCCGCCTGCATCGCCTTCAGCCGTGCCGTCACCAGCGCCTTCACTCGCGGCGCCGCCCGCAGGTCGCTCGCCAGCGCCATCAGGTGATACAAGTACGCCACGCGAATCGCGAACTGGCTCTCGCCGGTCAAGCCCGCCTTGGGGGCCGCTCCGTAAGTGTTCTTGTAAATCGCCTCTAGCACCTCATCGAGCGATGGATTCTGCGACTCGCGCGCATGCTGCTGTACGAGACGCGAGGCGCGCTCAGGATGCAAAATCATCCCCAACGTCAGATTCGCCGCCGCTTCCACTGGCGCCAGCGCGTCGAAGGTCAGGCCCGTCCTGCCGCGAAAGCTCTCGCGTGTCCGTGCGTAACCAAGCGCCGGCGGCGGCATCAGCTTCAGCAGATTCTCCGGCAACGTCAGCGCTTCGGGTTCAAGGGTCGCGAGCAAGGCCTGGAGCGCCGCGCGCTGCTCGACCGGAGATACGAACGGCGCTACCTTTTGGCCATCGCCCCGCAGGGCGTACCGGTAGTCCACCCCGCCCAGCACCTTCGCCGCCGCCTCTACCTGGTAGCGATGGCTCAGATAAATCGGCACCAGCTTATTCTCGATCTCACTCATCGGCGTGTCGAATGGAATCACCTTTTCGCTAAATCGCGACAGCGCCTTCGCGCGCAGCTCCATCATGCGTTTCAATTCCGCCACCGCACTCGCGCCGTTGTCCCACAGGTGCCCCGTGGGGTGCGCGCCTCCCAAGGCCCGGGAATCGGCGTCGGCGATCAGGTACATCCCCCGCTCATGCGCCCGGTCCAGCACCTTCTTCAACTCCGCCCGTTCGTCTGAACCGGGAGGGAAATGCTGGTAGCCGTATTCAATCGTTACCTTGTCCCAATCTCCTGCGCCCATTGCGTAGGCGTCCTCGAGTGTGATCGAGCCATCGGGCTTCATCACAATCAACGGATGCGGATAGTCCATAACGCTCGCCCGGTTAAAGGCGCTGGCGGCGAAATTATGCACCAGGCCCAGCGTGTGTCCGATTTCGTGAATCGATAGCTGCCGGATGCGCGCGAGACTCATGTCCATCATGCGCTTTGAGCTCGTGTCCCTCGTCTCATAGGGCGCTAGCATCCCCTCGGCGATCATAAAGTCCTGGCGAATCCGCAGGCTGCCCAGCGTCACGTGCCCCTTGATGATCTCTCCCGTACGCGGGTCGGTCACGCTTGCGCCGTAGCTCCATCCGCGTGTCGAGCGATGCACCCACTGGATGAGGTTGTAGCGGGCGTCCATCGGGTCGGCGTCTTCCGGCATCACCTCTACCCGAAACGCGTCCTTGTACCCAATGGCCTCGAAAGCCTGGTTCCACCAGCGCGCCCCTTCCAACAGCGCCGTCTTGATCGGCTCCGGCGCGCCGCGGTCCACGTAATAAACTAGCGGCCTCACTGCCTCGCTCACCCGCGCACGGGGATCCTTCTTCTCCAAGCGATGGCGGACGATAAACTTCTTCCGTACCGGCTGGTCCACGGGCGTTGCATAGTCCAGAAACGTCAGTGCGTTATAGCCGCTGCGAGGATCGTAGGCGCGCATCTGGAAGCCAGGGCCGGGCAATTCGAGAAAGCTATGGTGCACGCGCAACGTCAAGGAATCCGGCGTCGGCGTTACGCTCGACACGAAGTTCCCCACGCCCTCTCCCGCGAAGGTCAACGTCGCTTCCATTTCGGTGTTCTTCGGAAACGCCTTCGTGCGCGGCAGATAAATGGCGCTGCGCAAGGCATCCAAGCGAAAGGTCCCCTGGTTCTGCTGCTTCAGCCGACCTGCCACATTCATTGCGTCCCGCACCACAAACCCGGTGATGTCCACCAGCGCCCGGCCTTCGGTCTCGCTCTCGATGTTGAAGCCCCAGATCACGCTACGCGCGAAACTGTCCTCTACGGCCTTCCGCTCAGCCGCGTCGTTGCTATTGGCGCGGTAATCAAGATTCTTCTGCACCATCAGGATGCGCGGACCTACGCGTTCAAAGTGCACCACTTTTTCTTGGCCCAGCAGGCCGCGGTCCAGGCCCGTATCGTTGGAACCTAAGCCCGCGGGCAGGCTCTCGTAATAGAGAAAGTCCACGTCCCACTTGTCGATCTCCAAAAGAAGCTTGCCGCCTTTGGCATCCCAATAAAGCGGGAAGTATCCATCCAGCTTTTGCATCCCCTGCGTCCGTGCCGAAATCCCTCCACCCTGGTATCCCAGCAAGGCCAGAGCCATCCATAACCCGATTGCGAGTGCGCGCGTCATACTGGCTATTATGCGGTTGAGCGCGGTACTTTTTTTATTTCTCTCAGCTTCAGGCGCAGCCCAGACCTGCTCCGATACTCCCGCGTGGAGCCCCTGCGAGCTGAATTTTGAGCTCACCGAAGCCGAATCCAGGGCCCATCCCGAGCCATGGCGAAGCGTCGACCTGCGCGCCGAAGTCAAAAGCCCCCGCTACCGGACCTTTCTAGCCGAAGCCTATTGGAACGGCGGCCGGCAGTTTCAGATCCGCTTCACGCCCACCGAGCCCGGCGCCTGGTCCTTTAAGCTAACCAGCAACATCCCTCGCCTGGACAATCAATCGGGCGCCATGAACGCGCTCACGAGCGAAGCCCCCGGTTACCTGCAGCGCGCCAATGTTCACCACTGGCGCACCATGGGCAACCTCAAGCCCCACCTTTGGATGGGCGCGGATCTCTGGAATTGGGAAAATGCCAGCGAGGAGTCCATCGCGGCCTTCAAAGCGCGCAAGATTAGCCACGTCCGCACCTTGTTTTCTCCGCATTGGCCGCCCGACCCGGCGAAGTTTCAGGCCTTTGAAAAAACGCTGCGCCAATGGAACGCCGACAATCTGGTGGCGGATGTGGTGTTGGCCGGGCCCAACAACGAATTCACGCGAGTGTTGAAGGATTGGCCCACCCGCGAGCGCTACCTTCGCTACCTGCTTTCCCGCTTGGCCCCTCTCAATGTCACCTGGGAGCTGGCCCGCGACTGGGAATCGTACCGCGACCCGCGCGCCCTTTTCAAAGACCTCGCCGCCCTCATCCAGAAATACGATCCCTATTCACATCCCCGTTCCGCCTACCCCCAAGGCAGCACGGCCGCCTTTGCCCGCGATGGCTGGATGAGCCACGTCCTCGTGAATGGCGACGAGCCCGCCGTCGTCGCCCTCGAACACCAACTGCTCGGCCTGCCGGTGATTTCCGTGGGACGCTCCAACGATCGCAAGCGCCTGCTGAACGCTGTCTTCTCCGGCAGCTACCTCGGTTTCCAAGGCAACGAGGCGCTGGCCAAGATTCTGGAGAGCACGCGCTATTGGGAACTGGAACCCTACTTCGACGTCTCCAACGGCCGGGCTTTGGCCCTCGATGGTACGGAATATCTGGTCTACGTGGAAAAGCCGGGCATCGTTGAAATCGAGGTCGAAAAGCACGGCTACGACGTCGCCTGGATCAACCCCGAAACGGGCGAGCGCCTGCCGCAAAAGGAATTCAAGAGCGAGCATTTTATTGGGGAAACCCCCACCAAAGACCGGGATTGGATCCTGCACCTCTCTCGCGAAGGCCGCAAGCAGGGTATGCTCACCAGCTACAAGTTCGAGAGCCGTCCGATTCTGGCCCAAGAGCCGGAAGTAGACCCCAAACGCATCCCCTTCACTTTCAGCATCCCGGACAATGCCGACCTCAAGGCCGGCACGCCGATCCCCTTCGAGCTCAAAATCGTCAAGGATTCCCGCGCCACCCGCTTCATGCTCTATTACCTCAGCGCCGACGTCCCCACAGAGCCCCAAGGCCAACGCCTTCTTTCTACCGCCGAAAAAGGAACGCTTGTCTTGCCATCCGCCCTAGCCTCCAAATTCCCCGCCGTGCTCAATCTTCGCGTCGCGGCCATGAACGCCAACGGCAAGGTCTATTTGCTGGATCGTGTGGTCCGCCTCACAAAATGATCCTGGCCATCGATACTTCGCACGACTTCGGCAGTCTGGCCCTGCTGGCGAATGGCGAGCTGCTCGAGGAAACGCCGCTCGTCTCTGCCGACGGCTTTGCCCACATCCTCTTCCAGAGCATCGAGGCGCTCCTTGCGCGCCACGGCGTTGCCCTCCCGCACATCGACGCTTTCGCTTGCGCCCAAGGGCCCGGCTCCTTCACGGGCCTGCGGGTCGCCTTAACCGCCGTCAAAGGCTTGGCCGAAGCCCGGAACAAGCCTGCCTTTGGGGTTAGCAATCTGCAAGCCTTGGCGAGCTCCGGTCGCACCCCCGTGCGGGCGCCCTTCTACGACGCCCGCCGCGGCGACGTCTATGCCGCCTTCCCCGACGGCACCGAACACGTCCTTAACTACCCGGATTTCCTTTCCTTGATCCCTCCCCACGCCGAACTCATCAGCTTTGACTTCTCCGCCTTCCCGGCGCAGGAGCATCCCAGGACTCTAGCTCCCCGCTGCTTGGCTGCGGCGGTGGCCCGGCTGGCGCAGGAGCGTTTTTCTCTCGGCGAGCGCCCCGACCCGGCTCTTCTCGACGCCAATTACGTTCGCCGCTCCGACGCCGAATTGCATTGGCGGGAAGCCTAACCCAACTTCACCAGTGGCGCCGTACCCATCACCTCGTCGTGAAACGCGTCGCAACCCACACAAAGGTTTTGGTACAAACGCCCATCTTCCAGCTTCATCGTGGACTTCTCGTAGAACTTTTCCACGCTCCACCCATGCGCGATCCCCATTCTCTCCGGGTGCCCCATCGAGATCGCCTCATAGATCGGGTTCCCTTCCAACCGCCCCAGGATCGATTCCATCTTCTCTTCCCGCAAATTCCCTATCGCCTTCTTCGTCTTCACGCAGCAGGGGAACACGTTACCCTCCGGGTCCACGCTTACCTCGCTGCCGGAATACCCGCTCCGCAGAAAATTCAGTCCCCCACTCCATTGGTTGCAAAAGTTGTCTTCGATAGCGGCCGTTGTAAGGCAATTCCGCATCGCCCGCCCACGCGGCCACAGCTTGCCGATCCACATGTCCGGCGTCGCTCCGAAAAAGTGGTAATAATGGCCGTCATCCTCGGGCTGCCGCGAGTTTTCCCCCACCGCATTCACGCTCTCAAAGCCCGCGCCTTCGAGAACCTGACGGCAACGCAGCCGCAATTCTTCGCGGGCTTGTTCCTTCTCGAGACCTTTATGAAAGGCGTCTACTCCGGAGATGGACACCATCCATACGCCCAGCGCCTCGAGCTCACGCGCAATCTTCGGCGTCAGGGTGTCCCCCGTCGTCTGCACAATGATCTTCACGCCGCCACTTCCTGCATACTTTTCGCGCAGAAGCCGAATCCCCGGATACAGCACGGCGTCTCGCACGGCGTCCAACAAAATCTCGCCGCCTGCCAGAATCACGCTACCCACCTTGGACTGAAAACCCCCTGCCCCGTCAGGCGCCGACAGATCCCGGTACATCATCGAAATGGGTAGATTCTCGATGATCTTCGCGTAGTTTGCCTCGCTCTCCGCGACTACTCCCCGCAACTCTTCGCCATAATAAGGACGGAAGCGCTCTTCATAGCAATGTTCGCAGGTGCGATGGCAAAGCCAGGTCATTACATAGTAAATAGATTCCAGAGCGGGCCTCCCCAGGGTATGAAAAACTTTAGCCTAGCAACGATCTTTGTTCCTGTCTGCTGCGCGCTAGGTTTGCTCAGCGCTCCGGCCTATGGACAGGCTAAGCCAGAAATCCGTGGTGTTTGGATCGCTCGCGATTCCTTGGCAACGCGGGAGTCGCTGCGGCTAACCATCGAGCGCCTGGCCGAAGCCAACTTCAACGCCGTCTTTATCAACGTCTGGTCCCGAGGCTATCCCCTCTGGCCCAGCAAAGTCTTTGAGAACGAAACCGGCCTACTCATCGACCCCGCCTTCGCCGGCCGCGACATCATCGCCGAATGCCTGGAATTCTCCACTCCCTTAGGGCTAGCCTGCGTTCCCTGGTTTGAATACGGTTTCGTAGCTGGATATTCCGCTTACTATCCTGGCGAGGGCAAAAAGGGTCCCCTCTTCGACAAGCATCCGGAATGGCTTGCTAAGACCAAGTCCGGCCACGATGCTTTTCCCATTAGCGGCACGAACGAGTCTTTCTTTTGGCTCGCCCACACCCATCCGGCCGCGCAGAAGTTTCTCATCGATCTACTGGTGGAAGTTGCGGCCTCCTACAGGATCGACTCCATCGAGTTCGACCGCGCCCGCTATCCCCAACTAGACTGCGGCTACGACGACTTCACTAAAGAGCTTTATGCCGCCGAACACGAGGGCCGCCAGCCTCCCCAGGATGAGCGCGACCGCGTCTGGCTCGCTTGGCGCGCCCGTAAGTTGAACGACTTTAGCTTGCTCCTGGCCAAACGTGTGAAAGCCGTTGATTGGCGGATTACGCTTACCAACGCGCCCGTCACCTATCCCTACGGCTATGAAATGTTCGCGCAAGATTATCCCAGTTGGCTTAGAGAGGGCGCTTTGGACTATGTCTCGCCTCAGCTTTATCGTGCGGACAACGCCTCCTTCGTCCGCGAACTGGAAAACAACCTTCGATTCCTCCCGGATTCCTCTCGCCTCGTCCCGGGCATCGATATCACCAACTCCAAGAATCCCGACGTTCTCATTCAGATGATTGAGGAGGGCCGCTCCCGCAACCTCCCCGGTTCTATAATCTGGTACTATCAGGGTTTGGTTAGTACTGGTTCGTTGGATCGGCTGAGAGCTACGGTCTATCTGGAGAAGGCCCCGCTCCCCTGGCGTTCGTCCCAACTGCAGTAGTTTTCTAGGGTCTATCCTTAGATCGGCCTAGGGGTTTTCCTGAGGTCAAACTAGGCACTACTGCGATTGACGAAGTACTAGACAGCCCTTAGCATCGAGTCAGGCGTACATGAATCTGGAGGGAACGCATGCCTGAGATGAGCTTTTCGACGATAGAAACGGATCTGCCGCCTACCTTGGAAGAAACGCCGAAGCGCAAAATTCGGATCGTTCTGGCCGACGATCATCCGATCGTTCGCGACGGGCTGAAAAAGATGCTCAAGTTGGAGGCCGATATTGAAGTCGTTGGCGAAGCCACCGACGGTCGCGA
This sequence comes from uncultured Bryobacter sp., assembly GCA_964387685.1. Taxonomy (GTDB): domain Bacteria; phylum Acidobacteriota; class Terriglobia; order Bryobacterales; family Bryobacteraceae; genus Bryobacter. Next base: position 87,010 of record CAYLXK010000013.1, read on the forward strand.
AGCCCTGGAGCAAGTGCAGATGCACGAGCCCGATGTTCTCCTGCTCGACCTCCGCATGCCGAATCTCGATGGCTTATCCGCTCTCCAGACCTTACAGCACATCAACCGGAAGACCCGCGTCATTATCCTTACGGCGAGCGAAGATAAGAACGAATTTGTCCAGGCTATGAAGCTCGGCTGCAGCGGCATCGTGCTTAAGCAGACCGCCCCGGAGTTGATTGTGAAGAGCATCCGTAAGGTGAACGACGGCGAAATCTGGCTCGATTCCCACACCACGGCGGCCGTGATGCGTCAGTTCGCCACCCACACCGGGGAGTCCCATTCCTCCTCCAGCCAAAACTCCTCTGGCGGTGCCAAGTCCCGCGAGCGCAGCCCCTTGAGCGCCCGCGAACGCGAAATCGTTTCCCTGGTCGCCCAAGGCTACAAGAATAAGGAAATGGCCGAGAAAATGTTCATCAGCGAACAGACCGTCAAGAACCATCTCCACAATATCTTCGACAAGCTTGGCGTCAGTGATCGCCTCGAGCTCGCCCTCTACGCCATTCACAAGGGTCTCCACCTCGGCGCAGAAAAATAACAGGGTCTTAGCTGAACAAGTATACTTGGTATACTTGTTCAGGTATGGCCCAAATCAGCCTCTATATCCCTGACGAAACGGCGGAAGCCCTGCGGTCCCGCGCGGAAATGCAAGGGCTCTCTATTTCAAAGTTTGTACTCGAGGTTCTGGACCAGCATCTCAAGCCTCCCGATGATGGCTGGCCGCCGGGTTACCGGGACAATTGTGTTGGTTGGTTTGCAGGCTTGGATTGGGAGGAGCCTGAGGACCTCCCTGCTCCAGAGAGGCCAGGCTTGTTCGACTAATGTCGTTCATCCCGGATACCAACATTTGGATCGGGCTGGCCCGTGGTGATCGTTCTATCGAGCGGGAAATCTTCGGCCATCGCGCCAACGAGCTATTGGTCAGCACCCTTGTCGAAGCGGAGTTGCACTTCGGAGCCTCGAAGAGTTCCCGTAGCCTTGAGGTTCTTGTTCGCCTGGAACGACAATTGGCCCCCTTCACCCGCTTAAGCTTCGATTCTCGTTCCGCCGCAAAGTATGGGCAGTTGCGCCATTACCTGGAGTCCACCGGTCAACCGATCGGGAACATGGACCTGCTGATCGCCGCCTCCGCCCTGGCCCACTCCCACACCGTCGTCACTCGCAACGTGCGCGACTTTGAGCGCGTCCCCGGCCTTTTGATCGAAAGCTGGTAAGGGGCTAATTAGTCGGATCGGTCCACGCGCTGGGATCGTGGGCCCGGTGCCGCTTGCCCAGTATCCAGCGGGCTATCAGCACCACCACAATCGCGCACGCCAATTGAATGCCCCAGTGCGCGTACTGCTCGAAGTGAACTACGCCTGCCAGCACTGGATCGGTCAAGATCATCTCTGCACCCACGCGCCCCAAGACCATCGACCCGCCATAGACGATTAACGGATACTTGTCCATCAACGTCGACAGCATCCCGCTGGCGAAAACCACCAACGGGATACTGAGACCCAATCCAAAAATGAGCAGCGACAGGTTGCCATGCGACGCGCCCGCAACCGCCAGCACATTGTCCAAGGACATTGTGATATCCGCCACTAGGATCAGCCACATCGCATGCATCAACCCGCCCGCTTGCTTCTCTTCATTCACCTCGGGCGAGGCGTCCACCAACACCTTCACAGCGATCCACAAGATCAAAATGCCGCCCACCAACTTCAGGTACGGCAGATTCATTAGCTGCGCCGCAAAAAAGGTCAACACGATCCGCAGTGCCACCGCTACGCTGGCGCCTAGGATCGTCCCCAACCGGCGTTCCCGCGCCGGCAAGCTCCGCACGGCCATGGCGATGACTACGGCATTATCGCCCGCGAGTATGATGTCGCTGACGACGATGGACAGAACTTGAAGTAAAAACGCTAGGTTGAATTCCATCCGGGAAGGGACCTACTGGTTATCCTTCCACTCTTCGTACCATGCCATCTGGATCGCCTCCAGCTTGGCCTCGTTCGACTTGAGCGGATCGTCGCCAAAACTCCCCAGTTCCGTCACCATTCTGTGCAAATCCGTAAATCGCACCTGGAGGGGATCCTGTCCGGGATTCGCTTCGTATAGTTCGATCCCAATATCCTCGGCCATATCCCAGGTCAGCTTCAGCTTCATAGCTTGGTTCCCTTCAGCGCCCCGCGCACCGCTGTGTTCATCATCGATTCAGCCAGCGTCCGGGTCGCGTCGTCCAGCTTTTCCATTTGCGCCTGGATCACTCGATGATCATCGCCATGATATGCCAAGTGCATTTCGTTGATCGCCTGGTCAATCTGCGCGCGCTCCTCGCCGCTTAAGGCGAACCAAGCATCGTCGCCCTTGGCCTTTTCCACCGCGGCTAGTATCCGGTCGGCCTCTACACGCGCCTCGCGTACCTGCCGTTCCCGCACATCGGCTTCGGCGTTCTCGATCGACGCCAGAATCATCGCCTCCACCTGCTCGTCCGTCAGGCCGTAGGACGGCTTCACTTCGATGCTCTGCTCTTTTCCCGTACGCAGGTCTTTCGCCGACACGTTCAAAATGCCGTTCGCGTCGATCAGAAACTTTACCTCAATCCGCGCCAGGCCCGCCTGCATGGGGTCGATTCCCTTGAGATCGAAGCGCGCCAAGCTTCGGCAGTCTTTCACCAGCTCCCGCTCGCCCTGCAAGACATGAATCAACACATTCGTTTGTCCATCGACGGCGGTAGTGAACTGTTCGGTCGCGCTCGCCGGGATGGTCGAATTTCGATGAATGATCTTCGAAACCACGCCGCCCATCGTTTCTATACCCAGCGACAACGGCGTCACGTCCAGCAACAGCGTGTCCGTTACATCGCCGGCCAGAATGCCCGCCTGCACCGCCGCGCCTAGCGCGACAACTTCGTCGGGGTTAAGCTCCGTGTGCGGCTTCGAACGGAACATCTGCTCCACCGCCTTGCGCACGTAAGGTATCCGGGTGGACCCTCCCACCAGCACCGCCTCGTCGATCTGCTCGGGCGTCAAACCCGCGTCCTTCAGGCAATGACGGCACGAGACCAACGTGCGCTCGACAATCGGCGCCACCAGCTTGTCGAAGAGCCCACGATCGATCTGGCGTTGGTAGCTCTTGCCGCCGTAGCTCATTTCGATCTTCGTCTCGGGCACGAAGCTCAGCCTCTCCTTGGCTTCGATCACAGCCTGGCGCAGCGTTTGCACCGCCGCATGATCCCCAGCGATCGAGCTTCCCCATTCGCTGGCCACATCCTCCAGCGCAATCTCGATCAAGAGATCGTCGATGTCGTCGCCGCCCAGGTGCGTATCCCCGTTCGTCGCCAGCACCTCAAAAATGCCGTCTTGCAGCTTCAAAATGGAGATATCGAAGGTGCCGCCGCCGAAATCGTAAACCGCAATGATCCCACTCTTGCGCTTGTCGAGGCCATAGGCCAACGCCGCCGCCGTTGGCTCGTTCACCAACCGCAGAACCTCCAAGCCTGCGATCCGCCCCGCATCCTTGGTCGCCTGCCGCTGCGCATCGTTGAAATAGGCCGGCACGGTCACCACCGCCTTTGTGACCTCTTCTCCAAAATACGCTTCGGCATTCCGCTTGATCTCAGCCAGCACCTGGGCGCCAACCTCGGGCGGCGTTAGTTTCACGCCCCCCACCTCAAGTTCGATTACGGTCCCGGAACCTGCGGCCAGCCGAAAGGGAAGGCGCTGCAGCTCGCCGGCGACATCCTGCACGCCCCGTCCCATGAAGCGTTTCGCGCTATACACGGTGCTTTCCGGATGCGTCGTGAGCCGCGCCTTCGCCGCTTCGCCCGCGATCATGTGCCCGCCGGGCAACACGCTCACCACACTCGGCACAATCCGCCCGCCTGTGGCCGTCGGAATTATCGCCGGACCCGTTAGATCCAAAAAAGCGCCTAGGCTATTGGTCGTACCTAAGTCGATGCCGATGATTCGGTCGCGGCCCGCCGCGCCGAAGTCAATCTCTAAGGTGCCCATCGATATCTCTCAATAAATTTGCAATGTAACGGCGCCGGTTCAATACCTGCCGCAAGGCTTCCAAAGGCTTCTCGCTCGGGGCGGCATCGTAAGCGGCAAAGAGCTTCTCGGCTTCGGCGTTGGCTTGTTCCAGCATCGCCGTAAAATTCCCGCGGGCCTTGCCCACATCCGCCCGCGACGTCCCGTCCCCACTCTTCAGTTCTTCCAGCGCCAGATTCAGTTCGAAAACCTCTTCCAGCAGCTCCGCCGGCACGTTCTTCGATCCCTGCGTCGCAATGTCCAGTCCGTTTTCTTTCAGAAAGTATTCGGCCCGTGCCGATGCGTCTTTCAGCGTCCGGTAGGCGTCGTTCAACAACGAGCTCTCTTCCAGCGCCGCCGCCTGCTCGTCTTTCGTCGCCCTCGCGAAACGGTCCGGATGGAGCTCCCGGCTGCGCCGGTAAAAAATTTGCTGCAGCTCAACGGGGTCAAGCTGCAGCCGGGGCTCAAGGCCCATCACTCGGTAATAATCCATCGTTAAGGATTACGAGGAGAACGACGTCCCGCAACCACAGCTCTTCTGCGCGTTCGGATTCTCGAAGGCAAAGCCGGATTGCATCAGGCTTTCCTTGTAGTCCAGAGTCATTCCCTTCAAAAACAACATACTCTTCGGGTCGACGAATACCATCACGTCACCGTACTCAAAGACGTGATCGTTCGAGCGCGGCTTGGTATCGAACTTGAATTGGTAGCTCAAACCCGAACAGCCGCCGCCCAGCACGCCCAGGCGCAAACCGCCCGACACTCCTTGCTTGGCGAAGGCCTGGCGGATTTTCTCAACCGCCTTGGGCGTGACTTCAATCAGATTCGCAACCGCCGCTTCTCCCATTAGGCGTGCACGGCCTCCGTCGTGGACGCGCCGCTCTTCACCTTGTAGTCGTTGATGGCGGCCTTGATGGCGTCCTCGGCCAGCACGCTGCAATGCACCTTCACCGGCGGCAGAGCCAATTCGTTCACGATCTCGGTATTCTTGATCTGCTCGGCTTCGTTCACGGTCTTGCCCTTCAGCCATTCCGTGGCCAGCGAGGAACTCGCGATCGCCGAACCGCAGCCAAACGTCTTGAACTTCGCATCTTCAATGATCCCCGTCACCGGGTCCACTTTGATCTGCAGCTTCATGACGTCGCCGCATTCCGGCGCGCCCACCATGCCCGTACCCACGTTGGGATCGTTCTTATCCATCGAACCCACGTTGCGCGGGTTGTTGTAGTGGTCGATTACTTTTTCGGAATATGCCATTTCGTTTTTCTCCTGTTTACCGGTTCTAGTTTAGTGAGCGGTCCACTCGACCTTGGACAGGTCCACCCCGTCCTGGAACATCTCCCAAAGCGGCGAAAGCTCGCGCAGCTTGCTCACCACTTCGATCATCTTCTTGGCCACGTAATCCACTTCTTCGTCCGTGTTGAAGCGGCCGATGCCAAAGCGAATCGACGTGTGCGCCAGATCGTCTCCCAGCCCTAATGCCTTCAGTACATAGCTGGGCTCCAGCGTTGCCGACGTGCAGGCCGATCCAGAGCTCACGGCCACATCGTTGATGCCCATTAGCAGGCTCTCGCCTTCCACATACGCGAAGCTCATGTTCAGGTTATGCGGCAGCCGATGCTCCATCGAACCGTTGATGTAGGTCTCCTCGAGACCCATCTCGAGCGTTTCCTTCAAGCGGTCCCGCATTGCGCGGTGCTTCACGCTCTCTGTCGGCATCAGCTCGCGGCACAAGTCGGCGGCCTTGCCAAAACCCACAATGCCCGCTACATTCAACGTCCCCGAACGCATGCCTCGCTCGTGCCCGCCGCCGTCCATCTGCGCCGAAAGCTGCACGCGGGGGTTGCGCCGCCGCACGTACAACGCTCCTACGCCCTTCGGCCCGTACATCTTGTGCGCCGTCATGCTCATGATGTCGATGTTGTCGCTAAGAACATTGACCGGAATCTTGCCCACCGCTTGCACACCGTCCGTGTGAAAGAGCACGCCCTTGTCTTTGCAGATCTTGCCGATCTCGGCCACATCCTGGATCACGCCGATCTCGTTGTTGGCGTACATAATGCTCACCAGGATGGTCTGGTCTGTAATTGCGTCCCGCAACATGTCCAGGTCTACCCGCCCATCGCCCTTGAGCGGCAGGTAGGTCACACGCACACCCTGCTTTTCCAGGTGCTTGCAGGTGTCTAACACCGCCTTATGCTCCGTCGCGGCGGTAATCACATGATTCCCGCGCTCGGCGTACATCTCCACCACACCCTTGATGGCCAGGTTGTTCGATTCCGTCGCGCCGCTGGTGAAAACGATTTCTTTCGAGTTGGCCCCAATCAGATCCGCGATCTGCTTGCGCGCCAATTCCACCGCCTCTTCCGCTTCCCAGCCGAAGGGATGGTTGCGGCTGGCCGCATTGCCAAAATGCTGCGTAAAGTAGGGCAACATCGCTTCTACCGCGCGCGGGTCGCACTGCGTAGTCGCGTGGTTGTCGAGATAAATCGGAAACTTCAAGCTCATGAAAATGCCTGTCCTTCGTTCTGCTAACTAGAAAAAATGTTCACGCCAATGCCGCTCATGGTTGCGCCGCGCGATTCGGGCGGCGCCCCGCTGCCCGGTTCTGACATTGGATCGTCTTTGCTCAACGCTGCTATCGTGATGCTGTCCAATAGCTTCAAGATTCCTTCGTGCACCTTGCGCAAGGGTTCTTTTACCGTGCAGCTGCCTTCCTGGTCGCACCGGTCGTGCGTGAAGCAAGCCGTCAGGATTACCGGGCCGTCCACGGCGCGAATCACTTCCAGAACGCTGATCGTGTGCGGGTCCCGGCTCAATCGGTAGCCGCCATTTGTACCCTGCACCGACTGCACGAATCCCGTTTTCCCCAACTTTTGCAACACCTTTGACAAAATCGGCAGTGGGATGTGATAGCTGTCCCCGATTTCCTTAGCGCTGGCCGGACGCTCGCCCGCCAAACTCATGTGCCGCAACGCAATGAGACTGTAGTCGGCTTTTTTGGTAAGTTTGAGCACGAGAAAGAGGACCTGGACTGTCCAATTTCTAGTCTACAGGGAAGCATGGATTGGAGTCAACCCTATGGGACAATTATGGTCGCCTTTGTTTCCCGCCATTGGAATTGACGCTACCTACTCCCTCGGGTCCGATCTTAGCGGCGTCGGCCGCTACAGCGTCGAGTTACTCGCCGCCCTGGGCCACGCTTTCCCTCAAGTGCAATGGAAACAATACTATAGACCACATCGCTATCTCCGCGCACCCTGGCCCAAACACCTGCTCCTCGACTTCGGCCCCCGCTCTTGCCGCCTCTTCCACGGTCTGAATCAGCGCCTGCCAAAACGAAGCCATTGCCCTTCCATCGCCACCTTTCACGACCTCTTTGTGCTCACCGGCGACTATTCTTCGCCCGAATTTCGCCGCCGCTTTGAGGCGCAAGCGCGCCTCGCCGCCGCCCAATCCGAGCGCTTAATCGCCGTCAGCGCCTTTACCGCCGGACAAATCGTTTCCTTGCTCGGCTATCCCGCCGACCGAGTCCACGTCGTCCCCCACGGCGTCCGTTGGCCGCTGTCGGTTCCGTCCTTGGACGCCCGTAAGCCAGCCGTGCTCAGCGTCGGCGCGGTTCAGACGCGCAAAAACACGGCGCGCCTCATCACGGCCTTCGCCGCGCTTCCTCCCCCTTGGGAACTCTGGATCGCGGGCAGCCTCGGTCATGGCGCGGAGCAAATGCTCGCCTCCGCCCGCACACATCCCCGTATTCGGCTCTTAGGGTACGTAGAGGACCGGGATCTTGAGCGCCTCTATCGCGAAGCCGCCATTTTCGCGTTTCCCAGCCTGGACGAAGGCTTCGGAATCCCGGTCTTGGAGGCCATGGCGCATGGTCTACCCGTCTTGACGTCCAATCGCTCCGCCCTACCGGAAGTAGCGGGCGGGGCCGGCCTGCTCGTCGATCCCTTCGACGAAGAATCCATCGCCGAGGGTCTGCGTGAGTTAACCGATCCCATCCAGGCCGCCCGCTTTGCCGCCCTAGGCCGCGAACGGGCTAAGCACTTTACTTGGGAACGCAGTGCCCAGGAAAGCGCGGCTGTCTATGAGAAAGTACTGGGCCAGCGGCTCTAGCGGTCTTCGTCGTCAACCGAGATCTTCAGCGCCTTCAGGAACTTCGTGTCCTGCGAGTTCCACTTCACCTTGCCCGTCGCCTCAAAGGTGGCCGGCATTTCCGAGGAAGGCTCCTCGTCGTCTTCCCGCTTGTTGAAGCCGATTGTCGCTTCCAGCACCAGGAAAACGTCATAGCCCGACTTCTTAATTTCGCCAATTGCGGCCGCGATACGCTCGGAGTCCGATAGCGACTCGTTGATCGCATTCCCCAGCTCCTGCATCAGCTCTTTCAAATTCTCGTCCATGCGCCCTCGTACTTGCGTCGGTCCACCCACAGGGTACCACTTGGCCTTATCGGATGACAGGCCGGTTGCGTTAGCATGAAACTCGGAGTCGATGAAGCGCTTTTTCCAGACCGTCCTGCCCGGCATCATCAAGCCCCTTCATGTGCTTTGGAACGAATTGATTGGCTTTTTCTTCGGGGTATTTGCGCTGTTCGTCGGCGTAGCTCTAGTCCGCGACGTCTTGAGTTTCAAAGGCGACTCGGAAGGCCTCTTCCGCATCGTCTTGCTGGGTATCGCCTTCGTGGTCATGGGCGCCTACGCCCTCCAAAGCTATTTCAAAGCCCGCAAAATCGGACGCTCCTAATGCCCACTCCCCCTCCTTCCGGCGAGTTCCCCTTTACCCGCGGGATTTATCCCGAGATGTACCGCAGCCGCCTTTGGACCATGCGTCAATATGCCGGCTTCGGCAGCGCCGAGGAGTCCAACGCCCGCTACCGTTACCTGCTCAGCCAAGGCACGAGCGGCTTAAGCGTGGCCTTCGACCTGCCCACCCAAATGGGGCTCGATGCCGATCATCCTCTCGCCGCCGGGGAAGCGGGCCGCGTCGGCGTTTCCATCTGCTCTCTGCCCGATATGGAGCGCCTCTTTCAGGGCATCGATCTCGAAAAAGTCTCGACCTCGATGACCATCAATTCCACCGCCTCCACGCTGCTCGCCCTCTATGTTCTAGTCGCCGAGAAGCAGGGCGCCCGCCGAGCCAAACTCCAGGGCACCATTCAGAACGACATCCTCAAGGAGTACGTGGCGCGCGGCACCTACATCTATCCGCCCCGCCCCGCGATGCGCCTCATTACCGACGTGTTCTCCTGGGCCGGCCGGGAGGTGCCCGAGTGGAACACCATCTCCATCAGCGGCTATCACATCCGCGAGGCCGGCTCCACAGCCGCTCAGGAAATCGCCTTCACCCTTGCCCACGCCATCGCCTATATTGAAGCCGCCCTGCAATCCGGCCTGGCCGTCGACTCCTTCGCCCCGCGCCTTAGCTTCTTCTTCAACGCCCACAACGATTTCCTCGAAGAGATCGCCAAGTTCCGCGCCGCCCGCCGCCTCTACGCCACCATCATGCGAGATCGCTTCCGAGCCCAGGATAAACGCAGCCTCCTGCTGCGCTTTCACGCCCAAACCGCCGGCTCCACGCTAACCGCCCAGCAACCCGAAGTCAATGCGGTTCGAGTTACCTTGCAAGCCCTGGCCGCCGTCTTAGGCGGCGCCCAAAGCCTGCACACTAACGGCATGGACGAGGCTCTCGGCTTGCCCACCGAAGCCGCCGCCCGCTTGGCCCTGCGAACCCAACAAGTGATTGCCTATGAAAGCGGCGTCGTCAATGCCGTGGATCCCTTCGGCGGCTCCGAAGCCGTGGAAGCCCTGACGGACACCCTCGAAAAAGAAGCCCTCGCTTATCTCGACCGCATTGACAATATGGGCGGCGCCCTCGCCGCGATTGAAAGCGGCTACATTCAGGGAGAAATCCACCATGCCGCCTATGCCCACCAACGTGCGGTGGAAAGTGGCGCGCGCATCGTGGTTGGGGTGAATCGCTTTCAGATAGCAGAAACGCTGCCTCCGCCGGTCTTCCGTATCGATCCAGAGATCGAAACCCGCCAGATAGAGCGTTTGCGGGAACTGCGCGCCTCGCGTAGCGAGACTGCTTGGAGGGCGAGTCTGGTAGCTTTGAAAACGGCCGCGGAGGCTTCCGATAACGTCATGCCCCACATCCTGCAGGCCGCATCCGCCCTCTCTACTGTGGGAGAAATTTCCGACACGCTCCGCAGCGTGTTCGGTGAATATCGAGAGAGCGCTTCCCAATCGCTTTGATTTGGGAAAGGGGTGACTGGAAAGCGCTCTCCGTCTCTCTCTGTTGATAAAACGAACGAGATCGGCATTCGTTAAGTTCCCTGGCCAATAATTTTTTCTTGCCTGGGACCAAGCGGTCTAGAGCATCCCCAATATGGCGTTCACCCACAGCGTGGCGAGCCCCAGGGGAATGAGCCGCTTCCAGCCGATATCCATCAATTGGTCGTAGCGGAATCGGGGCCAAGTCGCGCGGAACCATACCAGCAAATAGAAGAACAAGCCCGCTTTCAAAACAAACCAGAACGGTCCGCTTAGCATTTCCGCCGCCGCCGGCCACAGGAACACCATTCCTCCCATCGCAAACAAAGCCGCCAAGGGCCACAAACGCATGCGGGCGCATCCATACGCACAAGCCGCTAGCAATCCCATCGGCGCCAACGACTCGAAGGGGTAGCGGAGCCACTCCACGTTAGGCCAGGGGCGCAGCCAACCTCCCAGAAACAACACCGCCGCTACGCTGCAAATCACCGCAATGTGCGCATACTCCGCCAACATATACAGTGCCCAACGGAAGCCGCTGTACTCCGTGTGATAACCCGCCACCAGTTCGCTTTCCGCTTCCGGCAGGTCGAACGGCGCCCGGTTCGTTTCCGCCACCGCCGCCAGCAGGAATACAAAGAAGCTCAGCAGCATGAAACCGTAGTTGCCAAACAAAAACCAAACGCCCTGCACTCGCTGCGCTTCCACAATGCCCTTCATGCTCAGCGTTCCCGCCTTCATTACCACCGGCACCAGCGCCAGGCCCAGCGCCACCTCATAGCTCACCAGTTGCGCCGCTCCTCGCAAGCTGCCCAACATCGCATAGTGGCTATTGGAACTCCAGCCGCCCAGAATCAGCCCAAACACCCCCACCGCCCCCATCGCCGAAATCACCAACAAGCCTACATTCACATCGCTGATCGCCAGCGTCTCCGTCAACGGAATCACCCCGAAGGCTCCAAACGCCGTCGCCACGCTCACCAACGGCGCCAAGTAGAATAACCACCGGTCCGCTTCGCGCGGGACCAGGTCCTCTTTCAAAATCAACTTGAGGGCATCTGCAATCGGCTGCAACAATCCGTGCGGCCCCACGCGCATCGGGCCCAGCCGCGCCTGAAAATCCGCCAGTAGCTTGCGCTCGGCCAGCACCATGTATCCCGCCACCAGCGGAAAGGCGGCAGCCAGCGCCAGCGCCAAAATGTACGGCAGGTATTCGCTCATCGCAGCGCGTTCCTCGCCCATTCAAAGGCCGGCTGCGGATTCAGCCCCAAACCCAAACTGAGGATCGCCGCCGTTCCCACCGCCGCCCGCCATCCGCCGCTCATTCGCAACGGCTCGCCTTCGCCCTCCGGCTCCGCTACGATCTCGCGCGCGATGCGGAAGTAATAGTAGAGCGCCACAGCCACGTAAAGTGCCGCTATCACCGCCAGCCCATAGTGCCGCGTTTGTACCAGCGCAAGAAAAATCTGGTACTTCGGAAAGAAGCCCGCCGTAGGCGGCAGCCCGGCCAACGACACCAGCAGGATCAAGAAAGGAATCGCCAACAGCGGATGCCGGTATAGCAGACCCCGAAATTCTCCGATTTCCTCTTTCTCAAAAACCGCCAGCGCCACAAACGCGCCCGTCGTCATCAAGGTGTAGATCAAGAGGTAAAACATCACCCCTTCGATCCCGCTTTCATTGCCCGCTACCACTCCCAGCAACACGTAGCCCACATGCGCCACCGAACTGTAGGCCAGCAGCCGCTTTACATTCTGCTGCGTGATCGCCGCCAGATTTCCCACCGTCAGGCTCGCCAGCGCCGCAATCACAATCGCCGGCTCCCAGGCGGAGCGGAACTGCGCCAGAGGCCCCGTCAAGAGCCGCAACAACACACCGAAACTCGCCGCTTTGGATGCCGTCGCCAGATATGCTGAAACGGGCGTCGGCGCTCCCTCGTATGTGTCGGGCGCCCACATATGCAACGGGGCCGCCGCCACCTTGAATAGCAAGCCCGCTACCAGCGGCAATACGGCCAGCAGAATCAGCGGATCGCTCGCGTCCCGCGCCGCCAGGTTCGCCCCGATGTTGGCCAGACGCGTTGTGCCGCTTAGCCCATAGAGCACCGAGAAGCCGTAGAGCAACAAACCGCTGGAAAACGCTCCCAGCAGCATGTACTTTAGCGCCGCCTCATTGCTCGTGGGCTTCGCCCGCAAGTAGCCCGTCAACACATAAAAGCTCAAGGCCGCCGTCTCCAGGCCAATGAAGATCGTCACCAGTTCTGCCCCGCTGATCATCAAATACATGCCCGCCTGCGCAAATAGCACCAGCGCATAAAACTCCGCCCCCGCCTCTTTTTCGCGCTCCAGGTACGTCACCGAACCCGAGACCGCAAGCACCGCCCCCACCAGGCACACCGCGTTCAAATACACGCTGAAGGCGTCCACCTGCACCGCCCCAAAAAATCCCGTCAGTCCCGTAAAGTCCGATTGCCTCCATAACGCCGCCGCCGCCAAGGCCTCCGCCGCCAGCGCCAAACCCGCATACACCCGTGCCTCTTCGAACTGCACAAGGAGCAGCGCGCATCCAAAGACCGCCCAGATTAGCGCCGGCAGGATGGTGAACAAATCGTTTACCGGAATCATGGCCGAAAACTCCTGGTCAATTCTTCCACCGGCCCCGCAATCAACCGGAAATGCCCGCCCGGCGACACCCCGATCCAGACGCTCCAAGCCAGCAGCGGTAGTAAAATTGCCCATTCCCGCGCCGTTAGATCTGGCAGCGTTCGATTCACCTCATGCGTAATCGGTCCCAGCATTGTCTTTTGGAACAACACCAGCAGATACGCCGCCGCCAGTATCACGCCCAACACCGCCACTCCCGCATACGCGGGGTGCGCCAGATACGCCCCGCGCAGTACCGTAAACTCGCCCACGAATCCATTCAGCAGCGGCAAGCCGGCCGAACCCAAAACCGCCATACCGAACACCACCGCGAAGCGCGGCATGATTTTCGCTAGCCCCCCGTACGCAGCCAGATCGCGCGTGCCGCGGCGGTCATAAACAAAGCCCACAATAAAGAACAACAGCGACGTCGAAATCCCGTGGTTGATCTGTTGCAGAATGCCCCCCGCCACACCCGTCGCATTCAAGCTAAACAAACCCAGCGTGCAAAAGCCCAAATGGCTCACGCTGGAATAGGCGATCAATCGCTTCCAGTCCTGCTGCGCCAGGCAAATTAAGGCGCCATACACAATCGCCACCAGCGACAGGCACATCGGAATCCATGCATCCTCGCCGCCCCGCGGCATCAGCGGCAACACAAAGCGAAATATTCCGTAGCTTCCCATCTTCAACAGAATTGCCGCCAGGATCACGCTGCCCGCCGACGGCGCCTCTGTATGCGCGTCCGGCAGCCAGGTATGGAAGGGGAACATGGGCACCTTTACCGCAAACCCCGCCAGCATCGCCCAATACGCAAATCGTTCCCACGTTTCTGGCAACGCCACGCTGCGCAGTTGCTGGAAGTCGAAGGTGTAAACGCCCCGGATCGCCGCGTGCTGCCAATACAGCGTCAAGATACCTACCAACAGCGCCAGGCTCCCGGCCGCCGTGTAGAGCACAAAACGGTAGGCCGCCCGCTGCCGTCCTTCGCTGCCCCAAATGCCGATCAGGAAATACATCGGCAGCAGCACCGCTTCAAAGCAAATAAAGAACAACAGCAGATCCCTCGCCAAAAAGACGCCCATGGCCGCCGCTTCCATCAGCAACACCATCGCGTAGTAGCTCCGCGGCTTTGCTGGGCTCGCCAGCAGCGCCAGGAAAAACACCGCTCCCGTCAAGATCACGAAAAGCAGGCTCACCCCGTCCAGCACCAACAATACCTGCGCCCCTAGCGCGGGAATCCAGTTGTGCCGCTCTTCCATTTCATGCGGACCCGCCAGCAAGCGTAGACCGCCCAACAAGGCCGCAAATGAGATCAGCAGGGACCACGCCCAGGCCGCACGCGCCCAGCGCTGCGGCAATAGCCAATGGCCTAATACGCCAAGCAGCGGGATCCCCAACAGATAGGACATCATTGCGCCCCTCCCAGCCGGAACCAGGTCAACGCCAAGAATCCCGCCAGCGCGGCTAAGATCACCAGCGCATACTGCGCCAGGCCGCCCGTTTGCGCCAAACGCACGGGATAGGACGCCGCCTCGGTCAGAAACGCCGCCATTTGCACCAAGCCATCCACCACGTTCCGGTCCCACCATCCCACCAAGGCCGATATGCCGCTGGTCGTCCAGCCCGCTCCCCGCGGCAAGAGGTCCACCACATTCCGGTCAAACCAATTCAATCCGCGCGCTCCCTGCCCTCCCACTCCATGCAACCAAATGTGTCGATAGATATCGTCCACAAACCATTTCCGCCGGAACAACGTTTGCAGCGGCTCAAACACGCGTATTTCGCGTCCCCACCAGAGCCCCGCCACCGTAAGCAAGCCCGTCGCCATGGGGATCCACAGCGGACCCTCGGCATGTGCGCCAAACCAGCCTGCCGTAACCGTGCCGAGGGCCAAGGGCCAAAGCGTGTGCAGTTCCCAGCCCTTCGGGTCGTGGCCCGCTTGCTGCTCTGCGCCAAAGAACACCGTCCACATCATCCGGCTCGCATAGAGAGAAGTCAGCAAAGGAATCCCCATGGCTATGCCTAGGAGCAGCGGCGAATCCGCCGCCGCCAGCAGTATTGCGTCTTTTGAGAAAAATCCAGCCAGCGGCGGCAGCCCCGCCAGAGCCAACGCCCCCAGGCTCATCAGGCGGAACGTCCAGGGCATCGACGCCCTCAGCCCCCCCATGTAGCGAATGTCCTGCTCTCCTTTCAGCGCGTGGATTACGTTGCCCGCGCACAAAAACAGCAGCGCCTTGAAAAACGCATGCGTCGTCACATGAAACATTGCCGCCTGCGGCGCGCCGATTCCGCAGGCGAAAAACATCAGCCCCAATTGGGAAATCGTCGAGTACGCAAGAATCCTTTTGATGTCGTTCTCCACCAACGCCACGGTCGCGGCCAGATACGACGTAAACAGCCCCACCACGGCGATCGTCAGCCCCACCTCGGGCAGCAGCGCATACATAGGCGCCAGCCGGGCAAAAAGGTACACTCCCGCCGTCACCATCGTCGCGGCGTGGATCAACGCCGACACGGGCGTCGGTCCGACCATCGCGTCGGGCAGCCAAACGAAAAGCGGTGCTTGGGCGCTTTTGCCCGCCGCCCCGAAGGCCAGCAGCAGACCCGCAGCCGTCAATTCCGGACTGGCCACCATCCCGTTTAGCGCTCCGAACTCTACACTGCCCACCGTCGCCAGCAGGATGCACAGGGCCACAAGAAAGCCCGCGTCCCCCGCCCGGTTGTAAAGGAACGCCTTGTTGGCCGCTTCATTGGCCGCCCGCTTCTCGAATTGAAAGCCGATCAGCAGGTAGCTGGCCAGCCCCACCCCTTCCCATCCCGCAAACAATAGCGCCAGGTTATTGGCCAGCACCAGCAGGAGCATGAAAAAGAGGAAGAGATTCAGCCCGCCGAAATAGCGAGTGAAGTTCTCGTGGCCGCCCATGTAGCCCAGCGAATACAAGTGAATCAAGAGCCCGATTCCGCTCACCACCAGCGCCATCTGCGCCGACAGGTCGTCAAACTGGAAGCCGAACGAGATCCCCGGCAACCACTGCCCCACACGGTGCACCACGGCTCCCTCGCGCGGCGACATCCACGCCGCCAATGCATGTAGAAAACTCAGCCCCACCGCCACCGGCGCAATCAACGCCGCTCCACGCCGCAGCACGCCAATCAGAAACGCGCCGATCAGTGGGTAGAACGGAATCAGCCAGAACGTGGAAAGCGTCACCATTTCAGTAGCCGGATCTCGTCCGCCTGCGCCGTTCCCCGGTTCCGGTACAGCACGATGAGAATTCCCAATCCCACTGCCGCCTCCGCCACCGCGACTGTAATCACGAAGATCGCAAAGACCTGCCCCACCACGTGCTCCCAGTGCTTGCTAAAGGCGATCAGGTTGATGTTCACCGCGTTCAACAGCAACTCGATCGACATCAGGATCACAATCACGTTTCGCCGCAGCAGAATCCCGGCGCAGCCGATCAGCAGCAGCGCCAGTCCCACCGCCAGATAGTGCGCGGTCGTAATGGGGGCGAGGCTCAAGCCGTATCCTCGCGTTTCTTGGCCATCCGCACCGCTCCCACGATCGCCACCAGCAGCAGCAGGCTCGCCGCCTCAAAAGGCAGCGCGAATTGGTAAAAAAGCACGTCGCCGATTCGCTCCGTGTTCCCGCTTGTGTTCAGGCGCGCCAGCGGCTTCGCGGGCAGATTCGACAGGCCCGCCCACATCAGCGACGCGAGCCCCGCCAGCACTCCCCCCACTGCCACCAGTGCCACCGGCCATTGCCGGCTATAGCGCCGCGTCCGCATCGCCTCCGGTAACTGAATCAGCATGATGACGAATACGAACAACACCATCACGCCCCCGACATACAGCAAAATTTGCACCGCGAAAAGAAACTCCGCCGCGCGCGTCAGAAACAAGCCCGCCACGCCCAGCAGCGAGGCGATCAGCGCGATCGCGCAATGCACCGGGTTGCGGCGCGTCACCGTCAGCAGCGCCCCGCCCAGCGTCAACGCGGCGAAACAATAAAAAAGCGTCGCTTCCATCAGGACTTGTATTTCGTGGGCCGCGGCCCTTCCTCAAGCATCTGCCGGTCCCAGATCAATCCCTCGCGCGTATAGCTGGCCAGCTCAAAATCTTGCGTCAACTCCAGCGCATCCACGGGACAGGCATCCTCGCAAAGGCCGCAAAACATGCAGCGCGATAAGTCGTAGGTGAACGTCGTCAGGTCCAGGCGCCGCGTCTCTTTATTGCGGATCGTGCCCACGACGATCAGGTTCTCCGGGCACGCCTTGGCGCACAAATCGCAGCCGATACACAAGGTCTCGCCGTTGTCCGGGTTGATGTTCAAGCGGGGCGCGCCCCGGTAGCGCTCCCCCACCTTGGGCCGTTCCTTCGGATACTGCTCCGTCACAATATTGCGCGTGCGCTGCGTCCGGAACGTGACCCACAAGCCTTCAAGCAGGTCGAGGAGAAAAAACTTCTTGATCGCTTCGATTACGCTTTGCATGTCTAACGGTCCACCTCGCCCAATACAATGTCAATCGTCCCGATAATCGCCACCACATCGGCCACCAGCGCGCCCACGGCTATCTTTTCCAGCGTCGCCAGATTCAGAAAGCTCGGCGGCCTTACCCGCACCCGGTAAGGCTGCAAGGTCCCGTCGGAGACCAGAAAATAGCCCAACTCTCCCTTCGGCGCTTCCGTCGAAACGTACACCTCGCCCGCCGCCGGCTTCAACACCTTCGGCACCTTGGCCAATATCGGACCCGCCGGAATCTTCTGTAGCGCCTGCCGGATAATCCGTACGCTCTCCCGCATCTCCGCCATCCGCACCAGGTAGCGGTCGTAGCTATCCCCGCCCGTCCGCGTTGGCACCGCAAAGTCGTACTCTTCGTAGCCGGAATATGGCTGCTCTTTGCGCAGATCCAGTCCGAGGCCGGACGCCCGCATCATCGGGCCGGACACTCCGTAGGCCTTGCAATCGGCGGCCGTGAGCACGCCTACCCCCTTTAGCCGTTCCGTCCAAATCGGATTCCGGGTCAATAGGCTTTCGTATTCGTCTAGCCGCGGGCCCAATCGATCGCAAAAGTCCCGCGTTTCGCTCTCAAACGTATCGTATAAATCGTATTGCAGGCCGCCAATCCGAAAGGCGTGCGTCGTCAGGCGCGCCCCGCAGTAGTTTTCAAAGATCTTCAGGACGTCCTCGCGCTCCCGCATCGTGTAGAACAGCGCCGTCATCGCCCCGATATCAATCGCGTGCGTACCCAGCCATAGCAAATGCGAGGCAATCCGGTTCAGTTCCGCAAACAGCACCCGCACCACGCGCGCCCTCGGCGGCGCGTCCACCCCAATCAGCTTTTCCACCGCCAGGCAATAGCCTAGTCCGTTGGATACCGCCGAAACGTAATCCATGCGGTCCACATATGGGGCAAACTGCGTGTACGTCCGGTGCTCGCCAATCTTCTCTACACCGCGATGTAAATACCCGATCACGCACTCCACGCCCCGCACACGTTCCCCATCCAGCTTCAAGACCAGCCGCAAAACGCCGTGCGTGGACGGGTGCTGCGGCCCCATGTTTAGGGTCAGCTCCTGTGTCTCTAGATAGTCGATGGCGCCTGCGTTCACTGTCCGCTCTCGATTCCCAGATGCGCCTTTACCCACGCCTGATCCATCCCCGTGATGGACGCCTCCTTGCGCAGCGGATATCCTTGCCAGTCCTCCGGCAGCAAAATTCGCTTCAGCCCCGGATGCCCGCTAAAGCGCACCCCAAACATGTCGAAAGTCTCGCGCTCCAGCCAGTTTGCCGCCGGAAACAAACCGCTTAAGCTCGGAAACTCCTCGCCCTCGGCCACCCGGCTCTTGATCCGCAACCGCCGCTTCGCCTGCGCCGCATAAAGATGGATCACCACCTCAAACCGCTTCGCATCCTGCGGGTGATCCACCGCCGTTAGATCGCAAAAAAAGTCGAAGCCTTCCCGCTCGCGCAGGTACTCCACCAGGGCGGGCACTCCTTGAGCGGGCGCGATGAGAAAGTCTTGGCCACGGTAACGGGCAAAAATCAACCCGGCTTCGGGAAAGGCGGCGGAGAGACTAGCTGTGAGTGAGTCTTCCCAAGCTTCGCTAGCCATAACCGGGGCCGGTTTGGCTTCTTGAGACATCTTGAAACTTTTAGGGTCTCACATTTATCCTGGTAGTTCTCGCACTCCCATTTACCAAAACGATATGTCTCAGAACGAAATCGAAAAACTCCGCGCTGCTCATAACCTCACCCTGATCCCCTCCGAGAGGGAAGGCGTCAGTTGGCACAAGATCTCCGGTGGCGTCTACGGGTTCACTTATACTCCCGCCGCCTCCGACGGCGGCATCTTCATCCGCCAGTCCCACCTCAGCTTCGAGTTCCACAAGCTCGCCGACGGCACGCTCCAATTTCTCGGTTTTACCACTCCCGCCTCTGCCGAAGCCTTGGCCAGCGCTGGCGCTCCGGAAATCGAGATCTATCCCATACCGAAGCACGAACACACCGTGCTGGTGGCCGTCCCCCACGCCCGTATCGCCTCCTCCAAGCCGCTCGACAAGGAAGACGCCAACCGGCTGAAGCTCAGCCTTCGCCCCGCTTAGGCGAACTCTTCCCGGCCGGCGTACATCTCGGTTACCTCGGCTGCATAGCGCTCTAGGATCACGCCCTTGCGCACCTTCATCGTCGGCGTGATCTCGCCCGCCTCAACGCTAAACTCGCGCGCTAGGACCTTAAATTTCCGGATCTGCTCGTGCGATTCCACCCGGCGGTTCACCTCGCGTACCGCCGCTTTTACAATTTCCTCGGCGTTCCGTCCCGATTGGTCTGCCGCCGCGCTCATCGTAAACAGCGCCGTCACAAACGGGCGCTTGTCCCCCACCAGCACCACTTGGCTAATCGCCGGTTCCACCTTGAACAGGCTCTCTATCCTCGCCGGGTAAATCTTCTTTCCGTTGGAAGCCACCAGAATCTCCTTTTTCCGCCCCGTGATGTACCAGTAGCCCTCCTCGTCCACGCTGGCAATATCGCCCGTCAGCAGCCACTTTCCCGCGAAGACCTTCTTCGTCGTCTCCGGATCGCGGAAATACCCGGTAAACAGCGTGTCCCCCGCCAGCGCTAGTTCTCCGTCTTCCATGAGCTTGGCCTCCACGCCCGGGAACAGCTTGCCGATGCTCCCCACCTTCGGCCGCTCCAACGGATTCAGGTGCGTCACCCCGCCCTCAGTCAGTCCAAAGCCTTCCACCAGGTTCACCCCGATGGCCTGGTAAAACCCTGCCAGGTCCTTCCCCAACGGCGCCGAACCCGACACCGCGATGCGCAGATTTCCGCCCAACCTCTCCCTCACCTTCGAGAAAATCAGCTTGTCCACCACCGCCAGCGGCGCGCTGACCCAGGGCGGCACGATCTTGCCCTCCCACTTCAATTGGCGCGCGCGCATCCCCAGGCCCAGCCCCCCGTGAAAAATCTTCTGAATCAGCGGTGGCTTCTTCTTTATCTCCGTCACGATGCTCTGATAGATCCGTTCCCACAAACGCGGCGGCGCCACCAAAAACGTCGGCCGCAGTTCCTGGATCTCTTTCGGCAACCGCGATAGGCTCTCGCTAAAGTACACGCTCATCCCGTACTCAAGCGGCAGCATCTGCATCACCAAGCGCTGCGTAATGTGCGCGCTGGGCAGAAACGCAATCGTCCGGTCCTCCGCCGTCAGCGGCAATACGGGCGGCGCCGCCTTCAGGTTAAACACGATGCTCTTATGGGACACCATGCCCATCTTCGGCTCCCCCGTCGAACCCGAGGTCAGATAGATGATCGCGATGTCCTCTGGCTGGGTCTCCACATAAATCCGCGCGAATAGCTGTGGGTCCGCGGCGATCGCTTCCCGCCCCTTGGCCCTCACATCGTCCAGATTCAGGATGTCCTCCGCCGATCCCGTCAGCAGAACCCACTGAATATCCAGTGCCTCTTCCCCCGCCGCGCTCGCCGCCAGCGTGGCCATCATTTTCGAATTCTCGACAAACACCAGCTTGGCCCCGCAATTGCGCAGCTTCTGGATCGCCTCGCCTTGCGGATAGCTTGTGTACATCGCCGCCGCAATCGACCCGTTGGCGATCACCCCCATATCGGCCAGATAAAACTCGGCCCGCGTCTCGCTCTGCAGCGCCACGACGTCGCCGTGCCCTATGCCCAAGCTCCTCAACCCGCAGGCGATTTCCTTAACCGCTTGCGCATACTGATTCCACGTGTAGGTCGTGTACTTTTCTCCATTGCTGCCCGCCACCGGCTGATACAGCGCCGGCCTCTCCCCGTGCCGCGCCGCCGCCTCTTCCAAGGCTGAAAATAGGGTTCTGCCGCTCATAAGGGATGATGCTATCATCCCGTTTGTTCATGGCTTACGACTCGGAATTGTTCTTCGCCCGCTCGGCCGCGCGCAAGGCTGGCGAGGCCTGCCAGCGCATTCTCCACGGCGGCTTTACCGCCGAAACCAAACCCGACGATTCTCCCGTCACCATCGCCGACAAGGAAAGCGAACGCCTCATTGTCTCCATCCTCTCTGAGGCATTTCCCGACGACGGCTTCCTCGGAGAAGAAGGCGCCAATCGCGAATCCAAAAGCGGCCGCCGCTGGATCGTCGACCCCATCGACGGCACCCGCGATTTCGTCCGCAATAACCGTCTCTGGGCCATCCTCATCGGCCTCGAAGAAAACGGCGAACCCGTTGTAGGCGTTTGCTATCTCCCCATGCTCGGCGAAATGTACTACGCCGCCAAAGGCGAAGGCGCCTTCCTCGACGGCCAGCCCATTCATGCCTCGGCTATCTCCTCCGTCCAGCAGGCCGTCGTTTGCGTCAATAAGCTCAATGGCGTCACTCATCCCCCCTTCGGCGCCCGCCTCCTCGATTGGCTAGCCGGCTTCTGGTGCGTGCGTGTCTTCGGCGGCATCTATGACGCCATGCTCGTTGCCAGCGGCAGAATGGAAATCTGGATCGAACCCAGCGTCGCCCCCTGGGACCTCTGCGCCCCCGTCTGTATCCTGCGCGAAGCCGGCGCTCGCTTCTTCGCCCTGAACGGAAAGCCCGGGATCTACGAGGGCAACGGCGCGGCCTGCGCCCCCGGCATGGAGCCCGAAGTGAAGCGCTTTCTTAACCTCGATTAAGTTGGCCTCTTGCCTAACGCGCCCCGGTGCGGAAGATTACTGCCTTGAGGGTGTGAAACACGATCATCACATCCAGCAGGAAGCTCATGTTCTTGATGTAGTAAAGGTCGTAGCTCAACTTGAGCGCCGTCTCCTTGGCTGTATGCTCCGGCACATGGTGCAGCTGCGCCCAGCCCGTCAGCCCCGGCTTCACACGCAGCCGCTGCGGATACAACGGTATCGCCGCCGTCAGCTCCTTCACATAGACCGGCATCTCCGGCCGCGGCCCCACAAAATTCATGTCCCCGCGCAACACATTCATAAACTGCGGCAGCTCGTCCAGCCGCGTCACCCGGATAAACTTCCCCACCCGTGTAATCCGCGGATCTTCCTTATCGGCCCGAGCCCTCCCAAAACGCGCATCAGCGTCTACGAACATGGAGCGAAACTTCAAAATAAAGAAGTGACGCCCGTTTAAGCCCACCCTCTCTTGGCGCAGCAACGCGGGCCCCGGGCTATCCATCTTCACCGCGATCGCCGTCAGCAACATCAACGGCCACGTCAACACCAGACCCAATAGCGAAAATACCGGCCCATAGATCGACTGGATAAACTCCGTCGTCATCGGCGCCTGGAAGGACGGCGAAAAAATCAGCTGATTGGCCGTCACCGTCTCTAGCGCCACCCGCTGAAATAGGTTTTCGTGCAGCTCTCCCACGCTCTCCACCTTCATCCGCTGCATACTGCACCAGAGCAAGGAGCCGGAAACCGGAGACTCGGCCGGATAATCTACTGCCACCGAGATCCGGTCCGGCCTGAGCGCGCTAATCTGCGCCGGCATCTCACTTTCGATAGGAATCACGGGCCCCCCGGGAAATGCCGCCCCTTCCCTGGGCTTTTCCTCCAAACAGGCCAGTACCTCGAAGCCCTTCTCGGGATGCTCCACAATATGCTGCGCCAGCATCCGGCTCAACCCGGTGTCGCCGATAAACAGAATCCTTTGCCGCCCCAATACTCGCACCACCGCATGCGAATACGCCGACCGCCATACAATTAGCGCTCCAAAGGCAAACACGGTCCCCAGCAGCATGATCCACCGCGACATCATGACGCCCCGGTTTACATAGCTGATCAGCGCTTGCAAGAGAAACGCCAGGCCAAACACCAGCATCAGATCTTCCGCCAGACGCCGCTTCGAGCGCACCCGAATGTTTTCGTATAGCCCTAAAAAGTAGTACCCCAGGACTAAAGTCGCGATCAAAATCCCAATCTTGACCCAGCCATTCTCCGCATTTAAAAACAATTCCAGGTTCATCTCGGGAACCAGGTCGTTTTCGAGGATCAGGGCGCTCGCCACGAGATAGCAAATCCACAGGACGGCAATATCTCCGGCGAGCAAAAGCAGGGTGCGCAAGCGCGGCATAGAGAATTAGGAAGAAAGAATTACGACCTTAGCACATTACGGGTTTCGCGCAGCCCCAGGGTCTATCATGAGAAGCATGTCTTGGGGCTTGTGTTTCTTCCTGGCCTCCGCGGCCTTAGCAACCTGGATCTTGATCGCTTACCCACTCTGGGTCCGCCTACGCGCCGCCTCCCCCCAACCCATCGAAAAGAAGCCCCTCACGCCTTCCGTGAGCGTCATCCTGCCCGTCCACAATGGCGAACGATACCTTTCCGCGAAACTCCAATCCCTGGACGCTCTCGATTACCCGCCGGACCTCCTTGAAATCATCGTCGTCTCCAACGCCTCCACCGACCGTAGTGAGCAAATCGCCGCCGCCCACCCCCGCGTCCGCCTGCTTCGCAGCCAAGTGCGCGGCAAATGCGCCGCCCTCAACACCGGCATCGCTGCCGCCACCGGCGAGATTCTCTTCCTTACCGACGTCCGCCAGGAACTCGAGCCTCCCAGCCTCCGCCACCTCGTCGCCAATTTTGCCGACCCGCGCGTCGCCGCCGTCAGCGGCCACCTTAAAATCCGCGCCGGTTCCGGCGGCAGTGAAGAGGACGTCGGCCTCTATCGCCGTTTCGAAACTTGGCTTCGCGACAGCCTCAGCTCCATCGATTCCATCTTCGGCGCCACCGGGGCCATCTATGCGCTCCGCCGCCGCCTCGCCGTGCCTCTTCCCCACGACCTCCTCCTCGACGACATGTACCTCCCCCTCGCGGCCTTCCGCCAAGGCTATCGCCTGGTAGTCGATCCCGCCGCCGTCGCCTGGGACGAACCCACCGATCGCCGCGCCGAGTTCGGCCGTAAAGTCCGTACCCTCGCCGGCAACTACCAGCTCCTCTGGCATTACCCCTGGCTCCTCGGGCCTTCCAATCGCCTCGCCTTCGACTACTGGAGCTACAAAGTTGGCCGCCTGCTCTTGCCGGAACTCTTCGCCGTGCTGCTGATCAGCGCCTTCTTCCTGCCCTCTCCCCTTCGCTCGCCTATCCTCGCCGCCTTCGCTGCCTTCGCACTCCTAATCCTATGCGACCCCTGGCTGCGTGGTCCCTTGAAAAAAATCAGCTCGCCCCTCCGCACCCTCGCCGTCATGCTCTGGGCCACCGTCCTCGGCCTCCAAGTACTCTTCCGTCCCGCGCAAAGCCTCTGGACCGTCACCGGCGCCACCCCTACCCCGCCAAGTAACCCTCAAAGCGGCTCGTAACGCTCTCCCAGGAGTACTTCCCCCTCACAAATCGCCTCGCGTTGGCGCCCAGCCGCTCCCGCTCCGCCTCATTGTCCAATAGCCGCAAGCACGCCTCGGCAAAACGCTCCGGCCCGTCGGCCACCACCAGATTCTCGCCGTCTTCGTAGTCCAGCCCCTCGGCTCCCACGCTCGTAGAAACCACCGCCCGCGCCGCCGCCATACTCTCGTAGATCTTCAGACGCGTCCCGCCCCCAATGCGCAGCGGCACTATCGAAATCCGCCCCGCGTTGAGCCACGGCCGCACATCCGGCACCGTCCCCGTCACTCTAAATCCCCTGGTCGCCTTTGCCAGCGCCTCCACCTCCGCCGTCGGTTGCCGCCCCACAAACGCGACGCTCGTCTCGGGCCGCCGCGCTCGTATCCGCGGCAGAATCTCCTCGGCAAACCACAGCGCCGCATCGATGTTCGGCATCCAGTCCATCGAACCGATAAAGACCAAGTCCGTTTCCTGCGCCCGCTCTTGGCTCCCCGCGAAGTAGTCGACGTCCACCCCCGTCGGCACCCACTCCACGCCTTTCACGCCGTATGCCTCGGCGATCTCTTTGGCATCCGCCTCCGACACCGCCACCACGCGCCGCGCCTCCCGGCACACCCGCTCTTCAAAACGCCGCATCCGCTCGTATTGCCCGCTGAAGTACCAGCGATGCAGCGCCGTCTGGCCATGCTCGGCATGCCGCCGCCAAATCGTGGCTTCCACATTGTGCTGGAAAAGAATCACGTCGTCCAGCCCTTCCAGGTTCACCGCCGGAAAAAGAAAATCGCAAACCTTCGCGTCAAAGCGATGGGTCCGATTGAGCTCGGCGAGCTTTGCCCGCATCCGCTCCGACCCCCATCGGGAAATCGCTAACGGCAATTCTGCCGCTAAGCCCTTCACCAACTGCGCGGCAAACTTAGGCGAAGTCTTCGCCGGCGGCACGTGCGCAACGGCATAGGCGGCGGAACTATACTCTCCGGCCCGCCCCGCCCCCTCCGGAAACTTCCCATCGTCCAGCGCCAGATAATGCACTTCGTGCCGCCTATGCAACACCCGCAGCATCTCCAGCGTTCGTATCTGCCCGCCCCGATTGGTCGGGTGCAGAAAATCCGTCTTGATCCAAAGTATCTTCATGCCATCCCAAAAAAGCGCCGTCCCCACAACTCCAGATTCAACAAGCGCCAGATCCGGTCCGTCGCATCCACCCGCCCCGCCCGGTGCGCCGCAATTAAGTCCCTCACCGGCTGCGGCCGGATCCAGCGCGACAAAAAGTTGCCCGGCGCGGTCACCATTTCCAGTTGCTCCGCCGCCCTTTCCTCCCGCAACCACTGCTTCAGCGGCGTCGGGAAGCCCATCTTCTTGCGGTAAATGATCTCCTTCGGCAGCAGGCTCTCCACCGCCCGCTTCAGAATGTACTTCTGCACCCGGCCCTTTATCTTGTAGCGGTCCGGAATCCGCATCGCCATCGCCAGAAAATGATGATCGAGAAACGGCACCCGGCTCTCAATCGAAGCCGCCATGCTCATCTGGTCCTGCTTCATCAGCAATTCCACCAGATACGTCTTCTGGTCCGCATACAGCATCCGGTGCAAAGTCGAGCGCCTCGGGCGGCTCTCCCAATACTTGCGGTATTCCGCATCCACGTCCCCCGCGCTGCCCAGTAGCATCCCCCGCTGCTCGGCCGGCGTAAACGCATGCAAGAAGTTTTCCAGCAACATCGATTCGATCGTGTTCTCCCGCGCCAAGAAAGTATGGCTCAACTTCCGCCGCGCCTCCGCCCGCAATAGCCCCGAGCTGTGCACGAAATTCGCCACTCCTCGCCGCAATGCCCCCGGCGCCAATGCACCAAAAACCCTGCCCGCCGCCAGATTCATCCGCGTCCATCCGTAGCGCTCGTAGCCGCCAAAAATTTCATCGCTGCCTTCCCCCGTCAGCACCACCTTCACGTCCCGCGCCGCCCGCTTCGATACAAAGTACAGCGGCACGCTGCTCGGCCACGCGATTGGTTCGTCCTCCTGATAAATCAGCCCCGGCAGCGCTCCAAAGAAGTCCTCCCGCCCCATCACCACCTCTTCATGCACCGTGTCCATCTGCCGCGCTACCTGCCGGGCGTAGCCCAGTTCGCTGTACTGTTCTTCACCGTAGCCCACGCTGAACGTGCGCACCTTGCCCGGCGCCAAGCGCTGCATCAAAGCCACAATCGCGCTTGAGTCCACGCCGCCGCTCAGAAACGCTCCCAGCGGTACATCCGCCATCAGCCGCAGCCGCACCGTCTCTTCAAGGCCCGCCCGCACGGTCTCTACCCACTCGCTCTCGCTCTTCGTTTCATCCGGCGCCTCGTCCGGTACATCCCAATAACGTTCGATCCGCAGCGCCAGCCGCTCCCCCTCCACGCTGCACTCGAGCCAATGCCCCGGCGCCAGCTTCCGGATCCCCGCAAATAAAGTCTCCTCGCCGTTCACGAAGCCCATCGCGAGATACTCGCTGATCCGTCCCTCATTAGGCTGGGCTTGGACGTCCGGATGCTCCAGTAGCGCCTTAATTTCGCTCGCAAAAACGAAGCTCCGCCCGTCGAAGAAGTAGTAGAACGGCTTGATGCCCAAGCGATCCCGCGCCGCCACCAGCGTCTGCCGCCTCTCGTCCCAGATCGCGAACGCAAACATGCCCCGGAAGCGGTCCAGTGTCTTCACGCCCCACTCTTCCCACCCGTGCAGAATCGTTTCCGTGTCGCTCCGCGTCTCATAGCGGTGCCCCGCCGCCTCGAGTTCGGGACGCACCGCGGCGTGGTTAAACACTTCGCCGTTGTATACGATCGCCCTCGTCTTGTCTTCGTTAAAAAGCGGCTGGTGCCCCCCAGCCAGATCCACAATGCTCAAGCGCAGATGCCCCAGAAACGCCGGCCCCTGGCAATAGATGCCCGTATCGTCCGGCCCCCGATGGGCAATCGCCCGCGTCATCCGCTCCAGGTCCGCGCGCCCAGGGCCTTCCCGCAGCGTCACAAATCCCGCGATCCCGCACATACCTAGCGGACTCGCCCTTCCGCCACGCGCACAAACGCAAGCCCGCAGTTCGCCGCCAGATCCCGGTCCAGATCGCTATCCCCCACCAGCAGCGACCCCTTCATATCGATCGCAAATCGCCGCGCCGCCTCCTCTACCATCCCTGGCAACGGCTTCCGGCACTGGCATGCACCCTCGGCGTGCGGACAGTAAAGAATCGCATCCACCGGCGCGCCCAACTCCGCCAAATGCTCGGCCAGCCGCTCGTGCAGCGTGGTCAACTCCCCTTCCGTCATCCTTCCCAGCGCCACCCCACGCTGGTTCGTCACCACCACCACCAGAAAGCCCGCCGCTCGAAAGAGCCGAATCCAGTCCACCGCCGCCGGCAAGATTTCCATCTCTTCCCACCGCGCAATGTATTCTCCCCGCGGCGGATTCCGGTTGATCACCCCGTCGCGGTCCAAAAACAGGCAAGGGCGCGCCTCTACCAACGGTCCGCCCCCACATAGAGAATCTTGCTGCCCTCCGGACAAAACTCAATCGGCAACTCCGTCAGCTCCGCCAGGGCCTGCCGCAAACGGTCCTGCAAATTCGGTTCGCAATAGAACAGCAAAAAGCCGCCCCCGCCCGCCCCCAGCACCTTGCCGCCCAGGGCGCCCGCGGCCCGCGCCCGTTCGTAATACGCATCGATCTCCGGGCTGCTGATCGATTCGTCGATGGATCGCTTCGCCAGCCACCCTTCATGCAAAATCGCCCCAAAATCGTTCAGATTCTTGCCCGCGCTCAACACTTCCCGCAGGCTGAACGCCAGATCCCGCATCCGCGACAGCGCCTCCATCCGTTGCGGCGTCGCTGCGCTCTGCCGCTTCAGAATATCCCGCGCCGCCCGCGTCTTGCCCACATGAAACACCATTAGCCGCCGGTTCAATTCCTGCCGCGTGGTTGCCGGGCAGACCACCGGGTCCACCTGCACGCGCCCGCCTGGAAAGAACTGGATGAACTGCATCCCGCCATAGGCGGCAATGTATTGATCCTGCTTGCCGATCGGTTCCCGCAAGCGTTCGATCTCGATCTCGCAGGCTTCCGCCGCCAGCGTCTCGGCGCTCACCGTATGCCCCGCAAACGCGTGCAGCGCATGCAACAGCCCCACCGTAAAGCTCGAGCTCGATCCCATGCCGCTCTCCGCCGGCAGGTTCGCCATCGAAACAACCTCGATCCCCGCCGGCTGCGGATGCTTCTCCAGCGCCGCCCGCACGATCGGATGCTCAATTTCCTCGGCCCGCTCGCGCAGCTCCGTCCGCGAATAGCTGATCCGGAAGGTCCCCCCAAAACGCGGCATCACCGAGATGTACATGTACTTGTTAATCGCCGTCGAAAGCACGGCCCCGGCCTGTTGCTCATAGTAGGCGGGTAAGTCGGTTCCACCCCCGGAAAAACTGATCCGGAACGGCGTGCGCGATATGATCATGCCGCTCCCGCCTGCCACCCGCCGAAGAAGGCCTCCGCCTCTTTCAGGCGCTCGGGCGTCCCAAAATCGTAGAAGCGTTGCGCCGTCACATAGGCTCTCACCCGGCGCGCCGCAATCAATTGCGGAAACAACTGATTCTCAAAGCTGACTGGCGTCGTCTCCGGCAGCAGCGTAAGCGCCTCCCGCCGCACGCCGATCACCCCCGCCTCCACGTAGTTCAAGGCCGCATTGGCCGAATCCTTTTCGTAAGCTTCCACTACTCCCTCGGCGTTCACCTGCAAGTTGTTCTTGACGTTGGTGTCGCCCCTCGCATTGTCATAGGCGGTCAATACCAATTGCGCCGCCGGCTCTCGGTCCAGAATGCCCAACAGCGCCGCATAATCAATCGGTAAAAACGAATCCCCATACAGCAGCAAAAACGTCTCTCCGAGCATCCCCTTTGCCTGCCGCAGCGCGCCGCCCGTCCCGACCGGCGTCTCTTCCCGCGAATACCGGATCCGCAGTTTCATCGCTGTTCCGTCTCCAAAATGCCGCTCAATTTGCTCCCCCAGGTATCCCGTCAAAAGCAAAACATCGGCAAATCCGCGCTCCCGCAACAGTTCCAATTGATACTCCAAATAGGGCCGTCCGCAGATGGGCACCATCGGCTTCGGCACCTCGTAGGTCAGCGGTCTCAAGCGCGTGCCCAATCCTCCGGCGAGAATCACCGCTTGCATCGCTTTAGGCTTCCGCGCCTTCCAGCAGGTCCCGAATGGTCAGCGCCACCGCCTCGCGCGAGCTGTAGCGCGCCTTCCACCCCAGCTCATTCAAGCGGCTCGGGTCGAGCGTAAATCGGGGCACGTCCCCCAGCCAGCCGCCTTCTCCGCCCGTGTAAGAAAATTCAACGTCCTTCAACCCCATCGCCTCCGTCACCATGTGCCCGATGGTCGTTACGTCCAGTTGATCGTCGCAGCAGAGGTTGAAGACGTTAAACGGCCCTTGCGCCTTCTCCACGCAGAACAACATCGCTTGGATGCAATCGGAGTTCAGCAGGTAGGATTTCGCCTGCTTGCCATTGCCGAGTATCTGCAGGTGCCGCGGGTTCTCCCGCAGCCGCAGGATGAAGTCCGAGATCACCGTCCGCCCCCGCTTCCGCACTTTTCCCCCCACAATATTGGCAAAGCGAAACACCCAAACCTGCATCTCAAACAGGTTGCCAAAGGCCGAAAGCATCGCTTCACAGCTCGCCTTGGTGGCGCCGTAAAGGGAAATCGGCCGCAAGGGCTGTTCCTCCGGAATCGGTTGCTTCTCAGAAATGCCATACACCGCCGAAGTCGAAGAAAAGGCGATCTTCCTCACTCCCTCCAGCCTCATCGCTTCGAGCAAGTGATACGTAGCCAGGGTGTTCTGTTCCAAATCCTTATTGGTTGCATCGCCCGGCGTGTACTTTACGTCCGGATTCGCCGCCAGATGATAGACAAAATCCTGCCCCGCCACCGCCTGGCGAAGCGCCGCCGGGTCCAACAAGTCGGCTTCCAGAAAGGAAAAGCCGGCCTGGGTCCGAAGCCCTTCAAGATGTTCAATTTTCCCGCTAGAAAGATTATCGAGCGCGAGGACCGTATGGCCTTGCTCCAGAAGCGCGGTCGCCAGCTCCGAACCAATGCAACCCGCCCCGCCCGTTACGAGGATTCGCATAAAGCATAGCCAGTCTAGCATTTGCCGCTTAATGCGATCATGAGAGGACATGCGGCGGCGCATCGCTTACCTCGTCAGTCAATACCCCGCGATCAACCACACCTTCATGCTGCGGGAGCTGCGCCAATTGGCCTCCTCCGGCTGGGAAGTAGGCCGCTACAGTATCTCCCCTCCTGACCGGCCCCTCGAAAAACTCTCCCCCGAAGAGCGCGAGGAAGCCTCCCAAACTCGTTGGGTCAAACAAGCCTCTTTCGGCCAGATCCTCGCCGCTCACACCGCTACCCTCCTCTCCCGCCCCGGACCCTATCTTTCCACCCTCTTCGGGGCCCTCCGCCTCGGCCACCTCACTCCCGCCGCTCTCCTTCGCCGCGTCTACTATTTCGCCGAAGCCGTCATCCTCGGCCATTGGCTCACCCAGGCCGGCTATACCCACATCCACAGCCACTACGCCCCCATGGTCGCCCTCCTGCTTAGTCGCGTCTTCCCCATCACCTTCTCCATGACCGTCCACGGCCCCGACGAGTTCCTCGACCCCAAGGGCGGAGCCCTGGCCGACAAAATCGCCGGCTCCCTCCTCAGCGTCGCCATCAGCAACTTTGCCCGCAGCCAGATGATGATGCATTCCTCCCCTCCCCATTGGGCCAAAATCGAAAAGTGCTACCTCGGCGTCCCGGATCCCCTTCCGCCCTCCTCGGCCGAGCGGAAACCCGGTCCCGCCCGCTTCCTCTGCGTGGGCCGCCTCGCCCCCGTCAAAGGGCAGCACATCCTCGTCGAAGCCGCCCTGCGCCTCGCCGCATCCGGCCTCGATTTCTCCCTCACTATCGCCGGCGGCGGCCCCGAACTCGCCTTTCTCCGCGATCGCGTCCAATCCCTCAACCTCGGCGACCGTGTCTCCCTGCCCGGCTTTGTTTCCCAGGAAGAACTCGAGCGCCTCTACCGCGAAACCGATGTCTTCGTTCTCCCCAGCTTTGCCGAAGGCGTCCCCGGCGTCCTAATGGAAGCCATGCGCGACGGCAAACCCTGCATCTCCACCTACGTCAACGGTGTCCCCGAACTAATAGAGCACGAGCGCTCCGGCCTCCTCGTCACCCCCGCCGACGAGGCCGCCCTTGCCTCCGCCATGCGCCGCTTGGTCGAAGACCCCGCCTTGCGCCACCGCTTGGGAGAGGCCGGCCGCGACCGGGTCGCTCAGGAATTCAACCTCCGCAAGAACGTTGAAAAACTAGCCGCGCTGTTTACCGGCCGCCTAGAGAAAACGTTCGATTCCTAGGCGTTTGCATTCCCGCTCCAAATCGTAATTCAGCTCCATTTCGCGGCCGGTATTCCGGCTTGCCTCCAGGTGATCCGGCAGGTTCTTGTAATTCTTGTTCCCAATCTCGCTGCAGTGCCCCTCGGCCGTTTTCCGCAAGCTGATATCGAACACCTTGCCCCCATACTTCCGCTTCCACAGCATGATCCCGAATCCGTTGTCATAGAACAATCGGTCGCGCTCCTGGCGCTCTTGCTCGGTCTTCACATTCACGTGGTTCACCACGTTTCGCCACCACCCGCAAGCCTTATCGAAATTGTCCTTGCTCGCCCCCCGCGTCATGCACCCCAGTAGCTCGTAATAGCGGTGCATCTTCCAATTCAAAAGTTGCCGCAAACCGCCGTAGTCCCACACCGCCGACATTTCGCCGTCTTCCAACTTTTCAAACTTTCGCGCCACCTCTTCAATAAACGGCAGGCGCATCAACAAGTCCGAATGCCAGAACGCCAACCGCGGCGCATACAACCATGCAAACTCCACCGGAAATACCGCGTACATCTGCGGCATCTTTAGCTTCGCGTTGAAATCGATCTCGATCGCCCCTTCCACTAGCGTTGGCCGCTCATACTTCGGGTCCAGCCCCACCACTGGCGTCCATCCCACGTGCTTCACCAGCTTCTGCTGCACCAGACACCACGCCGGGCTCATGTTCCAACACAGCCACGGCTTCTCGACGCCCTGCAGTTGGCGCGCCCATTCTTGCGCCGCCTCCTCCACCAGTCTCATATCCAAATCGAAGGGGGCCCAATCGCCCTGGCCGAGTCGAAGTTTCGCGTTTTCTTTGGTTTGTAGGGGACGTGACATGATCAGCTCGGAACTCTTCAGGGTAACCCGATTCTCTCCAGCAGGCTCCGGTTCCCTTCGCTCTGCCGCAGCCGCAAAAAGCCTTCCGGGTGCGCCGTCTCTCGGTCAAACTCCAACCGCCCGAAAAACTCGGGCACCTGCCTCCAGCGAATCGCCGGATTGTCCCCTTCCACCCACCACAAGCTGGCTGGCGGCCTTTCGTCCCGCACACCCCGCTGCACCCAAACGTCCCCTTCGGGCCAGGTCGCAAGCGTCTTTTTGGCAAAATCCTCCTGCCACTGGGCCGCCCGGCTCGAGGCAATTTCGATCAGCTGATACGTGGGCGGCACCGGTTGCGCGTTCACCTTCAGAAACGGATGCTGCTCCACCAGGTTCACCATCGGATCGCGAAAGGTCACCGTCACCAATAAATCGCCCACCCGCGCGTGCTTCTTGAAGTCCAATAGCCGCGCCGCCGCCGGGTGCGCCTCACTTCCTCCCGCAAAGGCCAGCGGCAAATTCGCCATCGGAATCGCCACCAGCAAGACCGCCAACGCTACTTTCACCCATCGCTGCGAGTCCCTCGCTACCGCGCTCGCCAACCAAAACAACAACGGCAGCATCGGCAAGAACCTCTCCGGGGATCCCGGCTCGAACAAAACGATCGCGAAAAACAACATCGGCGCCGCCGCCATTCCAAACACCCAAACCCGCGCCCTTTCTCCTCGCCAGAGACACAGCCCGCAAAGCCCATAAAAGGCCGCCATCCGCAGCGCCGTCGGCGCCAACGCCGTCCACGCTACCAGCGCGTAGGGGTCCCGGAACGAGAGCCGCTTCAGCAGCACCCCGTCCTGCCCCAAATCGTAAAGCAACCGGCACACCCCGCTCACCGCCCGCAGCCATTGCCGGTTCTGGCTCCACGTGTGCTTGGCCGCCGCATACCAATCGAGAAATTCTCCCGCGCTCCGCACTCCCGCCAGCCAAGCCCCCACTCCGTACCCCGCCGCTAGCCCCCCCGCAAACGCCACCGCAATCGCAAATGTTTCTTTCCATCCCCCTCGCTCCAACCACTTCTTCAACAACACGGCCGGCGCCATCAGCACATACGGAAACCACAGCAGTGCCGCCCCCGCCATCAACAAGCCGCTTCCCACCGCGTTGTCGAGCTCCAATGCCAACATCATCAGCGCCAGTCCGAACACGTACGAGCTGCCCGTCTGCGCATGCAACAAGAAAGCGTTGCTCGATACAAACGCAAGCAGCAGCAGCAAACTCCAGCCCCACCAAACCTTCTCCCTCTGCATCCATCGGAAGAGCAACAAGCTGCATAGCAGCCCCGCCGCCAGATTCAGCCAGATCAATCCATAGGCATTTTTCAGCAACTCGGTCGGCGCTACCGCTGCGGGAGCCAGCGCCTGGAAGACGGGATGCAATACCGCCGCCAGCGGCCTCCACAACAGGTGCCCAAACTCCCATAGCCGGTTAAAGCGCCCTCCCGCGTCGCCTCCCAGGGCCTGCTTGGAGTAGACCAGCGTGTCTGATAGCGTCTCGGGCTCCGTCCAATACATCACCGCGCCATACAGCAGCCCTGCCGCCACCAGCCCGACCAGTCCCGATCCCTTCTTCACAGAGCGTAGCGTCCCCGGATCTTCCACAAATCCCCCAGCGCCTTCAGGAAATCCGCGGGGCCCACTTTCGAGCCGTCCACGTCCTCCCACGCCGGCAGCGGATATTCATAAATTCCCACCCGAGCGTCCGGCCGCAGTTCTGGCCCCAAGGCTTGATAGCGCGCGATAATCTCCACATCGAAAATCCAGCGGGAAACGAATTCATCGGCGAATAAGCTGCGGATATGCGCGTTGCGCCGGAACAACTTGGCCCCGCATTGCGTGTCGTACACCGGCAGCCGCAGCAGATTCGAAACTACGGTGGCAAAAACCCGGCCCAGATAATGCCGGTACAGCTTGCGCTCAATTCTTCTTCCCAGCAACTGCACACGCGCGCCGAAGATCATCCAGAGCTTCGGCTCTGCCTCCAGGATCGCCAGCATTTCGTCCACGCTCTCCAGGGGTGTGGCCAGATCCGCGTCCCAGAATCCCACCACCGCCGCCTCCGTCTGGTCTAACCCGTGCAGCAGCCCCTGCCTTACTACGCCCGCCTTGCCTTGATTCTTCGCGTTGTCCAGCACCGTTGCCTGCGCTCCCAGCGTCGCTCCCATTTCTCGCAACACTCTGCTCGTTCCATCCTTGCTGCCATCGTTCACGAATACAAAATGAAGGTGGGGATGCGCCGCCGCATGGTCCAAAATCTTCCGCTGCGGCAACCGCTTTTCTTCGTTGTAGCAGGGAATTACGAGCGCGCAAGAAAACATGGTTGCCAGTATCCTAGTTTAGGCCTGATGGCATGCACAGGACTCTCCAAATCGGCTCCCGCCTCTCCTTGGGCTTTCTTAGCCTCTTCCTCTTGCTCACCTGCACTCCCCTCGAACTCTGGTGGCTCCGCGCTCTCGAATCCTCTTGGGCCTCCACCGCACCGGAAACCCTTCTGGTCTTAGGCGCCGAAGAGCAAGCCCCCGGCCTCATCGGCTACTCCACCTACCTTCGCTTAAACTACGCCGTCCGCTACTGGCGCCTCGGTCAGACCAAACGCTTCGTGGTCAGTGCCGGCCCCCAAACTCCCGCTTCTCCCCCGCTTGCCCTGTCCATGAAAGAATTCCTCGTGGCCAGCGGCGTCCCACCCGCCGCCATCCTGCTCGAAACCGCCGCCCACAATACCTACCAAAACATCGCCTTCTCGAAAACCCTCCTCGACTCTCTCGCCGGCTCCAAAGGCCTCCTCACCAGCGATTTCCACTCCGGCCGCGCCGCCCGTACCGCGCGCCGACATGGCCTGGCCCTCATTCCCGTCCCAGTCCCAGACATTGGCAAACGCTGGCAACTCTGGCAAAACCGCTGGCCCATCGCCATCGAACTCACCATCGAATCGGCCAAATGGCTCTACTACGCCTCCCGCGGCGAACTTTAAACCGCCGGCTTCTCAAGCAGCAAAATCATCGAAAGCGGCCGGTCCTGCCCCGGCTTGCCCGCCATCCAGATGTTCAGCGCCGCGAGAAACGGTTCCAGCGGCAGTATCGCCAGACGCAGCAACCTCGGCAGCCTCGGCGTCGCAATCCACGGATCTACTGCCAGATACTCCCCCATCGACCACTCGTTCAGCACCCGCAGACCCGGCACCCGCAGCCGTTCCATGCTTTCCGGGGCGTAATGGCGCTCGTAAAATCGCGGCTCCGCCAGCGCAAATCCTTTGCTGTCGTAGCGCTGATAAATCTCCGCATACTGATGCCGCAAAGGCACCTCTACTAGCGCCTTCCCCCCCGGCTTCAGCACCCGTGCAATTTCTTCCATCGCCTCGCGGTCCCCGTCTCCGGGTATATGCTCCACCACGCTCAACGAATAGACGAAGTCGAAACTTCCCGACTCAAGCGTCAGCCTCCGCGCGTCCTCAAATCCGTGCCGGTACTTCCTCAAACCCAAAATCCGCGCCGCTTTGGCCCAGCGCGTCTCCAGTTGCGGATCGTCCAGATCCACGGCCAGGATCTCAAACTCCTCCCCCAGGATCAGGCTGGCCAGCTTTGGGCTGCTCAGATCCAGAATCCGCGCCGGGCGGTATTGCCGGGCCAAATGCAGCACCAACGCATTCGGATAAAAGCGCCAATACCCCACGCTCGCCACTAGCAGCTTTAGCCCATTCTTGACGTCCCCTCCCAGCATCGAGCGGATGGCGATCCGGATCGCCTGGAAGTAACAGAGAAACGCTAGCTTGGTAAGGGATGGCACTGGCTTGTTGGGACGATAAATACTACGCGTAAGCTAGAATAACAAAGGCGGTTACCGCGCCCGCCTAAGGAGTGTGGATGCGTTTTCCTTTTCTTCATGCCTTGCTTTGCGCAAGCGCCGTTTTTCTGGGCTGCAGCGGTAAGGTACAGGGCCAATCGGCCACGAACGCCCTCGAATTCAAAATGCGCCAAGGCCAGCCCCATCCCTGGCAGAGCACTCGTTATCCCGAGAATCAAACTCTCTCCCTCAACGCGGAAGGCGACTGGAAGGTCAGTCTCTCCGGCCCCCTCGCCACCGCTTGCGATGGGCCCTGTTTTTCGGTACAGCCCAAAGCCGGTTCCGGCCCTGCGGATCTCACGGTCTCCTTTCGGGCGCTCGGTAGCGAGATCCTCCCCCCAGGGAAACACCTCGGCGCCATCGAGGTGGCCGGCAAGTCTCTTCCCATTCGCCTGGAGGTCGTCCGTCGCTTCTCCTACGCTCCGTTCTACTATCGCGCCGGTTTTCCTCAGGGCTGCCGCAAGTCCCATCCCCAGTTCCCCCACGACGACACTTGCGACGTGAGCAACGAACAACCTCCCGTCAACTTTCCCGCCTTGCGTCGGGCTGGAGATTCCTTCATCGATCCTCAATTCGGCTCCCCGGTGCACCGCCTCACCGATTCCGGCTTCAACGTTAGCTACTCCAGCATGCGCGCCTTCTCCGCCACCGGCCGCTACATTCTCACGAGCGACATCGAAGGTTTCCTGCAGGTCTGGAATCGCGAGACCGGTCAAAAAGTAGGAGAAAAACTCTCCGGCGCCAGCATCGCGAAGACTGTCTGGGATCCTCTGGTGGAAGACCGCATCTGGTTTCTTGATGGCGCCCAGGTCTCCTATCGCAGCGTTTTAAGCGGCAAGAGCACCGTTGCTGCCAATTTTGGCAGCCGCCGCGGCGAACGCGACGCTTTCGACAGCCTCGAAATTGGCGGCACCGCCGACAACACCGACGATAACTGGTGGGTCTTTACCGAACCCAAACGCAAACTCCTCTGCGCCATCGACCTCAACGGCCTCCAGCCTTCCAATCAGGAAGAACACCTCTACTGCTTCTCCTACGCAGACCTGGGTGTCCGCTCCGTCGATTTCGCCCAGGTCACCCAGGTCGACCGCGTTAGCGCTAAACGCTATGTGGTTCTGCTTGGCGAGCCGCGCGCCCACGTTCTCAGCGTCGACCGGGAAAATCACCGCCTGAACCACGAATACGTCATGCCTCCCGAGATCCGCACTCCCCACTCCGACGTGGGCCAGGATCTGGAAGGCCGCCAGCTTCTCTTCTGGAGTTGGACCGATCCCTTTGGCGACAAGACCTACGTCGTCAGCGGCTTTCTCAACGCGGGCGAAAACATTCTCGTTCCCCGCGAGGCAGGCGGCGGGCTCTCCCTCATTTACCCCATCGACACCAATGGCTTCCGGACAGACTCCCACTTCGGCTGCAACTGGAGCGGCTATTGCGTCCTGAGCGTCTATCGCGACCCCGGCCCCGGAGGCATCCCCAACTTCGCCGTCTCCGAGATCACCCCCGGCCCTAGTTGCACCCTCCGTACCGCCGTTAATCATGGTCTCCGTGACGGCGCCAACGTCATCCTGGGCGGCGTAGCCCCTATGGCGGAGCTAAACGGCATCCACAAGATCCAGGTCGTCGACAACAAGACCCTGGTCCTGGAAGACGTCCCCTGCACCGGCGTCTACCGGAAGGGTACCGGTTCTCTGGCCGAGAGCAAAGCCTGGACCGTTTCCTCCCCAAACAAAGATGAAGTCGTTGTCGTCCGCCTCGGTGGAGAAGTCCGCCGCGTCGCTTTTCATCGGTCCAAGCTCTGGGCCGATCAGGGCCTCCTCTCGGCCTATTGGGCATCACCCCGTGCGTCCATCTCGCGCGACGGCCGCTATGTCGCCTACTCAAGCAACCTGGGCCGCCTGGAGCCCAACAGCGTACTCTGGGCCGAGGTCGACCTGGCCGGCGAATTGAAGAATGCCCAGTGGCGTCCCGCGCAACAAACTGCCGATTTTTCCTGGGAGGGTCCCGAAGACGTCACGCTGCTGGTCTCCGAGGACCCAGATTTCGAGCAAACCGTTTATGCCTACCGCTATTATTCAGGCGAAGGCAATCAGCACACCGTGGATAATCTTGCTCCGGGCACCAAATACTACTTCCAGCTCATCGGTGACAACAGTAGCCTCTCCGGATCTTTCGAAACCCCTCTTAACGCCGAGGCAGCGGTATTGAGTTCGGTGGGACGCTTCGGTTGGAAAGCCCGCGATTAATCCCGGCTGCCATCAGCCGCGCATTCTCGGCCCGCGCCACTTGTTGGTAGGCCAAACCCATGCCGCACATGATCGGCCAGTAGTATTGGTAAGCGAGGCTCGAAAAGTTCGACGTCACAAATAGGCCCGTCGCCGATATCAAAAGCGCTCCCGCAAATTCATGCCGCGGCAGCAGCGTCTTCGCCCGGTTTGCCCGCCGCAAATCGCTCCACACCGGCATCAACCCCGCCAGAATCATGGCCAAATACAAAACCGTCCCCGGGATACCCGTTTCGCTGGAAACCTGCGTAAACGAGTTATGCGTTTCGCGCCAGAGCGCACGCCGGTTCTCGTTCTTCGCCAGGTCCGCCGACGCCACCTGAAACTGCCCCGGCCCCACGCCAAATAGCGGCTTCTGCATCGTCAAAATCAGGCTCTCCTTCAGATGCTGTTTCCGCGCCCTCGACGATTCCGCCGCCTCGCTCGTATCGTCTTCTTCCTGATTTAACAGCGTCGCGTAACGGTAAATCAGATAGTCCGGAATAAAGGGAATCACCGCCACAGAGCCCAGCAGCAGCGTCGCCACAATCCCGATCCGCACGTGCACCTTCATTCCCGCCAGCAAAATCAGCCCGATGATCGACATGGCAATCAATCCGCTACGGGAACCCGTGCGTAACACAATCAAGACCGCCACGCCTACCGACGCGCCCACCCCCAATATTCCGCGCCAACTTACAAAACCCCTCGTCCGTACCCAATAGATTAGGAACGGAAGCCCCAGCAACAACTGCAGCGCCATGATGTTCGGGTTGCTCAGCGAGGATTGGATCTCAAGCTTACCGCGCGAATCCTGCACGGTTCCAAACTTCAGCAGCACGACAATATTCAGAATCGTCGCCCAGGCCAGAGCCCCTGCATAGGGCCGCAAATGCCTCTCTACGGCCGGCATCGTCGCCACAATCAGAAAGGCCGCGAGCGAAATCAGCCACGTCCCCTTGATGATCGCGAAGCTGCCCCCTTTCCATACGCTAAACGGGATGCAGATCACGCACCATGCGGTAAAACCCAGAATCGCCAACGACGTCGGCTGGAATAGGGTCTGAAAAAGTCGCCCCGAGAGTATCGCGATCACTCCCGCGATCAGAAGCGATAGGATCGCAATTTTGAAACTCGTCCCCACCAAATTCGCCAACACTTCGGGCAAACGCGACACCACGACAAACAGAAAAAAGGCTACTACTGAGAGCCCAAAGCGGCTTATTCCACTCTCCGCCCCCATCGATGCCGGCATCGATGCCGGCATCCGCACCGGCATACTGACTGGCGCCGCCGCCGGACGAGGCATAGTCGCCGAAGGCGCTTCCATCCTCGGGGCGCTTCGGGCGCTGGGCCCCATGCCTCCTCCGCCCAGAGAGATCGGTAGCGGCGGATTCATTGATTTGAAGCGCGACATGTCTTCCTCCTCGCCTATCGGCGCTATTTCGCGCCCTTGTTAGGCTGCCAAAGCGCTTCCGGCGTTCCTAACGCATGGTTCACCCACCGGCTCCATACGAAAAAAGCGTCGCTCAGCCGGTTCAAATACAGCATGGCCTCGCGCGGAATCTCCTCCTGGTGCGACAGCGTCACCAACTCCCGCTCCGCCCGGCGGCATACCGTCCTGCATACATGCAGCTCGGCGCAGATTCTGGTCCCGCCCGGCAGCACGAAACTCCGCAACGGCTCCAGCACCGCGTTGTGCCGGTCGATATCCTGCTCCAGCTTTTCGATCGTTTCGAAGTTTACCCGCGGCTGCTGCGGATGCAGATCCTGTGGCAGCGTCGCCAGGACGCTCCCCAGATTGAACAACTCGTGTTGCACTCGTTCGAGAATCCGCTCTAGCTCCAACAGCCCCTTCTCGGCCGCCGAAATGCGCACGAGCCCAACAAAGGCGTTGAGCTCGTCCACCGTTCCGAATACTTCAATCCGCTGGGCGTCCTTGGACACCCTCTGCCCCCCTACCAACCCCGTCTCCCCCTGGTCGCCGGTCCGTGTGTAGATCCGGTTCAGGGCAAGACGGGGCTCGTTGAAGGTTTCGCTCATGGAAGCCGCTGGCCGCTTAGTTCGGACAGCCCTTCGTCTCAATCGCCGCCGCCGGTGCAGCCTGGATGCCGCCGATGCCGTTGGGCATCGGGCCGCTCTTCGGCACCAGCCAGATCTCCACGCGCCGGTTCTTGGCATTGCCATCCGCCACGCTGATCTTCGAGCCGCCCTTTTCCTTCACCGTCGCCTCGCAAAGCGCCGTCTTGAAGGGCGACAATTGCTCGGCGCCCACCATGGCCACCTTGATGCGGCTCTTGCTTAGGCGCTTGCAGGGCTCCACGCCCGCGCTTAGCACCGCGGCTACATTCAACACGCGCTCTTCGTCCAGACTCCGTGACGTACCGGCCTTGCGGTCCCGCACCTTCACGTTCTTCTCCACGGCATCATAGTGGCCCACCAGCAGCACGTCGTAGTCGCCCATCGAAGCCGCGCGCTCAAACGCTTGATCCAGCACGCGCTT
The DNA here is from genome assembly GCA_964387685.1 of uncultured Bryobacter sp. Lineage (GTDB taxonomy): Bacteria > Acidobacteriota > Terriglobia > Bryobacterales > Bryobacteraceae > Bryobacter. The sequence goes on from CAYLXK010000013.1 coordinate 128,672, forward strand.
GGCGCAGTTGTTGACCCGGGCGCCGTTTTTCGCGAACACCACATCGTCTAGTTGCATCGGTTGCAACGCCGGCGGGGCGGCCGGCGGAGCCGCCGGAGCCGGCGGCGCATTCACCGTCGCGCCTCCTCCATTCGGCTTCAAGCGTCCCAGCACATTGCCGTTCTGGTCCTTCACCGTCACCTGCGTGTCGATGACTTTCGACGGTCCGCCCGGCACCACCTGCACGCCGCGCGCCTCATATCGTACGCTGTCCTTGGTGTTGCCCGGCTTTAGTTTAGCCACTTCCACCACGGTCCTGCCATCGGGCGAGACAACCGCGCGGCTCGGGTCGGCCTTCACCGCCGCTTCCATCGCCGCCAACCCGCCGCTCACCGTCTGGCTCGGCTTCAGGGGCACCAGCGTGCCATCGTTCACTTCGTAAATCACATAGACATCCTCGCCGGCCGCCGGGCCGTCGTAGCGGATCGTCGATTCAATGATGGCGGTTCCGTTCTGGTTCAACGTCTGCGGGTCCATCGTTAGGCTCACCAACTCAATCGTCGGCTTCTTCACCGTCAGGCTGGCCGTCCGCTCCGTCGCGGCAATCGGGAACTTCTTCAGATAATTTCGCGTCTTGCGGTCCACTACTTTCGAGGTATCGGCCTCCACCACTACCTTCACCGGGCTGTCGCCCACCTTCAAGCCCTTCACCGCAATCATGTCCTCGCCCGCCACCGGCGCGCCATCCACCGTCCACTTATACTTGGGCGTCACACCCAGGCACGAGTTGGAAACCGGCACCTTGTAGCTGGTGCTCTCCGTCAACCAGATCGTGCTCGTGGCCGGTTCAACCGAACCCACCCGGAAGTCGCACACCGGACCCTGATCGATAGGACCCATGTAGAACACTACACCGCCCGTAGTCTGCAATGCGTTCAATGGCGTCGTGCGCGTGTAAACGATCGCCCCCGCCGGTCCGCTAGCCGGCACGCCAAAGTCCGGCGACGCGGTCGCGAATCCGCGCACGTCAAAGCGCAAACCTACCCGGTCCGTTAACTTCGCTTTCAGGCCCGCGCCGTAGTTGAACGCCGGGCGGAATTGCGATTCCAACATCACCGCCTGCCGGAAGGGCGTATTCACGCCATTTCCCACCTGCCGTCGGGCGTCTTCGGTAACTCCAAACCAATCTAGGCCAAAGCCCATCGTCACAAACGGACGGATCCGGCTTTCCCGCGGCGTGAAGTGCAATACGGGGTTGAAATGGAACTGCCGCAGGCGCGCCCCCAGCGCGTAATCGTTTGATGTCCCCGGTACCCGGTACTCCAGGTTCGCCGTCCCATGCACCATCCCGGTCTGTTCCAAACTCACATAGTTCCAAATATTCTGGGTGAAACGAAAGCCCGCTACCCCGCCATTTACCAAGTCCTGATTCGGCACGTCGTTTTGCCGCTTGAAGAAATGCGCGCCGCCGAACAGGTTGATCTCAAAGAGGTCTCCGCCGCTGCTCGACTGCTTCGGCGCCGAAGCCGAACTCGTCTGCCCATTCAGCAAAAAGCCGCTCCCGAGGAGCAACGCGGTTCCTAGTGCCGTCTTCGAAAAGTTCATAGATGGAGTTTTCCCAATACTTTCCTAGTCTAGCGGATTTTGGTCCAGGTCATATGAAAAAAGCCCTCGATCTTCGCTGATAACAAGGAGTTGCGAGGATTGCGACGCCGCTATCTCCAGCCTACGGAAGCGCGTTTTTATCCCCTCCTCAGCCGGCAGCCAATACCAGGATCGCCCCGCGTCGCGGGACCAAAAAACCCGCTGCCCTCTCAGAGCGTATACATAGCCCCTTTGTTTCGGATTAAAGGCAACGCTCCGAATCCAACCCGGCCCCAGCCCTCCCTCCACCGCCTGCCACGTCCGACCTTCGTCGTGGCTTCTCTCTAGCCCCCGCGGCGTGGCCGCCAGCCAGTGCTCCGAAGTAAACGGGTCCCGCCGAACCTCAAAAGCCTTATCCGGTCCAGGCAACTGCTCGCCGTTATCTTCCAATTCCCCCATCGCTGTCCAACTCTTCCCGTCGTCTCTCACCCCGCTCACACTCCGGCTTACAAAGCCCTCATGCCTCGGCTCAAACGTTTCTCCCCCGTCGCGAGTCCACAAAATGCCGTGCCGCTCGGTCGACGCGTAAATCAGCCCCGCACGTTCCGGATGAAACGCCAAGCTCGTCGCCACATACGCGTTCAACTTGCTCCAGGTCGTCCCCGCATCGAGGCTCCGCCACATCCCCGCGCTTGTCCCCGCCAGCACTCGCTTCCCCTCGTGCGGATCTTGCGCCACCACGTACGTGCGCCGGTTTGTCCCCGGAATTCCCTGCGCCCTCCTCCACGCCGCGCCCCCATTCAGCGAGCAGTAAATCCCGCTACACGCGCTGGCAAATACCCGGCCCGGCATCGACGGATCTACCGCTATCGAGAAGATATCGGAGTCGTCGTACATACCCAAATGCGCCTTGCGCCACGTCACGCCCCCATCGGTGGTCTTCCACGGCAGATGCGGTGTCCCGGCGTAAAGGGTCCCTGCCTTTGCCGGATCAAAAGCCACGCTCACAATCGCCGCTAGATCTGGAATCGCCGCCGGACTTCCGCGCCGCCATGTCCTCGCGCCATCGTGCGAGAGCCACACCCCTTGGTTGGTCCCCGCTGCCATCACCCGCGGGTCTTTCGCCCACACGGTCAGCGCATAAATGCTCAGCTTCTCCGTCCCGGGCGCCACGCTCCAACGGGCTCCCTCATCCCGGCTCGTCCATAATCCCCCCGGTGCCGCCCCCACCAGCCACTGCCCCGCCGCAATCGCCGCACAGTCTAGCCGCGCGCCCTCAAGCGCGGGGAATGCATCCGACTCTTGCCAACTCGCCCCCCCATTGCCGCTGCGGAACACTCCCGCCCCCCGCATCGTCAACGCCAGCAACGTCTCGGGCTTGGCCGCATCCAGCCGCACCACGCGCGCACTCCCGCCCCACGGTCCAATTGCTTTCCATTGGGGATATCGTCGCGCTAGTGCGGCCATCGGCGCTCCTAGCAAAATCCTTCGGGTAACGCGCTCCACTCCCTTCTAGTATGGGCTGATCGAGTGCTTCCCCGGCATCGCCACCGCGCGCCCCATCAACTTCGTCAATTCGCCCTCCAGCGGCCCCACCGCCTTCGCAAAAATCATCTTGTAGCTCTGGCAGAAGTAGTCCAGATCCGCAAAATCGCCCTTCGGCCCGTGCCGGAACTTCGGGCAGCCCCCATGGCAAATCGATTGGTACTCGCACACCTGGCACTCCGGATGCGCAATCGTCTTCTTCTCGGCAAAGCTGTAGCGCCGGTTCCGCCGCGCAATCTCCGCCCAGCTATCGTCGTTGATGTTCCCCAGCTTCCAACCCGCCTCCACAAAGAAATCGCAGGGAAACACATCGCCGTTATGCTCCACCACGGCATAGCTGTCGCATGTCTCGTGCATCGTGCAGTTGCCTGGCTTCTGCCCCGCGATCGCCTCGGCCATGTTGTCGAAAAAGCGAATCCGCATCTTCTTGCGCTCCGGCCACCATTCCTCAAACGTCTCCACCAGAAATCGTCCGTACTGTTCCGGCGTAATCGTAAACGGCAGTCCCTTGCCCGCGCCACCAAACTCCGCCAGCGGAATGTACTGGATGTTGTCCACCCCCAGGCTCTTATAGAAGCGATACAGCTCCCGCGGCTTCTCTACATTGGCCTGGCTCAAAACGCACAAAACATTGAAATCGACTTTGTTCTTCTTCATCGATTCCATCCCCCGCATCACCCACTTAAAGGTCCCGTGCCCCTCCTTGTTGTAGCGGTATTTGTCGTTGATCTCTTCCGGCCCGTCCAGCGACAGCCCTATCAGCCAGTTGTACTCCCGAAACATCTGCGACCAGTTGTCGTCCAGCAGCACCCCATTCGTCTGCAGCGCGTTCGACACGCTCTGCCCATCCCGCCCCAGCCGCGTCTGCAACTCCACCAGTTTTTCGAAAAACGGCAGCCCCGCGAGCGTCGGCTCGCCCCCCTGAAACGCAAACGTTGAATTCGGATACGAATAGAACAGAAAGCTGTCCACCAGCCGCTCTAGCGTCTCCGTGCTCATCCTCCGCGCCGGCAGGTCCGCGTAAGGGTCCAGGTCGCGGTCCAGGTAAAAGCAATACGAACAGTCCAGATTGCACACCGCCGACGCTGGTTTGATCAGAATCGAGCCAATCCGCGGCGCCGGGCCTGGCCGTTCCCCATACAGCCCGATTCCCGGCCCCGAAGCCTGTCCCAAAATGTGAAACGCCTCAGTATTACCCACATCGCCCATAAGCGTTGAGTCTATCAGCGCCATGCCATCATCAGGAAAGATATGAGCGACATGAACACTGGATTGACTCTCGAAAAGCGGCAGGGCGTGGCCGCCCTCCTTAAGCCTTTGCTCGCCGACGAATACGTTCTCTACACCAAAACCCGCCGTTACCACTGGAACGTCGAGGGAATCCACTTCCATGACCTTCACAAGTTCTTCGAAAGCCAGTACGAAGAGATTGATGAAGTCATCGACGAAGTCGCCGAACGCATCCGGGCCGTTGGCGAATACTCCCCCGGCAGCCTCGCCGAATTCCTCAAAGACACCCGCCTCAAGGAAGACTCGGGCGGGCAGATCAAGCCCCCTGCCATGATCGCGAATCTCCTGGCCGATCACGAAGCCATCATCCGCTCCTTGCGCGTCGACCTCGAAACCGCCAAGGACTCCTTTGGCGACTCGGGCACCCAGGACTTCCTCACCGGCCTCCTCGAAGCCCACGAAAAAGCCGCCTGGATGCTCCGCTCCCTCTTGGCCTAGACGTCCGGCTACGGCCTCAACTTCAACGCCGCCGCAATCGCCTTCCACTCCGTCAGCAGGAAATTGCGGCGGCTATCGTTCATCGCGATAAAAAGCCCAAACGGCGCTAGATCAATCCCATCGGTTGTGTCCGCTCCCACGCGAAACACCCCGATCTCCTCAAGCGTGTCCCTCGAGAACACATGAAACTCCGAGTTTGGATGCTGTTGGTCCGTCCCAATGATGTAGTTGCGGTACACAGCGATACCCTCCCGGTCCCCTTTCCACCCCTTCTGCGCAAATAATGCCAGTTGCTTAGCCGCGTCCGGATGTTTCGGGTCCGCGTGGTACTTCCGAATCCCCGCCCCCTCATCGGAGTAATACACGTGTCCTCTCTCCTGGTCCACCGCTACCGCCTCAATCTCCTTCGTCCCACTAAATAGGCCAAACTCCCGCACCTTCTCGCCCCGCAGCTTCCCGCCTTCTTCAAATAGCCTGTACTGCCACAGGTAACTTCCGCTCGGCCCCGTCTTCCGGCTGACAATCGCGAACAAATCGCCCTTGCGCTTGTAAAGTCCGATCCCCATCGGCTGCTCAAACACCGGGATCGCCGCCAGGTCCTTCAGCCCCACCCCTGGCACCACTTCAAACACCCGCAGTTGGTTCTTGTTCCGCTCCGTCGCCACGGCCACGTCAATTCTGCGCCCACCTACCCTGATCCCGTAGGCAACGTCGATGTTGTTCGGCCGGTCTACATTCGGAATCGCCATCAACCGGCTCCCGTCCAGCCGGTACACAGCAATCGCACCCTCCGGCGCCGCCGCCTTCACCGTGCCGAAAATCAGACTTTCCGCGCGCTTCTTCGAGTTCACCCACACGGCCGGATCGTCCGTCTGCTGGGCTTCGGAAACAGTTTCGCCGCGGGGCCGCACATCCACTTGTGCCCACAACCCCGCGGCGAAAATCAGTTCGATCATTAGAAGTTCAGCCGAAGCATGAACTGCAGTTGCCGCGACGTACCCGTGCCCGTCGCCCCGTCGTTCGCTGTAGCCTGAATGCGCCCGAAATTAGAATTGTTTCGGGCACTCACCGGGTTGCCATATTGTGCGCGGTTGAAGAGGTTAAATGCCTCCGTGCGGAAATCGAGATTCAGGCTCTCCGTGATGCGGAACTTCTTGGAAAGCCCAAGATCCGCCTGCCAAATGCCGGGGCCGCGAAACGCATTCCGGCCCGCATTTCCGTAGGTCCCCGCTGCCGGCAGTGCGAATGCGGCGGGATTTAACCAGCCGTCCGGGCCGCGGTTCGGAAGGTAAACATCCCCGCCCACGTAATTTGCCCGCTGGTTCTGCGTTTGACCGGAAGGCACCGTGGCCGCCGCGCGGGTGATCGTTACCGAAAGCGGGGCGCCGGTCCGGGAAGTGAAGATACCGCTCAAGTCCCAGCCGCCATACCAGGCGCTCCGCGCGAACGGCAGTTGGTACACACTGTTGGCCGTGAAGGTGTGCCGGATATCGTAATCGGCATTGCCCCGGTCGCACGCCCGGCAGGCAACGTCCTGGATCTGCCCGCCTTCGCCCGATCCCGCGTTGTCGCTAAGCGCGTGGCCCCACATGTATTGCGCCTGGAACAAGAGGCCTTTCGAGAACGACCGCGTTAAAGAAGTCTGCAACCCATGGAAGCTCGTGTTCCCGTCGAAACGCTTCTCATCAATCTGGCCAAAGGTGCTGAGCGGCCGCCGGCGCGTCACCGGATCGAGCGTATTCACATACGTCCGCGTTAACTGGTTTCGGCCCACATTGCCCACATACGCCACTTGCCCCACCATGCTGCCCGGCAGTTGCTGCTGCACCGAAACAGTCCACATATGGGACTCCGGTTCTTTACGGTCTCGCTGCACGCTCCGCGGCGCCTGTCCTTGGCTACGCAATTGTCCCAGGAACTGCGTCGGCGGATAGCTCAGATTCGGCTGGTCCGCCGCCGTCAAGCTGAAGTTTTCCGGTACGCTATCGATCGCCGCCGTTACATCGTCGTTCTGCCCCGGCCCGAAGTACCGCCCATATCCCGTCCGGATTACCGTCTTGCCGCCTAGCATCTTCGGCGCCCACGCCAGCGATACCCGGGGCGCGATGTTGTCGTTGTCTCCAAAAAACCAGGGCGTACCGTTCGGGCAAAACCCCTGGCACCGGACGATATCGAACACCCGTCCTCGGCCATAGACATCCTCCGACACCGTGTATTGCTCGTAGCGCAAGCCTAAATTCAACGTCAATTCAGGATTGAAACGGATCTCGTCTTGGAAGTAGATCGAATGGAAGGTTCTCCGCACCCCCACCGTATCTAACTGGCCCCCCACCGATACTGTGTTCAGCGCATTGCGTTGGAACGCGTCCAGATTCGCAAACGCCACGCTCGTTGCCGCGCCATTGCCCACGTTCAGGTGTATCCGGCGAATCTCGCCTCCCACCTTGATCGTATGCCGCCCTTGAATCCACGACAGGTTGTCGACGATCGAATACGCGCTCGGCTTCTCGATGATAAACGTGTTCGGCTGCGTCGACGTGAATCCCGGGATCGCTACCCCTTCCGGCAACAGACCCACGTCGTTCCGCGTCAACGCCGAACGGTTGAACCCAAGCTTTACTTCGTTCACCATCTTGGGCGTCCACACCTGCTGCCATTGCGCCGTGATGTTGGTTGGCCGAATAAAAGAATCCCGCGTCTCCAGTAGCCCATTGCGGATCTGGCTGATCAAGCCATCTGTCATGGCAAAGCGAAAAAACAGGCTGTGCTTGTCGTTAATCCTATGGTCCACCCGCGCCATGCCGCTGTGTTCATTGCGGCGCTCCGGCGTTTCCGCGATCAATCGATCGACGTTTGCATTCGCCCCGGGGGCGTTGCCTACGGGATAGGCGTTGATCAGTCCCTGTAGCGCCGCGGGTGCATTCCGCCGGAATTGGGCGCTCGGCACCAAACCGTCCGCCCGCGAAATGGTCAGCCGTTGTAGCAATCCTTCGTAATTGGCAAAGAAGAAGGTCTTATTCTTCACAATGGGACCGCCAAAGTTGCCGCCAAACTGATTCAAGCGGAAGGGCGGAGGACTTGCTCCGTCGAAGGGACGCCGCGCGTCCAGCTTGCTATTGCGGAAAAATTCGTAGACCGATCCATGAAACTCGTTCGTCCCCGTCTTAGACACTAGGTTGATTTGCGCGCCGCCCCCTACCCCGCCTTCGGCCGTGAATGGCAGCGAGTTCACACGGAACTCCGCAATCGCATCCGTCGAAATCACCAGGCGCAGGTTCCCCTCCTGCCGGGGATCCTTGATCCCCGTCGCGTCCACACCGTCGAAGGTCCAATTGTTGTCGTCGCGCGGGCGGCCAAAAAAGCGGATCGAGTTCTGGTTCCCTTCACCAATGCTCACCGCGCCCGGCGCCAGCGCCATCAGCGATGCCCAGTGCCGTCCGTTTAGGGGAATGTTCTTGATCTGCTGTTCCCCAATCACCAAACCAATCTCGGCGTTCGTCTGCTCCAGCGGCGTCACATCCGCCGCCACTTCCACTGCCGTAGTCACTGTGCCTACCGCCAACTGCGCATCCAGCGTCCTCGCTTGGCCCACCGTCAGCGTTACCTTCTCGAACTTCGCCGTGTTGAAACCGGTCTTTGCCACCGTTACCGTATAAGCGCCTACCGGAAGCCCGGGTAACTGGTAGCCGCCATTGGCTGCGGAATCCGTTTCCCGCCGAAAGCCGGTTTCAGCCGACTCAACCGTGACCTTGGCCGAATCGATCTTCGCGCCCGAGGGATCGGATATCGTGCCGCTAAGCGTCGCTCGGTCCACCTGAGCGAGTAAAAGTGCATGGAAACACAGTATTAGTAAGAGAGTCTTGAAAACTACAGTCATGGATGATTTCAGAGTAGGGCCCCAGACAACACAATCGAATTACAGATTCATGTTAAAAACCATCAATGGAAGCCCGCGCTTACCAGAGTTCTGACTCAATCAGGGCCCCCTTGGCACAAGCTAGGCAATATAAGATTGAGATCGAATTGGAGGCTCTCATGATTCGACTCGCCCTCGCCCTCGCCCTCGCGCTGCCATCTGCCGCCCAGGAGCTCGTTTTCGAACACGCCAGCGTCATCCCCATGACTCGCGATACCGTCCTCAACGATCACTCCGTCCGCATCAAAGATGGCCGCTTCGTCGAGATAGCACCCTCCACCAAAATGAAGATCCCCGCGGGCGCCACCCGCATCGACGCCAAAGGCAAATTCCTCGCCCCTGGCCTCGGCGAAATGCACGGCCACATTCCCCCGCCCACCGCCGAAAAAGGCTTGATCGAGGATGTCCTTTTTCTTTACGTTGCCAAGGGAGTCACCACCGTCCGTGGCATGCTGGGCTATCCAGGCCAACTCGATCTGCGCGAGAGGGCCAAAAAAAACGAGCTCGTCGCCCCCAACCTTTACCTGGCCGGCCCCAGCTTCAGCGGCGCCACCGTCAAGAGCCCCGCCCAAGCCATTGATCGCGTCAAGCAACAAAAGGCCGAGGGTTGGGACCTTTTGAAGATCCATCCCGGCCTCACACGCGATCAATATGACGCTATGGCCACCACCGCCCGAGACCTGGGCATCCGCTTTGCGGGCCATGTTCCCAGCGATGTCGGCATCCTTCACGCTCTCGAGCAAAAGCAGGAAACCATCGATCATCTCGATGGTTACATCGAGTACCTCGACAAGCTGGGCTCGCCCATATCCGACGCCCAAATGATCGAAATTGCCCGCAAGACCAAGGCCGCCGGCGCGGGTGTTGTCCCCACTATGGTCCTCTGGGAAACCATCATCGGCGCACCGGACGCCGCCACTCTCCATGCCTTCCCGGAGCTCAAATACATGCCCAAAGCCCAGGTCACGCAGTGGAAGGAAGCCTTCGCCGGCCGCCAGTCAACGCCCCAGTTCAGCCTGGAGAAGGTCCGCCGTATTGCCGCCGACCGCCAGCGCCTCCTCAAAGTAATGGATAGCGAAGGCGTCACCATCCTCTTCGGCACCGACGCTCCCCAACAGTTCAGCGTGCCCGGCTTCTCCGCCCATCGCGAGCTCCGTTTCATGGCCGAAGCCGGCATGAAGCCTTACGCTATCTTGCGCTCGGCCACCGCCAACGTCGGCGAGTACTTTAAGGCCAAAGACTCCTTCGGCGCCATCGCCCCCGGTATGCGCGCCGACGCGGTTTTACTCGAAGCGAACCCTCTAGCCGACATCTCCAATTACTCGAAGATCGCGGGCGTCCTCCTGCGCGGTTACTGGATACCCCAATCCGACATCGAGATCCGCCTCGGCCACATCGCGGCCCGGCACTAAGTCGGCTTTGATCGTGTTACGAGGTCACGTATATCATCGTGCGCGTCATGTTCGCACTCTGCGCGTAGACCAATCGGAAGTGCATTCCGCTCCAATAGCCGTTTTACTGCGGTGTACCTGCAATGGGCGCAAGAGAGGCGTTCGTAGAGATCAAGTAGGACCTCGATTTCACGGGAGGGGGTCGCGCGAAGCCTGGAACTGCGCATCAGTTGCATGCCTAAGTCGTGCACGGTTTCGCCGTCCGCTTCTTCCCGCAAGCGTTGATAAATCAATTCGGGATCGCCCTCTGCTTCTTCTGCTTCCTTCACGAGAGCGCGCCGTTGTCGTGTCGGCGCGCGCGCGGGAGTTCGCGCCATTTCTATGAAAACCGCGACGTGCGGGTTATTCTTTGCGGCCGATGCGAGAGCATTCCAAGTTGCCTCCTCCCCGAAAGAGGAGCATGCAATGGATAGCAGATACCCCTCGTACGCGGTCGGCCCCGTGCGCCCGACGGCATCGCCCACCCGCGACGCGGCAAATAGAAACCCCTCCATCCCGTTCCAGTCCAGGAATACATGCCCCTCGGCTTCGACAAGAAATGGGTCCATTTCATAGCGCCTTCCAATGGCGGCCCGCGCGCGGCTATCCCCGTCCTCGGCCAGGGCCGCGATGATGCGAAATCTTTGGGCCATATCTGGATGGGGGGCGACTTTATTTAAGGCTAGGTAGACTTCTTCAATGAAAGAGTCGCGGTCCCGAAGACGTCGAAGAAAGCGCAGCATATACTCCGCACGCGTGCCTTCCACTTGCACGTCATAGGAACCGCAGTGAAGGCATGCCTCAAGGATTTGCGCCCGCAAAGGCTCTAGATCCAGCTCCTGGGCAAGCACGAAAGGCCGGCCCAAGCCGAGCCGGAGATAGCGCAGGAAGTCTTCGCGGCTCGTGCTACGCACTGCGCCTAATTCAGTTTCTTGCGCGTGAAGTAGCGCGCATACGCGGCTGGAGGATTATGCCCCGCAGTCGTCGCGGCTTTCTGATAGAGCGCCCTCGCGGCGTCTTTCTCGCCCAACTTTTCGTGCGCCATACCCAGCAGAATCTGAAGGAAAGGATCGTTCTGATTGGCTATTTTCAATTGCTCCGCCGCCCGCTTTGCGTCGCCCGTATAAAGCGCCACATAGCCTTCCAGGTAGGGGAAGAAGGCAGCCTGTTGCTTGGCCATATCGGCATTGGATTCGAGTAGCTTCTTGGCCTCCGCCACATGGCGCCAGGCCTCTTCCTTCTTGCCCTCGCGCGCGGCCAGACGCCCCCGCGCATGCGCCAACCGAAAATTCCACAACGCCACCCGCTCGGCGGAAATGTTCGCCTCGGTCAACCCGGCTTTGGTGCCGCCCTCATATAGTTCCCGAGCCATCTTGTAATCGCCCGCTTCAATACAAACACGCGCCGCCTCGTTCAGCATCTCGCCCTGCATATAGGCGTTTCCGAGCTTTTCAAAAATCGCAAAGGCCTTCTTCTCCGCCTCCACCGCCCCCTGGCAGTTATTCTCAAACGCATACGACATCGCAATCTGGCGAAGCGGCCTCGTCTGCGCTTCGCCCTCCGCCGCCAGGCTCAGCAGCTTTTCAAAATACTTCCGCGCTTCCGCCGAGCGGCCTAGGTGGTCCAGCGCGACTCCCGCGTTGTTTAACGCCGCCGCCGAATTGGGATTCTTGGCCAACTCCGCTTCGAGCGCAGTTAGCGCACCCGCGAAATCGCCAGAGCGCATCAGGGATTGAACATTCGGCGCTTGCGCGAACCCAAGCGTGGCAACAAGGCCGAGAAGGAGAAGTCGCATGCGCCTAGTTTAGATGCTCCGAAAGCCATTCGACATAGCGGCGCGTGACATCGCGTTGATGCACCGGATCGGTCGGGCTGTGGCCAGAGACAGGGTATCCAATGAACTTGGTCTTAACACCACGGTCGCGCAGCGCATGATACAGGCGGTAACTCTGCGTGATCGGCACGCGGTAATCGCCCGTCGTGGCCATGATAAGCGTGGGCGCTTCGATACGATTGGCCGTGTTCATCGGCGATTGGATTCGCATTTCCTCCATGCGCTTCGCATCGGTATAGGGCGAGCCGCCAAAGGCTTCGCCGCGGCGCACGTTCGCATCGCCTAGGTTGTATTGGTCCATCCAGTCGGTCACAGCCGCACCGGCAACCGCCGCCTTCCACACCTTGGGATAATTGCCAATCAGCCACGTTGTCATATAGCCGCCGTAGCTCCAGCCGCAGGTGGCCAGCTTTGACTCATCCACCCAGCCGCGCTTCTTCAAGTACTCCACGCCCGACATCACATCCCGCCCCGGACCCGCGCCCGCGTCGTTGTAGATGGCGGCCTGGAAGCCGTTGCCCAGATTGTCGCTCCCGCGGTAATTGGGCTCGAAAACCACCCACCCTTGGGCGGAGAAGATTTGCGCATAGTTGGAAAAGGCTTGCTTCGACGCCGAGCGCGGCCCGCCGTGGATATAAAGCACCAGCGGATACTTGCGTCCCGGCTGAAAATCCGGCGGATACGTCACCACGCCGTCGTTCTGAAATCCATCGGGCCCCGGCCAGCGGATCGTTTCGCTTCGGCCCAGCTCCAGCGCCTCTATCTCTTTGTTCAATTCCGTGAGGCGGACCGGCCTCGCCTGCGGGCTCGCAAGATAATAGAGCTCAGCCGGGTGCTCCGGCTCGCTGCCGGTAAAGGCGATTTGCGTCTTGCCGTTCATACTCGCGTCCAGCCAAAAAGAAGCTGTGGGCACCACACGGCCAGTGTCAATCTTCTGCGCGGCGCCGCTCATTGGCTGCACCCAAAGCCCGACACCCGTGCCGTCGTTCGCGCTTACCAGGAGCGCGTCTGAGGACGGCATCCATATTGCGCGTTGAATGTTGCGGTCCAATCCGCGGGTCACACTGCTGCCTTCGCCGCCTTCAATAGACGTTACATAGATCTCGTTTACGTTCCGGCTTTGTCCCTCGCGCGGAAACCAGAATGCGACGCGACGGCCGTCGGGCGAGATCATGGGCTGCCCTTCTTGTTTCGTACGGCCCGTCAAGGGCCGCATCTCTCCGCTCTCCACGTTCACAATTTGCACGTTTGAGAGATTGAAGTCCCCCGAGTACGGGGAAGCTACTTTAACGACGGAGACGAACTTCGAATCCGGCGTCCAGCTCAGCGGCGCCGCGGGCGGTGAAGGCGGGAAGCTGATCGGAAGCGTCCAAGCCCCGGAAGTGAGCCGGCGCGCCTTGCCGCCCTCCGTCGCCACCACCCACAGATGCGAAGAAATCGGCCGCTTGGTTGTTAGGAAGTCGTTGTGTTCCACCTCGAAGGACCTGTTGTGACGCTCGAAGCCCTGTTTCTTCGGCTCTTCATCGGCCGCAACGTAGGCGATCAACGCGCCATTCGGCGAAAACGCGTATTGCTGAATGCCCGTTGGCGATTGCGTAACCTGCTTGGCCTCCCCGGCCGCCATAGGCAAGAGGAAAACTTGCGCCTTGCCCTCGGCTTGGGCCAGGAAGGCGAGCGTCGCGCCATCCGGCGACCACCGGGGCTGCGCCAGTCCCATCCGTCCAAAGGTCAAAACCCTTCGTGACTTCGTCGCCACGTCCACCAGGCTCAGTTCCGTGTCGTAGCGATTTTCTTCCAGATTCGCCCGGCTCACCAGCAGGGCGATCGATTTGCCATCCGGCGAAATCTGCGGATCCGCCACCCGCACGATCTTGCTCAGCGTGTCTAGATCGAAGCGTTTCGCCTCGATCGCCATCGCCAAAAACACGAACAAAATTAATTTCAAGATGCACCTCTACACGCGAAAAGTATTTCACAGTGTATTGGAAAAAAGGCTGGAGCCACCCGCCGGAATCGAACCGGCGACCTACTGATTACGAATCCAGCCTTGTCAAGTCTCCGGCGTGATTTCTTTTCTCAGGTTTCTCTTGATTTGGCGAGGGTTACGAGCGCGGTGAGTACGGGGGCGTACTCGGGCGGATCGATGAGATTCCGAGCGAGTTGCTGACAAAACTGCTGACAAAATATCGGCTCAGATTGGCTGGTACGGCACGAGCCGGGCTAAGCGCCCAGGCATGGGAAGGGGCTCCGGGCAACTAAACTCGCCGAAACTCCATTGGATTGGTCGAGTCGTATCGTAGTAGTGGAGGAAGAATGTGATTCGCCCACCCGAGACTCCGGAAGCACAGCCCTGCCGGTGCTCGACGACGGTGGCGCCATCTTCCGAGAGCAATGCCTCATCGTAAGCTACCTGAGCGTAGGTATCCGGGGCTCTTTCCATGGTTTGCTTGAACTCCCCAACATCGAACGACGAATTCGCTCCGGACACAATCACTTCCACCAGGACAATCGAGATGAGGCGGCGACGGTATTCTTTCGTGTCATCGAAAAGTCCGAGTGATCGGTACGAGTTGTCGAGGTCCTCGCGCCATTGAGCGTCGTCGCACGGAACGACGTACACGCCCAGGCACTCGATGGATGGCTCGCTCATCTCATTTCTCGCGGTGTCGGCTCGCCGAAATCGGCTGAAGCACATCGTCGAACGAGAGCCCGTTCAGCCACTGCTCGCGTTCGTGCGTGTAGTCGCCACCACCGGTTTGGCTGAGGCGCAAGAACCGCGCCAACCCGTCCGCGCCGAGTTCGCACTGCAGCACCTCAAGTGCGTGCCGATAGAATTCTTCGTCCGTCATGATTCCAACTCCGACACTTTTGCCAAGTACAATCCCACTCGATCTGTCGTCCAGGTTGCCACGCCGCAGCCAAAGAAGTCGGTGTCTTCGGTCCAGATCGGGCAGCCGAGCGCGAGGGCCACAGCCAGGACCGGCCAGTCGTCCTCGTCACGCTTTTCGATGCGCTCGCGGGCGACAGTTTCAAAAGAGGCGTAGGTCTCCGCTTCAACGGTTTGAACCAACCCCATCAGCAGATCGAGGGTCTCCATAGCCGGAGCCGCCGGAATCTTCCATACAGCCAGGATTCCCGGCAGATTCTCGCGCGCCTCCTGGAACGCCACGGTCGACGCGGTCCCACTCTGGAGCGCGTCCTGTCGATCTTGCTGACAAAACTGCTGACAAAAACACCAAGACCCGCCAGCGGCGGGCCTGCAAACCATTGATTATAAACTGGAGCCACCCGCCGGAATCGAACCGGCGACCTACTGATTACGAATCAGTCGCTCTACCAACTGAGCTAGGGTGGCCTGAACTTCCTAGTTTAGCATTCCGGCTCAATACTGGTATGCATGCTAGGCTCAGGCTATGCCATTCGTGGAAGTGGCCCGAGTCGAGGATTTGCCGCCTGGAAAAAGTGTTGAGGCGGTGGTGGGTGTGGATACTTTTGTGGTTTGCAATCACGACGGGCAGTTGCACGCGCTGGATGGGATTTGCCCGCACCGCAACGGGCCCCTAGGTGCGGGGAACTTCGCCGATGGACGCGTTATTTGCCCGTATCATGGCTGGGAATTCGACTGTGTGAGCGGCGAATACGATTTGAATCCCAGCCTAAGGCTGAAGAAGTTTCCCGTCCGCGTGCTGGAAGGCCGCGTTGAGATCGACGTCGATGCCTGAGCTGCCGGAGGTAGAAACCGTCGTCCGGGGGCTGGCGGAGTGCCTGCCGGGGCGGGTAGTGATGGGGCTGGAAAATGTGGAGGCCCCTATCGCGGGCCAAAACATTTTGGGGGTGCGGCGATTTGGAAAATTCATCGTGCTCGATTTTGCGGACGGAATGCTTTTGGTGCACCTGGGAATGACGGGGCAATTGACGATGTCGGAGGAGACGTCCAAATTCACACGCGCGCGGCTGGTGTTGAATGAAGGAACGCTGCGTTACGACGACATCCGGAAGTTTGGACGGATCCGCTGGGAGCAGGCGCTGCCGGAGCGCGGGCCGGACCCTTTGGAATTGACGGCGGCGGAATTTGTCACCCTCGCTAAGCGGCGGCGGGCGCGGGTGAAGGCATTGCTGCTGGACCAAAAATTCCTGCGCGGGATGGGGAACATTTATACCGACGAGGCTTTGTTCCGCGCGGGCATTCACCCGCTAGCCCAGGCGGCGAGTCTGTCCCGGGCGCGGCTTGCATATTTGCACCGGGCGATTGAGGAAGTGCTGTGGGCGGCGATTGCGGCCGGTGGCTCCTCGATCTCCGATTACGTCAATGCGCAGGGCGAGCGGGGCAGCTTCCAACGGCAGCACCAGGTCTACGGCAAGAAGGGGCAGGCTTGTCCGCGGTGCGGCGGAGTCTTGGAGCGGATACTGGTAACGCAACGGGGGACTACTTTTTGTCCGCGCTGCCAGCGGCGCTAGCCAGCAGCGAGTCGCGGCGCTTTTGGAATTTGGTGCGCAGGGCGCCAGGGGCTTCGCCGGCTTTGGGTTCGCCTACAATGTCGAGGGCTTTTTGGATGGTGGCGGCGGAATCGGCGAAGCGGCCGAGAAGCTCCTGGGAGCGGGCCAAAGCATCGAGGGCGGTGAGCGACTGGGGCTCTAAGGCGACCAGCTCCAGGCTGTAACGGTGGCCCTCTTCGGCATCATCGTAGCCTTTCGGGCGGAGATTCAGTAAGAGGTCTGTAAGGTGTTCACGGACGGAAGTATTCTTGGGCTCTTTGGCGGCGGTGCTACGAAACAGCGCAAAGCTCTTTTCAAGGGTGGCGGCAGCTTCAGGGCGTTGGAATTCGGTGTAGGCCCAAGCCAGATTAAAAAGGGTGCGCTGGTAGAAATTGGCGACGACGGGTTGTTGGGGAGAGATTCGAAACTGTTCTTCCATGATGCGATGGGCTTTCTCGCAAGTGGCAATATGGTCTTCGGCGCGATCGAGATCGTATTGCATCTGAGCTAGGTTAATGAGGCCGATGGCGTGGTTGATCGGCGCGGTGCGATTGTTTTCGTCCCGCGCAATCAGGGCGAGAAAGGCGACGCTTCTCTCGCTTTCTTCAAGAGCTTCGGCGTTGCGGCTAAGCGCTCGCAAGGCCGCCGCGCGGCCGGAGTGCCGGCGGGATTCCGACATCAAAAAGTCTGGGTTGTTTTGTTCGCCTTTCAATTGGAGCGCGTACATTTCGGCTTCGCCATTCCAGCGCAGGGATTCATTGGGTTTGGTGTCGGCAATCCAAATGGATCGAGAAGCACAGAGACTGTGGAGGGCGTGCAGCAATCGACGATCGCTAGAGAAGGAGGCAAGGCCTTGATCATAAACGTCGCGCGCTTTTGAGATCCAGGCTTCGGAAAGATCGACGCTGGCCGTTTCAAGGTTCGGCGCCTGCAAAGCGCGAGCCACGGCGGCGTAGGCGCGGCCTAGACGAAGGATAGAAGTGATGTCTTTGCGCGGCACTTTTTCGAGGCCTTCCGCGGCGGCCTGCAAGCGGGCAAGACTGCCCTTGGGGTCAACGCCGGAAGAGTAGTCTGAGAGGGCGGCGACGAAATCGAGGTGGAGAGAGGCGGCGGGGGCTTGGAGGCCTTGGAGGAGGGTGCGGGCCTTGGAGAGAGATTGTTTGGCGCGCGCGGGGTCGCCGAGATTTTCGCGCGAGTAATTTCCGAGAAGATCGCCGATGCGGGTGTAGCCCTCCGCGAGTTCGACGCGGAGGGACTGATCGTCGATGTCTTCCTGAGAAAGGCTATCGAGGTAGCGCAAAGCCTCTTCGGCGAGGGTGGCCTGGAGGCGCGTGGTGCCGAGAAGGCTGGAAGCTTCGTCGAAGAGATCGAAGAGCTGGAATTTTGCGAGTTGACGGACTTGGTTAAAGCGGCGCTGGGCGCGATCGCGTTCGCGAAAGGTGGTCCAGACGCCCACACTGACGGCGACCAGAAGCAGGGCGGCAGCGATGGCGGCGAAGCGATGCCGCGCGATGTATTTGGAGGCGACATAAAAAGCGCTGGCGGGGCGGGCGGCGACGGGACGGCCGTCGAGGAAGCGTTCGATGTCGCGCGAAAATTCGGCGGCACTGGAGTAGCGGTCCTGCGGTTGGTGCTCGAGAGCTTTATAGACGATGGAGCGCAGGTCGCGCGGGAGCTTGGGACTGAGCGGAGTGGGCGCGGTGAATTGGTAAGCGCGGGCGAGTTCGCTGATGGCTTCTCCGGTGGTGGAGAAAGCGCGGGCGCCGCTGAGCATTTCATAAAGGACGAGGCCCAGGGAATAGATGTCGGAGCGGGTGGAAACGGGTTCGTTGCGTAATTGCTCGGGGCTGGCGTAGCGCGGGGTGAGGAGATGGGCGTGGGTGGCGGTTTTTTCTCCCGCGGCATCGAGGAGTTTCGCGGTCCCGAAATCAAGGAGCTTGGCGTGGCCGTCGGCGGTGACGAGGATGTTGGACGGCTTGAGGTCCCGGTGGACGATGAGGTTCTGATGGGCGTAGGCGACGGCCGAGGCTATCTCCAGGAAGAGGGCGAGCCGGGCGCGGAGGCTGGGCTGGCGGGCCTCGCAGTATTGGCCGAGGGGGAGGCCGCCGATGTATTCGGTGACCAGATAGGGTTGGCCGCGATGGTCGAGGCCGCCATCGACAAAGGACACGATGTGGGGGTGCTGGAGCTGGGCCAGGAGCTGGCGCTCCTGACGGAAGCGCTCGGCAAAGGAGTCTTCGACGAGGTGGGAGGCCAGGACCTTGAGGGCCACTTGTTGGCGGAACTCGCCATCAGCGCGTTCGGCCAGATAAACGGAGCCCATGCCGCCCCGGCCCAGGAGCCGGACGATGCGATAGGGGCCGAAAAGTTGAGCGGTGAGGCCGTCGCTGCCCATGGTGCAAAAGAAAGATGACCAAGATTTTCCAAATCTTGCGCCTACCAGGGTGCCATGAAATACGGAAGCCTTCCTACCTACAGCAAGTTCCAGAGCGATTCGAGCGTGGCGTTCGAGTTCCGCGAGCACGATATCGTGCTGGCCCGGATGGATGGGCTGTTGAAGCACCGGCAGAAGACGAATGACGCAAGCTTGCGCTTTCTTTATTTGAGCGACTTGTTCTTCACGGCGGATTTTTGGCTGAAGAGCTATCCGACGAACAAGAACATGCGGAAGGAACGGCAGCCGGCGATCTATGCGCTGTTTGCGGCCTGCGCCGAGGAGCTATGCCAGTATTACGGGTGCACGATTAACGGGCTGCCGCGGGAACTGGAGTTTATGTGGGGGCGCAACCTGACGGGGGGCGGCGTGTATGTGGACGTGGTGGCCGGGAAGGCGGAATACATCACGCGCGCCGAGGCGGCGAAGTACAAGCTGTGGTTCAAGGGGGGCCGCGCGTACATGATGCCCTGGTACCGGCCGACGGACGCAAACCAAAAGCTGGAGCCGGCCGAATCCAAGCACGCCTATACGAAAGAAGCGCTGACCTTGCATTGCCTGCCGGCGGAGGACTACGGATTTTTTGTACTGACGATGAGCCGGGACCTGTATATGGCCAAGCACCGGACCTGCGGGCTGGATGGGAGCCCGGGCTTTTATCATTCGAGCTACGTGGCGGGAGACCCAGTGGCGTGCTCCGGGACGATGCTGATCGAGAAGGGCGAGGTGAAGCGGATCCGCTTGAATAGCGGGCACTATCAGCCGCATATGAACAACCTGCGGGCGCTGGTGATGGCGCTGCGGATGTGGGCGGTGCCGCTGAACGGCGTGATCTTTGAAGACTTTAAGGGCTATCCGATTGGGAAAAGCGGTTCGATTGAGGACGTGCTGGCGGCCTCGAGCGACCTGACCCAACTGAAGGATGGGCGCAACGGCACGGTGATCGACAGCAAGGCGGCGCATGGGAAGCGGCCTACACCGGACCTGTCGAACAGCCCGGATCCGCGAAGCTGGTGGGGGAATCGGCCGTACCAGAAGGAAGTGGAGCCGCCGGCGGTGCGGGCGCTGTAGGCAGGGTAGGAGGTAGAAGCGCGGGAGCCGGCTTCGTTTTGTCCGGGCGAAGAGTGGGGTCCGGTTCGAGGAACTGCGAGTGCACGGGTTCGGCGGAAGCGGAGGGCAATTCGCAAGGCTCCCCGGAGCCGGCAAGGGGGGTGGGACGGGGAATGAAGCCCGAGGATTTGCGATGGGACTCAAGAGCGCGTTGGGCGCGGAAGAGGGTGCGCTCATGCTGGGCGCGGTAGCGGGCGAGATTGGAGAAGGCGGGGTTGCGCAGGGTGAGGGCTTCCGTGGCGAGCCAGGCGAGGACGGGTTCATCGTAGGGCTCGGAGTTTTCCTGAAGAGTTTGGCGCTGGCGCTGCATTTCGAGACGGAGGGCGGTGCGCTCAAGTTCCTTGCTGCGATTGATGAGCCAGACGGCTTCGGCCATTTGGGAGACGAGCTCGAACTCGTAGGCGTCGCGGGGCTGGAGGGCCTGCTGGAGTTCGAACTTGTGATCGAGGAAGAGCTCGCGCTTTTCCGTGGGGAGCAGGATGAACGTCTTGCTGCTGAGACCGTGCTTGGTGGCGTTCTTGGAGCTGGCGGCAAGGCCGGCAGCGGATTTGTGGCCCTTGGCCATTTGCCCGTGCAGCGCGTGGGCGCTG
>CAYLXK010000014.1:0-141002 GCA_964387685.1 uncultured Bryobacter sp.
TCCTCCCCGCCGCCAAAATCCGCTGCCGCGACTTTCGCCGCTGCTCCGGCGCCCGCCTCGCCTCCCAGGAAATCCTCGGCTACCCCGACTGGTCCCCATCACCCAGCCCTTCTGGCAGCGCGTAAAGCAAATGTTCTCTTCCCCGCAATTCCGCATGAGCGATATGTACTCGGGCGCTTTCCTCCCGATCCTAGGAAAGATGCGTGCTTTTTGCGCCGTTCTTTTCCTCTTCATCCCTTTCTCGGCCGGCGACGCTGTCGTCTACGAACCGCCGCCCTTTCCGCTTGGCTCCAGCGGAAAGCTCGTCGCTTACCCCACCCATCGCCACACCGGCTTCTTGCTGGCGGACTTTACTCTGGACGGGCTGGACGATGTGGCCGCCTGGGACGATGCCAGCCATCGCCTTGTGCTCTATCACTCCCAGGCCGGGCATTTGGCCGAGGCGCAGATCCTCGATTTGCCGCCCAACGCGGACCCCAACTTGATCTTCATCCGTTATGAAGGCCAAACGGCCGACTTCAACGCCGATTCACGGCCCGATCTCGTCCTCCTCGAGGAGGGCACCGCGCGCTTCCTGATCCTGCTCTCCCAAGCCGACGGCCGCCTTGCGCCGCCACAAATCTGGCGCAACGATTCGGCCTCCTATGCCTTAGGCTGGCTGCCGCTCGACCTCAATGCCGACGGCCGGGCCGATCTTGCCTTCACCGAAGAAGACGACCGGCTGGTCGTCGCCATCCAGCGCGACGGCTACGTCTTTGACCGCCAATGGTGGCCTTATCCGGGCTTCCGCGGCCGCGGGCTGAGCGCCGCAAGCGGCGAACTCCCTTCCCTCGCCTGGACCGTCCAAAGCCCCAAAGGCGAGCGCCGCACGCTCCTCTTCCGCAATCAGGGCGATACTCGCTTTCTTCCCGCCCTGCCCCTGCGCCAGAACACCAAGTCCGGCGCTTACCTCTGGGGCGATCTCATTCCGGACCGCACCGGCGACGGCTTCCCAGACCTGATACAACGCGACCCCGCAAAAGACACCATTGTCCTCTGGCAGGGCAACGGCACGGAGGTCTTCCGCCTCCACCAGACCCTTTCCGCCGAAGTCTTTGGCGCCGCCTCCTGGACCGATCTCGACTCCGACGGCCAGATGGACTTGATTGAAGAAGACCAGTCCCGGGCCTGCTACTTTCTCAGCCTCGCCAAAGGCCAACTCGCCCGCCCGGCCTGCGAGGGCTATGAGCGGATAGAGAAGCCGATCCAGAAGCTCTGGCGGGGCCGCCTCAATGCGGACTCCCTCCCAGACCGCATCCTGCTGGCTGAAGGCTGCCTCCATGTGTCCCTGGGCCAGTGGATGCTCCTCGGGCTACAGGCGCCGCAATTGCCCGCGGATCTGGTTGCCACGGGCAGCCTCCCTTTGAAGATCGAACTCACGGCCCGCATGCCTACCTTCATCGCGCCGCGCGGCTTCGTCCGCCTCCTGCGCGACCGCGAAGAGTTTGCCCGCTTTCCCCTGGAGTCCCTCCTGCCCCAAAGCCGAGCCGGCTTCGTCCCGGCCGAAGAAAACGTCGCGCGCGTCGAGACCAGCATCGCCCTTCCGGCCGGCTACTACTTGCTCAGCCTCGACTTTCAGGGAGACCCGAACTTCATGCCCAGCGTCAGCCCGGAAACGCTGGTCAATCTCCCGCCTCATGCCACCGCCACCCAATTGCATCTTGCGGCCCCGAGTTGGCGCGAAGACCAGGAACTGCGCTGGTCCGCCAAGGTGAGCCCCGCCCATCCCCGCGCCGCAGCCCCGGCGGGCTCGCTTTCCCTGCGCCGCGATGGCCGCGAGATTGCCTCCGTGCCTCTGGTCAAAGGGGCTGCCTCCGGCTCACTCAAGCAGCTCTTGCCCGGCGCCAGCCTCTTCACCGCCGAGTATGTTCCAGACTCAAGCTACTTCGCCAGCGAGTCCAAGCCCGTGCCCGGCGAAGTGGTCGGCCTCTTAACGATGAAAAACGCGGCGCCTTCTTCGCTGTGGGCCCTCGAGGCCAAGGGCCTTCCCGGCCCCGGCCCCTGGCCGCTGAAGGTCGGCGCCCTAACGCTTTCCGCCCGGCGGGCCGGCCCTGCTCTCATCGAGGTCCTGCTCCCCGCCAGCGTGCCCCTCGGCGCGCAGTCCGTCGTGCTCTCCGCCGCCTCGGCCCGTTGGGAGGGCCGGGCAACAATCTCGCGGACCGCACCCCAAATCGCCGCCGCCTCTTCCTATTGGAGCCTCCTCGAAGCGGCCTCCATGTCCACTCGCCCCCTGGAATCCCCCGAGCCCTTTCCGCTAAGCGCTTGGCTCGCTAAACCGGGGGCCAAAACCACCTTGACCCTCTTCGGTACCGGTTGGCGGAATGCGACGGCAGCCCAGCTATCGGTCACGCTCGGCTCCACGCGGCTCACCGTGCTGGGCTTCGGCCCCCACGACGGCATCCCCGGCCTCGACTACCTCACCCTCCAGGTCCCCGCCACTTTCCGGCCCCCCTCCGCCAGCACTCTGACCCCGGCCACTCGCCTCCAAATGACGGCGGCCGGCGTCGCCGCCGGCCCCATCCTTTTGAACCTGCGCTAGCCGCCTACTTCTTGGCGGCCTGGTTGCGCCTCTCCGTCTCCGGCGGCGTCAATCCTTTGATCCGCATATAGGTGATCAGGTTGCCATAGTGCAGCGCCGTATGATCCAACAGGTGCAGTGCCGCATAGGCCTTGTCGCGCGGCACCCGCGCGTTGGTCTTCTCGGCCATCTTTCCGTCGGTTGCGTCGATGGCCGCCAGGCAATAGTCGAAGCTCTTGGTCAGCGCTGCGATCAGGGCCGTCTTGCCGTCGCTGTTCTTGGCGTTGCCGCCCGCGTCCGGGTTCTTCTCCGCCTTCATCTGCGAGCAGATCGAATAGTTCGCGTCGGTCATGTGGCCCAGCAGCTCGTGCACGGTCATCACGTCCGGGCTCGGCTTAAAGCGGTAATCGGCGTCACTGATCTTGGCCGCCGATTCCAGCATGTTCTGCTTATAGCCGTCAAAGAGCGCCTTGAGATTCCGCGCCACGACATCGTCGGCGCAAAGCGGCAGCCATGCCAGCAAGCCCAGCATCAAAGTCTTCTTCATGACTTCATCCCTCGCATTTTCTTAAAGTTCACTAGGCACTTTTCAATCGTTTCGATGGGCGTAAACGCGCTGCCCTCCTGCTCGATCAAGAGATGCTCGGCGCCGCCTTTTTTGGTCGCGGCCTCAAAGATCGCGGGCCACTTGGCGTCGCCTTCGCCAAAGAGTACTCGGTAGCCTTCATGCACCGTTTTGCCGCCGCTCTTCCAATCCTTCAAGTGCAGGCTGCCGAAGCGGCCGGGGTTCGCATTGATCCATGCGACCGGGTCCGAGCCCGCCGCGATACAGGTGCCCACATCCAGTTGCAGCACTACATCCTTGCCCGTCTCGGCGGCCAGCACCTCAATGGGCCGCTTGCCTTCGAGCGGCGTAAATTCGAGCGCGTGATTGTGAAAGCCGGTCCGCTTGCCCAGCGGCTTCAGTTTAGCCGCCGCCCCGTTCAAGCGGGCCGCCACTTCTTTCCAGCCGTCCAGCGTCTTAATGTTGCCCGCGCTCGACATGATCATGAAGCGCGTGCCGAGGATGCCGTTGAGCTCTACCACCTTGTCCAGCAGTTCGGGCGCGAAGTACTTGGCGCCGGTATGGGCGGAAAGCACCTTCATGCCCAGATCGTCGCAGATCTTCTTAAACTCCTTCGTCTTGTCCACGTTCCAGTCCGCGTAGGGCCCCCACATCTCGACGCCTTCGTAGCCGGCCTTGGCCACGGCCTTGAGAGTACCGGGCATGTCCTTCATGAAGTCTTCGCGAACGCTAAAGAGTTCGAGGCCAACGGGCAGTTTGGCCCACTTCGGCGCGGCGCTTAAGGCGACCGGAGCCAAGGCGGCCGCGCCCAGGAATTGTCTTCTCTGCATGACAAGATCCTATCGTGAAAGCGGCAGGTTCGCCATGGCCTTCAAGCCGAAGTCCGAGGTCAAACCGCGGGCAAAGCGGCGGGCGCCCGCCAGGGCGATCATGACGCCGTTGTCGGTGCTCCATTGGGCTTGCGGAAAATGGACGGGGAAGGCGAAGCCGCGCTTGGCCACGGCATCCCGCAGGCCGCGGTTGGCAGCCACCCCGCCACTAATGATCAGGGCCTTCGCGCCAAAGCCTTGCCCGGCGGCCTCGGCGCGGTTCAGCAATTCTTCAATGACGGTCCATTGAAAGCTGGCCAGCATATCCAAAGTTTTTTGGCTACTGACGGCGAGCCATTCTTCATTCGAGGGGCGCGGCGAGCGCTTCAAGAGCTCTTTCCGGGCCGAGACTTCCGCGCCAAAGTCGCCGGCCTCAAACCAGCGCAGCACGGCGGTTTTGAGGCCGCTGAAGCTGAAGTCGTTCTCGTTGCCCTTCATACGAGGCGAGGTGAAGCGAACGGCGCGCGGGTCCCCGTGGGCGCTCAAGCGGTCGATGACTGGCCCGCCGGGATAGCCAAAGCCTAGGAGCTTCGCCACCTTGTCGTAAGCCTCGCCGGCGGCGTCGTCGCGGGTGCGGCCTTCCAAGCGGTACTCGCCTTCCGAGAGGCAGGCGAAGAGATGGGTGTGCCCGCCGCTGGCGATCAAGGCCAAAGAGGGAAACTCGATCTGCCCGCCCGAGTCCATAAGGGCGGCGTGAATATGGCCCTCCAGGTGATGCACGCCCACCAGGGGGATGCCGTGCGCGAAGCTCAGGGCCTTGGCATAGGTAAGCCCCACCAGCAGACTGCCCACCAAGCCGGGGCCCTGAGTGGCGGCGATACAAGCCAGGTCTTGCCACCCGCAACCAGCTTCGTCCATGGCCTCCCGTACGACCGGCACGATGGCGCGGACATGCTCCCGGCTGGCCAATTCCGGCACCACGCCTCCATATCTGGCGTGGACATCCAGTTGAGAGGCTACGCTAGAGGAAAGGATCCGGTGTCCGTCTTCGACCACGGCGGCGGCGGTTTCGTCGCACGACGATTCAATACCCAAGACTTTCAAACCTCCAGTTTACTTGTGCGCCCTCTTTCCGACTTCCACTATGAGCTTCCGCCAGAGCTGATTGCCAAGCGACCGCTCGAAGACCGCGCCGGGTCGCGCCTGCTGATTGTGGACCGCGCCAGCGGCACCTGGAAGGACGCGCGCTTCGAGGACTTTCCCGCGCTGCTGGGCCCGGGCGATTGCCTCGTGCTGAACAACACAAGGGTCATTCCCGCGCGCCTCTTGGGGCACCGCCAAGGACATACGGGCCGGGTGGAGATCCTATTGGTGCGCCGGAAGGACGGTATGGCGCGGGTGTGGCAAGCGCTGGTGAGGCCGGCCCGGAAGCTACCCGTCGGAGCCACGGTCGACGTGAGCGAGCGCTTGCGGGCGCGCATCGTCGGCACCGGGGAGGCGGGCGAGCGCGACGTAGAACTGCTTTGCGAGGGCGATGTCCAGGAAGAGCTATTCCGCGTTGGCCATGTGCCGCTGCCGCCGTATCTAAACCGGCCGGATGAGGAGGAGGACCGAGAGCGCTACCAGACCGTCTTCGCCAAACACGCGGGCTCCAGCGCCGCGCCAACCGCCGGGTTGCATTTCACGCCTCGGATCCTGGCGCGGTGTCTTGAGGCCGGGGCCGATCGGGCGGAGGTGACTCTGCATGTGGGCCTTGGGACTTTTTTGCCGCTGACAGAGGCGAACCTTAAGGCCGGCAAACTGCATAGTGAGTACTTTGAAGTCGGCGAGGACGCGGCGCAGCGGCTAAATCGGGCCCGGAGGCGCGTCTGCGTGGGGACCACGAGCGTGCGCACGCTCGAGACAGCGGCGCAACAAGGATGGCCGCTCCAGGCGCAACAGAGAGACACGCAGATCTTCATTCGGGAGGGCTTCCCTTGGAAAGCGACGGACGCCCTGCTTACAAACTTCCACTTGCCCGAATCAAGCCTGCTAATGCTGGTGGCTTCTTTGGCGGGACACGAGCTGACCATGGCCGCCTACCGGCATGCGGTGGAAGCCCGCTATCGCTTCTTCAGCTACGGCGATGCCATGCTGGTGCTGTAGGCAAGGAGGAAGGCGAAGGACGCCTGGCTGGGCATCCGCCAATGGCGGCAGCGCGGCCGCCCGCTACGGCGAGGCCATGCGGGTGCTGAGTCGCGGTGGAGGCGGGGGTGGTGGACTGATCTTTGCCGCCGAGAAGCGAATACGCTTGAACCCATGCGCTGCCTTAGGCAACGACAATTTGCGTCGCTCCAAGCGCGTACCGAATAGCTTGAGGCCCACCTTTGGGCCAGGTCTAATTTCGAAGCGAATGAACATTGCCAACTTCCGAGTCGCCGACGATCGGGCGACGCCGTTTGGAATCGGTGGACAGGATTTGTCCGGCAAGGTCGCGGCAGAATCCATAGGGCCATGTACGTCCACGTACATTGTCCATCCGGCGTCCGAGCTTAAACTAGCGTCATGATGAACTCGATCCCCGCCCCCATGTCATTGGCCCAGCAAGCCGTCGAAGACTTGAATGCCGCCCGCGAGCGATTCAATCGTTCCACCAGCAATTTGACGGAATCCATGTCTGGCTTCTCACCGGCTGATGGCATGATGACGTCTGCGCAGCACGTAGCGCATGCCGCGCGCGTCATCGATTGGTTCGTGGAAGGCGCATTTCGCCCTGAAGGCTTCGATATGAATTTCGAGGAGCAAATTAAGCTTGTCCTGTCCGTTAAGTCCCTAAGAGCAGCGCGCGCTTGGTTCGAGCAATCCACGGATGACGCGATCAAGCTGCTCGCCTCCAAGAGCGACATCGAATTGACCGCGCTGCTGCCTTTGGGGCCGGTGCTGGGAGGGCTGCCCCGTATCGGTATCATCAGGGAAATCGTGGATCACACGGCGCACCATCGTGGGGCGCTTACCATCTATTCGCGAATGAACAATATCGTCCCTGCCGACCCCTACGGGATCTAAAGTCTAATTGGGTTCGCTAAGCCTGGCCAAGTCGATCCGCAGGGCGGATCCGCGTTCATAGGACACCAAGCCCTGGTCGCGAAACTCCGTCATGAGAAAGCTGAGATGTGGCCGGCTGAGTGCGGCGAAGGAGGCAAGTTCTGCGTGCGTGATTGTGACGCTCACTTGGGCGCCGCCATTTTTGGAAGCGGTTCCGCGGATAGCTGCAACATAGGCCAACAATTTTCGTAGCCTTTGCCGTGCATCGTGCTCGGCCAGAATCTGTACCCTTTGATCGGCCTCGGCGAGCCGGACACAGAATAAGCGCAGGACTGAGGTCATCATCTCCGAGTCAGAGAGCATCTGTCTCCGAAAGTGCTCGTATCCGGCTTCCAAAATCTCCGAAGGGCTAATGGCAATGGCTGAGCTACCGTGAGGCGCATCGGCGTGGCCGCAAAGACAGATTTCACCGAAGATTTCGCCTGGCTTGATGACGCGGATGAGGACTTCATTTCCACGGCTGTCGGAGGTGACGATGTTGACACGGCCAGACCGCAGTTGAAACAAGCGGTCCGGCTTTGAAGCCGAATTCCAAACCAGCCCGCCGGTCCGGAAGCCGCGAAGTTTGGCCCGTGTTTCGTCACCCAGCATGACGCCCGCAATCCCACGGCGTAGGGCTTCGCACTGTTCATGCACCTGGAAAGTCAACTTGCGGGTGTTGCGCATTGTCGCATCTGTGATTCTACAAGAAGCTGCACGCGATGTACGCCAACGTACAACCAGGTTTTGGCGCTTCAAGCTAACGTTAGATTATGGATCAAACTGCAATCGAAAAGAGCCGCGGCAGTTCGGGGACGCTCCATTTTCGCAAGAGCCGGCCCGATGACCTGGATGTGCTGCTCGCGATGATGTGCCAGTTGTATGCCAGCGATGGCGTACCGTTTCACGCAGAACGGTCGCGGCAAGCGGCAGAGCAATTGATGCGCGAGCCCCGAGCAGGCGCTATTTGGTTGTTGGAGATCGGGGAGGCCACCATCGGCTACGTGGTGCTTACTATAGGCTTCAGCTTGGAGTTCGGCGGGTGGCACGGGTTTATCGACGAACTCTTCGTGGACGCGCCCCACCGTGGAAGCGGCATAGGAACGGCGGCGGTGCGCTACCTGGAATCCGAATGTGCGCGGCGCGGAATGACCGCACTTCTGCTGGAGGCCGACCTCGCGAACGAGCAGGCAACGCGTTTGTACCACCGTCTCGGTTTTCGGGAGCACTCAAGGCGTTTGATGACGCTCCTGGTTGAAAGCACCAGCGCTCAGGCCGCGCGATAGGACCCGACATGTCGCGCAGCGTCGAGAGGTGCACAGAAACGTCCAACCCACGCGCGAGCCGGAAGCTCGGCGGGTGAAGATTGAAGTCTACAAGCCCAGATTGGCTTCGAACCTGAAGTCCAACACCAGGGCCGCTGAGCGGCGGGCGGTGGGATCTCGCTATCGTTTTTTCAGATGCGGGGACGCGATGCTCGGGCGTTAGTCCCAGAGCAGTTCGGCGATATGCACGGCGGAGGCGGACTCGCTGGGGCGGGCATGGATGACTTCGTCCCGGAGCGTGACGCGGACGCCGGAGCGCTTTTCCGGCAGGACCGGGATGATCACGGCGTCGCGGGTGGGGATGCCGGGCAGGAGTTGTTCGACAGGTGCGCCGTCGACCAAGAGGGCGTCGCGGCCTTTGGAGAAATAGCCCTGGGGGCGGTGGATCAAGAGGCGGGGGCCTTCGATTTTGGCGCCGCCCAAGAGTTCCATGGCTCCAGCGGGCCAGAAGCGGAAGTTCAGCAGCGAGGTGGAGCGCAGGAGACCACTCATGAAGTAACTAACGGAGTGGCCTTCCTTTTCGAGGACAAATTCATAGCTGCGTTCGGGGCTTAGCTGAGCGGGTCCCCAGACGCCATTCACGTCGGTGACCCGATCGAGCAGCGGGTCGCCGGCGCGCTCGGCCGAGGCGGGCTTCAAGGCAAAGATGCGGAAGCGGACCTGAGCTAAGGGGCGGTTGGTGGCAGCGCCGCCCGCGAAACCGGTGACAAGGCCACTGAAGGAGGGCGCGGCTTCCGGGGCGGGCTTGACGGTCTTGGGCGCTTGGCCGGTGAGGAAGCGATAGGTTTCGGCGAAGGCCAGCGGGTGGAAGGCCACTTCGCGATGATCGAGGCCGGGCAGGACGACATTCTCGGCGCCTTGGAGAGCGGGGGCGTCATAGCCGACATTGGGCTGCGCATACTTGTCCGCCTTGTCGCTGCGGATGGTGAGGAAGCGGACGCCCGGGACGACTTCCGAGCCTTCGTTTAACTGACGCAGGTAGGAACCCTTGCCGTTGAACTCCATATCGAGGTAGTCGTCGGAGGCGAGGACGCCATGATTCGGCGTGCCGCAGAGGATGGCGTGGGAGACGACGGAGGCGCCGCCGGCGTTCTTCAAGTAGTTGCGAATGGTCATGCCGCCGCGGCTGCTGCCGACGAGGGCGACTTTGGAGGCTTTGGTTTCGAGCAGAACGCGCGTGACGAAGGCGCTGAGTTCGCTAGCGGCGTCGGTGGTGGAGGAACGGAAAGCTTCGGGCTTCGAGTTCTCGCGGCGGGCCGAGGGGTCGGTGAAGCGGATGGCAAAGAGGCGGTCTGCCGGGTAGCCGTTCGATTCAAAGAGCCAAATGACGGGCAGCCATTTTGTGGCATCGTCGCCGTTGCCGTGAACGAAGACGACGGGCGTCTGGGCGGCGAGGGCGGCGGTGCAGAAGAGCAGGCCGGCCAGGAGGCGGCTAAAACTGAAGCTTGAGAGCGAGTTGGAGCTGGCGGGGATCATAGGTCGAAGTGATGGTACCGAAGGTGGTGGCCGAGATGTTGGCGTTGGGGGCCCGGAAGTTCGAGCGATTGAAGGCGTTGAAGGCTTCGGCGCGGAACTGGAGGCGCAGGCTCTCGGTGAAGGAGAAGGTCTTGGAGACGCCGACGTCGAATTGATAGAAGTTGTAGCCGGTGACGATGTTGCGACCGGCGTTGCCGAAGGGTTGATCGAAGGTAGGAATCGAGACGTTGGCGCGGTTGAGGTAGTTGGAGGGGCTGCGCTGGGCCTCCGGCGCTAAGGGGTCCCCGCTGATATTGGGACGGAAGATGTTGAAGCCGAGCAGGGTGAGGAAGGGCGCGACCTGGCCGCGGGCGGCGGCGGTGTAAGTCATATTGAAGGGTTCGCCCGAGCGGAGGTTGACGATGGAATTGATCTGCCAACCGCCGAGGGCGAGGTCGACGACCTTGGGCGCCTGGGAGAGGAAGCGGCGGCCGCGGCCGATGGGGAGCTCATAGACGAGGCTGGTGATGTTATTGAACTTGCGGTGGTAGTTGGAGAGGCCCTTGTCGGCGGCGGGATTGTTGTTGTCCTGGAAGCTGGTGCCGTTGTTGTTGGAGCTATCGAAGGCTTGGCTCGAGTTATCGAGAGCGCGGCTCCAGGTAAAGCTGTTGAGGAAGTAGAGGCCCTTCTCGCTGCGCTTTTCGACGCGGACTTGAAGGCCGTGGTAAGTGGAGAAGCCATTGGCGACGGTGCCGGAGATGGAGCTATAGGCCTGGTTGGGGCGGCGTTGTTCGACGGTGAGATTCTCGGTGGGGCCGTTGGGACGGGCCTGGTTGATGTCGTTGATGGTGGCGAGGTTGCCGGCGTCGTTGCCGACGTAGGCAACGTCGACGAGGATGCCGAGGGGCAACTCGCGCTGGATGGAGGCGAACCAACTATGGACGGTGCCCCAGGGGAGATTGGGATCCACGTACTGCACGGTGCTCTGGCGGGGATTGAAGTTGGAAGGCGCGGCGAAGTCCGAGGGGAAGCCCTGCTGGGTGTTGAGATAGCCGGGCTGGCCGGGGACCTGGTTGCGGCTGGCGAGCACGAAATTGGGGGCGTTGTAGGCGAGGTAGCTGGTGCCGGTGCGGTTGAAGCTATTGAAGCCGGAGCCATAGCCGCCGCGCAGGACGGTCTTGGGGGCGAAGGTCCAGGCGAGGCCGATGCGGGGGGCGAGGTTGTTGGTGTCGAGGTTGACGCGGCTGCGCTCGAAGATGGAGCCTTCCTTAGCCTGGATGATGGTATTGGTGGCGGGGTCCCAACTGGAGAGCTTGTTGTCGCGCTCGTAGAAGGGGGTGACGAGCTCGTAGCGCAGACCCAGGTTCAAGGTGAGGTTGGAGCGGAGTTTGAAGTCGTCCTGCACATAGAAGAAGAGCGACTGTTGGCGGTGGTGGACGATGCCGGGGTTGACGAGTTGGAAGGTGTTGCGGGCGCCGAAGAAGAAGTCGGCCAAGCTATAGAGGCCCTGGGTGGCGGCGGTGGGGGTGACGCCGGGGGGGACGGAGAAGAGACCGGTGTAGGTATTGCGGCCGATGATGGGGCTGACGTCGAGAGCTTCGACGCCGAGCCATTGGTATTCAATGCCGGTCTTGAGAGTGTGGCGGCCAAGGACGCGGGTGTAGTTGATTTTCGGATTCCAGAGCTGGGGGTGCTGGTATTGGGGGTTGGTGGCTTGGCGGCCGAAGGAGGTGAAGCTGATGAGGGTTTCCGCGGTGATGCCGCCGGTGAGGGCGGGATCGGTGGGGAGGCCGGGGATGCCGAAGAGGTCGAGCACGCTGGGGCCGCCGACGAGAGGGGGATCCTTGCCGGCTTCGGATTTGGAGTAGCCGAGGCGGGCTTCGAGGATAGAGTTTTGATCGATGGTCCAAGTGAGGCCGCCGGCAAAGGAGGTGAGAGGGACGCGTTGGAAGCCGTTGCCGTTGCCACCGGCGAGACCGTCGAGGGTGCCGGGGTCGAAGACGTCGAAGCGGCTCTGGGAGTAGCGGAAGAAAGCGCGGAGCTTGTCGGAGAAGTATTGATCGACTTTCAAGTCGCCCTTGTCGCGGGAATCGGTGATGCGGCGCAAGGTTTGGTAGTTGTTGGCGGCGGCGGGGCTGGTATTGGGGCCGAGGGAATCGAGGACGCCGCGCGCGTAGCGGATGACGGCCGAGGAAGGAATGACGCCGTTGGCATAGACTTCGTTGGTAAAAGGATTGCGGATGGGCACGCCGAGGATGCCCGAACGCTGGGTGGCATTGGGCAGAGTGGCGAAGGCGACGGAAGAATTAACCTCGCGATAGCCTTCGTAGTCGAGGAAGAAGAAGGTACGGTTTTTGACGATGGGCCCGCCGAAGGCGCCGCCAAATTGATTTTGATTTTGGATGGGGCGGCCGATGGAGGAGCGGAAGAAGCCGATGGCGTTGAGCTCGGTGTTGCGGAAAAATTCCCAGACGGCGCCGTGGAACTGGTTGGTGCCGCTGCGGAGGCTGGCGTTGACGGTGGCACCGCCGGCGCGGCCATATTCGGCGCTCATGTTGTTGGTGATGACGCGGAACTCGGCGACGGCGTCGGGCGGGGGTTGGACGACTTGATTGGAGAAGCCCTGGTTGGAGGTGCCGAAGTAGTTGTTATCGAGGCCGTCGAGGAGGAAGTTGTTAGCGGTGCTGCGGAGGCCGTTGACGCTGAAGGAGGCTTCGCGCTGGGCGGAGCCGACGCCCGAGCTGGGGGTGCGGACGATGCCGGCGCTCAAGTAGATCAACTCGGAGTAGGCGCGGCCGTTCAAGGGGAGTTCGCGAATCTGGGGCGCGGCGATGGTTTGGCCGCGGTCGGAGCTATCGGTTTGCAGGAGCGCCACTTCGGCGGAGACCTGGACGGTGGACTGTACGCTTTCGAGCTCGAGCTGGAAGTTGACGCGCTGGCGCGCGCCGATGGTGAGTTCAAACTCCTGGCTGAATTGGGTGCGGAAGCCGGTGTGTTCGGCGCGGACTTTATAGCGGCCGATGGGCACGCTGACGAATTCGAAGATGCCCGCGTCACTAGAGCGGACGGTGACACTGACGCCGCGGCGGACTTCTTCGAGGACGACATTGGCGGCGGGAACGGGCGACTGGGAAGCGTCGAGGATGGTGCCCAGAACGGAGCCGGTATCGAACTGCGCGAGAGCGGGAAGAGCCCATAAGCCAAGACCCAAAAGCGAAAGGACAGACTTCTGCATATCCATCAGGGATAGCAAGCGGAAGTGTCGTTCGGATTAATTCCCGACGGTGGAGAGGAGCAACTTGCCGCTGGTGGAGCGGCTCTCAAGAGCGCGGTGCGCAGCGGCGGCATCGGCGAGGGGAAATGTTTTATCGATACGCAAATGGAGCGAGCCATCGAGAAGCCACGCGAAAAGATCGCCGGTGCGGGAGAGGATTTCGTTGCGGGTGGAGGCGTAGTGGGCCAGGGTGGGGCGAGTGATAAAAAGACTGCCTTTTGAGCTCAACTTGAGGGGGCTGAAATCGGGAACGGGTCCGCTGGCATTGCCGTAGGTGACCATAAGGCCGCGGGGGCGCAGGGCGTTGAGGCTGGCCTCGAAGGTGGAGGCGCCGACGCTGTCGTAGACAACATGGGCGCCGAGGCCGTCGGTGATTTCTTTGGCGCGGGCGGCAAAGTCGTCATAGCCGCAGACGAAATCGGCGCCGGCGGCTTTGGCGAGGTCATATTTTTCCGTACCGGGCAGGGCGCTGGTGGTGGCAATGACGGTGGCGCCGCGGCGCTTGGCGATTTGGGTGAGCAGGAGACCGACGCCGCCGGCGGCCGCGTGGACGACGCAGGTTTGGCCGGGCTCGAGAGCGAAGGTGGAATGGGCGAGGTAGTGGGCGGTCATGCCCTGGAGCATGATGGCGGCGGCCTGAGAATAATCGAGCGCTTCCGGAAGCGGGACTAGTTGCCAGGCGGGGACGACGGCGTATTCGGCATAGGAGCCGATGGCCATGGCGTAGGCGACGCGCTGGCCCGGGGCGAGATCGGTGAAGCCTTCGCCGACGGAGACGATTTCACCAGCGCCTTCCATG
Source organism: uncultured Bryobacter sp. (assembly GCA_964387685.1). Taxonomy (GTDB): domain Bacteria; phylum Acidobacteriota; class Terriglobia; order Bryobacterales; family Bryobacteraceae; genus Bryobacter. The sequence continues at coordinate 13,848 of CAYLXK010000014.1, forward strand.
CCGGGAGTAAAGGGGAGGGGCTGGGGGTAGAGTCCGGTGCGGTGGTAGACGTCGATGAAGTTGACGCCGCTCGAGGCGAGCTTGACGAGGGCCTGGCCTTTGCCGGGTTGGGGAGTGTCTTTGTCGCCGTAGACCAACTGCTCGGGACCGCCGGGGGCGGATACGATAATCGCTTTCATCGGGAACCTCCAAAGTTCAAACGGAGCCAACGGCGGCCATGCATCCAGGCGGCGTAGGCGGCCAGGGCGGCGATGCCCAAGGGATACAGTAGCAGGCGCACGGGCAGGAGAACGCTATTGGCGCCGGTCATGCCGGCACGGAAGGCGAAGAAGTGCCAGATGGTCTTCCAGTTGGAATAGTCGAGCCAGAAGTAGTCGCCGTTTTCGTTGAGGATGAAGACCTTGGAGCGTAGGGCGGCGGCTAGGAGCCATTTCCATTTGGACATGACCGGGACGCCGGCGCAGATAATGCCGACTACTTCGGGGCCCCAGGAGCGGCACTCGCGGGCGAGGCGTTGGGCGCCGTCCCAGCCGGGGTAGTCCTGGACGCGGAGCACGCGGCCGTTTTCGGGGCGGAAGCCATCGGGAAGGCCGGAAAAGCAGGTGACGAGATCGATGCGGATGTGTTCGCCGTGGATCTGGTAGAGGTCGCCGACGAAGCCATCGAAGAGGCGGCGGGGACCGCTTTCGACCAAGACGACGCGATGAAAATTGGGGATGCGCTGGGAGAAAAACAGATCCAAACTACTAGGATATGCAAAGCGTGCGGGCGCGGATGGAAGCGGTAATGGGGCCCTTGCCCGAAAGGCGCGCGGGGCGCATTGCGTTCGAGGTGGATCGCGAAACGAAGGATGGCGGGGTGCTGCGCAGGCATTTGCGCTTTGTGCCGGAGGAGGGGGATGAGGTGCCCGCGTGGCTATTGTTGCCCGAGGGAGGCGGGGGGAGAAGGCGGGCGGCGTTGTGTTTGCACCAGACGACGAAGATCGGCAAGGACGAGCCGGCGGGCCTGGGAGGGAAGGCGAATCTGCAATATGGCCGGGAGTTGGCGCTGCGCGGATATGTGGTGTTGTGTCCGGACTATCCGAACTTTGGGGAGTATGTTTGCGACCCGTATGCCAAGGGCTATGCGAGCGCGACGATGAAGGGCATTGTGAATCACCGGGCGGGCGTGAGCCTGTTAGCGGAGCTGCCGGGGGTGGACGGGGGGAAGATTGCGGCGGTGGGGCATTCGCTGGGCGGGCACAACGCGCTGTTTTTGGCGGCCTTCGACGAGAGGGTGAAGGCGGTGGTGACGAGTTGTGGATTTACGAGCTTCGCGAGATACAAGGGAGGAGACCTGACGGGGTGGAGCCACCGGGGCTATATGCCGAGGATTGCCGAGCGCTATGGGCGGGATCCGAAGCGGATGCCATTTGAGTTTGCCGAGGTGCTGGGGGCGATGGCGCCGCGGCCGATTTTTGTGAGTGCACCGGAGAAGGATGAGAACTTCGCGGCGCGGGGCGTGGACGAGGCGGTGCGGGAGAGCGGGCATGGAAGGATCGAAGTGCAGCATCCGGAATGCGGGCACGATTTTCCGGTCGAGATGCGGCAACGGGCTTACGGCTGGCTGGACGCGGCGCTCTAGACCGTGATAGGCTTTCGCCAAACGAATTGAGCCAAGCCACTGCCAGATAGCCTGCGTGTTGCTCTGTTCACGGATTCTTATCCGGAGACAAACGGAGTCGGGACCTTTTCCCGGGCATTCGCCCGGTATGCGCAGGAGTCTGGGCGGCCCTTTCTGGCGGTTTATGGGGGAGAGAAGACGCAAGTCCGGAGGGAAGGCACTCTGACGGAAATGGAATTGCGCCGCGGGCCGGCGACCTTTCCGTTGGATGCGGAACTATCTTGCGACCCCCTGATCTACCGGCACCGGAATCCGGTGCTGCGGCAGGTAATGGATTTCCAGCCGCACCTGGTGCAGTTCACGGGGCCAGGGGACATCAGCATTATGGGGTTGTGGATGTCGAACCTGGTGGGGGTGCCGGCGACGGCGTCGTGGCATACGAACGTGCACGAGTATGTGATTCGGCGATTGCAGGCGTCCCTTCCGTTCTTGCCGGGGTGCCTGCGGAATGCCGTGGCGGAGCAGGCGGGCCGGGGGACGCTGTGGACGACGACGCGATTTTACCGGGTGGCGCATTTTTTGTCGTCGCCGAACGAAGATATGCGGAACGTTCTCGCGCAGGAGACGGGGCGGCCCTGTTACCTGATGGGGCACGGCGTGGACCCTGGGCGCTTTCACCCGCGGCGAAGGAAAAGGACGGACGAGGACTTCGTGATTGGCTATGTGGGGCGATTGACGCCGGAGAAGAACGTGCGGTTTTTCGCGGAACTCGAAAGGAAGCTGGAGGAGGCGGGAGCGCCGAAGTTCCGGCTGGTGCTGGTGGGAGAAGGATATGAGCGACCGTGGCTCGAAAGGAATTTGCGGCACGCAACATTGACGGGGGTGCTGCGGGGTGACGACTTGGCGGCGGCGTTCGCGGACATGGACGCATTTGTATTCCCGTCGCGGACGGATACGTTTGGGCTGGTGATCCTAGAGGCGATGGCGTCGGGGGTGCCGGTAGTGTTGCCGCCGGAGACGGGGCAGCGCGCGGCGGTGGTGCATGGCGAGACGGGTTTTTTATGCGAGGACCTAACAGAGGGAGTGCTGGAGCTAATGCGATGCCGGGTGACGCGGGAATGTCTGGGCGAGGCGGCGCGGGCGCATGCTTGTTCGGTGGCGTGGCCGCGTATCTTTGAAGATTTGTACAAGCTTTACGATGAGGGGCTGGCGACGGAGGCGGTGAAGGCGCGCTGGCCGACGCCACGATTCTCAAGAGCTTGAGAGGATCGAGTTCTTGAGACAATCGGCGGTATGACGCCGCAAGAAAAGGCCGAGAGCCTGGGAATCGTTTTTGAGAAGCAAACACCGGGGTATTTGAACCTCTGCATCCGGGCGGGAGCGCAGATGGTGAGCTCCGGGCATGTGAGCACGCTGAAGGGTAAGCTGGGGGCGGAGTTGACGACCGAACAGGGCTATGAAGCCGCCCGGGATTGCGCAGCCAAAATTCTCAATAGTGTTTGGAATGCGCATGGCACGCTGGATGGACTGCGGGTGATCAAGGTGCTGGGCTGTGTGAATTCAACGCCGGACTTTATAGAACAGCACCTGGTGATCAATGGCGCGTCGGATTTGCTGCACGAAGTGTTTGGCAAGACGGGGGACGGATATCATGCGCGGTCGGCGTTGGGGTTTGTAAGCCTGCCGACGGGGGCGGCGGTGGAGGTGGAGGCGGTATTTGAGGTGAAGGGCGCCTAGGCTTTCCCTAGGCGGGGCCGTAGATGTCGGCCAGGGCGAGTTCCTGGCCGAGGGATTTGAGAGGGATACGGGCTTGGGGGTCGGTGAACTTTTTGGTGTGCCAGCGGCCGCGCGTGTCGCGGCTGCGGTAGAAGACTTCGACGGCGCGGGGGTCCGCGGCGATGTATTCCTCGAAGTCGGGGGTTTGTTTGTAGAGGTTGAATTTGGTGGAGAGATCGTAATCGCGGGTGGAGGGGCTAAGGACGTCGACGATGAGCTTGGGGTTGAGGAGCAGGCGACGGTCGCGGTCGTGAAAGCGCGGCTTCCCACAGACCAAGGACACATCGGGATAAACGAAACTCTGCTCAGACGGAATCCAGATGCCCATATCGGCGCCCAAGAGTAGGCAGTTGCTTCCTTTGGCCAGGTTACCTAATTCGCGGGTCCAGGCACCCATGGCCATGGCATGCTCGATGGTGCCGCCGGCCATGGCGTAAACGTGGCCGGCGTGAAACTCGCTGCGGCCAACGGCGTGCTTTTCGAGGAGCAGGAAGTCCGCCAGGCTCATGCGGGGGATTTGCGCAGGGCGGACGGCGAGAGCCATGTCTTAATGCTAACCGGAAGGCGGACGCGATAAAATCACACCTATGTCATTGCCCCGGATGCTGAGCGTCCGCCAGAACTTTCCCAAGCGCGCTGTACAAGATATTCCGGCCACGGTAGCCGCTGAATTGCAGCGTGCGCAGTTCCACACGAAATTAAAGCCGGGATCCCGCGTCGCCATCGGCGTGGGGAGCCGCGGGATTGCCAATATCGCGACGATCGTGAAGGCGGCGGTGGATTACTGGAAGGCGGCGGGGATGCAGCCGTTTCTGTTTCCGGCCATGGGGAGCCATGGGGCGGCAACGCCCGAGGGGCAAACGATGGTGCTGGGCAAGTACGACATCAACGAGGCGACGATGGGGTGTCCGGTGGTGAGCCAGCTAGAGGTGGTGAGCCTGGGGCAGACGCCGGAGGGGATTACGGCGTATCTGGATCAGGCGGCCTACGAGTCTGACGGCGTGATGCTGATTGGGCGGGTGAAGTGGCACACGGATTTCGCGGGCAAGATCGAATCGGGCCTGTACAAGATGATGGCCATTGGGTTGGGGAAGTTTGCGGGGGCGCAGTACTATCACACGTTCGCTTATCGGATGGGCTTGGAAGCGATGATTCGCTCGGTGGGGCGGCAGGTGCTGAAGAGCGGCAAGATTTTGGGGGGCTTGGCGATTTTGGAAGACGCCAACCACACGACGGCGCAATTGACGGCGGTGCCGGTGGAGACGATGGAGCAGCGGGAAGAGGAGCTGCTGGCGCTGGCCAAGTCCTGGCAGGGGCATGTGCCGGTGAAGGAGCTGGACATCCTGATTTTGGACGAGATTGGTAAGGAGATTTCGGGCGCGGGCATGGACACGAAGGTGGCCAATCGCGGGGTGAACGGGGAGTACAACCCGTGGCCGGGGACGCCAAAGTTTCACCGTGTGTTTGTGCGCGATTTATCGCCAAAGACTTACGGCAGCGCGGTGGGCATGGGGATGGCGGACGTGATTAACGCGAGGATTCTGGACAAGATCGACTGGGCGCCGACACAGATCAATTCGTTGACGGCCTCGAGCCCGGCGGCGATCCGCACGCCGGTGCATTTTCGGACGGACCGCGAATGTGTGGAGCGATTCCTGCCGACGGTGGGCAAGCACGACCTGAGCCTGGTGACGATCGGACGGATTAAGAACACGTTGAGCCTGACGCTGGTGGAGCTGAGCGAGAATTTGCGGCCGGAGATCGAGGCGAACGCGAATCTGGAGATTGTGGAGGGCCCGTACGAGTTTCCGCTGGACGGCGAGGGGAACATGAAGGCCCTAGGGGACCGGCATGGACACTAACGAGGCGCAGGCGGAATCGCCCGCCAAGACAATTGAAGCCGAGATCGACGAACTGCAAAAGATCGTGGCGCAGCTGGAAGAGAACAAGGAAGAACTGGAGAAATCCTTGGAACTCTACGAGCGGGGCGTGGCGCTAAGCCAGACGATTAAGAAGCGGATTACGGAAGTGGAAACGAAAGTGGAAATGTTGTCCAAGCGCAGCCGGCAGGCTGAGTAAGGCAGGCGCGCCATGAACCTGAAAGATTACCTGGCCTCGCGGATTGCCGAGGTGGACCGTGCGCTGGAGGAATGGGTGCCGGCGCAGACGGTGGAGCCGGAGACGATACACCGGGCGATGCGCTACAGCTTATTTGCGGGGGGCAAGCGGATCCGGCCGATTCTGGCGATGGCGTCCGCGGACGTAATTGAAGTGCACAAGCCGGGCATTGCGGCGGCGGCGGCGACACTAGAGATGATTCACACGTATTCGTTGATCCACGACGATTTACCGGCGCTGGACAACGACGACCTGCGGCGGGGGCAGCCGACGAACCACAAGGTATTTGGCGAGGCGATGGCGATACTGGCGGGGGATGCGTTGTTGACGTTGGCCTTTCAGGTGTTGGCCTCGCTGCCCCAGGCGACGGCAGAGGTGCGGAGCCAAATGGTGCGGGAGCTGGCCAGCGCGGCGGGCACGGTGCGCGGCATGATCGGCGGGCAGGTGCACGACATTGAAGGCGAGGGGCATGCGCCGACGGCGGCGCTGCTGGAACGGATTCACCGCGCCAAGACGGGGGCGCTGCTAAAGGCGAGCGTGCGGATGGGCGCAATCTACGCCGGGGCGGACGCGATGCAACTGGAGGCCTTGTCCTGTTACGGGGAGCATGCGGGGCTGGCCTTTCAAATCGTGGACGACGTGCTGGATGTGGAAGCGCCGAGCGAGGTGTTGGGCAAGACGGCGGGCAAGGATCTGCACCAGCAGAAGATAACCTTCCCGGCGGTATATGGATTGGCCGAATCGCGGCGCATGGCAGAAGAAGAGAGACAGAGGGCGCATGCGGCGCTGGGGATTTTCGGCGACCGGGGGCAGCGCTTGCGGGAGATTGCCGATTTGATCATCGACCGGAAGTCCTAAACATGAAGGTGCGGCTGGACCAGCTGCTGGTGGACCGGGGACTGGTGGAATCGCGGGAGCGGGGCCGGGCCTTGATTCTAGCCGGGAAGGTACTGGTGGAGCAGCAAAAGGTGGAGAAGGCGGGGGCGCCGGTGGCCGAGGACGCCGAGGTGGAGCTACTGGAGCAATTGAAGTATGCGAGCCGCGGGGGACTGAAGCTGGAGCGTGCGCTGGGCGAATTTGGCATCGATCCCACGGGCTGGACGTGTATCGATATCGGCGCCTCGACGGGCGGCTTTACGGATTGCCTGCTGCAGCATGGGGCGGCGAAGGTGCACGCGGTGGACGTGGGGCCGTCGCAGATGTTGTACCGGCTGCGGCAGGACCCGCGGGTGGTGCTGCATGAGCATACGAACGCGCGGTATCTGGAGCCGGGGATGATCGGCGAGGCGGCGCGGCTGCTGGTGTGCGATGTGAGCTTCATCAGCGTGACGCTGTTGCTGGAGCGATTCCCCGCGGTGCTTGAGGAAGGCGGCGAGATGGTGATCTTAGTGAAGCCGCAGTTTGAGGTGGGACGGGGTGAAGTGGGCAAGGGGGGCATCGTGCGGGAGGAAGGATTGCACCGGATGGCTTGCGACAAGGTAGAATCTGCGTTACGCGCGCTTGGCTACCAAACGCGCTCGGTGCCGAGCCCGATACTCGGAGGAAAAGGGAATCGCGAGTTTTTAATGCATGCCCGGCGATAATACGCTCCAATTCGAACAGCCCATCGAGAGGGTGGGAATTATCTCGAAGCCGAATGTTGAGCGGGCGCAATCGATTGTGCCGGGGCTGATCGATTGGCTGGCGCAAAGGGGGATTGCGAGCCGGATCGACGAAGAGACGGCGCACTATGCGAACCTGCGCGAGTATGTGCCGCGGGAGCGCGTGCCGGTGGATACGCAACTGGTGATTGTGCTGGGCGGCGACGGGACGCTGCTAAGCGCGGCGCGCTCCATTGGAGGCAGCAAGATTCCATTGCTGGCGGTGAACCTGGGGGGGCTGGGTTTTCTGACGGCGCTGACGGTGGAGGAGTTGTACCCGGAACTGGAGAGGGCGCTGCGTGGGGAGCAACGGATTGGCGTGCGGCATATGCTCTCGTGCGGCATTGAGCGTGGGGGGCAGCGTGTATCCTCATATGAGGCTTTAAACGACGCCGTCATTACCAAGGCGTCGCTCGCCCGCATTATTGATGTGGCGGTCCATGTCGACTCGCATTTCGTTTCGAATTACAAGGCGGATGGACTGATCGTAAGCTCCCCGACGGGTTCCACGGCGTACTCGTTGAGCGCGGGCGGGCCGATTATTTTTCCGTCGGTGGAAGCCGTCAGCATTACGCCGATTTGCCCGCATATGTTGACGCACCGGCCGGTGATCGTGCCGGCGCATAGCCACATCCGGCTGCTGAACCGGGCGCTGGACGGGGATGCGTGGTTGACGATTGACGGGCAGGTGGGCGAGCCGCTGAACCACGGCGACATTGTGCATTGCCAGCAAAGCGAGCATGCCGTGTATCTGATTCGTCCGCCGAAAATGCTGTTCTTCGACGTATTACGAGAAAAATTGAAATGGGGAGAACGATGAAGAAAATCTCGCTCACATCCTGGATCTTTATTGCGATGGCCGCCGGGATTCTCCTCGGCGTGGTTGCGCCGGAGTTTGCTAAGAATCTGGGCCCGATCTCGAGCGTGTTTCTACGCTTGATCAAGAGCATTATTGCGCCGCTGGTTTTCGCGACGCTGGTTTACGGCATCGCGGGCACGGGCAGCGCGAAGACGATGGGACGCATCGGCGCGAAGTCGATTCTGTATTTTGAGGTGGTGACCACCATTGCCCTCTTTCTGGGCTTGGCGGCGGTGAACCTGGTGAAGCCGGGCGTGGGCGTGAACCTGCCCGTGGGCGCGGGGGACGTAACGGGCGGCAACAAGGTAACGCTGATGGGCATGCTGGAACACACGTTCCCCACGTCGATCATCGATGCGATGGCCAAGGGCGAAGTGCTGCAGATTGTGATCTTCGCGTTCATCTTTGGCACGGCCTGCGCGACGATCGGGCGGAAGGCGAAGCCGGTGGTGGAGTTCTGCGAGAGCCTTTCGGACATCATGTTTGAATACACGAAGTACATCATGTACTTTGCGCCGTTCGGCGTGGGGGCGGCCATTGCCGTCACGATCGGCAGCAAGGGCATTGGCGTCCTGTTTAACTTGGGGCAATTGATTCTGACCCTTTTTGCGGCGCTGATTATCTTTGTCGTGTTCGTGCTGGGCGCGGTGGTGGTGCTCTTCAAGATCCCGCTGCGGCGTTTTATTCAAGCCGTGAAGGACCCATACATTCTGGCGTTCTCGACGGCTTCGAGCGAAGCGGCTTTTCCGCAGGCCATGGAAAACATGGAGCGCTTCGGGGTGCCGAAGCATATCGTGAGCTTCGTCCTGCCAACCGGCTATAGCTTCAACCTGGACGGCACGACGCTGTATTTGAGCCTGGCCAGCGTGTTTGTGGCGCAGGCGGCGGGGGTGGAGATGAGCTTCGGACAACAACTGATCATGATGTTGACGCTGATGCTGACCTCAAAGGGTGTGGCGGCGGTGCCGAGGGCGTCGATGGTGGTGTTGAGCGGTACGCTGGGAAGCTTTGGGCTGCCGCTCGAGGGAGTTGCGTTGCTGCTGGGCGTGGACACGATTATGGACATGGCCCGCACGAGCGTGAACCTGCTGGGCAACTGCCTGGCGACGGCGGCGGTGGCCCGGTGGGAAGGGGTGGAGCTGCCCACCGGGGATTTGGAGCCAAAGGTGGAAGAGGCCAAGGAGGCCATCGCCTAAAAGACGAAGCGCAGCGAGAGTTGCATGCGGCGAACGTTGGTGCCGTCGGGGAAACCGGCGCTGGCCGAGCCTTCGGCGTAGTTGGCGATGGGGCGCAACTCGCCGCTGACGGCCTGGAAGGCCTGGTTGCGACGGGCGGTATTCGACGGGGTGTTGAAGAGGTTGAAGGCCTCGAAATTAAACGTCGCGGTGTAGCGCTCGGTGAACTTGAGGATCTTCGAGATGCGGGCGTCGATGCGGCGCGTCTGGTCGATGTCGAGGAAATTGCGGGGCAGGAAGGGGACGCGGTTGCTGCCGCCGCCGCCATTGATGGTGTTGTTGAAGGCGGAGCCGGCAAAGGGCGTGCCGGTAACGGTAATGGTAGGGGTGGTGGCGAAGGCGCTAGCAAAGGTGCCCAGAACAGATAGCTGCCAGTTATTGACGACGTAGCGGCTGAAGGCATCGGTCTTCCGGTTGGGATTGATCTGGATCAGTTCGCCAACGACGAGGCGATGGCGCTGGTCGAGGCTGGAGGAGCCCCGCTCGCCGCGAAAGTCGCCATTGATGAGGGTATTGGGGCCGCCGGAGAAGAAGAGATTGTCGCCGGCGCCGCCGAGGTTTTCGTCGATGGCGTGGGCCCAGGTGTAGCTGATGCTGCCGCTCAAGTCGAAGGGGCCGAAGCGGGCGTAATTGTTGCGGAACTGGACGAGCAGGGCGTTGTACCAGAGATTGCCGACGGAATTAATCATGTTGATGCGCTGCCAGGCGGGGTTGATCCGGTTGGCCAGGCGGTAGGTGGGAGTGGTGTAGGTGCCGGTCTGGCTGCCGGCGCTATTCAAGATGCGGTAGGTGACATCCGGGCCCAGCGCGCCGATGTTGGCGTCGCTGATGTTCAAAAGGCGCAGGCCGCGATTGAAGGCCCAGCTGAGCGTGAGCGTGTTCTTGCCGCCCAAAGCCTGTTCGATGCCAATGTCACCCTGCATGGTGTACGGCGTGCGGAAGTTTTCGCTGGCCATGGAGATGCTGGTCGCGCCCGCACCCGCGAGGCTGCCGATATTGGCCAGGGGGTTCGGCCAGACGGGACCGACAGCAACATCGGCGGGCCGGCTGGACTGCAAATTGACGCTGCGCTGCTGGAAGTTGGAAATGTTCAGGTTGGTGACCATGGCTGCGGGGATGCGCGAATAGAAGAGACCCCAACTGGCGCGCAGGACGGTTTTATCGGGAATGATGGAGAAGGCGAGGCCGGCGCGGGGCGCGAAGTTGCGCTTGGGCTCCGGGATGCGGCCGCTAAGCGGGAAGCCGGCAACGGCCTGGGTGGGCTGGGTGTAGGTGGAGAATTCCCAGCGGAGGCCGTAGTTGAGGGTAAGGCGGGCATTGGCGCGCCATTGATCCTGCGCGAAGAGGTTGTAATCGCGGATCCACACCGTGGACAGCGGCGCGCCAAAGGCTTGGGTGAAGCTCTGCCAGCGCTTGGCGCCGCCGGGGTTATCGCTGAAGTCCTGGGCGAAGGCGGTGAAGGTGGGGTAGGTCCAAGCACCGCGGCCATTGAGCAACTGGTCCTGAATGTCCCTTGTTTGCGCGATATCGACGCCGAATTTGAAGATGTGGCGGCCGGTGACCCAGCTGAGGTTGTCGGCGAATTGGAAGCGGTCCTCGGTGGGCTGGACGCGGGGGATGTAGTTGGCGGTGCCGAGATTGGAGACGCCATTGATGGTGAGGGTGCCGGTGAAGCCGCCGGGGGGATTCAATTCGGGATCGAGGGCATCATAGAGGCGGTCCTTAAACCAGCCGAAGCGAAACTCGTTAACCATGGAGGTGGTGGGGAGGTTGGTCCAAGCTAGGCGTCCGTTGCGGGTTTGCACCGTCGAGAGCCCGTTACTGCCAAGGGCTGCGCCCGTATTGAGTGTGGCGCCGGTCTGGATGCCGGCCGGGGAGAACCAGCGCAGATAGTTAAACGACGCCGATATTGTGTTCTTGTCGTTGAGGCGGTAATCGATCTTGCCGAAAAGCAATTCCTGGTCTGCGGTACGGGGCACTTCGCGGCGAAAGCGGTCCAGGAAGGTGCGGGCGGCGGCGCACTGGGCGGCGGTGGCGGTGCAGGCGGCAACGAAATCTCCGTTCGAGTTAAACAGGGGCTGCGAAGTATGGTTGGAGACGATGGGGTAGTTGCGCCGGGTGATTTCGGTATTGAAGAAATAGAAGAGCTTGTCTTTTTGGATGGGGCCGCCGACGGAGCCGCCGAACTGCTGGCGCTTTTCCTGGGGGGTGAAGGAGGCGTAACGGTCCCGGGCGTTGAAGTTCTGGTCGCGATAGAACCAATAGGCAGTGCCGTGAATGCCATTGCCGCCGCTCTTGGTGACGGTGTTAATAACGCCGCCGGAGGCGCGGCCAAATTCGGCGGTGCCGCCGGTGAGGACTTGGAATTCCTGGACGGCGTCCTGGGAGATATTCGCGGCGATACGCGTACGGCCCGCGTTTTCGTTGTAGTACTGATTGGTGGTGTCGTTGCCGTCGGTTAGGAAGGCGTTGCCGCCGGGCACGCCGCGAAAGGTGACCAAACCGAACTGGCCGTCGTTGGTAACGCCGGGAGAGAGCAGGACGAAGCTATCGACGCGGCGCCCGTTGATGGGGAGGTTATCGATTTGATCCTGGCCGACGACCTGAGAGACGCCGGTCTTTTGGGCATCGACGACGGGGGCGTCGGCGGTGACGCTGACTTCGGTGGCCGAGGCCGTCACGCTCAAGGTGACGGAGAGATCGATGAGTTGGCCGACCTGGAGAACGATTCCTTTGGTGATCTTTTCCTGGAAGCCGGATTTTTTGACGCTGACCTCATAGCCGGCGCCCGGCACGAGCGAACCGGCATTGAAGATGCCGGAGCCATTGCTGACCAGGGCGCGATTGACGCCCCGCTCGGCATTCATGACCGTGACTTGGGCATCGGGAATCCGGGCGCCCGTTTGATCGACAACGGTACCAGAGATACCGCCTAAACCAGCCACGGACTGGGCATGGAGGGAGAGACCAGCGAGGAGCGTGAGTAGAGAAAGACGTTGAAGCATACTACCTCCAGGATGACAATGGGAGCGCGCCAGAGAGTGAAAAATGAGTTACAAAAGTGATAATTCCCGCGTTGAGGGTGGATGCTAAGAAGACGCCTGGCAAACTCAATAAATTATTTATAATCAATACGATACAGGGTTAGACGGGGCCAGTGAACGCAAAGACAAGGCGAAAGCATGTTAGATCCATTTCTAACGTTCTTAGAAATAGAAGACAAAATAGCGGTCAATTTGGGAATAACTTCGGCTTTCCGAGAGATGCCTCAAGGATCTGGGTGGCGCGCTTAGCGCCAATACTCGCGGTCGAGGCCGCGGTACTGGACGGCTTCGGCGAGATGCTTAGCGGCGACATTGGGGGAGCCGGCAAGGTCCGCGATGGTGCGGCCGACGCGCAGGAGACGGTCATGGGCACGGGCTGAGAGCGCTAATTTGCGGACGGCCATTTCGAGGGTGCGTTCGCCGGCGGAGTCGAGGTCGCTCATTTTGCGCAAGAGATTCGAGGGGGCGTGGGCGTTAAGGAAGCCGCGCGCGAGTTGGCGGTCCCGTGCGGCGGCGATGCGGTCGCGCATTTGGAGGCTGGAGACGCCGTCGCCGGAGCCGCGCATTTCTTTGTACTCCACGGCGGGCACTTCGATGTGGATGTCGATGCGGTCCAACAGGGGCCCCGAGACTTTGCCGAGATAGCGTTGGATCTGGACGCCGGTACAGTGGCATTCTTTGGCCGAGTCGCCGAAGTAACCGCAGGGGCAGGGGTTCATGGCGGCGATGAGGGTGACTTTGGCGGGGAAGGAGAGGCTCATGTTGGTGCGGGCGAGCGAGACGGAGCCTTCTTCCAGAGGTTGGCGGAGGATCTCGAGGACGTTGCGGGCGAACTCGGGCAGTTCATCGAGGAAGAGCACGCCGTTGTGGGCGAGACTGACCTCGCCGGGGCGGGGCGTGCCGCTGCCGCCGCCGATCAAGCCGGCGTCGCTGATGGTGTGGTGGGGGGAGCGAAAGGGGCGCTCCGAGAGGAGCCCCTGGCCCTTGGGGAGTACGCCGGCGACGGAGTGGACCTGGGTGGTTTCGATGGCTTCGGCGAAGGTCAAGGGAGGCAGGATACCGGGCAGGCGGCGGGCGAGCATGGTCTTGCCGGAGCCTGGGGGGCCGATCATGAGCAGGTTGTGCGCGCCGGCGGCGGCCACTTCAAAGGCGCGCTTGGCGAGGGTCTGGCCGCGGACATCGGCAAAGTCGAGACTGGCGGCGGCGGGGGCTTCGCGCTCGGCTTTGACGGCGCGGACGGCGCGCTCGGGTGAATTCAGAACGGCGACGGCTTCGCCGAGGTGCGAGACGCCGTAGATGGCCACGCCTTCGACGACGGCGGCTTCGGCGGCGTTTTCGCGGGGCACGATGACATTTTCGAGGCCCAATTTGCGGGCGCAGACGGCCATCGAGAGGGCGCCGCGGACGGGCCGGATGCCGCCATCGAGGCTGAGCTCGCCGACCAGGAGGTGGCCGTCGCTGCCGCGCACGACGCCCATGGCGCCCAGAATGCCCATGGCCATGGGCAGGTCGAAACCGGGGCCTTCTTTGCGCAGGTGCGCGGGGGCGAGATTGATGGTGACGGACTTGGAGGGATAACCAAAGCCGCTATTGAGCAAGGCGCTGCGGATGCGTTCGCGGCTCTCGCGGATGGCGGTGTCGGGCATGCCGACGGTGACGAAATCGCGGGCGCTGCCGCCTTGGGCCATATCGACCTCGACGTCGATGGGGTGAGCCTCGATGCCAAATACGGCGGCGCTCTTGGTGCGATATAAAGGCATCGTATAGGTGTAGTGGAGCTGGTTGGGGTTTTCTCTCAGGCTTTCTGTCAGGCGATCTGGGAGGGAATCTGGCTTTTCGGAAAAGAAATCGATCAAAATTAGCGAAACTGAATCCAGACAGATAGAGTATTCATGGCCAAAGCCGCACTCCAGACCGTTTCCGCCGGAGAAAGCACGCGGGTGTGCGATTTCGTGACCGAGAAATTGAAGATTGATCTCTTTTTACAGCGAATCTTTGAGGGTATGGGGAACGATTCTCCCTCCCCGGTAACGTCTGCGATGGAATACGCCGTGATGGGCGACGCGCAGAGGGTGCGGCCGATGCTGGCATTGCGTCTGGCCAGGATGCTGCGCTGCGAAAACGAACATACGCTGCGGGCCGCCGCGGCGGTGGAGATCCTGCATTCGGCGTCGCTGATTGTGGACGATTTGCCCTCGATGGACAATGAACTGATGCGCCGGGGCCGGCCGTGCGCCCATGTGCGCTACGGAGAAGCCGTGGCTACCTTGGCCGCATTCAGCCTGGTGGGACTGGCGGCGCGGATCGTAATGGAAGTGCCCGCCAGTGAGCGCGAATTTGCGCGCCTGCGCCGTTTCCAACTGGCGTTGCTGCGCACGCTGGACGTGAGCAGCCTGGTGGGCGGACAGTCCCTGGATCTGGAATTGGCGGGCAAAGAGAGCTGCCAGATGCGCGAGACGATGCGGGAGACGATGAACGATCTGAAGACCGTGCCGCTCTTTCACCTAGCGGTGGAGGCGGCGTGCGTGGGCCTGCCGCTAGGCATCCCCGCGGACCTGGCCTGCTTTGGACGCCACTTTGGCTTAGCCTTTCAACTGACGGACGATTACCTGGACGGGGAAATCGCCGATACGCAAACCCTTTACGAACTTTATGACCGCTGCCGCGAAACCCTTGCCCCCTACGGCGCTCAAGCCGAACCCATCCACGAACTGGTCGGATACCTCGAATCCCGTTTGGCCGCCTGACGGAAAGGGCCGCCGGGTGGTGGTCATTGGCAGCGGCTTTGGCGGCCTGGGCGCCGCGGTCCGGCTGCAGACGAAGGGCTACCGCGTGTTGCTGCTGGAGGCGCGAGACCAGTTGGGAGGGCGGGCTTATGTTTACCGGCAGGACGGCTTCACCTTCGACGCCGGGCCGACGGTGATCACGGCGCCGTTTTTGATCGATGAGCTCTTTCAAGGCGCTGGGCGGCGTACGGAAGACTACGTCCGCATTGTGCCCGTGGACCCCTTTTACAAGATCGAGTTCCACGACGGCACGAGTTTTGATTACAACGCCGATGAGCGTGCGACGGAAGAAAAGATCCGGGCACTCGCGCCTGGGGACGTGGAAGGCTACCGCGAGATGATCCGGGCGGCGAAGGCGATCTTTCAAAAGGGCTTCGTGGAGCTTTCCGCCAAGCCGTTTCTAAAGTTTGGGGACATGCTGAAGATCGCGCCGGATCTGCTTCGCTTGCAGAGCCACCTGACGGTGTATCAGTTTGCCGCGCGCTATGTGAAAGACGACCGGCTGCGGCGGGTATTCAGCTTTCATCCATTGCTGGTAGGCGGGAATCCGTTTCAAACAACCTCCATTTACGCGTTGATTCATCATCTGGAGCGAGAGTGGGGCGTGCATTATGCGATGGGCGGCACGGGAGCGGTGATCGCGGGCCTGGGCAAACTCTTTGGCGAGTTGGGCGGGCAGACGCGCCTGTCCACCGCGGTAGAGCGCATCGTGGTTAAGAGCGGCAAGGCCACGGGGGTAGTGACCGCGAGCGGCGAGACGATTGAAGCCGACGCGGTGGTCTCTAATGCCGACATCGCGACGACCTACCGGCAAATGATTCCGTCGGCCGCGCGGCGGCGCTGGACGGACCGGAAGCTGGAAAAGATGCGCTATTCGATGAGCCTCTTTGTGATTTACTTCGGGACGCGGAAGCAGTATCCGCAAATTGCGCACCACACGATCCTTTTGTGCGAGCGCTACAAGGAATTGCTTTCGGATATCTTTATCGACAAGCGGATGTCGGAGGATTTCTCGATGTATCTGCATCGCCCCTCGGCGACAGACCCGTCGATGGCGCCGGAGGGATGCGACTGCTTTTATGTGTTGATCCCGGTGCCGAATCAGCAAAGCGGCGTGGATTGGCGGGACGAAGCGCAACCGTTCCGGGACCGCGTGATGACGTGGCTGGACCGGAACTACATGCCGGGATTGTTGGAGAACCTGGCGACGGAGCGGTGCTTTACGCCGCTGGACTTTGAGACCACGCTGCGGAGCCACGTGGGGGCGGCGTTCAGCTTTGAGCCGGTGTTTACGCAGTCGGCGTGGTTCCGCCCGCATAATCACAGCGAGGATGTGGAGAACCTATATTTTGCGGGGGCGGGCACGCACCCGGGAGCCGGCATGCCGGGCGTATTGTGCTCGGCGAAAATCGTCGAGGACTTGATTTGCCAACGGCAACCCAACCCCGCCTAGACCCCAAGCTGGTTGAGCAAGCGGCGCGCGCGACCGCCAAGGGCTCGAAGAGCTTTTCATTCGCCAGCCGTTTTTTTCCCGAACGTCTGCGGGAGCGTGCGCACGCAATCTACTGGTTCTGCCGCACAACAGACGATTTGGTGGACGAAGCGCCCACGCGCGAGCAAGGCGAGCGGGACTTGGGCGCGTGGGAGAGGGAGCTGCGCGCGGGACTGGCCGGGGAAACCGTGGCAAACCCGATATTGAGCCACTTCTTGGCCGTGGCGGCCGAATGCGAAATACCGTACGAGTATCCGCTGGA
The DNA here is from genome assembly GCA_964387685.1 of uncultured Bryobacter sp. Classification (GTDB taxonomy): domain Bacteria; phylum Acidobacteriota; class Terriglobia; order Bryobacterales; family Bryobacteraceae; genus Bryobacter. Next base: position 30,662 of record CAYLXK010000014.1, read on the forward strand.
CCTGATTGCCGGCTGCCGAATGGATCTGGAGGCAAGGCGCTATGCGAGCTTCACGGAACTGCGTCCCTTTTGCTACCGGGTGGCATCGACCGTGGGGCTGATGATGTGCCACGCGATCGGGTTTGCGCGGGCCGAGGACGAGGCGCGGGGCAAGGCCTACGCAATCGACTTAGGTATCGCCATGCAATTGACGAACATATTGCGTGACGTGGCGACGGACCGGGAACTGGGGCGCATCTACCTGCCGGCCGAGGATATGGCCCGTTTCGGATATACGGAAGCAGACCTGGCCGTATCGAGAGTGAACGACGAGTTTCGCGCGCTCATGCGCTTTGAGGCGCAAAGGGCGAGGGAGCTTTACCGGAGCGCCTGGCCGGGCATCGCATTGCTGAAGCCCGAGGGCCGCTTTGCCGTGGAGATCGCGGCGGAGGTTTACTCGCGTATTCTGGCGCGGATTGAAGAGATGGACTACGACGTGTACGCGCGGCGCGCGGTGGTGCCGGCGGCGGTGAAATATGCGGTGACGGCGCGGGCGATCGCGACATCCTGGTGGGCGAGATGGCGCTAAAGCGGCGCATCGAAATTGCCTCCCTAGCTGCGCTGGCCGGCTTGGTGGTGCATCTGGCGGGGGGCTACCTGCTGGCATATCCATTCCTAACGGATGCCATTGGAGAGTGGATCATGGCGCGGACGCCTTCGGCATGGGCGGTGCCGCTGATGGAGTCCATGGGGGAGTGGGCCAAACCATTTGCGTCGACGGGCGGGCTGGCGACGCTGGGCTGTCTGCTGTTTGGGGCGGGACTGGTGCCGATGCGCTGGATGCTGGCGGTGTCTGTCCCGTTAGGGGCATGGGCGCTGGGGAGCTTGCTGCCGTACGCCAGTTGGGTGGGCACGGGGAGCTTCTTCGTACCGGCCGCGCTTTGTATGGCGTGGTTGGGCGGGAAGGAGCAGGTAGTGGCTCCGCTGCAACTAGAGCGGCGAAGGTTGCTGAGCGCAGTGTTGATGCCGTCGGGCACGGCGCTGGTGGCGATCGAAGCCTTTGCGCGCAACCGGGCGCTGGCCGCGCGGGCCGTCACGCCGACGCGTCTGCACGATGTACCGTTGCCAGCCACCTACCGGGACTGGGGAGACGGCCTGGTACGCAAGGCGCTGACGCCGGTGCGGGAGTTCTATGTGATGTCCAAGAACACGGTGGATCCCGCGCCGGACCCGCAATCGTACCGGTTGAGGATTCAGATCGATGGCCGCACGGTGCGGGAGTTGAGCTACGCCCAGTTGTTGGGCTTGCCGCGGCACGAGCGCTTTGTCTCCTTGCGATGCGTCTCCAATACGCTGAAAAGCAATTTGATGGGTACGGGCTACTGGTCGGGGATCGGACTGGAGCAGTTGGTGCGGCGGGAGGATCTGCCCGCTAAGGTGATTGAAATGGCCGTCATTGGCTTGGATGGCCACGGCGATAGCTTTCGGCTGGACTATGCCTTCAGCGGCGAGCCTCTTTTTGCCATTGGCATGAACGGGGAGACGCTGGCGCGCAATCATGGATTCCCAATCCGGATGCTGAGCCCGCGCTACTACGGCTTCAAGAGCGTGAAGTGGATTGACCGGATCGACTTTGTCTCTACGCCTTACTTTGGGACGTGGCCGAAGCTGGGCTATACGAAGGAGCCGCTGATTCATCCGGGGAGCTACGTGGACCGAGTGGAGCGGCGCGGCGGGCGCTGGGAGGCGGGCGGGATTGCGTATTCCGGGCATGGGGCACCGGCCGCCGTGGAACTTCGGATGTTGAACGGGGATTTGGAGCCGTTGGGTCCTTGGGAGGCGGCAGTGCTCGAAGCGCCGCTGTCGCGGCAGACGTTCACTCGGTGGCGAGGGGGCCTGGCGGCGGGCGCTAGCGCGGTTTACCTGGAGGCCCGTATGCGCGATGCGAGCGGGCGGTGGCAGGCCACGATCGAAAAGCCGCTGTTTCCAGACGGCGTGTCCGGACCTACGCGCAAGCGGCTTTCGTAAACGGTTCCCTGCAAGTCCTTCCTTTTGCGGTTGCTTTCTAGCGTTCTTTCCGTTTTCGTTCACGGAAGGAAATATTTTATATTTTCCTTGTTTTCAATACAAATTCTGTTCTATATTCCGATTTGATGGAATTGCGTGGAATATCTAGATTGAAAGCACTGTTCGCGGCCGATCGCCATCGGTTGTTTTTGCGAATAGAAAGGATATGTCCACGAATGAAGATCCCAGCGGAAGTCGCACCTTTGCATGAAAAGCTGCGGCAAGAGTTTCCACACGCCCATGCGCTGACGGAGTTGGTGCTTGGCAAGCTAGCGCTAAACCTTTATAAACAGGAGCGTTGCGAAGAAGTACTGGAGCGTGCGCGGCGGGCGATGCGCAGCGTGCAATGGAATCAGGCACCGGCGGAGCAGAAAGAGGAGTTTAGTCAGCAATTGAGACTGACGCGGGCTCGTCTGGAAGAGCTGCGCCGAGCAGCCCGGAATTACACAAAATCACTGGATGAAGCACGGCGTGCTTTTTCCCCAACAACGGCCCTCTAAACCTGGATATTACACCGATGAATCCACAAATTGACTTCCTTTATAGTTTCGAGAATCCGCAACTTTATCAAAAGTCTTGCGACGATATTTTCGCCAAATATGGGCCGGAGGGTAGTTCGGAACAGCATTTGGTGAGCCATATTGCTGTAGCGGTCTGGCTAAGGCGGCGGGCCGCGTGCGTGATGCACGCGATTTTGCGGGAATTGCAGGAGCTGCAGGCGAGACCTAGCGGGTCCCCCACGCAGGTAGTGCAGTTGACCCGGAGCCTGGTGCGATTCAACCGCGAGTATCGGCACCACAAGAAGCACATTTCCGGCTGCCGCGCCGAGTTGAAGCGCCTGCGCTTGCAGGGAGGCCAGATTGCCAGCGACGCGAAAGTGCTGGAGTTCCCCGCTCTACTGAAGGAGACCTACCCGAATGATTTCGGAAATGCCCAGCGAGCCGCTTAAGGAATATCCCACGGCGCGCCATGCTCCGGCGGCGCCGGAGCGAGTGTGTTCGAGCCCGAAGCAGCGGCAACGTTATGAGGCGCTGGTGCAGCGGCTGCACGCCCGCTATGCGCCCGTATCTTTTCCCGAGTTGAATATTGTTAACGAGATTGTCCTGGCCACCTGGCTAATGCACCACTGGGAGATGGACCTGGTGGAGCGGCGGCGACAGTTCCGCGCGATGACGAAGGAAGTGGCGCCGGGAGAGGCGCCATCGGAAGAGGCTGAACGGATGCGGCAGGCTTCGGAGCATGCGCGCTGGCACGCGGTGAAGCAGCGATTGTACATCCAGAGGCGGGCTGAGAAGCTGTATGAGATGCGCCGGGAGTATGAAGGCTTTCTAAGCGAAGCGGGATGCGACATAGAGGACGCACGGGCCGATTTTCTTTCGCGCCTAGAGGAGCCGTCCATGGAATCAAAATTGGCGGCTTAACACCGGCGTAACTTCCGAGCGACGGCAGGCAATAGGGCTGCGTGATGATGAAAACGACTCGACGCCAATTGCTCGCCGGCCTCGCGGCGATGCCCCTTTTTGCCCAAGAAAAAAACAAGCCCGCTCCTGAATTTATCGACGGAAAGTGGCTGAACAGCGCCGCCCCGATAAAGCTTGCGGATCGCCGCGGCAAGGTGACGGTGGTTCACTTCTGGACTTATGCCTGCATCAATTGCAAGCGGAACATGCCCATCTATAACAAGTGGTATGAGGAGTTCTCCAAGCAGGGCGTCGAGATCATCGGCGTGCATACGCCGGAGCTCGAATTCGAATACAACCCGAAATTCATCGCCGAGCATACGGCCAAGTACGGGGTGAAGTATCCGGTACTACTCGATCTGCAGCACAAGAACTGGCAACGCTGGGACCAGCAGTATTGGCCGACGGTCTACTTAATCGACAAGAAAGGCAAAATTCGCGGGAACTGGGAAGGCGAATTGGAATATCGGAACGCCGGCGGGGATATGAAGATGGCCGGAATGATCCGGAGCCTCCTCAATGAAGCCTAAGCATCCCCTCGCCATCCGCTGGTTCCACTGGATCAATTTTCCAACTCTTTTCCTGATGATCTGGAGCGGGATGCTGATCTACTGGGCCAACGATAACTTTTTTCAATTTCCCGCGTGGTTCTATGAGAAGCTCAAAATCGAATTCCGCTTGTCGGATGGCCTGAAGAGCCACCTTTTCTTCGCCTGGCTCTTCGCCATCAACGGGGTGCTGTACGTCACCTATACCCTTGTGAGCGGCGAATGGAGGGAGTTTCTGCCGGGCTCCTGGGCGCCCACGGGCAAATTCAATCAGATGCAGCGGCTGGCCTACATGGGCGTGGTGTTTATGGGATTAGGCTCGCTGGTGACGGGCGCGATGCTGTGGAAGCCGGTGCAGATTGGTTTGGTAGGCGGCTACCAGGACGTGCGTCTGGTGCACTTCGGGTTAACGGTCGGCTACCTCGGTTTCTTTCTGGTTCACATTACCCAAGTGATCCGCGCGGGCTGGAAAACGTTCTCCGAAATGGTGACGGGCGGGATTGAGGGGGAAAAGACGCATGCCTGAGGAACGGACGATTAATGAACGGCGCGCCTTCCTGAAATTTGGTCTGGGCGCGGCGGCACTGGGCTTTGGGCTTAAGCAGGCGTTTGAGATCGATCCCGGCCCGTGGAACGAGCGTGTCTCGCGCCAAGTCTGGAATGCGCAAAAGCTGACGCGGACTTTTCCGCGGGAGATGGCCAAGGAGCCGAGAGTCAACTCGCTGGTGGGGCTTGACTCGGAACTGGAAGACTGGAAGTTAAAGATCGAAGTCCCGGGCCAGGCCGCCCGTGAATTGACGCTGGATGAAATAAAGGCCTTGCCGCGCGCAGAGCAAACCACGGAGTTTATGTGTGTGGAAGGCTGGAGTGAAATTGTGAACTGGACCGGCACACCACTGAAAAGTATTGCGCCGGCCGGTTACCCTGCAAACGCGCCCGCTTATGTGAGCCTGTCCACGCCCGACAACGCCTACTACGTGGGCCTCGATATCGAAAGTGCGCTGCATCCGCAGACGCTGCTCGCCTGGGAGATGAACGGGGAACCGCTCACGACCCTGCATGGAGCCCCGTTGCGCCTGGTGATCCCCGTGAAATACGGCATCAAGAACATCAAGCGTATCGGTACGATTCGCTTTACTCCGCATCGCCCCGACGATTACTGGGCCGAGCGGGGCTACGACTGGTACGCGGGCCTTTAAGGACGCAATGAGACAAATCGGAAGGAAACGAAAGAAATGAAAAAGATTACCCTAATGCTGGCTCTGGGCGTATTTGGCCTGTTTGCGCAGGACAAGATGTCGGGCGACAAGATGTCGAAGGACAAGATGGGCTCCGACAAGATGGCGAGCGACAAAATGAGCGGCGACAAGATGTCGAAGGACAAGATGTCCAAGGACAAAATGAGCGGCGACAAGATGTCGAAAGACAAGATGGGTTCCGACAAGATGAGCGGCGACAAGATGGCCAGCGACAAGATGGGTTCCGACAAGATGAGCGGCGACAAGATGTCGAAGGACAAGATGAGCGGCGACAAGATGAGCGGTGACAAGATGTCGAAGGACAAGATGAGCTCCGACAAGATGAGCGGCGACAAGATGTCCAAGGACAAGAAGTAAGCCCTAGGGCTTCCAGCGCAAGACGCCCATGTGGTAGCGCTTGTGTTCGGGAATCCCATTGGAGTAGTAGGCCGTGACCAACGTGCCATCGCCTAATTGGACCGTCGAAGGATAACCGCCGTCGGTGGATCGAGAGAGAGAAAGAATACGGGCCGGAGCTCCCCAGCTCCGGCCTTCGTCTTTGCTGAAGCGGACGCCGAGGGCGTAGTCCGGGGCGCCGCCGGGAGATTTTTCACGAATGCCGTAGGTCAAGAGGAGGCGGCCATCGACGAGGCGCAGCAGGTGGCCCGGATGGTGGGAGGGTGGCGTGAGCGCCTGGGAGCGGGTCCAGGATTGGCCTTCGTCTGCGGAGACGAAAAGATCTATGGCGCCGGAGACCGTGCGCAAAGCGGCGAGCCAGCGGTCCGCGCGAAGGCGAAGGACTGCGGTCTCGTTGTATTGGCCCTGGCCGATCAAAGCGGGTTTTCCCCAGGTGCGGCCGTCGTCGTCGCTAAAGAAAAGCAACGAGTTCGCTTTGCCGTCGTACATGGGCACGGCGAGGAGGCGGCCGCCCATGCGGATGACATCGCCGAAGGGGACGAGATCGTGGGGCCAAGCCATCGACTGGCGAGTCCAAGTTCTGCCTTGGTCGCTGGAGCGGGCGACGAGCGGCTTCAAGAGATGGCCGCGGAACTTGGGGCCGCCCCAGCCACCGGTGATGACGATGAGGTCGCCATTGTTGGCGAGGCCTGCCGCGTGGTTCATGCGGGCGGTCTCAGGGTCATGCGGAGCGGGGGTGCCTTGTTTGGTCCAGAACTTGCCGTCGGCGCTGAGCCAGGTTTCCACGTCGCCCTCGGCTTGGCCGTGCGAGGGATGGTTAAAGAGATGCGCGGCGATCTGGCCGTTGGGGAGCAGGGTAAGGTTGGGCCAGGCGCAGACGTTGTCAACGGCGATGTAGCGCTCGGATTGCGCGAGAAGCAAAAGCAGGAGCGCGGCGGACGGCATGGGCTAGCGCTTCTGGCGGAGCTGGATGTGGAGCTCGCGAAGTTGTTTGTCGTCGACGAAAGACGGCGCCTCCGACATAACGTCGATGCCCTTGGCGGTCTTGGGGAAAGGAATGACTTCGCGGATGCTGGATTCGCCGGCCAGCAGCATAACGAGGCGATCGAAGCCGAGCGCGATGCCCCCGTGGGGAGGGGCGCCATAGGTGAGCGCGTCCAAAAGGAAGCCAAAGCGGGAGCGTGCTTCCTCGATCGGGAAGCCCAGCGCGGAGAAGACTTTGGACTGGATGTCCTGGCGGTGAATGCGGATGGAACCGCTGGCAATTTCAATGCCGCTGATGACGAGGTCGTAGGCGCGGGAGCGGACGTGGGCGGGGTCTGTGTCGAGCTTGTCGAGGTCCTCGTCAAAGGGCGACGTGAAGGGATGGTGCGCGGCGACCCAGCGGTTGTCTTCCTCGTTGAATTCGAACATGGGGAAGTCCGTTACCCAGAGGAGGCGCAAGTCGGCGGGGTCGAGGAGCTTGTGGCGGTCGTTAAACTTCTGGCCGGCATGGAGGCGGAGTTGGCCGGCCGCTTTGTAGAAGGTCTCGGCGGGCAGATGTCCCTTGGGCTCGGAGGGCCAGGTGGCGATGACGAGGAAGTCTTCTTCGGTGAGGGCGGCGCGCTCCTTGATTTTGGCGATGGCTTCGGGCATATCGCGTTCGAGGCGCTTCATATCGTCCAAGACGCGCAGACCGCGCTCGACGCCAAAGGCCTTCACTTCGTCGCGCTCTTTGCGGGAGACGGCGCCGGTCTTGGGAATCTTGATGGCGACCATGGGCAGGCCTTCGGTGCCGAGGCCCTGGCCAGCCAGGAGGTCCGTGACATCGGTAAAGGGCGGGAGGCGCAGGTCCGGTTTATCGATGCCATACTGCTCCATCGCCTGACGGAAGGTCATGCGGGGGAAGGGCGTTTCGATACTGCGGCCGGCGGCGGTCCAGATGGCGGTGACGAGCTTTTCGACGGTGGCGAAGATGCTTTCCTGTTGGGGGAAGCTCATCTCGATATCGATTTGGGTGAACTCGTATTGGCGGTCTGCGCGGAGATCTTCGTCGCGGAAACAGCGCACGACCTGGAAGTACTTGTCGAAGCCGGAGACCATGAGCAGTTGTTTGAAGATCTGCGGGCTTTGGGGCAGCGCGTAGAATTGCCCCGGGTTGATGCGCGAAGGGACAAGGAAGTCGCGCGAGCCCTCGGGCGTCGATTTGGTCATGAAGGGCGTTTCGATCTCGAGGAAGCCCTGTTCGTACATAGACTGGCGGGCGGCGAGGGCGATCTTGGAACGCAGCAGGATGTTGGACTGCATGCGGGGGCGGCGCAGATCGACGTAACGGTATTTGAGGCGGGCTTCCTCGCTGACGTCGACGGTATCTTCCATCGGGAAGGGGGCGGGCTTGGACTCGTTCAAGATCCAAACCTTGTCGACGACGACTTCGACTTCGCCCGTGGGGATGGCGGGATTGATCGTATCGGCGCTGCGCTTTTCGACATGGCCCTCGACGGCAACGACGTATTCGTGACGGATCTCTTCGGCGCGGGCGTGGACGGCGGAATCGGCTTCCATGCGGAAGACGGCTTGGGTGATGCCAGCGCGGTCGCGCAGGTGGATGAAGATGAGGCCGCCCAAGTCGCGGCGGCGATGCACCCAGCCCATAAGTAGGACGCGTTGGCCTTCGTGGGCCAGGCGCAGGGTGCCGCAATCGTGGGTACGCTGGAGGTCACCCAGAAAGTCGAGCTTTAGGGTTGAGGACGAGGCTTCGGACATAGTTCCTTTTCCAATTCGGGAGCGCTAACGGACCGCTGTTCGCCGCTGGCGAGATTTTTCAAAGTGTATTGAGCGCTGGAGACTTCATTTTCGCCAACTAGCAGCGCATAGCGGGCCTCGAGTTTGCTGGCGAGCTCGAGGGCCCGTTTGAGCTTAGCGGCGGGAGCGAGCTCTACGGCGGCGCCGCCCGCGCGTAGAGTCTTGGCCAGGATGCCGCAATGGCGAAAGCTCGCTTCGTCCATGGGGGCGATGTAGAGGTCCAGCATGTGCTTGTGGAGGCCGGGCTTGGTCTCTTCGAGGATCATGACGAGGCGGTCTTCGCCAATGGAGAAGCCGATGCCGGGAGCGGGCGTGCGCGAACCGAGCGTCTCGGCAAGGCCATCGTAGCGGCCGCCGCCAAGGACGGAGTTCTGGCTGCCGAGCGCGCCCTTGTGGACGATCTCGAAGGTGGTGCGGGTGTAGTAGTCGAGGCCGCGCACCATGCGCGGATTGATCTTGTACGCGACGCCTCGGTCTTCGAGGTATTCGCGGACGCGGGCGAAGTGAGACTTCGATTCTTCGTCGAGGTAGTCGTGGATCGAAGGCAGGGCGTCGATGAAGGGTTGGTCTTGTTCGGACTTGGAATCGAGGATGCGCAAGGGGTTCGACTCGAGGCGGCGTTGGCTGTCGGGGCTAAGCTGATCGACGATGGGCAGAAGTTGTGCGCGGATGGCGTCGACGAACAAGGGCCGCGAAGCCGGGGTGCCGACCGAGTTGATCATGAGCTCGTAGTTTTCGACCCCGCAGGCGTCCAGGAGATGGCAGACCATCTCAATCACTTCGGCGTCAATCGCGGGCGAATCGCTGCCGATGACTTCGGCTCCGATCTGGCAGAACTGGCGGTAACGGCCCTTTTGCGGGCGTTCGCGGCGAAACATGGGACCGATGTAGAAGAGCTTGGCGAGGCCCGGGCGCTGGCTCAGGTTGTTTTCGAGATAAGCGCGAAGGACGCCGGCCGTATTTTCGGGGCGCAAGGTGAGGCTGGTTTTGTCCTCGTCGCGGTCCTCGAAGGTGTACATCTCTTTGGTAACGATGTCGGTTTCGGCGCCCACGCCACGGGCGAAGAGCGCGGTTTCCTCGAAGATCGGCGTGCGGATCTCCTGGTAGTTGTAAGTGCGGAAGAGGTCGCGGGCGGTGGACTCAACGAAGTTCCAGACGGCGATGGAGGGCGGCAGCAGGTCGCGGGTGCCGCGGATGGCTCGGATCATGCGGATTCTTCTTCCTTGTAAATCGCGCGGCCTTCGACGTAGCGCTGGCAATTGCGGCGGAAGCGTTCGGCTTCTTCAGGCGTGACGGGACGGACGACCTTAGCGGGCGTGCCCATAGCCAGCATGCCGGCGGGAATTTCTTTGCCTTCGGGTACCAAGGTTCCGGCTGCGATGACCGCGCCCGCGCCGATCCGCGCGCCGTTGAGCACGATAGCGCCGATACCGATGAGCGCGTCATCATCGATGGTGCAGCCGTGCAGGCAGACCATGTGGCCCACGGTGACGCGATTGCCGATGATCAAGGGGAAGTCTGGCGCCTCCGTGTGGAGGACGCTGTTGTCCTGGATGTTGGATTCCTCGCCGATGCGGATGAAGTGAACATCGCCCCGGATGGAGGCGAGCGGCCAGACGCTGGAACGATCGCCGATTACGACGTTGCCGATGACTTGCGCGCTGGGATCAATGAAGCAGGACGAGGCAATCCGCGGGGTTTGGCCGCGATATGCCCGGATCATGGTTAAGGCTTAGGGTATCACGGGATCAAGCGGGGACGGTGGCGATTAGCGAGGCGCACGGAGCCGAAATCGCGGCGGTCAAAGGTAAAAATTGCGTCGATGCCTTCGCGATTGGCAAGGTGCAGGAGGGAGGCGCCGGCGAGTTGCAGTTGGAGGTCCCGGTATTTGGAGAGGAGTGCGGAGATGGGAGGAATATCCGTGGCGTCGAGGGGCAAAAGCGAAAATGTTCCGTCAGCGATAATCGCCATCAATTGTTCTAGGCCGAATGGCGTTTCCCGCAGCAACCATGCCGCCTCAGTAATCACGGGCCAACACGTCGCGAGGGAGCCGCGAATTTGCCGAAGCGCATTTGAGGCATCTTCATGACGGCTGTCCCTCCGGTCGATCATCGCGGTGAGGGGTCCCGTGTCGACAAGAATGCGACCTCTCAAGATTCGCCGAAGCCTTCGAAGTATTTCTTATTCGTGCTCAAGTCTGGCCGCGCGCCCTTCACGCAGCCGATCACACCCTTGGCAAACAAGATGTCGTAGGCGCTGGGGCCTTCATCGTCCTCACGTAGCTGCTTCTCTAGCGCCGAGCGGATCACCTCAGACTCCGGACTACCGGTCCGCTTGGCTTCGCGCTTGATGCGCCGCCGCAACTCGTTCGAAACGCGCAGGGTGATGCGGTGCTCCTTAGGCTGCATGTCTGACATTATATCGGATCTGTCAGACATGCACCAACTTACTCGTTGAAGCCCCGCAGGCGATTGAGGTCGCGGCGGTTTTTCTTGCTGGGTTTGCTGTCGCCCCAGAGGTCCTGGGAGTGCATGGCTTTGCGTTCCTGGGCGAGTTTGAGGCGTTGGGCTTGGGCTTCTGGGTGTTCGCGATAGAGTTCCGCGGCGGCGGTGGCGGGGCCGCGGATTTCGCTCAGGGCCAAGACTTCGATGCGGTAGAGGTCGCCTTCTTTGGTGACTTCCAGGGTGTCGCCAATGCGGACTTCGCGGGCGGGCTTGGCGGTCTGGCCATTGGATTCCACGCGGCCTTTATCACAGGCTTCGGCGGCAAGGCCACGGGTTTTGAAGAAGCGCGCGGCCCAGAGCCATTTGTCCATCCTCATACGAACAACCTCTCTACGGATTCCTTTTCGGCGGGCGCGACCAGGACTTGGACCTCGTCGCCGGGGGCGAACGCGGTTTGGCCGCGGGGCGTCAGGAAAATGCCTTCGCGCGACAGCATGACGACAAAGGCCGAGGGCGGCAGATTCATTTCGAAGATTCGTTTGCCGGCCAGCGCGCTCGAGGGAGCGACGCGCAATTGGAGCTCGAGCATTTTGCCCGCGCCCGCTTCGTCCTGCCGCAGACGGAGGATGCGGGTAATCCATCCGATGCCCGAGCCTTGTACGAGTACGCTGCCCAGCACGACGAAGAAGACGAGATGAAAGTTGCGTTGTGCGCCGCTTATGCCTTCGACCCAAGGGATGGTGGCCAGCACGATGGGGACGGCGCCACGCAGGCCCACCCAGGATAGGAGAATCTTCTCGCGCCAGGAAAAGCCGCTGAAGGGCAGGCTCAAGAAGACCGCTAGGGGGCGGGCGACAAAGACGAGAAAGGCGGCCAGGAGCAAGCCGGCGAGGGCGACCTCGCCCAATTGGCCCGGAAAGACAAGCAGCCCCAGGGCAAGGAAGAGCACAATCTCCATGAGGCCGGCGAGAGCCTGGTGGAAACCGATGAGGCTTTTTTTGTGCAGAAGGCTACCTGCGCCGAGGGATAGGCCGGTGAGATAGACGGCAAGGAATCCGCTACCGCCCAGGACGCCGGCGAGACCGAAACTGAGGAGCATGGCGGCGACAGTGAGGGCGGAGTAGAGGTCTTCGAGCGGCAGCGAAAGCCGGTTGATCGTTTCGCGTGCCAGGCGGCCGACGGCGAGGCCACCCAGCGCGCCGAGACCCATTTGCTTGACGAAGACCCAGGCCCAAGCGGAAGGGTCGGCCGCGCCGCCCGCGACGAAGGCCGTTAAGGTGAGCGTGAGGAAGACGGCCATGGGATCGTTGAAACCGCTTTCGAGTTCGAGGGTGGCCTGGACGCGGGAAGGCAGGCGGATGCCCTGCCCGCGCAAAACGGCAAAAACGGCGGCGGCATCCGTGGAACTGACGATCGCGCCCAGCAGCAAGCCGTCGCTCCAAGGCCTGCCGAGAAACCAGGCGGCAAACGCGCCCGCGGAAGCGGCTGTCAGGATGACGCCGATGGTGGCGAGACTCAAGGCCGGCTGCCAGCCCAATCGGACCACCGAGGCCGGGGTGGAAAGTCCTCCTGAGAAAAGGATGGCGACGAGGCAAACGATGCCGATGTCCTGAGCAAGATGGGCGTTGTCAAACCAAATGCCGCCTAGGCCATCGCTGCCCGCCGCCATGCCGACCAGGAGGAACAGTACCAGCGAGGGAACGCCGGTGCGCGCGCTCAGCCGGGAGCTGAGAACGGCCACCAGCAGCAGCACGCCGGCAATCAAAGACAACGCTTCAACGCTGGGAGGCAGTTGGTGCATGAATATTCATCCAGTGTCCCCTTTTTGACGTTTCGGTGACATGAAATGGCGGAGTTTGGTGCTGATGCCATTAGGAGGATCGATTCCATTTCATGCCCATACCTTTTATTTGGTACGACAAGTTTTATTACGTTCCCTGGGCCAAGGGAGCCCTCAATCGAAATTTACCGGCAACGTTGCCGGACGACGTAGACACGGATCTGAACTACCGGCTGGCGATAAAGGCATGGAGGGAGCGAAAGCTGTTGCCGAGCGGCTATGAGTTTGATGCGGCGGTGCAGAATTCACTGATCAAGTTGGATAATGCGAACCCGGAATACATCAAGTGGGTGCAGAAATGTTTGGCGGCGAGCGGGGAAGATCCGAGTTTGAAGGCGACGGGCTCTAAAAATGCGGCCACGATCGATGCCATCAAGATTTTTCAAACCAACGAAGTGGGCTTGAAGGACGATGGGGTGGTGGGGCCGAAGACGGAGACGGCCTTGTACCTGCGCACGGGGATTAAGCCGCCGGGACGCTACCGGAAGTTGCCGGCGTTGGGGAATATCGAATTGCCGAAGTTCGACCCGGTCATTCCCGATCCGGATCCCACCTGGATGACGCACTCCTCGACGTGGTTTGGGGTTGGCGTAAAGATGGGCGGGATTGGCGGGCCAGGTAAGGACGCGGGCAGCGAACTGGTGCGCGCCTACATGACCAATTACAAAGTTCCCGACAGCTATTTCTTTCTGGAAATCCAAGGCGCGCGTCACGGCGCGGGCGCGGGGGCTTCGGGCAGTTGGGTCTTTGTCGTGGTGACCGGCATGTACGATCCGATGGACCTGGGCCCGATTGCACTGGGCGGCATGGACTTCTCGCTGGCGATTGGCGGCCCTTGGGGTGGAATGATTAAGAACCTCAAGGCGCTCAAAAACGTCGGCCCGATGGTGCGGGCCGCGCGCGCGGGGAGGCTGGTAGGGGCGGGCGCAGAACTCGCCAAGTCGGCCGAAGACCTGAAAAAGGTGGTCACGATGGCCTTTGTGAATCCCGAGTCCACCGAAGTGGACGTGAAAGTAATCGATGTTTTAGGGACAGGACTCGAAGTGGGCTTGTACTATACGGTGTCGAAATTCAACGTAAAGACGGTTCACTGGGCGGAGTAGCCGAAGGCGGCAATTCGAGGATGCGCAAGTTCTTAAAGTGAATGCGCGCGCCCTCGGATTCGAGGCACAGATAGCCTTTCCGCTTGGTGGACTTGGCAAGGCCATTGACGAAAGTTCCGTTGACGGCGAGCTTGACTGTGCCGTCGACGGCGACTACCGTGTAGTGATTCCACTCGCCACGCGGCTTGCAGAGATTCAGAATGGACTTCGAGCGCTCGCCGCGTGGGTTATCGGGGATGGTCTTCACGCCGCCCACGCCGAAGAGCTCGCCATGCACATAGGCGATGGGGGGATCGAAATCGGGACGCTTGTTCAGCTTGACCCAATCGAGTTCGAGCATCTGGACCTCGACGCCGTTGGGGAGGCGATTTTGCTGGCCGGGGATAGCGTCCGACCACAGGAAGATGCCGGAATTGCCGCCGGGCTCCATGTGTTTCCAGTCGACCTCGAGGATGAAATTTTCGTACTCGCGGTCGCTGCGCATCACGCCGATGGGCTGGCCGTGGCAGATGAGTTCGCCATTCTCGACGCTCCAGGTGGATTCCTCCGTGTTGACGCGGACCCAACCCGAGAGGTCGCGGCCATTAAAGAGGGCCCGGAAGGCGGGCTGGGTAAAGGCGGGCCAAAGCAGCAAGGCAAGCGAAATTAGAATTTTCACTTGCCCAGTATAGAATTCTCTTGAACCGGAGCTAAATTACTGCCACGATATGCAAGCGAGGAATTGACCAATGGCTACTTTAGCGTCCGAAATCAAGTTACTCGGGGCCGCCCCGGTGATAGTAATTCCCACATCTTTGAGTGCGGGACTGCAAGCTTCCACGGCAAGAAACTGGGCGACTCACTTTACGGCGGGAGAGTATTCGCAGCGGTCGAACATCGCCTCGGCGATGCGAGCGTCGGGCGAGAAGCGGAACGCGCAGCCGATGCGGTATTACGAAAACCTCGGCTTGATGTACGGCACGGTGGACGCCGAAGGCTATGCGGCGCTGAAGAAGGATGTGGGGAAGGACGCCAAGATCGTAGGGGCGCCGGTGATGTCGGTGATCTGGCCGACGGCAAAGGCGGCGGCGGCGGCGCCGAAGAAGAATGTGAGCTGGGGAATCGAGCGCTTGAAGGCCCATGAATTGTGGAAACAGGGCCTAACGGGCAAAGGAGTGTTGGTGGGGCACTTGGATACAGGGGTGGACGGCAAGCATCCTACGCTCAAGAAGGCGATCGAGTTCTTTGCCGAGTTCGACGATCTCGGCGTGGAGGTACCGGGGGCCAAAGCGCACGATACGGACGACCATGGCACACATACGGCGTGCACAATCGCCGGTCGCCCCGTGGACGGCAAGCATCTGGGAGTGGCGCCGGAGGCCGGCCTAGCAAGCGCGATTGTCATCGAAGGCGGCGATGTAATCGCGCGCATTCTAGGCGGAATGGACTGGGCGCTGGGCCAGGGGGCGCGAATCTTGAATATGTCGCTGGGGTTACGAGGAATCAATAATCAGTTTCTTGGTCTTACCCAGTTACTCCGCGCGCGGGGCGTTTTGCCGGTATTTGCGATCGGCAATGAAGGGCCGGGGACGAGCCGTTCGCCGGGGAATTACTCGGAGGCGTTGAGTGTGGGGGCTTGCAATAAGAAGGACGAGGTGGCGGATTTTTCATCCAGCCGCCGTTTTAACCGCCCCAAAGACCCGATCGTGCCGGACCTCGTGGGTCCGGGGGTAGAGATCGTCTCGGCGATGCCCGGCGGCGGCTTCCAAACGATGGACGGCTCCTCCATGGCCACGCCCCACATCGCGGGCTTGGCGGCGCTTCTGATGCAGGCTAAGCCGACGGCCACGATCGACCAAATTGAGAAGGCCATTTTGGATTCGTGTGCGCGGCCGGCCTCGATGGACGAGGCACGCGCTAACCGGGGTATACCGGACGCGGTGAAAGCCCTGGGCCTGCTTTAGACTTCGCTCTGCTGTAGGCTGAAGTTATGCCGAAGGCCCCCCGAAAAGCGAAGGTGGATCCCGAGTTGCGGCGGCAATTGAAGGACGCAACGGCAGAGAGCGCGGCCGTGCAGGCCGTATTCAAGCTGCGCTCGGCGATTGAGGCGCGTCCGCCGGCCGAGGTGCAAAAGGAAGCCCAGGAGTTGCTGGACCGGGTGTCGGCCAAGACGGGCAAGAGCCCGGAGCGGGTAAACATTTTGAAGAACCTGGGGATGTTTGCTCTCGAGGCGCCGGCGGATTACATTGATGGGGTGTTAGAGGAAGAGGGCGTGGAGAGCGCGGTGGCCAATCAGGCCGCGGCGAGCAAGAAAGAGAAGTAATTGGGACGGGCAAGCGAGCGGCTATTCCCCCTTTTGGAGGAGGCCCGGGCCTGCCGGGTGTGTGCGGCCTTCTTGCCGCTGGGGCCGCGGCCGCTGTTGGCGGCGCATCCCGAATCGAGGATCGTGATTGTGGGGCAAGCGCCGGGCAAAGCCGCGCATGAGTCGGGGGTGCCGTGGAAGGACCGAAGCGGCGACCGCTTGCGGGAGTGGTTGGGTGTGAATCGCGAGACGTTTTACGAGCCACGGAATTTGGCCTTGGCGCCGACGGGATTTTGTTATCCGGGCACGGGCAAGGGCGGGGACTTGGCGCCGCGTGCGGAGTGTGCACCGTTGTGGCAGGCCAGGATTCTGGCCGAACTGCGCCAAGTAGAGCTGACGATTTATGTGGGCCGCTACGCCTATGAGTCCGCCTTGGGCCAAAGCTACGGGAATCTGTCGGGGGCCGTCGAGGCGTACCGGACTCTGCTGCCCGACCGGCTGGTGCTGCCGCATCCTTCCCCGCGCAACGGGATGTGGGCGGCGTCGCGGCCGTGGTTCGCGGCCGAAGTGCTACCGGCGCTGCGCGAGCGGGTGGGGGCGATCTTGGGAACAGGGTTAGCTACAAGACGGAGAGCGACACCGTAGCGGGGCTGGACTGGCCACCGATGGTGAGCACAACGGGCTGGCTGCCGCTCGGGGTATTGGGGCTGAGGCGGATATTGACCTGGATCACGCCTTCCACCAAGCCGGGAGCGTTGCCGGAGTACTGCACCTCGGCCGGGAGTCCGCCGACAGTAACGGTAGTAGGCAAGAGGAGGCTAGAGGCCCCAGGGGCGGGACGGCCATCGACGCCGGGTGGGTTCATCAGGCCGCCGCCCGTGGCATAGAGCACCACGATGGAGCCTTTGGCGGCGGGATTGGACGCCGTATTGAGGGTGCCGTTTTCATTGAGAATTGCACCGGGACCGCTGCCGGAGGCGTTGGCCGAGAAGAGACCCGGCTTGGCCGCGAGCACGGGCAGCAAGAAGGGCGCCGAGGGCACGCCGAGATATTCGACGGAAACGCGCACGCTCGCTTTGCCCGCGATGCCCCAAGGCGCGATGGCGCCTACTTGATCGTTACGAGTATAGATAATGGGCGCGGGCTCGCCATCGAAGAGGACGCGGGTGTTGGCCAGAAGCGTGGGGACGAGGTTGTTAACCAGCGAGAAGCTGGTGAGGGTGGCGGGCCCGAGCGTGTTGCCGAAGAAGACAATGAGCTCGCCGGGGACGACGCCACTGGGTGCGTAGCTGGCGGCGCTGACGGTCGCATTCAGGACGGGAGGCCCGGCGGCGGTAACGACGAGCAAGAAGTTCGCCGCGGCGACGCCTCCTTGCGTATCGCGCACCTCAACCGTGAAATTCTGATTGCCGGGCACGTTGGCGATACCGCTAATGACCCCCGTATTGGGATTGAGCAGCAGGCCATTGGGCAAGTTGCCGTTGCGCACGCTCCAACTCAGGTTGCCTCCGGCGCCCAGGGCGACCAGGGTCTGGTTATAGTTTGCGCCGACGCTCGTATTAGGCAGCGCGATTAAGGGAATGCGCAAGCCCGCCGGGGGGGGATTAATTCGCAGGGTGGCCGTGCCGAGGCGGAAGAGCGCGGTCGCGTCCCGAATCAGCAGGCCAAAAGTGTACTCGCCGGCCACCAGGGGCGTGCCCACGAGGGCACCGTCGGTATTGAGAGTGAGGCCTTCGGGCAGGCGGCCAATGGCGCTCGCGTTGAGGGTGATTGTATAGGGACCCGTGCCGAAGCCGGGCTGAATGCGGCCGTTATAGCCAACGCCCACCTGCCCGGCGGGAAGGGTGACGCCGCCATCGACGGTGATGGAGGTATCGAGCGTGACGGATTGACTGGAGGCGTCGCTGACCCTAACGCGGAAACGGTAGTTGCCCGGCGCGAGGAGCAGGCCCGTGAGAACGCCGCCGGGATCCAGACGCAAGCCATTGGGCGGAGAGCCGCCATCAATGGTGAAGCCGTAGGGGGGACGTCCGCCCGACGCCGTGAAGCTGGTGGTGTAGGGGAAATGAAGCTGGCCGGCGGGCGGCACAAAATTGGAGAGAGTGAGGGGCGTGGGCGCGGCGACGGCCAGTACGAGGACGAGGTCCGCCGTTTGCGGCGGAGTGGCCGAGTCTGTCACGCGAAAGGTAAGAGTGAAGGAGCCCGATTGCGCGGGCGTACCGGAAATGAGGCCGCTGGAGGCGAGCGTCAAGCCCTGGGGCAGATTGCCGCTGAGGATGCTGAAGTTGAGTGCGCCGGTACCGCCATTGGCGGCCAGGGTTTGCGAGTAGGGGGTGCCGGTCGCGCCTTCGGGTAGCGAGGACGTCAGGAAACGCGGGGCGGCGGGATTAACCACGATGGTCAACTGCGTTTGCGTGGTTTGCTGGCTGGGGCTGGAATCGCGCGCGGCGGCATTGAATGTGAAGTTACCGGCGGCGGTGGGCGTGCCGGTGATGGTGCCATTGGCGTTCAACGAGAGGCCGCTGGGGAAGGTGCCGCCGGGATTGAGGAAGTAGGAAATGGGCGATTGTCCGCCATTGGTAACCACGGCGGCGCTGTAGGCTTCGCCGACGCGGCCCGCGGGCAGGCTGGTGGTGGTGAAGCTGAAGGTTGCGCCGGAGACGTTGAACTGGAAGTTGTTCTGGACGCTTGCGTTGGTGGAATCCGTAGCGCGCACCGTGAAGCCAAAGCCGCCGGTTTGGGTGGGAATGCCGGAAAGGACGCCGCCCAAAGAGAGCGTTACGCCCGACGGCGGGGCGCCGTTGACGATGGTGAAAGAGTAAGGAGCGGTACCGCCATTGGCCACGAAGGTAAAGCTATAGGGCTGCCCGATCACCCCATTTGGCGGATTGCTGTTGGTGAATTGGAGGACCGATTGGCCTACGGCGATGCTGAAGAGTTTGGTGACGGACGCGCCGGTAAGGTCGGTGACGCGGAAGGTGATGCTGCCAATGCTGGAGACGAAGGGAGTGCCGGAGAGGACGCCGGCCTGGCTAAGGGAAAGCCCGTTAGGCAGCGTTCCGTTGGCGATGGAGAAGGTATAGGGCGCGGTGCCGCCGCTGGCTTGGAGCTGCGTATTGTAAAGCTGGCCGATAAAGGCGTTGGGCAGCGTTTCCGTGGTGAAGGTCAAGAGGGAAGAACCGACGGTGAGAGTAAGGGTGGTCTGGGCGGAATTACCGGCCGTATCCACCACGCGGAAGATGAGGGGGAAGCTGCCGCCGACGGCCGGAATACCGCTGATGGTGCCGTTGCCGTTGAGGGTTAAGCCGGTGGGGAGGGCGCCACTAAACAAGGTGTAGGCATAAGGCGGAGAACCGCCGGTGGAAGCCAGTTCCACCAGATAGCCCTGGCCGATGGCGGCGGCGGGAAGCGACGAGGTGAGGATGGAGAGGCCGCTGGCGCTTACGGCGACGGTGAGAGTGGTTTGCGTAGAGAGGGTGCCGGATTCGACGCGCACCGTGAAGCTATAGGAACCCGAGACGGTGGGCGTGCCCGAGAGCAGGCCGCTGGAGGAGAGAGTGACGCCGGGCGGAAGCTGGCCCGCGCTGACGGTCCAAGAATAGGGAGGATTGCCGCCGGAGACGTTGAGCTGCTGGTTGTAGAAGACGTTCACTTGGGCGGCGGGCAGGCTGGTGGTGGTGATGGTAAGCGTGCCGGGAGTGTTGATGAGGACGCTAATGTTGGCGTCGAAGGTGGTGTTGTTCTGATCGCGGACGCGGGCGAGAAAGACATAGTTGCCAGGCGTGGTGGGCGTGCCGGAAATATTGCCCGATTCGCTGATGCTTAGGCCCGGGGGCAAACCACCTGCGGGCGCGGACCAGGAATAAGGCGGCAGACCGCCGCTGGCGGAAAGCGATGCAAAGTAGACGCTTGCCGCGAGCCCCGTGGGTAGGGTGGTGTTGGTAATGCTGAGCGCGCCGCCGGTGACGGTGAGTGAATAGGCGAACTGCGCGGTGAGCAGGGTCGAGTCGGTTACCAGGACGGTGAAGTTAAAGATGCCGGAGGTGCTGGGCGTGCCCGAGATGAAGCCGCCGACAGAGAGGGAGAGGCCCGTGGGCAATTGGCCGCTTTGGAGCGAGAAATTGTAAGTACCGCTACCGCCGGAGGCCGTCAATTGCGCCGAGTAGGAAGCGCCAGGCGTGGCATTGGGCAGCGTGGAGGGCTGCAGGGTGATGACGCCGCTATTGACGACAATCGTGTAATTGGCTAAGGCCTGCGCGTTGAAATTGTCGGTTACGCGGACAGTGAAGCTATAGGCGCCAGGCGTGCTGGGGGTGCCCGTGATGCCGCCATTGCTGCCGAGCGTGAGCCCCGGCGGCAGGCCACCGAAGGCGATCGCAAACGAGTAGGGCTGCAGACCGCCGGTGGCGGTAACGGTGGCGGAATAGGGGTTGTTAAGCGAGGCGCTGGGCAGGCTGGACGTAGTGATGGTGAGCCCGCTGGAGGCGACCGAAAGCGTGACGTTTTGTTCGGCGAAGAGGCCTACGGAATCCGTGGCGCGCACGGTGAAATTGAAATTGCCCGATTGCGAAGGCGTACCCGTGATGGACCCCGTTCCGAAGAGCGTCAAGCCCGGAGGCGCAGTGGTGCCGTTGACGAGCGTGAACGTGTAGGGTGGGGTACCGCCGGAGGCATTGAGCGAACTGGAGTAGACCTGGCCCACGGCGCCCACGCCCAGGGCCGAGGAGTTGATGATGACCGCCGAAGAAGAAATAGTGATGCTGATGGCGGCCGAGGAATTCGCGCCGTTGCCGGCCAGAACCCCGACCGTGAAAACGCTGGTTCCGGCGACGGTGGGAAAGCCGTTAATGGTGCCGGCGGTGCTGAGGGTGAGGCCCGCGGGCAAAGATCCGGAAATGAGCGAGAAAGAGTAGGGCGCGACGCCTCCGGAGGCTGTGAGCGAGTTGTTGTAGGCCTGGCCAATGCTGCCCGCGGGAAGGGTGGTGGGGAAGATGGTGAGGGCGGTGGCGTTGACGGCGATGGTGAAGTTGCCTTGGGAGGCGTTGCTGGCGGTGTCGGTGACGCGGGCGGTGAAGGGGAAAACACCGGTGGAGGTGGGCGTGCCGCTAAGGACGCCGGTGGACGCGAGCGATAGTCCGGGGGGGAGGGAGCCGTTGACCACGCTGAAAGAGTAATTCGGGGAGCCGCCCGTCGCCGTGAGCGTAAAGCTATAGGCGACGCCGTTCACGGCGGAGGGAACGGGAACCACATTGATCGATAGGGCCGCCGTGCCGACGGTGAGGGTTAAGTCCCGTTCGGCGATGCCGCTTACAGAATCCGTCACGCGCACGCGAAAATTCGACGTGCCCAGCGCTCCGGGCGTGCCGGTGATGGCGCCGCCGGTGGATAGGGTAAGCCCCTGCGGGAGCGCGCCGCTAACGATGCCGAATGTATAAGGCTGGGTACCGCCGGTGGCGGCG
Organism: uncultured Bryobacter sp.; assembly: GCA_964387685.1. Taxonomy (GTDB): domain Bacteria; phylum Acidobacteriota; class Terriglobia; order Bryobacterales; family Bryobacteraceae; genus Bryobacter. The sequence goes on from CAYLXK010000014.1 coordinate 52,282, forward strand.
AGCGAAGCGTTATAGCCCACGTTCAACTGCGCGTTGGGCAGGGTGGCGGTGGAGACGGCGAGGACGTTGGAGTTGACGACGATCGTCAAGCTGCGCTGGAAAACGGCGAAAACGGAGTCTGTTACCTGGGCGGTGAAATTGAAGGTGCCGGCGACGTTGGGGGTACCTTGGAGCTGGCCATTGGGGAGCAGAAAGATTCCATTGGGCAGGGCGCCGCTCACGGCGGAAAAATTATAGGGCGGCGTGCCTCCCGCCGCGGTGATCTGGGCGTTGTAACCGGTCTGGCGCTGGCCTTGGGGGAGCGAAATGGTGGTGATTTCCAGGCTCCCGATGTTGCCGGTAGCGACGAGGAGATTGAAGGTCTGGAGGGCGCTGGTCTGGGAACTGTCTTGGGCGCGGACGGTGAAGATGTAGCTGCCTGGGATGGTGGGTGTGCCTTGGAGGACGCCGCCGGCCGAAAGCGTGATGCCGGTAGGAATCGTGCCGGAGTTCAGGCTATACGTATAGCCGCCCGTACCGCCCGTGGCCTGGAGGGTAAAGACATAGGCGACGTTAACCTGCCCGGCGGGGACGGCTGTGGTTTGGAAGCTGAGAGCCTGCGCGTCCAAGCGCGTGGTAGCGGCTAAGCATAGGATCGCGGCCAGCAAGAGACGGATCGGGAATAGAGCAGGCATGAAAAGCACCTTCTTCATATTAAGGATTCAGGATATAGGAGTTGCGGGTAGGAGAACGGAGTACAAGGCGGGAATGTGTACTCTTGAAGGACGTTATCTGGATATTAACATGAGATTTCTTTTTTCAATAGCTTTCGTTTTGACGGCCTCCGGTTTGGCCCAGGATCTGCAGTCCCGCTTGGAGGCCCGCGCGCAACAAGGACCCGGCAAGGTTTTTCTCTCGGCGAAGCACTTGGGTACGGGACGGAGTGTGGAGTTGCGCGGAAGCGAAAAGGTGCGAACCGCCTCCACGATTAAACTGCCTGTTTTGGTAGAGATGTTTGCGGGCGCGGCGGAAGGCAAATGGTCCCTGGACGAGGAATTGACGCTACGCAAGGAGGACATAGTCTCCGGCAGCGGGGTGTTGCGGGAATTGAGCGTGGGAACCAAGCTTCGCCTGCGCGACGTGGCGAATTTGATGATCGTAGTGAGCGATAACTCGGCGACCAATGTGTTGATCGAGCGCTTCACGGCGGACCGCGTGAATGCGCGCATGGACACGCTGGGGCTGCCGCAGACGCGCCTGATGCGCAAGGTGCGCGGCGACGGCAATCAACTGACTGCGCCACAGGGATGGAGCAAAGCCGGACAGCTGGAGGCAAACAAGAGGTACGGGCTGGGATCCAGCACTGCCCATGAAATGGTGCGTCTGCTTGAGTTGCTGCATCTGGGCAAAGCGGTCAATAAAGCGGCATGCGAGGAGATGATCGCCATCCTAAAGAGGCAGCAGTACAACGACGGGATCGGCCGCAAGTTAGGAAAATTCACGATCGCCAATAAGACCGGGTCGTTGGATCATCTGCGCAGCGACGTAGGCATCGTTTACACGCCGTCGGGACCGATCGCGATGGCGATCACGGTGGAGGACATTCCCGAGGTGGATTATGGCCCGGATAATCGCGGGCTTTTCGTGATTGCGGACTTGGCGGCGATGATAGTGGAGGCCTGGCAATAGGGCGATTGTTGATAGAGTCTGGAGGATCGCTATGCAAACTTCTTCGGGCATTTCCGAATCCCGCCGCTGGACCATCCTGACGCTACTTTGCTTTGGCTTCATGGTGGCGTACTTCGACCGCGTGAACCTTTCGGTGGCCCTGGCCGACAAGGAAGGCTTCGTCAAATTCTTCCAGCTCAACAACGAGCAACGCGGCCTCTTGGGCAGCGCGTTTTTCTGGAGCTATGCGCTGCTGCAAATTCCCGCAGGCTGGCTGGTGGATAAGTACGGCGTGAAGTGGACCTATGCGGTGGGTTTTGCACTTTGGAGCGCCACGAGCGCGGCAACGGCGGTGGTAACGGGCTACGAGCAGCTGCTGATCCTGCGGGTGCTCTTGGGGGTGGGCGAATGCGTGATCACGCCGGGGGGCATGCGCTGGATCCGCTATAACTTCGACGAGAAGCGGCGGGGCACGGCGGTAGGAATTTATATGGCCTCGGCGAAAGTGGGCCCGGCGCTGGGGGCGTGGGTGGCGACCAAGCTCATTGGGTCGGTGGGCTGGCAGACGATGTTTTTGATCATCGGCCTGGGCAGCCTGATTTGGCTGATTCCGTGGATGTTCTTTATGACAAACGACGACCGGGCGCAAGAGGCCGAGCAGAAAAAGATTGACGGCGGGGCCGATATCAGCTTTGGGCGCGTGATGATGAGTCCGGTCATTTGGGGCACGGTAGTCGGAACGTTCTGTTATCAATACTTTGTTTACTTTGCGCTGACCTGGATGCCGTCGTATTTCAAAGAGCACTTCAAGATGAGCTTGAATGACAGCGGCGTCTTTACGTCGGCAAGCTTTGTGGCGATGGCGATTGTGGCTACGGCAGCGGGCTTTGCGGCGGATTCGTTGATCGCCCAGGGGCGGGATGCGGTGGCGGTGCGCAAGGCCTTTACGGTGGGGGGAATGCTGACGGCGGCGGTGGGACTGATTGCCGCTCTCAATGCGCCGGCCGAGGTGGCAATGTGGCTGGTGATTGGGGCGCTGGGTGGTCTGGGGCTGACGACCGCGAACTACTGGGCGCTGACACAGACCTTAATCCCGGGAGCGGCGGTGGGTCGCATTGTGGGCGTGCAGAATGCGGCGGCGAATGTGCCCGGAATCGTGGCGCCGATTCTGACCGCTTGGCTGGTGGATAAAACGGGCGGCTACCAGGGTGCGGTGGCGGCGGTAATCGTGTTTTTGTTTCTGGGAGTGACGATGTATTTGACGGTGATCAAGCGGGAGTACGCGCCGAAGGCGGCTTAGACCGGGGGTGAGACGGAGGGGAGGAAGACGGCCGTATTTATGCCTGACGAGATCCTCGCTAAGGGCGGAGCCGGCGGCGGCGGAATTGCAAGTTTCCCGCTGCCCTCTCTACGCCCCAGCGTTGCGCGAATACTTGGGCAGGCGCGAAGACGCGGCGATGACTCGCCGTCTGAACAAGGTCTATGCATTACAGGACTCAAAGCCGCCTCGGGATGTTCGCGCGTCCGCAAGGCGGAAGTTGCGGGAGAGCAAGTAGTAGACGGGCGGGAAGCCCGTAAAGGGGAGAGAAGCGCCAGGCAACGTACTGCCTGGGGCAAGACGCCCAGGACTCAGGCAGGACTCGGTGGTCAACGTCACACAGATTTGGCGGTCGGCAAGAAAGACCTGGAAGCGCGGATCGGCCGCATCAGTTCCGGTCAGCTACGGTCACTTCCGGCGAGATGCAAGACGTGGAAGCGGGACTTCGCCTGGTGTGAGGACTTTAGCTAACGTCGCGCGCCGCTTACGGCCGCGCTGGCTCCGCGCGCATTGGACAAGGTCACGGAGACGCCCTGCAGGTTGGTGAATTCGCCTTCGAGCGTAAAGGGCACCGTGATGCGGAAGGCGCCTCCGGCGTTGCGGCCGGCGGCGGACGAGAACCAGGTTGTGCCGATGGCCGGTAGATTTTCGATGGGGAAGGTGAGCGTGGAGTTGGCCTGGATCCCGGAGGCGAGCGTGAAGGTAACAGTGCCAGCACTGAGATTCCGAACCGTCGAAATGGCCAGCAATTCGACGTTAAAGCCAGTGGCGGTGCGGACCATCGCAACGCTGCCGGGCAGGATTAAGGGCGCGGTGGGATCGATAGCAAAAGTCTGCGTTGGCCGCGCTCCGGGGATGAGCTCAACGCCAGCGGCGGTAAAGGCATCGAGCGTCACGGTGGCGGTGCCCGCGACGCTGCCCTGATCGATGACGGCGCGGAACTCCGTAGCGTTGGCGGCGATGGCAACGGGGATGGTGCGGGTTGCATTCGCGGTGAAGCGAGGGAAATCGGTATTGCCGTTATTGGGCTGATTATCGGCGTTCGGAGCGAAGGTAATTCGGAGAGTGCCCGCAATCGCAGTGCCTGGGGCTTCTGTCAGGCGAATCGTGACGGCGTTCTGGTCGGTGATCACCGTGGGACGGTCGAAACTTAGGGTGGGGGTGACGTTGACGGCGAGCGCGACCGGCAAGTTTGCGCTTGCAGCCTGCCCATTGCCGTTCTGCGCGCGAATAGAGAGAGATCCCGGCGCTCGCAGGGCAGTGCCAGGAACGGTGAACTGGACTTCTTCGGCGCTAATGCGGCGTGACGAAACGGTGGCGTTGTCGACCTGGATGGCAATGTTAGGCCAGAATCCGGTCCCGGTCATGGTGACCGTCGTATCCTGGCCGGTGGCGCGGAGCGAGGCCGGATTGAGGACCAAGCCGCCCAAGGGGGGGAAGACGTTAAAGGCGCTGGGTGCGCTTTGGCTGTTGGCGGCGTTACGGACCAGAACCTGCGCGGCGCCGGCGGCGCTCAGAAGATTCGCGGGCACGACGACCGTGAGGCGGGTGGGGCTAAGCAAGGTCGTAGCCAGCTCAAAGCTGTTCCACACAAAACGGCTGGCACTGGTGAAATTAGCCCCCGTTACGGTGAGAGTAAAGGCGGGTCCACCCACGGTGGCGGCGATGGGGGAAAACGAAGAGAGGGTGGGCAGGACAATAACGATGGGCGCGACTGTAATGGAGCAGTTAACCGTGGCGCTGGCTTGGGCGGAATCCCGAATCGTCACGGTGAAGGAGTAAGCGCCGTTCGCTGCCGCACCAATGGTCCCGGTGATGGCGCCCGTGCTGGGAGCAAGAGTAAGTCCAGGCGGCAAGGCGCCCGTGGTCAGCGCGAAAGTATATTGCCCGCTACCGCCGGCTGCTGAAATGGACCCCGAGTAACTCGCGCCGGCTGCGCCGCCGGGAGTATTGCAGGTACCGCTGAGCGGCACGGCTTGGCCGGTTACGGCCAGGCGGCAAGTAACAGAAGCGGACTGCACCGGCGAGGACGTATCGCGCGCCGTGACCGTATAGGAATAGGCGCCGGGGGCCGTGGCCGCGCCAGATAGCAGACCGTTAGAATTGAGCGCGAGCCCCGGCGGGAGGTTAGAGCCCGCAAAGCTATAGGGGGGCACACCACCAGTCGCGCTGGCGCGGCCTGTCAGTTGAAAGCCCAGCAGCGCGGTGGTGGGAAGCGTTCCGCACTCGGCCGTGAGCGCGCAGTTGCGGATGGTCTTGGTGTCCGTGGCGGTATAGGCGGGCAGATTGGCCACGGCAGGCAGAGCGACGTTGAGTTGCACGACGCTATCGGGGTTAAGGGCGCCGGCCGCATTCAAAGGCGTTACGCTGCGGTAGCGGACCGTAAAGTCGTAGGTGCCGGGTGCAGCGTCGGGTACGGCGGTGAAGATGAAGCTTGTAATTTCACGCGTCTGACCATTCTCAATCAGGCTGCGCGTAAAGTTCGGGGTGGTGAAGGCCGCCGTGCGGTAACCGCTGCCGCGCGCAAAGACAGTCACTTCGGGGCATTCCCGTGTTGTGCGCTCCGGTTGGAGTATTAGCGTGGTTGCATTGACGTCACCATTGCGGACCTCGAAAACCAAGCGCCCGGCTACGCCGCTGTTGCGCGATTGGCGGATGAGCGCGAAGGGTCCCTGGTCGAGGAAGCTGCCCTCGCCTAAGGAACCCGGTAACTCGAAGAATTGCCCGCCGTCGCCTCCCTGCCCGTTGGTGTAACCGGCCGAGGCATAGGCGCGCCCGAGGACGGTATCGTCCCCCAAGTCCCAGTTAATCGTCGAATAATTGAACTCGATATCGAAGTTACCGGTGCCGGTATCGCTCCGGTCGATCAGGACTAATTGAAATTCATTGAGTTTGTCGCTCTTGCGGTCAAAGTAACCGACCCCGGGCCAATTGATGCCGAAGGCCGGGCGATTGTTCACGCGGTCCGGCCCATAAGTAACGGCGGCCGTGGTGGTGGTATCGACGTCGGCGTAGAAGGGCGCGATCATGGGAAAGGTAATCTGCCGCAGGCTGCGCGGCACCCAACTAGCGCGCCCGTCCAAGGAGGTATTGGGCGTACCGAAGGTGATATTGCCGTTGTTGCTGATATAAGTGGTGCTGTAGACGCGGCCGGAAAAGTTAACGGGGAAGGGCAATTGCACTTCGGCGAAGTTATCGTCACCGTTGCGTAGCGAATTCGCCGCAAAGCCGGAGTTAGCGCGATAGGCTTGGCCGAAGGCGCAAGCGGCAAGGGAAAGGACAAGAAGCAGGCGTCTCATTGGCGCACCTCCACGGCGGTAGCGCCCAGATCATAGACGCGCTGCCCGGGGCTATCGAGATAGAGCAGGCGCGAGCCGGTCTTGCCTTGCAGGCGATAGAAACTCTCCTGCCGTAGGCTTTCCAGACCGCTGACGCCGCGCGCCAAAGTTTCGGCCTCGGCCTGGCCCGCGCGCCAGCGCAGCAACTCTCCGTCCGCGTTCAATAGCAAGAGCGCCTCGCCTGCCGTCTTAAGGCTCAGGAGACCTGAAAACAGCGGGCTTTCGTGACGCCGCCGCTCGACCCAAGACACGCCATGGCGTTCCAGCTCTACTAACGCTCCGGAGGCCCGGACGTAGAGTATGCCGCCACTTTCGAGGAGCGCATCGTGGTCCGCGTCCAGCAAAGTCCCGTCATTGAGCAGAAAGGGACGGGCCGCGCCGGACGCATAACGCTGCCAGCGCCGGCCGTCGCTAGAGAAGACAAAGTCCCAGTCCCCGTCCACACTTTCCGATAGCACCGAGCCGGTAGCCAGATCATGAATCTTTAGTTCCGCGCCGCGCCTCTCTAGGAGCAGGTGCGCGCTCGACCAGTATCGAGCCTCGCCCTCCGGAGGCGCCGCGGTATGCCGGAGCGATCCGGGTAGGCCTTCGAGGCGCTCCAGTTGTTTGGTCTCCGCGTTCCACCATTGACCCAGGATCGGGAGCGACGCGACGGGGTCTTCCGCCCAGAGCAGGACCGGGAAGAGAGTCAAGATCGTTTTCGTTTTCCAGTTGCGCGTGTTCATGGCCGCTTATCTCCGCCGTCCAAAGAAGGCATTCGGCCCGATTACGGCGGGCCCGCCCGGTCCGATGCGAACTCCGGGGATCACAGGCGTAACTGTGGGAGGTGCGACAGTTGGCGTTCCGGAGTCCCCCCCGGCCAGCCCTAAGCCGATCCCCACAGCAGCCGCGGCTGCGACGCCCGCAATGATGCCAATGGTTCCGCCACTAATGCCGCCGGCTGCCGCACCGGCGGCTGCGAGGTTGACTTGCGGGACGGTGGCCGTGGCCACGGTCGTGCCATTCACCTGAGCGGAAACTTCGAGGTTGAACATACCGCCAAGTTGATTTGGCGTATAGGTTGCGGTGGCCTGCCCGGCGGAGTTGGTGCTAAGGGTCAGGCTTTGACCGGCGCCCGCGAAACTTCCGCTTGGGCCCGAGCCTGGCAACGCAAACAAGACCAACGCTCCGGCGACGGGTTTGTTATTGCGGTCCCGCACTTCCACCACGGCTTTGGTCGCGCGCCCTTTACGCAGATTGTTTTGCGCGGTGGACTTCACTACGTTGATGCGAAAGCCGGTGGGCGCCGCCTCGGCTTGCTGCTCGAGCGCGGTCTCGATCCGCGCGCCTTCTTCCAGAAAATCGGGAAGCCGGTCCGTAGAAAAACGGACGGGGCGCAAGCTAGTGGCCTCCAGCAGAGGCGCTAGCAACAATACCGCCAGAATTGGTTTGTACATTTGGTCGCTACTAGTTATAGCGGATTGGCGGGGGGAATCGTGTCAGCCTCCGCAGAACGAAGCTACCAGCGAATGCGGGCGGGGAAAAACTCGGCGATCAGATCTTCGTAGTAGGGCTTTAACGCCGTAGCGTCGGGCTTCGCGTGGCCCTTCGAGTATAGGTCGTAGGGATTGAACTTGCGCACCCACTCCATCAATTCCCGGTCGCGGGCATTCATCAGGTAGCCATAAGCGCCTTCCCGATGGATCGGGTAGCAAGAGTGGTAGCGAATCATCGCCAACGCTTCTTCCGGCAGGTAGGGACGCACGACGTGGTAAAGGTACTCGTCGTGGCCGAAGCTAAGGGTTACGCGGTCGAGGCCACAGTGTTCCTGGTAGATGCCGCAGGGGGTCTGGAATTCGGGAATGGCCGCGTCTGGATTCCAGGCGAAATACTCATGGAAAACGATGCTCTTGTCCCAGGCGCAGCCCGTGGGGAAAGTGTCGCCCACGACGGCCCACTGGGGTTCGCCGTAGGAGCAGAGCACTTTGCCCAGATCATGGATTAAGCCCGTCAACTGCATCCAGCGGGGGTGTCCGTCGGCGCGGATCGCCTCGGCCGTCTGCAGGTTGTGTTCAATCTGCGTGAGGTCGGTATCGGGGTCCGAATCGTCGACGAGCGTGTTGAGAAATTCCATCATTTCCCAAATGCCGCGCTCACTCTGGTTTAACCGCGCATACTGCTCGCACTTGGCTTTCGCAAAGGCATGGGTCTGGTGGCGGTGATTGAGCAGGTAGAAGTCCTTGACGCCCTGCGGGGACGTTTCGTCAAAGACGCGAAAGTCGCTCTGCTCACGGCCCTCCTGGTATCTCGAACGTACGTGGTCGTCCCACTGGTCGAGGTTTTCGAGAGGTCCGTTAGCGCTCATGCCTCTATTTTGCCTGAGGCAGATTGGGAAGGGAAGTATAGCTTTCCTGGAGCGAACAAAAGAGGTTGTATTTGAGGATGTACCACAGCGCATGCACGCCGTCGATCATGCCGATTTTCTTGCCTTCCTCGTAGGTGCGGCCGTAGTAGCTGATGGGTACTTCAAAGATCCGGCAACGCAGTTTGGCGACTTTGGCGGTGACTTCGATCTCGAAGCCGAAGCCGCTCGACGTGATGGTCATTTTGCGGATGATTTCGCCGCGGAAGGCCTTATAGCAGGTCTCGACATCGGTCATGTTGATATTTGTCAGGAGATTCGAATAAAAGGTGAGGCCCTTGTTGGCGAGGTAGTGGTAAAAATACAGCACGCGGGAGGCCTTGCGCACCAGGAAGCGGGACCCGTAAACCACGTCGGCCCGGTCTTCGAGGATGGGTTGGATGACGTCGGCAATCTCAGCCGGATCGTATTCCAGGTCGGCGTCCTGCACGATGACGATGTCTCCCCGTGTGGCCGCAAAACCCGTAATCAGGGCCTGCGTTTTGCCCATATTGCGGGGCTGGTGGATTGCTCGCACCCGCGAGTCGAAGGCAGCCAAGGCATCGGCGATTTCCCGCGTCCGGTCCTTAGAGCCATCGTTGACGATCACAATCTCCAGGAGGTGCGGAACCACCTGCAAAACTTGGCGTACTACCTTGTCCAGCGTGGCTTCCTCGTTGTACGCGGGCATGACCACGGACAGGTGTCCTTCAGCGTTCGGCAGACTCATAGCCTTATCACCGTAGCATGGCGCTTTCCCAGGACAGAATGGGCCTTGCAGAGGCAAATACTTCGCAGCGGTACTGGGAAAAAAGGCCCACTTCGGTGTCCAATTAGATCGACCAGCGCCAGAGATTCGCCCCGACCGTGAACCCGGCACCGACGCTGACAAAAAGGACGAGATCCCCGGGTTGGAGCTTTCCGGCTTCGAATGCGTCGCGCGTGGCCAAGGGAATCGTGCCTGCGGTCGTGTTGCCGTAGCGGTCGATATTGATGATCACACGGTCCTCAGGCAAACCTAAACGCTCAGCGGTGGCGCGAATAATGCGCAAATTGGCCTGGTGCGGAATCAAAGCCTTTAGTTCCGAAGGGGGTATTCCGGCCTTGGCCAGCACAGCCAGCGAGGCTTCCTCCATTTTGCGAACCGCATACTTAAAGACCGCCTGGCCCTCTTGCTTGACGTAATGCAGGCGCTGCCGCACGGTCTCTTCGCTGGACGGCAAACGGCTACCGCCCGCGGGCATCATCAGTGCGGGGCCGCCGGAACCGTCGATCTCGTTGTGGTGGGCGAGGAAGCCCTCTTCCCCGTTCTGGGTTTCTTCCAGTAGAAATGCGCCAGCCCCGTCGCCAAAGAGCACGCAGGTGGCCCGGTCCTGGTAATCGATGATGCGCGACATGCAATCGGCCCCGATGACGAGCACCCGCTTGTGCATGCCGCCGCGAATCAGGTTGGCGCCGGTCGTCAAACCATAGACAAAAGCCGAGCAGGCCGCACTGATGTCGAAGCCCCACGCGCCGGCGGCGCCTAATTTCTCCTGCACCAAGCAGGCTGTGGAGGGGAAGAACATATCGGGGGTCACGGTCGCCACCAGGATCGCGTCCAAGTCCCGGGCGTCCAGGCCGCGCTGGGCCAGACAAATCCGCGCCGCTTCCGCCGCCAAATCCGATGTGGCCTGGTCGGGTGCGGCGATGTGCCGTTCCCGGATACCCGTTCGGGTGAGAATCCATTCGTCGGTGGTTTCCACCAGCTTTTCGAGATCGTGGTTGGTAAGGATGCCCGGTGGCACATAGCAACCGAACGCGGAGATCTTGGCGTTGGGCAAAGTCGTTATCCTTAGTATGTTAGCCTGATCCTTCGGGTGACGCTGGGAGAAAATGCCGTTCCAAAGTGCTCTCTTCTTTGAGTCTGTAGAGGAGATTTACGGCCGCGTTTTTCGCGACCTCCGGCCATCGCTTAGCCTGCCAAAAATTGAAGTTCGCTTTTGCCGCTTCACCAGCGCCACCTCGCGCATCCGTTACGCGGGCGGCGTGTTGGGAGTGCAGATTAGCGATCTGTTGGAAAGCGCTCCGTCGCCCGTGCAGGAGTCGCTTGCTTACATCCTCCTTTCCAAGCTTTTCCGCCAGCGCGTCCCCGCCCCGATGATGAGCCAGTACCGGCTCTACTTGCGCCGGCCGGACATGCAGAACCGGATCGATTCCGTGCGTAAGGAGCGGGGCGCGAAACGTCTGATGTCCAGCTCGGGCTCGCACTACGACCTGGAAACGTTATTCGATCGCGTGAACGCGCAGTATTTTGGGGGCTCAATTCCCCGCCCGCGCCTCGGCTGGAGCAAAATGCGCAGCCGCACGATTCTAGGCCACTACGATCCCGCCCACCACGCCATCGTGCTTTCCTCGATTCTGGATCAATCTTCTGTTCCCGAATTCCTGGTGGAATACGTCCTATTTCACGAGGCTTTACACATTAAGCACCCAACGGATGGCAGCGGTGCGAGGCGCCGCATCCATACCTCCGCTTTCCGCGCGGAAGAAAAGACTTTTCCCCGCTACGCGGAAGTCCGCCAGGCGATGAAAAGCCTGCGCTAGGAAGGGAGCACTAGAAAGGAATTCGATGAACCGGCGCCACGCCCTTGCTACGATTGCCGCTCCCCTGCTCGGAACTCCCGCCCCGCCTGCGCCTTTCGATTGGACAGGCCTCGCCTATAGTGTCGAGAAGTATGTAACGCCCCAAGGTCTCATTCATTACGGAAAGCTGAAACAGGATCTCCAGCCGCTGGACCGGACGGTCAAGGCCCTCGCCGCCTACCCCGCCGCCGCTTTGCCTGATGAGAAGGCGCAGCTTTCGCACTGGATCAACGTGTACAACTCTCTCATTATGTGGAGCTTTGCCCGCGATTACCCGCAGGAAAAGAACCGCTTAAAGAATCCCTTGAAGCGTGCCGCCTACTTCTACAGGCGCAAATTCCCGGTCGGAGGTCAGGAGCGGAGTTTGGCCGATATCGAAGACAACTCCATTCGCAAGCCCTTCCGCGAGCCGCGGATACACTTCACGATCGTGTGCGCGAGCGCCAGTTGCCCGTGGCTATCGAGGGAAGTCTACACCGCGGCAAATCTGGACCGCAAATTGGAAGAGGAAGCCGCGCGTTTCATTGGACAGAGCCGAAACGTAAGCTGCGATCCGGTGCGTCGCGTGGCGACGGTAAGCGAGATCTTCAAATGGTTCCAGGGGGACTTCGGAGGGAGTGAGGAAGCGGTGCTGCGCTTCATCGCGCCCTATTTGAAGCAGGTCCCGATCAACCCGCCGAACTGGCGATTGAAGTATTTCGACTACGACTGGTCGATCAACGAGGTGCAGTAGAAAGCGCTGGCGCTTAGGCGGCGCTGGCGGCAACGCTGCGAGCGAAGCCCGGGTTGAGGGAAGATTCCAGGACTTCGATCGCCTCCAGAAGCGGCGTCGGATCCACGGTGCCGAGCCCGGCCTCAAACAACGCGAGCCTGGCCTCGATCAGCAGCAAGTTACGGAAATACTGAAGCTTTAAGCGGTTCAATTCCGTTACTAATCGGCCTTCTTCCGCCGAGGCGGCCAGCATAAAGTAGCGAAGTTTGAACTCCAGACGTTGGAAGTCCAAGCGCATGTCTCCAAGGTAAGCGCGAAAGCTTTGGATCCGTGCCCGGCGAAAGCGGCGCCAATCCTCGGGCGAGGTCCCCGTGAGCAGACGGGCCCGCTCTAGTTCCCGCGCGTCCAGCAAAAGCAGCATGGGGCGGTAATAGTCCAGCAGCGATTGGCGGTCGGCCGGATCGTCCAATTGCTCCGGTCCAGAGCCGTTCGTCCGCGAAAGACGGGCAATGGAAAGAAGGATGTAGCCGAGGAGGGCGAGGGAGAGGGCGATGACGCCGATCAATAAAATACTTAGAGTACTCATAGCAGTACCGACAACCCAAGCTTAATGCCAAAACGGAAAAAATGCAATGGGAATTCTAAGAATTAGTAGGATACTTCCTGCATTACGAGGACTAGCCCTACCTTAGGAGGCGGGGACCCGAACGAGCCAAGGTGTCGTTAAGCAGGGCCAATCTTTCCAAATAGGCTTCCGCAAGCTCCGGCGCCACCGCCCCGCGGGCCGTAATCAAGTCGGTTTCGTCCGCTTCCTCGCGCATCCAGAGTAGCCAGGCGACCAAGACCGCATTCGCACCCACAATTCCGACATAGGAGGCCGCCAATCGGGCCCAGCTGAAATCATTGAAGAGAACAATCAGCCGGGAGGCGGAAAGGCTGGCGAAAAACGCCCCCAATAAGAAGCTATGGAGCAGCCTCATGCGGGTCATCGGCACGGGCATAAAGGTGATAAAGCCGAGGAAGCAAAGTAAATAGAGGCAATACCCGGTGCTGGCGGCCTGCTGGTAACTGAGAGCTGCCCGAAGGCGCGGGAAGGGCACGCTGCTGCCGGCGGTGAGGTAGAAATACCAGCCGATGGCCAGCAGGGCCAAACCAAGCCACAACATGCGCTGGATGCTGCGGGAAGCGGCTTCGATGGCGGGAAAAGGCTTCAGGACGGATTTATTGAGCTCTTCCACAAACAAAAAGTAGAAAATTGGGGCACAATAAGACCAGAATAGGAAGATCTCTCCATACAAGTTCCGATTTTCTTGAATGGAGTGAAAATAGAAGAGAAGCAGCGAGACAAAGGTGGATACCAATAGAAAAACATGAAACCACCGAAAAGGACGCGCCAGTCCCGTTTGGAAGCCGCGGAGTCCCACCCAGACATTAAGAACCATGTTTAGGCCCCAGAGGTATTCTTCGGTGGAAAAGGTTCTCATAAATGGGAATAACGGGGGCAGGGCTATTGCCCTGGCCCCCCGCATCCGAGTATAGCGTTAGTCTCTGTCTAGTACTAGCGAAGGCTGGGCGGGGCGCTGGGCTCCGGGCAGGGCAGGCAGGAGGGGATCGGATCGTCGAAACGGGAGGAAACAGGGGACGCGAAGACCCCGGCAACGAGGAGGGCGAAGAGGGAAAGCTTCTTAAACATGGTGACATTCATCCTTGAATTGAAATAATACTCGGCTATCTTACCTAGTATGTATAGGACGTATAGTCCGTACAATCTAAGGTTATAACCCTACCGCCAACTTAGGAGATTCACCTGAGATCTTTTCCGTTTTCAGAACGGGCCGTCCCAACCTGTTACTTTTGTTTCGGGCCTGAGTGGTGTGCGAGTACGATTTGACTATGGGTTCGTCCTTCCATCCCAAGGAAAATGCCACCCCTCTTCCTTGGCAGCGCAACGCGAGCCAGGATCTATGGGAACGCACGCTGCAACAGATTCCCACCGCCTTTGGACAGTTGGCTTACCTTTCCCGCCTGCGGAATTTAGAAACGGGGCGCTACGAGCACCATGGCCTGCAGGCGGCATTTGGTGAAGAAGCGGCCGAGGCGGCGGTATGGGCTTCGCACCAGGAGGTGCTGGAATCGTGGTTGAATCTGGAAATCATCGCCCAGAAGTCGGATGCTGAGCGATACCTGGATTCCCTGCCCCAGTCCCGAAAGCGCACCGTTTCCCATTGGCTGAAGCACAGGTCTTATCTGGCGTATCTGCCGGCCTCGGCCAGCGCCGCCCAACGCACGCTATTTGAGGCTAACCTGCGTTTGATTCTGGAAAGTCTCAGGTACGGATTGGACGTTGATCCGCTTGATCGAAACTCATCGCCACTCCCTTAACGACGCCGACGATATCGACCTCGTTAGGGTACAGAAACACCTTTGGATTTTCCTTGGAGCTGTGGTGCGGCAGCACGATCAAGCGGTCCCGGTCCAGGGAGCACCAGCCCACCTGGAAGCCGTCACGGTGTTCTAGAAAGTAGATCGGACGCTCCCATTCGGTCTTCCATCCGCCGGACGAGATTTTTTTGGCATCTTCAATTAGCAGAAGGGAACCGGGGCGCAAAATCGGGTACATGGACCAGTCTTCCGTGCCGAGAAAGGCGAATTTGAGTTTCGCCAGGTCCGCGTCGCGAAAAAGGTCCAAGGGCAAGGGCCCCCAGCGATTGATGAGCCGGCTTAGGAAAGTGGTTTTGGTTAGGTCGATGCCTGGGTCTAGCGAGAGTGGAGCCTGCACGCTTCGCCCTTGTTTGGGCGAAAACCCGATGGGATGAGACGCCGCCACGGGAAACATTTGGCTATCGGCGGCTTGTTCCTCCAAGTGGACCCCATACCAGCTTAGGAGTTCCACAAAGGATAGCCGGTATATTGTGGAAAGGGAGTAAAGCCGGTAAACGGTGGGCATGAGTCCCCGGTTCTCCATTTCGCTCAGACGGCTTAAACCAATGACAAACTCTTCGTTTCCATACCGGTCGGCGATCCGCTGGCTGGCT
The DNA here is from genome assembly GCA_964387685.1 of uncultured Bryobacter sp. Lineage (GTDB taxonomy): Bacteria > Acidobacteriota > Terriglobia > Bryobacterales > Bryobacteraceae > Bryobacter. Next base: position 67,337 of record CAYLXK010000014.1, read on the forward strand.
TCTTCCACATCGCGAAACTTGAGACCAAGCTTTTCGCGCACCCTTCGGAGCCGCTGTCCGGCCTCTTCTGTGGTGATGTATACGCGAGCGGAAACGGGCACGCCACTCATGGGTTTCGCTACTAGCTTAATCGATAAACGGGGCCGTTGTACTTGCATCTTCGGTTCCAGGCCCTCCCGCGTCATTTCTCTCGCCGGAAACAGACTTGTTCTGCTTTCGGAACAAAAACGGGGTTGCCTTGGCGATGAGCCCTTTCTACAGGAGCGCTAACGAATTGAAAAATAAGGTTATTATCGCGATTAGCGGCGCCTCGGGTTCTATTTACGGCATTCGGCTGCTGGAGCGTTTAAGGCAACGCGGAAATGTGGAAATCCACCTGATATTGACGCGCAGCGGCGAACGGACGGTATTTTTGGAGACCGGACAAAGGGCGGCAGACCTGAAAGCTCTAGCGGATTACTCCTATCCGCATGAGGATATTGGGGCCCGGATTGCCAGCGGGTCCTATCCGATAGATTCCATGGTTGTCGCGCCCTGTTCGATCCACTCCTTATCGGCCATCGCGGCAGGCATAAGTTCCAATCTCCTGGTCCGGGCCGCCGACGTCAGCCTCAAAGAACGGCGTCGGCTGGTTCTGATGGTCCGGGAGACCCCATTTCACTTAGGCCACCTTCGCAGCATGGCGGCCGTAACGGAAATGGGGGCGATTGTCGCGCCCCCGATTCCTGCCTTCTATACCAAGCCGGCCTCGGTTCTTGATATCGTGGATCATTCGGTGGATCGAGTCCTCGACCTGATTGGCCTGCCGAATCCGGAAGCGGTCCGGTGGGACCCGAACTAACGACATGAAAGCAGCCAAGACTTACATCCGTGCCGGTTTCCAGGGGGAACGCGGCGCGTTCAGCGAAATTGCCGTCCGCCAGCTCCTGGGCAGCGAGAGCGACCCCGTTCCCTTCGAACGCTTCGACCAGGTATTTGCCGCACTGGACGAAAAGAAGGTCGAAGCGGCCGTGATTCCCATGGAAAACACCCTCCACGGCAGCGTCATCGAGAACTACGACCATCTTTTGCACTACGACGTCGAGGTTATCGGCGAGACCAGCGTCCGCATCGTCCACAATCTAATCGCCCTGCCCGGCGTGGCCTTTAAGGACGTGGTGGAGGTCTTCTCGCACCCCGTCGCGCTGAACCAGTGCTTGCGTTTTTTCCAGCAGAACACGCAAATCGAAAAGAAGACGTTTTACGACACCGCTGGCAGCGTGAAGATGCTGGCCGAGACCAAGCGCCGCGACGCCGCCGCTATCGCCTCCAACCTCGCCGCCGATATCTACGGCGCCCGCATTTTAAAGCGCGGCATCGAGGACGACCGCGCCAACTTCACTCGTTTTTTCCTTTTGCAACGCAAAGGCGGATCGATTAAAGGCAAGATGCCGCCCTCCAAGAAGGTCTCCATCGTCTTTTCCACCAAGAACGAAGCCGGTAGCCTCTTCCGCGCTCTCTCCGCCTTAGCCCTGCGCGACATTAGCCTCACCAAGATCGAAAGCCGTCCCCTGAAGGGCAAGCCCTGGGAATATCTGTTTTACGTGGATTTCGCCGGCACCCTCAAAGAGGAAAAAGTCCAAAACGCCATCCGCCACCTCGTTGAGGTCGCCGACTTCTCGAAAGTCCTCGGTTCTTACTAAGCCGTCATCCGGCTGCCATCCACGCCTTGTACGATACGAGAGGAGTTAGGCTGTGCTCCTCGCCCGACTGATCCCGCTCCTGCCTCTTTTGCTCCTACTGGGCGCGTGCCGGCAGGACTTTCTCGCCAGCCAGATTCTGCGCGACATGCCCACGCCCGGCCTTACCGGTGATCGCGAATTCCGCCAGGATGCCGACCATCCTGGGGAAACTGTCCTGGCCTACCAGAGTTCGGCCTCCGAGCCCCAGATCCAGCCCCTCGCTCTAGCCGCCGCAGCTCTTCTATTGACTGCGTGTAGCGAAAGCACAACCGGGGAATCTCCTACTCCCGCCTCCGCACTAAGCAGCGAGACACTCTTGGATCTCGAAAAAAGAGCGATGGAGGCGCTAAAGACAAAAGATGCGAAGTTCTGGAATACGTTCTTATCCAGCGACTTTGTCGGCTACGGCCACTCTGGCAAAGTCGACAAGACCGCCGCGATGGCCGAATTCAGTTCTGCAAATTGCGAGTTGGAGAGTTATGCATTCGCCGGAGATAAGATGACGCTACTCGATCAGGACGTGGCCTTGCTTACTTACGAGACAACGCAAAACGGCCAATGCGGAGGACAGAAGCTGCCGGCCGAAAATATTGCGGCGACACTCTATACCCGCACAGGGGACAGCTGGAGAGCGGTCTTCCACGGCGAAGCTCCCATTGTCGACCCTCAAGCGGCTCCCGCGAAACCGGTTAACGCCGGGAGGCCTTCTCCCCTGCCGCAGTCCTTAGCGGCCGGTCCCGGTGCGAACACAGACTCCTTAGTCGACGCCGAGAAAGCGATCTGGGAAGCCTGGAAAGACCACGATGGAGCAAGACTCGCTGGCCTCATGGCAAGTGAAGTTTCTTTCGTCAACATTTTTGGCACATACTTCGGCTCTAAGGCCGAGGCCCTGCGGGATTGGACTGCGCATGGATGCACGGTGAAGAAGGTTAGCGTCGCAAACCCCATCGTAAGAATGCTTTCGCCGAAAGTAGGCCTGCTTATCTTTGACGGCGCCGCCGACGGCACCTGCTTCGGCCGCAAGGTGGGGCCCATTTGGGGCAACACGGTTTACGTCAAAGACGGCGACAACTGGAAATGGTCCTTCGGCATGAATCTGCCGGCCTCTTACTAGGGGCACTCTACTACGCACTCCACTACGCACAGTACTCCGCATTCGCACCCATTTACTTACACTTCTTTACGCTTCGCCCGCAACGTTTGCGCTCCCGCCAGCGTTTCCTTACTGATGCCAAATCTATTGTGGGTACGCTCTCTCTTTGTTGCGATTGCGTTTAGCGGAATACTTGACGCTCAGCGCGTCTTCATCCGTCCCGCGCCCAAGAACATCCTTCCCGAAATCATCGACGGCAACACCGCCGCCTATTGGCGAGACGGCGTTCTTACGATCTTCCATTCCAGCGGCGTGCCCACGTTGAGCCAAGGCCCCAGTCAGTTTGAACTGGGCCCCGCGATCCCAGTGCATTTCGACAACGACACCCACAAGCCGGTATGGTTCGAAGCGGTATGGCGGGACTCCGACGGTACCCTGTTTCTTTGGTACCACCACGAGCCGCGCGTCTGCGGCGAGAAACTCGCCGGGCCCAAGATCGGCGCCGCCATTTCCCACGACGGCGGCTTTACGGTCCAGGATCTCGGCATCGTACTGGAATCTTCCGACCCGCCCAAGTGCGACGCCAAAAACGGCTTCTTCGCCACAGGCCACGGCGACATGAGCGCCGTTTACGACAATACAACCGGCTACTTCTATTTCTTCTTCACGAACTATGGCGGCCCGGCTTCGGGCCAGGGTGTCGCCACCGCGCGCATGGCTTTTGAAGACCGCCTAGCTCCCCAAGGCCGTGTCTTCAAGTACCACGATGGCGCCTGGGAATCTCCCGGCGTCGGCGGCGCCGTCTCGCCCATCTTCCCCGCCGCCCGCGCCTGGGAACACGACAACGCCGATAGCCACTGGGGGCCCGCCGTTCATTACAACACCTACCTGAAGCAATGGGTCATGCTGCTTAATCGGGCTTGTTGCGAACCCGGCTGGCCGCAGGCCGGCGTCTACCTCAGTTTCAACGCGGATCTCGCCGCCCCCACGCTGTGGAAGGCCCCCCGCCAGATTCTCGAACCCAACCAATACCCTCTTCACCCCGGCTTCTACCCTCAGATTCTTGGCCTCGAGCCCGACGGCACCGATACCCTCGGTGGCCAAGTCTCCCGACTTTATCTGCATGGCGTCAGCGTCTTTGAACTGGCCTTTGACGAGGAAACGCCCATTATCGACGAACCGGTCGACGATTCGCTGAATCCCCTCCCGGCCGAAATTCCTAAGAAGAAGAAGTCCTAAGCAAAGAAGCAGGCTTGCCCCGCCCCCTCCGGGCTTTCTCTAGTTCTCCTCTTCGTTATCTTCGTCTTTCTTGCCGCTAGCGTCCGACTTCGGCTTGGCCTTGTTCTCGAGTGCAATATCCGGAATCCCAAACTTGCCAGCCAGCCTGCCGAGCGACGCCAGATCCAGGTCCCCGACGATATTTACAACCGTCAGTTCCTTGGATTCCGCCGCCAAAATCACAAAGCCCCGCAAGCCCTTGGCGCCCTTGCGCATCAGGATCTCCGTAAATCCATCCTTCTCTTTGACACTCAAAAAAGGCACCGTGTCTTCGCCCTTCACCTTGGCCTTCAACGCCTCCATATCGGCGATCTTGAACATGCCTTCTTTATCGAACTCGAGCACTCTCACCTGCACCAGCTCCAGACCCCCGGCTAGCGCCTTCAGCTCTGCCGATTCATTCGTGAAACCGCTCAGGAGCTTCAACTGCTCCTTGCCCAGCGTTATATTCGTCGATTCCGTCGCCTTCTCTTCCAAGCCCTTCAGAAAGCTCAAATCCAGCTCCTGTGCCCAGCCGGCTGCCGCCAAAAACAGAACTGCCATCCCTTGTTTTTTCATTTTCTTCCCTTAGTTTTCTTGTGTCTTCTTTTCGATTCCCAAATCGATCCCGCTATTCACCCTTACGATCAGCTTGCCTTCGAGTTGCGCGACTTTGCGCGCTGAGATCCTCAGGGCCAGTTCCAGTTGCTCCGCGGTCCGGTGAGCCGCTACTGCTTCCGGCTTCGGCCTCATCAGGAACGCCAGCGCCGCCGCCAGCACCAGCGCCGCCGCCAGCGCGCCCCAGCGCCCATAAGTATTCCGCCGCTCTCGCCGCCGTACTTCAGCCAGAATCTTCGCCGTTACCGCCGCCCGCGGTTCCACTGGCCGCATCATGGCGCGCAATCGCTCTTCGAGTTCGCTCTCTTCGTACTTCATTTCCTACTTCCTCACTCGCGTTTCCACTGCACTCTCCAACCGCCCCCGCAGCAGTTTCAGCGCCCGGTGCAGCCGGCTCTTCACGGTGTTCACGGGCAAATTCAGGCGTTCGGCAATTTCCGTCGGCTGCATATCTTCCTGATAGCGCAGCACGGTCAAGACCTTCGCCTCGGCCGGCAAGCGATCCAGGTGCCGCCGCAACGCTGCCGTCAAAAACGGATCGCTCTCGCGCGCCTCCACCGACGGCTCGGCCACTTCCTCGAGCGTCGGCCCCCGGCGGTATTTCATCCGCCTCAATTCATCGATTGCCCGATTGGCGGCCGTTCGCCGCAGCCAGTTTTTTACATGCTCCGCGCTCTCAAGTTCATGCACGTGCTGGTGCAGACTCAAGAACACTTCCTGGGTTAACTCCTCGGCCAATCCGCGGTTCCGCAACGAGTTCCAAAGAATGGAATAAACCAGCGCCTGATGACGATGCAGGAGTTCCTCAAAGGCGGGCAAATCGGCCATTCCTCTTCTATTACGAACGACGGGCTCTATCGAATGCAACGAATTCTTGCTTGGTGCATCATGAAGGTCATGGGGAAGCTTGCGGCGCTCTATTTTCTGGTTCTTCCCCTCTCCGCCCAGTTTGTACTTCCGGAGAGCGCCAGCGAAGCCGCTACGCTCGCCCCCTATTTTCGCGACCCCCTGCCTAAAGACGAAGTCAAGTTCCGCTGTTCGATCTTTCCTTACCAGCCCCGTCTCAGCTTTGGCTTTCACTATTGGGGCGGCTTTGATCTCACGGTCCCCGTCACGGAATTCGCGGCCGCGCCCAAAGACAAACCCGTCGCCCTGGCCGCGGAGATCACCAACGCCGAAGGCAAACGCACTTATCTTTATCAGCGCTCCCAACTCCCCCAGAACATCCCCGACGAGTATTGGACTCGTAAGCGCGTAGACCTCATCCTTGGCGGCGGCTACCTTCTCGGCGTCGGCAAATACAAGGCTAAGGTGCTTCTTGTCGATGGCCTCGGCCGCACTTGCCGCCACGACTTCAAACTCTCCGCGCCCAACGTCAAAGCCCCGGTTCCCATTCCGCCGGGCGAAGTGCGTCCCAACGATTGGAGCCGCTGGCCGGGCATTCCGGAAAAGTCCACCGCAGAATCCGTCACGGTCTACTTGCACGCCGCGCCCCTCTATACACGCCGCAATATCACTCGGCTCAACTCTTGGGACAAAGCCGTCCTGATGGGCAGTCTCACGTCTCTACTCAACGCTTCCCGCTTTGCCCGCGCCCGCCTGGTCGTCTTCAACCTCGACGCCCGACGCATTCTTTTCGAAAGCGAAGACTTCAACCGCCGCGACTTCCAGCGTCTGGCCCGCACTCTCGACTCCTTCAACATGGGCACCGTCAGCGTCCAGACCTTAGCCGGCGCCGGCGAAGCTCAGTTCTTTGAAGAAGTCGTCCTCAAAGGCTCCATGCCCATTGCCGGCCGCCCCAAGAGCGACGCCGCGGTTTTCCTTGGGCCTGCTTGGCGCTGGGGCAACCCGCTCACGCCGCTGCTGCGCGAACTCCGCCCCCAACTTCCCGAGACCGTCTATCTCGAACTCGGCAGCGTCTTTTCCAACAATGAAGACATCGTTCGCGACTTCGTCAAATCCGGCCGCGGCAAGGTCATCAGTGTCTACGGTCCCCTGGATTTGGCCAAAGCCATCCGCCAAATCGACGAACGCGTCGAGCGCGCTAATTGAGCGCCGCCGCTACGCTACATCGGATTATGCCGAACCCAGTACTCGTCTCCCCCGAAGAGTATCTGCACACTTCCTATGGCAACCCGGACCGCGAATACGTTCATGGCGAGGTTCTTGAGCGCTCCACGCCCACCTTCCAACACGGGAAGATTGTCATTCTCCTCGGCATTCTCTTTGCCGATCTCATCCGCCGGAAACTCCTTTTCGTCGCCGCCGAAGTCCGCCTTGCGGTCGACGCGCCTCACCGCTACCGCATCCCCGATGTCGCCGTTTTCATGGGCGAAGAACCGGTAGAACCCGTTCCTTCACACCCTCCCCTAATCGCGATCGAAATCGCTTCGCCCGACGATCGAATCTCGGAGACTCTGGAAAAATTCGACGAGTACTGGCGCTTCGGCGTCGCCCATATCTGGCTCATCGATCCCGAAAAAAAGAAGCTCTACACCTACGACGCAACCGGCCTCCACCCCGTCAGGGTCCTCAGCCTGCCTGCCTACTCTCTCCAAATCACGCTGGCCGATCTCGATCTCGCATAAAATCGGGAGCAACATGAAGACCCTCTTCACGCTGCTTCTCTCCTCGTTCCTTCTCTCGGCTCAAGACGGCCTTCCGAAGGACGGCAAAAAGTATCACGCCATCTTTGAAATGTCCGCGGGCGAACAAGCCCGGCTTGAAGGCGTCATCCGCAACATCGATAACTTGAAAATCGCCCTCGGCCCCGAGAACGTCACCGTCGAAATCGTCGTCCACGGCGCCGCCATCCTCTCTTTCACCAAAGACAAGAGCACCCTCGCCTCGGAGTGGTCCCGCCTGGCCAAGTCCGGCGTCGGTCTCCTGGCCTGCAACAACTCTCTCAAAATGCGTTCCATACCCAAGGAATCGCTTTTGCCCGAAATCAAAGTCGTCGACTCAGCTGTCGCGGAACTGGTGCGCAAGCAAAAGGCGGGGTGGCAGTATCTGCGTAATGCGAATTAGCCGCGCGGTCGAAACGAGGCCAGTTAGACCTCGCACATTTTCAGCATGGCGTCGAGCGTTTTGACGGGATCGGGATTGCCCGGCCGCGGGCTGTATTCGTGGCTAACCCAGCCTTGGAAGCCGAGGTCCGCGATCTTCTTCATGATCGGTTTGTAGTTCATTTCCTGGGTCTCGAGGTCCATCTCGTATCGCCCGGGGTTGCCCGCCGTGTGGAAATGCGAAATGTACTGGAAGTTCTGCTCGATGGTGCGGATGATGTCGCCTTCCATGATTTGCATGTGGTAGATGTCGTAGAGCAATTTGAAGCGTGGGCTGCCCACGCGTTTGCATAACTCGACGCCATAGGCGGTGTGGTCGCAGGCGTAGTCCGGATGGTTCACCTTGCTGTTCAAGAGCTCCATGGACAGCGTCGTACCCGCGTCTTCGGCGTATTTCACGATTTTGCGGATAAATTTTTCGTTGTTTTCCAGGCAACGCTCGACGCTCTGGCCCCATTTGTTGCCGCTCAAAAGAATGACGTTCGGCGCTTTCACCTCGCCGGCGAACTTGATGATTTCGATAGCCTGCTTCTCCAGTTCCGCATGCCGGGACAGGTCCGTCGAGTTGTGCATGAGCGTGCCAATTCCCGGCACCATCGTGGGCACCAGGCCATACTTCTTGAGAATCGGATACTGGGCTGGACCTACCAGATCGTGGCCCGTCACCCCAAAATCCGCCGCGATCTTACAGCGCTGCTCCAGGTCGAATCCGCGGCCCAGCACGCCGCCGCAGACTCCTTGCTTCAATCGCCCCGGCCGGGGCTTCGGACTGGCTTGGTACGCGCTAGCCGCTCCGGCGGCCAGCGTGGTGAGAAGAGCGTCGCGGCGGTTGATCATGATTCGACCCATATCGTATCAACTCCGCGGCAAGCTATGAAATACAATCGAAGCCGGGCCTTCGGACCTCCCGGGGGCGAAAAATCCGCGTAGTTCTCTGTATGCGATCCCTAATTTTTTTTATCGGGGCGACACTCCTCGCCCAGCACGCGCCCATCAAGCCGGGCAATGTAGTTCCGCGCGTCTGGGAGGGCTATGGCAATCTGCATTTTGAGGTTTCCAGTTCCAACCCGGAAGCGCGCGCGTGGGCCAATCAAGGGCTGCGCATGGTTTATGCCTTCAATCATCCGGAGGCCGCGGCTAGCTTTGCAAAGGCCGCGGAGCTCGACCCCGCCTGCGCCATGTGCCTGTGGGGCTACGCCTTTGCGCTAGGCAACAACATCAACATGCCGCTCATGCCGGAATACGCCAAGCCGGCTTACGATGCGGCTCAGAAGGCGCTCCCGATGAAGGCTTCGCCCCGCGAGCGTGCCTATATTGAGGCTCTGGCCCAGCGCTATGCCGAGAAAAACCCGGAAGACCGCAGTGCCCTCGACCGGGCCTATGCCGAGGCCATGGGCAAGGTGGCCGCGGCTTATCCCGACGATTTGAACGCCCAGGTCCTTTATGCCGACGCGCTGATGAATCTAACGCCTTGGAAGCTTTGGAACCGGCAGGGAGAGCCTAACACGCATACGCTCAAGATCGTGGCGCTCCTAGAAGGCGTCTTGCAGCGAGACCCGAAACACATGGGCGCCAACCACCTCTACATCCACGCCGTCGAGGCTTCGCGCACGCCCGAGCGGGCGCTCCCGAGTGCGGATCTGCTGGGGGCGCTTGCCTCCGGCAGCGGCCACCTGGTCCACATGCCCGCGCACATCTACATGCGCACGGGAGACTATGAGAGCGCCGCCGCCGTCAACGCGAAGGCCGCCGAACTCGACAAGCGCTACTTTGCGGCCGTGGCCGGGCCCACGTATTACATGCCGTACTGGGTGCATAACCTGCATTTCCTATCGGCGGCGCGCGCGATGCAGGGCCGTTATGCGGAAGCCCGCGCGGCCATCGGCGAAGCCGCGCAACAACTGGAAATTCTGGCCCGGCAGGACCCCATGTTTGAGCCTGCGCTCGCGATGCCGATGTTGCTCGAAGTCCGCTTCCAGAAGTGGGACGAGATACTGGCCCGGCCCGAGCCGGGCAGCTTCAGCCTTAGTGTGCAGAACGCCTGGCACTTCGCGCGCGGGATGGCCTCGGCCTCAAAGGGATTAATGAAAGAGGCGAAGCTGGAGGCGAAACTCTTTCGCGCCGCGGTGGCCAAACTGTCCTCGGACCGCGGCTTTGGCCTCAACAAGGAGAAGGACGTGATGGGTATTGCCGCCTTGATGCTGGACGCCAAGATCGCGCAGGCGGCCGGGCGATTGAGCGAAGCGATTGTTTTCGTGGGAAAAGCGGTCGTCCTTGAGGACGCCCTCGCTTACGACGAGCCGGCCGGCTGGTATTATCCGCCCTCGCGTGAGGCGCTGGGCGCTCTTCTGCTTGAGGCCAAGCAGGCCGAGCGGGCCGAAAAGGTTTTTCGAGAAGAGTTGGAAAACAACCGCCGCAATGGGCGCGCTCTTTATGGCTTGCACCGAGCGTTGATGGAACAAGGCAAGAAAGACGAAGCCAATTTGATCCAGCCGCGCTACGAGGCCGCCTGGTCGCGCGCGGATGCGCCATTGACGCTCGCGAACCTGTTTTAGGGAGCTACATTGCCCTTGACTTCGAACTCGATAGGGTCGCCGTCGGCCTTTACGCCTTGCACGCTAATGCGCCAGGCGCCGCTTTCGGGTTGTTCGATGCGCATGCGGCGCGGGTCCGCGTAAGGCCCGCCGTACTGACTGCCGGAGGGGCTGACCAGGTACACGTCGACCTTCTGGGCGTCTTTTTTAGTCCAGGCCACAAGAACCTCCAGGGCCTTGGCCCCCTTGGGCACGGTTAAGGTTTCCGTCCACCATTCGCTCAAGCCGACGCGGGCTTGCCAACGTGGCCCGGCCGGGGGCCTGGCGGTTTTGGATTGTAAGACCGGACCCTCGAAGGTAACGCCGCAACTGCCCACCAGGGGCGTCGAGTTCGTGACGACTTTGCCTTTGCGCGCGTCGGGCACGCCGCTATACGTAAAGGGAATGGATTGGCTGGCAGCACGGAACTCGCGCGTCACGTGCGCGTGGACGTGGATGCCGCCGTTGGACCCCATCGTATGGCCGCTGTTGCCCACAATAGCGAGGGCTTGTCCGGCTTCGACGCGCTGGCCGCTTCGGACAACAAAGGTGCCGGTGCGCAGGTGCGAGTAGTGGCTGTATTCGCCGTCCTCGTGCTGGAGGGTAATGTAGTTGCCGAAGCTGCGGCTGTGGACGTTTTGGCGCTCGCCGCGATCAAAGGCGTGCACGATGCCGGAGCGCATGGCCGTGACACAACCGCCCGAGCGCGGGCTAAGCGGCGCTAAGTCCCAGGCGTGCAGGCTGCGGCCCCAGTGGCTGGTGCCGCCATAAGGGCCTTGCGTGATGATCCATTGCTCGCCCGCCGCGAAAGGAAGAGTGTAGCCGCGCTCCGTCACCACCAGCAGGCGTGCGGGGGCGGACTGCGATCCATCCAGATTCTTGACGATGAGCCAATACTCTCCGGGCGAAAGGCGTGCGTTGTACTTCACGATGAGGCGGGAGGCGTTCACGGCCGCCGGGGTCATCGAGGCAAGGAACTGCCACGCGTTAGCCGGCGAGTACACGGCCAAGTGGACGTAGGATTCCGCAGTGAAGCCGACGCCTTCGAGCTGAATTTCGGTTTCCGTGGGGCTAGTCTCCACGCGGCTGGTGGAGCGCACGAAGGGTCCGCGGGCGGCGGCGGGGTCGCCCTTGAGCAGGAATTTTTTCTCATGCAACACACGGCCTTGGGCCACCACGCGGACGCTCCACTGCCCGGGCTTCTGCGCGGCCTCGAAGCCTGCGATGGGAATCTGCGTCACAAAGCACATGGCCGCCGCGCGGGGCAATTGGTCGTAGTTCTCGAAGTCGACGACTTGGGCGCCGGGGGCGAGCCACTCGACAGTGAGGCCTTGGAGACCGCTGGCGCGTTCGAGCAGAAAGCGGAAGAAGATCTGGCGCTCGGTATTGACGAGCTCTGTAATGGGCTTGCCCGTGGCGCAACGCTCCTCGCTGGCCGAGAGAGACAGCGCGCTCTGGGTCACCTTCTGCCCCTTCGCGGCGGCCGCGAAGAAACAGAGAAGAAGGGCAGCGGCGTGAATCCGAATCACTACTCTCTATCGGACCACATCGGACATTCCTTGACAGGCCACGATATGATTGCGTTTTCCCATGAGACTGATCGCGCTGCCCTTGTTTTGCCTTGTCCTCAGAGCCGCGGAGCCCCAGTATTCCCCTTTGAAACAGGTGAATGTGTCCAACGTGGCGCAGCTCAAAGAGGCCTGGAGTTACGACACGGAGGACGCGTTTCCCGGTTCGGAAATCCAGTGCCGGCCTCTGTTTCATGACGGCCGGCTGTATGCGACATCGCCCAAGGGGCGTTTGTTCGCCCTCGATGCGGGGACGGGGAAAGAGATCTGGAGCTTCGACCCGAACCCAAAAGGCGCCAAGCCCTCGAAGTTCCGCAACCGCGGCGTAATGTTCCATGAGGCGTCCCAAACGCTCTACTATGCGGTGCGGCATAATTTCTACGCGGTGGACGCGCGAACGGGCCGGCTGGTGGAGGGCTTTGGAGCCCAGGGCCGAGTGGATTTGCGAGAAGGATTGGGGAGGCCGGCGGGGACGCTCTCCGTGGGCCTGACCTCGCCTGGGGTAGTCTTTCAAGACCTGCTGATCTTGGGTTCTATCAATAGTGAGGACTTGCCCTCGGCGCCAGGCTTCATCCGGGCCTACGACGCGCGGAGCGGCGCCTTGCGCTGGACCTTTCATACGATTCCGCAGCCGGGCGAGCCGGGCTACGAGACTTGGCCTAAGGACGCGTACCGGCGCATCGGCGGGGCCAATAGCTGGCCGGGCTTAACGATCGACGAAAAGCGGGGCCTGGTCTTCGTACCTACGGGCAGCGCGGCCTTTGATTTCTACGGCGGCAATCGCGAAGGCGACAACCTCTATGCGAACTGTCTGCTGGCGCTCGAGGCCAAGACCGGCAAGCTGCGTTGGCACTTTCAGTTTGTGCGCCATGATGTTTGGGACCGGGACTTGCCCACGGCACCGACGTTGGTGACGGTTCGGCACAAGGGACGCGGGGTGGAGGCCGTTGCGCAGGCCACCAAGAGCGGGCACGTGTGGGTGTTTAACCGGGATACGGGCGAATCGCTGTTTCCCTTTACAGAGGTGGAAGTACCGGCCTCGGCGATACCGGGCGAGAAGCTGGCGGCGAAGCAAAGGCTGCCGCTAGCGCCGCCCGCCTTTGCGCGGCAGGAGATCGAATTGAGCGAGCGGGACCCGGGGCTGAAAGAGAAGCTCGCGCGGATAAAGCATGGCCCGCAGTTTACGCCGCCTTCGCGCGAGGGCACGATCGTGTATCCCGGCTTTGACGGGGGCGCCGAGTGGGGAGGGCAGGCCTTTGACCCTGCGACGGGGCTTTACTACGTGAACGCCAACGAGATGGCCTGGGTGCTGCGCATCATTCCGCGGCCGACGGGCGTGGTGGACGCGAAAGGGCTTTACGGGAAGTATTGCGCCAGTTGCCATCGCCCGGACTTGAAAGGCACGCCGCCGGAGTTTCCCAACCTGGTTAACATTGGGGCCAAGCTCTCGACAGACGAGATCCGGACTGTAATTCGGGAGGGCGCGGGGAGGATGCCCGGATTCCCGGACCTGAACCGGTTGGAGTTACGGGCGCTGGTGAACTATCTGGCGGCGGGCAGCAACGAAGCGGTGAACGACAAGGACGAATCGCTGAATCCGCAGCTCGCTTGGGGCTCCGACGGGTATAACAAGTTTTTGGACAAGGACGGTTATCCGGGCGTGAAGCCGCCCTGGGGCACGCTGAACGCGATCGACCTGAACAAGGGGAGCATCGCGTGGCGCGTTCCGCTGGGCGAGTATCCGGAGCTCAAGGATCCCAGCACGGGGAGCGAAAATTATGGGGGCCCGGTGGTAACGGCGGGCGGGCTGGTGTTTATCGCGGCGACGAATTTCGACCGGCAGATCCGGGCCTTCGACAAGTCTACGGGAAAGCTGCTGTGGCAGGCGACGCTGCCGGCGGGAGGGAATGCGACGCCGGAGGTCTATTTTTGGAAGGGCAAGCAGTATCTGGTGATTGCTTGCGGAGGGGGAAAGAGCGGAGCGCCGGTGGGCGGCAAGTATGTGGCGTTCGCGCTGCCGTAGAAGGCGCGGCGCGTAGACTGAAGGTATGACGCTGCGCGCGCTGCAAAAGAGCTTACCGGTGGTGACGCTTGAGGAATACCTGGAACGGGAAAGAGCCGCGGGGGAGCGCAGCGAGTTTCATGCGGGGCTAGTAGTGGGGATGGCAGGTGGGAGCCTGGAGCACGCCGACGCTATTGCACGGGTGGTTATCGAGCTGGGCATTTTGGCCAAAGGAACTCAATGCCGTGTCTTGAGCAGCGAGATGGGAGTGTGGATCGAAGAAGAAAATTGCCACCTCTACCCGGATGCCTCGATCTTGTGTGGGAAGCCGCAATTTCGCAAGGGCAATCGAAGGATGCTGACCAATCCGAAGCTGATTGTAGAGGTGTTGAGCACGAGTAGCCGGGACTACGATCTGGCGGGGAAGTTTCGCCTGTATCAGAAGCTCGCTTCCTTTGATGAGTACCTAGTCATGGAACCGGACAAGGTGGAGTTGCATCATTGGCTGAAAGTTGCCCCGGGGAAGTGGAGCCGGAAGAAATACACGAGCCGGGCGGCGGCGCCGATGATTCGGGCCTTGGGGAAGGAGTTAAAACTGGCGGATGTCTATGAGGGGTTGGGGTAGGAGCGCGCCATGTTGACGTTTGAGCAGTTTCTCCGAGATACAGCGGCAAAGGGGGAGGCGGTGAACCTGATGTTTGAAGAACGTTTGTTTGAACTGGTGGGGGTGTTGCACCGGATTGCGGGAGCCCTGAAGGCAGAAGGAATTGCGTATGAGTTGGTGGGAGGGCTGGCGGCATTTGTGCATGTAGAGGAGGCCAGTCCTGAACATGCGACGCTAACTCGCGATGTGGACTTGATGGTGAAGCGGGGGGATCTGGAACGAATCCAGGAGGTGGCGGCGAGGAACGGATTCCGCTTCCGGCATACGGCGGGAGTGGATATGTTGATCTATGGGCCGACGGAGAGTGCGCGGAATGCGGTGCATTTAGTGTTTGAAGGGGAAAGAGTAAGGCCCGCGCAAGTGATTCCGAACCCGCACATTGCGCCGGTGGTGAAGCGAGTCTTGGATGGCGACGTCATGGTGATTCCGGTGGCGGACCTGCTGCGTATGAAACTCAGTTCTTACCGGCTGAAGGACCAAGTGCATGTGAAGGCGATGGATGCGGCGGGCCTGATTACGGCAGAAGTGGAGGCCGGGTTAGAGGGGGAGTTGGCGAGGAGGCTGGCGGAGGTCCGATCGGCGGAGTAGTGGAATGCCCTAGCTTATGATGAGGGCAGGGTGAAGCTAGTATCTATCCATGTTCTGTTTCTCGGCTTCTTTGTGCTTGGCTGCCCGGCGCAAGAACTGATGGAAGTGATTCGGTTGAACGAGACCGAGGCGGCGAAAGCACGGGTGCTGGCCGCCGCCGTTCGCGACGCTGAGGCGCGTGACATCAAAGCCCGCGCCGAGTGGTCGAACACCGTCGCGAGATATCAGGCGGCTCATCCTGAGTTGCCGAGACCACGATTTTCCAAGGATTACCTCGTGGCCTTTTCGTCTACCGAGGCTAGGCACCCGGTGGTGGAAGGCATAGTATACGAGCTGAAGGCGGCAGAGCAGAAGGAGATCGGGGAAGCCCATCAAGAGACCGTTCGCGCGCAGAAAGCGATCGCTGAAGCTATTAGAAGCTGGATGGGCTTCACGAATGAGTTGGTGGCGGCGCGGATTCCGAGTACGGGGGGCGGAACGTATGCTCAGCTGACGGATGGGCGCACCGTGCTGATTCCGGAGCCGTGGTCTTCGCGCGTCGCCTTTACCAAAGATTTCCGGATCGCGATGCCGCGGAGGTAAATTTAGGCGGATGACTTCGGCCGGTACCTTTTCCACGATGAGTAAGTGCTTGTCAAAGGAGAGTTTCGGCCGCAAAAAAACCGGAAGCAGTTTGAGCTGCTTCCGGTGTGAGCGAGACTAACGAGATTTGCGACTCTTCGTTATGTCGGTCAGAAAGAGTTAGTCGCCAAGGGCGCCGGCGGTTTCGGCCTGGGGCTTGGCGGGGGGTTGGATGCCGACGAGACCGGCGGGGGCGCCAGCGGGCTTGATGGCATCGAGAGAGACGAAGCCTTCGACGGTCTGCTCTTTCAAGATTTCCTTGCGGTAGAGCTTTTCCATTTCCTTGTGGTGCTCGGCTTCCTTGATCATCTGGGCGCGGGCGCGGAGCTTTTCTTCGCGGGCGTTCTTGGCGACACCGATTTCATCGAGGTCGGTCTGTTTGCCGGCTTCGACGGCGGCCTGGTTGAGTACGAGCGTGTGGGCGGTGGAATCCATTTCCACGTTCTTGTTGCCGGCGTAGATGCGGTGGCGGCCATGCTCTTCGTACCACTTGGTGAGGGTGGCCGTCATGTGCATCTTTTCGATGATGTTACGCCAGCCGACGCCGGTGTTATAGGCGCAGAAGGAGATTTCACCCTCTTGCGTCGCGTAGGGGATGATGCACTGTTCGGTGCGGCGGAAGTCGTAGTTGAAGAGATCCTGGAACCACATGCCGGCGATGAAGAGGAAGTTCCAGCGGTCGCCGCGGCGCTTTTCGATGTCGGCCATCGTGCGGTCGCCGGTCACTTTGCCGTAGCTCTTGCCGGTGGCGCCCATGGACTTGTCGAACTTCTGGAGCAGGTCCTTGATGCGGAAATGGGTGGGGGCCTTGTAGGGATCGTAGTTGCGCATGAGCGCGATGGAAACGCCGAAGAGGCTCCAGAACTTGGAGCGGGCGGCGTCGTTGAGCTTTTGGACGTCTTTGGCGAAACGGTCGGCGTTCAAGAAGGCGGTGACGGGCACGGCTTCCTTGGTTTCCTTGTCTACCATGACGGCCATGCCGGTGCCGCAGTTCGGGTGGCAGCCGCAGGAGAGCTGGCCCCAATCGGCGTTGGGTCCGTGGACGTGATCGGCGAAGTCGGCAAAGGTGCCCATGAAAGAGATGGGGTACCAGTCGCGGGTGGGCTCGCCGAGCTTGGTTTGATTCTTCACGTCGTGGGCGAGGTGGCTGAGGGTGTAGCGCTGGGCCTGGCGGCGCTCATCGGTAACGGCTTCATCGCGGCCGGTGAAGCTGACGGGCTGGAAGCTCAAGAAGGGGATCTTCTTGGGGTTGTCGAGGGCGAACTCGACGATGCGGCCCACCTGCTCGTTATTGATGCCATTCACAATGGTGGTAACGGGCACGATGTCGATACCGGAGGACCAGCAGTTTTCAATGGCGCGCATTTTAACGTCGAACAAGTTGCCGACGGCGCGGTGGGAGTTGGCGGCGTTGCCGATGCCGTCGAACTGGAGGTAGACGTAGCGGAGGCCGGCCTCGGCGGCTTGCTTGGCGAACTCCTTGGACTGGGCAAACTCAATGCCGTTGGTAGCGGCCTGAACGGAGTTATAACCGACCTTGCGGCAGTAGCGGATGGCGTCCAGGAAGTAAGGCGACATGGTGGGCTCGCCACCCGAAAACTGCACCGACATCTGGCGGCGGGGCTTAATCTTGAGGGCGTTGTCGAGCAGGGTGGTGATGTCTTCCCAGGTGAGTTCGTGGACGAAGCCGACTTGGTTAGCGTCCATGAAGCAGGGGTCGCACATCATGTTGCAGCGATTGGTGAGGTCGACGGTGAGCACAGAGCCGCGGCCGTGGACGATGGTGGAGCTGCCGTGGTTGTGAAGGTCTTCATCATTGTGGGCGCGGATGTCGCGGCCGGGGAAGACTTCCTCAAGATGCTTGAAGAACTTGGGGTCGATGGACATGACGTCCTCGAAATGGCCGTGGGTGGGGCAATCCTTAACCATGAGGATTTTGCCGTCACGCTCGATGATCTGGGCCTTGATTTCGCCGACCTTCTGGGTTTTGAGGATCTCAACGGGCAGTTCGCCATTGAGGATCTTGGTGCGCATCTCGGGAACACACTTGGGGCAAAGAGAGTCCGTGGTGCGGGGCCAGCCAAGAGGCGGCTTGGATTTTTGGTAAGACTTCAAGAGGGGCTTGTCGGACCACTTCGGGGTGAACGAAGGATTGGGGTTGATGGCATTCACTTTTTCGAAAACGGCCCAGGTGGCCTTAGCAGCGAGGGATGCTACCTTTTCAACGATCTTGACGGTCTTAGACATAATCTCCCTTGGAGTCGCAGAAGTCTGGTGGGTTTACCCACTCGTATGGATAAGAGAATAAGAGACTTCTCGTCTTTTTTCGCCCAAATCTCAGTGGACTGTCGTTATTGAGGGTTGAATTGCAAACCGGGCTAACGCTTTCACCTTTTGTTCGACTAATTCCAACTCTTCGGCGACGAGTTCGGCAGCGATGAGTTCCCATTTGCGCAAAGCTCCTGGATGGCCGGAGCGGGCGGCGAGGGCGAGCCAGGAGAGGCCGGTAAAGCGGCGGGGTTCGTCTTCGGCGGCAGTTTTTTCCAGGAGGTAGCGACCAAGTAGGTATTGGGCTTCGAGCTGTTGGCCTTGGGCGGCGCAAAGGAGGAACGCTTCTGCGTCTTTAGTGTCGGCGAGGAGATTCTCGGCTTCTTCTAGGCAAGCGGGGGGATGGGCGCGCTCAAGGGCCGACTTGCGCCATTGGGCAGCTTGCTTGGGAGAGATGCCTTTAAGGACGCCAAGGCGGGCTAGGCGAGAGGCTTCGTATTGCGCGTCTTTGTCGCCGGCGAGAGCGGAACGGCGGAGAGCCTCAAGGTCGATGGCGAACAGCAGCAAGAGAAAGGCGGCCATGACACGATAATGGCAGAGCGATGAAAATTCCCGCAAAAGAGTTGATCGCGATGGCGCTGGAGGCGGGCTTTGAGCTGGCGGGAGTGGCGCGGGCGGAGCCGCATGCGGACTATGCGTTGTATGAGAGCTGGGTCGACGCGGGGATGGCGGCGGGGATGAAATATCTAACGGACCGTCGGAGACCGTTGCGGAAAGATCCGGCGCATTTGCTGGAGGGCGCAAAAACGATGCTGTGCGTGGGGAAGTTGTACAACACGGCAGGGCCTAGGTCGGTGAACGAGATTGCGGCGGATGAAGGATGGGTGTCGCGGTATGCGTGGGGGAGCCGGGATTACCACGACGTGCTGCGGGAGGGGCTAGAGAAAGTAGTCTCGGCGGTGCGAGAGAGGTTTGGAGACTGCAGGGCGAGGGTGTGTGTGGATACGGCGCCGCTGCTGGAGAGGAGTTATGCGCGGGCGGCGGGTTTGGGGTGGATTGGGAAGAATACGTGTCTGATCAATCAGCCGCAAGGAAGCTGGTTCTTCCTTGGGGAGGCGCTTTTTGATTTTGAGGTGGACGAATACAACGAGCCGCCGCCGGACCGGTGCGGGAGTTGCACGCGCTGTATCGAGGCTTGTCCCACGGAGGCGATCGTGCTCTTGGGCGGGCAGTGGAGCTTGGACAGCCGGCTGTGTATCAGCTACTGGACGATCGAGGCGAAGGACGAAGCGCCGGAGGAGTTACGGCAGAAGTTTGGGGCGCATATCTTTGGGTGCGATATCTGCCAGGATGTTTGTCCCTGGAATAGACGGGCGAAAGTGACCGAAGAGGCGGGATTCCAGCCGGTGCGGGCGGCGATGAAATTGCACGAAGTGGAGGCGAGTAACTTGGAGGGGACGGCGATGGCGCGCACGAAGGGCTTGGCGCGGAATGTGGAGATGGCGCGTAGGAATCAAGAGCGCTAGAGAATCATGGCGAGGAGAGAACGGAACTCTTGCGCAGGCGGCGGGGGGACTTCTTCGGTGAAGCCGACTTGAAGGACGCCTTCGACTATGCGGAGACGGCCAGCGTGGCTGGAGATGAGGTGTAAGGCAGTGAGGTTGGGAAGGGGTCCGAGAGAGGCGAGGGCTTCGGTGAGAGAAGCGAGGGTTTGTTCGGCGGCCTGGCGCTCGGTGGGCGTGGGTGTCTCGGCTTGCCAAGCGAAGGAAACCGGATAGGGCGGAAGGGGCAGAGGGCGGGCGGTGAGAATAGCGGCGACCTCCGAGGGGGCAAGAATACAGCGCTGGTTGGAGGCGGGGAGGTCGAGGGTCCAAGCGTCGTCGTGGGCCGAGACGGGGATACCGGTGAATTGAACGGCGCTTTTCAGGATGAGCGTGAGCGAGGTGCGGGAGGCGAGGCAGTGGTCGAAGGCTGCGCGGAGAGTTTGTGCCAAGTTCAAGCCTAGTATGATACGCGATGTATGCAGACGATCTTGCTTTGCGCGGTGACGATGGCGGCGAGCCTATTCGACGGGAAGAGCTTTCAGGGATGGCGGGATGTGACAAAGCTAAGGCCGCCGGGGGATGCGTGGGTCATTGAAGGGGGCGCGATTAAAAGTGTGGCGAAGCCGCACATTAACGAGGATCTCTTTAGCGTAGGGGAGTATGAGGACTTTGAACTCGAGTTTGAGTGGAAGATCTCGCCCGGCGGCAATAGCGGCGTGAAATACCGGCTGCAGGAAGCCGTGTTTATGAACGAGAGCCTGAAGCGGCCGAACATCAAGCGCTTCGAAGATACCGTAAAGGACGAGATCGAGCGGCGGCCCAGCAAGCGGGAAGCGTTAAAGCCGGAAGAGCATGGGCAGATATACACGGTGGCCTTTGAGTTCCAGTTGATCGACCAGGACCGGAACCGCGCGGGGGCCAGCCCGGTGCATCAGACGGGGGCGCTGTATAGCTTTTTGCCGCCGACGAAACGGGTGCATAAGGAGGCTGGGGAATGGAATACGGCCAAGTTGGTGGTGAAGGGGGACCATGTGGAGCATTGGATCAATGGAGAGAAAGTGCTGGAGGCCTCGTTGAAGAGCCCCGCGATTGCGGAGGGGGCGAAGAAGCGGTGGGGACTCGATCATCCGGTCTATAAGATGCTGGTGGAGCAGCCGAAGAAGAAGAGCCCGATTCTGCTGCAGAACCATGGGGACGAGGCGTGGTTCCGGAACCTGCGGGTTAAGGCGTTGTAGGGGGAGGGTGGCGCTTGGGCCCAAGCGGCTGCGATTTCGTGAGGTGTTGGGCGTAGAGATGGTGCTTTCTATTGTGGAGAGGCGCAAAGATAGCGTCTCCGTAAACAGATAGGAGCGATGTTGTGAATTTTCAAAAAGGAATGAGCACTCTAGGAGTGCTGTGTTTGATGGCTTCCGGGCTGATGGCGGACCCGCCGCTGAAGTCGGCACTGGGATTGAGCGTCGACCAGGCGAGAGTCGTGGATGCGATTCAGGCGCGCTACCGGCCAATCTTTGCAGCCAAACGGACCGAGCACAATAACGAATTGCGGAAACTGCGGCGGGCGAGGATCGCCAACGACAGCAAGCAGATCGCGGAGTTGACCAAGGTGACGGATGCACTGCAGGCGGAATTGAAGCAGATCCGGCTCAATGAGGACGAGGAGATCCGGCGGACCCTAACACCGGAGCAGAAGGTGAAGTTTGCGGAGCACATCGAGTTCCGTAAGCAGATGAAGGGGAGTTCGCGGGACGATACCGACTTCTACAAGTAGAGACCGGGGAAGTGACCGGTAACGGCGACGGGACCGGTCATTTCGAGAGCAGGGGTTCTATGGCGAGGAAGTCATATTCATACTCGATGCGGGCGACGCGGGTGACGTAGTGGGAGTACCAAATGTCTTGGCCCATTTTTTGGGCGGCGCGATGGCGGGCTTGGGCTTTCCAGGCGTGGAGGTCTTCGAGGGTGCGCCAGTAGGAGACGGAGATGCCGACGGCGGAGCGGGCAGAATCGATG
The DNA here is from genome assembly GCA_964387685.1 of uncultured Bryobacter sp. Classification (GTDB taxonomy): domain Bacteria; phylum Acidobacteriota; class Terriglobia; order Bryobacterales; family Bryobacteraceae; genus Bryobacter. Next base: position 88,929 of record CAYLXK010000014.1, read on the forward strand.
CCGAGGAAGCCAGGTTGTTGACTGCCGAGGGACTCCATTTCGGCAGCCATGGCATCGTAACCGGCGTCGGCGGCGGTGCGGAGGCTGGTGAAAATTACGGCGTAGTATGGAGGCGTGAAGAGGCCGGAGAGGTGCATAGAACAAGTTTGGTAGATTGAGGGATTCTGTGTCCTCCTTACCTACCGCTTCGTCCCCTCCCCTTTTGCAGACGCCGCTGAACGCGGTGCACCGGGCGTTGGGGGCCAAGATGGTGGATTTTGGCGGCTGGGACATGCCGGTGCAGTACAAGGGGATCTTGGACGAGCACAAAGCGGTGCGCACGGCGGTGGGGCTTTTCGACGTGAGCCACATGGGAGAAATCGTCATCGAAGGGCCGCAGGCGCTGGATCTGGTGAACTGGATTTCGTCCAACGACGCGGCGAAACTGAAGGACGGGCAGGTGCACTATAGCGGACTGCTGTACGAGCATGGCGGCTTTGTGGACGACATTCTGGTGCATCGCGTGAGCGCGACGGAGTTCTTTATCTGTGTGAACGCCTCGAATCAGGACAAGGACTTCGAGCATATGCGGGAGCAGAACCGCTTTGAGGCGACGATTGAAAACGCGGGGCCGCGCTATGCGCAATTGGCGATACAGGGGCCAAGGGCGGTGGAGACTTGCCAGAAGCTGACGCAGACGGAACTGGGGTCGATTCGCTATTACTGGTTTCGTGACGGCGAGTTTGCAGGGGTGCCAGCCAGGATGGCGCGCACCGGCTATACGGGCGAAGACGGCTTTGAGGTTTACGTAAAGCCGGAGGACGCCGAGGCCGTGTGGGGGAAGATTCTCGAAGCGGGGGAAGAGTATGGCATTCTGCCGTGTGGACTAGGGGCGCGGAACACGCTGCGGCTGGAGGCCAAGATGGCGCTTTATGGGCATGAGATTGACGCGTCGATCTCGCCGCTGGAGGCGGATCTGGCTTGGATCGTAAAGCTGGATAAGGCGGACTTTGTGGGGAAGGCGGCGCTCGAAAAGCAGAAGGCGGCGGGGCTCACGAGGAAGCTGGCGGGTTTTGAAATGAAGGGGCGTGGGATTGGGCGCGACGGGTATGAAGTGAACATCGAGGGCGCGCCCGCGGGCTGGGTGTCGAGCGGGGGACCAGCGCCGACTTTGGGCAAGAATATCGGCTTATGTTTTCTGCCCCTGGAGAAGGCACAGCCAGAGCAGAAGATCGAAGTGATGGTACGCGGGGCGGCGGTGGAAGCCGAAGTGGTTGCGACTCCTTTTTATAAGAGGGCTAAATAGAACATGTATCCGGAAAACTACGCTTACACGAAAGAACATGAGTGGGTGCTGGCCGAGGGTGAAATTGGCACCATCGGCATTACGCTGCATGCGCAGGGCGAGCTAGGCGATATTGTCTATGTCGACCTGCCGAAACCGGGAACAAAGATCACCCAACACACGACCTTCGGTAGCGTGGAGAGCGTGAAAGCCGTGAGCGACATTTACTCGCCGGTGACAGGGGAAATTTTGGAGATCAATGAGGCTCTTGCGACAGCGCCCGAGAAGCTAAATGCCGACCCGCACGGCGAGGCGTGGCTCGTTAAGGTGAAGCTGGCGGATGCGGGCGAGTTGAAGGGCCTGATGACGGCGGCGGATTACCAAGCGTATATTGGCGGCTAGGGGCATGTGCTTCGCGATCTGATCCTTATCGCGCTGCTGGTGGTGGCGCTGCGGGCGCCGTTTTTGACGCAGCCCGTGCAGGGCGACGATATCTACTATCTCGAAGGGGCGCAGCATGCGCAGATCGACCCCGCGCATCCGCACCATGCGAAGTATCTGTTTCAAGGACGGTTGGTGGATATGCGGGGGCATCCGCACCCGCCGCTGAACGCGTGGATTCTTGGCGGATTGCTAGCGGCGGTCGGCGAGGTGAAAGAACTTCCCTTTCACGCGGCGTACGCTTTGTTCAGCTTGATGGCGGCGGGGGCGATGTATGCCCTGACGAGGCTGTATACAGCACGGGCGCTGGAGGCGACGTGCCTGTTTTGCGCGGTGCCGGCATTTGTGGTGAACGGAAATTCGCTGGAGAGCGACTTGCCGCTTCTCGCTTTCTGGATGGTGGGGATGGCGGCGTTCTTCTGGGCGGCGGAGGAAAAAAGTGCGGGCTTGCTGGCGTTGGCGGCGGTGGGCCTAGCGGGGGCGGGACTGGCGGCGTATCAGAGTGTGTTGGCGGCGCCGATTCTTGCCTTGCTGCTGTGGCGAAAGCAACGGCGGTGGTGGGTGGGGTACGCGGTAGCTTTGACGCCGGTGCTCGTGATTGCGCTGTATCAGGCGTGGGAGGCGATGGCGGGGAAGGAGGCGCCGGTAGCGGTGACGCTGGGGTACTTCCGCGAGTACGGACTGCAGCAGTTGACGGCGAAGCTGAAGAATGCCGGAGCGTTGACGGGGCATTTGGGTTGGATGGTGTTCCCCGCCCTGGCGGTGGCGGCCTTTTGGAGTTGGTGGGCGCTGGCGGGACTAGCGCTCGCGTTTGTGGACCCGAACCCGTTGTATTGGGTGGGCGCCATCGGGGCGGTGGCCTACCTGAGGCGGGGGAGCGCCGCGTTCGGATGGTGGCCGCATGTTTTCTTCGTGGGGGCGCTCGGTTTGTTCTTTGCGGGCTCCGCGAGGTATCTGCTGCCGATGGCGGCGCCGCTGGCGATTGCGATCGTGATGGCCACGCCGCAGCGGGGGAGAGTATGGGCGGGAGTGGGGCTGCAAGTGGCATTGGGGCTCGCGCTGAGTTGGACAAACTATCAGCATTGGGCGGGGTATCGGGATTTTGTGACGGCCCACGCGGGGGAGATTCGGGCGAAGCGGACGTGGGTGAACGGGGAGTGGGGCCTGCGGCATTATGCGGAGAATCTGGGGGCGTTAGCGCTGGCGCAGGGGCAAGCGGTGCGCGCTGGGGACCTCGTGCTGACCAGCGAGTTGGGCTATCCGATTCCATTTACGGTAGGCGGAGGACAGTTGGTGCAGCTGGCCAAGAGGGAGATTCGGCCCCTGCTGCCGCTACGGCTGATTGGGTTGGGGGCCAAGTCTGGGTACTCGACAGCGTCGGCAGGGCTGAGGCCATTTGACGCGACGGATGGCGCGGTAGACCGGGTGAGACTGGAGCAGGTGGTGGAAAGGGAGCCGACGCGGAGCTATCTGCAAATGGGGGCTGCCGAAAGCGACCAGCACATTGTGAGCGGGGCATACCAGATTGAAGACGGGCAGTACCGGTGGATCGGGAGGGAGGCCAAGTTTTTATTGAAGGCGTCGCGGGAGGAGATGGACGCGGCGGCGACGGTTTACATTCCTGAGTTGGCGCCCGCGCGGGTCATTGCGCTGACCGTGAACGGCCGCGTGGTGGCGGAGCAACGCCTGGAAAAGCCGGGCCTTTATGTTGTCGAAGCCAAGGGAGTTAAGACCGGGGGAGGGCGGGTTTTAATGACCGTGCGGTGCGACCGGACTTTTCAGGCCAGCGGGGACACGAGGGAACTGGGAGTAATTTTGCGGGAGGCGGGCCTGCGCTGAGTTCTTTGTAAACTTTTTGGCTTTTGGCACCAAAAATCTTGACTTTACCCTTTGCATCCCGATCGGGAATGTAATAGATTCGCGACATTCCGCCTCCAAGCGGAAGTTGGAACTTTAAGGGGGACTTCTTATGAAGTGCACTATGGCTAGGCTCTGTTGCCTTGTCTTCCTGAATCTCTGCGCAACGCTTGCGTGGAGCCAGGCAACCAATGGAACGATTTCCGGGGTGATTGAAGATTCGCAGGCGGCGGCGGTAGGTGGGGCCAGAGTCGTACTGACCTCCGCGGGGCGCGACCTGAATCTCGAGGCGGTGTCGGATTCGGCAGGCCGTTTCGTCTTTGCGTCCATTCCACCGGGCGAATATCTACTCAAGATTTCCAAGGCCGGGTTCAAGGTGCTGGAGCGCCGCGGCATCACCCTGCAAGTGGGAGATCGGCTTACGCTCGGCGACATCCGGATGGAGGTAGGTCAAGTAACCGAGACCATCGAGGTGAGCGCGGAAGCCGTAACGCTGAAGACGGAATCGGCGGAACGGTCCAACGTACTGACCTCGAAACAGGTAGAGAACATTGCCGTGAACGGACGCAGTTATCTCGGACTGGCGGGCTTGACGGCGGGCGTGGTCTCGACGGGCAACTTCCAGGTGGCGGGGACCGGAGGCTTAGCGGCCATTTCGGCCAACGGCGCGCGGACGAATCAAAACCAGCTTCTGCTGAATGGGATCTCGAACGTGGATACGGGGAACAACGGCGACCAGTTGGCCACGCTAAGCCTGGATTCGATCCAGGAGTTTCGCATCTTGACCTCGAGCTATCAGGCCGAATACGGGCGCAGCGCGGGCGCGCAGATCATTGTGCAGACCAAGAGCGGCACGCGGGACTTCCATGGGAGCGGCTATTACTACCGCCGGCACGACTCGATGAACGCCAATAGCTGGACGCGAAATAACCAGGTGAACACGCAGTTCATTAACGGCGTGCCGACCAGCGTAGTGGGACTGCCGCGGCAGCTTTATCGCTTCCAGAATCCAGGCTACACGATCGGGGGCCCAGTCTTCATTCCGAAGCTTTTCAACAAGAACAAGGACAAGCTTTTCTTCTTTTGGAGCCAGGAATATCAGCGGCAATTGCAGCCGGAAAATCCGCGCCGGATCACGGTACCCACGGCGGAAGAGCGCAATGGGAACTTCGCCAATAGCTTGAATAACCAGGGCCGCCCGGTCGGCGCGATTCGCGACCCGCTGTCGAATGCGCCTTTTCCGAATAACCAGATCCCGGCCAATCGCTTCTACGCTCCGGGGCGGGCCTTGTTGAACCTGCTGCCGCTACCGAACCAGCCGCAGACCACGACGCTGAACTACAACTACGAGAGCCAGGTGTCGACGCGCCGTCCGCGGCGGGAAGACCTGATCCGGATCGACTACAACGTGACGGACAAGCTCCGCGTGTTTGGCAATATCGTGCGGAACAACAACATCTTCACTTCGCCCTACGGATCCTTCGTCCTCGGAAGCAGCACGGGGCAGTTCTTGATCGACGACGGCCGGCCAGGCAAGAGCTACGGCACCGGTATGACGTACATCATTAATCCGAAGATGACCACCGAGTTTACCTTCGGCTATGGACGCAACGACATCCTGATTGAGCCCAACGCCGCCAATGCGGACGCACTCTCGCGCGCGAAGACGGGCGTAACGCTGCCGCTGCTTTATCCTTCGGCAGTGCAGCGGGACTTCATTCCCGCCTTCACCTTCAACGGAACGCGGCTCGCTAATTCGCCGGGCTTGGGCACGGGCAACGCGCCGTTTGTGAACTACAACGACACCTCGGACTTTGTGAGCAACACCACGCGAATCTTCGACCGGCATACGTTCAAGTTTGGCGCGTACGTGCAGTTTAGCCGCAAGAACCAGACCTCGTTTGCCAACGCGAACGGCAACTACAACTTTGGCGACAATCCAGCCAATCCTTTCGATACGAACTTTGGATTCTCGAACGCGTTGTTGGGTGTATACAACACGTTCCAGCAAGCCCGCGCGTATGCCAACGGCGAGTACCGCTACCTGAACGTGGAATGGTTCCTGCAGGACACCTGGAAGGTGAATAAGCGGCTGACGCTGGACTACGGCGTACGTTTTGTGTGGATCGAACCCCAGTACGACCGCTCGCTTTCCGTATCCAGCTTCCGCCCCGACCGCTTCAACCCGGCCGAGGCGCCGCGCCTGTTCCAGCCGCAACTGAACGCGGCGGGCCAAACCATTGGCGCGATCGATCCGCCAACGAACACGGTGGTGCCGGCTTTGAACATTGGCCGCCTGGTGCCCAACAGCGGAAATCTGCTGAACGGCATCATCATTCCGGGCAAAGACACCAACAAGTATTTGCAGGAGAGCCGCGGCATCCAGTACGGACCTCGTCTGGGCGTAGCTTGGGATGTCCTGGGCAACCAGAATTTCATTTTTCGCGCGGGCGGCGGCATCTACTACGACCGTTACCAGGGCAACCGCGTGTTTGACCTGCTGACGAACCCGCCGACGGTATTGCAACCGACGCTAAACTTTGGCTTCGCGTCCGATATCAGTTCGGGCGGCACGCCCTTGCTGGGACCGCCGAACCTAGTGATGGCCGACCCGACGGGCGCCATTCCCACTACCTATAACCTGAACGCCGGCATTCAGGCTAAGCTGCCTTGGGATCTCATTCTCGACACCGGCTATGTTGGTTCGATGGGCCGCCGCTTGCAGAACAATCGCAATGTCAACGCGGTTCCCTATGGAGCGTTCTTCCGCAATCCCAGCGCGCCAAACGCGGACTTCCTGCGCCCGTACCGCGGCTACGGCAACATCAACATCTATGAGGGAACGGGTAATTCCAATTACAACTCCTTGCAGGTGACGGTGAGCCGCCGGGTCAAGAGTATGTTCGTGAACATGAACTATACGTTCTCGAAAGCGCTAGGACTCGGCTCGGGAGACGGCGACTTCTTCCGCATCGATAGCCTGCAGCGTTTTGCCAACTATAGCTACTTGGACTTCCACCGGAAGCACAACATGAACCTGAACTTCGTGTATAACCTGCCGGCCTTCGGCAAGTCTGACTCGATGGCCACCAAAACCCGGAATGCGATGTTCAATAACTGGCAGGTTTCGGGCATTTACACCTTCACGAGCGGCCAGCCCCAAGGCATCGGATTCTCGATCCCTGGATTCGCCAACCAAAATGTCACGGGCTCCTTTACGGAAGGCGCGCGCGTGCAGGTGTTAGGCGATCCGCTGCAGGGCAATAGCGGCGGCATCTTTAACAACCTCAACCCGGCTGCTTTTGCGCCGCCGCAAGTTGGCTCGATTGGCGTCGAATCCAGCCCCCGGCTGGTCTTCCTGCCGTCGATCAACAACTGGAACATGTCGCTGCAAAAGGCATTCACCTTCCGCGAATCAAACACTCTGCAGTTCCGCGTGGACGCCTTCAACTTCTTCAACCACACCCAGTTCACGGACTTCAACCGTACGGTGAACTTCACCAGCCTCACCAACGCGGCCCCCACGAACCTCACGCGCGCCTTCGGCGGCTTCGGGGCCGTGAACGGCGTGCGCGACCCGCGCATTGTGCAATTGCTAGTCCGCTTCCAGTTCTAGCCAACCAGCCATGACGAAGAAAAAGGCGGGAGTGCCGGGCAGGCGTTCCCGCCTTTTTCCTATGGCAGCATGAAAAAGAGAGATGGGCCGTTTTGCTTATGAATTCACGGGGAAAGTGGCGCGGCACTCTTTCGGGAGCTGGGGCTACACGGTGGTGTTCCTGCCGCCGGAAGTGGCGGCGCAGTTGCCGGTGCAGGAGAACCCGCGCTTGAGGGTGCGCGGCGAACTGGACGAGTATCCGTTTGCGGGGGCGTGGCAGCCGACGGGAGGCACCTGGTATCTGATGATCAACAAGACGGTGCTGAAACAAGGCGGGTACCAGGTAGGCGATTGGATCAATGTGCGATTTAACCTGGACGACCCGGAGGCGGTGGACTTGCCGGAGGCGCTGGAGGCGGCGCTCAGGCAGGACCGGAAGTTTCGCAAGGTGTGGGAGGGACTGACGGCGGGGAAGCGGCGGGGGCTGGCGTATCGAGTGGCTACGGCCAAGACGGAGGCGACGATTTTGAAGCGGGTAGAAGAGGTTAGGGTAATGGTGTTAGGAGGGTGAAAACGGCGTCGAGGACGCGGTCCGGAGAAAGGGCGTCGAGGTCTACAGTGGCGAGGACTTGGACGCGGGGGCCGCGGGGTGCCCAAATGGCGGGATTGGTCGGACCGAAGAGCGCGAGGGTGGGGGCGCCGGAAGCGGCGGCCAGGTGGGTGATGCCGGAATCGTTTCCGACATAGAGAGCCGAGCCGGCTAGCCAGGAGGCCAGTTCCCGCAGGTCTGGAATGACGCGCGCGCCCGGGAGGTGCTGGTGCGGGGCGGCGATCAATTGCACGCTGCGGCCGGTGGCTGCAAGGTAGCGGGCGAGGGTTTGGAAGTGTTCGAGGGGCCAGTTCTTTTTGGCGCTGCCGGAGAACGGGTGGATCCAGATGAGACGGTTCGGAGTGGGTTGGACGCGCACGCAAGGGTAAGCTGGCTGCGGGGCGCCGACCTGGGAGGCATAGAAATCGGCGGCGTGGAGAGTACTAACTGGCGCTGGCAGGGCTTCGTACCAGAAGACCCGGGGGTGCAGGGCCTCCAGCGCCGCACGGAAGTCCTCACGCTGGGTGCCGTACCAGGAATGGATTTCGTCGAAGGGATGGAGATCCGGATGGCCCCCGAAACCAAGCGTGTCGAGGCCGGTGGAAGAGATCGCGCGCGCGTTGGGGATGAGAGGGAGGAGTTCAGCGCGGGTCCAGACCGCTGCGGGATTCAGATATTCGAGAGCGGGAACGGAAAGAATGACATCGCCGATGCCGCCGGGGCGGATGATCAGACGGCGCATTTAGCGAACGTCGGCGGTGATGCGTAGCTCGACGGTCTTGGGAGTGAGGCAGGCTTTGTCGGAGCAGGCCTGGTAGCGAAGCTTGGCGGCGAGCATGTGCATCTGAGGCTGGAGGGTGGCGGGGGCCTTAAGAGTGACCAGGATCTCGAAGTCGCCTGTGAGAACGTTGAGAGGCTTTTCGCTAAAGGCGTATTTTTCGTCGTGGCCCGGCGGGTACTGGATACTGGCGACTTCAAGGGGCTTCGCGTCGAGGGTGAGCCGGAGAGGAATCAAATAGTCCTCGTGGGGCTTATTGGAATTGGCGTGGTAGCCGGGCTGGACCTTAGCGTGGATTTTCAAGGTCGCGGACTGGCCCCGCGCAACGACGATCTTCGCGGGAGGATCCACGGCGAGGACGCCGGCGCTTTGCGCACAAGCGACGCTACTTAGCGCCAGCAATGCCGAGCAGAGCGTTGATGTCTTTTTCATATTCGCTTTTCGAGACGAGGCCAATGTGGACACCCGCGATTTTGCCGTTCTTGTCAATCAGGAAGGTGGTGGGGAGGGAATCAACGCCGCCGTAGAGTTCGGCGGTTTGGTCGGTGCCTTGGAGGATGCGGTAGTTGACCTTTTTGCTTGTGATGTACGGCTTAACCACTTCCCAGCCTTCTTCGTCCATGGCGACGCCGACGACCGCGAAGCCTTTGTCCTTAAACTTTTGTTCAAACTCAATGAACCAGGGAATTTCGATTTTGCAGGGACCGCACCAAGTGGCCCAGAAGTTCAGGAGCACGACTTTGCCCTTGTATTCGGAGAGCTGCACGTCTTTGCCCTCGGAGTCTTTCAGTTTAAAGGCGGGAGCCGTCTTGCGGTCCTTGGGAGCGCGGAGGCTGGCGGCGTCGGCCTTGGTCGCCGTAGTGCACGCGGTAGTGGCGATCAAAGCGGCGAGCGCGAGCGCGGAAATGTTTTTGCGGGAATACAAGGAAAAGCCCTCACCTAAAGTTTATACTGCCAATCTTCTACGCTTGTTTAGACTCTCAAACCAGCGCCGCCGGTGCGCGGATAATTTGCGTCCCGGCAACGCGGCGGCACTGTCGCAAAAAGCTTCGCAGACGTAATGCTTCCACTTGGCGGACGAAGCCTTTTCGTTATGGCGCTCAAAAGCAATTTTTGAAGAAAGACCCGGGTGGCGAGGGCGTTTTTCCGATTCAAGCAAAACGGACCAAGACGCGCGGTCCGCGTTGGGCAGACGGCGCCAGACAAAGTGGAATAGCTCATGCGTCAGGATTTCCACGAAATCCGGGGCATGGGTCAGGAGACTCTGATCCAAGACAATTTCCCGCTGAGGCAGGAAGCTCGCCGCGAAGACTTGATCGCCGGGCCCGGGGCCGTAGGCCAAGCGGCCGCGATAGGCGCGCATGGCTTCGGCGAAACGGATCGTTAGGGCTTCTTGGGGGCCGCCGGCGTCTTGGGAGCGGCTGGCTTCGGAGCCGGACTGGGCGGCGCCGACATCGCCGGGGGCGGAGTCTTGCCGAAGAAGGCCGGATCTTCCACTTTGACGTCCGCCGAGTCTTGGGTTACGCGTAGCCATTCTTGAAATTTCTGATCCTTCACTTGGGTGGTGAGCGTGGGCTTGACCTCAGAAAGCGGCTGCGAAGTGTATTCGATCACTTTGAAGATGTAGAAGCCGTTGGGCTGCTTAACAGCGTCGGAGACCTCGCCGGGCTTTAAGGAGAAAATCGCCTTGCTGAGTTCGGCGGGAATTTGATCGGTACGGCGGATATTGCCAAAGTCGCCGCCCTTGGCCTTGGAGGCGACGTCATCGGAGTGCTCCTCCACGATTTTCTTGAAGTCGGCGCCGGCGCGGAGCTGTTTAACGAGGTCGGCGGCCTTGGCGGAGGCTTCCGTCTCGGTCAGCTTCTTCTTTTCGCCTTCTTTGGCGGGGGTGGCCGAGAAATTGATCAGAACTACCTGCAGCTTGGCCTGCGTGTAATTGTCTTTGGCCTTCTCATAGGCTGCAGCGACTTCCTCGTCGCTGGCAGTGATCTTGGAGCGATAGATTTCCACGTAGCCTTGCGCCAAGGTCTGGAGGCGCATGAATTCCAGGCGCTGCTTGTAGGGCGACATCGCTTCGACTTTGTCGGCCAGCGCCATGTCGGCGAACTTGTTCAGCAAGGCGATTTGCTTGACGAAGCCTTCGCGATCCTGCTGGTAGAACTGTTGGAACTGGGGCGGAAGGCCTTTGGAGAATTCTTCGAGTTCCTTAGCGGTGACCTTCTTGCCATTGACGGTGGCGACGACGGTGTCGGGAGCGCTCTGGCTGGGAGCGGGAGCTTGGCTGAACACAAACGCAGCTCCGCACAGGAGGGAGATAAAAGTCTTTAGCACTACCCATTTAGACTAGCAATAGAGCGGAAGGTTAGGGGGCCAGGTCCCCCGGCCCTTATGGCTTTAAGGGGAAAGGGCCAAAGACGGGGGCGCCAAAACCTGCCTCGTCGCGGAGGTTCGCGTAAGGGTTGCGGCCGAGGCCGTAGTGGAGAGAAAGGCCTTCGGGCAGTTTGCCGCCGAAGTGGAGAACAATCGCGGCGGGGTCTCGGGGATCGAAAGTGGCCTTGTAGATGAGCTGCGTGGGCTGGCCATCGGCGTTGACGGTGGAGAAGCCGGAGATGCGGCCGGGACTAACGAGCTTGCCATTGACGTCGGTATAGCGGACGCGGATGGTCTGGCCCTCGACGGTGACGCTGTCGAGATGGGGGCCGCGCTTGAGCTTGCCCGCGGCGTAGCCGGCGATGGCGCGGCCGAGGCGCTTGTGGTCTTGCGTTGAGACGTGGATGCCGTCGTCGAGGTCGCTATCGACGCTGGCGAACATCGCGGCGGTGCCAAGCTTGGCTTCGGCGAGGCGCTGGGATTCCTGGACCGAATTCCAGGGGCCGGCCGCGGCGGGGCTGACGTGGCGGCCGATTTGGACGTAATAGAAAGGCAGGTCGGGATCGTTTAAGTCTTTACGGAAGGCGGCGACGAGGTCCTCGAATTTTTGCTGAAAGAGAGGCGCGGCGACGGCGCTGGCGTCCGATTCGCCTTGATACCAAAGGATGCCTTTAACCTGGCCGCCGATCAATTCGGCGCGGCGAATCGTGGCGCCATAGAGGGAATCGCCGCCTTGGGATTTGAGGTCGGGGCTCCATTGCGCCATGGAGGTGCCCCCGTGGGCGCAAGGAAAGAGGCCGACGGGGATACCGGTGCGTTTTTCATACTCGACGGCGAAGGGGAGAGCGAAGCTGGCGCCCTTTTTGCGATTGGCGCGGTATTCTTCGAGCGCGGCGCCTTCCAACTTAATGGGCTCGCCGGCCGAGTTCTTGCGCCAGTGGACGCGGTCTGTGGCGCTGACCAGTTCATGGAGAGGCTCTTTGGCGGCAACCCAGGTGTCGGTCTGGTCGAAGGAGTTGACTTTGTCGGAAGGCTTTTCGACATCGATCAAATCGCCCACGCCTTCCATGTTGGACTGTCCGGCTAGCAGCCAGATATCGCCCACGAGGATGTTGGAGCGGGCGTGCTGGGCGGCGCCCAGGCGGCTGGTGCGGAATTCAAAGCGGTAGGGTCCGCCGGTGGGAACGTCTTTCGCGGTGCCGGAGACTTTGCCGCCGGAGACCTTGCCGAGATCCAAAGCGACGAAGCCGGGCACGGGCACGACGCCTCGTTTGATGCTGAGGTAGACGCTCTTGCCTTCGGCGCCTTCCACGTTGAGTTCCAAAGGGATGTTGGCTTTGCCCTTGGAATCCCGCTGATAGACCTGGTAATCGACGGGGCCCTTGACGATGGAAATCGACTGAGCGGCAAGCAGCGTGACCGAAAGGGCGATGAGACCGAGTATGCGCATCAGGTGAGATTGTATCGCTAGAACTGGCTGACGGGATACGCGCTGGTGAAGGTGAAAGTGGGGCCGCCGGATCTGAGCGTGGCTTCGATTTGCCGGGTGGAGAGGTTGATCATGCGGACCGCCTGGGCGGTGGTGACGACCAGGTAGTTACCTCCCTCGAAGATATGCATGCGGTAGACCGTTTCTCCGGGCGGAAGGGCAATTGCAGAGCTGGACGTCATAGTGGCCGTATCAAAGATCGCTAAAGCGTCGAGACTGCGGCAATAGAACTCATGGCCATTTGGATGGAAGGTGCAAGGTTGTTGGCCGGAGATAAAGAGGCGGCCGGTGGAGACGGGAGAGGTCCAAGTGAGGGTGGTGAGATCGAAGATGGAGATGGAACCTGAGCCGGTGCCGACCAGAAGGAGTTCTCCGTTGGGACTGATCGTCCCGGCGGAAAGCTGGACGAAGCCGGGCGGAGGGGGGATGCTTTGCACAATCGCGAAGGGATTGATGCTGATCACATGGATACCCTGTGATGTGTCCACGACGTACATGCGCGAACCGTCGGGGGAGTAGCTGATGCTCTTGAGGCTGGAGCCGGTGGGTAGAGTCAGGGTCCTTGTGATGGTGTTCGTGAGGACGTCGATAATGCGGACTTGGGAAGAATTGAGTGTCCACATACCGAAAGCCACAGTGAGGCCATCGGGCGCGGCGGTCATGGCTGGCATGTAGGACTCGACGTTGATGCGGGCGACCTGGGCCAGTGTATTGGCGTTGAGGACGAGGATCGAGTTCTGGCCGAAGTTATTGGCCAGATAAATGTTGTGTGGGGTGGTGATGGTGGCCGAAGGCGGATTGGCGGTATCGCCTTGGTAGTAGGAGAGGTTCTGCGTTTCGGCAGTGGTGTCGGCATCGGTGATATCACGGCGAGGTCCGCCGGAAACCCATTGTCGTCTGCGGTAATCGTAGGAATACTCTTGGATCGTGCGGCCAGACTTGCTTCCGTTCGAGTCGTATAGAGTGATGATGATCTTCTGGACAGCGACGCCGTTCTCGGTGCCGCGATAGACATCGACATCATCGCAGCCGTATAGCAGCAGGATCGCTAAGAGGAGAGCGAGGTATCTCATCGGAATTGCACCGTCCTTGCTTGAACGTTGAAGTGGATAAGCGAGGCGTCAAAGCCTGGGAGCGTGAAGGGGGTTCCGGAAGGATTGGGAATAAAGACGAGTGAGAGCAAGGCGGAAGGGGCGAGGACCGGTTGCGACTCTTTGGGAAGCGTGGCGACGATGTAGGCGGGAACGGTGATGCGACCTTCTTCCGAACGCGCCGCGCAGGCGAACAGGCTGCTCGCGTTCGAGGGACGGTTAAAGCTGGTGCCGACCGCGAGGATGAGGCCGCCAGGTTGGGGAGTCCAATTCAGGTTGATGGGCTGATTGGTGGAGAATCGGAAAGCGGCGTCGCGATTGGTCCAGGGGGCGGTGAGATTGGGGGTGGCAAGGGCGGTGAAGGAAGGGGAGGTGATCGAGATCTCGCGACCGGTTGACAAGAGGAGCGGTGAGGTGATGCCGAAGTTGGAACTGAAGAGGTTCGTCAAGTTGCGGAATCTGGAGATGGTGGAACTGACAAGGCCTTGGATGGAAGGCGGCGAACCGGGATCGATTGGCGCGCCGTTGAGGCGTGGCAGGGACGAGCCGAGTTGTTGCGAGAGGCCGCGCGTGCCGGAGGTGATGCAAGTGCCGGCGGGAGGGAGCGAATCGAACAACTGCCAGGCGAAGGGGTTAGCCGAGTATTCGGCAAACTGGGCGATGGCGGTGTCGAGGGTCATGTTGACCGGAGTTGGGACGGCGACATCGACGCGCGTCAACGAGCGTGTGGTGAGGAGGCGGGCGAGTTTGCCGCCTTTGCGGAGGACACCGGACAGAGGGCTTTGCGGGTCGGAACAGGAGGTTGGGTTTGAAGAAATGGCGATGGTGGTGGTGTTGGAGGTGATGCCCCCGACGCGGACCTGGATGGGAACCCAGCAACTTTGAGGCACGTTGGCGGGGATGGTTGCGACGATCTGGTCGAGACCGGCGCAACAGGGCGCGCGGCCGGCATAGAGGCGCTGGGCGGGGAGGCCGCCGATGTAGACGGTGAGGTCGCTGGTGACGTCGCCGGCGGTTGGAGCGACGTTGTCCGGGAAGGAGACCGGGCCGAGGCCAGAGCCATAGATCGTAATGACCTGGCCAGGCTGGGCGGCCTGTTCGAGGGAATTGATGGGCTGGTTGTCCTGGCCAATGAAGTTGGTGGCGATGGCGGGGCCGAAGCCGGCGGAGTTGATGGAGAAGGCGCCGAAGTTGGATTGGACGATTTCGACGGGAATGATGTTGGAGGTGGCGGCGTTGTACTGAAGGCGAAGAACGGACTTTCCGAGGGGAGCGTTGCTGGGCAGGATGGCGTTCACCTGGGAAGGCGAGACGTAGACGGGAATGGCGTCGAAAGTCTGGGTGCCTCTGAGGACCTGGAGGCGAACGCCGCCAAGATTGGACCCGAGCGGGAAATTGAGGCTGGGCGAGGCAGCGGGACCCAGGTTGCGGCCGTAGACGGTGAACAAGCCGCCTCGGGCAAGGCCAGCGTTGGGAAGCCCGGCCGGGGCGCAAGTGGCGGCGTGGCAGGCACCGCCATAGAAAAGAAATGGCTGCTGCGCGACCGCAGAGACTGAAACAAGCCCGAGAACCCAAAATAGTTTGTACATCGGAAGGAGCAGTCTACCGCGGTTGGCCGATGCCGCCCGCCAGGCCCCGCAGCACGCTGATCATAGCAGGGCCGAGAGTAATGGCGAACAACACGGGAAAGATGAAGATGATGATCGGGAAGAGCATCTTGATGCCGGCCTTGGCGATGGCGGCTTCGGCGCGCAAGCGGCGGCGGATGCGCAACGACTCGGCATACACTTTCAAAGCTTGCGACAGGCTAGTGCCAAAGCGTTCGCTCTGGATGATCATGGCGGCCAGGCTCTTGATGTCTTCAATGCCGGTGCGGCGCACGAGGGCGTTGAAAGCTCGGCTGCGTTCCTGGCCGGCCTTTACTTGCATGACGACCGTGTAGAATTCGGTGGCCAATTCCGGATAGATGTACTGCATCTCTTCGCTCACGCGCAGCATGGCCTGATCGAGCGCCAGGCCCGTGCCGAGGACGATGCCGAGCAGGTCAATCGTGTCGGGCAGCGCCTCCTGGAGCTTCTGCTTGTAGCGGGCCACAAGACGGTAGAGGATTTGGCGGGGCAGGAGGTAACCGAGGATGATGGGGCCGATCAGGGCCATGAGTTTGGCGACAATATCGGCATCGCGCTGCAAGTAGAGCGCGCCTGCGATCAACAAGAGCATAAAGACCAGGTTGAAGAGCACATACATGCCGGTGGCCTCGCGGCGGCGAATCCCGGCTTCGCGAAGGCTTTTTTCGACATCGCGGAGGTAATCTTCGCCGCCGATGGAGCTGACGACAAAAAGGAGGCTTTCCCAGAAGCCCCCGCCGAAGCGGCGTTTCGGGCCCCGGGCGGCCACGGCAACGCCGCTGGAGCGTTGGAGCTCGTCGAGGCGATCGGTAAGCGGGTTTTCCTGGGGCCGGAAGATTTGCAGACCGCTCCAGAAGATGGCGCTCAGGGTGGCGGCGAAGGCGACGAAGAAAAGGAGGTTCAGGAGCATGACGTTAGAACTTCGGCTTCGCGAGCTTGTTGATGACGAGGATGCCGATGGTTTCGCTGACGATGGCGTAGGTGAGGATCATGTTGCCGGTGGGGTCGTCCAGCAGCAGGCGGAAGTACTCCGGCTTGAGGAAGGCGTAGATGCCGCCCATCACGACCGGGACACTGCAAAAGAGGGCGGCGGAGAAGCGCTGCTGGGCGGTACCGGCTTTGAGCTTTTCCGATAAATGGAGGCGTTCACGAATGAGAATGGCGAGGTTTTCCAGCACCTCCACCATGTTGGCGCCGGTCTGGCGTTGCAGGATGAGGCCGGTGATGAAGAATTTGAGATCGATAAGGGGAATGCGTTCGCCAAGGTTATGCAGAGCGGTTTCGGTGGTGGAGCCGAGGGCGAGTTCCTCGAGGAGTTTCTTGAACTCCTTACGCACGGGGTCGAGCGACTCTTCGGCGATGGTTTGCAGGCCGCTTTGGATGTTGTGGCCCGCCTTCATGGAGCGGTTGAAGAGATCGATGGCTTCGGGGAGTTGGTGTTCAAAGCGGTCCATGCGGCGGCCGCGCATGAACCCGATATAGGCAATGGGCAGGTAGGCGGCACCGAAAGCGAGGCCCAGTTGGAGAATCAAAATCGGGATGCCGAAGAGTGTCGTGAGAACGTAAACGGCGATGCCGATCGCGACGCAAACGGCGAGTACGTTGCCGGCGCGATAGCCGAGGTCGGCCTGATCGATAGAGAGCTGCAGGCGGCGTTGGAGGCCGAGCCAAGTAAAGAAGCGGCCAAAGCTATTGAGGCGTTCCTCTTGGCGGACGATGCCGCCCGCGCCGCGAATGCGGGGGGCTCCGGAGTGCGCCCGAACCTCGCGCAGGCGGGCAACCAGCGCCAGGTTCTCGGCTTTGCGGGGGACGACGAAGCAGTAGTACGCGGCGGCAAAGAGGGCGGCGCTAAAGATGGCAAAGGAGATCAGAAGCCAAGTCACGTGCGCTCCCCCACGGGGATGTGCTCGCTGAAGATCGCGTCGTCAACCGGCTGGCCATAGGACTTGAGCCGCTCGACACAATGCGGGCGGTAGCCGGTGGCGCGGAATTGTCCAATCGCGCGGCCGCGGTCGTTCACGCCCTCGCGCTCAAAGAGAAAGATGTCTTCGAGGGCGACGAAGTCTTCATCGACCCCAGTGACTTCGCTAATCGAAAGCACGCGGCGGGTGCCATCGACCAGACGCCCGGCCTGGATCACGATCTGCACGGCGCTAGCCAGCATCTGGCGGATGACGCGGTCGGGGATGGCCGAGCTAGCCATCATTACCATCGTCTCCAGGCGGCTGAAGGCGTCGCGGGCGGTGTTGGCGTGGCAGGTAGTCATCGAGCCGTCGTGGCCCGTATTCATCGCTTGCATCATATCCATGGCTTCGGCGCCCCGGCATTCGCCAATGAGGATGCGGTCCGGACGCATGCGGAGCGCGTTGATGACGAGGTCGCGTTGGGTGATGGCGCCCGCGCCTTCAATGTTCATGGGGCGGGTTTCGAGGCGGACGAGGTGCTCCTGCTGAACCTGGAGTTCAGCTACGTCCTCGATGGTGACGATGCGCTCTTCTTCGGGGATGAACTTCGAAAGGTTGTTGAGGAGCGTGGTCTTGCCGGAGCCCGAGCCGCCGCTAATGATGATGTTCAGGCGGGCCTTGACGGCGGCGGTGAGGAAGGCAAGCATGCCGGGGGTGAGAGTGAGATTCTTTAGCAGGTCGTCGGCCGTGAGTAGCTTCTTGCCAAAGCGGCGAATGCTCATCACGGGCCCGATAAGCGAAAGGGGCGGGATGACCGCGCAGACGCGGGAACCATCGCCCAAGCGAGCGTCTACGATGGGGGAAGAATCGTCGATGCGGCGGCCGATGTTGGAAACAATACGGTCGATGATCATGCGGACGTGGGCCTGATCTTTGAAGCGGACCCCGGTTTCGACCAACATTCCGGCGCGCTCAACATAGACGCTATCGAAGCCGTTGACGAGGATGTCGCTGACGGTGGGGTCGTTCATTAAGGGCTCAAGCGGCCCCAAGCCGAAGACCTCGTCCAGCACTTCCTCGATGAGGCGGTCCTTCTCGACCGTGGTCATGGGGAGGCCGGTGTCTTGGATAAGACGGTCGGCCACGGCGGCGATCTGATCGCGTACGCCTTCTTTGGAAAGGTTCTTTAGCTGCTCCGGAGTGAGGGAGCCGACAAGCTTACCGTGCAACTGCGTGCGCAGATGATTCCAGCGGTCGAGGCCGGCGGTGGGGCGGGCGGCTGAGCGCGGGGAAGACGGATTGGGTAGTGCGCGGGAGCCCATGGTTTAAGCGGTCTGGGCGAGTGATTCTCCGGAGGCTTTGCCGCCGGTGGCCTTGGTGACGAAGGAGCGGAAGACTTTGTCGAGATCGCCCGCGGCCTGGCGGTCGGCGACGAAGGGACGGGCGCGATTGATGGATTCCAAAATTACCGGGGAGGGCGGAATGCCGTAAAAGATGCTCTGATTGAGGGTCTGCTGGACTTGCTCCGGCGTGGCGATTTCAGGAGTGGTCTTCTTGCGGTAGCGGTTCACGACGACTTTGACCTGATCTTGTGTGAAGCCCATGCGGGAAAGGAAGCCGAGATAGCGCTGGGCGTTGCGCAGCGCGGGGAACTCCTGCGTGGTGACGACAAAAATGGAGGCGGCGGATTGCAGCGCGGCTAGCACCGCTTCATCGACAATCATCCGGCCGCAATCGACGACAATCGATTCGTACTTTTCCACCAGAAACGTCGAAAACTCGCGGAACATGGCTTCGGTGAAATACACTGAGTGCTCGAGCGCATCGGGCGGCCCGACGACGTAGAAGCCAAGGGGATCGCGCGCGACGAAGCCCTCAAAAAGGCTTTGATCCATGCGGTCAAGGTTCTCGCCGACTTCGGCCAAAGTGTATTGCGGGTTAGCGCCGATTTGCATCGCAACGTCGTTGGCGATCCAATCGAGATCGAGCAGAACGGTTTGCTGTTTCCGCTGGGCGAGGACGCTGGCGAAGTTGACGGCCAGCGTGGTGGTGCCGACGCCGCCCTTCACCCCCAGGAACGCGTAGATCTTGCCGAGGCGACTGCCACCGGAGATTTGGCGGCGGGGCGCTCGCTCCAGGCGCGACATGGCTTCGCGAAACTCAAGGCGCTTGAAGGGCTGAACGAGGAAGTCGTTGGCGCCGGCGCGCAAGGCGGAGATGACCGCTTCGCCTTCGGCGTGGACGTGGGAGGCGATCACGTAAAGGTCCGGGATGGCCTGCTTAATCTTTTCGAGCGAGCGTAGCGCGGCATCCGAATCGCCAGCGAGATCGATGACCAGGGCGGCGTCGGGGAAGCGTTCTGCTTCCTGGAGCACGCGGATATAGAGATTGGCGGCGACTTCGTTGTAATCGGCGATGACGCGGGCCCCGGACAGACTGGCGAGATTCTCGCGAACGGATTCGCGGAAGCCTTCATCGGCGCTGGCAACTAGGAGATTGAGGGACATGGGCGATGCGTCTTTCTATGCATTAAGGGTTGCAGGAGCCGGTATCGGGATCGCAGCCGGCGCCTTCCATGGGAACGGTGGTTTGCAGATCGGGCAGGGGCACGGGGGGTATGCCCCAATAGCTCAGAAAAGTGCGGTACTCGTAGTTGCGGATCTGGACCTTGACAACGTCCGGCACGCAGCCGAGGCTGCATTCCGTATCGCAGAAGAACTCAATGAGGTCGCCGCTGGTCAGGTCGCGGCCAAAGTAGGTGACCTGGATCTCGGCGGTGCCGCCCACGAATTGGTCGCGGTCCGGCGTGGGCACGTAATTCGTCTGCATGTAGTTGCGGACGTTGGAGCCGTTTTGCCAGCAATGGGTGGCGGCATAGCGGGCGCCCTCACGGGTCATCTCGGCGGCGCTGTGCCAGATCCAGAGCATTTGGGTGGTATAGAAAAGGCAAAGGCTCAACGGGATGAAGAGCGTCATGCCCACCACCAGGAATTCGACGGCGGCCGCGCCCCGCTGGCTCCGGCGCATCTAGAGGCCTCCGAAGGGGATGCGCACGCTGGGACGCAATAGGATGGGATCGGTTTGGATGCCGGGAATGCGGAAGGAGTAAGGGTAGCCGTTGGCGAGGTCTACAAAGATGTAATTGGGTTGGCCGCCACCTTGCGTGGGGTCGCAGCCGGTCGAGGAGCAATCGCATTCTTCGAGCGAATCGTTGTTGGGGTTATAGCGCTCGATGCGGACACGGATGTTGGAGGCTTCCAGGCCGCCGATCAAAGGCGTGGCGGTGAGTTCGCCCGTTCCGGTTAAGGCGACGGCGAGCGCCTGTTGGTAGGGCGCGCCGTTTGTTTCGCAGAAATTGATGGCCTGCTGAGTGCCGGCGAAACGCGCGAAGGCGTACATGGTTTTCTGGAGCTGATAGTAGGTGTAAACGACGCGGCCGAATTCCATCATGCCCAGCAGCAGCAGGATGAGGAATGGGATGAAGAGCGCACCTTCCACCAGACTTGAACCGCGTTGGGTACGACGCCTCATTGGTGCAACACGACCTTTCCGGGCCCGTTCGTGATGCCGCAGGAGCCGAAGCGGCCCTGTCGAATGGGCATGGGGTTCCCGATGTAGGTGACGAGCAGGCGACCGCCGGCGTCGGTGGGCGACAGCGACGAAACGCCGGGATTTGGTGCGAGCAGGAACTGGCGAAAGCCAAGGATGTTCATCTCGCCCGTGGCCGTCAGTGTTTCTACAACAGGCACGGTGATGATGCGGCGGCCCGTGCCGGCATAGGCGGTAAAGTCGTCGTAGTCGTTGAGGTCTGTATCGACGGGCGTGCCCGCGGCCAGCGAGGCGACCTCGGGGATCTGCTCGCAAGGGCCAGTGGGGGCGGAGTCGAAACGGTTGTTAAGGCCACAGAGGAACTGTTGCGCGCTGGGATTGGGCTGGGCGCTATTGCAAAGACGGGGCGAGGCGGTGACCCAAATGCTTTCCGGAGTGCCGACACTAAAGCAGGCAAGGGCGGTGTTCGAAGTGGAGGGGAGCCCATTGTTGCCGTTGCGGAAAAGCTGAGTGGATTCTTCGGTGAAGACGGTAGCTTCGGGATTCAGGCGATTGAGAAGAAGGTATGGAATGCGTGTGCCCGCGTCGCCCAGCGGTTGCGGAATGGGCTGCCCGGTGCAGGAGAAATAAAAGGTGTATCGGCTGCCGCGAATAAAGCCAAAGTCAATCGTGTCTTCGGCGGATTGGGCTCCGATAGCGAGTGGCTCAATCCCGCAGGCCGTGCACAAAGGGGCACTGACGCCCGCGACGGCCGCGGCGGCAATGGGCACTTTGCGCTCCTGGGCAATCAGCAGAAGACTAAAAAAAACCAGCGGCGCTTCGGCGCGTACTTCCACGCGCGCATGACGCGCGGTGGCACCGGTGGCCGGATTGCCCACGGCGCCGTCCTGGCCGGTGGCCGCAGCCATGCTTTCAAAGAAGCGGGCTTCGGGCACTTCGCTGTTGAGATTGGTCGTGCCCTCGCCCAACGTAACTCCGCCGAAGTCGTAGCGATTGCCGCGGTTATCCACGACGCGCGCGGCCTGGAGGGCGGCGGTTTGCGCGTTCGTGGTGGCCAGCTCGGTGCCGATGAGATTTTGCGCGGCGGCCAAGGCCATCGCGTTCGCGATCACTTTCAACTCAGCGCGGTTCACATAGAGGCGCCCAAGATCGAAAGCGAAGCCCATGAAGACAAGCATGGCTGAGCCAAGCAGCACGATCATCTGCACGGCGATGGCCCCTCGTTCGGAGCGCCTAGTTCTTCTTGGCTGGATCTTGGTAACCACTGGGGCCTACTGTTGCGGGCTTGGGCTCGGCGTTCTTGCCGTTTTTCTTCTTCTTATCTTTCTTGGCGGCCTCTTCCTTCGTCGAGATCTGGAAGGGCTCGAGTAGGGTGGGCAGTTCGGCCTTCTCTTCGGGGGAAAGCGGCTTAACGAAGCGGGGCGTGATGACAACCAGCAATTCGTCGGTGGTCTTGCGCGTGCTGCGGCTTTGGAAAAGTTTGCCGAGGATCGGGATGTCGCCCAGGCCGCGGATCTTGCTGATGGTCTGAAATACGCGGTTGTCGATTAGGCCGGCGATGGCAAAGCTTTCGCCCTCGCGCAAGACGACCTCCGTTTCGGCGCGGCGGGTGCTGACGGCGGGGATCTGAACACCCTGCAATGTGACGGCGTTCGAATAATCAAGCGAGCTCACTTCGGGGCGGACTTTCAAGTGGATGGCGCCCGAGTCGGTGAGCGTGGGCGTGAAGCCCAGTTGGACGCCGAAGGGGCGGAACTGCACGGTAATAACAGGAGCGATGGCGCCGCCTGTCGTGGTGGCGTTCAAGGTAGGAAAGGGGAATTCTCCGCCGGCGACGAAGCTGGCTTCCCGGCCCTCGAGCGTGACGAGGTTGGGCTCGGCGAGGATCTGGAGGAGGTTGCGGTTAGAGAGGGCCCGGATGGTAGCGCCGATGTTCAAGTCCGGCCGAAACGCGAAGAGGTTCAAGAGGTCCGCAAAATTGATCGAAGTATTCGAAAACTCCTGATCCTGAAACTGCAGCGCGCTGATACGGGGGGCCTGGAACTGCTGGGTGCTTAGAGTGCCGAGGAGCTTGGGGTTGCGCGAAAAATAATTGAAGCCGATTTCGCTCAAGGCGGCACGGTCGACGCTGGCGAATTTAACCTCCAGCATGATCTGCTTCGGGTCGGCTTTCTTGGGCAACTCGATGAGGTTGATGACGTCCTTGGTGTGCGTCTTGGCGAGCGCCGCGGCCCGTTGAGCGCTTAATGGATTCTTGACGCTGCCGGTAAGGACGATCGTCTGATCGTTGCCGGTGAACTGGACGTTGTCGTCGGGGACCTCCCGCTTGAGCTCTCTCGAAAGCAAAGCGTTGAAGTCTTCGACCGGAGTTAAGTCGGCAAGCACTTGGATATCGAAGCGGCGCGGGCCCTGGCCTTCTTCCCAAATGATGAGCGTGGTACGACCGGGCCCCTTCGCGGTGACCATCACTTCCCGCGGGCTGACAACGATGGCGTCGGCAATCTTTGGCTCCGCCACCACCACCTTATTGATGTCGTCGTTGAAGGGCAGCAGCTCGCCCTGGCCGGTGATCAGCGATAGCTTCTTTACGGCTTCCTGCGGATGGGCAAGCGCGGCTGTGAGCAGGATTAGCGCCGGCAAGCGGGGGTTCGTCATTTGGATTTCTCGAAGACTTCCTGAACGTGTTTGTCGCCCCGGTAGACGTCCACGATCTTTTGCGGAGGCTTGGGCGCTTCGACTTCTTTTTTCGCCACTGTCTTTTTGGAGATGGTGGTGAGGTCGGCCCAGGATCCGTCGTTGTTCACGACGCGAGCAGCAGCGCTTGCACCCGGAGTTCCCGGGAAGTTCGGTAGACCCTTGGCCATCTTCATCATGCGTTCTCGGCGGGCGCCCAGGTAGGGGTCGAGAGTATCGGCGTAGGTGGGGTCGGACTCGGCGAGCTTTCCAGCATCGAGAGGATTGCGCAAGGTGAGGCCAATCTTGCCATTGTTCTTGGCTAGTTCCAGCTTGGCGGCATCGTCGGCGTTCACCAGCAAGGTGACGGCGCGGGACTGAGTGCTGGACTGGTTCGCGGCACCGGGCTGAGCCGCGGCCGCGGCGGCGCGGGGATCCGTCTGAGCGACTTCCGTCGTACGCCCAACGCTTAGGACAACGACGTCTTCGAGCACTACTTTACTCATAGCTTCATTCAGGGAGCCGGAACGCGTATAGATTACGTCCACATGGGCGCGCGGTTGAATGAGGCCGGCTGCGCTGGTGGAATCCGTAACCTGGACGCTTACGGCGCGCTTGCCTGGCGGGATGGTGGCCGAGACGCCTTCGATGCCGCCAATGGCGGCAAGACGCGTCATGGTGACGGGCTCATTGGCGCCAATTGGAAATAGGAGAGTGCGCTCAAGCAGCGCTTTTTCGTCTTTGAAAACGCCGCGGGGCTGATCTTTTTCCGGAACGCTGACGGCTTTTAGATCGCCCTTGCGCAGCTTCGTGCCGGCGGAGAGATCGCGGGCGGCGGCCATGACTTTGACGGTCTTGGACTGACTGGCCGAGGTGGTTGCCGAGTAAAGCAACCAAGTCAGCAGGGCCGCCGAGACCCAAGCGCCGCCAAAGATCAAAAGTAATTTGTTGCGGTCCATCGGCTAGTCTTTTCCTTTTTCAAACAAGAGAGCCACCTTATCCTCGCCGATTTTCTTCCAGCCCTTGACGGGGAGCCACAGGGAGATGGCGGAGTCCTTGGGCACCAGTGCGTGGGTGAAATTCCACCGGGCCCATTGCGCTTCCCAACCGGGCTTGGCTTCCGGAATAAGGAGATATTCGTTCAGGAATTGGGCGCCGTAGTAATCGCTCCGACCGTCAAAGAAAACCTTTCGCTCACCGGCAAAACGGTAGATCAAGTAACCGCCGTATTTGTCGCTGGAATATAGGCGCGCCTCGGCAGGTAGCTTGGACACCGCTTGGCTCAAGCCCACGGGAAAGGTGTCGGCTTGAAAGCCCGCGGGCGCGCTGAAGAGAGACGAGCGGCCAATCAGGACCAGCGCCGCAAAGACAATCGGAGCCAGCGCGAGGCCCGTGAACTGGCCGTCCAGCTTGCGCAGGTTGAGGTTGTACTGCACGAATTCGTCTCGCATCTTCGCAAAACGGCCCTCGAGTTGGGCCTGTTGGAAGGCGCGGCACAATGCGCCGATCGCCAAGGGCACGGCTACCAACGCTACCAGGGGAAGCCCGCGCGCGCTGCGGAGCGCGCCGACAAACAGCACCAACGAAAGGATGCCGCGCGACCAATAGCCTTGGGCGATATTGAGCGTGACGCCGGCAGCGGCCAGCACCATGGCCAGCACAATCGCTTCGGCGCCGTCGATGTGGAAATTGAAGCTCTGGAATTCGCCCACTTTCGAAAGCAACTCCTTGTTGCGCAGGTATTGAACGATGTGGGCGTGCACATGCCAGCCATAGGGGTTTACAAAGCTGGCGGCGGCCAGGATCGCGGACCAAATCCAAAGGGTGCGCCAGTGGGCTTGTTTTTTGGCAAAAGCCTCCAGGCCGTAGAGCCCAAAGACCGCAATGCCGAGGAAGAAGCTGGCATGCATGTTGGCCCACAACACCCCGAGAAGGGCGACTGCGGCCATCCATTGCGGGCTTGCCTTGCGGGAAGCGTCTTCGGCCCAAAGCACTGCGACCAACAGAAAAAGCCACCCATACAGGTGCGGGCGGGCCAGCCAATGTATGGTGCACGTGGTGAGCATGATCCAGGTTCCAACGCACGCGGGAAGAAACCAGACTCCCGCCGCCCAGCTCAACTGGAACCAGAGCCAGGACACCACGGCGAGCACCGCCAAATAAAGGAAGAACACACCCCGTGGCCCGTCCCATTGGTGAGCCTTGGCCATGGTCAGGTCGGCTAGCCATTCCCAGGCGAACCAATCGCCGCCTGGCTTGGAAAAGGAATAAGGCTCCGTGACGGGCACCTGCCCGGTGGCGAGAACGCGCTCGCCGTTCCGGATATGCCATCCGCTATCGGAATCGCGAAAAAACGACTGCATCCCGCCAAAACTGGTCAGGCAATAGATCATCATGATGGTCGAAAGCGTAAAGGCGATATCCGGAATCAGCCAGCGCTTCCAGGCACTTGTAGGCGGAGGCAATCGCTTGGGGGCGCTGGGAAGCTACTGGGCCGTTCCAATGGAACCGAGGCCTTGAGTCATGCTCTGGTAGAGACTGACGACGGCTTGGGTGAGCTGGTTCACCGTGGTGATCAGCGCCAGTCCCACGGCCGCCACGATAAGCGCATACTCCACGAGGTCCTGGCCGGACTCGTCCTTCCAAAGCTTTTGGGCAATGGCGCGGGCGCGGAAATAAAGAGTGGTCATGAACATAAATTTCTTACTCCTTCAGTGTCGACGGCGACTCCGGGACGAACGCGTCCCGGAACGCTTTTGCTAATTTTGACAGGCCACCAGACCGTTTGTCGCGGTCCAGTTTGAGCTGCACGGTACCACCAGTACGGGCGGCGAGGATTTGCAGATTCTTTTGGGCTTCCGGGAACTGGAAGCGGATGGCGAGAGCCTTTTCCAACTGGGCGCGAGCCTCCGCGTCACGGCCGAGTTCAAGATAGGCGGCGGCGAGGTTATTGTGAGCGACGGCGGGACCGCTAACGGCCTTCCAATGGAGGATGGCTTCTTCAGGCTGATTTAGCTGCGTCGCATACAGGTGGGCGAGATTGTTGCGCGCGGGCTCGAACGCGGGTTTGGCGCGCAGAATCTCCTCGAAGATCGCTCGGGATTCGGCGGCGCGCCGCTGGCGCGCAAGGTTATAAGCGAGATTGTTTTTGAGGCGAAGGTCCCCGGCGCTCCGCCGCAGAGCGGCGCGGTGGAGCGCTTCCCCGCCGGCCAGATCGCCCGCATCGTCGGCTAGGATCGCCGCGTAGCTGAGTAAAGTGGACGAGGCGGCATAAGTGGTACGGAAGTTCTCCAGCACGCCCAGGGCCTCCGCCGTCAGGTCTTCGGCCGCCAATTGACGGGCAAGCTCCAGTGCCACGGCTTCCTCTGCGGGACTCTGGGCCAAAGCCAAGCGAAGGTGTTCGATCGAAAGATCGCGATAACCCGCGGCCAGGTAGCGGGCCGACAAACGGCGGCGGGCGGCAGTGTCTTGCGGATTTGCCAAAACGAAGCCGCGCAGGGCGCGCAGTTCCTCGTCGCCTTCGCCAGCCCGGACCGCGTTCTTAACCTGCACGTCCCAGACGCTGGGAACCGACGAATTCGTGCGCGCCGAGCGAGCGCACGAAACAAGCGCGAGTAGAGAAAGCGCCAACAGGACCCTCATACCTTCTCAAACTCCAGTTCGTCCCCCACCTTTGTGTTCGTCTCCGCCGCCAGACCCGCAGGTAGTTCGAGCACGGAGTGCGCGGTGAGGCAAAGGCTGATGCGGCTTTTGGCCATATTGGGACGAATCTTCAAAACCTTCTTCTTCTTATCCAGGTACAGCACGTCGATCGGAAACTTCATCGCAAAAGTATGAACCGCCTCACAGGGCGCAATCCACAGGCCGTCTCCCCGCTCGAGAGTTTCATGCTTCAATAGCCCTCGGCGCCGCAGCTCGCTCGTATTCGCGATCCCGGCATGAGTCGTCAAAACCTGACCGTTAGCGCGGTTGGTGATCTTCAGCCTCTGCGGGGACGCTGCGTTCGACAACGGGCTAGAACCCCATCT
Source organism: uncultured Bryobacter sp. (assembly GCA_964387685.1). Lineage (GTDB taxonomy): Bacteria > Acidobacteriota > Terriglobia > Bryobacterales > Bryobacteraceae > Bryobacter. Next base: position 116,185 of record CAYLXK010000014.1, read on the forward strand.
CTTGGGAAATGTTTCGGCGTGAGCAAGAAACTTCGGGGGTCATGAAGAGTTAGAGTACATTGGTCCTTGACGCAGATGCAATTCGTCTTAAGCATGTTGAAACGAACTTTCGCTTTCCTAGTGATTTTTAATGCCCTAACGGTGCTCGGATTAGTCTGGGCGCAGAGCGTGACTTCTAACGCCACCTTCGGAGAATCCACCGCGTTGGGCGAAACACCGGCCGATATCGTGCTGGACGAGTTGCGCGGCCGCTTGTACATGACCCGGCCCACCGCCAACCGGGTCGACGTCTACGACTACGTCAACAAGAAGATGCTCAACCCGATCGGTGTGGGGCAGTTTCCCACGGGCATCGCGATGTCGATGGACGGAGCGTTCTTGTATGTGACGAACCTGACCAGTGCATCGCTGAGCGTGATTTCTTTGGGAACGGACCAGGTTGTGAATACCGTGAGCCTTCCCGCGAGGCCCGAGGGGGTGGAGTCGGGGGCGGACGGCCGGGTGCTGATCACCACACAGGGAACGGGGCTAAATAATGCGCTGCGCACCCTTTTGATTTTCGATCCGCGCCAGGATAGTGCTTTGCAATTGAGCGAGGTGCCTTCGCCGCCTAACATCAATTCAACCAATAACGCCGCGGCGCCGACCACCGCTTTCCCCGGCCGGCTGACCCGCACCCCGGACGGCAACTTCATCGTAGGCATGGTTGCCATCAATCAAACGGTAAATACGGCCACGACGACTTTGTTTGTTTATGAAGTCGCCAGCGGCACGGTGCTGCGGACGCGCTCCGTGGCCGGGCAATCGACGGTACTGGCGTTATCGCCCGACGCGGGCCGTCTAATGGCCGGGAGCACGCAATTCGATTTCACGACGCTAGCCGTGAACGGGCAGATCAACGCGGGGAATCTTCCCTTCCCGCTCCCCGCGCCGAATGTCGGTAACTTTCCAGCCAACGTGAATCGCGGCGGCGCGGTAATCTCGCCGGATGGGAACACGCTTTACGCGGCCTTCAACTACACCGCGAATGCGGCCAACCAGCGGCCCACGGCAAATGTCCTGTTGGTAGGCAACCCGCGCAACCTCGGCGTGCGCCTGGGGATTCGGCTGCGGGAATCCGTGCTGGGCAAGATGCTCATCACCTCCGACGGCCAGCAAATCTTCGCGATTTCGGAATCGGGATTCCTGACCCTGCCCGTCGGTACCCTCTTCGACTACCCCATCATCGAGCCCGAAACCACGCAGGTCTTTCTGGCGAACGATCCCTGCAATAAGGGCATCGCGCGGGCCAGCCTGCAGATTTCCAACATCGGTAAGGGCAAGCTCACCTATAGCGTGCCCAATCTAGGCACGGCACTGGTGTGGAGCGTATCTTCGGGCCTCGCACCCTCGACGCTGACCTTCACCATGGACCCGGGCCGGGTGAACGTGAACCGCCGCCCAGGCACCAATGTCTACAACGGCAACAATGGCGCGCCCATCGTGGTGAACGTCTCGTCGCTCGAGGCCATCAACATACCGCCCAGCATCCGCGTGTACATGAACATGCGCCAGAACGATCAACGCGGTTTGATCTTTCCGCGGCCCGTATTGAACAACCTGAACGGCAACCGCGGACTGCGCGACATTTTGCTGGACGAAGCCCGGAACCGGCTGTACATCTCCAACAGCGGCATGAACCGCGTGGAGGTCTTCGATACGCAGGCGCTCCGCTATCTAGAACCGATCGAGGTGGGGCAGTTCCCGGATTCGCTCGCGCTGTCGCTCGACAAGAACACCCTATACGTGGCCAATACGGGAGGAGAATCGATCCAATCCATCGATCTTGAGTCTCTTACCGTAACCGGCGGCATCGCCTTTCCACCCGTGCCGCGCAACGGGACCCAGGCGGCGGTAACCGTCAGTTCCATGGCGATGACGCTTTCGGGATTGCAATTCGTGATGTCCAACGGCAGCGTGTGGCGGGCTCTTGGCAACGAGGCAACCGTACGCCCGCCGACGCCGATCTTGCCCGCAACCGTGGCCGCGCCGCGTTTTATGACCGCGACGCCGGGTGGCGAATATGCCGTCCTGGTGGGCGGCGCAACGGGCACAGGATATCTCTACGACGCGACAACGGACGCCTACTCGGCTTCGCGCAATATCTACACCCAAACCTACGTGAGCTTTACCGCCCCGCTAACGGCGGCCGAACGCGGCGAGTATTACCTGCTCGGAGGGCTGATTCTCGGGCCGTCCTTGACGCCGATTGGCGGCGTCGAGCGTCCCGGTACGGTGCAGAACCAGCAAAACCCGGCCAATCCCAACGGGCCGCCCATCCAGGTGAGCGTCAGCGCGGGCCAACGCAACGTATTCTCCGTCTGGCCGGTCGACAGCAATCGTTTTCTTCGGGTAACGACACCGGTCCGGGCAAACGCCACCGCAGTCACCCGCGACGATGAGCGGACAGTCATTGAAACGGTAGATATTCGCACCCAATCGGAATCCGTGGCGGGGATCATGCCCGAGAATCCAGCCTTCTTCGTGGCGGGAAGCACCACGGCCCAGGCCACGCCGCCTCGCCAGATGGCTGTCGATTCGAAGGGTAATGTTTGGATCCTGACGATCAGCGGTCTCACGCTGGTCCCAACCACGCCGACCACCACCGCTACGCGCCCCACGATTCCGCAGGGCGCGCGCGGCATTGTGAACGCCAACGACGGGACGACGAATTATCGGGTAGGGAGCTTCATCGCCATCAACGGCACGAACCTCGCCGCCCCGTCTACTGCCGACACCATTCCTTTGCCCAGCGTCCTCGGCGGTTCCTGCGTGACCTTCAACGACATCCCGCTCCCGATTATCTCGGCCACCGGGAACCAGATCGTCGCCCAGATTCCCGATACCGTACGCAGCGGGCTGAATGTGGTGCAAGTACGTTCTTTGCTGAACGCGCAGCAAAGCGACCCGATTACGGTTTCCGTCTTGCGCTAGCAGTCGCGTCCGGATGGAGGGCCGGGTCCGCCTTCTGCAACTCCAGCATGGCTTTACGTAGTGCGGCCACCTTGTCGCTGGGCCAAGTCTGTCCTTTCGATCCGTTATAAGCGAGTGAAAATTCCTCCACCGCTTTCACCAATCTGTTGAAGCGATCTTCAAAGCGCCGCACTCGCGCACGTTGTACCGCAGGATGCGGCCCCGCGTCGGGCGCTCCGTAGACCACGGGCACGGGATGGCGATTCATCGTCACAGCGGTCGAAACCGCCGCCTCCTGGGAACGAAGCGCGTCGGAAGGCTGTTGCAGGAAGCAAAGCATCACTGAAACTGCAAACATGAGATTGATCCTCCTGTGAACCTGGAATGGCATCCATGGGTCCACCTGCCATTCTACTCATGTTTCACTTCAGTTACAAATAGGTTTGTTTTATGTTTCGTTTTAGTGACTGAGCCAAGCCCTCTAGCGAAGAAATAACGGCGCCAAACCTTTCCAGCTCATGTGAAGTCCCAGATAGCCGAAGACGAGGTTCATCGCGAATTGCAAACGGGCACCGGGAATTCGGCTGGAAAGCCAACTACCGAACAGCACTCCCGGAATGCCCCCCAGCAAGAGCTTAAAAACAAGATCACGCTCGATTTGACCAAAGAGCAGGTGGATGCCGCTGCCCAGGAGGCTGAGGCCCATGCCGAAGATCAGGTCCGTACCGACGATCGTGGCGGCGGCTAGTTGGGTTTGATACATCAGCAGCAGTCCACCAAGAGCGCCCGCACCTGCCGAAGAGAAGCCCACTTCGGCGCCAATCGGCAGCGTGGCGAGGGGAATAAGCCACGCGCGCGGTTTCACGAGGGCCTCCCCGGGGCGATCCGTGGCTTTAACGCGGAAAAGCCGAATCAGGGCCAGCAGGGCGATGGTGCAGCCAACCAGCGGCAACAAAATGGGTTCGATTTGTTGCTTACTCAAATGCAGCAGAATCCAACTGCCAAGCAGCACGCCCGGCAGGCCCCCCGCCAGCATCCGGCCTAGCGTGGGCCAATGGACGCTGCCGCGAAAAATATGCCATGGCGAGGCCGCGAGCTTAACCAGGAAAACGAATGCCAAAGAGGTACCCACGCTCTCCGCGGCGCTACGCCCCAGCACCAGCACCAGCAGGGGCACGGTTAAAGGACCACCGCCCGCGCCGGTTAGACCGACGACCGTGGCAATCAAGAATCCTAGAATGCTTTCCATGGCAGCCTAGCCTTGGGTATGGATGCCGCACTCGAGTTTTTTACCGCCCCAGCGCCCGCTGCGGAGATTATCGTCGGCGGTGGGCAGGCTGGTGCAAGGTTCGCAGCCGATGCTCGTGTAGCCACGGTCATAAAGTTCGAGCACGGGCAGCTTCTCTTGCTTGGCATAAGCCCAGACATCTCGCCAGGTCCAGTGGGCCAAGGGACTAATCTTCGCGATGGAGCGGCCGCTGCGGAGAGCGGCTTGCTCCTGGACCTCAAGCTTTGCGCGCGTGGGAGATTGCTCGCGGCGCAGGCCCGTAAACCAGATGTCGTAGTTTTCCAGCGCGCGAAAAAGCGGCTCCACCTTGCGGGCTTCACAGCACCGGGCGGGTTCGGAGGCATACAACTGCCCGAATTGCGCTTCCTGTTCGGCGACTGTCTGGTGGCCCGTTAGGTTGAAGAGCTTCAGATTCCATTCCGTGGTTAAACGGTCCCGGTAGGCGTAGGTTGCCGGGAAGTGATAGCCCGTCTCGAGGAAAAGCACCGGGATATCCGGCTTGGCTTGGCGCAAAAGGTGCAGCAGCGCGACATCTTCCAACTGGAAGCTGCAGGTATAGCAGGCCCGCTCGGGAGCGGGTGCCAGAGCTGCGGCAATCGCGTCTTGGGCTTGGGAAGTCAACTGGGTCATATCCCTTCTCCTCCGGTGAAATCGTCGCGGCGCAGCAGAATGCCGGCCGCCTCCAAAAATGCGAGCGGGTTCTCTTCGGGCACTTCGAGGCCTTCGGAATCGCTAATGACAATAGCTCCGGCTTCTTCCAGTTGAGCTGGGGGCTTACCCGCCCAGCGCAACACGAGCGCGCCGTGCTCAAAGAGTAGCCGCTCGAGCAAATCCGGATCGGCAGAACGCACGATGGCGGGCAAGTGCCCATAGCGCTCCACGCGTTCGCCGGCCGTAACGGCGCCCAGGTCGAAATTAAGCTCGCCCCCTTGCTGGCGCTCGCGCGCGACGCCGCGCACAATCATGCCGGCGGCGATGGTGCGGTTCGAACGAGGGTGGATCAGGATAAGGCTACCCGTCTCCCGGCAGCGCTGATAGGCGTCAAAGGCCAATGGCTGCGTGGTTTCGATAACGACGCGGGCGATGTCGTTTAGGCCCAACGGAGCGGCAGAGGGACGCTTTTCGCCGCTGTCCGGATCGAGCAGGAACTCTACGGCGACGACCTTGGCGTTCACCTCGCGCGTGCCTGCCCGCAGCAGATAAGTCTTGCCGGGCTCAAGGGCTTCCTCTGCCATCCAGACAAGATCCGCTTCCATGCGGCGGCTGAGCTCCGGACGGCTGGAGGCCAGGGCCAGCAGGTCGCCACGGCTAATATCGACCTCGTCCCTCAAGACAAGGGTGACGCTTTCCCCTTCCCCTGCAACCTCCAGGCGCCCATCGAAGGTGACGATTTCCTGGACCACGCTGCGGCGGCCCGAAGGCAGCACGACGATCTCGTCGCCGGGCCGGACTTGTCCCGCCGCGATCCGGCCGGCAAACCCGCGAAACCCATCGCCCGGGCGAACCACATACTGTACGGGGAAACGAAACGGGGCCGGCGCCGGGCTCACTTCGAGCGTCTCCAACAACTCAAGCAGCGTGGGACCACCGTAGTAGGGAGTCTGGGTGCTCTTGCGCGCCACGTTGTCGCCGTCCAAGGCGCTTACTGGGAGGTAATAGAACTTGGCGCCGCTCCAACGGGCGCTCTGGCGCTCGAGTTCGCCCCGAATTCCGTTGTAGGCGCTTTCGCTCCAGCCCACGGCGTCCATTTTGTTGATGGCAAAGATGAGGTGTTCAATGCCCAACAGGTGGGAAATGCTGGCATGGCGCAAGGTTTGTTTCGAGACGCCCTTGATGGCGTCGACCAGAATCACCGCGGCTTCGCTGGTCGAGGCGCCGGTGGCCATATTGCGGGTGTACTGCTCGTGGCCGGGCGTATCGGCAATCCGGAAGCGGCGCGTTTCCGTCGCGAAAAAACGATAGGCGACATCGATCGTGATGCCTTGCTCCCGCTCGGCGCGCAGGCCATCGGTTAAGAGGGAAAGGTCAATCGAACGGCCGCTGCGGTTGATCTTGCTCTTCTGGACGGCCTCGATCTGGTCTTCATAGGCGCCTTTGGCATCAAAGAGCAAGCGCCCAATTAGGGTGCTTTTACCGTCGTCCACCGAGCCGGCCGTCGAGAAGCGAAGGGTCGTCTGCATCTAGAAATAACCCTCGCGTTTCTTGAGCTCCATCGAGCCGTCCTGGTCGTGATCGATTACGCGGTTTTCGCGCTCACTGCGGCGAAAGGTAAAGAGTTCATCGATGATCTTGGGGATCGTGTCGGCATCGCTTTCAATCGCCCCGGAACAGGGAGTACAACCGAGCGAACGCATGCGGCAGACTCGGATCTGAGATTCTTCTCCCGGCAACGCACGGACATTATCTTTCACCGGGATCAGCGTGCCCGAGCGCACGTAAACCTCACGCGGCTTCGCAAAATACAGGGGCACGATGGGGATGCGCTCGCGATCGATGTAGTGCCAGATGTCGAACTCGGTCCAGTTAGATAACGGAAAGACCCGCATGTGTTCGCCGGGATCGACCTTGGGGTTATAAAGACTCCAGAGTTCCGGGCGCTGATCCTTCGGGTCCCAGTGTCCGAATTGATTCCGGAAGCTGAAGACACGCTCCTTGGCACGGCTGCGCTCCTCGTCGCGACGAGCGCCGCCCAGCGCGGCGTCGGCACCGAGCTTCTGTAGGCCTTCCACCAACGCACGGGTCCGCAAAAGTCCGCAACATTTGGCCGTGCCGAGGCTATAAGGATTGGTGCCTTCCGCGATCGCCGCTTCATTGACGTGCACGATCAGCTCCGCGTCGATCTCCTTGACAAACCAGTCGCGGAACTCAATCAGTTCCGGATATTCGTAGGTTGTGTCTATGTGGACTAGGGGAAAGGGGATCTTTCCCGGATAGAAGGCCTTACGCGCCAGGTGGACCAGCACGCTCGAATCCTTTCCGACGGAATACAGAATGACCGGGCGGGCGAAATTAGCCGCCACTTCGCGCAGGATTTGGACGGCTTCCGCCTCCAGATGATCCAAATGCGTCAATTTTCTGGGCTGTCGGGCAGCGGGAGCGGCAACCATAGCTACTAATAGAATCTCTAGTTCTCTATCGAGAATACTATATATTTCCAATGGAGCGCAAATTGCTGGGATGAGATGGACCGTCGCTAACCCCAACGGGGCATTAGAAAACTTAGCGGGGAGCGTTTTCGCGCGTATCTCGTATAACCAAACCATGAAGGCCCGAAATGTCCTCTTTGTCCCTGTCTTGACTGGGCTTGCGAGCCTGAGTCTCTTCGCCGCTTCGCCCGAACCGAGGGCGTCAAAAAAGCCGTGTTCCGCGCCGCCGGTTCCCGCGCCGCAGAAAGTGGAGCGGCCAAAGCCCAGCCTCGAGTGGGAAGAGCCAGGATTCGGCCGCAAGTCTCTGGATTTCTCGATGCGGGCGGAGGTTCCGGAACCTAAGCCGGTTCCGCGGTCGAAGACCTAAACTTTTCCACCAGCATCCCCCTCCGATTGGACCAGCCAGCCGGGGCCTCCAGGAACCAGCCGTGGCCTCCAGGAATAGGTGGCCGGGGATACAGAGCAGAAATGCGGCCATCGCGGCAAAGTGCCGGGTGCGCGTCAGCAGGGTGCGGTTCCTTTAAAATCCTTCGAGAGATGGGAACAACGAGTGAAGCTCCGCCGGGCACGACGGGTAAGAGCGAGATCCAGATGCCACTGCAAGGCAGCCCCCAAGCAACCGCCCAGACCCGAGAACGGCAGGTTGAGGGACTGCCCGGCTGCCATGCCCGTCAGAGCCGGGTAAGCGCGGAGTATCTCGACGCCTCCTACCGCAAGCAATGGCGGCAAAATCGCATTCTCCCAATCAGTGTCGTGAATGCTCCAGCGAAGTTCCCGCTTTGGAAGGCCCACCGACCCGGAGCGCACGCCGACACTGGGGCTGCTTATCCCCGAGCCTGAAAGGGGCCCTGGAGGCGAAGGGAAGCCTCGACTCAATGAAGCGTGCACGGGCGGCGAGCTGGCCTAGTGTGCAGCCGAAGGGCTTAACTTCGGCCTCAAAGACCTCCAGCCGCCAATAGCCCAGGTCCCCCACTTTGGAGTGCAGTGAGGCCAGACCAAGGGGAGACAGGCCAAAGAGATCGCGCCGGCTCATGCCCCGCATTACGCACAAGCTGGGCTACACGGATTTCTAGCCGCCTAAGAATCCAATTCCCGCAGCCCACCGTAATGCCGGGTGAACCCAATTCAAACAAGAGGACCTTTATGCAAAAGACATTTTTGACCATTGCTACTTCCCTGCTCCTGACCTTCTCCGCCTTAGCGGCGAAGAATCCCATGGTCGGCGGCCAACCCATGTACGAGAACAAGAACATTGTGGACAACGCCGTGAATTCAGCCGATCACACAACCTTGGTCGCCGCGGTGAAAGCTGCGGGTCTGGTGGAGACGCTGCAAAGCCCCGGCCCCTTCACGGTTTTCGCGCCCGTGAACTCCGCCTTCGCTAAGCTACCCGCCGGTGCGGTGGAAACGCTGCTGAAGCCCGAAAACAAGGCTACTCTCACCAAGGTGCTGACCTACCACGTGGTGGCCGGCAAGCTGAACGCCGCTGCGCTGAAGAAGCAGATCAAGATGGGCAATGGCACGGCGATGCTCAAGACCGTGGCGGGCGGAACGCTCACCGCTTCCATGGACGGCAATAAGCTGATGTTAAAGGACGAAAAGGGTGGCATGGCCACGGTCACCATCGCCAACGTCATGCAGTCCAATGGCGTGATTCACGTAATCGATACGGTCGTCCTGCCCAACTAATAGTCTTCTCCGCGGCTATGGCCTAGCTGACGAAGCGTTGCCCGCAAGGGCCTTCCCTCCCCGCCGCCGGAGTATTTCCGCGTGGCGGGGACTTTTTTGCGCATTTACTTTACTAGTCATTTATTGTCTGCTAATCTTATTCCGTGGCCGTATCCCGGCTCCAGCAGGAGCTCAAGCAAAACAAGCCCTTCCGCTCTGTGGAGGAAGAAGCGTTTCTTTCTATCCTGCGCACGGCGGACCACCTGAAGCGCGAGGCCTCGCAAGGCTTCGAAAGCGCGGGATTGACGGCCCAGCAATACAACGTGCTGCGCATCTTGCGCGGTGCCGGCCTATGCGGCTTACCGACGCTTGGCATTGCGGAACGCTTAATCGAACACACCCCGGGCATTACACGGCTAATCGACCGCCTGGAAAGCAAGAAGCTGGTGCGGCGGGAAAGACCGCAGCGAGACCGGCGGCAGGTCTACTGCTTCATTACGGCCGAAGGACTGTCGCTGCTGGAATCGCTCGACCCCGTGACGGAATCCTCCAGCGTTGCGGCCTTCACGGGCGTCGCCAGGACAGAATTGAAAGCTCTCATTCAAACGCTCGAAAAAATTCGCAACCGCGGATAATATTTTTTATCTAAACAGTTGACTGATCAACTAATTGAAAGGCAGGAACAACTCATGGCCACCAACGCCGAACTTTCCAAGAAACTAGACGACATGGTCCTCGCGGGCAAAGCCCTCGAAGCCTTCGACGAACTTTACGCCGAAGATGTCGTGATGCAAGAAAACTCCGACGCCCCGTTCATCGGCAAGGCGTTCAATCGTAACCGTGAAATCGAATTCTTCGCTTCCGTAAAGGAGATTCACTCCGCTGCCGTTTTGGCCTCCGCAACGGATGGCGATGTATCGTTTTCCGAATGGGAAATGGACCTAACCTTCCAAAACGGATACCGCGCGAAGCTGTCGCAGGTGGCGGTGCGCCGCTGGAAGAATGGCCAGATCGTGCACGAGCGCTTCTACTACAACAAGGGCTAACTCACTCGAGAACTAATCCCCATGATCAAACTGACTTGCTTCCTTACGGTCGCCGCTTTCGGGCTAAGCGCGCAGACCTACCAAATCGATTCCTCGCACTCCGCGGCGAATTTCAGCGTAAAGCACATGATGGTGACCAACGTCTCTGGCAAGTTCGCCAGCGTCAAAGGTACCGTTACTTTCGACGAGAAGAACCTGCCGAAATCGGCGATTGAAGCAACCATCGACGTCGCCACCGTGAATACGAACGACGCGAAGCGCGACGGCCATTTGAAGACGCCGGACTTCTTTGACGCCGCGCAATATCCCACAATGACCTTCAAGTCCTCCAAGTTCTATAAGGCTGGCGACACGTTGAAGGTCGACGGCAGCTTAACGCTGCACGGAGTGACCAAACCGGTGACGCTAACCGTTACAGAGCTGAGCCCGGAGGTGAAGCATCCGATGGGAGGCATCGTTCGCGGGGCCATTGCCCAAACGAAGATTAATCGAAAAGACTTCGGTTTGACGTGGAACAAGGCGCTCGAAGCGGGTGGGGTGATGGTGAGCGAAGAGGTGAATGTGACGCTCGAGGTTGAGTTAACGCGCAAGGCGAGCTAAGGCAGCCAGACGATCTTCTCTAACCAGAACTCGTCCCCTTGCACCTTGAGGTCCGCGTTTACTTTCTGGCCGGGTTTGAATTTTTCAAACTCGGCCTTTTCCTTTACCGGGAAGCCCATGGTCATGGCTTCCATAAAGCCCTTGATTTCCTGATGCTTCAGGATCACAACCTGGTTGGCCGGGTCCATGCCGATAACCTCGCCGCTAAGAGAATAGGCCTTGATTTCAGCCTTCGCTTTGGCCTCCTGGCCTGGGGTTTGCGTGCAAGCAGCGATGCCAAGGAGGGCTAGCGTCAGCAGAAAGGGCTTCATTCGTTTTTCCTCCCTCGATTATCTCTAAACCACTGAGACAAGCCCGCCGGATCGTCGGTGAGGATCGCATCGACGCCGAGCGCGGCGAGCTTCTTCCATTGGGCGGGATCGTCGGTGGTTCCGGAGAAGACCTCGATCCCGGCCGCGTGAAGTGCTTCGACATCGCGAGCCTCGATGATACGGAAGTTGAGGAACTGGACTTCGGCGCCCAAGGCCCGCGCCGGCGCAACGTAGTCCGCGATGCGCGTATGGGGATTGAGCATAACGAGGCGGACGCGAGGATTGCGCCGCCGCATCTCGGCCAAAGTCCGATGATCGAAACTTTGCAGCCACACTTGCTCTTCGAGCCCGTAGCGCCGGATCGCGGTGTCAAGAACCCCCACAACACGGGCGGGCGCAACGAAATGCGCCTCACCGTCTTTAGCCATCTTGGTTTCCACCATCAGCTTGGTCTTCGTACCAGCCACCAGTTCCAGAACTTCTTCCAGCACCGGCATGCGGGCGCCCGGTGCGGGAATCTGCTTTGGGTACGCCGGGTGTCGGAGCGTCCCGCAATCGATAGCCCAAATTTCGGCCAGGCGCAACGTGGATAGGAAGCGCTTAGAGGCGCCCGAGCAAATCTCGGCATTCACGGCCAAATCATGATGAACAACCAAAAAACCGTCTTGGCTCAAGACGACATCGAGCTCCAGCACGGGGACGCCTTGGGCGATCGCCGTACGAAAGGCGGCCATGCTATTTTCTGAACGCTGGGCGCGGCCGCCGCGGTGGGCGATCACAGTCTGGGCCGGCATATGGGCCGCCAGGATAATTAAGGCCAGGACCAATCTCATGGCCTTGATTCTCTCAACGAAAGAAGACAATCCGGTTGCGGTCTGGATCGGCGATGGCCAGTTCGGCCTTACCGTCGCCATCGAAATCGGCCCGCAAGATCTCAAAGCTTCCTACCCCATCGGCGCGCTTTTCAGGACCCGAGAAGCGGCGGCGCGGCCGCTGATAGAAGACGCGCAGTTCCGTTCCCGCGGCGAGCGCGAGGTCCAGGCGGCCGTCGCCATCAAAATCCAAGGCCTCGACGCCATACGCTTCCCGCCCGATGTCAAAGGGGCTATCGGACCCTTGCGCAAAGCCGCCGTGGCCATCGCCAAAGAGTACCGTCAGGCGGCCTTTATCGTCATGCACGCTGAAGATGTCGAGGCACCCGTCGCCGTCCAGATCTGCCGCCTTGGCGAAGAAAGGCCGCGCGAAGACCTTGTGGGGAGAGCCGGGTGCCTGCCGGAAGCTTCCTTTGCCATCCCCCAGTTGCACCGCAATGCTACCTCCGTTCAAATCGGCTGAGACCAGGTCTAATTGACCGTCGCGATCCAGATCCACGAGAACGGGATGCCAAGCGCTTCGGCCCAAAGTGACGGCCTCGGCGGGGCGGAAGGTTCCCCGGCCCTCGTTGAGCAAAGGAATGGCCAGACCTTCACCGGAGCTGATGAAGACCAGATCGGGCGCGCCGTCCCGGTTCAAGTCCCCCGCCCGCAAACCATGAATGTGTGGCTGCCCGTTGCTCTTGGCCCGGACGAGCGGCCCTTTGGCGAGGCCGCCCTTTCCATCGCCGAAAAGCAGTTGAATGCCGAAGGTGTCGTGATCGGCCACAGCAAGATCGGCTTTGCCGTCGCGATTGAAATCGGCGCCGGCTAGTGCGACCGGCGCCCCGTTGAGGGGAATGTGCGAAGCCTGCTGCCAAGTCCGGCCCTGCCGCATCAGGGTTCGGATTCCGTCACGGGAACGGGGTCCAGCGTAAGCAGAATACACAGCAGGATAGTCATATTGCGCTAGTCGCGCGGGGGCCGACGGGTGTTAGCCGCAGCACATACAATAAGAGGCATGACCCGCCGCGACCTTCTGGCGCTTGCCGCCGCTACGCCCGTACTCGCGCAATCGAATAAGCTAGCCGCCACGCCCGTTTCCGTGCGTAAGTGCGAAAGCTACAACGAAGACTTTCTCGCGATCTTCTCCAAGATGTTCGACGAGCTCGGCGGCGCCGCGAAGCTGGTACGCAACAAGACCGTAACGATTAAGTTGAATCTAACCGGTTCGCCAGGCCTGCGCTTCCAGGGCAAGGCGCTAGGTTCCACGCACTACACGCACCCTAAGCATGTGCTGGCGATGACGACGCTGCTGGACCGCGCCGGCGCCAAGCGCATTCGTTTTGTGGAATCCGCCTGGGGCACCGCGGGGCCGCTTGCGGAGTACATGCTCGATTCCGGCTGGCCAGTTCGCCAGATGGCGACGGCGTCCAAGAATGTCGAGTTCCTGAATACGAACGGCTTGGGCGGCTATGCGAAAAAATATGTCCGGCGGCCGGTGCCGCACGGCGGTTGGATTTTTTCTTCGTGGGAGTTCAACGAAATCTACGGCCAGACCGACGTAATGATGTCGATGGCGAAGCTGAAGAACCACGATACCTGCGGGATCACGCTCGCGATGAAGAATATGTTCGGCTGCACGCCCGCGTCGATCTACGGCAATGACGCCGGTGTGGACGACCCGAACGAATCCCCCACATCGGGCCGCGATCAGGTCTGCCACGCCGGTAAGCGGCAGCCCGCGAAAATCGCCGTGGCCGAAAAGGACCCCACTTCGCCGCGCGACGCCTTTCACCGGATGCCGCGCATCTCGGTGGAAGTAGTGGCCGCGCGTCCGATTGATATCTCCTTCATTGACGGCATCGAGACTATGACCGGCGGAGAAGGACCGTGGATTAACCCGAGCAAGGGCACCTTCCAAGGTACAGCCTACGCCCGTCCCGGCCTGCTGGTGCTGGGAACGAACCCGGTTTCCACCGACGCCGTGGGCACGGCACTGATGGGTTATGACCCGCGCGCCACTAAGGGCACGCCGCCGTTTCATAAGTGCGACAACATGCTGCTGCTGGCCGAGGAGGCGGGCATCGGCTCGGCCGATCTGAATCGCATCGAAGTAATCGGCGGCACGATTGAAGAGCTCCGCTTCCCCTTCCCGATGAGTCCGTTTAAGGCGTAAATGAACCAACTCTGGGAGTTCTTCGGCGTCACCATCGCAAAGCTGACCTGGCTGGCGGCTTTGGACATTCTGATCGTCGCGGCGTTCGTTTACATTTTCATCATCAACATCCGGGGCCGGCGCGCGGCGCAGGTGATTAGCGGCCTCATGATCCTGCTGTGCGCCTACATCGCCAGCGTATGGATGGGGCTGGAGTTGCTGCGGACGTTACTGAGCACAATGGCGCCCTATACGGCCTTTGCCATCATCGTGATGTTTCAATCCGAGATCCGGCGCGTGCTGGCGCGAATTGGCCGGGCGCGCGTGTTTACTTTCGGGGGGCGGCTGCAGCGGCGCGAGACGGCCGAGGAAATCCTGATGGCCTTGACTTACTTGTCGCAACACAAGACCGGCGCCCTGATCGTGGTCGAACGCGACATTGGCCTGAAGACGTTTATCGAGACGGGTGTGAATTTGGACGCACGGCTCTCGCGCGACTTATTGCTGAGTATTTTCTATTCCGGCGGCGCACTGCACGATGGCGCCGTCATCGTGCAGGGAGACCGCATCGCCGCGGCGGCTTGCTTTCTGCCGCTTTCGATGAACCCCGCGCGCCTCGGGAACCTGGGTACGCGGCACCGCGCAGCCATCGGTATCACCGAGGAGACCGATGCGATGGCGCTGGTGGTTTCCGAAGAAACCGGCAAGATTTCGGTGGCGGCTTTCGGCGAGATCCAGCACGGCGTGACGATCGAGTATGTCGAAGAAAAACTGACCAAGCACATCACCACGCCGCTAACGCCGCCGCCCGGCGAGAATTCCGTGATGGAGCTGCGCCGGTCGTGAAGTGGTTCACGGAAAACTTAGCGGCAAAACTCATGAGCTTGGCGGTTGCGTTCCTTTTGTGGGTGGCGCTGGTGGACGAGCCCGAGCTGATTGAAACCGTGACCGTGCCGGTGGAATACCGCAACCTCGACGCCTCGCTCGATTTATCGCCGGAAGCTCCCGATCGCATCCAGATTCAGGTACGGGGCCCTCGCAGCAGGCTTGGCTCCGTTTCGAGCGAGAACACCAACATTGTGTTCGACTTGGCGCAGATGCGCCAGCCTTCGGCTCGGACCTTCACCATTACCAAGGAAACAATCAATCTGCCGAGCCGCGTATCGCTGGTGCGAGCCATGCCCTCCCAGATGCGCGTCACGCTGGAAAGGCGAATCACCAAAGATCTGCCGGTCCAGGCCAGCATCTCGCCCTCAACCCTCTACCGGGTGCTGGCGGTGGAGTTGAGCCCTCCAACGGTACGGGTGGTCGGGCCCGAGTCGAGCATCCAAGCGATCTCCGGACTCAACACGGAGCCGATTGACCTGAGCTCGATCGATGCTTCCAAACCTCTGCGCCTCAACGTGCTGCTGACCGACCCGGAACTGACCGTGGTGGGATCGGCCATGGTGAGCGTTAAGCTGTCGATCGAGAAACTTCCGTAATCGTCAATTCACAGTTGTCTTCGCTAAAGTTTCTCCCTGGAAGGGGCGAAACTATAGCGAGGGAGACTTTATGGCACGGCAATTGTTCGGGACGGATGGGATTCGGGGCAAGGCCGGGGAGTATCCACTCGACGCGGCGACGGCCTTCGGCTTGGGCGCAGCCCTTGCCGAGTGGGCACGGGCCAAAGACGCGGAGCCTCGCGTGCTGGTCGGCATGGATACGCGCGAATCCGGATCGTGGCTGGCAGCGGCGGCCGGGGCGGGCCTAAAGTGGCTCGGGGTCGAGCCGGTCTTTGTCGGGGTGCTTACGACACCCGGCGTCGCATATTTAACCAAGACCGGCCCCTACGTGGCGGGAATCATGATCTCGGCCTCGCACAATCCTTACGAGGACAACGGGCTGAAGATCTTCGACCATTCCGGCTTCAAGCTGCCGGACAACGTGGAACTCGAACTGGAAGGTCGGATTCTGAAGTTCCGCGAGGAAGCACGTGGGGACTATCTGGAGCTCGAGGAAGACTCGGGGCCGGTGGAGGTGTATTTAGGGGCGCTGCGCGGCGTCTTCAACGCGTCGTTAGCCGGCTTGCGGATCGTGGTCGATTGCGCGAACGGCGCCGCCTCGCGGCTCGCCCCAAAGCTGTTCGAGAGTATGGGCGCAATCGTTTACGCCATTGCCGATGCGCCGGACGGGCGCAACATCAATGCGGGCGTGGGCGCTCTGCACACGGAGCATATGATCGCCGAGGTGTTGGAGCGCAAGGCGGATCTGGGGATTGCGTTCGACGGCGACGCAGACCGGGCCATGTTCGCTTCGCCAAGCGGCCGGCTGGTGGACGGAGACGGCGTATTGCTGATCGCCGCGCGAGCGTTGCAGGCGAAGGGGCGTTTGCCCAATGCGCGGGTGGTATCGACGGTCATGTCGAATCTGGGTTTGGAACTCGCTCTTGAACGCGCGGGAATCGCGATGACGCGAACCGGCGTAGGGGACAAATATGTCCTCGAAGAGATGGTTCGTAGTGGTGCGGCGCTAGGCGGTGAGCAATCGGGCCACATCATTTTTTCCGAATACTCGACGACCGGCGACGGCATGCTGACGGCGTTGAAGGTGCTGGAGAGCGTCGTGGAGACGGGGCGCACCCTCGACGAGTTGGTGGCGGGGCTCGAGATTTTTCCGCAACGGCTGGTCAATGTGCGTATTCGGGAGCGGAAGCCTCTCGATCAATTTCCGGAAGTGCAACGCGGCATTGCGGCGTGCGAGGAGGCCTTTGGCGGCGAAGGCCGGGTACTGGTTCGCTTTTCGGGCACCGAGCCGCTGGCGCGCGTAATGGTGGAAGGCAACGACGCAGGGCTGGTGGAACGGCACGCGCAGTCGATCGCCAAATCGATCGAGCTTGCTCTGGGCGCCTAAATATACAATCTAGAGATGCGGACTCTCGTACTTACCTGCCTGGCCCTTTCGCAACTATGGGCGCAAAACGTTAAGCCAGCTAAGCTGGCCGGCGAAGACTGGGTGCAGATTTTCAACGGCAAAGATTTGGCCGGATGGGTAAATGTCGGCAAAGAGAAGTGGACGGTAGAGAACGAAGAAATCGTGGGCGAGGCGGTATCCAAGGCCTACGGTTATTTGAAGTCCGAGAAAGAGTATAAGGACTTCCACCTCTCGCTCAAGTTCAAGTGTGTGGGCCAAGGCAACTCGGGGCTCTTTTTCCATGTCGATTTCAAGCCCGGCACCCCGGACGTCTCGCGGGGACTGCAGTTTGAGATCGATTGCCGCATCGGGCAGCATACGGGTGGGATTTATGGCGATGGGCGCGGCTGGATTGTCTGGCCGAAGCCGGAAGACGAATTGAACGTCCGCAAAGGGGACTGGAACGAGTACACCTTGAAGGTGGAAGGCAATCGCTATGTCTCGCGCCTGAACGGCGTCCTGATGATCGACTTCACGGACCCGAACCCCAAGTCTTTCGACGGCCCGATCGCGCTGCAGTTGCACTCCGGCGGCGAAGGCAATATGCGCTTCAAGGACATTTGGATCCGCGACCTCTCCAAACGCTAGTTGCTGCTTTACTACTGCGATCACCACGATATTCCGCTGCCGCCGGGACATAAGTTCCCGATGGAAAAGTACCGCCTACTGCGGGAGGCGCTGGAAGCGGTGCCGGGATTCCGCTTTGCGCCGGGACCGTTGGCGGATCGGCGGGACCTGCTGCGGGTGCACGACGCGGTTTTCGTCGAGCGTTTCTTAAGCGGACAACTGAGCGATGCCGAGCTGCGGCGTATTGGTTTTCCGCGGGATCCGCGGCTGATCTCGCGGACGCTCGCGAGTGTGGGTGCGACCGTAGCCGCGGCAGGTCTGGTCCTTGAAGAGGGCGTGGCGGGCGTGCTTGCGGGAGGTACTCATCATGCGCATCGGGACTTTGGCGCGGGATTTTGCGTACTCAACGACATTGCCGTAGCGGCGGCGAAGCTGCTGGCCGAAGGGCGGGTAAAGCGGATTGCCGTCGTCGACCTCGACGTACACCAAGGCGACGGCACGGCCGCGATTTTCGCTGGCGACTCCCGTGTGTTCACCTTCTCGGCGCACGGACGGCACAACTTTCCGTTTCGTAAGACGCAATCGACGCTCGATGTCGAGTTCGAGAACGGCGCGCTGGGCGAGGAATACCTGGCACGTTTAGGGCCGGCATTGGATCGGGTGATGGCCTTTGGGCCCGAGTTGATTTTTTATCAGGCCGGCGTCGATGCCCTGGCGACGGACCGGCTGGGCAAGCTATCTCTGACACAGGAAGACTTAGCGGAGCGAGATCGCATGGTCTTTGACGCCATCCGCAACGTTCCCGTGGTCGTGAACTTGGGCGGAGGCTATTCCGAGCCCATCTCGCACACGGTCGCCGCCGCCGCGCAGACCTACGTGGCGGCTAAAGGATTCAGCCAGCGCAGTTCCGGAAATCCAAGGAAGTCCTGATCCGTGGACGCGAGCAGCTAAGGCGGCCAAGGCCGCGTCCGTCACGAGCAGGCCCTAAGCCTAATGGTCCGCAATCCAACGCCGCAGGATTTCGCCGCGGCGGGACGCCCATCTCGCACACCGGTCGCCGCCGCCGCGCCGACCTACAGGGCGGCTAAAGGAATCAGCCAGCGCAGTTCCGGAAATCCAAGGAAGTCCTGATCCGTGGACGCGAGCAGCTAAGGCGGCCAAGGCCGCGTCCGTCACGAGCAGGCCCTAAGCCTAATGGTCCGCAATCCAACGCCGCAGGATTTCGCCGCGGCGGGACGCCCATCTCGCACACCGGTCGCCGCCGCCGCGCCGACCTACAGGGCGGCTAAAGGAATCAGCCAGCGCAGTTGTCCTGATCCGTGGATGCGAGCGGCTAAGGCGGCGAAGGCCGCGTCCGTCAAGGGCGGGCGCAAATCCCGAATGTCTTCCACCAAGTGCCCAGGCATTCGGCGCGACGGGGAGCCCATCCCGCACACGGTCGCCACCGCGGCGCAGACCTACGTGGTGGCTAAAGGATTGACCCAGCGAAGTTCGGGAAATCGGCTAAAGTCCTGATCCAACGACGCAAGAACGGCGCCCTGCTCGATGGCTAAGGCCGCCAAGGCCGCGTCTGTCACCAGCGGGCCGTAGGCTTGATGGTCCGCAACCAAGCGCCTGAGAATCTCGGCATGCCGGGGGCCCGGCGAGATCGGGAAGACTCCCGGTTGGGCCAACCAATCCTCGACGATGGCCAAACATTTTCTTGGCTCCATAGGCTGACGCCAAAGCCGCTTGTTAGTAGCAATCCGAAGGAAGGCCCACATCGAGATCCAGGGTAAGCCGATCACTTCTGTGCTTTCGAGGAGTCTCGTTAACCAGGCGGATACGGCCACGTGGTCCGGTTGCTCCCTGTTGTAAGCGCTCAGAAGAATGTTGGCATCGACGATAATCATCGATGCAACGGGCCCTCTGCAAATTCGAGCAAGCCTTCGATATCGTTGTAATCCAATCCTGGCAGAAGGCCCATCGAGAAGGGCTCAATCTTCAGCGTCCGCTTCCCGTGACGATCCTGCAAAGCCAATAAGCCCTGGCGAACGACGTCATTCAACGTCTCACGGAAGCTAGCGCCCCGATTGCGCGATTCCATGTGAAGCCTTTCCATCACGTCATCGTCGAGCGTGACCGTTGTTCTGATGCTCATGATGCCACCATGATAGCATCACGTGCATCAAAAGTTGAATTTGCCGCCCAACTGGATGACGCGGGTCGTGATGCCCTGGACGCCGCCGCCGACGGCGCCGAAGTTCTGGCTGCGGACGTTGCGGTCGACGGAGCCGGGGTCGGGGTTGAAGTGGTTAAAGAGGTTGAAGATCTCCGCGCGGAACTCAAAGCGCATGGTTTCGCGGAAGCGGAAGCTTTTGTTTGAAGAGAAGTCGAAGTTGGTGATGCCGGGAAGGCGGATGGCGTCCGTGCGGGGCGAGGTGCCAAAGCGGCCGAAAGGGGCCACGGCGAAAGCCGAAGTGTTGAACCAACGCCTCCAGGAACGCTCATCGCCCGCAAGGTTGCCGTTGGCTGTCTGATCGGGGCGGGACTGGATGCCGGTACCGGTCGTATCGACATTGGCCGTAACGGGTGCGGGGAAGCCGCTCTGAAAAGTCATGATGGTGGAGACTTGCCAGCCTCCGAGAAAGGTGCGCATCAGGCCCTTGGAACCGTTGAAAAACGGCAGCGGGTAAAGGATGGTGTTGACGTTGCGGTGGCGAACGTCGAAGCCGCTGGTGGATCGCTCGCCCTGTAGGTTGTAGATGTCCTGGGGGGAGCCAATGAAGCTGCCGCCACCGACCTGCCCGCCGATGTCGTTGGGGCCGGAGATCGCGTGGCTCCAGGTATAGGCGCTTAGAAAGGTAAGGCCGGAGGACATGCGGCGCTCTACCTTCATCTGAAAGGCGTGATAGATGGAGTTCCCGTCGCTCTTGTCGCTGCGGACGTTGCGCTGGAAGGCCTGGTTGGGACGCCGCGAATTGATGGAGCCCAGGCCGGGGGTACGGGGGTCGACGACCTGGATCGGGCGATTGAGGTCCTCGTAGGTGCTGATCAGGCGGGTGCCTTTGGATCCGACATAACCGGTTTCAAGGATGATCGAGCCAGGCAGCTTTTTCTGAATGTTCAAGTTCCATTGCTGGATGTAGCTATCGCGGAGGTCGGGGTCGTTGGAGACCGCGAAGTTAAGCGCACCCGAGGTCTGCGCGCCGGCGAAGGGATTGTCGAAAAAGATGCTGGGGATAGCGCCGGGGCTGCCGACGATGTTGGCGCCGGCGGTGGCCTGCGCACCTTCGGCCATGGCGAAGATGGCGTTAGAAATCTGGGGCGTGTAATAGAGACCGTAACCGCCGCGAATGACCATGTCGTTGACCAAGCCGGGCCGGTAGGCGAAGCCGAAGCGCGGACCCCAGTTATTGCGGTCCGGGCGTATGAGTCCGCGGCCGTAGGGCGAATTGCTGGGGCCATAGAGGTCCCCGATGATGTAGCCGCGCTGGGTGATATTGACAATGCGGTCGTCGGCCTGGACGTAGGGCTGGAAGTAGTCGTAGCGGGCGCCGATGTTGATGGTGAGGCGCTGATTGACGCGCCAGTCATCATTGAAGAAATAGCTCTGCCACCAGTTGCTGAGGCGCGTGGAGGTGGGCACGGGATTGAGCAACGAGGTGCGGACGTAACCCAAGAGGAAGTCTGCCATGGCGGAGCCGGTATAGTTGCCGTCGAAACTGAACTGGCCGCGGGGCTGGCGGGCTTGGTCAAAAGTAACGAAGCGCTTGGCCAAGTCGACGCCGAACTTGAGCAGGTGTTTGCCGCGCTGCCAGCTTAAGGTATCCGTAAACTGGACGATGGCGTTCGAACGGTCGCGCGGGCCAATCTGGCGCTGCAGATCGAAGACGCTGAAACCGCCTTCGGGGCCGGAGATCGAGATCTGGGGCGGTCCGAATTCTCTCGGGTTGCGGGAAACGCCGGGCAGGCCCATGCGGCCGGCGATGTCGAAATCGGGGTTGTTGGAGGTGCCGAAGATTTCGAATTCGGCAAAGGAGGAGGTGCCGCCCTTGAAGTCGTTGATCAGGGTGGGCGAGAAGGTGTGGAGCCAGTTGCCGCTCAACGTACGGGAAGAACCGAGGTTGTCGCGCTGGTCGTTGCCCCAGAAGGGGATGCCGGCTTCGGTGGTGTCGTTCCAGACGTAGCGGCCGAAGATGCTGTCTTTCTGGGAGAAGGTGTGATCGATGCGCGCGGTGTAATTGTCTTGTTCGCTTAAGCCGGAGTTGCGCCCGCTGATGAAGTTAAAGTTGCCTTGCTGCGTGTTGGGAAGCGGCGTGAATTTCAGGAACTCCACAGCTTGCTTGCTTAAGCGCGAAGCGGGAATTACGTTGCCGACGATGCCGGCATTCAGCGGGTCGCGCAGGGTGATCGGAGCGCCAGCGCCAGTGGTAAGGCCGCGCAGGTCGCCATTGCGAAAGGCTTCGCGAGGGACGATGCGGAGACCGGGATTGGCGGCTTGGAGCAGCTTGCCGCTTTCCCAATTGAAGAAGAAGAAAGTCTTGTCGCGCCCGCTGTAGAGTTTGGGCAGCAGGACGGGTCCGCCGATATTGGCGCCGTATTGATTGCGGTTCAAGCGAGGATTGGCCAGGCTCCGCTGCCCAATGGCGTCGTAGGTTTGGGTGAGGGCGTCGTTGCGGTTAAAGAGCCAAAGAGTACCGCGGTAGTTGTTGGTGCCACGCCGGGTGATGAGATTAACTTGTCCGCCGGGGGCGCCGCCGGACTCGGCGCCATAGCTGGAGGTCTCGACCTTGAACTCGCTCAAGCTATCGATGGAGGGCGAAAAGGAGAAGCTCATGGCGTCGTAGTCCATAAATTCGATGCCGTCGATGAAATAGCGATTGGCCGTATCGCGGGCACCGTTGGCGCTCATGCCGGTCTCACCGAAGGCGGCGGAAGTCTGACCGATGCTGCCGCGGCCGCGGCGAACGGTAATGGAGCCGGGGGTGCCGGCCTGGACGCCGGGAATCAGTTGCGCCAGCTGGACGAAATTGCGTCCATTCAAAGGCAACTCGACGACCTTGGCCGCGTCGATCACGGAGCCAACCACGGCGTTGTCCGTTTGGAGCGAGGCGGCGGCGGCGTCCACGCTAATGGATTCCGAGACGTCGCCGACCTTCAGTTGGAAGTCTTGGCGGAGAGTCTGTTGGACCTGGAGGGTGAGAGCGGCGACATTTTGCGTTTGGAAGCCCTTGGCGCTCACGCTGACCGTGTAGGCGCCGGCGGGCAGGAACGGAATGGTGTAATTGCCGGAGCCGTCGGTGACGGTTTCGCGCGAGGCGTTGGTGTCCTTGGATTGCACCCGAACGGAGGCGCCAGGCAGCAACGAGCCGGAGGCATCTGTGATGGTACCGGTAAGAGTACCGTTAACCTGTTGGGAGTAGAGAGACGCCGACAACAAGGCGAGCGTCCACAAAAAAACAGCCAAAGACCTGAATCGCATGGCCATATGCTATCAGTTTTGGCCGGCTTGTAGCCAAGCCGTAACGGATTTACTTGGCGATATCGACGCCCATGGAGCGCGCGGTGCCTTTGACCTGTTCGATGACGGCTTCGATCTCGAAGCTGTTGAGGTCGGGCATCTTGGTCTTGGCGATTTCTTCGATCTGCTTCATCGTGATCTTGCCGACCTTATTCTTATTGGGCTCTTTGGAGCCGCTGGTGATGCCCAAGGCCTTCTTGATCAACACGGGCACCGGGGGGGTCTTGGTGATGAAGGTGAAGCTGCGGTCGGAAAAGATCGTGATCACCACGGGGATGATCAGGCCGGCCATGTCCGGGGCGGAGGTCTTCGCATTGAAGGCCTTGCAGAATTCCATGATGTTAACGCCCTGCGGACCGAGGGCGGTACCGACGGGGGGAGCCGGGGTCGCTTTGCCCGCGGGGATTTGCAGCTTTACTGAACCAGTGACTTTCTTCGCCATTTGCTTCTAACCTTGTGTTCTAAATCGTTTTGCGCTGGAAAGATCTCGCGCTTAAATCTTCTCGACCTGCAAGAAGTCGAGCTCGACCGGTGTGGAACGGCCAAAGATGCTAACCATGACGCGCAGGGTGTTGCGCTCCGGATTGACCTCGTCCACCTTGCCGGAAAAGTTGTTGAACGGCCCATCGATGATGCGGACGGTTTCGCTCTTTTCGTAATTGACCTTGGGCCGCGGCGCGTCGCCCACGCTCTGCTGCCGGAAGAGAACCTTGTTGACCTCGTCGGCGGTGAGGGGCACGGGTGTATTGCCTCCGCCCACGAAGCCGGTGACGCGGGGAGTGTCTTTCACCTCATGCCAAAGTTGATCGTCCATCTCCATCTGGATCATGACGTAGCCGGGATAGAGCATGCGCTCGCTGGTGACCTTTTTCCCGTTCTTCATTTCGACGACGGTCTCTTTGGGAATCAGAATCTGTCCAAGACGGTGATCGAATCCAAAGGCTTCGGCGCGGGTGCGGAGGCTTTCGGCAACCTTGTTTTCAAAGCCCGAATAGGTATGGATGATGTACCAGTGCATGTTGGCCGGAGCCGAGGGTTCCTCGGGGGCCGCTTCTTCAGGCGCGACTTCTTCGGCACCAACTTCTTCGGTGGCCACTTCCTGAACTGCCAATTCCTGAACTGCCAATTCCTGAGCGGCCAATTCGTCCGGGGCGGCGTCGGGAGGGAGGGAGTTCGTTCCTTCAATTTCGACGTTTTCGGGATCGGCCTGCGGATTCTCGAGATGATTGTCCATGTATAGAATCCCTTACTTTGCGGTCGTCCACTTGAAAATCTGCGTTACCAAGCGTCCGAACAACTGATCGACGACGGCAAAGTAGGCGGCAAACAGAAAGACGCTCGCCACCACGACGGTGGTCGTGGCGATGACCTGCTTGCGGCTAGGCCAGGTAACGAGCCGCATTTCTTTCTGCAGGTCTTCAAAATAGCTTTTAACGCTCTGGGGCCATGTAGAGGCCTTTTCGATCATATTTTCTGCTGCCATATGGGCTTGCTCCGGTCCGGCTGAAATTCACGCGATCTACGCGCGCTTGGGCCAGGCGTGGAAATCGAGGGGAGTTTTGGCAGGGGCAGAGGGATTCGAACCCCCAAAGGCGGTTTTGGAGACCGCAGGTTTACCGTTAGCCTATGCCCCTACGAACGACCTAACCTTCATTATAAAACATTTGGGGACCGCGACCTTAATTTCGGCAGCGGCCCCCGGAAACCAACAAAACGAAGTACTACTCCAGAATCTCCGTCACGGTGCCGGCGCCGACCGTACGGCCGCCTTCGCGG
>CAYLXK010000015.1:0-139998 GCA_964387685.1 uncultured Bryobacter sp.
GCCCGCCACGACGGCGCCGCGCGATGCCGCGCGCGTAGTAGTGGCCTTGCGCACGCAGGCCTCCTGCAGCGCGACGGCGGCCTCGAGCCAAAGCTGGGCGACCGTCCAGGCTCCCGTAACGGGCACGGGTCCCCGCAATCTTGTCGTGAACCTGGCGGCCAATCCGGGCGCCGCGCGCAGCGTCAACATTACGGCTGGCGGCGCGAGCGTCACGGTGAATCAAGCGGGCGTCACCACCGGCGCACCGTCGATCACGGCCGTCGTCAACGGCGCCTCATTTGGCGATCAACTGGCGCCATCCACCTGGGTCACGATCCTGGGCACGAATCTCGCTCCTTTGACCCGCAGTTGGGCGGGCGCAGACTTCCGCGGCAATCTGTTGCCCACAAGGCTGGAAGATGTCGAGGTACTCTTTGACGGCGTCGCCGGCTACCCTTACTTCATTAGCCCGGGACAGTTGAATGTCTTGATGCCGGACGGGATTGGTATCGGCGTGGTGAAGGTCACGGTTCGCCGCGGGGCTGCGGTCAGCAATGCCTCAGGCGTGCATGTCATGCCGCATGCCCCAGGCTTCTTCACGCTGGGGGCTCAGTATGGCAACTTTATTGCGGCCGTTCATCCCGATGGCGTATTGGTAGGCCGGACCGGCCTCATCCCGGGAGCGCTAACACGTCCCCCGGTCCCGGGCAATGTCATCCAGCTTTACCTAAGCGGCTTAGGCGATACGGAGCCGCGTACGCCCGCTGCGCAGATCGTTGCCAGCGCGGCGACTCTGCGCTTTCCGGCCCTCATAAAAATTGGCGGGATAGAAGCGCGCGTCTTGTTTGCCGGAAAAGTCGGCAGTGGCCTCTACCAAATCAACATCGTCGTTCCCGATCTTCCGCCCGGGGACTACAGCATTGAATCCCTGCAAGAGGGCATTCTCTCCGCGGCTTCGGCCCTGCTGACTATAGGGCCTAATTAGTAACGGGAAACCGCCACGAAAACAACTTCCACTTCCGGATCGGGTTCGGCTTCCGGGACAATTTGCCACTCGTTTTCGATATCCGGCATCGCTAAATCGTCTTCGCTTTCCTCACCGTCTCCGCTCAAGACGGCCGCCTGCTCTTCGGTCAGATCGCCCAGGTAACGGTCGTGGCCCACTTCGAGCTTGGCGAAAACAATCACGGGAGTCAGTTCGCCTTCCACTTCGATGAAATGAGGACGATCGGCGAATTCGACGCGCGTATGGACACCGGGGTCGCTGGGAACTTCCATCTCGTTCCACTTCTCGAAGAGCAATTCCTCAAAGGTGCCCCGCGACTCCCCTCCAGCCGCCAGCAGTTTCGTATTCCGAAAATTCGCTTTCAGGCGCAGCGGATTCCCCGCCTCGTCTTCGACCTGAAAGGACAGGAATCGGATTTTCGCCATTTGGCACAGAACGGTCATTGATTGCATCCTCCTAAAATTCGATCGATGCCAGGAGCTCGGATGGCTTTCTCTCAAAGGCCTGGCAAATGGACAGTAGGCTTTCGAGCGAAGGCAAGTGCGCGCCCCGCTCGATCGAACTGATCTGGCTAACGCTGAGTTTGGTTGCCGCGGCAACGTCCTTCAAGGACCAGTCCTTCTGCACGCGCAGCATTTTGATGCTGTGGCCCAGGCGCTCCCGCAGACGGTCCTGCGCGGCGCGGCCCAGCCCAAACGCCTCGATGGCATGGTCTAAGGTTGCGCGCAGTTGAGCCAGGCTGAAGGGCTTCGTTAAGTAATCGAAGGCTTTGCGCTTCAGCGCGGTCCGCATATCGTCCAACGAAGGATATCCAGTGACGATAATGACGCAGAGCATCGGCCAGCGGGTCAGGAGCGTATCCAGAACCTGCTCACCTTGGTGATCGCCCATTTTCATGTCCAGTAGCACGATATCGGGCAACCTTTGTTCGGCCGCATCATACAGCGCCATCGGCAGGGCGTAGCTGCGCACCAGGAAATGCGGGTCCCCGGCCAACACGTCTTCCATGTAGCCGCGGAAGTCGTTGTCGTCGTCCAGGACGGCGATTTCCACCTGGCCCAGGCTGGGCGCGAGTTCCATAGCTCTACTGTAATATCGTGAAATCCATGCAGCGTAGAAACTTTCTCGCCACTGCCTCCTCGGCGCTTTTCGCCGCCCAGAAGCGCGCGCCCAACCTTGTGCTGGTTCTCTTTGACGACCTGGGCTGGCGGGATTTTTCCAGTTATGGCAACCCCTTTCACCAAACGCCCCACATCGATGCGCTGGCTCGCGAGGGAACCCGCTTTACCAACGCCTATGCCGCTTGTCCCGTCTGCAGCCCCACGCGTTCGGCTGTCCTGAGCGGAAAGTACCCGATCCGGACGGGCGTTACCGATTGGATTCCGGGCCGCGCGCAATGGAAATCGGCAAAACTAATCACGCCCCGTACGGCTCTGCAAATGCGTCTGGAAGAGCAAACGTTGGCCGAGCGCCTGCGGCCGGCCGGATACGCGACCGCGTCCATCGGCAAATGGCACCTGGGCGGGACGGGCTTCTCGCCCACCGATCAGGGTTTCGACCTAAACATCGGCGGCAACCATAAAGGCTCCAATCCATACTTTGGCCCCTTCGACCTGCCTGGCCTGGCCGGCCGAACCAAAGAGCAATATCTCACCGACGAGTTGCACAGCGCCGTCCGCTCATGGGTGGGCCAACAAACGTCGGCCCGCAAACCGTTCTTCCTCTACTGCCCCAACTACAGCGTGCACACGCCGATTCAGGCGCCAGAGTCGCAGATCCAGGCTGTCCAAGGCAAATCGAAACGCGAGCAAACCTATCGCGCCATGCTGGAAATCACCGACGCGCACATTGGCCGTTTGCGCGAACAACTACGCGCCGCGGGCGAGTACGAGAACACCATCTGGGCCATCACCTCCGATAACGGCGGCCTGCGTTTTGAAGGAAAGGATCCGGTGCCATTCACCGACAACGCTCCGTTGCGGGCCGGCAAGGGCCACCTGTATGAAGGGGGTATTCGCGTGCCCTTGATTCTCGCGGGGCCTGGGGTGGCGAAGGCGAAAACCGATTCCTCTCTCGCCTCGAGCATCGATCTGATGCCGACGCTCCTGGACTTGGCCGGGCAACGGCCCCCCGCCGGTATCGATGGTGTCAGCCTGCGCAAGGTCCCCGCCCGTCGAGCGCTGTTTTGGCATTATCCCCACTATTCAAACCAGGGCGGAGTTCCCGGAGGCGCCATGCGCGAACGCGACGCGCAAGGCACAGAGTGGAAGCTGATCGAGTTCTACGAAGACAGACGTTTGGAGTTGTTCAACCTCAGCGCGGACCCTGGCGAAAAAGTCAATCTGATCGCCCAGGAGGCCAAGAGAGCCAATTCGATGCAACGTGCCCTTCAGAGATGGAGGGCTGCCGGCGGGGCCATTATGCCTACGGAGAACCCGAACTTTGAGGCGGCCTCAGCCAACCAGGGACTTGCCGGCGCGGAAGACCCTACGGAACCAGCACGGATGCCGTAGACATGAGACGCGAGAAAATGTGGCTGATGGAAGGAAAGATGTTGGAAGGAAAAAAGGCCCAGGCGGCCACCGTTACAAAACCTACCAGTAGAGCGTATTCAATGAGGTCCTGGCCGCTTTCGTCGGCCGAAAGCCGCTGGACCCGTCGGTGGGCCAGTTTCAGCAAGGAAGTTAAACTTTGGGCAGGCATGATCTAGTACTCCGTGCGTTTGAGTTATCTCTATCCTCATCGAAACCGAGGACGGGAACAACTAAGCAAAAGCCGTAGTATCACCCTAATTTTCCATTAGTACTTTAGGCGAAATCTAAGGTCGACCTTAAAGTACTCTCTGCGAGGTTTGTAATTGCGTGTTAATCCGTAGATTCTACAGCACCCTTTTTGTTTCCACCCTTTTGTGGGGGCAAACTCCTTCGCCAGATCCCATGCGCCTGGAAGCCGTGGTGGAAACAGAAGTGGGCGTTTTCCGCTTCGAATTCCTGCCCGATGCCGCTCCCAAACACGTGGCGCAGTTCCTGGCGCTGGCCCACAAGGGCTATTACAACGGCAGCGCATTTCACCGCGTTTTCGCCAACGGGCTGATTCAAGGCGGCGACCCGCTGTTGAAGGATCCCAAAACTAAACGGGAACTCTGGGGCACGGGCGGCTTGAAACTGCTGGCCGCCGAGTACTCGGCGATCAAGCACGAACGGGGCATCGTTTCCACCGTCAGCATCCCGGACGTGCCGGATTCCGACGGCGCGCAGTTTTTCGTCTGCGTCTCTCCCCAACCCGCGCTGGACGGCAAGTACTCGGTTTTCGGCCGGGTGACCGAGGGCCAAGCGGTCGTCGATCAAATCTCAAACATCCCGGTTTCCGACGGTGGCTTGGCGGTGCAGCCCGTGCGCATTCTTAATGTGACTATCGACCGGAAAAAGGTAGAACCTTATCGGGACGCTCCGTTAACGGAACTCAAGAAAACGGTCCGGCTAGAAACCACCCTCGGCACCATCCGCGTGGCTCTGGAGCCCGATTGGGCCCCGGAGAACGTTCGCAACTTCTTGAAGCTCAGCGCTACGGGTTGGTATGCGGGTACCAGTTTCCATCGGATCGCCAAAGGCTTCGTGATCCAAGGCGGCGCAGAGGGCATGCGCGTCGGGACCGCCTCCCACTCCGCCGACCGCTGGGTACGTTCGGTTCGAGGCGAGTTCCGCGCCGAGGTGAAACACCTGCGCGGCATTCTTTCGATGGCCCGCGGCGAAGAACCGGACTCCGCAACCACGTCCTTCTTTATCGTGCTGGCGCCGTCGCCTCACCTGGATAACCAATACTCGGCCTTCGGCCGCGTGATCGAGGGCCTAGAGGTCTTGGAGGCTTTCGAAAAGGAAGAGGTCGACGGCGAAACCCCCAAGCGCCGCTTGGAAATTGTGAAAGCTACCATCGAATAGCCGGCTAAAACACGCGATTAACCACTCCCGGAATGCTCCCGTTAATCACACTGACAAACTTCCTAGCGTCTGTCCCGGCCGACCATTCCTCCACTGTACCGGTGCTCTTCCAAATGAACGTGATTTTGCCCGTCGGCGCCATAAACCAATAGGCCGAGCCCTCGGGCAAAGGCAATCCGTCTTTGGCGGATTTTGGAGGCTTCTTCGTGTAACGCGCCCGGCCATCCTTGTAAATCAGGTAGTACTCTGTGCGCCCTGAATACTCCAGCTTCCACCAACCGGTCAGCGCGGCCAGTTTTACCGGATCCGGTTTTGGGTCGTCCACATCGAAGTGAATCAGCGTGTAGGTGTAATCGCCATCCTTCAGGTACCAGCTATCCTTCACCCAGGAATGCGGCGGGAAGCGCGCCACGGTATGGCAAGTCACTCCGCCAACACCCTCGGCGTCCAGCTTGCCAACGTACATCGTGGAATGCGTGTAGGACTTGCGGCCGCCGTAATCACCCGTCGGGCTGATATTGAAGTACCCAATCATGTCGCCTTCTTTGAAGACTCCCGAATTGATCACCCGCTGCGCCTGCGTCCTATTAACCCGCTCACAAAGCGTTTTCGTATCTGCCCTCGACTGCAGCGTGTTTACCAGATACGTTACGCCCCGTTCGTCCACGTCGGCGCCCCCGGCCGTCAGGCAGCGGGAAAGGTAATGAGCGCAGTCCGCCAATCCGTCCCAGCCATTGACTACCTGCTCGTGAATTGTGCCGTCGGAGGCAACGCGCAGGAACACCGCCTTCTCCGGCTCTCCCGAACCCTGCACAAAAAAGAACTTCCAGCCGTCGGCCTCGGGCGCTTTCAGCTGTTTGCGTTTCTGGGCGACCGAGATCCTCTCATTGGAAAGCCAAAAAATTCCGTCGTCGCACACCGTGTTCCAGTGCTTCCTGGCATAGTCCACCGCCGCTTTCCTGTTGAACGCCATAAGCTACCGAACCCACTTCGCGGTCTGCAACGCGGTATCGATCTTCAACCCGAATTGCTTCAATTTGTCTGTGTCTTGTCCTGGGCATCCAAGATGCTGCACGATGGTTCTGGACTTTCCCTGGCCTCCGACGGTCAGCGTGAGGTTGGGAGAGGCTGGATCGATGGTCGCGCAAGACTTCCCGGAAAGAGCGAAGAAATTCAAAGCCTCGGCCTCGGCAAGCAATTTACCCACTGCGTCGCGAGAGATCGTTGTCTTAAAAAGCCCCGGCCTTTTCACGTTGTAGCGCCCGTCGAAAATCGCCGACCCATCGGCGAAGATCACTACTTTGTAGACGGCGCAGCGCTTTTCGCAGGCGCCGCGCTGCATAACGATGAGAGCGTCGGCGGGCTGCTCGTCGGTCTTTACGACCTGCCAAGCGGCCGCGATCGCGTTGAGCCCGACCAGTCCGGCCAGAATCCGAAGGCCATTTCGCATGGACTCAGCATAACGGGCTCTAGAGCGAAACGCGAGACTTTCTTTGCCACTTTAACCCGTCAAACTCGTCTCCGGCCTGGCCCCACGTTCCGAATTTCGCCGCCATCTGCCCCCCGTCCACCAGCAACGCCGCGCCCGTAATGTAGGACGCCTGGGGCGAAGCTAGAAAGGCAATGGCTTCGGCCACCTCGCCGGGTTCCCCGCCCCGCCCGAGCGGAACCCCGCGGAAATACTCCCGCGCGAATTCCGGATCGGTAAAGCCTTTCTCCGTTAAGGGCGTGCGGATGAAGCCGGGACAGACGGCGTTCACCCTTATGCCGAAGGGCCCCAGCTCATTGGCCGCCGTGTGCAACAATCCCAGTACTCCCGCTTTGGACGCGTTGTAGGCCGTTAGCTCCGCTTCTCCGTCATAGGAATTGGTCGATGCCGTCAGCACGATGCTTCCTATGCGCCGCCGCCCCGCCTCTTGCAGCATCCAAAAGACCGCGCTGAGATTCACGTCGATAGTCCGCCGCCAGTCCTCCGGGGTCGTTTCCAGTAGCGAGGACGGCCGGCTGATGCCCGCGTTCAAGACCACAATATCGAGTGGGCCAAGGCGTTCCAATAACTCCGCGGCCGCGCCTTCCATGCTGAGGTCGATCCCGTCCTCGAGCCCCGCCGAATGCACCTCGGCTCCTTCACGTCGCAGAACAGCTACGGTCGCTTTTCCAATCCCGCTTCCGCCTCCCGTTACCAGCGCCCGCTTGCCGTCCAGCCGCCCCATTCAGCTCTGCGCCGTCCTGAGGCTTTGAATGAAACTGTCCGCCTCCGCGATCGAACCCTCCATATCCGTGATCAGCGCCCCTACTTCGGTATCCAGCTTGTCGGACGTGTTCTTCAAACTCCCGATCGCCTTCGCGTTCAGGTTGTGCTTTAAAAACAGCACCTGGTCTCGAAACGCAACCAGCACCGGCTTCATCTTCCGTTCCGTCGCCACCATCCGCCGCAAATACTGCTGGTGCCGCGCGCGCGTCTCCCGCAGCATCTTCTGCGAACTAACCCGCAACTCCCGGTTCTTCATCTCGCCAATTTCCTTGTCCCACTCCGCGAACAAATCGCCCGCCACCTTGTCGATGCTCTTGATGCGGTCTGAGAGTTCCTTGGCCCGCTCTTCGGCCTCCTGGAATTCTCCGTTCAGCTTCTTGTAGGTCTTCTCGAGATTCCCCCCCTCAAAGCCGGTTAGTTCCTGAAACGCCTCCAGCGTCGTCTTGATCTGCTCCTTGGCCTTCTCTTGGTCTTTCTTGCCTTCCAGCACCCGCTGCACCAGAATGTCGCGCTTCTCCTTGCCCAGCTTCTCCATGGACGCGTAATAGAGCGAACTGCACGAGCTAAGCAGGCTCAAAATCACCAAGGGCGCGAGCGGTCTCATCACCTCGAGTCTCTCATGAGATTCTCATTCTCGTATGCTATTCTCGACGGCGCTAAGGAGTAGCGTATGAAGCGACACAAGATGGCTTGGTTCGACGTTCCCGTCACAGATATGGCTCGCGCCAAGGCCTTTTACGAAGCCGTTGTGGCTTGGCCCGTTAAAGAGGAATACCCCGGCGTCGGCGTCTTCGACCACGATGATTCCATTACGGGCGGCTGCCTCTTCCTCAGCACGGAAGTCTCCCCTTCGCCCAGCGGCGCCCTCCTGTATTACAACGTCACGGGCCGGCACGAGGAAGCCCAAAACCTTGTCGCCCAGCACGGTGGCACCGTTCTCACACCCAGGCACCCCATCGGCCCTTTCGGCTATCGCACGCTCGCCCTGGATTCCGAAGGCAATCGCATTGCCCTTCATAGCGAAACGGCGGTGGCCTAGCATGACGCGCCGCCAACTCCTTTCACTGGCCGCCCTCCCGCTGGCCGCTCAGGATTACCTCTCCAGTCCCCGCCGCGCCTTTACCGCGCCCGAGCTCAAGGACGCCCCCGACGAATGGATCGACCGCTCCTTCCGCTGGGTGAACGACATGCTCAAACAGCATCCCCCCGCACTCGAAGAACACCCCGTCCGCCGCGCAGCCCTGATCCGCCTGGACGACATTCTGCACATCGAAAGCGCTCCGTCCAAGAAGCTCGTTCAAGCTTGGTTCCAAAGCCGCATGGACGGCGCCGCCCGCGAGATTGCGACGGCCAAGATTACGCGCGGGGCGCGCATCTGGAAAGTCTACAACCATACCTTTTTCGTCCGCACGCCGCAGTCGGCCTTCGTTTTCGACCTGGTCCCCGGCCAACCCCGCAATGAAGCCATGTCGATGAGCAAAGACACCCTGACCAGCCTGGTCAGCTCCGCCGAGGCCCTCTTCATCAGCCACTACCACGACGACCACGCCAACCCCCTCGTCGGCGAGCTCTTCTTCGCGCAATCCAAACCCGTCTACGGCCCGTCGGACATCTGGCGCGGCCACCCGGAACTGGTTAAGAAACTCACCGTCCCCGAACGCAGTGCCTCCAAGGTCCAAGACGCCGGCAAGTTCAAGCTGGTGGCCTTTCCCGGCCACCAGGGTGAACCCATCACGAATAACTGCAATCTCGTCCGGACGCCCGAAGGCCTTACCTTTATGCAGATGGGCGATCAATCCAATGACGGAGACTTCCAGTGGATCGACCAGGTCGCCAAGGCCCACAAAGTCGACGTGCTGATGCCCAATTGCTGGACTCCTGAGCCCTTGCGGATGGTCAAGGGCATTGCTCCCAAGCTGGTTCTTCCCGGCCACGAAAACGAAATGGCCCATACCGTGCCCCACCGCGAGGATTGGACGCAGACCTATAATCGCTTCCATGGCGCCTCGGCCCCGGTGGTCGCCCTGGCTTGGGGCGAATCGATCGACTTCGGCGCCTAGCTCCTCACCGCTGGCCTATGGCTCAGCCTCGTTCTGGCTCAACGCTGCACTGGCGCCGCTTTGAAGCGCGCCACATGCGTCGCCATCACGTCTTTCAGCTTCGCCACTATCTCCGGATGCTTGGCGGCCACGTCATAACGCTCGCCCGCGTCTTCATACAGGTGATATAGCAGTGGCGGATCATGGTCGATCGCCTTCGGCTGCTTCGACGCCGGGGCCGTAGACTGGATGTGCATCTTCCAAGGCCCCAAACGCACCGCCTGCAGCGCCTCGCCAAAGTAGTAATAAAACGGCGTCTCCGGCCGAGTTTTCCCTTCGAACCACACTGGCGCCAGATCCCGGCCGTCGTACTCCCGGTCCTGCGGCAAGCTCCCGCCCGCTAGCTTTACAAAGCTGGGGAACACGTCCATCGACGTCGCCTGTTCCGCCGTTACCTGGCCCGGCTGAATCCGGCCTGGGAAGCGGGCGATAAACGGCACTCTCTGCCCGCCTTCCCACGTCGAGTGCTTCCCTTCGCGTAGCGGCCCGGACGAACCCGCCTCCTGCTCTTTCACCAGCCACGGCCCGTTATCGGACGAAAAACACACCAGCGTATTCTGGTCCAGCCCTTGCGCCTTCAGGGCCCCGAGCACCTGCCCCACGCTCCAATCCAGTTCCTCCACCACGTCGCCGTACAGGCCTCGTTGGCTCTTGCCCCGGAACTTCTCGCTCGCAAAGAGCGGGACATGTGGGAACGTATGCGGAAAATAGAGAAAAAACGGCTTCTTCGCCTGCTTGGCCTCGCCAATAAACTGCACCGCCTCCTGCGTATAACGCGCTGTCAGCTTCGTTTGGTCCGGTTCCTCCTCTACCACTGCTCCGTCGCGCAGCAGCGGCGTGGGCGGGCCGTCGTAGTTGGGATTTGGATTCGTCTTCGGACTCATGTCGTTGGAATAGGGAATCCCAAAGTAGCGGTCAAAGCCATGCTTGGTCGGCAGATACTGCGGCAAGTGCCCCAAATGCCATTTCCCCACACACGCCGTCCGATAGCCCCGCTGCTTAAGCGCCTCCGATAACAGCAGCTCGGTATCTTGGATGCCGCCTTTCGACCGCGGCCCCAACACGTACGGCAGGCCTACCCTTTGCGGCAAACGCCCCGTCAACAAAGCCGCCCTCGACGGCGTGCAAATAGGCGCCCCGGAATAGTATTGAGTGAAGCGCATCCCCTCCCGCGCCATACGGTCCAGGTTCGGCGTCCGGATCGTCGGATGCCCATAGCAGCCCAGGTCTCCATAGCCCAAGTCATCGGCGTAAATCATCACGAGATTAGGCGGCGAGACCGCCCCTTGGGCCAGAGCCGCCATGGAGGAAGCGGCAAGAAACTCGCGTCGCGTAGGCATACGCGCTATTCGATCACAAGGAAGCCTAGGCGTCCACAACCCGCGTCGGATTATAGTGCATAATTCTGCGGCAGCTCTCGCAGAAAAACATCTTGTCCCGCTCTGTGCGGATCTGCTGCATCAGCGCCGGCCGCACCGTCATCAGGCATCCCGTACACATCGCCTCGGTGCACTCGGCCACCACGATTCCGTCCTTGTGCGATTTGCGTAAGCGGTCGTAAATTTCCCGCAGCTTCTGGGGAAAGGTTGCGTGCAGCGCATTGCGCTCCCGGAAGATCTTCACGCCCTTCTTGCGGTCTTGCTCGCTAAGAGCGATCGCGCTGGCCTTCTGCTCTTCCAGCGTCCCCGCCAATTGCTCATGGGCCGCTCGGGCTTCCACCGCTTTGCTGCCCAGTTCCTCGCCCTTGGCCCTTAAGTCGGCCAGAATCCCATCGTTCTTGGCGATTTCCCGCTCGGCCCATTCAATCTCATGCTGGAAGGCCGTCACCTGATTCTGGGTCGTCGCATCCATCAATTGCTTCTTCAACCGAGCCAGCTTAGCGTTCTGCTCGTCATTGGCGCGCTCGACGCGCTGGATTTCCAGGCGGTTGGACTCCCGGCTGGCCTCGGCGCCTTCGGCGTGCAACTTCGCGGCATTCACCTGCTGCTCGAACTGCGCCACCCGCTTTGGCAGCGAGCGAATCTCTATCTCCAACTCCCGCAAGATCCTGTCCATACGCTGCAGTTCTAGGGCGAGTTCTATTTCCGATGGCATCTTAAAGTCTCCTTACCCTACCACGACCGACCGCCCCCGAACAGTTTCGGAAAGCGCCGCGCCAGCGGCCCCGCAAAAGCGTCCGTCGCCAGCGCCAGTTCTTCAATCTTCATGGCTCTAGCCGCCACATAGAAAACCGCCACCCCTACCGGAATTGCCACGGCCAGTTGCAGCAGATAGGCCCAAGAGGCGGTCGCCAGACCCACGCCCCATACCGCCAGGGCCATCACCAGGCTCGCCGCTCCTACCCGCCCCAGGCTCTCCAGAAGCATGCGCCCGTAGAGCCCATCCACGCGCCGCCGGATCAACAAAAACAGCGCCACCGAGCTGAAAATCGCGATCCCGGAGGTCGATAGCGCAAGCCCCGAATGCCTCCATCCCAGGTAGCGCACCATCCACGTCGCCAGGCCATAGTTCACCGCCACGCTCGTGATCGACACCAACATAGGCGTCCGCGAATCCTTCAGTGCATAGAAGGCCGGCGTCAAGACCTTCAAGGCGGAATAGCCCACCAGTCCGATACAAAAACACGACAGCGCCACTCCCGTTTGTTCCGTATCGTATTTGACAAACTTGCCGCCCTCATACACCGCGCCAATCATCGCCCGGCCCACCAGCACCAGGCCTACCGAACTCGGCACCGTCAGAAGGAACACCAAGCCCAACGAGCGAGAAAGCGTCCGCCGGAACTCGTCGATGTTACCGGCGCTCGCGCTGCGCGAAATCGCCGGTAAGGTCGCACTCGCAATCGCCACTCCAAACAAGCCTATCGGCAGTTGCATGAAGCGGAACGCATAGCCCAGCCAACTCACCGGCCCGTCGGCGCCCCGCAACGGATCCACAATCGAGGAGGCGACGCTTGAGTTCACCAGCACGTTGATTTGCGTGGCCGCGCTGCCGAGAATCGCCGGCCCCATCATCGTAAGAATTTGGCGTAGCCCGGGGTCGGAAAAATCGATGATGGGCTTAAAGCTAAAGCCGGCGCGCATCAGGGCCGGAATCTGAAAGCCTAGTTGCAGCGCCCCGCCCGCAATGACGCCCCACGCCATGCCTTCAATCGCCGAGATGCCCAGTTGCGGACCCAAAAACACACCCAGCAATACCCCAAAAGCCACGCTGCCGATGTTGAAAAAGGTGCTCGATAATGCCGGCACGGCGAACTGCTTGAGCGCGTTTAGGATGCCCATCGCCTGCGCCGCCAGCGCCACCAGCAGCAGGAAAGGGAACATGATCGTAGTCAGATGCGCCGCCAGCGCCGCCTTCCCCGGGCTCTTGTCGAAACCTGCGGCGGCAATTGAGACCAGCCAGGGGCTGGCCAGCGCGCCCGCGGCGCAAAAGAGCCCCACCACCAAGATCAACGTCGTAGTCACCAGGTTCGCTAGCCGCGCCGCCTCTTCCCGGCTCCGGTTCTGCAGGTAATCGGTAAAGACGGGTACGAACGCGCTGGAAAGCGCTCCCTCGGCGAAGAGGTCCCGTGTGAGGTTGGGGATTTGGAAGCCGATTCGGAAGGCGTCATAACTCATCGAGGCGCCAAAAAGGCGGCTCATCACCATCTCTCGCACCAAGCCCGACAAGCGCGAGAGCGCCACCGCAACGCTCATGATCGACGCCGAGCGCACGACGCTCTTGCTTAACGCCGCGGAAGATTCGGCGCTGCTAGTCTCAGGCGTCAGACACTTTCTCCGTATTTATTCAGAAAATGCGCCAGTGTCTTGATGCCCAGATAGTAGTTGGCCAAACAATACTTCTCGTTTGGAGAATGCAAGCCGTCGTCCGGCAATCCAAAGCCCATCAGGATCGTGGGCATGCCCAGATGCTGGTGAAACTCGCCTACAATCGGGATCGACCCGCCGCCCCGAGTGAACACAGTTTCCTGGCCCATCATCTCCGCGAAAGCCTCCGCGGCTTTTCCGATCGCCGGATGTTTCGGGTCCACCAGAAGTCCGGGGGAATGCGAGAGCACCCGCACTTCGGTCACAATCCCGTTTGGCGTGTTTGCCGCCACGAAGTCCCGCACCAGTTGCAGCACCTTTTCAGGATCCTGATTGGGCACTAACCGCAGAGAAACCTTCGCCGTGGCCGTGGCCGGAATTACCGTCTTTGCTCCCGCGCCCGTAAAGCCCCCTGCAATGCCGTGCACCTCCAAGGTCGGCCGGGACCATACGCGCTCGAGGACCGTCCGGTCCGGCTCGCCTGTCAACGCCGTCGCGCCCACCTCCGCTTCCCGGAACTCGCTTTCCGAGAACGGCAGCTTGGCCCACGACGCCTTCTCCTCCGCCGCCGGCTCGTCCACGTCGTCATAAATGCCCGGGATTAAGATGCGCCCTTCGGCGTCCTTGGCCTTGGCCAGCAACTCAATCAAGCCATACACTGCGTTCGGCGCCGCGCCGCCGTAAAGCCCCGAATGCAAGTCTCGCGCCGGGCCCCGGGCCTCAATCTCCAGATACATTAACCCTCGCAAGCCGATACAGAGGGTCGGCAGTCCGGGCGCATAGAGTGCCGTATCGCTCACCAGCGCCACATCGGCTTCGAGTTTGGCTACATTCGCCGGCACGTAGGCTGAAATCGATTTGCCGCCGATTTCCTCTTCGCCCTCGATCAGGAACTTCACGTTCACGGGAAGCTTCCCCTGGACTGCCATCAAAGCCTCAATCGCCTTGATGTGCATGTAGAACTGGCCCTTATCGTCCACCGCGCCGCGGGCGTAGATGTTGCCGTCACGCAGCGTCGGTTCAAAGGGCGGCGTTACCCATAGCTCCAGCGGATCGGGCGGCTGTACATCGTAATGCCCGTAACACAGCACCGTCGGCTTGCCCTCGGCATGCAGCCATTCGCCGTAGACGAGAGGGTGCCCCGCCGTCTCAATCATCTCGACGTTCTCGAGGCCCGCCAACCTCATTTTTTCCGCAGTCCATTCCGCCGCGCGCCGCACCTCGATCCGGTGTTCGGGCAGAGTCGATACGCTGGGGATGCGGATAAGTTCGAACAACTCTTCTAGTAGGCGCTCCCGGTGAGCGTCAACCCAGGCGGAAACGGCGGAGGGTACGGCGGCGGACATAGCTGCGGACATGGCGGGATTCTCCAGTGTACCTTTGCCAAAGCCTTTAGCATCGAGAGGGAGCACTCCGCTCCGCTCGCCGCCTCTCGCACTTGACGAGTGGATGCGACTTGCGCGCCTAGTGCGCCCGGACCACCAGCACACCGCGTTGCCGCCGGTCCGCGCCGTGGGCCAGCGCCTCGATCGTATTGGCCTTGGCGTTCACTCGGATCGGTACGTTGGCGAGGGGTTGCGGCGGTTGTCCGGGAGTGGGCGCGGGCTGCGGTACCGGCCCCGCCCAGGCCACGCCTTCCGGATTAGGCACCACTTCCAGATCGCCCGTCAGCAGGTCGTAAAGCAGTATCTGCGCGCCAGCGTTAGCCGCCAGCACCCCACGCGCCGCCAGCTTCCGCACGCCCGGCAGCACTCCTAGAAAATTCACGCTGACAAAGCCCTCCGGCGTAGGCAGCAACTTCGCCTCCGTGCGCTCTAAGTCAAATAAGACGATCCCCGCGTCTCCTGCTACCCGGTTGTTGGCCGCGCTCAGCGCCAAATTGAGCGAAGGCGCCAGGTTGAGGCCCGAGAAATTGTTCACCCCGGCGGGCAGATCAAATCGGTATGCGGTAGCATTCACGCCGTCCAGCACATAAAGCGTATCGGCCGTGTTGCGCCGGGCGGGGTCGGTGTTCAGCCCGATCAGGAAGTCGTTCAATTCGCTGGCGCCCCCGGAGGCGTTGAGTTGCCCCGAACCCGGAAGGCTGACGGGGCTAATTTCCCTGGTTGCTAGGTCAAAGAGCAGGTAGCCGTCTGCTGGGCAGGGATTCTTAAAGCCACGCTCTTCCGTCCGGGAACCCAACAAAGCTACCCGCCGCGCCAGTTCCAGATTGAAGACCGGCAAATTGGCTACACAGGCCGTGAAGGTCCAATCCTCGGGTAATGCCAGTGCCCTTGCGTCCCCTTCGGGCGGGAAAAGGACCAGGGCGTGCTTGCCCTGCCCGTTGGCCGCCAATACGTAATAGCTGCGGGTGCCCGGGTCGGCAAAAACGGCCACCGGCAGGCGAAACGGAGTCTGGTTGGGCGCTCCCGGATTTGGAGGATTTCCGGGCGCGGCGGGTGGGGCAGGTGCTGTTAGCGGTAACCAGCCTTCCGGAAAATCCCTTTGCGTCGCTACCTCGCCCTGGGCATTCAGAACCGCAACCCTGGCCCGGCTTGGGTTATCAACCGCGTTGCCGACGGTTACTACAAACTGATTGGCCAAGGAGACCGGCGCACTGAGCAAACGGTTCAGGCCATCGCCGAGATCGATATTCTGAAAACGGCTGACCAGATTCTGCACCACCCCAGCCACCGGAGCCGAGTCTCTTTCACTGACTTCCCCACTCTCAGCGTCCACAACGAAGGCTTTGCCCTGACCCGTGGCAATAAATGTTCCCCCGGGCCCCGGATTCAGATTCTGCACCGGCTCCGGCAGCGCCACCGCGAGTGGAGTATCCCGCGACGCCGTGACGATCCACACCTTGTTGGAAAAGGGCGCGGGCGGTACCCCTGGGGGCGGCGCCGTGTAGGGTCCTTCGAGGGCGGCAAAGCCAGCGCCGTTGACGTTTTCTACAAAAGGCGAGAGCAACTGCGTCTGCGCGGCCGTTGGACAAGCCTCGAGGGGGGAAATGGTCGCCGCTCGCGCGTCGAGGACGAAGCTCGGGTAACACCCATCAGTCCCTCGCGCCCCAGCCGCGATTAAAAAGTGCCCGCGCGCGTCGCTGGAACGCAGGCTCCGCAGTTCCGGCGTTCCCGGAGGGAAAGCGATATAGCTGAGCTCCGTCGCGGAACCCTTCCCCAATGTCACCACGTTCGAGGAGGCGTTGGCCGCCGCCAACACGAGCGGCGTCCCCGCCCGGAAGAGCCCCCCCAATTCGATTTCAAAGACCCCTGGCTGACTGGGCGCAGGGCGTATGGCCGCAGCACTCCTAAGTCCGTCCACCAGCAATATCCCATCCTCGGCCAATCCCGTGGCCCGCAGTACGGTCTTTCCATCGCCTTCCGCAATCGCCGCGGGGCCAAAGCCCAATCCGTTGGCCGATTCAAGGCCGGGCGCCACCGCTTGGATCTGCACCCGCGCCGGCCGCGAAGTCTGCTCGCCTTTCCGGACCACCACCACCGCCAGACCATTCGGCGTCTCCGGCGGCACCTGCGCCAGGATCTTCCCCCCCTCCGCCGACAATACCTGTGCCGCCCGATTGTTCACCAGCACCTCCACCGGCGCCGCCAAGTTCAACCCCGAAATCTCGATCAGGCCCCCGGACGAGGCGACGCTGGGGGCGGGCTGCCGGGAAAACGCATTCACTACGCCGCGCGGCGGCACCACTGGATTGGTTGGCACTTGCGCGGAAACCGCACTGGCCAGGAGGAAAGCGAAGAAGCGCATAACCTCATTTAACCCTTTCGCTATGCTGTTGTTGCGCCTATTTTCATGCCCGCGCCCCCTGAAATTCGCTTCACCTGTCAAGCCGGCTGCACTAAATGCTGCGAGGTCAAAGGCTACGTCTACTTGACGGAAAACGACGTTATCCGCGCCGCGGCGTACCTGGGGCTCGCCCAAGCCGATTTTGAGGCGACCTACATTTACCGCACCCGCCACCAACGCCGGATCCGCAAGCCGCGCGGCAAGTCGCAATGCCCCTTTCTGGCGGGCCGGGGGTGCAGCATTCACCCCGTCAAGCCCGTGCAGTGCCGGCTCTTCCCCT
This sequence comes from uncultured Bryobacter sp., assembly GCA_964387685.1. GTDB lineage: Bacteria > Acidobacteriota > Terriglobia > Bryobacterales > Bryobacteraceae > Bryobacter. The sequence goes on from CAYLXK010000015.1 coordinate 17,149, forward strand.
TCTGGCCCGAACTCGTTGAAGACCGTCGCGCCTGGGCCCAAACCCAAAGTTGGTGTCCCGGTATCGGAGTGGGAAAGTTGATTCAAATTGGAACGGCCCTCGAGACCGCCAATGAAATGCGCGAACGGTACCCCGAAACCTATAAATAGTGGCATTTTATTGCCGCTTTGACCTATGCCAGGGGATTGGCATGTGGCGTGCATCAGCCTCTCCGTATGCTTGGCCCTCTGCAATCCCGGATGGAGTCTTACCTTGATCTTTTGGCCGCCCGGCAAAAGGTAACCGCTTCCAACATTGCCAATGCCGATACTCCCGGCTATCGCGCGAAAGACATCGACTTCCAATTTGAATACCAATCTTTGACCGACGCCTTCGGCCCACACGCCCAACCGCACGTTATTGAAACGCCCGGACTCACGGTGCGCAACGATGGCAACAACGTCAACATGGACCGCGAGATGCGGATCCTGAGCGAAAACGCTCTGCGCTTTCAATTTGTGTCTCAACTCGTCAAAAGCGGCGTGTCGCAATACCGGCGGGCCTTGCGAGGAGGCAACTAAGCCATGAGCCTTTTTGAAACCTTGAGCGTAAGCGCTTCCGGTATGAGCGCTCAGCGGGCGCGGACGGAATTGCTTGCCCAGAACATTGCGAATTCCGAAACGACGCGCACACCCGAGGGCGGCCCCTACCGGCGCCAAGACGCCGTTTTTCAAACCTCGAGCGTCACGCAGCCCTTCGGCAGTGTCTTTCAAGACGCCTTCAGTTCCGCCGAAACCGGGGTGGCCGTCAGTGAAGTTCTGATTGACGCAAAGGAGCCCATCCGCCGCTATCTCCCCGGGCATCCCGATGCGGATTCCAAAGGCTATGTCGAATTCCCCAACTTCAGCCCCATCGAGGAAATGGTGGATCTGATGAATGCCAGCCGCAGTTTCAACGCCAACATCACCGCCGCCGCTGCGGTCAAAGACATGATCTCGCGCTCAATCGACCTGCTCCGGAGTTAAGACGATGGAATTCGCCCTGGGCAAAGCCCTCGAACAAGTTAAGATGCTGGAGCCACTGGCCCCGGCGGGCTCCGCGCAACCCTCAGCCGGTCTCAGTTTCGGCAACGAAATGGCCCGGGCCTTGCATGAAGTCAGAACTACACAGGGGGCCGCGCAGAACGAGATCCAGGCTTTTCTCAATGGCGAGCGTAGCGATCTGCACCAAGTAGCCATGGCCGTGCAAAAGGCCGAACTGCAGTTTGAGACGATGCTCGAATTCCGCAACAAGTTCCTGCAGGCCTACCAAGAAATGATGCGGATGTAGCGGAAGAGACAGACGCTTGGAGCAACTACGCGCACTATGGGAAAGATTAACGCTGCGCCAGAGACTGACTCTGGGCGCCGTGGCGCTTGCCGTGGTGGGCGGACTTTACGCGCTCATCGAATACCAGAAGGCCAAGGACTTCAAGCCCCTTTTTACCCAACTCGCACCGGAAGACGCCGGACACCTGACCGCCAAACTCAAAGAGAAGGCGGTGCCCTATAAGGTCAGCGACGACGGCACGGCTTTGCTGGTGCCCAGCGCGCGCCTGGCTGAATTGCGTCTGGAACTCGCCGCCGAAGGCCTGCCCCGCAGCGGCCGTATCGGCTTTGAGCTTTTCGACAAAACGAACTTCGGTCTAACCGAGTTCGCCGAGCAGATCAATTACCAGCGAGCGCTGGAAGGCGAACTGGAGCGCACCATCGGGACTCTGCGGGAGGTGGAACACTCGCGCGTCCATCTCACCCTGGCCAAGAAAAGCGTATTCGTGTCCGAGCGCCGGCCCGCCAAAGCGAGCGTCGTCCTGAAGCTTCGGCCGGGCGCGCGCCTGCATCCTTCCTCGGTCCAGGCCGTAGCCTTCATGCTCTCGAGCGCCGTTGAAGATTTGGCGCCGGAAAACATTAGCGTAATCGACCAAAATGGCTCCTTGCTGAGCCGCCCCCGCAAGAGCATGAACGCCGATGAGGAGATGCCGGAAATCCTGATGGAGTACCGGCAGAGGGTCGAAAAGGACTTGCTGCGCAAGGTCACCGAAACGCTAGACCCCCTGCTTGGCGAGGGCAAGTACCGCGCCGGCATTACCGTCGACGTCGATATGACGAGCGGGGAGTCGAGCGAGGAAACTTTCGATCCCGACAAGGCCGTCGTGCTCTCCGAGCAAAAGACCGAGGATGTCAGCGGTATTCCCCTGGCCAGCGGCGTGCCGGGCACGCCCAGCAATCTTCCCCGTCCCACTTCGCGGCCCGCCGGCGCCCAAAGCGGCACGCAGCGCAAGACGGAAAGCACCAATTACCAGGCCAGCCGCACCGTCCGCAGGATGAAGCTGCCCCAAGGGGGCCTGAAGCGCGTCTCGCTTTCCGTGCTGCTGGATCAGACTGTGCGCTGGGAGGGACAAGGCGCGAAAGCCAAACGGGTATTCGAAACCGCCAGTCCGGAAAAGATCAAGACCATTAAGGACGTGCTTTCGGCCGCGACCGGTCTTGTGCCCGAACGCGGAGATGTGGTGATCGTCGAGTCTCTGCCCTTTGATTCCACGTTGCGGCAGGAAGCACCGCTGCCTCCGGCTCCGCCCGCGCCGCCCAAGCCCCTCTTCGATATCCCGCCCCCTTTGTTGAACTATCTACCCGCACCGCTCAAGGACCCGGCCATTCTGCTGGCCGCTTTGGCCGGAGCCGCGCTCCTGCTCATTCTGCTGGCCGTCTTGGTCCTTTGGTTCCTCCGCAAGAAGAAGGCTCCGAAGAGCTCCGTTTCTCAGGCGCACGCCGAGGTCGGCTCCTCCGGCGCGCCGGGCGCCCTGCCGGAAGGCGATGGCCGCAGCTTTGAAGAACGCCTTGCCGAGCAGCAGGACCTCCAGAAGCGTCTCGAGCAGACCGAACTCCAGAAGCTCAAACTGCCTCACGTCTCCACCCAAAAGGGCAAGATTTTGGCCCAGCACATTACCGACGAAGCCAAGAAGGATCCGATCAACATCGCCCACATCCTCCGTACCTGGCTGCACGAAGAGAGATAAAGCCGCCCCATGTTGCCTCCCGCTAAACCAAACGAAATCGCACCCGACGAACCCAGCGTGAGGGTGGACATCCCCGGCGCCAAGAAAGCCGCCATTCTCCTGATCATTTTGGGGGAAGAACTCACCAGTAACGTCCTGCGGGAAATGGACGAAGCCGAGGTGCACCGCATTGGTCAGGAACTGGCCCGCGCCCAAACCGTGCCCGCGCCGGTAGCCGAAGCCGTGCTGGAAGAGTTTTACCAGATGTCGCTCGCTCAGCAGTACGTACTCAAGGGCGGCGTCGATTACGCCAAAAAGGTGCTCATGAACGCCTTTGGGCCCGACGAGGCCAAAAAGATCCTAGACCGACTCCTCAAGCAACTGGGAGGAGAAAATTTAAGCTTTGACGCCTTGCAAAAGGCGGACCCCACCCAGCTGGCCAAGTTCATCCACAATGAGCACCCGCAGACCATCGCCCTGATCCTGTCCCATCTGAATCCCTCCCAAGCCGCGGGCCTGCTCTATGCGTTGCCAGCCAATATTCGGGCCGACGTGGCCCTACGCATGGCCAATCTCGAACAAATTTCGCCGGAAATCATCGGCAAAATTGCCACGATCATCGGGCTCAAGCTGAAAGAAATCGGAGACTTCAGCCGCGAAAGCTCCGGCGGCGTCCAAGCCGTGGCGGAAATGTTCAACCGCCTGGATTCCGGCACCAGCAAGGAGATCCTCGAGCATCTGGAGGGCCTCAGCCCGCAACTCACCCAGACAATCCGCCAGATGATGTTCGTTTTCGAGGACATGCTCATGGTCGATGAACAGGGCATCAAAGAACTTCTCGCCCGCATCGACCGCAAATTGTTGACGCTGGCGCTTAAAGGCACGAGCGACAAACTTCGCGACCATTTCCTGTTGTCGATGAGCCAGCGCGGCGCCGAAATGCTTAAGGAGGACATGGACGCCTTGGGACCCGTGAAGATTCGCGAAGTCGAAGGCGCTCAGCAGCAGATCATTACTGTCTTGCGCCAGTTGGAGAACGAGGGCGTAATCAACCTCAAAGGCACGGTAGGCGAGCAGTATGTCAATTAAGGATGTCCACACGGAAGAGCGCACGCCGGCCCCGGCCGGCAGTACATCCCGAATCCTGGATTTCGACGAAGCCCAGCGCATTGGCGTAGCCCCTTGGATGGTGGAAGAACTTGACGCTCCTCCCTCGCGGACGGATGCCGTCCCCTCGGCGCCGTCCCTGCCGGCGCCGGATTTCGACCGCCTCGAACGGCAGCATCGCCAGGACTTGCAAGCCGCCGTCGATCAAGCCCGTCGTGAGGTGGAGGCCCGCTTCCAGGCGCGGCTGGAGGGAGAAGTGGAACCGTGGCTCCGGCGCATGGCCGCCTCTATCGAGGACGTCGCCACCGTCAAACGCCGTTATCTTGCCGAAAGCGAAGAAAAGGTTGTCCGCCTGGCCATTGCCATCGCCCGGCGCCTGCTGCACCGCGAAATCCAGGTTGATCCGCTTGCCCTCCAGGGGCTGCTCCGGGCGGCTATCGACAAGAGCGAGTTGCGTGAAGTGAACCGGATCCTCCTGCACGCCGACGATCTGGATGCGCTGCGGCCCCACCTGGCAACCCTCAACCTGCCGCCCCGGATTGAGTTGGCCAGCGATCGCTCGTTGGAGCGCGGCGCCCTCGTGATTGAGAGCAGTTCGGGAAGCCTCGACGCCTCGCTCGCCTCTCAACTGGACGAAGTCGAGCGCGGCTTCATCGATCTTTTAGGGAAACGGAGCTAAATGCATCTAGAGCGATATCTGAGGCGCCTTCACGATGGCGATTTTCTCCTCCGCAAAGGCCGCGTCACCGACGTCGCCGGCGTTTTGGTGGAAAGTGAAGGCCCCAAAGCGGCCATCGGCGATTTTTGCGAAATCCAGGTGCCCGGCGCCCGGCGCCTGCGCAGCCAGGTCATCGGCTTTCGCCATGGGCGTACCCTCTTGATGCCGCTGGAGGAAACCGGCGGCCTCAGCCAAGGCGCCGAGGTGGTCGCGCGGCCCGAGGCGGCCCGCATGGGCGTCGGTCCCGGCTTGCTCGGGCGGGTGCTGGACGGCTTCGGCCAGCCTCTCGACGGCGGCCCCCCCATCGAAGCGGAAGCCCAGTACGACCTTTATGCGGCTCCGCCCGGTCCGCTCGAGCGGGAAAACATTACCGAACCGCTCGTCACCGGCATCCGCGTCATCGACGGCCTTCTCACCTGCGGCCAAGGCCAGAGAATCGGGCTCTTCGGCGGCTCCGGCGTTGGCAAAAGCACTCTCCTCGGCTCTTTGTGCAAGCACCATTCCGCGGACGTCGCCGTCATTGCTCTGGTGGGTGAACGAAACCGCGAGGTGAAAAGCTTCCTCGAACACGATCTCGGCCCCGGCGGCCGGGAGCGCAGCGTTCTCATTGCCGCCACCAGCGACCGGCCCGCTCCCTTGCGCCTCCGGGCCTGTTTTGTCGCCTTGGCGGTGGCGGAATATTTTCGCGATCAGGGTAAAAACGTTCTGCTGGTCATCGATTCGGTAACCCGCCTCGCCATGGCCCAACGGGAAATCGGCCTTGCCGCCGGCGAACCCCCAGGGCAAAAGGGCTATCCGCCCAGCGCCTTCCAGCTTCTGCCCAAGATCTTTGAGCGGGCCGGACGCTTTCCCGTGGGCTCCATCACCGGATTTTTTACAGTTTTGGTGGAAGGCGACGATTTTAATGAGCCGGTTTGCGATACCGTTCGCGCCATATTGGATGGGCACATCATTCTGTCCCGGCAGATGGGATCGATGGGCCACTATCCGGCCATCAATGTGCTGGATAGCGTCAGCCGTCTGCAGTCCAAACTGGCCGCTCCCGCCCACCGGGAATCGGCCCGGGCGCTGCGGGAGGCCTTGGCGAGCTTCGAGCGAGCGAGCGACCTGATTCAATTGGGCGCTTACGTGCAAGGTACAAATCCGACCCTCGACAGCGTGTTGCGGAATCGGGCGCAAATCGACGCCTTTCTCCGCCAGGACGCCCACGAGGTGTCGGGCTTAACGGAAACTCTAAACGCCCTTCAGAATCTCGCGGGCCTATTGCACGTGGGCGGGACCTTAACCCGGAAGTAACGGGAGCCCGATATGAAGCGTTTTGAATTCCGGCTTGCTCGCGTACTGGACTTACGGCGAATGGAGGCCGAAATGGAAGCCAACAATCTGGCACGCCTGGAAGGCGAAATGGAAAAATTGCACGATCGGCTACGCGAGCTCGCCGACGCTTACCAGCATCAAGTGAGCATTGTCAGCACAGATCCCCTCGAACGCGCTGCGCTCGGACAGTACCGCGTCGATTCGGAATCCAGAAAGCGGGCCGCCGAGACTCGGATTCGCGCTCAAGAACAAGCCATCTCCGCGCAAAGGGCCCTCTACCAGGTGGCCAAGCAGCGGGTGGAGGTCCTGGAACGGGTCAAAAAACGCCAGCGTGGCGAATGGGATCGGCAATTCCAAAAGGAACTGGACGACATGGCTCTCGACAGTTATCTGGCTCGCTGGTCCCCATCACCGGCCCGCCGGCCAAATTAAGACCGCGCGCCGCTCCCGCCTTACAGATCCGCCGCCGCTTTGGCCGCCATCCGCACGCGTTCGGAATAAGCGGCAATCGTATCCACCAGAATCTTGAACTGCTGCTGGGCTTCATCCTGACGCCCGGCCTCTAGCGCCTCGCGGATTCCGGGCAGCGTCTTCGCCCCGTACCCAGTGTATTTGCCCGGGGCCGAAAGCAGGCCCTTATACCAATCCCGGCCCGGCAGTCCCTCCGGACGCATCCAAATGCGCTCGCTCGTGTAGACAAGTTCGTTCAACTTCCGGAGTTTAGCCGGGTCTAAGCTCGCCATCCGGCCTTCCAGTTGGCGAATTTGCATCCCATAGGCCCGCGCAGCCAAGTCTAACTTTTCGATCTCCCTTTCGGCTTGCTCCCACCCGATTGACTTCGCTTTGCCGGATTTCTTTAAGTCCTCCACGTTGCCCCCGAGGTAGCGGGCCACACGCCCGAAGTCGAAAGGCACCACATAGCAGTCCGCCAAGCGCGCTAGCCCCGTAGCCATGAAGCCCGCGAATGCGGTTGTGAAGATGTAGTCCGGGTCGCCGAAGTATTGGAACCAGCGTATGGAGTCGTAGACGGAGTGGTAGACCCCGCTCATATTGCCGTCAAATCCGGCGTTTAAACTCGCCACCCCCAGGTGGTGAGCAAAAGCCGTATAGTCGCTGCCGGAGCCTAGCGCTCCCGCGCGAAAGTTCTTCCGGTTGGTAGCCTCTAACAAAGTCTTGCCGCTGGCCGGGTCTGGATAATCTCGCAGCCATTCTTCAATAAACTTCTCGAGCGACGGCGATGCCTGTAGACTCATAGCCCCGCGCAAGGTCGTGTCGCTGTTGAAATAGGCCACTGCATGGCGGCTCAATTCGTCGCGATGCTGTTCGGCCCATTCCGTCGATCCAATCAGCCCGTATTCCTCGGCGTCCCAAAGCGCGAAAACGATCGTCCGTTTTGGCTTCCAACCCTGCCGCACGGCCTTGGAAAGGATCCGCGCGGCTTCCAGCACACTGGCCGCTCCACTAATGGGGTCCGCCGCGCCATTTACCCACGCGTCGTGGTGGTTGCCATATATAATCGTCTCTTCTGGAAAAACCTGCCCCTTCAAGCGCCCGATAACGTTGTGAATTGGCCGTATCTGGTTGTCGCTTTGCACTTTCAGTCGCGCCGTGACGGGCCCAGCGCCCAAATGATAGGGGACCGGGATCGCTCCGCGCCATTCCGCCGGCGCCATCTCCCCTTCCATGTTCTCGAGCAGGGGCTTGGCATCCTCCCAGGAAATCGGCATCACGGGAATTCTTTGAATGCTGCGGGCCTCCTCTACTTTCAAGCGAGGCGTCCCGGCCACACTCGGCCGTCCCGGCGTGAGCGGGTCTCCAGGATAAAGCGGCAGGTCCATCACGCTACCCCTCTGTACCCCCGCTGGCGGGCGGAACGGGCCTTTGGGATAAATGTCTCCTTGAAAGTACCCATCGTCCTTCGGATCGGAATAGATCAGGCAGCCCGCCGCGCCCTGTTCGGCTGCCACCTTGGCCTTAATGCCCCGGAAACTCCGGCCATAGCGGACCAGCGCGATCTTGCCCCGCACGTCCACGCCACGCTGTTTGAGCAGAGCATAGTCTTCCGGCAATCCGTAGTTCGCATAGAAAACCGGCGCGGTCACATCTCCATTGCCCGAAAAGGCACTAAACGTAGGCAACTGGTTGGCATCCCCCGAGTCGGGATCCTCTTTGGTAACCGGCTCTTTTAGCTTCGCGCTCCAGCGAAATGGCGAAACGATCTCCAGGACCCGCTGCGTGGGATACGGAATCAGCGCCTCGAAGGTCTCGATGCGCGCGTCCAGCCCAAAATCCTTAAATCGTGCCAGCGCGTAGTCGGCTACCGCCCGGCCGGCCGCAGAGCCCGCGTGGTGCGGTTCGGCCGACATGCGGGTCATATACTCCCGGATCCGGTTGGCCTCGGCGGTCGCCCGCAGCCGCTCTTCAAAGGGCCGCCTGGCGCGCGCCTCGTCTTCTGGAAAACCGCGCAGCCGAGTTTCTTGGGTCCACCCTGCGGGATTCTGGCAAAACAATAGAACGAGAAAGAGAGAGAGTTGCTTCATGTGGTCGAACGGGACTTAGCCAAGAAGGAGACGAACTCTTTGGGGTCCCGGGTTAGCCCGGGAAAGCTCGCAACCACCTTAGCTTCGGCGTTAAACACAGCATAGTAGGGAATGGCGACGGTTTGAAAAAGCTCTTCCTGGCGTTTTTGATTGGCCTCGCTCTTAGCATCGTCCAAAACGTCGGTGTACAACTCGACCAGCACAAACTTGTTCATCTCTTCGGCTACCTCGGCCTTGGTGAACATGTTCGCCTTCATCCAGTGGCAATTCGTACAGGCCACCCCGGTGAAGGCCACCAGCACCTGTTTGTTCTCGGCCTTGGCTTTGGCTATCGCACCCTCAAAATCGTCTTTCATCCAGGCCAACTTCTCGGATTTCCCGGCCCCGCCAAAGTTGCCGGCGTTTTCCCGCGCAAAAGGCACCATCGCTTCCAGTTCTCCCAGGTTCCCGCCGAACATCCCGGGCACCAACGAAAGCGCAAAGGCGACAAATAGCGCACCGGCCAGGGCCCGGCCCGCACCCAGTTGTTCGTCTCGCTTAATGCCGTCCATCGGCAATTTGCCCAACAGGTAGAGCCCCGGTAGCGCAAACAACACGACCCACAAGGCCAGGTACCGCTCCCGCGTTAGGAAATTCAGGCCTAGCACCACATCCACATTGCTTAAGTATTTGAGCATGGCGGCCAGAATCAGGAATCCCATCACCACCTTGATCCGGATCATCCAGTTGCCGGCCCGCGGCAGATTTCCAATGGCCGAGGGGAAAAGCGCTAGAAAGAAAAACGGCAGGCTCAACCCGGCGCTAAACGCCATCATGCCGAGCGTAGGCTGGAGTTTGTCGCCCGTAATCGACGCCGCCAGCAGAGTGCCGATAAAGGGGCCTACGCACGCAAAGCTGGTCAAAGAGAACGTCAGGCCCATCAAGAGGGTACCCACGATCCCGCCGCCTTCGCTCGCCTGGTTCAGGCGTGTCAGAAGTCCAGAGGGTAGCGTGATTTCATAGGCCCCCAGCAGGCTCAGAGCCAAAGCGAAAAAGATCAGGCTGATAAAACCATTCACCCAGACGTTCGATCCGATCGACACGATGCCGAAAGGCCCCAGAATCGCCGTCAGCGCAAAGCCGAGAGCGGTGAAGAGTACGATGATGCCCAAACAAAACAACGCAGCCTCGCCCAGAATGCGGCCTCGGCTGGCCCCTTGCTTCGTGAGAAAGAAACTCATCGTGATCGGAATCATCGGGAACACGCACGGAGTCAGTACCGCCGCCAAGCCAAAACCAAAAGCCAGCAAAAGAAACTCGCCCAGCGGTTGTGGCGCGGCCTTCGCCGGGCCGGAGGCGGGAACGCCGGATGGAATCGCGGCCTTCGCCGGAGCCCGCGCGGGCGGCGCAAACGCAAAATCCGCCAGGTAGCTCACTTGCTTCTTGCGCGGCGGCAAGCACTTGGTATCGTCGCAAGCCTGGTAGCGCACTTCGACGGCCAAGTCCGCCGAGTTGGCGGGAATGTCCTTCGTCGCTTTGGCTACCAGCGTGAATTCCACGTCCGCGTCGAAGGTTTCGGTCTCGCTCTCAAAATTCGGGTCCATCTTGCGGATGGGCTCCGGCTGATCCACCCGAACGACCGAGAACGGCGCGCCTTCCGCCGCCAGCACCTTAGTGGCAATGGGGGGCCTCGGAGTCGTGAGCGAGTAAAGATGCCAATGCTCGCCAAAATGCGCACGGACGGGTATCTTGAACTCTTCGCCGGCCTTCACCGCGGGAAAAGGGCCAAGCGCCCACTGAATCGGATCAAGCTTTTGCGCCGGAAGAACGGCGGCGAAGAGAAGGCAGATGGAAATCAGGCGCATACTGAACAGTCTATTGGTTGGACGGGCGTTCCAGGTTACGCGATTCTGCTAGCGCGGTCAGTCCTTCCTCAATTTTGTCGTTCACGCGCCCGTCGGCATACTCCGCCGCGATGCGGATCGCATTCTTGATCGCGTTGGCGTTCGAGCGGCCGTGGCAGATAATCGTCACTCCCCGCACGCCGAGCAGCGGCGCCCCGCCGTACTCGGAGTAATCCGTCCGCCGCCGGAATTCATCGAAGCCGTTCCGGGCGAGCACGCTACCCACCTGCCGGGTAATCGTCGCCGTCAAGCTCTGCTTCAGCATTTGCTTGATGACATCGATTAATCCTTCGGAGACCTTCAGCGCCACGTTGCCAATGAAGCCGTCGCAGACGATCACGTCGGCGTAGCCCGTATAGAGATCCCGGCCCTCGACATTGCCTATAAAGTGAATCGGCAGATGCTTCAGCAAAGGGTGCGCCCCATGCACCAGTTCGTTCCCCTTATGCTCTTCTTCGCCGATGGAAAGAATGCCCACGCGAGGACGCGAAACTTCAAACAACACTTTCGAGTAGGCGTTGCCCATGATGGCGAACTGGGCGAGCATTTCCGGGCTGGAATCCACGTTGGCGCCAATGTCCAACAGCACGGTAGGGGTGCCCTTCAAAGTGGGGAAGGCTTGCGCCAGGGCCGGCCGTTCCACGCCCTTCAGCATCCCTTGCACGGTCTTCGAGGTGGCCATCACCGCCCCAGTGTTGCCGGCCGAGACCACTCCTTGGGCGCTGCCGTCTCGCACCATACGGCAGGCGACGCGGATCGAAGAGTCTTTTTTCGATCGCATGGCCTTGGCCGCCGAATCCTCCATCGTGATCACCTCGGAGGCATGATGGATTTCAATCGGTAGGCCGCCCGTACCGCCATGGGTGCGGAGCTCGGCGGCGATCACGTCCTCTTTCCCGACCAGAATGACGCGGACGTTATGCTGGCGGGCCGCCCGCAACGCGCCCTCCACCTCGGCCTTGGGGGCGTGATCGCCACCCATCGCGTCGACAGCAATGGTTAGCATTGCCTATGCGTGCCGGGCTTAGTACTTCTCTACTTCAACAACGGCGCGGCCCTTATAAAAGCCGCAAGCGGCGCAAGCGCGATGGGGTAGTTTGGTGGCGCCACAGTTGGGGCATTCACTGGCGATGGGGCGCGCCAAGGCGTCATGCGCCCTGCGGGTAGCGGTGCGGCGTTTGGAGTGCCGGCGTTTTGGATTGGGCATGGTAGCTCTTTATCTACTTTCTAAAAAAACTGCTCCGGAATAACCGCTACAGGGCCGGCTTCCAGGCTCGTAAGGCGCTTAGCCGTTCGTCGATGCCGACGGGCTCGCAATCGCACTCACGGAAATTCCAATTCTCCCCGCACGAGGGACAGAGTCCCTGACAGTCTTCCCCGCAGGTCCTCTGCATCGGAATCGCCAGTAGAATCTGTTCCCGGAAGACGTCCGTCAACTCGAGTCCGTCCCCCTCGTAAAAAGCGAGTTCGGCCTCTTCGTCGTTCAGTCCCGCCTCTTCCGTCGCCACATTGGCGTCTTCGGGCTGGTACGTCAAACGGAAATCCGTATCGATTGGGAAGCGAAAACTCTCCAAGCACCGATCGCATTCGGTCTCCATTTCCACCCGTAGATGGCCGGAAAGTCGAATTTCGCGCAGTGCCTGCGAATAGTCCGCTCTGCCCTCTACCGTTAAAGCGGAGGCTTGCCGTAGCTTCTCATCGAGAAAATCGATCTCACCAATGGGAAACTCCCGATGGAAAACGAGGGGACGAACTTCGATGTCCCGCACATTGAGAAACATGCACACCTCCCCCTGCGACGGCAGAGAGCCAAACTTGTAGTATACGACGATTCCCCGGCCGCGCGCCACCGCTTGCCCGGGGAGCGACCCCCCGCCCTCCTATTTGGACGCCGGGCTAGCCTTTTTCGTCGCCGATTTCTTGGCCGGCACCGGCTGGATGATCGGGCCGACGGGCTGGCCCAACGGATAACGCACAATCGCCACCTTCGTCATGACGATCGGCTCGGTTGGCTTATCGTTCAATCCCCGCGCGACTCGGGCCAAGGACGCGGCCAGTTCCAGGCCTTCCACCAGCTCGCCAAAAATGGGATGCTTGCCCTCCAAATGAGGAGTGGGCCGTTCGGTAATGAAAAATTGGCAACTGCCGTCGTTGGGAACGCCGGAATTGGCCATCGCGAAAAGTCCCGCGCGATTGAAGGAAAGCGATGGATGGTATTCGTCTTGGATCGTCGCAATCGAGCCGCTGCCGTTGCCCAGGGGATCGCCGCCCTGAATCATGAAGCCGGGGATGACGCGATGGAAGGTGAGGCCGTTGTAGAAAGGCCGCCGCGCGAGCTTTCTCGTTTTGGGGTCCAGCCAGGACTTCCGCCCCAGTGCCAAATCGACGAAGTTCTTGACCGTGATCGGGCTTTCTTTCTCAAACAGTCGGGCCACCAGTTGGCCAACGGGTTTGCCCCCATGCGTCACGTTGATCAGCGCATAAAGGCCGTCCGGGCGGGGAGGCAGCGGAGGCTCCGGCGTCTTCTTCACCGTGGTCCCGGGAGCCTTTTTTGCCGCCGGGGTGGTCTGTGCCAACATCAGAAGCGAACAGGAAAGCGAGAACGCGAGGGAATATGCAAGCTTACGCATCTATAAAAAGTATATCGGGGTGGATTTCGCTCATGATCGTCGGCACACAGCTTCTAGCGGCCCAAACGGCTAAAGTCACCATTCTGGCTACCACGGATCTGCATGGTTACATCTATCCGTACGACTACTTCACCCAACAGCCCGCAAACCTCGGTCTCGCCAAAGCCGCGACCCTCATCGCGGAGGTGCGCAAAGAGGTGCCCGAGGCGATCCTCATCGATGCGGGAGACACCATCCAGGGCTCCCCTCTCGAAAGCGTCTACAATTCCTTTGCCGCCACGGGGAGGCTCGCGGCGGGCGTGAAGGTGCCCGCGCGCGCGATGTCCATCGACCCCATGGTGCTGGCGATGAACGCGCTGCGCTACGACGCCATGACGGTGGGCAATCACGAGTTTAACTATGGCCTGAATAATCTGAACGCGGCCCGCCGCGCCAGCCGCTTCCCCTGGTTGAGCGCCAACACCTTGGCCAGCGGACCCAACACGAAGGGCTTTGTGCCGTATCTCGAAAAAACGGTCAACGGCGTGCGAATTGTGGTGGTTGGCCTGACGACGCCCGCCATCCCCCAGTGGGAAAAGCCGGAGCACTTTGCCGGATACACCTGGGAGGAGCCGCGAGCGGCGCTCGAGAGGTTATTGCAGATCTGGGGCGCCAACAAGCCGGACCTGCTGATCGTGGCCGCGCACGGCGGCATGGACCGCAACGCGACAAAGAATTCGATGGGCGTAGTCGAGAACTTCGCCTGGCAAATCGCCGAGGTCGGTGGCGTGGACGCCGTGGTGGTCGGGCACTCCCACCAGGAGACCGCCGAGGTCTATAACGGCAATGCGATACTCAACCAGCCCAAAAACTACGGCGCCAGCGTGGGGCGATTGGATTTCGAGTTCGAACGCGGGGCGCAGGGCAAATGGACTTTGAAATCCCGGCGGGGTCGGGTTCTCAAAGTTACGTCCGAAACCCTGGCCGACGAGCAAATCCTCGGCCTCGCCAAACCGTACCACGACGCCGCGGAGCAGTATCTGTCCACCCCCGTGGCCACCGCGCCGGAAACCCTAAGCGCCGCCACTGGCCGCTACGAGGATACTGCCCTGGTGGACGCCATCCACGAAGTGCAGCTGGCGGCCACCCAGGCGGATGTGAGCCTGAGCGCGCTCTTCAATCCACGCCTGGTGGTTCAAAAAGGCCCCGTGACTGTGCGCGAAGCCGCCGCATTGTATGTGTTCGACAATACCCTCTACAAAATCGAAGGCACCGGGAAAATGCTGCGAGACGCGCTCGAAAACGCGGCCCGTTACTTTGAAAGCTGCACAACGCCAACCTGCGATACCGGGGAACTGCTCAATCCAAAATTCATGGGCTTCAATTTCGATATGGCGGAAGGCGTCGAGTATGAGATCGACCTCCGCAAGCCCGCCGGACAACGGATCACGAATCTTCGCTACAAGGGCGCGCCCCTTCAAGACGGCCAACGCCTGACGATTGCCCTCAACAACTACCGCGCGGGCGGCAGCGGCGGCTTCGATATGTTCAAAGGCGCGACGGTACTGTGGCAGTCTAACGAGGCCATCCGGGATCTTCTGATTGAACATTTTGCGCGCAAGAAGGAGTTTCCCGTCAAGGCAAGCGGCAACTGGAAACTGCTGCCGGAGGCGGCCCGCAAACGCCTAATTGAAGGCGGCCGATAGGCGTAGACTCCAATCTCGCTGGGGCGAAATGGCTAACGCCACGGCCCATGGTCCGTAGTAACAGGTATGAAGAAAGAATGGATGGCGGCCCTGTTTTCGCTAGCTCTGGCTGGCCTGGCGGCCCTACCGCAGGAACGATTCTTCGCCTACTACCGTGCCGGCTTGGTGGCCAGCGACTCGCTACAGATTAGCTTTTTGGACAGAGTCGCGTATGCGGCCGCGCTAGCCAACGCTCCCTCGCCCTCGATGAAACAAAAATGCCCGGCCGCCAGAGGCGTCACCGGGCATTCTTAACCCCACTAGCCGGGCGGCTATTTCTTCTTGCCGGTGCCCTTCTTGGCGCCAGCGGCGGGCTTCTTTGCCGCAGTCTTGGGAGCCGGACCGGTGACGGGCCAACCCTTCAACTTGGCGTTCTCCACTTCGACTTTCAGCGAGAACGGTTCCTGCGTGTATTCCTTTGCCACACCGGTAAAGGTGAGTTCAGTGCCGGGATCGGCTTTGCCGCGCAGCGCGTTTTCCAGCACGATCGTAATTTCGGGCTGATCGGCCGTGGAAATCGCCACCACCAGTTCCTTCGGATTCGTCTCAGGCTTCTGGCTCACCAGCTTCCCACGCATTTCGGGCAATTCGGAATCCTTCAATTCGCTCCAGTACCCCGCGCCGTCGCTGGCCGAGAGCTTGTTCTTCACCTGCATGAACATGAAGAGCATCGGGTTCTCAGACTTGAACTTCTCTTCGTTCTCGATCATCTTCTCTTCCTTGGACTTGATCTTGAAGCCCGCCGGAGGATAAACGCTCGCAATCGCCTGATCGATGACAGCCTGCATTTCCTTGGGGTCGTCACCGGCAAAGCTGGTATACACGCGCTTAAAGTAGGCCGCCACCTGGCCCTTACGCGTCGGATCGAGCGCTCCGGGGCCGCCTAGGTTGCCGGCGCGGGCAAAATGCCACATCGCCTCGGCTTGGCGTTCGGGCTTCTTCTGCAGCACGATCACCGTGCCGAGAAAGTAGCTCATTTCCGCGTAACCGTTGTCCAGGTCCAGGCCTTTCTTGAAGTATTCCTCGGCCTTGACGAAGTCCTTTTTCTGCTGTTCCACCCAGCCCAGCGTCCGGTAGGCCTGCAACTCGATGGCCACGCGCTGCTTCTTCCAATCGGCTTCGCTCACATTAGGCTGCTTCTTATCGGCGGCGTAGACCGTGTCGAGTTCCGCAATCAACGCTTGCGCGCTCTTGGTGCCGGTCTCTAAGCCCGCCGGGTCTTTCTTGTCCAGGCTGACGCTGAGCAGCGTTAGGAAATAAAGCGCTTGAAAGCTCTTGGGGTCCAAGGCGAGCAGGTTCTTTGAGGCGTTATACACCCCCTGGCCGTCGTTTTTCGCGTTGTTGGCGACGAGATAAATCTGCGCGCGTTCCAGCTTAAAGTCGGAGGCAGGGTACTTTTCTTCCCACTGCTTGAGCAGTTGCAGTTGCTCGTCCGGATTCTTACTGCCCGCAATCTTCTGATACAGCTCGAACTCCTGCGTGTCTTTCCAGTCCTTCTTCGGCGCTTGGCCAAACAGTAGAGTGGACGACAACAGGGCGCTCATGAGCAACCCGCCAAGAATATTCTTCTTGAGGGATGAAGTGAATAATTTCACTGGTCCCGCCTCCTAGATGAATCGATGCGTAGGGTGAGGGTAAGGTTTCCGTCCCCAACTGGCCGCCGGTCTACCGGGACCGAAAAACGGCATGACCAAAAGGCTATCAAAACATTTTGACGCGCCGCAAGTCAGGTTCCGCCTGTCCTAAGCTACCTCGATATAGTAGCCTGTTCGCACTCAACGATTGGACAGTGGCGCCGGGAAAAATGTTCCCTTTCGATTTTCGAGCCCTTTGGCGGCCAATGTTAGGATGATCGGAATGCGTTGGCTTGACTTCGGCGTGATCGCGGCATACCTCATCGGCATCACTCTGTTTGGCATGCGCTTCCGGGAAAGCCAAAAGTCTCTCAAGGACTATTTCCTTGGAGGCAAGAATGCGCCGTGGTGGGCCATTTCTTTTTCCATCGTCTCGGCCGAAACCTCTACGCTGACGGTCATCGGTACCCCCGCCCTCAGCTTCAATGGCAATTTCGGGTTTTTGCAGGTGGTCTTCGGGTACCTGCTTGCCCGCTTGATCATCAGCGCTTTGTTCCTTCCCCAGTACTTCCGCGGCGAAATGTTTACCGCCTACGAGTTGATGCTCCGGCGCTTCGGGCCCAATATCCGTCGGCTCACGGCGGGGGCTTTCCTCGGCTTACGCGCCCTCGCCGAGGGCGTGCGCGTCTTTGCGATTTCCATCGTCGTTTCGATCATTCTGGGCACTGGCGAATTCGTCAGCGAATTCGTGATCGTCGCCTTGACGCTGTTCTACACCTTCGAAGGCGGAATGACGGCCGTCATCTGGACCGACGTCGTGCAAATGTTCCTCTATGTGGCCGGCGCGATCCTGAGCCTCTTTGTCATCCTCGGGCAAATTCCAGGGGGCTGGGATCATGTCCTGGCTAGCGCCGGCGCGGCCAACAAATTTCAGGTTTTCGACTTTGCTTTTTCCGCCACGCCCGAGTTCTTCCAAAAAACCTACAGCTTTTGGGCGGGCCTGCTGGGGGGCTGCTTCCTCACCACAGCCTCGCACGGCACCGAGCAGTTGATGGTCCAGCGGCTCCTCTCGGCCAAAAATGAAGGGGACGCCCGGCTTGCGCTCTTTTCCAGTTGGTTCGTCATCTTGTTTCAGTTCACACTCTTCCTGGTGATCGGAGTGATGCTCTGGGTCTACTACGGCGATACCGGCCTCGCTCCGCCCAATCCGCCCGACCGCATCTATCCCAAGTTTTTATGGGAGTTTCTCCCCCCAGGCATCGCCGGGCTCACCATCGCCGCAATCCTGGCCGCCGCGATGTCGAACTTGAGCGCGGCCTTAAACGCCTTGGCCTCCACTACCGTCATGGACTTCATTAAGCCCAACGATAAGCGGCAGAGAAGCGACGCCGAGTACCTTGCCTTGGCCAAGCGAATGACCGTCCTGTGGTGCGGCGTCTTGTTCGTCATTGGCATCCTGGCGCGCAACGTTTCCAGCGTGTTGGAGGCCGGTTTGGGGATCGCCTCTATCGTCTACGGGGCCCTGTTGGGCGTTTTTCTCCTGGGACTGCTAACCAAGCGCACCGGCGAGCGCGCCGCCATGGCCGGCATGAGCGCGGGCCTCGCGCTGATGTTGTATGTCAAGTTTCAGACGCAGATTGCCTGGACCTGGTATGTCCTGATCGGAAGCTCGTGTACCTTCCTGGTGGCCCTGCTGGCCAGTCGATTCGTTACCGAGAAGGAAATTAAGACGTTATGAGCAACGAGAATTCCAAGCTGGACTTGCGGCGCGATTTGGGCTTATGGGGGGCCGCCGCCATCGTCGTCGGCACCGTCATTGGGTCCGGCGTCTTCGTCGTCCCCAAACGGGCGGTGCTGGCGACCGGTTCCCCCGATCTGGTGACCTTAGTCTGGATCTTTGGCGGATTTCTCTCGCTCGCCGGGGCCTTGACCTACGCCGAGCTTTCGTCCTCGATGCCGGAGGCCGGCGGCGAGTATGTCTATCTGCGCGAAGCTTACGGCCCCTTCTGGGGATTTCTTTACGGCTGGACGCAATTCTGGGTCGCGAAGTCTGGGTCCATCGCCACCCTGGCCAGCGGCTTCTTCATTTATCTGGCAAACTTCCTGCCCGGGCTGGAGGCCAGTTTTGCCAGTCTGCCCGTTCCGGGCGGCTGCACCCTCGAATTGCGCTATGGCCAGTTAGCCGCCATGGGGGTGATTCTTTTTCTCGCCTACGTCAATTATTTCGGGGTGCGTGTCGGCGGGAATCTACAGATCGTGGTCACGATTGCCAAAGTTGGGCTCCTGGTGGGCATCGTCTTGGTCGGCCTCTTCAGCAGCCAGGGAACTACCGCCAACTTTTCCACTTCCGTTACGCCCAATCCCGGCGGGATCAGCGGGTTCTTTGTCGCTCTCGTAGGCATTCTTTGGGCCTACGACGGCTGGAACAATGTCTCGATGGTGTCGAGCGAAATCAAGAATCCCCAGAAAAACCTGCCCCTAGCTCTGATTTTCGGCACTTTAGGCGTTATGGTCATATATCTCCTGGCCAATACTTCATATTTCTACGTGCTAACGAGTGCGGAAGTAGGCGCTAGCGACCGCGTCCCCGCTCAAATGATGCGGAAGCTTTTTGGTCCTTCCGGGGCTAGCCTCGTCAGCGTGGCCGCCATGATTTCCATCTTTTCCGCCTTGAACGGCAGCATCCTGTCCGGCGGACGGGTGCCCTTCGCCATGGCTAGAGATGGGCTATTTTTCAAAAAGATCGCCGAAATTCACCCCGAGTACCGGACTCCCGCACAATCCATGATCTGGCTTTGCCTATGGAGCTCCGTGCTCGTCTTCTCCGGGCAGTATGATCAACTGGCAACCTACGTAATCTTCGGCTCCTGGATCTTGTACGGCATGGCGGCGGCAAGTGTTTTCGTGTTGCGGCGGAAGCGTCCCGACCTTGTAAGGCCTTATAAAACATTGGGTTACCCCGTGGTACCGGCTCTCTTCGTCTTAGTTGCCGTTCTTTTGATTATTTTTACGCTCAAAGACCAACCGCGGGAATCCCTAATGGGTTTAGGATTGATTCTGGCGGGAATTCCTTTCTACTACCATTGGCGTAGGAACAAGAAAGTGGCCGGGGAATCCTAGCCAATTAAAATTGTTCTGAAATCAGAACAATTCGCTTGCCTGACCTGCAATTATCCGTTATAACCGATCTAAGGTGGCGCGATGTCAGAGCCAACCCGACCCCCTAGGTGAGGTGTTATTACTGTGGACATAATGAAAATTTTGGATGAGTTGCGGCGGGAACGGGCGCAGATCGAGGAAGCGATCATGACGCTCGAACGTCTGGTGGAGGGGCGCGGTCGTCGTCGCGGACGCCCGCCTACATGGCTCGCCGAAGCCCGCAAGCGGAATAAGGCGGACGGCACGCCTGTTGGCGACGAGGAATATGAGGAAGACGAAGAAGAAGAGGCGCAAACGGCGAGTGCTTAGGCCAAAAGCCATCGCTTAGGCCAACCGCCCCGCCGGACCTGTATAGCCTCCCTCTCGGGCTGATTCCCTCTCGGGCTGATTCCCTCTCGGGCTGATTAAGGATAGATTAGATAACGGTCCCGTTCGGCCAGGAACGCACGAATTGAGGGCTGCCAGCCTTGAACGATTTCTGTCGCCGCTTCACCTGCCGTGAGGCGGCGAATTGTTTCAGAATGCCCAATTAATTTTCGGTTTTCTTCGAATTTTATTGCCTTTGGGTATAGTCTCTGAATTGTTCCCATCAGCAGGGCGGCAAACTCTGTGGGGCGAAAGAGATAGCGGTCCGTGATGGTAATCCGCAGACCCTCACAATTGATTTGCGCCAAATTACTACTCGTCGGCGTGAACCGAACCGGGTAAACGCGAATACCCGGCGGAGCGGCGCCATTGATCGCCGCGGCCAGCTGCGGGCCGTTAATCCAGGGAGCGCCCAGAATTTCAAAGGGCGCATCCGTGCCGCGACCCACGGAATAATTGCGCGAAAACTCCAGCATCGCAATGCCCGGGTAGAGCAGTGCCGCGTTAATCGTTCGCATATTAGGGGAGGGATTCAGCCAGATCAGCCCGGTTTGGTCGAACCAGTCCGTGCGGCGCCAATTCTCCATCGGGATTACCGTCAAGCGAGCCCGTTTCGGCAACCGGTCGTTGGCGAAGCGGGCCAATTCGCCAAGCGTAAAGCCGTGCCGCAAAGGCACCGGAAGACATCCGATGAAGCTCTCGGACTCCTTATCGATCGGAGGACCTTCCACGATCGTCCCCGTAATGGGATTGGGCCGGTCTAGCACCAGGAACTCAAGATTGAGCTCAGCCGCAGCCTCCATAGCATTCTTCATCGTGCATGCGTAGGTGTAATAGCGTGCTCCCACGTCCTGAATGTCGAAGATGAGCGTGTCTAGGCCCTTCAGTTGCGCGGCGTTGGGCCGGCGGCTTTCGTCCTTGTATAGGCTATAAATCGGCAGCTTGGAGGCGGCGTCAAAAGAGTCCTTGATGCCGTCCTCGTCCACCTTGCCGAGGATGCCGTGCTCGGGACTGAAAATCGCCTTCAAGTCCACGCGAGCGGCCAACATCAGATCGATATTGCGCTTGCCTTCGCGGGAGATGCCGGTGTGATTAGTGATGAGGCCGACGCGTTTGCCGGCCAGGGGGGAGAATTTCTCCTGGGCCAAACGGTCCAATCCCGTGAGCGTCTGGCCGGAAGGCGCGGCGGCCTGCTTGGCTTCCAGACGGCTGATATAGGCGGCCGCGACGCTCGCCACGCGTCCCCGCAGCCGCGTGATCGGGGTGCGCCGGAAAGGATGCACATGATTGCCCAGCACAATAACGTAGCTTTGGGTGGACGGATCGATCCACAGGCTGGTTCCCGTGAAGCCGGTGTGGCCGAAACTGCCGATGGGATACAAATCGCCGCGGTTGCCGGAGAACGGCGAATCGATATCCCAACCCAGCCCGCGCAGTGCGGGCTGGCCTGCGGGCGATTGCACGCGCGTACCCTCGCGCACGCTGGCCGGGGACAGCACCGCGCCGCCTTGGGCCAGCATCATGCGAGCAAATTTCGCCATATCCTCCGCCGTCGTGAAAAGCCCGGCATGTCCCGCCACCCCGCCCATAAAACGCGTGGTCTCGTCGTGCACCACGCCGCGCAAAGGCAACGATTCGCCCTTCAGCCTTTCGGTGGGAGCGATCCGGGGCCGGAGCTCTTGCGCGGGCAAAAAGTTGCTGTCCGTCATTCCCAGCGGCCCGAAGATGCGCTCGCGTGCAAATACCTGTAAAGGCTGGCCGCTCACTTGGCGGACGATCTCGCCCAAAAGAATGAAATTGATGTCGCTGTAAACGAATTTGACTCCGGGTTCCGACGTCGGCTTGTCCAGCAAAGCTTTCTCGATCCCCAGCTCGTATCCGCTCCAGGCGGGCTCGAGGTCTAAATCCGGGCGCAGGCCGGAGTAATGCGTCAACAGGTGCCGCACAGTAATCGCGCTTTTGCCGCCTTGAAATTTAGGAAGGTACGCCGTAACCGGGTCGTTGAGGCGAACTTTTCCTTCCTCGACCAGTTTCAGAATCGAGGTGGCCGTCGCCACGACCTTGGTCAGGCTGGCGGCGTCGAAGATCGTGTCCGTCGTCATTGGCTCCGTTTGCGGCTCCAAAGCCCGGTTCCCGTATGCCTTGTAGTGGAGGATGCGGTCCTTGTAACCAACCAGGCAAACCACGCCCGGTACCTCCTGACTACGGATCGCCGCTTCGATGACCGCGTCGAGATGAGGGATGGAGCTTTGGGCCGAAAGCGCGCCCGACAGAAGAGCCAGGAAAACGAGGATGAGCTTCATGAGTTGTTAAGTGAGGGAATCGATCTTTTTCGCCAAGGCGAAGTCCAGCGCCGTCAAACCGCCTGCGTCGTGGGTATTCAGCGAAATCTCCACACTCGAATAGACGTTGTAAATCTCGGGGTGATGGTCCATTTTTTCGGCTTCCAGCGCCACGCCGCTCAGGAACGAAAAGGCCTCCACGAAGTTGGCGAAACGGTACGCTTTATGGATCTTGGGGCCGGGCACTAGAGCCCATCCCGGCATATCGGCCAGGCGCTGGGCGATGCTTTCGTCGTTCAATTTCTCGCGTGACATAGATTCAGGTCGATTCTTGCTTATGATAAACGCTATGGCGAATGTGCTCGCGCCCTTGCGGCAAGACCTGGACGCGATACCTTCGCCGGATCCGGAAACACCCGGATTGATCCTGCGGGATCGCTTAGGCTATTCAGAACGCGTATTAGTAGTACCGCCACAGCTCGTCCGTTGTTTGGGCTTTTTTGATGGCCAAGCCACGGAAGACGATCTCCGGGAATATTTGGTCAAATCCACCGGGCGCTTTGACGTCAGTGAGCAGCTGCAAGACCTGGTTGGCTCGCTAAACGAAAGCGGCTTTCTCGAAAACGAACAATTCGCCGCCTTGCGCGACAGCGCGCACCGGCGCTTTGCCGAGGCTGAAGTGCGGGCGGCGGCCTTCTCCGGTAGCGCCTATCCTGAGTGCCCGGAAGATTGCAAGCGCTTCCTCGATTCCTTTTTCGACGAGGCGCCAGCCAGCCTCGGCCCGCCGCAGGGTAGGATGATCGGCATTGCCGCGCCCCATGCTAGCTTTGAGGGCGGCCCCGAATGCTACCGCGACGCCTTTGCCGCCCTGCGCGCCATGGCGCCACCGGAGGAGATGAGGAAGAAAACCTTCGTCCTGCTGGCCACTTCGCATTATGGGGAACCGGACCGCTTCGGCGTCACCGCGAAGGCGTTTCAAACTCCTCTCGGCCAGACCACGCCCGCCGGCGCGCTGCTGGAAGAGTTGCGCCGGAACGCTCCAGGCGCCTTGATCGAGGAAGACTACTGCCACACCATGGAGCACTCGGCGGAGTTTCATGTGTTGTGGCTGCAACATCTTTTTGGCGGAGACGTGCAGGTGCTGCCGGTGCTGGTGGGAGCCTACGCTCGAAGCTTGTATTTGGGGCAAGGCCCGCCGGAAGCCACTCCGGAAGTGGCGGTCTTTTTCGAAGCGCTGCGCGGCCTCGATCGCAAGTACGGCAACGAGCTTGTCTGGGTCCTGTCCATCGATATGGCGCATATGGGCCCACGCTACGGCGATCAGGAGGATTTCACACCGGGCGGCCCCAGCTACGAAAGCGTGCTGGTAAAAGATCGACTCCGCCTCGAAGCTCTGCAAAGCGGCCAGGCCCAGAAGTTCTGGTCGGACGTTAGCTACCAACGCGACCCCTTGAAATGGTGCGGCAGCGCGTGCCTCTATACTCTCCTGCAAGTCTTTCCCGGCCTAAAAACGGAAACTCTGAATTACGGCCAGTGGAGCATCGACGCCGAGTCCCTGGTCACCTTTGGCGCGCTTCGCTTCTCAGACCCCCCGCGGATTGTGCTGAGCTAGAACTAATGGATTCCAAGCCACTCCCACCTCTGTCGCTGGCCGTGGAAACACTGGCCTGTACCGACCAATGGGTGACGCTCCTGGTGCCCTGCGATTTGGCTTGCGGCGACGACGCGATGCGCCGGATCGCCGATAGCGACCTTTCCGCCTCCCTCGGCATCGAATTCGTCGACCGCGATAACTTTCTCACCGCCGTCCGAGAGGTCTTGTGGAACGCCATTGAACATGGCGGGAAGCTAAACCCGGAAATGCGCATTCGCCTCGATGCCTTGCGCACCAAGCGCACCCTTAGCTGCTTCATCAAAGATCCCGGACCGGGCTTCCGCTTGAACGCCATCCAACACGCGGCGGTGAACAATCCGCCCGAAGATTCCGTGCATCACGCCGTCGTCCGCGAGAGCCAGGGTATGCGCCCCGGAGGCTTTGGAATCCTTATGGCCCGTTCCTACGCCGACGAGATGATCTACAACGAGCAGGGCAACGAAGTGGTGCTAGTCCTTCACCTGGACGAGCGCCAACGCGCCTAAGACCCCCGATCGCTGGCCGAGCTTGGCACGGGCGATTTGTGGTAGCGGCACATAGCCGTTCATCTCTTGCTTAGCCGCATCGCGGACCATGGTCACCATACCGGGGCGAAGACCAATGCCCCCGCCAAGGACAATCATTTCTGGCGACACCGTGCACGCGAGATTCACAGCCATCTGGCCCAGATAGTGCGCTTCCATCGCCCAACCCAGGTGCCGGCCGGGCAGATCCTCCGCCCGCTCCACGCCCCAACGGGACGCCATCGCCGGACCGCAAGCCAAGCCTTCCAGGCAATCCCCATGTACCGGGCAATGCCCGGGATACTCATCGCCGAGGAAGCGGCGGACCCGGATGTGGCCGAGTTCCGGATGCAGCAACCCATGCACCAGGCGGCCCTCCACCATCAGCCCGCCGCCAATGCCGGTGCCCACGGTGACGTAGACCAGGTTCTTCTTGCCTTGGGCGGCGCCCCAGCGATGTTCGGCGAGAGCGGCCGCGTTGACGTCCGTGTCTAGGATGGCTTTCGTATTGAGGCTGCGTTCCAGGTGCGCCACGATGCCGAAGTTGCGCCAGGCAAGCTTGGGCGTCAGCTTAGCAATCCGTCCGTGAGGAATATCCAAGGGACCGAAGCACGCGATGCCCAGGCGCTTCAGTTTGCGGCCGCCGAAGAAGGCCTCCACCGCTTGCATGGTCTCTTGGGGGCCGCCCGTGGGAATGGGTTTGGAAATCTCCAGGTTCTCCGGCTTGGTTCCGTAGGCGCAGATGAATTTGGTCCCGCCGGCTTCAATGGCTCCGTACATGATTAGTTCTTTCCACGATAGCGGTAGCTGTGCGTGGCGAAGTCGAAATCGAAGTCCGTCCGCAGAGGTTTCGCGGCGGCGTTCACTTTGGGGAGCCACTTCGCCATCGCGTTCATGCGGGCACGATGGGCAGGCTGGCCGGCAAGATTGGTGTGGTCCAGAGGATCGGCGGCTTCGTCGTAGAACTCTTCGCTGCCGTCCTGGTAACGGATGTAGCGATAGCGTTCGTCGCGGACCGCGTGGTTGCCTTCGAGATAAGTGATGACAGCCGGAGGGCGTTGAGCGCGAGGGTTCGCCAATTGCGCACGCAGGCTCAGGCCCTCGTTCTCCGCCCGCGCGGGCAGCCCGCATAGATCGAGCACGGTGGGATAGAGGTCCAGCAAGCTCACCGCTTGGCGGCGCGCGACGCCGGGCTGCTTCGTTTGCGGCGTCCGGATGATGAGCGGCACATGCGTCGAACGCTGCCAGAGTGTGCTCTTGTGAAAATGCCGCTTCTCGCCCAGGTGCCAGCCGTTGTCGCTCCAAAAGACGACGATCGTGTTCTGGGCGTGCGCGCTTTGGTCGAGCGCCCCAAGCAGACGGCCCACCATTTCATCGGCGAAACTAATGGCGGCCAGATAAGCCTGAATGCTCTCGGCCCACTTGCCCTCCTGGACGATGCGGTCGAACTCCACGCGGCGGAAGGCGGCAAGCTCCTGCGCGGCTTTGGGCAGGTCTTCGAGATCGGCCGGGTCGGCGTTGGGCAGTACGATCTTGTCTTTCGGATAGAGGTCCCAAAAGCGTTGGGGCGAGAACATGGGAATGTGCGGGTGCCACAGGCCGATGGACAGGAACCATGGCTTGGTATGCGAGCGTTCCAGGTGGCGGATGCCGTAATCGATGGCGCGCTGATCGCCGTAAGCCGAGTCCTCTTGGTTGAGCGTGCCCCAATCGAACTCGCCTTGAAAATCGCGCAGGCCATTGAAGGGATGGCCCGGAGGCGCGGGGACGCGTTTGTTCCAGGGATACCAATCGGCGCGCCGGTACCATGGGTCGTCGAAAACTTGGAGCTGGAAATCGTCCCATTGGTTCGGGGGGTTGTTGCCTGCGGTGTGGTGGAAAACTTTGCCCGCGCCCGCGGAGTAGTAGCCGTGGCGGCGGAAGTATTCGGGCAAAGTAACCGCGTTGGGCAAAGAGGCGCGCCAGAACTGGTCGTTGTTGTAGATGCCGGTGGTCGACGCTCGCTGGCCCGTCAGCAAGGCGGTGCGCGAGGGATTACATAAGGGGCTCGCGCAGTGGGCATTGGAAAAGAGAACGCCCTGGCGGGCTAAGCGATCGATATGCGGCGTCTTGGCTTGCGGATGGCCCAGACAGCCGATCCAGTCGTTCATATCGTCCACGCTGACAAAGAGGACGTTGGGCTTTTTGGATTGCGCGGCCAAGGCAGCCGTTGAGGCTAGAAAACTTCTGCGACTGAGCATGATTCATTCTGCATGATCGGCGATACACTTTGAAGTCGATGCGACTACTTGCTCCTCTCTTTTTCGCGGCGGCCTTGGCGGCCCAGGTGAAGCAGAACTTTATCTATGAAACAGCGCCCTTTCCGGAATGCCATGCCTCCACGATCGTCGAAACGGCGCCGGGGGAATTTGTGGCCTCCTGGTTTGGCGGGACGAAAGAAGGCGCCAAAGACGTGGCCATCTGGGGAGCGCGCCTCTCGGGCGGAAAGTGGGGCGCGCCGTTTGAAATCGCGCGCGAGCCGAATTACTCCACTTACAACCCCGTACTCTTCTACACCAAAGACAAGACTCTCTGGCTTTACTACAAGTTCGGTACACACCCCACGCGTTGGAATGGCGCGAAGATTCGGTCCAACGATGGCGGCCGCACCTGGGGCGGTAAGGAGTATCTGCCCGCGGGCACCTATGGCCCGATCAAGAATAAGCCGCTGGTTATGAACGACGGCACGATTGTGTCGGGCACCAGCGTCGAAAGCGATTTCGCGTGGACGGCTTGGGTAGAACGCTCGACAGATAACGGGGCCTCGTGGACCAAGCACGGGCCCATTGTTTTTCCCGGGCAGCCCAAAGGAATCATTCAACCGGCCATGGCTATGATCGGCAAGACCATGCGGATGTACCTACGCTCCACCGAGCGCATCGGCTTCATCACTTACTCGGATTCAAAAGACGGCGGCAAGACCTGGAGCGACGCGAAGGCCACGACGCTGCCGAACCCCAATAGCGGCATCGATACGGTGACGCTCAAGGACGGGCGCACGGTGCTGATCTACAACCACACCGCCAAGGGACGGAGTCCGCTGAACATTGCCGTGACGAAAGACGGGGAGAAGTGGAGCGCGCCAATGGTGCTTGAGAGCGAGCCGGGTGAGTATTCCTATCCCGCCATCATTCAGGCCGCGGACGGCTCGGTACATGCAACGTGGACGTGGAAGCGGCAGAAGGTGAAGTACGCGGTGATTCCGCTCGCGTCGCTACCAAATCCCCAGTAACTTCCACCACGCAAATCCGGCCGTGGACCAAATGACCAGGTTCACCAGCGCGCAAACGAATCCGACCCGCCACCAATCTTTCATTTCGACGTAGCCTTGCGCGAAGAACATTGGCGAGGGCGTCGTGCCATAGTTCGTCAGGCCGGCCGAGAGGCTTGTGTAGAGGGCAAACGAATACGCCACCAGCCCCGGAGGCGCGCCCTGGGCCGCAATGACGGCGACGAAGGCCGGATAGAGCGCCAATAAGTGCGCGGTGATACTCGCAAACGCGTAGTGCGCAAAGAAGTAAATCAACAGCGAGATCATCAGCAGCGGATACCAATCCAGGCCCGTCAGCGCGCCGCCGATGGACTTGGCGAACTCCGTCGGCAGGCCCGTTGCATTTAAGGCTTTGGCGAGATTCAGCAGTCCGCCGTACCAGATGAAGATGTCCCACGCGGACTCTTCTTTCTTCACCTGCTCCCAGGTGAGAACGCCCGTCACCAGCAACGCGATGCAGCCCAACAAAGCCGGCACGGCGACGTCGAGCTTGTGAATTGAAGTAGTGGCCCAACCCCCGCACACGCCAATGAAGACCGCGACCAGGATCCATTCCGGGTTGGTGAGGCGGCCCATCTTTGCGAGCTCGCCGCGAGCGAAGAGGGCGGCCTCCGGGGTCTTGGTCACTTGAGGCTGATATATCTTGCTAACGACCCAAGGGACAACGAGGATACTTAACAAGCCCGGGACGGCCCCCGCCTTAAACCAGGCCAGCCAATCGATAGAAACGTTATTGAGCTCTTGCGCGAGCTTAGCGGCAAAAGGATTCGACGCTTGGCCCGTAAGGAACATCGCCGTCGTGACGCAGATGCCCTGATAAACGCTGACCATTAAGAACGAACCGATCTTGCGCGCGGTTTCGCCCGGGCTCGAGCCATAGAGCTCCGCCACGCTGCGCACAATCGGGAGGATGACGCCGCCGGAGCGCGCGCCATTGGACGGAATGATGGTGGCAAGGACCAAGTCGCTTGCGCACAGGGCGTAGCTGACGCCGATACTGGTTTGGCCGAAACTGCGCACGAAGAACAACGCGATCCGTCGTGCGAAGCCCGTGTTGATCATGGAGCGCGAGATAAAGAAGGCTCCCAGCACCAGCCAATTGGTGGGGTCGGCATAGCCATCCAGGGCTTGCTTGATCGTGAGTCCGCCCAGGAGACTGGAAAAGACAACCGCAATCAAAACCAGCGCGCCGCCCGATATAGGCTGAAAAATCAAGCCCGCTACGGTAGCCGAGAAAAGAGCGAAAATCCGCCAGCCTTCCGGGGCGACGCTTTCGGGCTTGGGGATCGCGTAGGCGATAAAGAGATAAATGAGGACCAGGATGCCCAGGCCCCGGAGTCTGCTCAATGAACTACCCTCGGTTATCCTATGGTTTAGACCTCCAAATATCTCATGATTTCCCTCGTCATCCCGATCCACAACGAAGAGCCGTCCATCCTGCCGCTCTATGACCGCTTGACGAGCGTCATGGAACGCTTGCAGCGGCCCTACGAAATCCTTTTTGTCGACGACGCCTCTACCGACCGTAGCTTCGACCTCTTGGCTAACCTCGTCGAGACGGATGCACGCCTCAAGGTGATTCGCTTGCGCCGCAATTTTGGCCAAACCGCGGCGCTCTCCGCGGGCTTCGACGAGGCCCAAGGCGAAATCGTGATTTCGATGGACGGCGATCTCCAGCACGATCCCGAAGACATTCCCGCGCTCCTGGAAAAGGTAGAGCAGGGCTGGGATATCGCCTCCGGCTGGCGCAAGAATCGTGTGGACAACGCCGTCACGCGCAAGATTCCCTCGCGCATCGCCAACTGGCTCATGGCCAAGGCCTCGGGCGTGGAGCTGCATGATTTCGGCACCACCTTCAAGGCCTACCGGGCGGAGATTCTCAAGGACGTGAATCTCTACGGCGAATTGCATCGCTTCATTCCGGCGCTAGCCAACCTCTATGGCGCGCGCGTCATTGAGGTGCCGATCAAGAACACTCCTCGCGCGGCCGGGGATTCCCACTATGGCCTGGGCCGCACTTTCCGCGTGCTCTACGACATCGTCACCATCAAATTCCTGCTCACCTACTTCACGCGGCCCATGCACTTCTTCGGCATGCTGGGCTTGGGCGGAACGCTGGCCGGCGGCGCGATCATGCTCTATCTGTTGATCTATAAGTTGCTGGGCAATGAGATCGCCATCCAACATGGGCCGCTGATGATTGCCGGCGCGCTGCTCTTGCTGGCCGGCATCAGCATGTTCTCCACCGGCATCCTGGGCGAAATGTTGATGCGCACCTACTTTGAGAGTCAAGGGCGGCGCATCTATGCGGTGCGCGAGATCCGGGCTCGTAAAGAAGGACAAGCCTCGCGGGCGGGCCGATGACCTCCCGGCGCGCCCTCCTGCTGGGGCCCACGCTCGCGCTGGCGCAATCCAAAGCGACGGCGCTCTTTGATGGAAACAGCTTCGCAGGGTGGCGCGCGCCTCTTCCGGAGATTGCCATCGAAGAATGTTGGCGGATCGCCGAAGGTTGCCTGGAGACAATACCCGACGCCGAGTTGCCGCACGGGCTCTCAACGGACATTTGGACCGCCGGCAACTACACGAGCTTCGATCTGCGCTTTGAATACTGGGCCGAGCCGCGGGGAAACGGCGGCTTGAAGTACCAGGTGCAGAAGGCGATTTATGTGGAAGACATCGCCGGCAAGCAGCGCGTGATCGAATCGTTCGAGCAGCAGCCCGGCGCGAGGGTGATCGGTTACTCGGTCGCTTTGGAGTATCAGGTATCGGCACCAGACGAGCCTGCGGGTCTGAAGTCCATAGCGGCCCGCGCCGGGGCCTTGTACAACAAGAAGGGTCCGCCTGAGCATGTGGTGGCCAAGGCGGGGGAATGGAACGCGGCGCGGGTGCGCGTCGAACCCAAAGGCATGCTTCGGCATTGGTTGAATGGTGACTTGGCTATGGAAACACAGCTTTTCGATCCCCTGCGCCCCTTGCCGATTGCCTTGCAACATCACGGCACGCGAGTGCGCTACCGGCAATTAATACTCGAAGCACTCGCCTGAATTTAGCGCCAGGTCTTATCGTCGAAGCGCTTCATATCCAGTGAGGCCGGCAGCACGCCCAAGGTCACCACGGCAAACGTAAAAACCTTGTTACCGGCTTCCAGGTGCCCGCCATAGGACTTGTCCGTATCGGCATAGCTCAAATGGCAATGGATCTTCCCATTCAGGATCATGCCATTCACGCTCACGATATCGACGGATGCCGTAGGGTTCTCGATAAACACGTTCTTGGAAGGAAAGCTCCGGTTGCTAACGACGTGATAGTGCGTCGAGGTGAGGCTGCCAAGGCCGCTTAAGATCACCGCATTCGAGATCTTCTCTTGTTGGACCAATTTCTCAATGCCCGCAAGCAGATCCGCCTGGTGCTTCAGCCTTAACACGACAATGCGCTCGAACTGGGCACTCACGGCCGTCATCTCGGGCACAGCCGGATTCAGCCCCTTGGCATCGTCGGCGGGGGTGGTGGACTTGGTGACTTCCGTCCGTTTCACTTGGGCGGAAAGAGCGGCGGCTAGCAGCGTCAGGCAGAGAAGGATGCGCATGCACGCATCTTATCGAGCCCTAGGCCAGGATTTTCTTCACCACCTGCCCGTGCACATCCGTCAGCCGGAAGTCCCGGCCCATGTATTTGTAGGTCAGCTTCGTGTGATCAAAACCGAGCGCATGCAGAATCGTGGCCTGCAAGTCGTGGATGTGGACGGGATCTTCGGTCACGTTGAAGGCCAGGTCGTCCGTCTTGCCCACCACCGTTCCGCCCTTCACCCCGCCGCCCGCCAGAAACATCGAATAGGCGTTGGGATGATGATCGCGCCCCGCATTGTCGGGGTCCAGCGTATTGCGGACCTCCTGCATGGGCGTGCGGCCGAATTCCCCGCCCCAAACAATCAGCGTGTCCTCCAGCAGCCCGCGCTGCTTCAAGTCCTGGATCAGCGCGGCGGTGCCTTGGTCGGTCTTGTCGCAGTTGGCCTTCAAGGCTTTGTTTAAATTCGTGTGCTGATCCCAGGAGGCGTGCATCATCAGGATGAATCGCACCCCGCGCTCCACCATGCGCCGCGCGAGCAAGCAGTTGGTGGAGAACTGATTCGTGGGTTCCTTGCCCACGCCATACATTTCGAGAGTTTCCTTGGATTCCTTCGAAAAGTCGATCAACTCGGGTCCGGCCATCTGCATGCGATAAGCCAGCTCATAGGCGTTAATGCGCGAGTTGATCTCCTCATCCCCACTCTCCGCCAGCCGCTCGCGGTTCAAGTCTCCAATGGCATCGATGGCGGCGCGTTGCGCTTTGGCATCCACGCCTTCGGGGCTCGACAGGTACAAAATCGGATCGCCCGCATTGCGGAACTGCGTCCCCTGATAGGTGCTGGGCAGGAAGCCGCTCGAAAAATTCGTCGCGCCCCCGCTGGTGCCTACGCCCGAGCTCAGCACGACGAAGCCCGGCAGATTCTCGCTCTCGCTGCCCAACCCATAGAGGGACCAAGCGCCCATCGTGGGGCGGCCTTGCTGGATCGATCCGCTGAAAAGCAATTGCTGCCCCGGATGGTGATTAAAGGCGTCCGTCTGGATGCTCCGCACCAGGCAAAGGTCGTCCGCGCAAGAGGCGATGTGAGGAATGTAATCGCTTAGCTCCATGCCAGACCGGCCATGCTTGGTAAAGACGCGGGGGCTGCCCAGCACAGCCGCCGTGGGCTTGATGAAGGCGAGCTTCAGGTCTTTGGTAAAGCTTGCGGGCAGGCTCTGCCCGTGCCATTTCTGCAACTCCGGCTTGGGATCGAAAAGATCCATCTGGCTGGGGCCGCCCTCCATAAACATGAAGATCACGCGCTTGGCTTTGGGCGCGAAATGCGGGCGCTTGGGCGCCAGCGGGTTGGCCGTCGCGGCATAACCGTCGCGGGCGAGCAGGTCTCCCAGGGCCATCATGCCGATGCCCCCGCCCATGCTTTCGAGAAATTTTCTACGGGCTTGCCAGGTCATCTTCACTACTCCCTCACGATGAATTCGTCGGTATTCAGCAGCACCCGCGCCAGCGCCGTCCATGCGCCGGCCGGAGGCTGCTCGTCTACAAATTTGGCCAGCCGTGCCCGCTCAGTCGCCGTGGGCGCGCGGCCCAGCACCAGTTGGAATCCGTACTCGATGCGGCCCGCCGTCGTCGCGGGCCCTTCGCTAGTGAGCCGATAGGCAAGCGCCTGCGCCGCCTCAAAGAAGACAGGATCGTTCAATAGATTCAAGGCTTGGAGCGGAGTATTCGAAGTGCGGCGGCGGCTGCAAGCCACGCTCATGTCCGGCGCGTCGAAATTCGTCAGCATCGGATACGGCGCCGTGCGTTGGAAGTGAATATAGAGCCCGCGCCGGTAGCGTTCCGGTCCTGTCGCATCCACCCACTTCGCGCTGTTGGCATAAACCAGTTCGGCCACGCCCTTGGGCTGCGGTGGCTTCACGCTAGGTCCGCCAATCGTGTCGTTCAAAAGGCCGCTGGCGGAAAGTGCCGCGTCGCGGATGGTCTCCGCCCCCAGACGCAGGCGGATTTGCCGCGCCAGCAGGGCATTGTCGGCATCTACGGCGGCCACATCCGCGCGATGCTTGGAACTCTGCCGGTACGTGGCGCTCGTAACGATCAGCTTGTGCAGCCGCTTCACGCTCCAGCCCTGTGCGCGAAATTCGCGCGCCAGCCAATCCAGCAGTTCCGGATGGGAAGGCTTGTCGCCTTGGGTACCGAAGTCTTCGCTGGTCTTCACCAATCCGCGCCCGAAAAATTCCTGCCAGTAGCGATTCACAATCACACGCGGCGTCAAGAAATTCGCCTCGCTCACCAGCCACTTGGCATAGGCCAGGCGCGCGGGCTCGCCGCCAGTCTCCATCGGCGGCAGCACTGCCAGCGCTCCGGGATCCACTGGAATGCCCTTCGTACGCCAATCCCCCCGCACGGCAATGTGTTGCGCCTTGGCTTCGGGGTCTTGCTCTAAAACATACGCCTGCGTGAGCTTCGGCGTTTCGCCATCCAGTTTGTTCCATTGCTCGCGCGCGGCCTTGAGCTTCTCAGCCCCATCCTTATCGGCCTTAAACAGTTGACCGGGGCTGGATACGAAGTACTTCTTCAGTCTCCAGGCGTCCCGCACACTACGCTGCGCCTCCGGCATCAGCAGCACTTTCTCGGCGTGGTCGAACATCACGCGGAAGCTCGTTACGCTGAAGTCCCACTCGAGATCCTTACCCGGCTCCAGCACCGCGGCGCGCATCTTCGTTTGCCAAGTCTGAAACCACTCCTCGATCGGCGCGCTGCGCCAGATCTCCTCGCGTTTCTTTTCATAAGCGGCGCGCGAGGCAAGCCAAGGCCCCAGTTCACCCGGCATCGGCGCATCCATCACGACGTCCTTTGCGCCGGAGAAGACCGCCATGCCCTGGTAGTATTCGCGCTGTGAGATGGGATCGTATTTATGGTCGTGGCATTGAGAGCAGCCCATCGTCAGGCCCAGCCAGGTGGTGGAGGTGGTGTTCACCCGATTCACCAACGCATCAAAGCGGTCCTCGTCCCGATGCACTCCCGCCTCGCGATTGATCAGCGTGTTGCGGTGAAAGCCGGTGGCGATCTTTTGTTCCAGCGTCGCGTTGGGCAAGAGGTCCCCCGCCAGTTGCTCAATCGTGAAGCGGTCGAAGGGCTTATCGGAGTTGAAGGCTTCGATTACATAATTGCGCCAGCGCCAGGCATGGGGCCGCGT
The DNA here is from genome assembly GCA_964387685.1 of uncultured Bryobacter sp. Classification (GTDB taxonomy): domain Bacteria; phylum Acidobacteriota; class Terriglobia; order Bryobacterales; family Bryobacteraceae; genus Bryobacter. The sequence continues at coordinate 51,686 of CAYLXK010000015.1, forward strand.
CAAATCCTTTTCGTAGCCGTCGGAATCGGCATAGCGCGCCAGATCCAACCATTGGCGCGCCCATCGCTCCCCGTAATGCGGGCTCTCAAGCAGCTTATCGACGACGCGCTCGTATGCATCGGGACGCGTATCGGCCAGAAACTCCCGCTGCAGCGCGGGCGTAGGCGGCAGCCCCGTCAAGTCCAAAGACACACGGCGCAGCAGCGTGGCCTTGGGCGCTTCCGGAGAAGGAGCGAATCCTTGCGCTTCCAGCTTCGCCAGCACAAAGCGATCCACCGGATGCTTAGACCATGCCGTGTTCTTCACGGCGGGCATTTCGCCCTGCCACAGCGGCTGGAAGGCCCAATGATTGCTTTTGCGCGTACTGCCTTTGCCGATCGTTAAGCCAGCAGGCCAAGCCGCACCCTCGTCAATCCAAGCCTTCAAGGCCGCCAGTTCGGGCGCCGTCAGCGGTGCACCAGCCGGAGGCATGCGGAATCCTTCTTTGGCGCTCGTCACGCGCTCCATCAGCTTCGAAGCGCTCGCCTTCCCAGGCATAATCACAGCGCCCGAATAGCCGCCCTTCATCGCGTCCGCGCCGTTATCCAGGCGCAGCCCCGATATCTGCTGCCCCGCCCCATGGCACACCACGCACTTGCGGGCAAAGACGGGCTGGACTTCGTTCGCGAAGTCGACAGCCACCAAGGGAACTCCGCTCAGCAGCAGTAGCGGAAGCAGGCTTTTCATGCCGCCTATTTTATCGCCCAGGGATTATAGGTGCCGATATGCCATTCTTTTCCTTCGGGATCGAGGCAACTGAAGGCGCGCCCGCCATAGGGCTTGTCCTCCAAGGGTCGAGTGATCTTGCCCCCGGCGCTCAGCACCTCGGCATGCACGGCATCGGCGTCGTCGACAATCAGGCAAATGCCGCCAGAACCTTCGGCGCTAGCCTCGTCCGAAGCCGACCCCAGCATCACCATCCCTCCGCCCATCGTGAGTTCCGCATGTTGGATCGCGCCGCCTTCTCCCTCATAAACGGCGTGCCTCGTGAAGCCGAAAACTTGGCAAAGCCACTGAATCGCCGCCGAAGCGTCGCGATAGAGAAGCGACGGAACAATTCTGCTTTTGGATTCCTGCATGCGCTTATTTTGCGCGATGCGGTGCGGCGCGTATTGTAAAAATCGGCGGCACTATTTCATCGGCGAGTAGTCGGTCGGCTCCAGGAAAACGCTCTCCACCTTGGCCGTCAGCTTGCCGTTCACTTCGCTGGCTTTCTGCGCCTTGGTCCATTCGGGGTCCTTGCGGAAGGCGTCCCAGCTCTGCTTGGCGGCCTCGCGGCTGTCGTGCTGCAGCAAATAGATCAACGTGTTTGCGCTGGCCGGAGCGTCCATCGGCACGCCGTAAACCACGTTCTTCATGCCGTGCTTCTCAAATAGCTTCACCGTATGGTTCCTGAAACGCGCGTTCAAATCGCCCAACTTGCCCTCGGCGGCGTAATAAGTGCGCAGTTCATAAACATGGTTGCTGGAAGCCGCGCGGCCCCCGGACACATAGCCAGCCAGGAAAATCGCGGCGGTTGCCGCCACGCATAGAATCGTTTTCTGCATGCCCCACAGGGTATCACCGGCCGCGCCTAGGGAGCCTGCTAGACTGCCTGAAGCTTTCCCCATTCTTCCAAGGAGCATCCTTATCCCTATGTCTACCGTCTCCGGAGCCGACTTCAAAGCGGAACTTCGTTCCGGCACGCCCAAGTTCGGCCTTTTCGTAAACTCTGCTTCGCCCACCGTCGCCGAGCAACTGGCGCATTCCGGTTACGACTGGCTCTTGGTCGATGCGCAGCATGGCCCGATGGGCCACGAAACCCTTTCCACCATGCTCTGCGCCATCTCCAGCGGCGGCGCCAAAAGCATGGTCCGCGTGGCCGGCTACAGCGATCGCGCCGGTATCCAGCAAGCCCTGGACCTCGGCGCCGACGGCATCCTCATCCCCTACATCAACAACGCTGAAGAAGCCCGTCAGGGCGTCTCCTGCTGCCTTTACCCGACGGCCGGCACTCGCAGCGTCTACTTCCCCCAGCGCGCCACAAACAAGGCCGGGCTCCTCGGTTATGTCGGCAATGCCAACAAGAACATCATTGTGGCCCTCCAAGTGGAAACCGCCGATTGCATCAAAAACATGGCGGAGATTGCCGCCGTGCCCGGCGTGGACATCCTTTTCCTGGGCCAGAACGATCTCTGCATGTCCATGGGCTTGTTTGAAACCTACGAGTTTCCGCACATGTACACCAGCCCGGAACTGATGGCCGCCACCGACACGCTGATCGCCGAGGCCAAGAAGAACAACATCATCCTGGGCCTCTTCCTCTTTGGCACCGCGCGCGTCGCCGAATTCCTGGCTAAGGACTTCCGCTTTATTTCGATTGGCAATGACCTGCACCACATCCTGACGCAGGCCGGCGCCCATGTGGCGGCCCTCGAAGAGAGCTCCAGCGGCAAATGGTCGCGCCGTTCGACCGCCCTTTTCTAAACGCCCCATGCCTTCGGGTCCCGTTCTGATAGCGGCAACGTTTGCTTCGGTAGCGTTGCTGCTATCTCTCATACTCTACGTCCGGCTGCACGCCTTCCTGGCGCTATTGATTGCCTCCTTCGCGCTGGGGCTCGCCGCGGGCATGGCGCCCGCCAAGCTCTTGAAATCCATCCAAAGCGGCTTCGGGGAAGCATTGGGCTTCATCGCGGTCATGGTGGCCTTGGGCGCGATCATCGGCCGCTTTCTCGAACATTCCGGCGGCGGTCAAAACCTGGCCCGCTGGCTCCTGGACCGCTTTGGCGTAAAGCACACCCCTTGGGCCCTGCTCACCTCCGCGCTGCTCGTGGGCCTGCCTATCTTTTTCGAAGTTGGCTTCATCATCTTGGTGCCGCTAGCTTGGTCGCTGGCCCGCAGCGGTGGCCGCAGCCTGCTCTACTACGGCTTGCCGATGGCTTGCGCGCTCACGGTGGTCCACGCGATGGTCCCGCCTCATCCCGCCCCCGCCGCCGCGGCGCAATTGTTTCATGCGGACCTGGGCAAGACCATCCTCTACGGCATCGCGCTGTCAATACCCATGGCGATCGCGGGCGGCATCGGTTACGGTCTATGGATCGCACAGCGCATCTTCATTCCCGTGCCCGAGATCGCCGCTAAGGAGCCTGCGCAAGCAGAAGCCAATCCCCCCAGTGTTCCCAGCGTGCTCTTGGTTCTGCTGCTGCCCATTCTCCTGATCTTCCTGTCCACTGGGGTCAGCCTGCAAAATCCCCAGGCCTCGGGGATCTTCACCTTGCTCGGCCATCCCTTCAGCGCCCTACTGATTGCGACCCTGGTCGCTATGCTGCTCTTTGGCTTGGGGCGCGGCCTGGATCGCGGCAAGATCGCCGCCCTGGCCAATGAGTCCTTGCTTCCCATTGGCGGTCTGCTCGCCATCATGGGCGGCGGCGGCGCCTTCAAGCAAGTAATCGTCGATTCCGGTGTGGGCCAATACGCCGGCCAGTTGCTCGCCACTTCCGCCTTCCCGCCCATGTTGGTCGCTTACTTTGCCGCCGTCGCGCTGCGCCTGGCCCAAGGCTCCGCCACGGTCGCCATCATCACGGCGGCCGGAATCGTGGCGCCTTTGGTCAAAGACATCCCCAACCAGTCGCCGGAGTTGCTGGTGCTGGCCATCTGCTGCGGCGGTACAGCGCTCTCCCACGTCAACGACGCGGGCTTCTGGACCGTGAATCACTACTTCGGCATGAGCGTGCCGCAGACCCTGCGCAGTTGGACCGTAATGAAGGCCATCACGTCCCTGGTGGGCATCGTGATCCTGATTGCCGTTGAATACTTAAGATAGCTGTGGATGAGTTGTGGCCAGTCGCGCGTGCGTTGCGGAAGCTCGGCCTGCGCCACTGCGCCACCGGCAATCTTGCGCTGCGCCACTGGGGCGTCGAGCGGGATCTGCCCCACGTGGACATCCTCTTCTGGGCTGGCTTTGGACAAGAGCGTGACCTCTCCCGCCGCCTCCTCGATGAGGGCCTGCATGTGCCTCTCCGCGATCCTGCTTCCTTTGCCGAAGAGCTGCGCGTCTTGCCGGTGCACGCTGCCAAAGGCCCGCTCGTCAATCTCAGCTTTGGGGCGCTGCCTTTTGAAGACACCGTCCTCGGCCGCGCCCTTCCCGCCGAACCCCTGCCGCTGGCCAGCGCCGAAGATGTCCTCCTGCTCAAGCTCTTCTCCATGCGGCCCGCCGATTGGGAGGACGCGCGCGCTTTGGCCGTAGCCCAGCGCGCCCGCCTGCAGTGGCCCTATATCGATTTCTGGCTCCCGCAACTAGCCGAACTGAAGGGCGACCCGCGCCTGCTCGATTGGCTAAGCCACCCCCTTGCAACCATTCACCGAGTGTGATGGAGTTTGGCTCCAGTGGTTGTCCACTAACCGCTTGGAGGATGTTGTGAACACTTTGTTGCGACTTAGCGCTTTTTCCCTATTGGGTCTCGGTTGCGCCCTGGCCCAAATCGGCAGTTCCACCATCACCGGCCGCACCATGGATTCGACCGGCGCCGTTGTCCCCGGCGCCAAAATTACCGTCGTGCAGCGGGAAACTAACTTTACCTTTAACCTGGCCACTAACTCCGAGGGCCTTTACCGCGTTCCTTCGCTGAACCCCGGCACCTATCGCATCACGGTCGAAGCCAACGGCTTCAAGAAGCTGCTGCAGGACAACATCGAACTCCGCGCCGGCGACACCTTGGGCCTCGACTTCACGCTCCAGGTCGGCAACGTGGCCGAGAGCATCGAAGTCCAATCAAACCTGGCGTACCTCGAAACCGAAACCTCCTCTACCGGCGCCACCATCTCCGGCAGCGTCCTCTACGATATGCCGCTCTACCAGCGCTACATTAATTCCACCCTGAACCTGGTACCCGGCATGTCCAGCGGCGGCTATGCCTATGGCGGCAGCCTCGGGGCTTATCATTTGGCGGGCCAGCGTAGCGGCGCTATCGGCATTTTCGAAGACGGCGTCAATGGCAACGACCAGTTGGGCGGTACCGGCACCATCAAACCGTTGCAAAACGCCGTCGCCGAAGTTAAAGTCATCACCACCGTTCCTCCCGCCGAGTATGGCCACTCGGCCGGCGGCGTGATCAGCGTCGTGAAAAAATCCGGCACCAATGAACTGCACGGCATGGGCTCCTGGTACGGCCGGACCCGCAACATGACGCATCGTCTCTACTTCGACCGCTTCCGGGCCTCGGACCCCCAGATCGGATTTCCCAACGGTACGATGAGCTTCTTCATGCAGCCCGATGCTAACCTTTCCGGTCCCGTCGTCATTCCTAAGCTCTACAACGGCAAAAACAAGACCTTCTTCTTCTTCGGCTACCAACGCCTCCACGAAAAGAAAACCGCCCAGGTCTTTGCCGCCGCTCCCACCGCCGACATGAAACAGGGCGTCTTCAGCTTCCCCGGTGTCGCCAATTCCAACCTGATTTACGATCCCGCCACCACTCGCCGCCTGGCCGACGGCACCTGGGCCCGCGACGCCTTCGCCGGCAACCGCATCCCACTCAACCGCATCGACCCCGTTGCGCGCAAGGTGCTCGACATCGACCCCTGGGTCAGCCCCAACTATAGCGGCAGCTTCAATGCCCTCGGCCCCGTCGGCAATGTCTTGGCCAACGAGCTCTCGCTCACCTTCTTCAACGACTACAACCTCCGTATGGACCATCAATTCTCCTCGGCTTTCAAGATCTATGGCTCTTTCACCCAAAACGATCAGACCGGTTTCGGCCGCCCCATCAACATCCGGACCAACGCCGCGGCCTTTGATCATCAACAAGGCAACTACTCGCCTTTCACCAGTTCGAACTCCTCGGCCGGCTATACCTGGATCCTCTCTCCTTCGCTTGTCAACGATTCCCGCATTGGCTACCACCGCCGCCGCAACGATACTTCCGTACCCAGCTTCGGCGAAAACTGGGCGCAGCAACTCGGTATCCCCAATGGCGACCCCGCCCTCATGCCCGCCCTGGGCGCCTCCAGCACCGCCCGCGATTCCGCCGATTCTCTCTATGGCATTAGCGGCGCCACTCCGTCCAAGGCCGTAAACGAGACCTTCTCTTTCCGAACGGACACAACTTGGATCCGCGGCAGCCACGCCTTCAAGTTCGGCTACGAAATCCTGAAATTCCGCCTGAATTCGGCCAACTTCGCCCGCCCCGCGCAGTACTACTTCGACGGCGTCACCGCCGGCGTGCAGCCCAACGGCGCCCTCGTTCCCAATACCGGCAACACCTTCGCGGGCTTCCTCACGGGCTTCGTCCGCCAGGGTGTCTTCACCCAGGAGATCACCTCCTGGCTGCCGCGCTCCGACATCCAAAGCTTCTACTTCCAGGACGACTGGAAAATCACTCCCACGCTCACCGCCAACCTCGGCGTGCGCTATTCCAACGAATCGCCCTTCAACACGAAGTACGGCCTCATGTCGAACTTCGACCCCAACGGCCGTGACGATCTGACCGGCCGCACCGGCGCCATCATCCACCCCACCTCCGGCCTCTCCCGCCGTGACAACAACAACTTCAATCCCCGCATCGGCCTCGCCTGGCACCCGCTGGAAAAAATCGTCCTCCGCGGCGGCTTCGGTATGTTCACCGTGGACATCAAATTCCCACAGCAGCGCGGCCAGTTCGACGAATATGTCGCCACCGCCAACCAGCAAGCGGCCCCAGGCAATCCCACGCCCGTCTACCGCATCTCCCAAGGCCCCAACCCCGTCAACTTTAACATCCGCTCGGACCGCAGTTCGCCTTTCGTCGGCACCAACTTTGGCAGCCGCAGCGTCGAGTATTGGGACCCCAATCTGCGCAATCCCTATGCGCTCAACTGGAACGGCGGCGTGCAGTATGAGTTCCGCCGCAACTACATCCTCGACGTCTCCTACCAGGGCTCGGCCGGCGTAGCGCTCCTCGAACGCTGGCAACTCAACTCCTTCCCCATCGACTTTGCCGCCAACGACCCCACGCTCCGCAACCAGGTCTTTGCCGCCGCGCAGAACTACCGGCCTTTCCCGCACCTGGGCGACATCCGCCTGCGTTCGAACTTTGGCCACTCCACCTTCCACTCCGGTACCGTGAAGCTCGAAAAGCGCTACTCCCAAGGCATGTTCTTCTCCACCTTCTATACCTGGTCCAAAGCCATAAACTCCCAGGACAACGACAACGACGGCACGGGCGTCGCCCCCATTCAGAATCGCGGACTCGAAAAAGCCCGCGCCGGCTACGACCGCACGCACCGCTGGCTCGCCACGGTCAACTACGAACTGCCCTTTGGCGCCGGCAAGCGCTGGGCTCAGAACGGCTGGTCCAAGTGGATTCTCGGCGGCCTCGAGATCTCCTGGATCCAGACCGTCGAATCCGGCAATCCGTTGAACTTCTCCTTCGACGGCAGCCCCAACAACTACTACCCCACCTTTGCCGGCAACCGCCGCCCCAACTGGAACGGCCCCATCTCGATCCGCGACAGTTGGAAAGACCTGGGCGGCGACCGCTTCAATGTCCAGAACATCAACTCCGTCTTCTCCGGCGGCAACAATGGCCTCGACGCCTTCTCCTATCCCGCCGCCTTTACCGTCGGCACCGCGGGCCGCAACATCATCACCGGCCTGCCGCTCTTGTGGAGCCAGGTATCCGCGCAAAAGAATTTCCGCTTCAAGGAGCGCTACAACGCGCAACTGCGCTGGGACTTCCAGAACGCGCTGAAAACCTATAACTTCAACCCGCCCACCACCACCGTCGATCTGCGCAACCCGCGCACCTTCGGCAAGGTCTCCAGCGACCCGCGCACCGCCTCCCTGGGCGGCCAGCCGCTCATGAACCTCACGCTTATGATTCAATTCTGAGATGCGAACTCTCACCACCCTCTTCCTCGCCACGCTGCTCAGCACTCCCTCCGCGCTGCCGCAACTTGCCTCGAAGAAGTCCCTCACCTTGGCCGCCGCCAAACAAATCGCCGCGGCGGCCGAGGCGGAGGCGGTCAAGAATAATTGGACCGTCGTCATCGCCATCGTCGACGACGGCGCGAACCTCATCTATCTCCAAAAGGCCGACGGCACCCAGATCGGCTCTCTCGATGTCGCCCAGGCCAAAGCCGCAAGCGCCGTCAAGTTCAAACGCCCCACCAAAGTCTTCCAGGACACGCTCGCCGGAGGCAACCAGGGCAGCCTCAAGCTCCCCGGCGCCCTACCGGTTGAAGGCGGCCTGCCTTTCATGCTGGACGGCATCGTAGTTGGAGCCATTGGCGTTTCCGGCGTCACCAGCCAACAGGACGGCGTCATTGCCGCCGCGGGCCTCGCCGCCTTTGAAAAAATGGCCAAGCCCTAAGAATCGTTGAGAATTTTTCGTCCTTCCGCCCACTAATCTTTGATGGCGGATGCTGTCTTCGCTGTCTATTTCGCGCTGGCGCTCTGGATGATCCTCAGCGGTCTCGACGACCTCTGGGTCGATTGCGCCTACCTGATCCATCGCTGCCGCCGCACTTCGCTCGCCCCCGTCCCTCCCCGGGGCGGGCCGGGCCCAAAAACCGAAGCCCGCATCGCGCTTTGGATTCCCGCTTGGCGGGAGGACGGCGTCATCGCCCGCATGGTTGCGCACAACGTGGCCTCCATCCGTTATGCCAACTACCACATTTTTTGCGGCACCTACCCCAACGACGAGGCCACCCTCGACGTCCTCCGCCACCTGGAAGACACCTACCCGAATTTCCACGTTTCTTTGACGCCGCACGACGGCCCCACCTCCAAAGCCGACAACCTTAACTGGATTTATCAAAACCTCTGCCTCGTTGAGGAGCGCCTTGGCGTGCCCTTCGACATCGTCGTCATCCACGATTCCGAAGATCTGATCCACCCCGAAGAATTCCGCTGGCTCAATCTGTATTGCCGCGAATTCGATTTCGTCCAGATCCCCGTCCTCGCCCTGCCCACGCCCTGGTGGCATTTCACCCACGGCATCTATTGCGACGAATTCGCCGAAACGCAGCAGAAAGATCTACCCACGCGCAACCGCCTGAATGGCTTTGCGCCCAGTTGCGGTGTCGGCACCGGCTATCGCCGCGACGCTTTGGCCCGCCTGGCCGAAGCCGAAGAAAATCGTCTCTTTGAACCCGACTCCCTCACGGAAGACTATCTGAACGGCCTGCGCATGCACCGCCTGGGAATGCGGCAAATCTATCTGCCGGTCGTATGGCTGCAGGGGCAGCCCGTGGCCACGCGCGAATACTTCCCCCAAGGCTTTTACTTCGCCGTGCGCCAGCGCACCCGCTGGGTGACCGGCATCGCGCTTCAAACCTGGCAAAAAATTGGCTGGTCCCGCGACGGGAAAGAAAACTATTGGCTTTGGCGCGACCGCAAGGGCCTAATCGGAAATCCCTTAAGTCTCCTGGCCAACGCCATGTTGGTCCTTGGCGCTCTCGGCCTCGTGCCTCCGTTAAGCGGCGGCCTCGCCTGGCTCGCCGCGGTGGGCATCGTCCTGCAGGTGTACCGCATGCTTGCCCGGATGTACTTCTCTGGGCGCGTTTACGGGCTGCTCTACGGGCTCACGGTCCCCTTGCGCATCCCCTACGCCAACCTGGTCAACACGCTGGCCACCCTGAACGCGCTCTGGCGTTTCGCCCACGCCCGCTGGCGAAACCAAAAACTGGTCTGGCTGAAGACCGCCCACCAGTATCCTAACCGCCAGTCTCTCGGCGGCTACGGACGGCGCTTGGGTGAGGTGCTAGTCGATGAAGGCGTTCTGTCGGAATCGGCGATTGCCGCCGCACTGGCCGCCAAGCCCGCTGAGCTTCGCCTCGGGGAGTTCCTCGTCCGTCAAAACCTCTGCCGTTGGGAAGCCGTTTACCGCGCGCTTTCCCTGCTCAGCGGCTATCCGCTGGAAGACCTTCACCCCGCATCTTTGGACCCCGCGGCCCTCTATTCGCTTCCGCTCGCCCTGTGCGAGCGTAATCGCCTCTTAGCCATCGAACAAGGGCCCGCTGGCCTGACCGTAGCTACCTCGGAATTGCCCAGCGAGGAAGTCACCGCAGCCATTCGCCGCTATGCTCTCCACGGAGTCGCGTACATCCTTGTCACGCCGCCCCAACTGGAACTCCTCCGCGCCGCCCTTCACCGCGCGGTTCAGGCAACATAGAGGAATGCAACGCCGCACCTTCGTCGGCTTCGGGCTTGCCGCGCCCAGCCTAGGCTTTCAACGTCCTGTCGCGCCCAAACTCAACCGCCCCAACATCCTATTCCTGATGACCGATCAGCAGCGCGCCGATTGCGTGGGCGCCGACGGCAACCGCACCATCCATACGCCCCACCTCGACCGCTTGGCTCGCGAAGGCGCGCTCTTCACCAACGCCTACAGCGCAACGCCCACTTGCACCCCCGCGCGCAGCGCCTTGCTTACCGGCCTTTCCCCTTGGAACCACGGCATGCTGGGCTACCAGAACATTCCTGCCGCCTTCGCCTATGAAAAGCCCCGCGCCCTCGCCGAACTCGGCTACCGTACCGTCTCCATCGGCAAGAATCATTTCCAGCCCTGGCGCCTCTCCCACGGCTACCAGCAAATGTTTCTCGACGAACACGTCCAGCGGCGCCCCGGCGAGGAACGCACCGACTACGAATCCTTCTTTTATTCCCAACTCCCCCACGGAAACCCCTACGCAACCGGCCTCGGTTGGAACGACTACGCAGCGCGTCCCTTCGCCCATCCCGAGCGCCTACATCCCACCACCTGGATGGGCGACACGGCCGTGCGTTACCTCGAAGGCCACGACGCCCAGGCGCCCTTCTATTTGAAGGTCTCCTTCATCCGTCCCCATTCGCCCTACGATCCGCCCCAGCGCTTCTGGGATCGTTACCGTGACACCAAGCTCCCCGCCGCACAAAGCGGACCCTGGGCCGATCGCTTTGCCACGCCGTCCTCGGATCGCTCCGACATCTGGCACGGCCGCCTTTCGGAGGCACAAGTGCGCGAATCGCGCCGCGGCTATTACGCCTGCATCACCCACGTGGACGAACAGATCGGACGCATCCTCGAGACCCTGGAGCGCCGCAAGCTGCTCGAAGAGACGCTCATCGTTTTCACCAGCGACCACGGCGACATGACCGGCGACCAAAACCTCTGGCGCAAATCCTATCCCTACCAGCAGTCCGCGCGCATCCCCATGATCGTGCGTTGGGCCAAAGGCATGCTGGATGCCCCGCGTGGCCAACGCATTGCCGCGCCGGTAGAGCTCCGCGACATCTTCCCCACCTTCCTCGACGCCGCTGGCCAGGCGCCCGCGCGTCCCCTCGATGGCGACTCCCTCTTGAAGCTCTGCCGCAACCCGCAATCTCCGTGGCGCCCGTGGATCGACCTCGAGCACGACATCTGCTACAGCCCGCGTAACAATTGGAACGCGCTCACCGATGGCCGCGTGAAGTACATCTACCAGGCCTTCGATGGCGAAGAACAACTCTTCAACCTGGCGCAAGACCCCCACGAACTGAACGATCTCGCGCCGCGTCCTGAGCACGAAGCGCTGCTGCGCACCTGGCGCGCCCGCATGATCGAACACCTCTCCGTGCGCGGCGAATACTATGTCTCAGGCGGCAAACTCGTTCCCCGCCCCAAAGGCCGGAATCGTTCGCCGCACTTCCCCCTTAGCGCGAGTCGCTAAAGAAGCCGCGCGGCTCTAGTGAAGTGATCACCCACCTCTTGCCGCGCTTCTCCAAGCCCACATTGAGCAACTCTCGCTTTTGCCGCGTGGCCAGCCCGTCGCGCCGGGATTTGATCTGCAGGTACCAATCCACTTGCGCTTTGCCTTCCGCAACGCCGCGCAGCTCTACGCTGGCGCTCACTTCCGCCGCCGCCAAGAGCCCCTCCACCTCTCCGCGCAAGTCCTCGTAGCCCGGCATGGCTCGGTCGAAAGGCTTCAGAAACGCGCCTGCCAGACCGTTGGCCAGAGCCGACGCCATTTCGCTCAGCACCGCGTTGATCTCCGCCCTTTCGTCCGCCCACGCGGCCACGCCCACTAGCGCCAGAAAGCTTCTACGAGCGGTAACTGCCATTGATCTGAATGTAGCCTTCCGTAAAGTCGCAGGTCCAGAACTCGGCCTGGCCTCGCCCGCCCCCTTCGATGCGGAAGTCGATCACCACGTCTTTCCCGTCCAGCCGCTGCTTCAGCGCCTCCTCGTCGAAAGGCGCGGCCAATCCCTTCCGGCACACGCGCTTGCCTTGCAGCAGAATGTCCACCGCCGCCGGATTGAAGCTGGCCCCGGAATAACCGGCCGCCGCGATGATGCGTCCCCAATTGGCATCGCTGCCGGCTATGGCGGTCTTGACCAGGGGAGAATTCGCAATCGCGCGCCCGATCTTCTCAGCGTCGCTCTCCTTCTTGGCCCCGCTTACCAGCACGCGGATCATCTTCTTGGCGCCTTCCCCGTCGCGGGCAATCTGCGCCGCCAGGCTCTGCATCACGCGCACCAGCGCCGCCTCGATCACCGGCAACTCGTTCTTGCGCGGCTTTACGCCGCTGCCGCCGTTGGCCAGCAGCACCACCGTATCGTTGGTCGAAGTGTCCCCGTCCACCGTCAACCGGTTGTAGCTGACGTTGGTCGCCCGCTTCAGCATGGGCCCCAGCGCCGCCACCGGCACATCGGCGTCCATCAAAATGTAGCCCAGCGTCGTGGCCATGTTCGGTTGAATCATCCCCGAACCCTTGGTCATGCCCGCTATACGCACCTTGCCCCCGGCCAAAGCCAGCGTCTCCCCAGCGGTCTTCATCACCAGGTCTGTGGTCAGGATCGCCCGCGCCACGTCTTCAAAGCGCTCGGCCGCGATCCCCGCCACTAGCGCCGAGATTGCCGTTTCGATCAACAGCGGGTCCAATTCCACGCCAATCACGCCGGTAGACGACGGCAGAATGCGGTCCTCCTTCACCAGCAACTCGCGCGCCAAAGCCTTGACGCTTCGTTCGGCCACTTTCATCCCGGTCCGCGTCGCGCAATTCGCGTTGCCCGCGTTGATCAACAGCGCATTCACCTTGCCGCGGGATTTCTTTAGGTTCTTGCGCGACAATTGCACCGGCGCCGCGGCCACCAGATTCTGGGTAAACACCGCCGCGGCATTCGCCTCCGGCATACTCACGATCAAAGCCAGATCGTCTTTTTCCGCCTTGCGAATCCCGGCGTAGACCGAGCTATAAAAGTAGCCCAACGGCAATTCCATCTTCGCGCTCCTCTCCTAATCGAATCTCTCATTCTCGTCCACCCGCAGTCCATTGCGAAAGTCCACGCCCGTCACGCGCCTGCGCCCCTCCAACTGCAATTCCAGCAGTTCAATCGTCGTGCCCTCGCCACACGCCACGCGCAAAGGACCTTTCGCACCCAACACCGTTCCCGAGCTTGCCTCCACCGGCTCGGCCACCCGCGTCGCCCACAGCCGAACAGCCTGCCCCCGGAACTTCGCCGCCGTGCCCGGCCAAGGGTAGAAGCCTCGCGTACGGTTGTGAATATTCAGCGCGGGCCAAGTCCAATCGATCGCGCCATCGCTTTTGTCCAGGACCGGCGCGTAGGTCGCCTCCCGGTCGTCCTGTGGCTCGGGCACGGCCGTGCCGGCTGCCAGCCCAGCCAGCGTCTCGATCAATAACTTCGCCCCCATCCCCGCCAGGCGCAATCCCAGTTCCGCCGCATTTTCGTTCGGGTCGATCGCGGTCGCGGCCTTCAGCAACATATCTCCCGTATCGAGGCCCGCGTTGATGCGCATCGTCGTCACGCCCGTCTCGGTTTCGCCTTTCGCAATGGCCCACTGGATCGGCCCCGCCCCGCGGTACTTGGGCAGCAGCGACCCATGCACATTGATGATGCCGTGCGGCGGAATATCGATGATGCTTTGCGGGATGATCTGCCCGTAGCCCACCACCACCATCACCTCGGGCGAAAGCGCGCGCATCTCGTCCACGACCTCCGGCTTCCGCACGCGCTCCGGCTGCTTCACCTCTATCCCTAGGTTCAGCGCGGCTTGCTTAACCGCACTCATCGCCACTGCCTGCCCACGGCCCTTGGGCCGGTCCGGCTGCGTGTATACCGCGCTAATCTTGTGTCCCGCCTCCACCATCGCCCGCAGCGTCGGCACCGCAAATTCAGGAGTACCGAGAAAGATCGCCCTTAGTCCCACTCCCCGGCCTTTTGTAATTTGCGAATTTTTCTTCGGATCAGATCGCGCTTCAGCGGACTGATGCGATGGATAAACAAGACGCCGTCCAGGTGATCGTTTTCGTGTTGGATGGCGCGGCTCAACAGGTCTTCGCCTTCGGCCTCAAACCATTGGCCTTCGGCGTTCTGCGCCTTCACGCGCGTCTTCATGGCCCGCGTGACCGGCTCGCGAAATCCAGGGATACTCAGGCAGCCTTCCTCTTCCGTGATCTTGCCCTCTTTCGCCACGATCTCGGGGTTGATCAAGACCAGCCGCTGCGCCGGATCTTCGCCCGCCGACGGGTCGATTACGGTCAATCGCTTTTTCAGTCCCACCTGAGGCGCCGCCAAGCCCACGCCCCGAGCGGCATACATCGTGTCGAACATATCGTCGACCAGCTTTTTCAGCTCCGGCTGGCCAAACTCCTCCGGCTTCACCGGATCGCAAGGCGCCTCCAGCACCGGGTCCCCATACTTCACAATCTTCATCACCATCGCTAGAAATCCCGTACCTGTTGTTGATAATTATCGAAGTTGCGCTTGGCCTCGCGCAACGAATCTCCGCCGAATTTCTCGATCATCGCACCGGCCAGCACCAGCGCCACCATGGCCTCGCCGATCACGCCCGCCGCCGGAATCACCGCCACGTCGCTGCGCTCATAGTTGGCCGTCGTTGCGTCGCGAGTCGGCAGGTCGACGCTTTCCAGCGGTTTACGTAGCGTCGAAATCGGCTTCAAATGCCCGCGCACAACGATGTCCTGGCCGTTAGTGATGCCGCCTTCGAGGCCCCCCGCGCGATTGGCGCCGCGGTAGAACTGGCGCTCGTCCTTCGAGTAGTGAATCGTATCCTGCACCTTCGAGCCAAAGTTACGGGCGCCCTCGAGCGACGAACCCACTTCCACGCCCTTCACCGCCTGCATCGAAACGATGGCCTGCGCGAGCTTCCCGTCCAGGCGCGTGTCCCACGCAATATGGGATCCCAGGCCCACCGGCACGCCGTGCGCTCTCACTTCAAAGATCCCGCCCACGGTGTCCTTGGTGCTGTAGGCCACGTCCACCACGGCCTTAAAGCGCGCCTCGGCTTCCTCGTCCACACTGCCCAGCAGCACGTCGTCCTTTTCGCTCAAGGCCTTGATCTCTTCCCACGTCGCTTCCCGTCCCAGCTCCTCGTGGCCCACGGCCACCACATGGCTCAGGATCTCAATGCCAAATTCCGCCAGATAGGCTTTGGCCAGCGCCCCCGCCGCCACGCGCGCCGTAGTCTCTCGCGCGCTCGCGCGTTCCAGGATGTACCGCGCATCGTCGAAATCGTACTTAATCGCCCCCGCCAGATCCGCGTGGCCCGGGCGCGGCTTCTTCACTTCCTTGAATTTCTCGCCGCTGCCCGTGAAATCTTCCACCGGCAACGCCTCGGTCCAATTCTTCCAGTCGCGATTCTGAATCAACATCGCAATCGGCGAGCCGATGGTCTTCGAATGCCGCACGCCGCTGACGATATGCGCCGTATCCGTCTCGATCTTCATGCGGCCGCCCCGGCCATAGCCCTGCTGGCGGCGCCACAATTCGTGATTTAGTTTTTCGAGGGAAATCGGGACGCCGGAGGGCAGGCCGGTTACTGTCGCCACCAAACACTCGCCGTGGCTCTCGCCCGCGGTCTCAAAGCGAAACATTTTTGGGTACTAAACTTCAATTCTATCAGCGGTGCACGCGGGCAGCCGCGGTTTGGCGCGCTTCCCGCATCGCGCTAGTCTCAAGCAAGAGACTAGATCCGGCCATGCATTTGCAGCTTTCCGAAGAAACCGAAGAGTTAGTCATGAACCAAATTCGTTCCGGGCGCTTTCAGTCCGCCGACGAAGTAGTCCGCGAAGCCATGCGGCGCTTGGACCGTGAGCAGGCTTCCGGCAATTTTGGCCCGGGGCAGTTAGCCGCTCATCTGGACCAAGGCTTATGTGAGTTGGATCGTGGCGATGCGGTAGACGGAGAAGTCTTACTTCGGGCCTGGATTAGGGAGTTGGATCGCGCAATCGCCGAGTCCTAGCGCTCATGGCCAGCTATCAGCTTTCGGCCTCTGCACAGCGCGATCTGACGCACCTGTACGAATACTATTGGAAGCAAGGGGGCCTGCGAGCCGCGTGCAAGTTGTTGCTTCGGCTGGACGAGGCACTTCAACTCCTGGCGGAAAATCCGCTATTGTTCTGGCCCGTCGAGAATTGTCTAGTCGTCTATCATGCTGAGCGGCGTCCTCTCGGAATCGTGGCCATCCTCCGGCGCGGCCCCGACGCCGAAGCGATTCTTTCCTCCCGGCTGGATTGACTTAGTGCTTCGCCGCGGCCGCCACCGGCAAGAAATAGAACAAGATCCCCAGCATGATGTACACGCCCAATAATTGGACGCCTTCCATCCAGTGGCTCACGCCATCGTCGGCCACCTGCCCGGTGATGAATACGCTCACCGCCACCGCCAGCACCTCCGCCATGGTGAACACCAAATCCATCGGCTGAGGCGCAATGAAATGGCTCAGAACAACCAAGAGGGGCCCCACAAACATGGCGATTTGCAGGCTGGAGCCGATCGCAATGGACAAACTCAAATCCATGCGGTTCTTGCGCGCTACGACAATCGCCGTCGAATGCTCGGCGGCATTGCCGACAATGGCAACGACAATCACGCCCACGAAAATACTGGACATGCCGAAGGCCTCCGCGGCATGTTCAACGCTCGCCACCAGAATTTCGCTTACCACCGCAATCGCGGCGGTGGCCGCCGCCAGGATAGTCAGGGCTTTGCCCGCGCTCCACGCCGCCCCATGGGACTCTTCGGCGGCCTCGCTGGCAAAGTAGTGCTTGTGCGTCTTGAGGCTGAACAAGAGGCTCAGCCCGTAGATAATCAGCAGCAGAATGGAGATCTCAAGGCTCAAGTCGCGCTCCACAGCCACCGAGTTGCGCATGCCCGAGGCCAAATAATGGAACGCCGCAGGCAGCACCAGCGAAATCGCCGCCAGCGTCAATAGCGTCGATTGAGAACGCGCCGCCTTCGCGCTGAATTTTTGCTCCTGATACTTCAAGCCCCCAGCCAATATAGAGGCGCCCAACACCAGAAGCAGGTTGCCGACAATCGAGCCCGTTAGAGACGCTTTCACCACGTCGTACAAGCCGGCTCGCATCGCGCTGATGGCGATAATGAGTTCGGCCGCGTTGCCGAAGGTCGCATTCAAAAGCCCGCCTACGCTCTCATTCGTCTTGGCGGCCAAATGCTCCGTTGCGTGCCCCAGCCAACCCGCCAGCGGCAAAATCGCCGCGCAAGCCAAGATAAAAATCCAGGTTTCACTAACTGCTTTCGACCAGTGTAAGTAAATCACCAACGGCGTCAGAGGCAAAAGCCAATTCATGCTTTGGAGGCCTTTCTCGGCTTTCGTTTTTTCGCGACGCTGTCCACCGCCAAGGCCTGCTCCTGCTTGCCCCAGCGCGCTAGCGGGTAGAGCCGGGCGTGGCCCGAACTCAGATTCCGGATCTCCACGCTGACGCTCCCATTGGAGTCGCACGCGTAGCGCTCCTCCAGTTCGCAGCGGTAGGCTCGGTCGTTGTGCCCGACGGGTATGGAGTCCAGATTCTTGTCTTTTTCGAGAAACGGATCGAAGGGAAAGTGAATATCGTCCCAGTACGTCAGTTCACCCTCGGGTTGCCCTTCCGGGGATACGCGCGTCGATTCGAGAAAACGGAAATGCCCGACATTATGGACGGGCCGGTAGCGGCGCGTTACCGATATCGGGGCGTCGCCCGCTCCCGGCAGCACGGTGCCTTTCAGAAAGATGGGATCGAAGACCACGCGAGCCCCCCCGTCGGCCTCGCGCCACACGCCGAAGTATTGGTGAAAGCGCTCCTTGAGCGTATACCCGGACTTTTGATCCGCGTGAATGGCTAAGCCAATCGCCGTCGCCGCGCGCATGTAGGCGCTGCGCTTCACCTTGCGGTTGTATTTCTCCCGCAACAGCCGCGCGACCAATGGAAGTTCGCTGCCGCCCCCGGTCACATAAATCGCCTCTACGCCCTCGATACCGCCATGCAGCTTCAACATATCGTCCGTGGCATACAAGGTTTCGGCCACTAGCGGCCAAGCCCGCTCGTAGAAGTCGTTCACGGAAATCGTCGCCAGCGCGCCTTCGCCGGCCACCAGTTCTAAATCGATTTCAATTTTGCGCGTGTTCGGGTGTAGCGCTTCTTTTTTTTCGCGGCATTCTTCCACTAGCAAAAACCATTGCTGCTGGTTTAGCTCGCTCGAGTCCCGCCCGATCTGTTCAAGGGCCATCTCGGCCAGCACCAGGTCGAATTCGTCGCCGCCCAGAGTTGGAATGCCTTCGCTGGCGATGACGCTGCGCTCACTCTCCGTCATTGCCACCAGCGAGGCGTCGAAGGTGCCGCCGCCCAAGTCGTAGACCAGAATCTTGTCCTTAGTGAGCTTATTGCGATGGCCAAACTCGATGGCGGCCGCCGACGGCTCGTTTAACATCGCCAGGACCTGAAAACCGGCCAGGCGAAAAGCCTCGGCGGTAACGAAGCGCTGATTGGAATTGGCATGGGCCGGCACGCCTAGAATCACCTCCAGCGGTTCGCCCGCCTTTAATTCCAGGTTCGAATGCTTCTCGATGGCCTCCCGCAGGGCGCGCGCCAGATCCTGAAAAAGCTCCATGGCGGCAAAACGATGCGGTCCGACGCTCACCGGCGTCTGCGGGCCCACCTCGCCCAGCAGGCGCTTCAGACTCCGGACGCTCGCCCATCCGGGCTCCGTTTGCCGGGTCCAAGCCTCCCAACCATAAGCGCGCCGCCCATCGGATTCCACAGCAAAGGCGGCGAGGGCCGGAAACCAGTCGTGGCTCGAGCCGTCGCCGCAGTCAAAGGAGACAAGCGGATAGTTCCCGCGGTCCACCCAAGCCACCACGATGCGGGTCGTGCCAAAGTCGACGCCCAGCCTCAAGACGCAAGATTCTCCATCCTTCTACTGTAGAGGTTGCGGACTCTAGGGATTCGGCAACGCCGCCGGGCCACGAGCCACACTGCCGCGGATGGCTTCTTCCAGGCTCACCTGATTTACTTCAAGAACCTGACCGGTGGCCTGGTCGAGCCCGTTCTTGGCCCGGCTGTAATTGGCCAGAGCCGTCACTTCCGTCGCCTGCGCCTGGGCCAGATCGCGCTGGGCCTGGATGACGAGGAAGATGGTGGAACTGCCCAAGGCGTATTTCTTCTGCTCGGCTTCCAGCGTCTGTTCCTGCAGGCGGCGGCTCTTCAACGCGGCATCGTGCCGGGCCCGGGCCTGTTGCAACGCGATAACGGCGTTCGTTACCTCAAGCCGTACATTGTTGAGCTGGCGCTGTTCCTGCAATTCCTGTTGCCGCAGGCGCAGCGTGTCGTTGGCGATATCGGCCTGGGCGGCGCGGTTGCGCAAGGGCACGTTTAGCTGGAAGCCGATGTTGTAATCGGGGAAGTTGCGGCGCAGGATTTGCTCAAATGCGCCGAAGTAGCCGCCTACGAAAAACGGATCCACCTGCCGCGGACGCGAGATGGGGATCGAATTGATGCCACCGGCCAAACCGTTGTTCGTAGCGCTGGCAAAGGCGTCCAGAGAAGGCAGAAGCTGACTACGGGCGCCCGCGAGGCCAATCTTGGTGTTCTGGATATTGATCTGCGTCTGCTCGATTTCCGGCCGCTTGGTCAAAGCCGTATCCGTTAACTCGCGCAGATTAATCGACTCCAATTGCGGAATGCGGATCTGGTCCGTCGGGATGATGCGCGCATCGGCCACGGCCGGGCTCGCGATGCCGGTGCGGCTCAGCGCATTCTTGATGATGGCTTCTTGCTGCAAGAGTTGGGTTTCGCTGACCGTTAGATCCTGCTGCGTGCGCGCGACCTCAGCCTCGGCGCGGATAATTTCAATCGGCGCCAGCGTTCCAATCTCGACCTGCTTCTTGTTGTCCTCAAAAAGCTTCTGGGCCGTTTCGAGCGCCTTACGCTTCACCAGCAGGTCTTCGTTGAAAGATACAAGGTCCCAATACAGGTTGATGATTGAACCTACGGTCGTGATCACCTGTTGTTTGAAAACGAGGTCGCTCACCTTCTGGTTGTTCCGGGCCACGCGAATGTTGCGGTTGTTCACCGCTGTACCGAAACCCTGCAGCAGCCGCTGCGTGACCTGCAAGTTCAGGTTGGAGCGCGTGAAGGGGTTCAGGTCGTTGTTCGGCGAGTTGGAACTCACCGCGGTGGACGAGTAGCTAAAGTTATAGCCGGTCCCCGTTAGGAATTGCTGGGAAACCCCCGCGTTGAATTGCGTGGACTCGGTCACGAGCGCCGTTAGACCGGTGACGAAGGAGTTCGTCTGGGGGCTGGAACTTTTCCCGCGCGAAAGGCTGGAGGTAAAGACCGGGTCGAGAGCGGGAATCGCCGCGCCGGTCACTTGAAATACTGTGCCCGTATTGCCGCCGGTACCCGCGCCGGTATTTTGACCGCCGCCACCTCCGCCAAAGCCGCCCGTCACCAGGTTCACGGCCGAGTTGGGACCCGCCTGCACCTGGGTCTGCACGCCGCGGATTACGCCGCCGGCCTGGGCACGCAGCAAATCGTATTCCGCCAGTTGCGGACCGTAGCGCTGGAGTTCGATATCCAGGTTATTTTCCAAGGCCAGAGCAATCGTGTCCTGCAGCGAAAGGTAAATTTTGCCCGCGCGGAGCAGGCTTTCGAGGCGGTTGGAATTGCCCAGGTAGACCGGCTGAAAGCGTTTCTCCCGGTAGTTTTTCGTCAACCAAAAGGTGTTGCGCGCAAAGCTGCTCTTCAACTCCGGCTCGGATGGTAAGGCGCCCGCACCCCGCTCCGGCCGTACCCGTTCCATAGTGGCAGGCGCGGGCGGCACTGGAGTTGGCTGCTGCGCCCATCCCAGCTCACTGCTGCACAGCAGCGCAACGCTCAACAAGGCGACATTCTCGCGAAAAGTTTTCATAGCTCGATTCCGGGCCTCTGGTCCTCAACTAGGTACTGAGAGGAAAACGGTGCAACAAGGCCATTTGTTCCTCTACTTTGGTGGTGATTCATAGATTCTAGCTCGAAGGCTGGGGCTGCTATCCTGCTGATTAGCCAATGACTGACCGCACGCGGGACACGCTGTCCGCATTCGAACAAACCGGGGCTTATCTCCAGGGTCACTTTCGTCTTACCAGCGGGCTGCACAGCCCCGAATATCTGCAATGCGCCAAAGTTTTGCAACATCCAGCCTTGGCAGAACGCTTCGGGCGGGAAATCCGGGAGCAATTCAACGGCCTCTCGGTTGGCCTGGTTTGCGCACCCGCCATGGGCGGACTGATCATAGGCCACGAAGTGGCGCGCGCCTTTGGAGTTCGCTTTATCTTCACCGAGCGGGACCCCGAGGGCAAGATGACGCTGCGCCGGGGCTTTGCCGTTGAGCCGGGCGAACGCGTCCTGATCGTCGAAGACGTCATCACAACCGGCGGCAGCACGCGCGAGGTGGTGGGCCTGCTGCGGGCGGCGGGCGCCGAGGTGGTGGCGGCGGCTTCCATCGTGGACCGTAGCGGCGGCGCGGCGGACGTGGGCGTAGCTCGGATCGCGCTTGCCACTCTGGAGGTGACAGCCTACGATCCCGCGGCCTGTCCCTTGTGCGCCCAGGGCCTTCCCGTCACTAAACCCGGCAGCCGTCCGAGCTAGTGGCCATGCGGCGCATCCGCGTGCTGGTGGCCTACGACGGCACCGATTATCACGGCTGGCAGATCCAACCCGGGCTGCCCACCATTGAAGGCGAACTGGAGCGTGTGGTCTCCGAGATCGAATCCGCGCCGGTGGCGGTGGAAGGCAGCGGGCGCACCGATGCCGGGGTGCATGCCTTAAACGTCTGCGCCGCCTTCGACCTTCGCAATCCGATTCCCGCGGCCAATCTCAAAAAGGCGATGAACCAGTTGCTGCCGCGCGACATCCGCATCAACGACGTTGCCGAGGCCGCCGCTGGCTTCCATCCCCGCTTTGATGCCGTCGCTAAAACCTACGAGTACCGGATCTATCGGCCGGAGGTTTGCCCGCCCTTCATCCGCCGCTATGTGCTTCATCACCCCTATCCTCTCGACGAAGACGCGATGATCGGCGCAGCGGCGGCGTTCGTCGGGGAGTACGATTTTGGCCCGTTTGCTTCGGCCGACGAGAGCGATGTTCTCGGCCGTTCCAAGGTGCGGCGCATCTTCTCCTGCGAAGGGACGCGCCAAGACGACGAAATGCGTTTCCGCGTGCGGGGCAGCGGTTTTTTAAAGCACATGGTGCGGCATATGGTTGGATTTCTGCTGGAAATCGGCAAAGGAAACGCCGCTCGTCACGATCTGGAAACTCTCTTGCGGGAGGGCGGAAAAGTGCGGGAAACCGCGCCCGCCCACGGGCTCACGCAAATCAGCGTGGAATATCCGCTACCCTGAAGGTTCTACATGCAAGAAGTACTCGCGAACTTCCGCTTCCGCATAGCCGGTTGCGGCACCTCGTTGCCGAGCGAAGTGTTAACGAATGAAACCTTGGCCGGTGAACTAGGCGTAGAGGAGCAATGGATCCTCGACCGTTGCGGAATTGAAACGCGGCACCAGTCCACGGGAGAAGAGACTACGTTGAGTTTGGCGGTGGAGGCCTCGCGCCGCGCCTTGGCCTGCGATCCCGCGCCCCTGCCCGATTTGCTGCTCTGTTCGACCTTTACGCCGCAATATCTGCTTTGCCCCACGGCGCCCGCTATCGCCAAAGAACTGGGACTGCCTCCGATTGGCGCTTTCGACATCAATGCGGCCTGCAGCGGCGCGGCCATTGGCTTTCTGACCTCGATCAACTTCCTGGCGATGGGTTTTTCGAAACGCGTGCTGCTGGTCTGCAGCGATACGCCCACCAAGTACTTGAAGGCGAGCGACCGCAACACGCGCATCCTGATGGGCGACGGCGCGGCCGCCATGGTGCTGGAGACCACCGATAATTGCGAGAGCCGCATCTTGAGCTGGCTCTGGGGCTCGGACGGTGCGGGCAAGCAAATGTTCCATGTGCCCGGCGGCGGCAGCGCGCTGCCTCCCACCGCCTTGACCGACAACGAGACGGAGCTAAGCGTGGCCATGGACGGGCGCAGCCTTTTCCGCTTCGCCGTGGAGCAAGGCTCGATAGCGATTGCGAGCCTGATTGAAAAGGCCAAGCTTACGGCCGGCGATGTCGATTGGGTGATTGTGCATCAGGCCAACCGGCGCATCATGCAGGCCTTGATCGACCGCAGCGGTATTGCGGGCGATCGTTGGGTTTCCAACATCAATGCCGTGGGCAATACCGTCGCCGCATCGATCCCCTTGGCCTTGGCGCAAGGCATGAACCAAGGCTCTTTTCAGCACGGGCACCGCATTCTGGTGCTCGGCTTCGGCGCCGGGCTCACCTGGGCGGGCTTTTTGATGCAATGGTAGGCAACAGCGTTACTTCTTGTCTTCCCCGCCCTTCAGCATTCCGCCGATCACCATATCCAGCACCCAATTCACGCCGGTCATAACGAGCGAGCCCAGGAAGGCGGCGAGGAAGCCACTGACCGCAAAGCCGTTAACCAGATTCGCCGCGAGCAGAAACATCAGCGCGTTGATGATCAAGCCGGAGACGCCCAGCGTCAGGCAGCCGATCGGCAGCGTTAATAGCTTCAACAAACTGCCCAGGGTGGCATTGACCAAGCCAATCACCAGCGCGGCAATCGCCGCCGCCTGCCAACCCGAGACACTTACGCCCGGAACGACCTGCGTCACGAGGTAAAGCGCCACCGCACTCACCGCCCACTTCAGCAATAAGCCCATCATGGTTTCAAACTCCTTATGAATTCCGCGATCTCGCGATTGACGATCTCCGGCTTTTCCAATTGCAGAAAATGGGAGACCCCCGGAATGAACTTATATCGAATTTGCGGAAACAGCTGGCGCAGGTAGACCTCTTCGCCGGGAGGCGCCTGCCGGCCGGCCCGCAAGGCGAGCAGCGGCTGAGGCAGGGAATCTTCTTTCCACAGCCGCAAATCCGCCAAGGCGGCCATGGCTCCTTCCGCCGTCTCCGGCTTGGTTTGCAGCACCTGCCCCAGCACCATCAGGCGGAACTCCGTTGGCGTTTCGTCGGCATAGAGATTAGCGAGGAAAGCGCTGATATTTCGCTCGCGGATGGCTTTTTCGAGGCCCGGCCCAAAGCCTTTGGCCAAGCCGGCAATCGACTGTTTCCAGCGCTCACGCCCCGCCTCGTCGGGCGGCAATTGGAATACCGCGCCGTCCAGGAAGATCAAGGCTTTGGCTACGCCGGGAAAGAGCCGCGCGTGCTGTCGCGCTACGGCGGCGCCCAGAGAATGGCCGATCAGAATGGGCGCGTTCAATTTTTCGGCTTGCCGCACAGCCTCAACGGCGCGCGCGAAGCCCTCGATGCTGAAAGCGGCGGGCGGCGCGCTCTGGCCATGGCCCGGCAGATCGATCGCGATTACGCGGTAGGTTTTTTTGAACTCCTCGATTTGAGGCAGAAAGAAAGTCTGGTTGCAGCTCCAGCCGTGGATGAAAAGGAGCGATTGCCGCCCTGAGCCCTCCGCGCGATAGTGCAGCGTGTTGCCGTTGAAAAGCAAGGTGGCGGCACCAGCCGGGTACAGCGCGAGGAACACTATCAAGATCGCTTTGATGGCCAAGTAGACGTAGTGTGACATAGGGCGGCCTAGGGCAGCAGAGCGATTCGCATGAGGCCAATGCCCAGGGGCGCGGGATAGCCCTGGACTTTCAGGCCGGGCGAGGACTCGAGCCTCACTTCCACTTCGCCCTCAAGCGGCGACGGGAGCGCTAGCGTGTGGAGAGGCGTCCCCGCCTCGACAAATTCCAGTTGCGCGAGAGCAGCGCCGTTGACAAAGACACTGGTCTTCACCCGGCGCAGCCGCTCGATCAAGATCTGGCCGACGTTGAAGCGGAGTTCGAGGCGGCGCGATGCAGCGGGCGCCAGTAAACGCAGAGCGGCGCGCTCTCCGGCCCAGCGGAACCCGCCTTCGCGATGGAACCAACCGTCGCGCAGTTGCCAGGCGCTGGAGGGCTGGCTGAAATCCAGCTCACCCAGCCTTGTCTCCCGATAGCGGTGCGGCAAGGCGCTTAGGGCTTGAGTGGGCCGAAACCAGACCAGGGCCACCAGAGCCTCCTCGGCGGCTTGGCGGCGGGCGGATTCCTGTTCCTGGTCCAGAATCTCTACATCCGGGCGGCCGCTGATTAAGCGCAGAGCGCCTTGAATGCCGTGGGCGCGCAAGCCCGGCGGGATGCCTTCATAGAAGACGCGCGGGGGGAAGGGGCGCGCGTCGTAGAGGATCTTCAATTGCTCGACATAGGCGCGGTTCTCGTGGGCGAGGGCGAGTTCCGTCTTGCGCTTTTCGCGCAGGACCAGGAAGCTGAGGCCGAGCCAAGCGGCCAGGCCCGCCGAGAGGACCCTTTGGGGCATACGCGCGAAAAGGAAGGCCAGGCCCAGGCTGGCCGGGATTAGCGGGACATACCAATAGACGCTGAAGAGGCGGCGGGGCAGAAACACCAGGGGCAGGATCATGGCCAGCGTGCCGGCTACACCGAACCAGATCTTGCGCTCGCGGGCAAAGTAGGCGGAGGCGGCTAGCAGGAGCGCGCCCCATTTATTAAGGGCGACCGTCCAAAAGTAGAAAGGCAGGGTCAAGACCAGGGAAGACCAGGAAAAGCGAAGCGTGTAATCGTTGTTGCGGCCCGCGTTGACCAGCATGGCCTGGAGGCCGAAGTTCGCGCTGAGGGCGGCAAAGAGCCAGACCCGACGCCAATTGTCCAAGGCCAAAGCGACGGGCAGGAAGATCGCGACCTCCTTGGCACGATAGGCGATGAGGAAGGTGGCGATGCCGGCCCACCACCAGCGGGTGCCGTAGAGCAACCAGGTTATAAGGCAAAAGGTGCCACAGAGCAGGTCAAAGACATACATGGGCTTCCACCAGGCTTCGAGCAGCGCCGCGTGAAAGCCCCAGAAGAAGGCGGCGGCCCAGGCGCCCCATTCCCCGGCGCCGCGGCGGTAGGCCAGCCAGCCGATTAGAAAGGTATTGAGCAGGTGGATCGTGAAAAGAATGGGCACATAACGGCTGAAATCGAGCCCAAAGGCGCGGCCGGCGAAGTGATAAAACAGCGCGCCCGTCGCCCGGGTATTGTTTTCGCTGAAGCGGAGAGAGACATAGTCGCCGAAAAAGCCTTCGGGGCGGGCCCGTGTGGCCCAGGAGAGGTTGTCGAGGTCGTCGTCGGAAAAATAGCCTTCGAAGGCGCCGCGATTGGCGACCAGAAAGAGAGCGATCCAGGCCAAAGCCAGAGCCAGGCGAAGCTTCACGCCTTCTCTTTCTTAAGGAAGCCGAAGTCGCAACCGAGGTGGGCCTGCTCCACGTGGTCCCAGAAGAGGCGGGCGTAGCCGCGTTCCGGCTTGGGCCGGAGGGCGGGCCGCTTGGCTAGACGGGCAGCGATGGCCGCGTCGCCCACGCCGAGAGTCAGCGTGCGCGCGGGGACGTCGAGGCGGATTTCGTCGCCGGTCTCGACCGCCGCCAGCGGACCACCGAGTGCGGACTCCGGGCTGATGTGGAGAACGACCGTACCGAAGCTGGTGCCGGACATGCGAGCGTCCGAGATGCGCACCATGTCCTGAACGCCCTTGGCCAGCAGGGACTTGGGCATGGGGATGTGGCCCCACTCGGGAAAGCCGGGCCCGCCGAGGGGACCGGCGTTGCGCAGGACCAGGACGTCGGAGGCGTCGGGCAGGAAGGAGTCGTCATTGACGCGCGTGAGCATCTCATCCTTGGACTCAAAGACGATCGCTTTGCCGCGATGAGACAGCAGCGCGGGAGAGGCGGCGCTGGTCTTGATCAATGCGCCATCGGGAGCGAGGTTGCCACGCAGGACTTGGATGCCGCCATTGGAGCCGAGAGGACGAATCACCGGCTGCTCCCAAGGTGTAAAGCGATGGATGGCTTGGCCCATTGTTTCCCCCGCGACGGTGCGCGCGGCACTGTGAATCGAGGCGCCGAGCATCTTGAGCAGCGCGGGGACGCCGCCCGCGTAAGCGAAGTCTTCCATCAGGAAACGGCCATGGGGTTTGGTGTCGACCAGGAGGGGCGTGCGAGCGGAGATTTCTTCGAAGTCGTCAAGCGTAAGGGGCACGCCGACGCGACCGGCAATCGCGAGCAGATGCACGACGGCATTGGTGGAAGCGCCCGCCGCCATGAGAGCCGTGATCGCATTTTCAAAGGCGGCGCGCGTCAGCACTTCGCTGGGCTTCGGACCTTGGACGGCCATGGCCACGGCGCGGCGGCCGCTTTCTTCGGCAAGGGCGGCACGGCGGCCATCGACGGCGGGCCAGGCGGCGGCGCCGGGAAGCGTCATGCCCAGGGCCTCGGCCACCAGGGCCATGGAACTGGCGGTGCCCATCACCATGCAATGGCCGGCGGAGCGGGCGATGCCGCAAGCAAGCTCTTCCATGTCGGCTTCGTCGAGTTTGTTCTCGCGATAGAGGTCGAACATCTTGCGGCCGTCCGTGCCGCTACCAAGCGTCTGGCCTTGCCAGGTGCCATTGAGCATAGGGCCGCCGGGGACGACGAGGGCGGGGATGTCGGCGCTGGCGGCGCCCATCAAAAGCGCAGGGATCGTCTTATCGCAGCCGCCGAGCAAGACGACGGAATCTAAGGGATTGCCGCGGATCATTTCTTCGACGTCCATGCTCATCAGATTGCGGAAGAGCATGGCGGTGGGCTTCAGGAACATCTCGCCCAGGCTGATGACCGGGAATTCGCACGGGACGCCGCCGGAGGCCCAGACGCCGCGTTTGACGTCTTCGGCCAGTTGGGTGAGGTGGCGATTGCAGGGGTTGAGGTCCGAGGCGGTGTTGCAGATGCCCACGATGGGCTTTCCGTCGGTGGATTGGGCGGTCCAGCCTTGGGCGCGCCAAGTGGATTTGCGCGCGAAAGAATAGTATTCCCGCCGGTCGAACCAGGATTCCGAACGCAGCCGCTTTTCGCTCATGAGTTTCGAGTTTATCGCGTGATTTTTTGTAAACGGATGGGGCGGTGGCGCCGTTTCCTTTACAGCAGAGCATGTTGGACCTAACACTGAGCTTCGAAAGCGGCATGGCGGCGAGCGCCGCGCCTTCCTTCGAAGATTTGGTGGAGCGCCACAAGCGGTTGGTCTTCCGGACTGCGTGGCGGATGATGGGGTCCCAGGCGGATGCCGAAGACATTGCGCAAGAGGTTTTTCTGAAATTGCATGCGCGCCTGGGCGAGTTTGAGAAGCAGGAGCAGCCAGGCGCGTGGCTTTACCGCGTGACGGTAAATCAGTGCCTGGACCAGATACGGAGACGGCGGCCGGAGAAGGATGTGGAAGAGATTCATCTGGCTAGCCAGAAGCGCGGGCCGGAAGAGTGGCTGATTCTGGAGGACCGGCTGGCGAGGTTGGCGCGGTGGATTCCGCGGCTGGCGCCCGGAGAGCGGGCGGCCCTGGTGTTGCGGGACCTGGAAGGCTTAAGTACGCGGGAGGTGGGCGAGATTCTCGGAGTGAGTGAAGAGACGGTGCGCACCTCGATCCATCGCGCCAAGGAGAAGCTAAGGCAATGGATGAGCTAGACCTGCTTTTGAAAGATTTGGCGGCGGAAGCGCCGCCCGAGGAATCGCTGGCGCGGGTGGGGCCGCGTGTGCGACGGACGCTGCGGATGCGCGCGGTGACTCGCTATTGCCTGGCTGCAGCGGCGATGCTGGCGGCGGTGGTCTTGGCGTGGCCGCGGGCAGAGGAAGTGCCACTGCCGAAGATGCCGGAGTTTCATGTGCCGGCGCCCGATTTTGCTCTCTCGAAGTCCGTAGTCCCCGTCCCTTCCCGCTCGGGCATCGCCAGACCGAAGGCGACCCTGGCGGGAGGGGACAAACTGAAGCTCAGCTCAACCGACCCGAAGGTGGTCATTTACTGGAGCCTATGAAGATCCTGATTCTTGCCCTATTCGTTATCTCTGCGTTCGCGCAGGATGCGCCAGTTGAAAAGCCGGCCGACTCGACTCGAATTGTTACCCGCGTCATTGAGTTCATTCTCGACGACGGGGAAAAAATGCAGAAGCTTGCGGGGATGTTCGCGCATCGGGTGCACCGCATTAATGTGGAGCCCTCCGTGGGACTGGTGGTCATAACTGGCCGGGAGCAGGACGTGATCGAGGTGGAACGCGCGATCCTGCGATTCTACAAACCCAAGCCGCTTGAGGCCGGCATCAGCGGGCCGGCCAATCGCAACTTCGAGTTGGTGCTGCAGGTGCTCTATGCTAAGGCGGAAGGCAGCGAGAACAGCGTTCCCGCAGGCATGCAAGCGGTAGTGCAGCAATTGAAGCAGGTGACGAACCTGACTTCTTTCCGCTCCATTGAGTCGCAAGTCATCCGCATCCGGAACGGCGAAAAAGTGCAAACGCTGGGTATGCTGCAATGGCCGGACACGCCGGACAGATCCACGGCCACCTATCAGTTTCAAGCCACGGTAAAGATTAAGGGCCTGGTGATTCAATGCGACGAGTTGCGCTATGTTGCGCGCATCCCTTACGTTACCGCCCCAGAACAGTACGCTTTCCGCGACATCAACATTTTCACCGCCGTTGACTTAAAGCCGGGACAGGCGACCGTGATCGGCAAAGCGAATGCTTCCGCCAAGGATGGAGCAATCGTATTAGTGCTGACGGCCCGATTGGTGGATTAGGCGGAGTAGCGGGCGCAGACTTCACGGAGTTTCTTGAAGAGAGGGGGCGTAGAGGTGAGGGCGTCCGCCTTTTCTTCGTATTCGAGGGCGAGGTAGCCGCGGTAGTGGTTCTTGACCAACATCTTGGCGACACGGTCCCAGTCGGAAGGCGCGGGGCCGTTTTCGTCTTTGACCATGGCCTTGACCTGGACGTTGACGGCGTGGGGGGCGATCATTTCGATTTGCTCGTAGATGCGGGTTTTGAAGTTGGCGGTATCGAGATTGACGCCGACCCAGGGGCTGTTGACCTGCTTGACGATGCGGACGATGTCTTCGGCTTTGTCGGTGATGCCGCCGTGATTCTCGAGACCGAGGACGATGCCGTGTTGGCCGGCGTAGTCGCTGGCGGGCTTGAGCATTTCGGCGACCCAACTCGCCGCGTCGGCGTCGGTGGAGCCTTGGGGCACAGCGCCGCCAAAGACGCGGATGTGGCCGGCGCCGAGTTTGGCGGCGACGTCGATCCAGCTTTTGAGCTCAGCGGCGGCCTTCTCGCGGGTGGGGCCGGGGGGCTGCGTTAAGACGGTGCGGATGGAGATGGAATAGATCTCGATGCCGGATTGGAAGGCGGCGCGCTTCAAGGGAATCAAGAAGTCGTTGGTGGTGTTGGGGAACCAGTAGACGGTGAGGTCGACGCCGTCGAGATCGTTTTCGGCCGAGATGCGAATGAGGTCGGTGTACTTGAGGGCGCCCTTTTGGAGCTCGTTGCGGAAGGAGTAAGCGCAAAGGGCGGGGCGGAGGCGGGCCTTGAGGGGAGCGGCAAAGGCCGTGGCTGCGGCCGAGGCGAGGAGGGTGCGGCGGGTGAGCATGGCCCTATCTTATACAGCATTTTAGAGAGCCGCGATGACTTCGATTTCGATGAGGGCGCCGGCCCAGAGCTGGGAGATGCCGATGCCGGTTTTGGCGGGTTTGTGGGTGGAGAAGAACTCGGCATAGACGGCGTTGGCCTCGGCGAGGCGGTTGTAATCGGTGAGGTAGAGGTTGCAGCGGGCGACTTGATTTAATGACGAGCCGCAGTGGGCGAGGATGCGTTCGACGTTGAGCAGGGCCTGGCGGGTTTGGGAGGCCATGTCGGGGCCGGCGAGCTGACCGGTGGCGGGATCGATGCCAAGCTGGCCGGAAACGAAGACGAGGCCATTGAGGATAGTGGCTTGGGAGTAGGTATCGTTGGCGGGGGGAAGGCCGGGGATGATTTGCGGTTGCGGCATCAGGCTTATCATACGCGCTAAACTAGAGGTCTCTCCAAAGCTTTGATCTCCGTAAATTCTGTCTCCATGCGCTACGGCGCGAAAGTTCTGTTTGAAGACGTGACGACCGCGTTCCTGAGCGGCCGGCGCTACGGCTTGACTGGGCCCAATGGCGCGGGCAAGTCGACGTTTCTGAAGATTTTGACCGGCGACGAAGAGCCGACGAAGGGCAGCGTGTCGCGCCCGGCGAAGCTGGGCATTCTGCGGCAGGACCAATTTGCGTTTGACGCGTATCGGGTGATCGATACGGTGATCATGGGCAACAAGGTGCTGTGGGCGGCGCTGACGGAACGGGATGCTCTATACGAAAAAGACCCTTCCGCGCTGACGGACGACGATGGGATGCGGCTGGGCGAGCTCGAGGGCATTGTGGGCGAGGAGGGTGGCTACGAGGCCGAATCCGACGCGGCCATTTTGCTGGACGGGCTAGGGATTTCCAGCGAGCTGCACGAGCGCAAGATGGGAGAGCTGCAAGGCGGACAAAAGGTGCGCGTGCTGCTGGCGCAAGCCTTGTTCGGCAACCCCGTGGCGCTGCTATTGGACGAACCGACAAACCATTTAGACTTGGACAGCGTGCATTGGCTTGAGGAGTATCTGACGAAGTTTGAAGGCGTGTTGATTACGATTTCGCACGACCGGCACTTCCTGAATAACGTTTGCACGCATACGGCGGATATCGACTACAACACGATCATTACTTACACGGGCGGCTACGACGACATGTTGCTGGCTAAGACGCAGATCCGGTCGCGGATCGAGTCTGAGAACGCCGAGCGGGCCAAGAAGATCGCGCAATTGAACGAATTTATCGCGCGCTTTGCGGCCGGCACGCGCAGCGCGCAGACGACGTCGCGGAAAAAAGAAGTCGAGCGGCTGCAATCGGGAGACCTCGCTCGGAGCAATATCCAGAGGCCCTTCATCCGCTTTCAGCTGAAGCGCCCCAGCGGCAGGACGCCGCTGGAATTCAAAGGTTTGTCCAAGAGCTACGGCGACTTGCAGGTATTTGAAAATTTCGAAGCCATTGTGACGCGCGGGGAAAAGATCGCGATCATGGGCCGCAACGGCGCCGGTAAGACTACGCTGCTGAAGAGTTTGCTCAAGAACGCGCCGCTGGTGGCGGCGCATGGCGAGGACCAGTTTGAAATCGATGGCGGAAGTGTGATCTGGGGGCACGAAGCGAGCGTGGGCTACTTCGCGCAGGATCATAGCGAGACGATCGAGCACGGGATGACGTGCATGGAATGGCTGCACCAATGGGACCCGCAAGCGGGCAGCGAAGAGCTGCGCGGACTGCTGGGGCAGATGCTGTTTTCGGGCGAAGACGGCGCCAAGCCCACGAAGGCGTTGAGCGGCGGCGAGGCGGCGCGACTGATCTTTTGCCGGCTGATGCTGCAGAAGCCGAATATTCTGGTCTTTGACGAACCGACGAACCACTTGGACCTGGAGAGCATCAACGCGTTGAACTCGGCCATTCAGAAATACGAAGGCACCGTTTTATTCGTGACGCACGACGAAGACCTGCTGGACGAATCGGCCACGCGCATTTGGAGCGTAGCCGAGGGCAAAATCGAGGATTTCAAGGGGCCGTATGCCGAGTTTACGGCGCAACAGGTGACGGCGAAGCGCTAGGGACAAGCGGCGTTTTGCGGGCAATTTCCTGAACGGCAAAACGAAGTGCCGTCTTTTGGGGATCGCGTTTCATGGACTTCGAGTCCACGACGAGGTGGTGCGGGAAGACGGTAGGGATGTGAATGGAATCGCCGTAACGTTCCCAGATGTGGGCGTTGGTTTCGACGGTCATCATGCGATCGGCGATGAAGGTACGGAGTTCCTTTAAAGCTTCCTTGGCGGAGCGCTCGAGGGATTTCACGTGACGGGCGATGCGGGCGAGCTTCTTTTCGAGCGCTTCGTTGTCGGGTTGGGCGAGGAAGTTTTCCTGCGCCAGGGCCAAAAGAGACTGGCTGCGGAGAAGCTGGAACTGGGTGAAAGCGTAGCGCTCGACGTATATTTTTTCGTTGAGGGTGGCGGGAGCCCATTCCGCGTATTGTTGCGTGAGGAAAGCACGGAACTCTTCGCGAATGGCTTCCGGGAAACGATCGATGTTGCTGGCGGTGAGGCCATGGGTAAGGGCGTTCTTTGAGGACTCGAACTTGCCGGCAACGGTAAGGGGGCCGGTGGACTGGGGCTTGGCAACTTCAATATCGGGCATGATCTTTCTCCAAATGAAAATAGCGGGCTGGTGGGGAGCCCGCTTGACGATTCCAGGATAGAGAGGGAGTGGGAAGAGGATCGACGTCTGGACACTTCCGTAAGGATTTATGTGGTTGAGAAAGCGGGGGTTGGCAGGAACGAATTTATTTTGGCGGGGTGTGAACGGAGCGGGGCTAAGATTGAGGCATGGCAGCACGAGTACCGCGATTGCAGCTTCCGAAGTTTGAGCTGGAGGAATTTCTCGAATGGGAAAAGCTCAGCCCCGAGAGGCATGAGTTTCATGCGGGCGTGGTGTATGGGATGGCGGGGGGAAGCGCCGAGCATGCCGAGGGGATTGCGAGTATGGCCGGGGAATTGCGGAACTTGGCCAAAGGAATGAACTGCCGGACGCTGAGCAGCGAAATGGCGGTCTGGGTGAGCGATAAGGAGACGTTTCTTTACCCGGATGTGGTGCTGGTGTGCGGGAAGATGCAATTCCATGAGAGGAACCGGCGGATGTTGACGAATCCGCGGCTGATTGTCGAGGTCTTGAGCCCGTCGACCAGGGATTACGACTTATCGAGTAAGTTTGCGATTTATCAGAATATCGCGTCGTTTGACGAGTATCTGGCGATGGAGCCCGCCAAGGTGGAAGTGCACCATTGGTTGAAGGATGGGCGGGGGCGATGGGTGCGGAAGAAGTACACGAGCCGGGCGGCCAAGATTCCCGTGCGGGCGTTGGGGAAAGAACTTAGCTTGGCGGATGTGTACGACGGCCTGATTTAGGCGGCGTCGTAGGGTTTGAGGCGGCGGGCCCAGATGTTGCGGTAGCGGACGGGGACATCGTGGTCCTGGAGGGCGAGGGGTAACTCGGGGGCGTGGGCTTTGTAAGTGCCAACGACGCGGTGGGCCATGCGGCCGACGATTTCTTTGCGGTTGTGGACGAGGATGTTATTCAGGAAAACCGTCGCGTAGGCGGGTTTGACTAAGTCTTCGCCCTTGAAAACAGGGGCCTCGAAGACGATGTCGTAGACATTCCATTCACCGGGCTTGCGGACGGCGTTGACGAGGGGTGGCCACTGGCCGTAAATGGCGCCCGCCTGGCCGTCGGCGTAAGTGGGGTTATTGAAGCTATCGAGAACCTGGAACTCATACTGACCCATGATGAGGACGCCGGAGTTGGCGCGCCACTGGGAGTCGCCGGAGATTTCCGTGGGGGCGCTCCATTCCAGGTGATATTGGGCGTCGCCGAAGGCTTCTTTGGTGACGGCGTCGCCGGCGCCGGGGGTAACTTCCATGCAGCCGTCGACGAGCTTCCAGGACATGGGGGGCTGATTGCGCTTGCCGCGGAAGGTCCACTGTGAAGTGTTCTTACCGTCGAAGAGGACGACGGCGTCGGAGGGAGGCTGACCAAGGACGGCGGCGGGAGTAACGACGGCGGGCTTGGGGCGGTCGATGTCGTGGACTTTCCAGCGCTGGTAGGGAAGGACGGGGGTGTCCTTATAGCCGGTGGGTTGGTTAAAGCGATCGGGGCGTTTGGGCTGGGAGGCTTGCTGGGCGAGGGCGGCGGAGGTACCGAGTACGTAAGGAAGGAGATTGCGGCGCTTCATGGAGATGCCGCTAATTTATCAAATCAGAGGCCCCAAGAAAGGGTGCTCGCTAGGCGACGACTAGCTCGCTCCACATCTGGACCTGGTCGCGGCCGAGGCGCTTGGCGGAGTAGAGGGCCTGATCGGCCTTGGTGTAGAGGCCGCGCGCGTCGAGTTCCGAGTTCCACTCGCAGACACCGACGCTAAAGCTAATGCGGTGCGGGGATTTGTCGGGCGCGGCGATGGAGGCGCGGCGGGTGACGTCACAGATGCGAGACAGCAGGGCCATGGCTTCGGCTTCCCCGCCCTGGACGGCGATGACGAATTCGTCGCCGCCCCAGCGGCCCACCCAATCCGTGCGGCGGACATTGGTGCGGAGCATATCGCCGACCTGGCGGAGAACCACATCGCCGAAATCGTGGCCGTAAGTGTCGTTGATGCGTTTGAAGTGGTCCAGGTCCATGATGGCGAAACTGAGGGCGTCCTGGCGGATGCGAGCCAGTTCGATGGCGTCCTTTAAGCGCTTTTCGCTGGCGCGGCGGTTATAGATGCCGGTGAGGTGGTCGAAGGTGGCGTTTTCGTTTTGGTTTTCGAGGAGGTCGTGGAGGGTATGGGTGAGGTAGTTGATGTTGGACATGAGGCTGCCGACCTCGTCCTTGTAGTGGGTGGGGAGACTGGGGAGAGTACGGTCTATCAAGTATTTATTCAACTGGCGCGAAGCATAAGCGATGGGGCGGAGGATGGTTGAAAGAGCCCAGTAGGCTAAAGTGGCGGCGGCGCCGGCAGCCAGGCAGCCCACGAGAATGGCGCGCTCCAGTTCTCTGCCTTGGAGGCCGGAGAAGACGATGAAGTAGGTTTCCATCGCGCCGATGGGCAGCAAAACGCAGACGAGAACGGAGAGGACCACCTTGGCGCGAAAGGAAGGCGCGAAGGAGAGGCGGTTCAGGAGATCGTAAAAACGCAACGCTCGCGCCATGGATTACTACTCTTTAGTGAATCCATCGGCGCGGGAGGCGGCGTCTTTATATGTGCAGACGCTTTTCGGGCAGGAATCAGTAGGGAACCCTAGGCGAAAAGGCGAAAGGATAGAATCGGAATCGTGAGAACCACTCTCTGGATGGTGTGTTGGGCGGCCTGCGCGCTGGGCCAGACGAAATACGACGGGCCGGTGCCCGAAAAAACCGATTTGCCTTATATTCGGCACGCGAACAAGCTAATTGCAACCGACGCCGGGCAGGCACGAGAGGAAAAGAAGAAGGACGATACGCTTTACGTTGTGGACGGAGCGGCTGCGGCAGCCCGGACGCCCTTAATTGAGCCGACCTTCATCGTCAAGGTGGACAAGCTCAACGTACAGCAGATGGCGCTATACAAGATGGAAAGCAAGAGCGGACGCAGGGAGTTGTTGATTCCGGGGCGGCCGGGCAAAAACAGCCCCAAGGCCATGCGCATGTCGCTGGACCTGTTGCGGACAGGACTATACAAGCTGGAAGTGCAGGAGACTATGTTTCAAGGCGAGTATTGCCTATCGCCGAGCGGGTCCAACGCGGTGTTCTGCTTTACGGTGTTTTAAGGCCGACCTGACGCGGCGCTGTTGTTAAACTTGGAGCTTCTTATGTTCCAAGGTCTTGAACACACTGCGATTGCGACACCAAATCCGAAGAGGCTAGCCGACTGGTATGTGGAGCACCTCGAATTTCACATCAACTTTGAATACGCCGGCAACTATTTTGTGCGGGCGCAGAACGGATCGATGCTGGAGATCATACCCAGCGAGGGCGAGGCGTTGCCCGCGGCCATGAAGACGCCGGGCATTCGGCACCTGGCCATTGCCATTGACGACTTCGACGCCGCCTATGAGGTGCTGAAGGCGAAGAACGTGAAGTTCGTAGGCGAGCCGTTTGAGAATCAAGGGAACCGGCTGGCCTTCTTTGAAGATTGCGACGGCAATCTGTGCCATCTGATCCAACGCGAGAAGCCGCTTCCGTAAACGCCGCGCCCGTTGAAACGAGAAATCTTTAAAGCATTCGAATACCCCGAATTCCGGCTGATGTGGCTGGGTGCCTGTATTTCGTCTATCGGCACGTGGATGCAGAAGCTGGCCCAGAGCTGGCTGGTCTACGAGCTGACGGGCAACCCGTATTACCTGGGGCTGGACGCATTCTTGGGGGAAATCCCGATCTTTCTCTTTTCGATCCTGGGCGGGGTGGTGGCGGACCGGAAAGACCGGCGGAAGGTGTTGGTGGTATCGCAGTTGGTGCAGATGCTGTGCGCGGTGGCACTGGCGCTGCGCTTCGCCATGGGTGGCGTGCATGTATGGGAAATCCTTTGCCTGAGCTTTGTGACAGGAACGGCACAAGCGTTTGGCGGGCCGGCTTACCAGGCGCTGATTCCGGCGCTGGTGAAAAAGGAAGACCTGCAGAACGCGATTGCGATGAACTCAATCCAGTTCAACGTGGCGCGCATAATCGGGCCGACGCTGGGGGGGCTGGCGTTGGCCAAGCTGGGGGCGGTATGGTGCTTCGGCTTAAATGCGCTGAGCTTTGTGGCGGTGATTGTGACGCTGCTGAAGTTGCAGCCCCGGCCGCCAGCGGCCACGAACGCCAAGGAACCGGTGCTGGAATCGATGCAGGTGGGGATTCGCTTTATTGGGGGGCGCAATGAAATGTTGGCGCTGGTGGGGCTGGCGTTTTTAATGACGATGCTGGGGATACCGGTGATGACCTTCTTACCGGTGTTCGCCAAAGACGTGCTGCAAGGGGGAAGCGAGGGGTTTTCGACGCTGCTGGTGGTGTCGGGAGTAGGCAGTGTACTGGGGGGGCTGTTTGTGGCCTCAACCAGCAGGCATCCGCGCAAAGGGCTGATTGCATTGATCACCATTGCGGCATTGGGCGTGTTTACGCTGGGTTTTGCGCTGTCGACGAATTTCATCCTGAGCTGCGTGTTTTTGTTTCTGGGCGGGGCGGCGCTGATTGCGTGCTTTGGGCTGGTGAGCTCGCTGGTGCAGTTGTTGACGGAAGACTCGATGCGGGGGCGCGTGATGAGCGTATATAACGTGGCGTTTCGGGGCGGAATGCCGTTTGGGAGCTTCGCGTCGGGAAAGTTGATTGAAGGATTTGGGGCGCCGCAGGTGGTGGCGGCTAACGGGATTCTGCTGGTGGTATTGAGCGCGGTGTACCTGATTACGCAGCCGAAGGTGAGGAGACTATGAGCGTACGTTGGCGGCTGGACGGGTATAAGGCGGTAGTAACTGGGGGCGGGCGTGGGATTGGGCGCGCGATCGTGGAGGAGTTTCTGGAGTTGGGGGCGACCGTGCTGAGCGCGGACCTGCGGAGCGGGACTGCACTAGACGGGCTGACACAGGTGGAATGCGATTTGGCGAGCGAGGCGGGACGGGCGGAGCTGATCGCGCGGTTAGGGGATGGCTTCGACGCGGTGGATGTGCTGGTAAACAACGCGGGGATCAACATCCGGAAGTACACCAAGGATTATTCGTTCGCCGAGTACCAGCGGATCATCGACGTGAACTTATCGAGCGTATGGGACCTTTCGCGGCTGCTGTATCCCAGGCTCGCAGCGGCGGGCGCGCGACGCACGAGTGGCGCCAGCGTGATTCACATTGGAAGCGTGGCGGGATTGCAGAGTGTCGGGTCGGGATCGGCATATTCGGCGACGAAGGCCGCCTTGGGACATTTGGCGAAGTACTTCGCGGTGGAGTGGGCAGGCGCGAATATTCGGGTGAATACCGTGGCGCCGGGGTGGATCAAGACGCCGTTGACGGAGCGGATACAGGAAAGCGCGTCGGCGGTGAGAGTCATTCAAGAGCGGACACCGATGGGGAGGATGGGGGAGGCCCGAGAGATCGCGGCGGTGGTGGCGTTTGCGGCAATGCCGGCGGCCAGCTACTTGAGTGGGGCGGTGATTCCGGTGGATGGAGCGATGACGGCATTCACGATGGACATCACGGCGGCGCTGGAGGGGTAGGTGGGGGGGGGTAACCTGAAGGCCTCGTGGCGCGCCCCGCGGATTCTCGAGGGCCCCCGATGGATGTATCCGATGACCAAGTTGAGCAAGTTCGAAGCGCCGGAGAGGATGATGTGGGAAGGCGGCATGCCTCTAGGGATGATTCTTTGATGGGTGGCTGGCGCCGACGATTGAGGGGGCGATTCCCGATTTGCAGCGGGCCTTTGAGGAGTTTGCGGCAGCGTCGAAGCGGAAGGCGGTAGAGTACGGGTCTAGGTGGGGCGAGGGAGGCGGATGAGGATTTTCAAGAGCGGCTGAAATGCGGGAGGAAGAGGGTCTGGGGGCGGTGCCGCGGCGGCGGCCTGCCAATCGCCAGCGAGGAAGAAATCCAGCCAAGGCGGCAAGGCCGGGCCGGTTTCGGGCAAGGAGTGGGCGAGGGAGTCGGCGTCCTGGATCTCGGCTCCGCCATCGGAATCCCAGCGGGAAGCGGGTAGGTGAGCGGTCCAGGCTTCGTTATAGAGGACGAAGAAATGGCGGCTCCAGGCGCAGCAGGCACGAGCGGCGAGAGGCCAGTCCGCAGCAAGAGATTGAGCGGCGGAGTAGAAGTCCGCGCCCAGTGCGTAATGAACGTGGTGGCCGCTGGACTGGAAGAACCGGCCCAGCGGCGTTTGGGCGCACGAAGACAAGCGGTTATTGCTGGATTGAAGCCATGTCGATGACGAAACGGTACTTGACGTCGCTCTTCAAGAGGCGGTCATAGGCTTCGTTGATTTTCTGGATCGGGATGAGTTCGATTTCGGAGGTGATGTTGTGTTGTCCGCAGAAATCAAGCATTTCCTGGGTTTCGGCAAGGCCTCCGATTAGGGAGCCGGCGAAGGACTTGCGGCCAAAGATGAGGCCAAAGACGCCGACCGGCAGAGGCGTGGCGGGGGCGCCCACCATGCAGATGGTGCCATTGCGCTTGAGCAGGGAGATGTAGGCGTTGACGTCGTGCTCGGCAGAAACGCAATCGAGGATGAAATCGAAGGAAAAAGCATGGGGGGCCATCTGGGCGGGATCTTTGCTGACGACGACCTGGGAGGCGCCGAGGCGGAGACCGTCTTCGATCTTGTTGGGGGAAGTGGTGAAGAGGACGACTTCGGCACCAAAGGCTTTGGCAAACTTGACGGCCATGTGGCCGAGGCCGCCGAGGCCGACGACGCCGACTTTCTGGCCGGGGGCAACTTTCCAGTGGCGGAGGGGCGAGTAGGTGGTGATGCCGGCGCAAAGCAGGGGCGCGGCGGCGGCGAGATCCAGATTGGCCGGGACTTTAAGGACGAAGCGGTGGTCCACCACGATCGCTTCCGAGTAGCCGCCAAAGGTGTAAGCGCGGGAATGGCGGTCCGGACTGTTGTAGGTGAAAGTTGAACCCTTCGCGCAATAGACCTCCTCATCGGCAGTGCAAGCGGGACATTCTCCGCAGGAATCGACGAGGCAACCCACGGCGGCCAGATCGCCGGGCTGGAATTTGGTAACGGCCGAGCCAACTTTGACGACGCGGCCGACAATTTCGTGCCCGGGGACGCAGGGGTACCGAGTGGGCATCATATCCTTCCACTCGTTGCGGGCTTGGTGGAGGTCAGAGTGGCAAACGCCACAGTAGAGGATTTCAATGTGAACGTCGGCGGGGGTGGGCTCGCGGCGTTCAATCGTGTGAGCGGCAAGAGGAGAGGTTTCGGTATGGGCGGCGTAGGCGCGCGTGCTCGGCATTTGCCCAAGATAGCAAGGAAGGGCCGCGACTTATTGCAAGTCGATTATCACTTTAGGCAATTTAGACGCGCGAGTAACTGGTAACTTCGGGAAGGGCATACGGGGCTTGGCCGGCAAAAATTTCCTCAAACAGCTTGAGGGTAGAAGCCTGGAGGCCGTGAGCCGCCGCGAGGATATGCCG
Organism: uncultured Bryobacter sp.; assembly: GCA_964387685.1. GTDB lineage: Bacteria > Acidobacteriota > Terriglobia > Bryobacterales > Bryobacteraceae > Bryobacter. The sequence continues at coordinate 92,592 of CAYLXK010000015.1, forward strand.
GGAGCTCATGACATGGGGGGCGCCGTGCATGTCGGTAACGAGACCGCCGGCCTCCTCGACCAGCAATTTCCCGGCGGCCAGATCCCAGGGGTTGAGGCCGAATTCCCAAAAGGCGTCGAGGCGTCCGGAGGCAACATAGGCAAGGTCGATGGCGGCGGAACCGCCCCGGCGCACTCCGTGGGAGATCATCGCAAGCTGGTAATAGAAGTGAATGTTGATGTTGTGATGGCGGCGGCGGCTGGGAAAGCCGGTGGAGAAAAGGCCATCCTCGATGCGATCGGCCTTGGAGACGGAGAGGCGTTCTCCGTTCAGGTAAGCGCCCGCGCCTTTTTCGGCGGTGAACATTTCATTGCGCGTGAAGTCGTACACGACGCCCGCCACGATTTCGCCATGCTTTTCGAGGCCGAGGGTGGTGTTATAGACCGGGTAACCATGGGCGAAGTTAGTTGTACCGTCCAAAGGATCGACATACCAGCAGTATTCACTGCGCATTTCTTCGTTGTTGCCTTCTTCGGCGACAATGCCGTGCGTGGGAAAAGCGGCACGAAGACGGGAGACGATGTGCAGCTCAGAGGCGCGGTCGGCGGCGGTGACGAGGTCGGATTCCCCCTTGATCTCATAGCCAATGGAGCGAAGGCGGAGATCCTCAATGATGGCGGCGGCCTCACGGGCGATGGCCGCGGCGGTTTCGACAAAGCTGCTCATGGGCGTTTAGGCGGACTCCTCAAGATAGGCGACGTCTTCGCGGGGCACGAGGCGGGTTTCACCCTCGGGGGTTTCGATGGCAATGGATTCTTCTGTGGCGAAAAGAGCGCGGCCGCTGAGGCGTTCGAGATCGTGCAGGCGCAGGGTAACGCCCGTCTTATTGCGAGCCAGTTCTTTCCAGTACAGGGACTCGGCCTTGGTTTCGAGCGGCGCTTTGGATTTTTTCGTTTTCGGCATGAACGACTAGAGCGTCTCCTCATAGTAGCCAGTGCGCGCTTGGACGCGCAAACCGGGCCGCTTTACGCCGACCTGAAGCCGATGAAACTTTTCCTTCGCTCCCTCAACGCCACGCGGGTAGAAGCCAAGGAGGTATTGGGTGCGGAGTTCGCGAAGGATTTCCGTGAAGCTTTCCGTGAGGCGCTCGAAACCGCCGGGTAGGAGAACGCGGCCGCCGGTGCGTTCGGCCATCAACTGGAGCGCGTTCTCACCGCCGACGTTGCGGCCGGGATCATTCAGGACCGGAGTTACTAAGATAGGATAAATGGCTGCTTGCGCACGCTGGGCGGCCATGAGTGCGTCGGGGAACTTTTTGTAACTGGCTGTATCGCCGCCGTCGGTAACGAGAATGATCACTTTGCGGCCGTCGCGGCCTTCCAGCTCTTCCCCGGCGAGATAAATGGCGTCATAGAGCGAGGTACCCGCGCCCGGTTGGAGGTTTTTCAGGGCGTTCTCGAGGCGAGGGAGACGGCGCGTAAAGCTGGCGACGAGGTCGACGGCATGGTTAAAGGTGATGAGAGCAATGGAATCGTCTTCATTGCCCTCGTTGATCAAGGTACGGGCGAAACGGATAGCGGCATCCGTCTCGTATTTGAGCTCTTTGATGACACTGGCGGAGATATCCAGTAGAAGAGAGACGCGTAAGGGCTGTTGCGTAGAGCGCTCAAAAACGGCTATTTGCTGCGGGACCGCGTTATCGGTGATGTGGAAATCCTCTTTATCGAGGCCGCCGATCAGGGCGCCGAATTCGTTCTTAACATTGGCCAAGACGCGGATGAGACGGACATCGACGCGGATCGTGGGGGATTCCTGGGCGCGGGCAGCGGCGAGACTGCCCGTCAAGGCGAGGGCTTGGCGGCGGGTGAACATGAGGACGCGAAGGAAGCCGAAGCTCCCAAGCTAACAGACGCGGGGGGAGCGGAGGGGGATTCAGGCGGGAGGATTATTCGGGTTGGGGGCCATATTCGGGTTGGGGGCCTAGGAAGTCCAACACCGAGACGGGCAGGCGAAATTTGCCCACGGGAACTTCGAGTGTTTCGGGACCGCTGAGGCGCTGCAGGGAGGTGTAGCGGCCGTCGATGGGTAAGGAGAAGATTTCGATAGCGCGTTCGGGGATGTTGACGATCCAGTAATGGGGGATGCCGGCGCGGGCGTAGATTTCAGCTTTCCATCGCTGGTCCCGATCGAGAGACGTAGAGGCGACTTCAACGACGAGGAGGATCTCGTCGGCGCGCGGGTGCCGCTGCTCAAAAGAGGATTCGGGCCCACGGACCAACATGGCGTCCGGTTCCGGCTCACTCCGCGGAAGCGTAATGGGGTCTTCGGAGGCCGCGAAACAACCGGGAGGGCAATTGGCCGCCAACCAACGGAAGACGCGGCGCTTGGTGGACCTATGAGGTGGATTCTTGGACATTTTGTTGACGATGTAGCCGTCAAGGAGTTCCACGTGGGAATTGGCATCAAAGAAGCCAAGGCGGATGAGTTCGTGGTACTCGTCGACACTGAGTCGGCGAAGGGGCTCGTTAGGGAGGGGGGCCTCGCGAGATTCGACAAGGTGTGCAACCAAGGCCATGAAACCAGTTTAGTTTATGACAACGAAATGGGACGGGAAGGCTTGCACTTTCGCAGTTTCTTTGCCATCCTAAAGGGCGTTCCCAAAAACAATCCCGAGAGGCTTCATGTTTAACCATTTGCCCTTGATTCTGAAAAATACCTGGCGTAACAAGCGCAGGACGTTCTTGACGCTAGGAAGTATTGCGGCATCGCTGTGCTTATTGGGCTTCTTGCTGTCGATTTACAACATGTTCTATCTGGAGCCGTCCAGCGCGGACCAAGCTTACCGGTTGATTACAAGGAACCGGGTGTCGTTGGCGAATCCGCTGCCGGCGTCCTACCAAGCGCGGATTGCGCAGGTGAAGGGTGTGGACGAGGTGACGATCTTCCAGTGGTTCGGCGGCACCTATAAGGATAACCGGGACACGAAGAACTTCTTCCCGCGTTTTGCGGTGGAACCCAGCAAATTGCGCCGCATTTATCCCGAGTACAAGATAGCGGACGATCAGTACCAGGCTTTTGTGAGCGAGCGGACTTCCTGTGTGGTGGGCCGGAAGCTGGCCAATACGCACGGATTCCAGCTGGGCTCGAAGATCCAGGTAGTAGGGGATATCTTTCCGGTGACGCTGGATTTAACAGTGCGGGCCATTTACGACTCCGACCGAGATAACGAAGCGATGTATTTTCATTACGCCTATCTCAACCAAAGCTTAAGCAAAGGGCTCATGGATTCCGTGGGGACTTTTGTGATCCGGATGGCGAACCCCGACGATTCCACGCGCATCTCGCAGGAAGTGGATGCGATGTTCCGGAATGCGCCGGTGCAAACCAAGACGGAGACGGAGCGCGCCTTTGAACTTTCGTTCCTGGCGTTTTTAGGGAACGTGAAGGCGTTTTTGTTTGCAATTTTTTCGGCGATCACATTCACGGTACTGCTAGTAAGCGGAAACACCATGGCGATGGCGGTGCGGGAACGTGTGAAGGAAGTGGGGATTCTAAAGACGCTGGGCTTTACGAACGGGAAGATTTTCTCGCTGTTGATGGGCGAGAGCGTCATCATCTCATTGCTGGGCGGGGCGGTAGGGTTGACGCTAACGGTGTTTCTGGTATCGGCCTTGCGCAATACGCCCTCGACCTTTGCCGATATGAGCCGGATGCGCACGCCGCCCTGGCTGATTGGGGTGTCGCTACTAATTGCAGTCGCGATTGGACTGGTGAGTTCCGCTGTGCCGGCGTGGATGGCTTCGCGGCGCTCCATCATCGATGCGATGCGGGTGACGGAATAGTATGGCGATCCCGTTCTCTTACAACTGGCGCAATCTGACGGCGCGCAAGACGACAACGTTGATGACGGCCTTAGGGATCGCCCTAACCGTGGCGGTGTTGTTGGCAACATCAGCACTAGTAAACGGCTTGGAAACTTCGCTGACGTCCACCGGGCATCCTCTGCAATTGTTGATTATGCGCAAAGGCGCTACGGCGGAGTTAAACTCCAGCCGGTCGCCAGAGGATTTTCAGATTGTGAAGACGAAACCGGGGATCGCCAAGAATGTTGCGGGCGAGCCGCTCGTCTCTTTGGAATTAGTGACGGTGGTGGTGTTGGAAGGGCCGACGGCGCCGGGCGGTATCAACATCAGCGTGCGCGGCATTCAACCGGCGGGTTGGGATCTGCGGGAGAACCTGAAGATAACAGCCGGCAGGAAGTTTCAACCTGGACGGCGCGAGGTGGTGGTGGGCCGGGGCTTGAGCGAGCGCTATCCGATGGCGGCGCTGGGGCAGAAGATCGATTTCGGACGCGGGGCCTGGGAGGTGGTGGGCGTGATGGACGGCGGAAAGTCGGCCGCTAATAGTGAAATGTTTTGCGATTTGAATCAACTTTCGTCCGATCAAAACCGCACGACGGCGTTGAGTTCGATACTGGTGAGGGCCACGGATGAAGTCTCGCTTGAGGCACTGAAGAACGACTTGACCAACGACCGCCGCTTGAATGCCGAGGCGCCGCCGGAGAAAGCCTATTACGCCTCGCAAACCAGCGCGGCGGCGCCGATTCAGTTTTTAGGAATCTTTGTCGCGGCGATCATGGCCGTGGGGTCGTGCTTTGCGGCGATGAATACCATGTATGCGGCGGTGGCACGGCGAGCTGCGGAAATCGGCACGCTGCGGGTATTGGGGTTCTCGAAGATGTCGATCCTCGGCAGCTTTTTGGTCGAATCCATCTTGTTGAGCCTGCTGGGAGGAGTGATCGGGTGTTTATTGGTACTTCCCTTGAACAACCTGCAGGCGGGCATAGGGAGCTTTGTGACTTTTTCCGAGATCAGCTTCGATTTCCAGGTGACGCCGGGCCTGATGGCGGTGGGCATTCTATTCGCGCTGGTCTTAGGCGCGTTGGGCGGATTGTTCCCGGCGGGCACGGCGGCGAGGAAAGAAATCCTGGCGGCGCTAAAGCAGAACTAACTGAGGAGTAACATGGCGGGCGAACTGGATTCCTTGCGAATCGACAAATCTTTGAAAACGTCCGCGCAGGCTTCGCCCTGGGCGGCGAGATGGATTCTGGGCGGAATCGCAGTGTTTTTGCTGCTGGGCGCGGCGGCATGGGTTTATAAGTGGCTGAACACCGAGGTGGAAGTGAAGACCGCGCGGGCGGCCAGTTCTTCTTCGAGCGGGCCTGTGAGCGGCGAGGTGATTCTCAACGCGACGGGTTATATTGTGGCCCACCATAAGATTCAGTTGGCCTCGAAGGTAGTGGGCAAGGTGGCCTGGATTGGTGTGGAAAAAGGGGACCGGGTGAGGAAGGGCCAGGAAATTGTGCGCCTGGAAGACGATGAGTACCGGTCGCAATTGGAACAAGCGCGGGGGCAACTTGCGGCGCTGGAGGCAAGGCGCCTGGAACTAAGCAATGGATCGCGGCCCGAAGAAGTGGCGCTGGCCAAAGCGAATCTGGAACAGGCCAGAGCGAATTTGGCGAATGCGAAGGTGACGCTGGAGCGGACGCGGAAGCTGGTGGAAGAGGGAGTGCAATCGAAGCAGGTATTGGACGATGCGTTAGCGCGCTTCGATGGGGAGCAGGCGCGAGTGGCCTCGCTAGACCGAGCCTTGGAACTGGTGCGCCTGGGGCCCAGGGCCGAGCAAATTGCCCAAGTAGACGGGCAGATCCGCGAGGCCAAAGGGCGGGTCTCCTTTTATGAGACGACGTTAAGCAACACCATCATTCGCGCGCCGGTCGACGGGACGATTTTGGAGCGGGTGGTAGAACGGGGCGAATTTGTAACGACGGGTTTTGTAGGAGATCGAGGGGCGAAGGGCTATGTAGTGTCGCTGGCCGACCTGAGCGACTTGCAGGTGGAACTGGACATCAACCAGAACGACTTCGGACGCCTGGATGCCAAGCAGCGAGGTATCGTCACCACGGACGCTTATCCGGACAAGAAGTACGACGGGGTGATCGAGGAGATCTCGCCCGAAGCGAACCGGCAAAAGGCGACTGTGCAGGTAAAGGTGAAGGTGTTAAACCCGGACGGCTTTCTGCGCCCGGAAATGAATGCGAGCGTGGCGTTTGTAGCCGAGGCTAAGCCGGAGCAAGCGGCGCAGAGCGTTTCGATTGTGTATGCCCCGGTGGCGGCCATTCGAGATGGCGCGGTGTTTGCGGTAGCCGGCGGGAAGGCCGTGAAGCGTGCGGTGAAGACGGGGGCGACCTCGGGCCAAGGCGTACGGATTGAGAGCGGATTGATTGGCGGCGAGGAATTGATTTTGAACCCGCCGGCGGACTTGAAAGATGGCGCGAAAGTGAAGGTGATTCCCTAGTCATGGAAACGGTAATCGAGACGCGTGGTTTGACGAAGGAGTATGTGCGGGGCGACCAGAAGGTGGTGGCCTTGAAGGACGCTTCGCTGCAAATTCCCAAAGGCGGCTTTGTGGCATTGATGGGGCCGTCGGGGTCGGGCAAATCGACGTTGCTGCATTTGATTGCGGCGATGGACCGGCCGACGGGCGGCGAGATTCGGGTGCTGGGAGAAGACCTACGAACGTTGTCGGATGGTGCGATTGCGCGGTGGCGGAATGCGCACGTGGGCTTTGTTTTTCAGAGTTTCAACTTGATCCCGGTGCTGAGCGCACTGGAGAACGTGGAGTTGCCCTTGAAGCTGACAAAACTAGGCAAGGCCCAGCGGATGGAGCACGCCAAGAAGGCGCTCGAGCTGGTGGGCCTGGGAGATCGCCTGGGGCACACGCCGCGGCAACTGTCGGGCGGACAAGAACAGCGTGTTGCTATTGCGCGCGCCATCGTGACCGATCCAGATCTGATTCTGGCCGACGAGCCGACGGGGAACCTGGACGCGAACTCCGCACGCGAGGCCTTGACCCTGCTAGGGCGCTTGAACAGAGAGTTCAACAAGACAATCGTGATGGTGACGCACGACCCGCATGCGGCTAAGTCCGCCAGTACGGTTCGTTATCTGGAAAAAGGGCATTTGCTGCCCGAAGGGCAGAAGCCGGAAGACTGGTAGAGGCTAGGCTATCGAAGCCGGGCCCTTACGGATGATGCCTTCCATGATGGAGGCGAAGGTATCGACTTCCTCAATGGTGGTGTAGACGTTCGGCGTGACGCGCAGCCCGGAGTATTCGCCGCGGCGTACGATGGGGACGACCATGATCTTGTGCTTTTCCATGAGGTACTCGGCGAGCTTGGGGATATCGAAGCCGTCGACGCCCACGGTGCCGATGCCGGCGCTGAGCTCGGGGTCGTCGCTGGTGTGGAGGCGGACGCCGGGGAGATCCTTCAGGCGATTCTGCCAGCGCTTGCGCAGGTAACGGAAGCGGGCGATCTTACGTTCGACGCCAATAGACTCGTGGAAGGTAAGGGCTTCGGTGATGGAATTGCGCTGGCTGGCCGGGTGGGTGCCGATCTCTTCGAACTTGCGGATGTTGGCGCGCATGTTATCTGGAGCCGCCATGAGCGGCCAGACCTTTTCGATCTTGGCCTTGCGGACGTAAAGGAAGCCTGTGCCGACGGGGGCGAGGATCCATTTGTGCAAGCTGGTGCCGTAGAAGTCGCAGTCGAGGTCGGCGTGCTTGAACGGGAACTGGCCGAAGGCGTGGGCGCCGTCGACGACCACCTCAATGCCGCGTGAGCGGGCCATCTGGCAGATGCGCTTGACGGGGAAGATCTGCCCGGTGAGGTTGGTGATGTGGCAGATGTGGATGACTTTGGTTTTGGGGGTGACGGCGCGCTCGATGCGCTGGTAGAGATCGTCGAGCGAAGGCGCCGGGACAGGGAAGCTGATTTGTTTTAGAACGATGCCATCGCGGCGTTCGCGCTGGCGCCAGGTGGTGAGCATGCGGCCGTAGTCCTGATTGGTGGTGAGGACTTCGTCGCCGGCCTTGAGGTCGAGGCCAAGCTGCACGATTTCGAGCGCTTCGCTGGCGTTGCGGGTAATGGCAATTTCTTCGGGGTCGCAGCCGAAGGATTGGGCCAGGCGGCGGCGGACGGTTTCGAGTTCAGGCCCGAGAACCTTCCACATGAAATGGGCGGGGCCCATGTTGGAGATTTCCAGGTAGCGCTTTTCGGTCTCCATCACGATCTTGGGTGAGGGCGAGACGCCGCCGTTGTTGAGGTTGATGATGTTGCGGTCGACGGTGAACATGTGGCGGACTTGGAACCAGAAGTCTTCGTCGAGGGCGAGAGAGTCGGCGGGTTTAGAGCCTTGGGCGGCGAGGGCGACGTTCAGACGGGGAAGGGCGTCGCTCGCGAAGGCCAGAGCGGCGGTGCGGAAGATATCGCGGCGATCCATGGCGCTATTGTAGACGATCAGACAAAGAGTGCTCGCTCAAGCAGAGACGACCCAGCCGTCAAAAAAGGCGTCGTCCCCTTGGTGGGCAGGAGTGAGCCCGGGCATCATGTCATCCCCCAGCGTAGTTTCAACTGGAATCTTTGCAACCCGCCATTACGGCTGCGGGCCACGGTTTACCGACGTGTTCGGTTAGGCGAGAAGCTCGAGGTCGAGGCCGGGGAATTGACGGAAGCCGGAGTCGAAGGTGGCTAAGCGGAGGTTGGCTGAAATGGCGAAGGCGGCGAGGTAGGCGTCGTTGATTAGCTTTGTCGTGGGAACCGGATAGCGAAGGAGAGAGCGAAATATTGGAACCAGATTTGGCGGCTCAGGCCAGAACTCGAAGCCCTCATGTTCCATGAGTCCGAGGGTGAGGTCGAGGGCGGCCAACGAGGTCATGGCGTTCTTGCCCAAGATGGTGGAGTTGCCGAGGAGCCGCATAACGCCCAGCTGGACCAAGCGGCAAATTACGATCGGCTGTGGGGCCTGCCGCTGGGCCCATCCCAGCGCTTTGACATGGCGAAGTTCCTGCGAATAGAGCAGCGGAAAAAGGACATTGACGTCAGCCAAAAGCGGCTTCATCGATTTCCTCTGGAGTCAATTCGACCGGTCGAAATTCCATAATCGGAACAGTGGGAAGTGGCCCCTGCACTTTTCGTGGCGCCGCCGTTTGCGCTTCCAGGGCGAGCACGAACAATTGCTTTAACGTAATTCCTTGTTGGGCCGCTTTAATTTTTGCGCGGGTGAGTAGTTCGTCCGGAAGCTCGATGGTGGTGCGCATGCCATAATTATGGCATATTGAGGAGCTTGACCCGTAAGTTGCTGAATTCACAAAAGCATTTGTGATTTTGGAGGGAGATGGCGGTGAGGCGGGAGGAGTCCGATTCCGGAAGCGTATGGCGAAGGACTAACTTGCCGTTTATCCAATGCTCGATGAGATTGGCCTCACGGCGAATGCGGCCGCGGGTGGCTTGACCGGGCTGGTGGGCGACGCGTGACTGCGGGCCGGCGATGTTGTAGAGCGCGCCGCAAAGGTGATCTGGGCGATTGGCGTCGGGGTTCGCCAAGTCGTCGATGATTTGGAACTCCTTGCCGCGGGCGCGGATGTGGCCGCGGAAGGCGTCGGACTTATCGATGAGGTATTTGACGCCACTGTTGCCGCCCTCGGCGAGCTTCCAGGTGAAGGAGAATTCGAAGTCCTGGAAGCTGCGGCGGGTGCGGATGTCCTGGAAGATTTCGAGGCCGCCGATGGCGGTGAAGACGCCGTTGTGAAAGCGCCAGGAGGAGGTGGGGAAGGGGCTGCCGTCGGCGGCGCACCATTCGTCGAGGCGGTTCAGATCCAGAGGCGCCTGGAAGGCGGCAAGCAGCAGAGTGCGGCGGGTCATTTGCGGGTCGCCACCGGCGGCGGCAGCTCCTTTTGGACGAGGACTTGGACTTGGGGGACCAAGGCATTGAAGGTATCGAGCAAGGCAGAGGCGATGACTTTGCCTTCATTGGTGGTGCCCCAGCCACCGAGCGCGGCGCCGCCCAGGGAGCCAAGCAGGACGCCACCGCCCCCGAGATCGGTTGCACGCGCGGCGCCGGTGGAACTGGCAAGTTGCTCCGCGGTTTCATTGTCGGTGAGGAACAGAACGGTTTGCGCTTCCTTGAAATGGACGTGCCCGAGAAGGCCGGCGAAACCGCTTAAGCCGGGGATGCGGGAGACGAGGCCGCCGAAGCTATCGCCCGCGTTTTGTTCGTTGAAGGCGACGGTAGCGAGGAGCGAGTACTGAGCTTCGATGACTTGGCGCTTGCGAAGCGTTTGATCTTTACGGAGCATGCCGGACTCATTGAGTTCCTGTTCGCGTCTAGCGGCTTCGATGCCGGCGCTGCGATCGACCACGCGAAAGCAATTGGACTGCTGCATCATCAGGCGCAGCAGCGGCAGCGGGGTCGGAAGCTGGTAGCGGCTCATGTAAGCGTAGCCGTTGGGGTCTTCGACCAGGGCAATCGTAGCCACGGGAGTGGTGCAACGGACGAGGTCTTTGGCCGCGTTCTTGGCGCCCGCCGAGCCTCCGCTGCCGCTTACTTCGCCTGCGCCTTGGCCCTTTTCGGTCTGGCGGCAAGCCGCCAGGGAAAGCGTTAACAGGGCTGAAATCAAATAGCGGGAAGGCATTGCTTATTTTCTATACAATACCTATTGGAACGCATCCCTTCAGTAGGGAAAGTACGCGAGGTCTTTCAAGAAAAATGGCAACTGCCGCCGCACCGGCCGGGAAGCTACAACAGTCCCTGGCCCTATACCAAACCACGATTGGTAAGAAGTATGTAGTCGCCGTCACGGGCGCCATCCTGTTCGCCTTCACGGTCGGGCACATGATGGGGAACTTGCAGATTTATCTGCCCGACGCGCAAGAAGCTCTGAAGCGCTATGCCGCATTGCTGCATGCCTCGGCGGAATTATTGTGGGGAGTGAGGCTTTTCCTGCTCGCCTGTTTCGTCGCGCATATGGTCACGATCGCGCAACTGTACATGTTGAACAAGCAGGCCCGGCCCCAGGCCTACCGGAAGCACACGCCGGTGATCTCAACCTATGCCTCCCGATCGATGTACCTTTCGGGACCCATCCTATTCTTTTTTGTGGTTTATCACCTTTCGCATTTGACGACGGGCACGACGCATCCCAACTACGTTCACATGGACCCGTATCACAATCTCGTTTATGGGTTCCGGCAGCCGCTCGCTTCGGCCGCCTACATTATTGCGATGAGCATGCTGGGCTTTCACCTCGTGCACGGCGTGTGGAGCATGTTTCAGAGTATGGGATTCAATCATCCGCGCTATAAGCAGTCGCTGCGCACATTCGCCACGGTGGCGGCGGGCGCCTTGGCGCTGGGCAATATCTCGATTCCGGTAGCCGTGCTGACGCGGCTGGTCGGGGCGGAACTGCCGTAAGAGAACGAAAACAATGACACTCAATTCCAGGATTCCAAGCGGGCCTATCGAAAAGGCCTGGGAAAAATCGAAGTTCGACTTCAAGCTGGTGAACCCGGCCAACAAACGGAAGTACTCGGCGCTGGTCGTGGGCACGGGTCTGGCCGGAGCGTCCTGCGCGGCCAGCTTGGGCGAGCTGGGCTACAACGTGACGGCGTTTTGCTTCCAGGATTCGCCTCGGCGAGCGCACTCCATTGCGGCGCAGGGCGGCATCAACGCGGCTAAAAACTACCGCAACGATGGGGACTCCGTTTACCGGCTATTCTACGACACGCTCAAGGGTGGCGACTTCCGGGCCCGCGAGCACAATGTATATCGGCTGGCCGAAGTGTCGGTGAACATCATCGACCAGTGCGTGGCGCAAGGAGTGCCGTTTGCGCGCGAGTATGGCGGCACGCTGGCCAACCGCAGCTTTGGCGGCGCGCAGGTTTCGCGGACCTTTTATGCCCGGGGCCAGACAGGGCAGCAGTTGCTGCTGGGCGCCTACCAGGCGCTGGAGCGGTCGGTCGCCACGGGCCAGGTGAAGATGCACACGCGCACGGAGATGCTGGAGCTCATCGTCATCGATGGTCGGGCAAGAGGCATTGTGACGCGCAACCTGATGACTGGCAAAATGGACGTGCATATCGCCGACGTCGTGGTGCTGGCGACGGGTGGCTACGGGAACGTATTCTATCTGTCGACGAACGCGAAAGGTTCGAACGTAACGGCGGGCTGGCGCGCGCACAAGCAAGGCGCTCTCTTTGCGAACCCCTGCTTCACGCAGATCCACCCGACCTGCATCCCCGTAAGCGGCGAATATCAATCCAAACTGACGCTGATGAGCGAAAGCTTGCGCAACGACGGGCGGATCTGGGTACCCAAGAAGCCAGGCGACAAGCGCAATCCCGCGGAGATTCCCGAGGATGAGCGCGACTATTATCTCGAGCGGATGTACCCCAGCTACGGGAATCTTTCGCCTCGCGATATCGCCTCGCGCGCCGCTAAACGTGTATGCGACGAGGGCCGCGGAGTGGGCGAGACGGCATTGGGCGTGTACCTGGACTTCCGCGATTCCATCCAGCGGCTAGGCGAGAATACGATCGCCGAGCGCTACGGGAATCTGTTTGAGATCTACGAGCGGATCACGGGCGAAAACCCGTACAAGGGTCCAATGCGGATCTATCCGGCGGTGCATTACACGATGGGCGGCGTATGGGTGGATTACCATTTGATGTCCACGATCCCGGGACTCTTTGTGCTGGGCGAGGCGAATTTTTCGGATCACGGGGCGAATCGATTGGGGGCTTCGGCGTTGATGCAGGGGCTGGCGGATGGCTATTTCATCGCACCGTACACGATCACAAATTACTTGGGCGAAACGAAGCTCGATAAGGTGAGCGCGGATCACGCCGAGGCGAAAGCCGCGTTGGGCCGGGCCGAAGGCATGACCAAGAAACTGCTGGCCGCCAAGGGCAAGAAGACCGTCACGCAGTTCCACCGGGAGTTGGGCAAGGTGATCTGGGATTACTGCGGCATGTCGCGCAACAAGCGGGGACTGGAAGGCGCGATCGCCAGCGTACAAGGCCTACGGGAGGAGTTCTGGCAAAACGTAAACGTGCCGGGCTCGGGCGAAGATTTGAATCAGCAGCTCGAAAATGCGGGCCGCTTAGCGGACTTCCTGGAACTGGGCGAGCTAATGTGCCGCGACGCGCTGATGCGCGAGGAAAGCTGCGGCGGGCACTTTCGGGAAGAACATCAAACGCCGGAAGGCGAGGCCAAGCGCGACGATGAAAACTTCGCCTTCGCCGCGGCGTGGGAATACAAGGGCGAGAATGCCACGCCGGAATTACATAAGGAGCCGCTTACGTTTGAGTACGTGAAGCCGGCGCAGCGGAGTTACAAATAAACGCCATGAAACTGACCTTAAACATTTGGCGCCAAAGCAGTCCCGGCGCAACCGGACAAATGGCGCGTTACGAAATGCCGGACGTGAACCCGGATATGTCTTTTCTTGAGATGCTGGACGTATTGAACGAGCGGCTGATCGAGAAGGGCGAAACGCCCGTGACTTTCGAGCACGATTGCCGCGAGGGAATCTGCGGATCCTGCGGATTCATGATCGACGGTAAAGCGCACGGCGGTTATCCCAAGACGACGGTATGCCAGTTGCACATGCGGCATTACAAGGACGGCGACGAGTTGTACCTTGAACCGTGGAGATCGACGGCCTTTCCGGTTGTCAAGGACTTGATGGTGGACCGTAGCGCCTTTGACCGCATCATTCAAGCCGGCGGATACATCAGCGTACCCACGGGCTCGGCTGTGGACGGAAATGCCATTCCGATTCCCAAATCGAATTCCGACCGGGCGATGGACGCGGCCCAATGCATCGGCTGCGGTGCCTGCGTGGCGAGCTGCCAAAACGCGTCGGCGAGTTTATTTACGTCGGCCAAGATCGCCCACCTCAACCTATTACCGCAGGGCCAGCCGGAAAAACTGGACCGGGCGTTGAAAATGGTGGCGCAGATGAACGCCGAGATGTTCGGCAGTTGTACAAACCTGCAGGAATGCGAAGCGACTTGCCCGAAGGGCATTTCCATCGAGAACATCGCGATCATGAATCGCCACTTTGTGGAGGCGGTTTACGCGCAACGTCCGGCGACGAACGAGGCGGGCGCGGGCTAACTAGCTAGTCGCTGACGGAGAAGGTGGGCCCCGTTTGCCCGGAGACTTCCTGGCAGCGTGTTTCCACTTGGCGAGCCACATCGTAGAAGCCCCGGGCGTCGGAATTGTCGGGGCCAGCTAGGGCAACGGGTTTGCCGGAATCGCCGCCGATGCGGATGGCGGGGATAAGAGCCAATTCACCCAAAAAGGGCACTTTCATTAGCTCAGCCGTCTTTTTGCCCGCGCCGTGCCCGAAGACGTCGATACGTTCGCCAGACTGCGGCGCGATCAGGTAACTCATGTTTTCCACCATGCCCAGGACGGGCACCTTTACTTGATGGAACATGTTGACGGCTTTGCGGGCGTCTTCGAGGCTGACGTCGGATGGCGTCGTGACCACTACGGCGCCGGTCAGTTTGGTGGACTGCATCAGGCTCAACTGGACGTCACCGGTGCCGGGCGGCAGATCGATGACGAGGTAATCGAGGGTACCCCATTGCACTTGGCGAAGGAACTGCTGCATCACGTTGTGCAGCATAGGCCCACGCCAGACAAGCGGCTTGTCGCCGGGATTCAGGAAACCCATCGACATAACGCGCAGGCCTTCTTTGAAGATCGGCTTGATCTGCTGGCCATCGGTGAGGGGCGCCTCGTTGACGCCCATCATCAGAGGAACGTTGGGGCCGTAGACGTCGGCGTCGAGCAGGCCGACACGGTTGCCCAGGCGCGAAAGGGCGAGCGCGACATTGACGCTTACGGTAGTTTTGCCCACGCCGCCTTTCCCCGAACCGACGGCAACGATGTATTGAATCCCCGGAATGTCTTGCATTACCTCGAGGATAACAACCAGTCGTAGCTGCGGCCCGCGCGTGCGACGACGGCATCGACATCGTTTGGAAGCAGCAAACGGCGTTGGACCAGTTCCTGAGCGGCGGCGCGGACCTTTTCCTGGTAAGACTCACGAGTGGCATGGGCGCGGCGAATGGCTGCGGGCGCATAGGGAATCGTCGAGCCCACCATGTCGTTGAACCAACCCGGAGGGACATCCTGTCCCGCGCGGAAATTCCAACCGGTATAGGTGGCCAGGGGCACGGCAATCTCCGGCATACGGATGCCGCCGACCTCATTGCCAGTGGCATCCAGGGCGGGCACCAAAGCGGGAAAGGCCTTGCCCAAGCGCGGAGGTTCGCCCGAATAATCGACGCGATAGGCGCGCGCTATTTGTCGGGGCTTCGAGGGATGAGGGAACCGCTCGTAGGGAATGAGCTCGTGGCGGTCGAGACGCGGGTACGCGCTGGGCGGAGGGGCGACGTTGTCCTTCACCCAGGCTTCGAGAGCCACCAGGAGTGCCCGATAAAGCGGCCGGTAATCGTTAGCGTTGGAGTAGTTCACCAGCCCCTCCCGCAGCGGCGGCATGCGGCCGGGACCATGCTGGCTGGAGGCGACATAGTAGATGCGGGTGGTGTCGGGTATAGCCGCATCCTGTCGGCCGTCGGGCGTTACATGAATCAGCGCGGCATTGCGTCCCCAGTATTCATAGCTGCCATTGGTGTAGAAGATCTTGGGCGCCTGCTTTACGTTGGCAAGGATGCCGTCGCTCTGGCCGGTTTCGGAATCGGTCTGGGTCAAATCGCTAAAGGGGAAGATATCGCTGGGATAGAAGAAATTGAAGGTGGGGTGGCCGTCGCGGCTGGGTTGAGCGCCGCGGATGTTGAAGCTGCCGCGTCCCGCTCCCGCGACGTTAGCCCAGATGCCATCAAAGACAGGCCGGCCTTTTTCGTCCTGATTGAACCCGTCGTAGACGAACTGGCGCAGCAGGCGGCCGCTTTGGCTGGTGCCGAAGGCGAGAGCGCGCTTGAGATAGCGGCGCTGGTCACCCAGCAGCACTGTGCCCGCGTTTTCGTAGCGCAGGAAACTGATGAAGTCGCGAATGGCGGCAAGACCTGCGCCCGCTACGGCCGGATTGCGGGTGGGGTAAATGGCTTCGTAGATTTGCCAGGGAGCGAAGCCGGATTCCATCACGATGCCGGTCTTGGCATCGTTCAAACGCCAGCCCGTGCCGATCGTTTGGCGCCTGCCCGTGGGCGTATCGCGAACGGTTAGCGTGGGGGTGGCCGCGGCCGCATAGGGCTGCATATTACGGTCCCCCAGGCTCATTTCTTTGGTGCGCGAAAGCGGGAGAAACTCCGAGCGAATCATCGCCTCAACGCCCTCGGCCACGGGAGGATACACGCGCAGGAGCGCGTCGCCCACGGGTACGTCCCATTGCCACCCTACCCAAACCAGCGTGTAGCCTTGCGCAAGGAGCCACTGGTCTCCATAAGCCTTGGGGTCGTTGGCCGCAGGGCCTTGGTGCGCCAGAGCCGCGGTTGAAGATTGAAACATTCCGCTCAAGCCTTTACCGCCCCGATTGGAAACCTCAAAGAGAATCGTGCCGTTACCCAGGGCGGGGTCGCGGGGCTTGAGCACAAAGACATCGGCCGAAAAAGACACCAGCCCGGCTTCGTTCCGTTTCGCTTTGTCCAGGTCGCGCACGATACGATTCGCGGAGAGGGCTGGGTCCACGTTGAAATAGGCGCGAGCGTAGACACGCTCGTAGGGGCCCGCGGAGCCGAAAGCGCGGCCGTCGAGAACGTCGCCGCGCTCTACGAGATGAACTTTAGAAACGGCCGCCGAGAGCAGCAGCGGCAGCAGGCACAGGGAGAGCAGGCGCATGGGAGCGATTGTATCCAACCGCTTCAGGCCCACATAAAAAGGCACAATGGATCAGGAATGCCGGGGATGGAGAACGAATTAGAACGGCGGCTTGCCGTGGAGCTGGGAGTGAGGGTACGCAGTGGAAGCTTCACGTATCCATTGTTTATGGCGCTGCTTGGCGCCCTAACGCCCATCTGGGAGGTCTATCCCCAGCTCTATTTGGGCGCCACCGCGTTGATTTGCGTGGGTGCGGCGTGGCGCGCGCTGGCTTCCCACCGGGCGGTGGCGGCGGAAGAGGGAACTTGGCGTGCGCGTCGCGGGGAGGTGCGGCTGGCGTCGCTGTTTTTGTTGGGCATATGGCTGCTGATCGCGATTGCGTGCCTGGCGGAGTATCCCCGGGAACCAATTACGATCGCGATCGTGGTGGCGGTTATGGGATGGACGAGCGTGGGCGCAAGCGTGTTCGCGCCCGATCCCTGGTTGAGCGCGGCCTGGCTGAATCTGCATATTTTGCCAGTGGCCTTCTGGAGTTGGATGGTGCGGGACCTCTATGGGGAGATTCTGTGCGCGGTGATTATTGTGTTTTGGATTTTTGTTTATGCACTAAATCAGCGGAGCAATCGGCACCTGCTGAACATGATGCGGACGCAATTGGCGCTGGAGGAGCAGACCGAAGAATTGCGCCGGGCCAAGCAAGAGACGGAGGCGGCTTTGAAAGCGCGGACGCTCTTTGTAGCCAATATGAGCCACGAGATCCGCACGCCCTTAAACGGCGTGATCGGCGCGGCGAATCTGCTGGAGTTCACCTCCCTGAACGACGAGCAGAAAGAACTCGTCGAGACCATGCAGTTTAGCGGCCGCCTGCTGCTTGGAATTGTGAACGACGTACTCGACTTCGCCAAATTGAGTGAGGGGCGCGTAGAACTGGAACGCGCCAAGTTAACCGCGCAAAGCTTTCTGCGGCAAGCCTGTCTACCCTTTGAGATTCCGGCGCGGGAAAAGGGCCTGGATTTTCGCTTTCAAGCCGAACCGGAGACGCTTGAGTTTCAGGGCGATCCGCTGCGATTGGCGCAAGTTGTCACGAATCTGGTCGGAAACGCCATCAAGTTCACCGAGCGCGGGCGTGTTTTCGTGCGGGCTTTCCGCCTGGAAAACGGCTGGATCCGGATCGAAGTGGCCGATAGTGGCATTGGGATCGCAGAGGCGAAAAAACAGGCCATTTTTGAGGAGTTCGTTCAGGCCGAACGAGGCACGACCCGCCGCTTTGGCGGGACCGGCTTGGGCTTGGCGATTTGCGCGCGCTTGGTAAACCTGATGCACGGACAGCTGGGCGTGGAGAGCGTGGAGGGCGAGGGCTCGGTCTTTTGGGTGGAGATCCCGCAACCTACTTCAGAAATCCGGAAGTGATCGCCACCTGGGCGGAGAGGCGATCGTTTTCGGGGTCGTCGATAGCCAGAAGCGCGCGCAACTGAGGAGATAATCGAGCTTGCGTCTCCGGTCGGAGCAGGCGCTTTTGATATTGCTGCTGGGGCTTGTCCGCACGGCAATAGAAGCCATGCATGGCCCGGCGTGGTGCAGACGTTCGATTGGCGGTGCCGCCATGCCAGGTGTGCGCATTGCACACAACGGCGGAGCCGGCTGAGCCGGTGATCAAGATTTGACTGGGATGGACCGCGAAAGGATCCTCCATTTGCTCTTGAGGGCGTTGCCTCCAAAGGTGAGATCCGGGAACGATGCGCGTGGCGCCGTTATCCGCGGTGAAATCGTCCAGCAGGAAAATCGTGTTGGCGACCCAGTAGCCTCGTTCATCCGCGATGGCGTTCATGTCGACGTGAAGAGGTTGGTCGGCGTCGCTAAATGGATTGGTGGAGCGCACGTTGAGGCTGGAGAGCTTGAAATGGGGGCCGAGGATATGGGACGTGGCGGCGAGCAGTTCCGGGATCTGGATGGCCCACTGGAAGATCTCGCCTTTATCGACGCAATTGGCCAGGCGGCGCGCGCCGGATTCTTTCTTGAACTCGGCGCCCGCATTTTCTCCTTCGGATTCAAAAAGCTCCTCGACGCGGGCGCGGAGCGCCTCCAGACGATCCTGGGGAAGCAACCCGGTGAGGACTAGAAATCCATCGCGGTCGAGAGCCTCTATTTGCGCGGGGCTAAGCATGCTGAGATGTAGTTTATGGCAGAATTGCGGGCGCGCGATTGGAAGCGCGTGCTGGTGCGCTCAACCAATTGGCTCGGAGACGCGATTTTGTGCGTGCCGGCGCTGCGCGCGTTGCGCGGCGCGTTGCCGGGGGCCCGGATTACGATGCTGGGCCAAGCCTGGGTGAAGGATCTCTACGCAGGCGAAGGGTTGCTGGACGAAGCGTTGGATTATCCCAAGGGGTGGGATGCGGCGGCCCTACGGGCTAAGGCGACGATCATGAGCGAGATCAAAAGAAGAGAATTCGACGCGGCGGTTCTTTTTCAAAACGCCTTTGAAGCGGCCGTAGTGGCGCGTTGGGCCGGGGCGCGTGAACGAATTGGCTATAACCGGGACGGGCGCGGTTGGCTGCTGACGAGGGCAGTCGAGGTGCCACGGGAAAAGGTCCATGAGCGCTTTTACTATTTGGAACTGCTGCGGCGAAGCGGCTTGATCGATACGTATGACCCCGAGGCGCCGGTGCGGCTGCAATCCATTCGGGCGGAGCGCGGGAATCGCATTGGCGTCAGCCCCGGTGCGGCGTTCGGCAGCGCGAAACGCTGGTTTCCGGAGCGCTTCGCCGAGGCGGCGGCCATCGTGGCGAAGCAAAGGGGGGCAAGCGTGGCGCTCTTTGGCAGCGCGGAAGAGGCCCCGCTGGTGGGGCAGGTGGAGCGGGACTTGGCCGCGCGTGGCGTCGCAGTGGAAAACCATGCGGGGCGCACCAAGCTGCGCGAGTTTATGCACCTGGTGGCCGGCTGCGAGCTGATGTTGACGAACGATAGCGGCGCGATGCACGTGGCCTACGCGGTGGGAACGCCAAGTGTGACCGTGTTCGGCAGTACGGACCACGTGGGCACCGGGCCGGTTGGGCCGGTGGCACGGATCGTGCGGGAACCGGTCGAATGCGCACCGTGCAAACTGCGCGAGTGCCCGATTGACCATCGTTGCATGACAAGGATCTCCGCCGGACGCGTGGCCGACGAGGCGCTGCATTTACTGGGCGGGGCCTAGCGCTTGTAGCCAAATTTGCGCAGGAGGCTATGCCGCCACTCGACTCCCTCGGGCCCTTCCACGCCCAGCGGACTGCCGCCATCGATTACGCCCAAGACTCCTCGGCCTTGCGCGGTTTCCGCCACGACGACCTCGACCGGGTTGGCCGTCGCGCAGAAAAGCGTGACCACTTCCGGCACCTCCTTAATGCGGCCGAGAACGTGAATGGGAAAGCCTTTGCGCAGGAAGATAAAAAAAGTGTGGCCCGCCCCAACGGCCTGAGCGTTCTCAACGGCGGCTTGGCGCATTTCTTCGTGATTGCCCTCGGTCCTGATCAAGCGTTCGCCGCTGGCCTCGCAAAACGCGATGCCGAATTCGAGATTGGGATTCGTGTTGACAATCGCCTCGTAAAGATCCTCGACGGTCTTAATGAAGTGGGACTGGCCGAAGATCAAATTGGCCTCCGCGGGAATGCGCAAGGGAACCGTAAGCAGTTGCATGCCGCTATTCTAAAGGTTCATGAGCGGTTGGCCAGGATTCGGATTTTTGCGCAACATCGTCGAGCGGCGGAGCCTGCTGTATCAGATGGTGCGCCGAGACTTTGAGCGGCGCTACGTCGGGTCTATCGGCGGCTGGCTGTGGGGCTTGCTGCAACCATTGATCCTTTTGCTAAGCTGGACCTTCGTATTCCATATCTGTCTGCGCATGGATGTGCCCCCTGGACAAGGCACACGGAATTACACAATCTTTTTATTTTGCGGGTACCTGCCGTGGATGCTCTTCCAAGAGACCGTCACGCGCAGCACGACGAGCCTGCTAGAGAATGCAAACCTCATCACGAAGACGGTCTTCCCTAGCGAGATTATTCCGGTGAGTGTGTTCCTGAGTTCGCTCGTTAACCACGCGCTCACATTGGCCATCGCGTTGATGGCCGTGATTTTCTGGGATGGCGGGGTGAGCGAGTTTGCGTGGTTTTTGCCCCTCTACCTGCTGCTATTGGGCCTACTCTCCATTGGCATCTCCTGGATGGTGGCGGCGTTTCAGGTGTACTTGCGCGACACGGCGCAGGTGGTGGCCGTGGCGCTGACATTCTGGTTCTGGCTGACGCCGATCTTTATCGACCTCGAGCAGATTCCGGCGCGCTTCCGCTTTTTGCTGGCGCTCAACCCGCTCTCGTTCGTGGTGCGTGCCTACCGGGAGCGGATGTTAACGCACACGATGCCGGATTGGAACGAACTGGGAATCCTGTGCGCCTGGTCGGCGGGCGCGTTTGTGGTGGGTGGACTAGCGTTCAAGCATTTAAAGAAGGGTTTTGCGGACGTATTATGAAGATCGCCTTTTTTAGCGCGCACGGGTTTGAGAAGAAGAATTTCGACGCCTACAACGCGAAGAAGGGGCACGAAATCGTTTACCTGGAGCCCCACCTGAACGAGAGAACCGCGTCGCTGGCCGAGGGCTGCGCGGCGGTTTGCGTGTTTGTAAACGATAAGGTAGACAGCGCGGTCGTCGACCGTTTGGCCAAGTTGGGCGTCAAGCTGATTGCGGCCCGAAGCGCAGGCTTCAACCACATCGACATCGAGGCGGCTAAGCGCGCGGGTATCACGGTGGTTCGGGTACCCGCCTACTCTCCCTACGCGGTGGCCGAGCACACGCTGGCGATGATTCTGACGTTGAACCGGAAAACCCATCGCGCCTATAACCGGGTGCGCGAAGGGAATTTCGCGCTCGACGGACTGCTGGGCTTCGACCTCTACGGCAAGACCGTGGGCGTCATTGGAACGGGGAAAATCGGGGCGGTGTGCGCCAAAATCCTGTTGGGTTTCGAGTGCGAAGTACTGGCCTACGACGTGGCGCCAAACCTCTATCTGAAGGAACGGGGCGTCGTTTATCTGCCTTTGAAGGACGTGCTGCGCAAGAGCGATATCGTAACGCTGCATTGCCCCCTCATGCCGGCCACACATCATTTGATTAACGCCGAAGCCTTAGGCGGCATGAAGAAGGGCGCCATGTTGATCAATACCTCCCGCGGGGGCTTGGTCGATACGAAAGCCGTCGTCGAGGCGCTGAAATCCGGCCACCTGGGTTACCTGGGCCTGGACGTCTACGAAGAGGAAGCGGACCTCTTTTTCGAAGATCTATCGGGGCAAGTGATCCAGGACGACGTCTTTGCGCGCTTGCTGACTTTTCCCAATGTCCTGGTCACTGGCCACCAGGCTTTCTTTACGCAAGAAGCGCTGCAGGGAATTGCCATGACCACTTTGGATAACGTTAGCGAAGTGGAAAAAGGCGCGGAGTGCAAAAACACTGTGCGAGGACGCTAGCGGCTAGCCCGGTACTTGCGCAGCAATTCATAGAGCACTATAGCGCCGGAACTGGCGACGTTTAGCGAATGCTTCAGCCCCAGCATGGGGATCCTCACGAAGGTGTCGCACTGCGCCAGGAGTTCCGGCTGTACGCCGTCCACTTCGTGGCCAAAGAGCAAAAGTACGGGCCAGCGGGGACGCCAGTCAAAAAGGTCAACGGCCGTGACGGCAGTTTCCACGGCGGCGATTTCGTAGCCATCCCGGCTGAGCCTCTGGACGGCGCCAAGCGGATCGCGGCAGTCCACCCAGGGCACAGTCTCTTCGGCCCCAAGCGCGGTCTTGGCGATCGCGTTCTTGGGCGGCCTGGCCGTGATGCCGCTGAGATAGAGCCGCTCGAGGCCCGCGCCATCGGCTGTGCGAAAAAACGAGCCCACGTTATACATGCTCCGGACGTTATCGAGCAGCAGCGATACGGGCAGGGGGCCGATGCCGTCGTAGGCGGCGGCAAGCTGGGTGGCGCGAAAAGGAACGCGCTCCATGACCTAGCGCAGAGCCTGTTTCAACTTGTCGGCGAAGGGGGATTTTGTCTCCTGACGCGTGGGCGCGGCGGCTGGCAAGGCGACTGCAGGCAACGCGCCGGCAGGCAGGTTGGGCGAGGGGGCGGGCAAGACCTCGCCTTCGAGAAACACGTCTTTCTTCAAGACGGGGCGCTCCAGGGAGGGCAGATAGGCCGTCCAGACCCCCGCTACGCTTCGGTCGCGCTTGACGGCCTGGCGCATGGCCTCGATCTTGGAATCGAGGTTGTCGATGTGGTGCAGCAGCATCGCCTCCAGGAACATCGGCGTCTTCGGGCTGCCGTATTCGAGCTCGCCGTGATGGCTCACGATCATGTGCTCCAGCAGCGTGCGAAGCCGGGGCGGGAAATCCGGCACCAGGCGGAGCTTGTCGTCCAGAACGCGCAGCACGATAATAATGTGGCCCAGCAGTTGGCCTTCGTTGGAATAGCCGAAACTGCGCTCGTAGGTGAGTTCGTAAATCTTGCCCAGGTCGTGCAGCAGCACGCCGGCGAGCAGGAGGTCGAGATCGACGTCCGTGTAGTGAGAAGCGGCCAGGCGGCCAAGCTGGCATAGGCTCAGCACGTGTTCCAGTAAGCCCCCGATCCAGGCATGGTGGATCGATTTCGCCGCCGGAGCTATACGGTAGCGCTTGGCGATCTCGGGATCGTCCAAAAGGGCATTGAGCAACGCTTTCAGATGAACGTTCGAGAAGCTATCGACGACCGCGCGCAATTCGCGCCACATTTCGTCCAGGTCGCGGGCGGAGGCGGGAAAGAAATCCGCCAAATCCACTTCGGCGTCGGGAACCCTTTGGAGCCGATGCACCGTAAGCTGCGGTTTGTTCTGAAATATTTGTAGCCGGCCCCGGATCTTCAGGAAATCGTCTTTCTCAAAGGAGTCGAGGATTTCCTCGACGTTGTCCCACATCTTGGCGTCGAGTTCGCCGCTGCGGTCGGCCAGGGTAAGCGATAGGTAGGGCTCGCCGGTTTTCTTCTGACGCACGTCTTTTGCCTGTACGAGGTAGACGCCCGTCGAATCCGAGTTGACCTGCAACTCGCACACGTAAGGACTTTTCATGGACACGCTTCGCACGCCAAGGGACGAAAGGCCCCAGCGACGAAACTTCTATTGTCCCCCAACTTTTTCGGATTTTGAAGAGGCGCTGGTTTTCGTGCCCGGAATCGGTACGATCCACAGGGCGCGCTTCATACGGCGGCGGCTAGCCACTTCCTCTTTGGATACCGTTTCCGGCTTCAACTGCGCCGGATCGGTCCAGGCCGTATTCTTACCGGGCGCGGCGCCGGAATCGATGAAGCCATCCTTGATTTCCAGGAAAGCCTCGGTGCGGAGTTTCGTCAGGTACTCGCGCATCGCGGGCTGAAAGCGAGGCATATAGAGCTTTTCCATGATCTCGTTTTCCACCTGTTCCAAAGCCGCCTGCCCCGCTGCATGTTTATCTTCAACACGCAAAATCAGAAAACCATTGGGCAGCTTGATGGGGTCGGTCACCTGATTGCGGTTCAGCGCGAAGACGGCGTCTTCAATGGGCTTCGCCATCTGGCCCTTCTTCATCCAGCCCAAATCGCCTTCATCGCGAGCGCTGGGAGCGTCGGAAAACTCACGCACCAGATTGCCGAACTTCTCGTTCTTGCGGGCGCGGGCTACGGCGTCTTTCGCCTTTTTTTCGATGGCCGCGATTTCTTCGGGCTTCTTGTTTTCCGTGGAAAGCAGGATTTCGCGAATGTAGATTTCTTCTTCGCGGACGAAATCGGCCTTGTGCTCTTCGTAGTATTTCGCGACTTCTTCCTTCTTAATGTTGACCTTGCCGCTCACCTCCTGGCGCACCACCTTTTGGGTGATCATGTTGTTGCGCATCTCGCTTTTCCAGTCTTCAAAGGACTGGCCGGTCTGCTCCTGGATCATCCGGGCGAGGTCTTCCTGGTTAGCCACCTTGGTGCGAATCATCAGATCGGCGATGTACTTACTGACATCGGTATCGACGGAAATGCTCGAATCCTTGCCTTTTTGCACCAGCAACAGATTGTCGATGCGGTCCCGCAGCAGATTCTTGTCCTGATCGTCGAGGGCTTGCTTAACCTGGGCCTCGTTTGCGCCGCGCGCCTTGAGTTCTTCCACCAGCATGCGGCGGCCGCGCGTAAGGTCGGCGGTGGTAATGATGTCGCCGTTGACTTTCGCGATGATTTGTTCGACAACCTTCACTTCCGCGGCAAAAACGGCACAGTGGGCCACGAGGGTGAGAACAGCTAAGGTATTGAGAATCCGCATGTTTGGCTTTCCTCTTATTGTATGCCTGCACTAGGCATGATTGGAGGATGCACCCACTTGGCCAAACGAGGGAACGGCCGCGGACTGCCCCACCAGGAGCAGTTGCACCACGCCAATGTAGCGTTCTAGAAACGCGCCCTCGCAGTAGGCCAAATAGTAGTCCCACATGCGTAAAAAGACGTCGTCAAAGCCCAATTGGCGTACAGCAAGGGATTGCGCCTCAAAGTTTGTGCGCCATTGGTGAAGCGTCCGTGCGTAGTCCGCGCCGAAATAGTGGAGCCTATGTAGGTCAAGCCTCCCGGTCCGGGCCAGACTGCGTTGGATTTCGACGATGCTCGAAAGCTCTCCGCCCGGAAAGATATACTTCTGAATCCAATCCGTGCAGCGCAGGTAGCCGGGGTAGGCGCGCTCGTTCATGGTGATGGTTTGCAGAAGCATGGCGCCGTCTGGCGCCAGCAGGCGATTGACGGCGGAAAAGAACTCGTCGTAGTGCTTGTGCCCCACGGCCTCGAACATTTCAATCGAAACGCACTTGGAAAAGCGGCCGCGCAGATGGCGGTAATCTTCCAGCAGGATCGTAACCCGGTCCGCCAGTCCCGCCGCGGCAATGCGATGCCGGGCCAGTTCGAACTGCTCCCTGCTGATGGTAGTCGTGGTTACGCGGCAGCCATAGTGAGATGCGGCGTGCATCGCCAGTGCTCCCCAGCCGGAGCCAATCTCTAGCAGATGATCCTCCGGCGACAGGGCTAACTCCCGGCAGGCACGGTCGATCTTGTTGCGTTGCGCTTCTTCGAGGGACTCGTGGCCACTGAGCCAAAGCCCCGCCGAATAGGTCATCGTTGGATCGAGCCAAAGGCCAAAGAACTCGTTGGAGAGATCGTAGTGGCGGTGAATGTTGCCGCGGCTGCCGGAAACGGTGTTGTCGCGTCCCAGGTGCCGCAGCCGGTTCAGCCAGCCTGGCAGAGCCTTAAGCCAAACATTGGTGGAACCGATGGCATCTAAATTCCGCACCGCCAGGCGCACCAGGCTCACGAGGTCCGGGCTACTCCAGTCTCCGGCCATGTAGGATTCGCCCATTCCGATTTCGCCGCCCAGGATAGCGGCCCGATAAAAAGCCGGGCTGCGAACTTCGATGAGCGCTTCGAGGCCGTCTGGGGCTTCCTCGCCATAGACGCTGAGCCCCCCGGCCTCGACCAAAGTAAGCCGCCCATGGCGCAACCGATGCAGCAATTGATCAAAAAGCTTTCGCTCCAGGGAGGAACTCATCGCAGACCTGTCCTTTTAGGATGCGGAACGTAGGGCACGCGCTTGAAAAATAGTTGCAGAGCCTGCCAGTGAATGGCGGTGATGACTCCGAGGGTGTGGAGGGGAAAGGCGGCCAGCGCTTGATGGAGGTGGGAACGGGTCCAGGGCTTCCAGTCCAAGGTCAAAGTCGCGTCGAAAAAGCGCTCGGAATTCTCACAGGTATCGATGTGCACGCACAAGCGCTGGCGGGTAGTGGAGAACGCGAAGCGATAGTCGTTATTGAGGCCATTAAAAGGCGATACGTAAAGACGTTTGGAGGCCCGATAGGCTCCCTGGGCGTCCCGGTTGCCTGGATGGAGCCAATAGGTATAGCGCTCGCCGAAAGTACTGTGGACATCGGCGGCGATCATTTCGATTTCGCCCGCCACGCCGCAGCAATAGAAAAGAGAAATGGGATTGAAATTGTAGCCCAAATAGCGGAGGTTGGTAAGCAGAAAGATGCTTCCGCTGGGCAGCGCCAATCCTTCCGCGGCGGCGGAAGCCGCCAGCTTCGCGCGCAGGTCTCCGGAAGCGGGCTGCAGGTGGTCGGGCGAATGGAAGGAAAGTACATTGAAACGTTCGTAGGAAGTGAACGGCGAGATTTCGAGCATTGAGGGAATACGGTCGATATCGAGCAGCGTAAAGAAAATCGGATAGACGAACTCGTGCTTGGCCGGCTGTATGCGGCGATGACGAATCGTACCGGTGCAGATACCGGGCGCGAGCGGCTCTACAGAATCGCGCATTCCACTCCGAGCGCCTGGGCTACACGCAGTGCGCTCTTGTAGCCGTCTTCATGAAAGCCGTAGCCCCAATAGGCTCCGCAGAAACTGACGTGCCGGCGCCCGCTGATTTCCGCCCAGCGTTGCTGTGCCCGCATGGCCGCGAGGTTGTAGAGGGGATGTTGATAGGTCATGCGGCGTAAGATGCGGTTGGCGTCGATGCGGGAGGTAGAGTTGAGCGTAACAAGATAGCGTTCCCGCGTGGGAATCCGCTGCAGGCGGTTCATATCGTAGGTTAGGGTGGCGGGAGCCCCGTGATCGGGCGGAACGAAATAGTTCCAGCTTGCGCGGGCGGCGAGGCGGCGCGGCAAAAGACTTTCGTCCGTGTGCAGAACCGCGTCGTTGGTGGTGGTTCGGAACGCCATCAGCACCTCTCGCTCGGCCATATCGGCATCGCTCAACATGGTTAGGGCCTGTGGCCCATGCGCGGCGATTACGGCATGATCGAAATGCGCTTCTTCGTGCGCGGGCGTTTTCAAAATCACTCCTTCCCCTTGCCGACGTAAAGACACAATCCCGGCATTGGTGTATACGCGGTCCGCCAACGGCTGGATTAGTTTCGGAATATAGACGCTGGACCCACCCCGGAGAACCTTCCATTGAGGATGGCCCTGAAGCGTCAAGAGTCCGTGATTGTGAAAGAAACGAATCACGGAAGCGGCCGGAAAATCCATGACTTTAGCGGGAGCGGTGGACCAGATCGCGGCGATAGTCGGATAGAGATAGTAGTCGCGAAATATGGAACTATAGCCGCGCCGCTGGATAAAAGTTCCCAGGAGTGTGCTCTCCTCGGCGGACGCGGAAAGCAGAGCCAGTGCCTCGCGATTGAAGCGCAAGATATCGGCCAGCAGGCGCCATTGCGATGGCGCGAAAATGCGGTCGCGCTTGGCGAAAAAACCATTGAGCCCGTTGCTGGAATACTCAAAGCGGCCCCCCTTGGCCGTGACGCCCCAACTCATTTCGCTGCCTAGACTTTCCACACCCAGTTCTTGGAATAGGCGGATCAAATTAGGATAGGTCCGGTCGTTGTGGACGATGAACCCGCTATCGATCGGCCATACGCCCTGCGAGGTTTGAATTAGATGGGTATGCGTGTGCCCGCCTAGTTGGCCATTCTTCTCGAAGAGGTGAACCTCATGCCGCCGGCTGAGCAGCCATGCGACTGAAAGTCCCGAAATCCCGCTCCCGATTACCGCTATGCGCATCCGAACGTTATGCGCAGTCTAATGATTTTTTTCTTCGGCGTCATCTTTATCGCGATGATTACGATCACGGCGCGGGCGAGTTTAGAGATGCCGATCTGGCAAGCCTTCGATACTTTTGGGGCTCATCCGTGGGCCGTCGCTACGTTGTGGGATGCCTATTTTGGCTTCCTGACTTTTTATGTTTGGGTGGCCTGGAAGGAAACCCGCTGGAGCGGCCGGATGCTGTGGTTTCTGCTGGTGATGGCCCTGGGGAACATTTCGATGAGCCTTTACGTCTTGCTGGAATTGCGGAAAATGCCCAAAGACGCACCCCTCGCCTGGGTCCTTACAAGCCGGAATGAATAAAGTTTCCCTGCACCTGCGCAAGCTTCTGCTCAGCGGGGGCAGTCCGGAGAGGCTTGCCGCCTCCATCACCGCAGCCCTGCTGACCGGCACTTTCCCCGTCCTGGGTAGTACCACGATCCTAACCGCAACCACGGCGCTCACCTTGCGCCTGAATCTGCCCTTGATGCAGACGATCAACTATTGCGTCTACCCTCTGCAGCTGCTGCTCTATTTGCCGCTGCTTCTGCTGGGAGCCTCCCTGCTGGACCCGTCTCAATCGAAATTGACGATCCAAGGCGTGTGGGGCCTGATGCGCGCCGACCTGACCGGGGCCGTCCGCCAGCTTTTCTGGGCGAACCTGGGGGCGATCCTGATTTGGGCTTGTGTAGCTTTCCCTGCAGCGGCCCTGATTTTCCTGGCGCTGCGCCGGCTCATGCGAAACTTGCACAATAAGTACTCGCCCAGCGCATGAGCCCCTTCCCCGTCCAAGAGCTTCTCTTCCAAGGCAGCCAAGCCGTTGTTTTTTGCGCCGCATGGATGACGCTGCTTTGGCTCCTGCACTTCCCACTCAAGAACGCGGCCATCGTGGATTTGGGCTGGCCTTTGGGCATCGCGGCCTCGAGCCTGATCTACGCCTGGTACGGTAATGGACTGCTGGAGCGGCGGTGGCTGATCGCCAGCATGGTTCTGATTTGGGCCATCCGGCTCTCGGGTCATCTGCTCTTTAGCAGGCTCGTTGGGAAAGCGGAGGAAGGACGCTACCAGGAGCTGCGGAAGAGCTGGGCGCCGGGCGTGTGGTGGAAGTTTTTCGTATTCTTCCAGGTGCAGGCGCTGAGTTGTGTCGTACTCTCCCTTCCCATGTTCCTGGCTTGCGGCAATGGACAGGAAGGCCTGAGCTGGGTGGAAAAAACGGCCGCCGCACTTTGGGTGATCGCGCTCAGTGGCGAAGCCATCGCGGATTCCCAATTGGCCCGCTTCAAAGGGGCAAGCGCCAATCAGGGCAAGGTCTGCCGCGAGGGCCTCTGGGGTTGGAGCCGGCACCCCAACTACTTTTTCGAGTGGCTTGTTTGGGTCAGCTACGCGATCTACGCGCTGCCCGCGCCCTGGGGATTTTTGGGTCTGCTGTCGCCCGCGCTCATCTATCACTTTGTGAACAATGTGACGGGCATTCCACCTACCGAGGCGCAAGCCCTGCGCAGTAAGGGCGAAGAGTACTCCGGCTACCAGCGCGACGTAAGCGCCTTCTGGCTCGTGCCGCCTAAAAGCTGATGGCAGCCCTCCACGAAGTCTGGCTGGACCGTGGATGGCTCCCCGACGCCGCCTTGCGCTGGGGAATTCGCCGGCAGTTGGCCCAGCGGCTGATCGAAGCCGCCCGCTTTGATCAGGAGGCGTGGGCGCAGTCGCTGCGCCACGCCCCGCTTGCTTTCGCCACCGACCAGGCGAACTCTCAGCACTATGAAGTGCCCACCGATTTTTTTCTGCACTGCCTGGGGCCTCGTCGCAAGTACTCCTGCGCTTTTTATGAAACGGGCCGCGAAAGCCTGGCCGAGGCCGAAGAGGCAATGCTAGCCAAGACCTGCGCGGCTGCCGAATTGGCGGACGGGCAGAGCATTCTTGAATTGGGTTGCGGCTGGGGATCGCTCTCGCTGTGGATGGCCGAACGATTTCCGGCGTCCCGAATTGTCGCGGTGTCGAATTCGCGCACCCAAAAGGAATTCATCGACCGCGAAGCCGCCCAACACGGTTTTCGCAATCTCGAGATACGCACGGCCAACATGGTCGACTTCGATCCGCACCAGACCTTTGATCGCGTGGTGAGCGTCGAAATGTTCGAACACATGCGCAATTACGAAGAGCTGCTGCGGCGCATCGCCGCTTGGCTCCATCCCGGCGGGCTGCTCTTCGTCCACGTCTTCGCCCACCGCCAATTCGCCTATCCTTTTAACTCCCAGGACCCGAATGACTGGATGGCCAGGTATTTCTTTGCCGGCGGGCAGATGCCCTCGGCGGACCTGCTCACGCGCTTCCAGGCGGAGCTTCGCCTGCGTGACCAAACCTGGATCGACGGAAGGCACTATGCTCGCACCTGCGAAGATTGGCTGCGGAATATGGACGCGCACCCCGACGCCATTCGGCCCCTATTTAGCGCTTGCTATGGAAAGGGGGAAGAGACCAAGTGGATCAACCGTTGGCGCGTCTTTTTTCTGGCCTGCGCGGAGCTTTTCGCGTACCGTGAAGGTAAGGAGTGGGGAGTTTGTCATTACCGATTCGTGAAGTGACTAGGCGAAGCTGCTTAGTAGCCGGGGCCGCCTTGGCGGCCTGCTCGCGGAAGCCTAAACAATCGCCCTACATCGGGCGCTGGGAGGGCAAGCTTAGCAACGGTGCGTCCTCGCTGGGAATGCAGTTCGATTTCTCTCCGCAGGCTGAGGAACGGCTGGAATTGCGGGTCACGGCCCGCGATCTGTTTTTTTCCTCGCTGGTGCTACCGCAATGGAAGATTGAGGGCAACGCCTTTTCCGCGCGTCTGCCCTTTGTTGAAGGAGAACGGTCTTTTACCGGCTATTTCAGCGGCCCGACTTTCGATCTTGAGTCCAAGCCCACCGATGAGAAAATTCACGTGCGGCAGTTGGGCCGCGTGCCGGCTTTGCCTTATAAAGAAACCGGAGCGAACGAACTTACGCCCACCAACCGCACCACGCGTGCCACGGTACGCCTATTTGGCGCCTCCAACGTGCTAAAGCATTTTCATGCGGACCTGCTGGCCCGTATGGGCGTGGAAACGACGGAAAGCGAGAAGGACGGCGCGGGATGGTTCCTGGTGGAAGACCAGCCCCTGCCCGCCTGGCCCAAAGAGCCGCCGAAGTTTTTGATGCTCCGGTCCCCGTCCCGGGAGCGGCTGCCCGCGATTGCCAATTTCGAGGGCCCCATCTTTGTCTTGCTT
Source organism: uncultured Bryobacter sp. (assembly GCA_964387685.1). Classification (GTDB taxonomy): domain Bacteria; phylum Acidobacteriota; class Terriglobia; order Bryobacterales; family Bryobacteraceae; genus Bryobacter. The sequence goes on from CAYLXK010000015.1 coordinate 124,116, forward strand.
GGCGAAGCCGACGAACGTTTTCAAGGGTTGGAACGAGGCACGCGCCAGGTAGCCTTCGAGCTGCGCGAGGCCCTCACAAAACGGGGCCGTAAGATGGATAGCTTCCAGATTAGCGTCGTGCCGCAGGCCGATCAGACCGTCCGCGTGCGGGGCTTTGGCAAAGAGTACCCCCGCGTCGGGACGAATTATCTCGAACATTTCCGGCGCTTTCTCACCCGCTTCGACACGACCGTTTAGAGCGATCGCCCATGCCCCTAATGCTGACTATTTGGGACACCACGTTGCCAGGCGCCAGGACTCCCGGATTCGAATTGGAGGTAGGCGACCGGACGGCGATCACCGTTCGAGAGTTGATCCGGCAGCGGGTCTTACAGGAGATCGAACGGTACGAGCGCTCCGCAACGCCGGATGTTTTCGTTGGCCTGGTGCAGCCCGAGGAGTCCGAGCGCATTCTCAATGGCTACCGGATGGTGGGACGGCGGCAGATTGATGGCGAAGAACAGGTGAAACGAGCCTGCGCTTCTTTTGAAAAGAACGGTTTTTTGATCTTAGTGAACGACCGGCAGGTGGAGAGTTTGGAGCAGACCGTCGATGTATCTGCCGGGGCCGAGATTGAGTTTGTGAAGCTGGTGCCCCTCATCGGAGGCTAACAACGTGATTAGCAACGGCGCGGCGATTGTAGAGAGCTTGCGCGATCAGACCCAAGCCCCAGGATTTTTTTGGTCGCCCGCCACGGTATCCAAGATCGCCGGCGAAAAGGTAGACCACTGGAAGAAGTTGGAGCCGGAGGCGATTGCCGCGCTCACGGTGGAGCTGCTAGAGGCCGTCGCCGCGGCGCCCGACTGGGGCGTCAGCACCTTTGTTAAGAAAATGGTGGAAGGGCTTTTGCGCAAACCGGTGCCCTTCACGGAGGATCAGGCACTGAGAGCCTGCCGCTGCCTTTGCGCTCCTCGCGTGGATTTCCCTTATAAGCCTGTGCTCAAGAGCCTCGATGCGACCCCGCGCACAGAGCCATTCCGGGCGGCGCTGCAAGAATTGCGCGGCAAGATTGATCCCTATTGGGTAGGCGGAAGCGCGGCCAAAGACATCTTCGAAAAAATCGACGGGCTCCTGGGCGTCGAAAGATACCGCGCCGGGAAGCCCGAGGGCAAGTGGTCCGAACGGGTTCTCCACGATACGGCAGGCTTGGCCGCGTGGCAAGACTTGATCGAATATTGGACGAGTCTGACCCAAAGCGAGGCGTCCATGAAATGGCGAGACGGCGCCGAGGAACGGATTGCGAAGATCGGTCGTGAAGACTTCCTCAAGCGCGCCCAAGCATGGCTGGAAATGGACCCGATGCCGGAGAACACCCTGGCGCAGGTGCCCGAAAAGGAGGCCGACTACCAGAAAGGCTTCATCTGGAGCGTGGGCGCGCTAAGCGATGTGGCGCTGGCCGGAGGTGTGGCCGATTTTGCCGTGGCCTGTTTCCGGAAGATCCCCCAGGTCGGGGCGGTTTCGCAACGCGTCGGCAACGCGTGTGTGAACGCACTCGCCTTGATGCCGGGTCTGGCCGCCGTCGCCCATCTGAACCGCCTTTCCCAGCGGGTCAAGTACGACGTCGCGCTGCGCCTGATTGAGAAGGCGCTGGAAGGCGCCGCCCAGCGCAATGGCCTGTCGCGCGAAGACCTGGAGGCGATGAGCGTCCCCCGCTTTGGCCTAGATGCGGAGGGCGTTCGGCTGGAGACGGCTGGGGATTGCCAGGCCCGCCTCACCGTAAACTCCGAGGGCGCACAGTTGGTCTGGTCTCGCGGCGCTAAGCCCTTGAAGAGCGTTCCCGCAGAAGCGAAGTCCAAGCACGCCGAACTGGTCAAAGAATGCAAGCGCATCGAGAAAGAACTGGACGCCATGGTCGGCGCGCAGCGCCAGCGCCTCGAACGGCACCTGATGACGCGGCCCGAAACGGCCCTCAGCCAGTGGCGCGAATGGTACATCGATCACCCCGTTACGGCCGTTCACGCCCGGCGGCTGGTCTGGGAGTTCCTGGAAAGCGATCGCCGCTTCCTCGGCTTCTGGCGCGACGGACGCATCCTGGACTGGGCCGGGGCCGAACAGCGTCCCAGCCCCGAGGCCCGCGTTCGCTTGTGGCACCCCATCGATTCCGATCCGCAGACCGTCTTGAGCTGGCGCTGCTGGCTCGAAGATCAAGGTGTGCGCCAGCCCTTCAAGCAGGCCCATCGCGAAGTCTATATCCTCACCGAAGCCGAGCGCCGCACCGAGACCTATTCCAATCGCTTTGCCGCACACATCCTGCGCCAGCACCAGTTTGCCGCGCTTTGCCGCGAACGCGGCTGGCAGTACAACCTGATGGGGCAGTGGGATTCCCACAACACGCCCACCCTCGATCTGCCGCGCCTGGGCTTGCGCGCGGAGTTTTTCGTTGATTCCCCCGCTAACGAAGAGGTTAGCGACCACGCAATCTATCTGCTGATTGCGACCGGCCAGGTACGCTTCGTACGCGGGCGCGAGGCCGTGCGGCTCGAAGAGATTCCGCCCGTCGTTTTCTCCGAGGTCCTGCGCGATGTGGATCTCTTCGTGGGCGTTACCAGCATCGGCAACGATCCCGCCTGGGGCCAGCGCGCAACCCCAGCCTATGGCCCCTATTGGGAAAGCTTCGCCTTTGGCGACCTGTCGTTAGCCGCCGAAGGGAGGCGCGACGTCGTCTCCCGGCTCTTGCCCAAATTGGCCATCCGCGATCGGTGCCGCGTCGAGGGGCGCTTTTTGCACGTCCGCGGCCAGTTGCAGGAATACAAGATCCACATGGGCAGCGGCAATGTGCAAATGGAACCGGGCAGCCGCTATCTCTGCATCGTCCAAGGGCCGGGCGATTCCGCCGACCGAGTTCTGCTTCCCTTCGAGCAGGACCGCACCCTCTCGGCGATTCTGAGCAAAGCTTTCCTGCTGGTAGCCGACGACAAGATTAAAGACGAAACCATTGTGCGCCAGCTGCGTTAACGGGAACTCGTGTATCCTTCCCATACCCACGGCGTGACCCGATTGCCCATGATTCTTTCGAGCAATGGCCGAAAGGCTTGTTCGCCGTTGTCACTATTGGTCAGCAGGATCATGCAATGCTGGCGGCGCTCAAAACAAATCATGTAGTTCTGTGCGCCGTCGCCGTGCCCCTCTTTGAAGAAAGCCCGGCCGTGGGGAGTCTTCGTCAACAGTCCCCAGCCCAGTCCATAGGCCAGGCCTACGCGATCCGCTTCGCCCCCTGGCACTTCGGTGGGCGGCCCGAATTGATGCAACGTACGAATCCGTAACTCGGGCTTCAGCAGTTCCCGCAAGGAGCGCGCGCGGATCAACTTCCGCGATAGCAACGCTCCCGCGAAACGGCCGAGATCCTCCGCGCTAGTCATCATGTTGCCCGCGGCACGGGCTGGCGCCCGGCGGGTCTTGGCCAGAAAGGCTTCGTTCGCATCGAAGCGGTCCGCCACATTGGCTTCAAATTCCGGACGGTACAGCATGCCGGTCCGGGACATTCCGGCAGGGGCCAGGATCGCTTCCCGCATCAAGGAGTCCAGCGGCCGGCCCAGACGTTGCTCAATCGCGAATTGCAGCAGATTGAAGCCCTCGCCGGAATAGCCATAGCGGGAACCCGGCGCAAAATGGAGGCGCATCTTTTTGTCGGATTCGAGAAACGCGAAATTGAGCAATCCGGAGCTGTGGCTTAACAGATGGCGGGGAGTGACAAGCCGCCAAGCCGGGTCCTTCACCAACTCACTTGCCGTCGAGCGATACGGTTCATAGCTGTCCAGCGCCCTTGGCAACATCTCCGCTAGCGGTTGGTCGAGCTTGAGTTCGCCCCGCTCCACCAGTTGCATTGCGTAGACCGCAAACACCCCTTTGGTGATGGAAGCCGCCCAGGTCGTGGTGCCGGCTTCCATGGGGAGATCGGGGTTCTTGCTTCGCAGGCCGTACGCGAAACTCCAAACCAGGCGGCCTCGCTCCACCACCACAATCTGCGCGCCCGTTACGCGGTGGGCGGAAAGCGTCTGGCGGGCAAAAGCCTCGGCGTCGGACGTTGAAATAAGGGTCCCGTCCAGCCGCCGCAACTGCTGCGCCGAAGCGAGGGCCGGGAGGGAGAGCAAAACAAGGCAAAGTGTCCGCACAAGTGATCTTACGGAACTTAGCCCGCTTTCGTTCAGACCAGTGCTGGCGTGCTTTGGCCTAACACGACAGCGCGGCTAGCTCCCGTGGCCGAGGGCAAATTGGCGGGGACACCAAGCTTATGCGCGGCAGCCAGCACGGCAAACGCGATGGCCTCTTTCCCGTCGGCGGGAATCCCCACTTCGTCGGAACTCAGCAACTTCACCGGGCCCAGCATCTCTTTGAGGTAGCGCATCAACAGCGGATTGTGCACGCCGCCTCCGGAGGCGATGACTTCCTCGGCTGGAAAGCGCGGCACGATATGGTGGCTAATGGCGATCACCACCGTGGCCGCCGTGAAAAGCGTCGCCGTCGCCAGCGCGTCCTCCGTCGTCAGCTTCGCCGCCAGAATCTTTTTGACAAAGGCCTCTCCATACTGCTCGCGCCCCGCGGATTTGGGCGGCGGCTCAAGGTACCACTTGTCCTTTAGCAACTGGTTCAGCAATTTCTCGTTGGCCAGGCCCTTGGACGCCAGCCGCGCGTTCTTATCGGCCCTCTGTTTGCCGCCGGTGGCGAGAGATACCAACTGATCGATCACCATATTACCGGGGCCCGAGTCGAAAGCCACCACATCTTCAGCCGCACCCCCCGCGGGCAGGCCATGCACGTTGGCAATCCCGCCCAGATTCAGCGCCACGCGGTTTTTCTTCGGGTGCGTCAGCATCAGCCAATCGAAAAAGGGCACCAGCGGAGCGCCTTGCCCTCCGGCCGCGATATCGGCCGCTCGGAAATTCGAAATCGTTTCCACGCCCAGACGCTCGGCAAGAATCGCAGCCTCACCCAATTGCAGCGTCGCCCGCGCACCCTCGTGATAAACCGTCTGTCCGTGGCACCCAACCAGATCGAGGGTCTTCGGATCCACTTCAGCCTGCTCGCAGGTGGAGAGCACCGCACCCGCGTAGTGGACCGGCAACTCATAGTGGAGCCTCGCGATTTCGCTCGTTTGGCACTCGGCGTTTGAGACGGCCAGCAGGCGCTCGCGCAGCCTCTTTGGGTAGGTCGTGGTGGAGCACGCGATCGTTTCCAGTTGCGGCCGCTTGTTCTTCGGCCAAGCGATATCGACGATCGCCACGTCGATGCCGTCCAGGGAGGTGCCGGACATAATGCCGGCGACGCGTAGGGACTTTGCCATGGTCAATTCAGTTCCTTTTGGAGATCGGAGAGAATCTGCAGCGCCTCGATCGGCCGAAGTTCGTCGAGGCGCAAAGCCCGGATGCGCTCTGCAAGCGGGCCGGGCACGGGCTCAAAGAGAGAAACCTGCAGCGGTCCGCTATGCTGCGCCGTGCGTGCTTCGGTCCGTTCGTGCAAGGCGAGAATCTGCTTAGCGCGTTCAATCACCACGGGCGGCAGAGCGGCCAGCCGCGCCACTTCGATGCCGAAGCTGCGCTCGGCCGCTCCCGGCGCCACCTTGCGCAAAAAAACGATTTGATCCCCGGCTTCTTTTACGGCCACATGCAAGTTTCGCACGCCCGGCAGTGAATCTTCGAGGCTCGTGAGCTCGTGATAATGCGTCGCAAATAAGGTCTTGGCCTGCACGCGCTGGTGTAGATATTCGATCACAGACCACGCCAGCGCGAGGCCGTCGTATGTGGAAGTGCCGCGGCCGATTTCGTCCAGGATTACCAGGGAACGCTCCGTCGCCGTATTCAGAATCAACGCGGTCTCCGTCATCTCCACCATAAACGTCGAGCGCCCGCGGGCCACATGGTCCGCCGCCCCGATGCGGGTAAACACACGGTCCACGATGGGCAGAATAGCCTGCTCGGCCGGCACGAAGCAGCCCATTTGCGCCAAGATCGAGAAAAGCGCCGCCTGCCGCAGATACGTGGACTTGCCTCCCATATTAGGCCCCGTAATGATCGCGAGAAATTTCTCGTTATCCAGATACAAATCGTTTGGCACAAAGCGCGCGGCCTCTTCCTCCACCAGTCGCTCCACCACCGGGTGGCGCCCCCCGACGATCTTCAGTTCTCCCCCCGGCGAAAACTGCGGCCGCACATAACGCCGCCGCGCGGCTACTTCGGCCAGACAGAGTTTCACGTCCAATTCGGCGAACGCCATCGCAGTCTGCCGGATCGTGCGCGCCTGCCCGGCTGTCTCCAAACGCAGCGCCTCAAAGATCTCCCGCTCGATCGCCAGGATGCGCTCCTCGGCCTCAAGGATTTTTACTTCCAAATCCTTGAGCTCGGGGGTAGTGAAGCGCTCGGCGTTTACGAGCGTCTGCTTGCGATCGTAGTCCGGCGGCGCCAGGTGCAGATTGGCCTTCGAAATCTCGATATAGTAGCCGAAAACGTTGTTGAAACGGACCTTGAGCGACTGGATGCCCGTCCGCTCGCGTTCTCGAATCTCGATCTGCGCCAGATACTGCTTGGAGTTTTTCTGGATGTCTCGCAGTTGGTCCAACTCCGCGTGCACCCCGTCGCGGATCGTGCCGCCGTCGGCCAGATTCAACGGGGGCGCTTCCGCGATGGTCTCCCCTAGGCGTAGGCGGATTTCGTCGTGGGGGTCCAGCGCCTGCTCCAAGCCTCGTAGCGCAATGGCCGGAAAGGCTTCGAGCAAGGCCCGTACGGCAGGCGCCACATCCAGGCAACGCGCCAGCGCAAGCAGTTCCCGCGGCCCGGCCGTGTTCATCGTTACCCGCGACAGCAGCCGCTCCATGTCGCCCAGCTTGGACAACTGTTCGCGCATTTGCGTTCGCGGAATCGTCGCCCGTGCTAAGGCCTCAACCGCATCCAGCGCGGCTTCGATGGCCTCTATATCCAGCAGCGGCCGCAGAATCTTCGCCCGCAGCAAACGCGCCCCCATGTTGGTGCAGGTTTCGTCCAGCACGCTGATCAGGGTCGCGTATTTGGTCCCGCCCAGGTCCGCGGAAAAAATGGGTTCCAGCAGTTCCAGATTCCGAACCGTTACCGCGTCCAGCACCAGGCCGTCGTTCTGGGCCCGAAACGACGGGGGCTCAAGGTGGGCCAGCGAAGCTTTTTGCGTATCCCGCAGGTAATGCAACAGAGCCCCGCAGGCCGAAACGAGATTCTTTCGGCCCGCTTCCGGAAAGAGGCCGTCGAAGGATTGAATGCCAAAGTGCTCCTTCAATAATCGGCCCGTGTAGTCCGCGTCGAAGACCCAGGCATCCAGCACTGTGTGCAAGGCGGGCAACGAATTTCGCTTGGCGGCCAGCAGAAGTTCCTTGATCTCCAGTGCCTCAATCTCGGCGCACATTTCCTCCGCCCCCAGCACGGTCGCCCGGAAGGTGCCGGTCGATACATCGACATAGGCCAGCGCATTTTCAAATACCGCCCCGAGAAAGTTGTTCTCCTTACCGCGGAGCACTCCCGTGTTGGTGGCCGTCCCCGGCGTAATCACGCGGGTAATTTCGCGGTTCACCAGCTTCTTGCCCGGCCCGGGAGCTTCCATCTGCTCGCAAATGGCCACGCGGTGCCCCTTCTGAATCAGCCGCGCAATGTAGCCCTCGGCGGAATGATATGGCACGCCGCACATCGGCACCGCCTCCCCCTTTTCCTTGTTGCGGGCGGTTAGCGTGATCTGCAATTCTTTCGCCGCCGTTACGGCGTCTTCGAAGAACAGCTCGTAGAAATCCCCTAGGCGAAACAGCAGCAAAGCGTTGGGAACCTGCTGCTTGATCGCGTGGTACTGCCGCATCAGCGGCGTCGACGGCGCCTCAAGCATAGAGGCCGCGGAGCTTGATCGTGAAGGCCACACGATCGAGAGCCAGCATATAGGCCGCCGTCCGGTTGTCGACATCGTGCTTCTTGGCAAACGCGACCACGTCGCGAAAGCTGGCGGTCATGATCTCTTCCAGCCGCTCGTTCACTAGCTTCTCGTTCCAGAAGTACCCCTGCCGGTCCTGCACCCATTCAAAATAGGAAACGGTCACGCCGCCGGCATTAGCCAGAATATCCGGGATGACAAAAATGCCCTTCTCGCGCAGCACCGGGTCAGCTTCGGCGGTGGTGGGACCATTGGCGCCTTCGCAAATGATCTTGGCGTTCAGACGGTGCGCGTTCGCGCTGGTGATTACGTTTTCCTTCGCCGCCGGCACCAGCACGTCGCAAGGCAAAAAAAGTGCTTCGTTCTTGTCGATGTTTTCTGCTTCGGCAAAATCCAGAATCGAACCCGTCTCGTTGCGGTGCCGGATCAGCGCCTCTATGTCCAGCCCGTTTTCGTTATAAACCGCGCCATCCCATTCGACAATCGCCACCACCTTCATCTTGGCCTGCGCCATCAGGCGGGCCGATTGGCCCCCGACATTGCCGAAACCCTGCACCACCACGCTCGCGTTATACGGATAAATCTTGAATCCCTTTAACGCCTCGGAAGCCACAAACAGGCAGCCGCGGCCCGTCGCCTCTGCGCGCCCGCGCGAGCCGCCCAGTTCAATCGGTTTTCCCGTCACCACGGCGGTCACCGTATGGCGCTTGTGCATGGAATAGGTGTCCATCATCCAGGCCATGGTCTGTTGATTGGTGCCAAGGTCTGGCGCGGGCACATCGATCTCCGGGCCCAGCACTTCGATCAGTTCCGCCGTGTAACGTCGGGTGATCCGCTCCAGTTCGCGTTCGCTCAGGATGGCGGGATTGCAAATTACACCGCCCTTGCCGCCGCCATAGGGAATGTTTACGACCGCGCACTTCCACGTCATCCAGGACGCCAGCGCCCTTACCTCGTCGATATGCACGTCCGGCGCGTAACGGATGCCGCCCTTGGCCGGGCCGCGGGCGATCGAATGCTGCACGCGGTAGCCCGTGAATACCTCGATGCGGCCGTCATCGAGTAAGACGGGAATGTTGACGGTTACTTCCCGAGCCGGGTAACGCAACACTTTGCGCATCCCTTCGTCGATGGCTAGGCGGTCTGCGGCGATATCAAAGCGGGCCTCGGCGGCCTTTAAGGGGTTAAGCTCGTCGTTGAGCGTGGACATTGTGCGATTCTCATTATCAAGTATGACAGGCAGGTTAGAAACCTTTCCCCGCAGAAGTCTCTTCCTCTGGACCGCCGCCGCCGTCGCCGCGCCGAAGGAATTCCGCATCGGCGGCATCCGCTTTACCCAGCGTAAAAACGGCCGCTCCAATCGCCGCTACCTGCACATCCACGGCAACGAAAGCACCGCGCGCGAAGTGCTTCGGGAACACCTGGACCGCTTCCGCGGCCTCGCTTTTTTTGTCGAAAGCGCCAAGCGAAACGTCCCCGTCGACGGCGGCTGCCTGATCGACCCCAACCGCATGTTCTCCCGCATCGGCGCCGAAAAAAGTATCCGGCGCTGGAATCGAGAGGCCCCCGACGCAACGGTCAATAGCTGCCTGGCCGCCCTCGATCGCGACCGCGAAAAATTCGTCCGCGCGCTGCTGCCTCCCAGAGGCGGCGTCCTCATTGCTCTGCACAACAACAGCGAAGGCTATAGCGTAAACGACGAAGTCGCCCTCAGCGACGAAACCTCCCTGCCCGACCGTGACCACCCCCGCGATTTTTTGCTCGCCACCAATCCTGCGGATTTTGCCCGCATCGCCCAGGGGCCTTTCAACGCCGTGCTGCAAAAAACCGTCCGCAACGAAGACGGCAGCTTTTCCGTGCTCGCCGCCCACCGCGACGTGCGTTACGTCAACATCGAAGCCGCCCTTGGCAATAAAGATAAGCAGCGCCAAATGCTCGAATTCCTCGAGCGGACCCTCGCCTGATTCGCCACTCTAAATCGCCACGCTAGTTCGCCACAATCGTGATTCCCGATTCCGTGCGGAAGTACCCGTTCGCCTGGTCCTCGGCCGCGTCGTAGCCCACGCGCGAACCTTCCGGCAGCTTGGCGCCCGCGCACACGATAACCCGCCGCAGTTGGGAATAGCGCCCCACCTCGGCATTCGGCAGCAAAATCGAATCGTCAATGCTTGTATAACTGTTTACCCGGACGCCAGGGGAAAGCAAGCTCCGGTTCACCCGCCCCCCCGACACGATGACGCCCGGAGAAACAATCGAATCCACGGCCAACCCCATCCGGTTGCCTTCCTGCGCAAACACAAACTTGGCCGGCGGATACATCGGTGCCTTGGTGCGGATCGGCCACGCCTGATCATAGAGATTGAACTCCGGGATCACCGACACCAGGTCCAGATTCGCCTCATAGTAGGCGTCCAATGTGCCCACATCCCGCCAATAGCGCACCCGCTTGGCGTTCAGATCGTGAAAGTCGTAAGCCACCACCTTTACTTGGTGAATCAGTTTGGGAAGGATGTCCTTGCCGAAGTCGTGAGAGGAATCCGGGTCTGCCGCGTCGGCCCGCAACGCATCGGCCAGTACCCGCGTATTGAATAAATAGATGCCCATGGAGGCGGAAACCATCGCGGGGTCGAAGGGCGAACGCGCCGGCTGTCCATGCCTGGGTTTCTCTTCAAAACCGCGAATCCGGTAAGAGGTATCGATTTGCGCCACGCCAAAGCGCGTCGCGTCCTCTGGCGGAATTTGAATCGTCGCGATGGTGACATCCGCTTCCTGGCGCACATGCCACTCCCTCATTTCGCCGTAATTCATCTTGTAAATGTGATCGCCCGAAAGAATGAGAACGGCGTCGGGGTCCTCGGCCTCGATGGAATCGACGTTTTGGTAAACGGCGTCGGCCGTGCCCAGGTACCAGTCGTCATGCATCCGCTTCATCGGCGGCAGCGTCTCTATAAATTCGCCCAAAGCCCCGGGAAAGAGCGACCAGCCGTCCCGGATATGGCGCGTCAGCTCTAAGCTCTTATACTGCGTCAGCACGAAAACCCGGCGCAAATCCGAGTTCACGCAGTTGGAGAGCGTGAAATCGATGATCCGGTAAATGCCGCCAAACGGAACCGCGGGCTTTGCCGTATCCCGGGTCAGCGGCGAGAGGCGTTCCCCCGCCCCGCCCGCCAAAAGAATCGCCAGTACTTTGTCCATGAATTCCTTTACATCAGCCTAACCTGCTCTAGGGCTAGACCGTTGTGCCGATAAGAAACAAGTGAAAGCCGGCGCCCGATTTGGCCCCAGCTTGCTGGCGCCTTCATTAATTGCCGCGTACTTGCTGGCGGCCTCTGGCTCTGGATACTGGCTCCTGCGGACGCAGGCCGGCCAAGCCAAGCTGCAGGACCGTACCTACCGGATTGGCGTCGACCATTCCCCTCCCTACTACTTCCTGCGCGCTAATGGGCGTATAGAAGGCCTCGCGGTCGACGTCATGAACGAGGCTGCCCGGCGCCGGGGCATTCGCCTTACCTGGGTAGCCACGGATATGCAACCGATGGACGCGCTGGCCTCGGGCCATGTGGACCTGTGGCCCGCCCTGTCCAACCGCAACGAGCGAAAGAAACCCGTCCACGCCACCAGTCCCTGGCTGCAAAATAACTTCGTCACCGTAGGCCTTCAAACTCCTCTTCCGGACGCTGTGCTGGACGCTGTGCCAGACGCTGTGCCGGGCGCTGTGCCGGACGCTGTGCCGGGCGCTGTGCCGGGCGGGGTGCACGGCCTAAGCAGGCCCGAGTTGGCCAGGCCCGAGTTGGACACGCACCGGCTGGCTGTGCGACGCCTGGCCATGCGCAAAGGCCCTTCCACTCTCTATTTGAGCCGCCGGGACTTTCCCGACCGGGAGCCTCTCTGGTTTTCTCTGCGCGAGCAGGCGCTGGCCGCCATGTGCCGCGGCGAGGCCAGCCTGGCGATGTTTGAAGCGCGTTTCTTGGACTCGGCGTTGAGTGTGCGCCCGCCCGACTGCGACGGCAAGAAACTGAACATTCGCACCATTCCGAACTTTCATACGGAACTTTGTATTCACTCCGCCGTTGAGTTCGGCGAGGTGGCCGACGCTTTGCGCGAGGCCATTGACGAGGCCGCCCGCGACGGTTACCTGGCCCGCACCCTCGAGAAGTGGAGCGCCTTCACCAGCGTCGAGGCCCGCAGCTTGTATGCCCTCGAGGACGCCCAGCGCCACAATCGACTCTATGCCGCCGGCGCAGCCGTAACGCTAATTCTGCTGGCGGTCCTCGCCGCCTTAACGGTTATCGCCTACCGGTCCAGCCTGCGAGCCCGCGCCGCTCAACGCTCAGCCGAGGCCGCGGCCCAGGCCAAAGGAGACTTCCTGGCCAACGTCAGCCACGAGATCCGCACCCCGCTAAATGGCGTCATTGGCATGGCCCGTTTTCTCGCCGAAGGACCGCTCGACGAATCCAAACGCGCCGACCTGGAAACGCTTCACGATTCCGCCCAGAGCCTCCTGCTGGTGCTGAACGATGTGCTCGATTTTTCCAAGCTGGAGGCGGGGCGTCTTTCTCTGGAGAACGAAGCCTTCGACCTGCACCTGCTGCTGCAGCGGGCCCTGGCCCTGTTTCAAACCGCGGCGCGGCAAAAGGAAATTTCTCTCGAATTGGACCTGCCCGCCCACTTGCCCCAGTACTTCCACGGCGACGCCATCCGGATTCGTCAGATCCTGATGAATTACCTCGGCAACGCTCTTAAGTTCACCGAAACCGGCGAAGTGCGCCTCCAGGTGCGCATTCTCGAGGCCGGGCCTCGGCACCGGCGCCTTCGCTTTACCGTTTCCGACACCGGCATCGGCATTCCCACGGCCGTGCGGCGGCGCCTCTTCGAAAAATTCGAACAGGCCGACGCTTCCACCACGCGCCGCTATGGCGGCACCGGCCTGGGCCTGGCCATCTCGAGACTCCTGGCGGAAAGAATGGGCGGCAGCGTCGGGCTGGAAAGCGAGCCGGGACAAGGCTCCCGCTTTTGGGTGGACTTGGACCTGAGCCTGGCCGACAAGATCCCCGCTGCCCCGCATGCCGTTTCGACTCCACGCCGCCGCTTTGCGGGCCGCGTCCTCGTGGTGGAGGACCATCCGGTGAACCGCAGACTTCTCGTGCGAATGCTCGCAAGCCGCGGGATCGATGCCGCCACCGTGGTGAATGGCCGCGAAGCCTTGGCCGCCCTGCAAACGCAGTCCTTCGATCTGGTCCTCATGGATTGCCAGATGCCGGACATGGATGGCTATGAGGCAACGCGCAGCTATCGCGCCCGGGAAGACGCTAGCTCCCATCTCCCGATCGTGGCTACCACCGCGCACGCCTTTGACGAAGACCGCGCCCGCTGCCAAGCCGCCGGGATGGATGCCTATCTCTCCAAACCCATCGATCCTTCCGCTTTAGACGCTATCTTGGCCAAGTACCTCGCGCCCAGCCTAGAATCCGTCTGAGAGCTTTCTCGCCGCGAGCACTCCCCTTCCCATTTCCCAATCGTGGCTAGCACCGCCTTACCTTTGGGTGAGACTCCAAGTCTTCCAAACCGCCGGGATGCGCTTAGCTTCCGCCCAGGACGCCGTTTTGGACTGCGCACCACGTTCAATGCCTCGAATCCGTCCGAGAGCCGACTTTCCTGTAAACCAATCGAGCCCCGAACACGCAAATTCCGATCTCCCGTTCGTGGTTAGACCCCTTCCCCTTCCCAGACGCCGGAAAAGGATCCCCCAAGTAGCAGGAGTAAGTAGCTCCTACCGAGCCTCCAATCCGTCTGAGAGATCTCCGCCCGGACTATTGCGCCCCGATCTCCCCAACTTCCATCTCCCGGTCGAGGCTAGCACCGCCTCAACTTCAGAGAGTATCGCCCCCATCCAAGCCGTCGAATTGGGATCGCTTTGCGCCCTCAGAGCCTTCTTGGCCAAGTAGAGCGGCGCGACTTCCGGTCCCGGTTGCCGACAGGCCGCGCTTGCGGCAGCGCGCCGTTCCTGTGCCGTCCTGTAGGCAGTTGCCGCGCGATGGGCGGCGACTGCCTTAGCTTGCCACTAACCGTTATCCGACTGAGAGTTTTTCCGCCTTGGACGCACAGTATCGGTAACGATGCGAGTTGTGCTTCGCTGGCCCAACCCTCCGGCTTGGGTCGGTCCATTATTTGCGCCCGCCGGAGCCATACCAACGCCTACCCGCGAGGCCCGCCGCGAACGCTTCTTCCAGCGCTTGCAACGGGTTCGGTACTATGCGGACCGGGATCCCCACCCGCCCACACCCCTGCGCGATTTCCTCGAATACCGGACTGCCTTTCTTGGGAACGCCCCTCCAGGCTCTTCTTTCCCGTTCCGTTCTCCCCTGGACAGCCCGGCGATCACCGTTCTCGGTGTGCCTGTCGCCCCACGCCGCGGGCTGCGCGTCCAAACGGCCGCTCAGTGGCCACGGCTGCACCTGTCTCCCGTCCGCCTTCTGGCTGCCACGCCCCCCGTCCTCCGCCAGGTTGTTGCCGCGGCGGAATCCTCTCTCCTTGCCATGCCTAAACTTGGCGACGCAATTGTCGTCCTGAATACCGCCGAGCAGGGCCTGCTCTTCCCCGGCGAAAGGGACATGATCTGGCGCTGCTTCGGCTTGCCGATCTTCGAGCAGTGGCTGGGACTCGACGGCGAACTTCTCGCCTGGGAATGCGGCGCTCACCAGGGTATTCATCTCAGAAGTGAAATGCTCGATCTGGAGCAAAAAGACGATCGCCTGATCGTGACCAGCTTTCTCGCTCGCCGCTACCTTACCCTGCGCCTCGACACTGGCTGGCAGGCGGATCTCGACGCGCGTCCCTGTGTCTGCGGCCACCCCTCGCCCCGCCTGCGCAACCTCCAGCGAGCCACCTTGAGCGACGTGCCGCGGCACGCCGTAGCCTAGGGCCGCCAAGCTTACTCACATACATCCTGAGCGGCAGACTCCGCAACTTGGCTTGCCGTCTGCTTTTCTTGACCTTAGGCTCGGCCTTGAAAGCTATCCCCCGCGCCAATTGTCCCTCGTTGCCCCCGTACGCGGCGACGCAGCCTCGAGCTTCCTCGTAATCCCAGCGCCGCGGGCCGCTCAATCTGCCCCGAGCTCTCGCTTGGCCGGACCTCTTCCTCGGCTTTGAAAGCTATCCCCCACGCCAATTGCCCCTCGTTGCCCCCGTACGCGGCGACGCAGCCGCGAGCTTCCTCGTATACCCTGCGCCGCGGGCCGCTCAATCTGCCCCGGGCTCTCGCTTGGCCGGACCGCTGCCTCGGCTTTGAAAGCTATCCCCCACATGGACTTCGCGACGCCTCTACTGCCGCCATCGGCCGATGCAACCAAATCGCCAAGGCCCGAGAAAACTTTGCCGTCACGTGCTACCTCAAATTTGTTTCCCGATCACCTGTGTACCGTCCCCAAAGCGGAACAAGCAACTTGATCGTTCCAAGGTTTGGCCTGCGGAGCAACCGGCTTGCCCTCCGTGAACGACTTGCCTTGCCGAGCGCCGCCGCCATTTTTGAGGTAGAGGCTTCAGACCAGCGCCCATCCCCCTCAACCCCTTCCAAAGCTCTAAACGGCACTCGCCTCGGGACGCGTGACCCCTACCCAAAATCCATTCGCACTGCTAAACCACGGCATGACGCCGGCAGTGGCCGTCTCCTCTTGCCCGGCAGAACCCCGATTGCGCCGGACGCTATTCCGCCGTCGTGATCGCGTCGATAGTTTCCGGCGCGTTTCCTTCCAATCGATTATTGACGAACACGTAGGCCGGTTGGCCAATCCGCTGTGCCCGTTCTAGGATGGCCCGTAACGCCTCGCGCGCCGACGGGTTTTCCTCCTGCACCCGCGCGTAAGGCTCGAAGCTCTTGACGGCCTGCTCATAGGTCCGCCCATACCGTAGCAACGCCCGCGCCACCGTAAAGTCGGCGGTAAACGCGTCTGGCAATCTAATCTGGGAGCCT
>CAYLXK010000016.1:0-129063 GCA_964387685.1 uncultured Bryobacter sp.
GAAGTTCGGAGAGGTTGGCGTTTTCGTCAGCCGACAAAATCTCGTAAAGCGACGTTCGGTCATCTCGGCTCGATCCAGGGTAGAAATACAGTCTAATGGCTTCCGCCGAAAATGAGATGCTCTTTAGTTCGGTTGCGCCCTGAACCTCCGCCATAACTAACCAGCCCCTTGAATCAGCCCTTTTACGTGGCGGGTAGACTGGGCCGATTCGTGCGTAAAGGATTTCGCATGACTTTCGCCCGACTTGTAGTGAACGAACGAGAAGCACCTTGTCGTCCACACCTAGCCGGACAACCTTATCTCCGAATCGGAAGTAAGGTCGTAGCAACCGAGGTAGCAGGTTCCTATCTTGAACATGGTTGAGCTTCGCCATTTCAGATTCTCAGGCCCTCTTCACCTCACAACAACCCTTCCTGATGAGAGTGTAGGCACTTGCGTCCAAACCTCCAAACCTCCAAACCCCATCTGAAAATCGCCAGGGCTACGCTGAAAGCTGTGAGCTTCAGTTTGCATGACTGTGTTTGTGCAGAGTGGCAGGATACTACCGCCACTTTACATTCCTGTTCCGCCTGTGAGCCCCGACTATATCCTCGTTTCAACCGGAGGATTCCTGGCCGTACCATGCTCTGCGCTTTTGTTATTGCTCCTCGATTTCAGTGGTCTGCTTCTATGGCAGCATGATCATTCGATGTTCTGGCCCGACTTCTTTGGGCCTCGCCGCAATGCTCTCAACTCTGTACTTTTCGTCTTGTTGCTTCTTTCTCGTGGCGGAGACCTCCTTCTTGTTTCTTTACGCGCCCCGAGATTCGCGGAAGGGCGATGCTCTCAGCTTGCGTTGGCGGCGTATTTGACATTTGAGGAGAACCTGCCTAAAGTCAGAACATGCGGAGAGGCCGGGTCATTTCGACGTTGATCATCGCCATGATCCTCATCCTGCGCGGTGGCGACTGCGTCCCGCTGTTGTTTGCGAATCAGCAAACCAAGGATTGTTGTACCAAGGGCAAGTGCAGCCGATCGCAAAAGGCTGACCCGTGCTGTCAAACCAGCAGTTCGGATTCTGTTCAGCACTTCCAGGCTCAAGAGAAGGTTTTTCTTCCGACATTGGCTCAAGTGGATTCCATTACAGTGGAGATTTTCTCGACCAACCTTCACTCCGTCTTGGTCGCCGAACCACTCCTAGTCGATACGTCGCCGCTTCCGCATTCCAGTCCGATTGCCCGGCTCTCACTCCCACTCCTGATCTAAACACCTGGTCGCTCTTGGCCCGCGTGCTCATTCGCGCGCTTTTTGTCGTCCCCAAGAAACAATCAGGAGGAAGTGTATGCCCGTACCCAAGTGGTTCGGCATGCTCCTATCGATCCTCGCGCTCGGCACAAGCCCAATTCAGGGGCAGCAGGCCGATACGTCGCGTGGACAGGAGTCTGTCGTGCAACTGGACGATCTCGTCCAGGAGATGCTGAAGAGGAGCCCCACGATCCGCGGCGCTCAGTACCGCGTGGACGCTGCGATGAAGCGGCCATCGCAAGTGAGCACACTGCCCGACCCAAAGTTCAGCGTCAGCAATTTCGGAGTGGGGCATCCGATCTCCCGACTCGGTAACAGCGACTTCGCCTACGTGGGCGTCGGCGTCTCGCAAGAGATCCCTTACCCCGGCAAACTTGGCCTCGCGGCGGAGGAAGCCCGACGCGGAGCCGAGGCGGATCGTCAAACCTACCGGACCATCGTCCTGAGTGCCACGGCGGAGCTGAAGGCGCTCTACTACGACTGGTTTGGAACCATCAAGGCAATCGAGGTCACCGGCAAGAACCGCGAGCTGCTTCAGCGCTTAGAACATATCGCCCGCGTCCGCTATTCGGTCGGCAAAGGTCTGCAACAGGACGTCTTGAAGGCGCAAGTAGAACAGTCCGCGCTGGCGCAACAAGTGGAACTACTCGGGCAGCGAAAGGCAACGATTGAAGCGAGAATCACGTCGCTCATCAACTCGGATCGACCGCTGGGCAGACCAGCCGACATTGTGCTTTCACCGCTCACCACAGGGCTTGAACAAGTCTTGGCCTCGCTCGACGCACAGTCGCCTCGATTGAAGTCCAAGCAGGCCATGATCGATGGCCGTACGGTTGCCATCGAACGGTCCAAAAAGGACTACCGTCCCGATTTTGCCGTGAACGCCCAATGGCTCAAGAACGGCGCGCCGTTCCGCGACTACTACATGCTTTCTGCCGAGGTGAAAGTGCCGTTGTACTTCTGGCGGAAACAGCGCTTGGGCGTGGAGGAATCGGTCGCTCGATTCCGCGAGGCGCGTGAGGACTATCTCTCGGATCGGCAGGAACTCGTGTTCCAAGCCAAGGACCTTTACCTCACGGCAAAAACCAGCGAGCGCCTTCTGGCCCTTTATCGAGAGGGCATCATTCCGCAATCGGCGCTTTCGCTCGAGTCGGCCTTGGCAGGATACGAAGTCGGGAACACGGATTTCCTCACGCTGATGAACAATTTCTCAACGGCGCTCACGTACGAGATGCAGTACTACAGCGAGTTGGCTAAGCACGCGCAAGCAGTCGCGCGCCTGGAAGCCTTGGTCGCCATGCCCTTGGGAGGCAACTAGCCATGAAGCGCATAGTACCGATTCTTTTCGCGATTCTTGTTGTTGTCGCAGCGGCGGTCGGCACTCTCTATATGTGGCGTCCCGATCTGTTTCTCCGTCCTGCCCTCACGACCGTAGCAGTCACCAAAACCGAATACTACTGCCCCATGCACCCGCAGCAGAAGTCGGACAAGCCGGACAACTGTCCCATTTGCAGCATGAAGATGGTGAAGCTTGTAAAGGCCGCCCCGGAGGTTCACGACCATGCGGAAGAGACTACGGTGTCAACAGTTTTCATCTCACCTGAACGGCAACAACTCATCGGCGTCAAGACTGCCGTGGCCGAGCGCCGGGCGCTCTCTCGCGAAATTCGAGCCACCGGAAAGGTGGCGTTCGACGAAACCAAAGTTACTCACATCCACACCAAGATCTCCGGTTTCGTAGAAGAAGTCTTTGTCGACTTTGTCGGCAAGCCCGTTCGCCGGGGTCAGCCACTCTTCACGCTCTACAGCCCCGACCTCGTCGCCACGCAAGAAGAGTATCTGCTGGCACTCCGATCCAACCAGAGCCTCAAAAACAGCTCGTTTCCTTGGGTGTCTGGAGGCTCGACGAATCTGCTGGAAGCGGCGCGGAAACGCCTTCAGCTATGGGACATCAGCGAGAAGGAGCTTCGCGAACTGGAGCAGTCCGGCAAGGCGAAGCGCGCGTTAACCATCTATTCGCCCGTGGACGGAATCGTCACTCAACGGGCGGCATATCACCATGGCAAGAATGTGACGTCCGAGATGGATCTTTACACCATCGTCGATCTATCAACCGTCTGGATTCTCGGGCAAATCTATGAGCACGAATTGCCGCTGATTCGGATCGGTCAATCCGTCGAAGTGGAGTTTCCTTATGGAACGGGCACGCGCTCGCGGAACGGGCGGGTCTCGTTCATTTCTCCGGTATTGGAACCCAAGACGCGAACAGCGGAAGTTCGTGTCGAGTTCGCCAATACCGATCTGACATTGCGCCCTGAGATGTACGTCAACTTCAACGCGCGGATCGGCCTCGGCTCTCTAATTGTGGTTCCCGCCGATGCGGTCCTCGATACGGGCAATGAGCAATATGTGTTCGTGGACAAAGGCCAGGGCTACTTTGAACCTCGTGCGGTCAAAGTCGGTGAGGAGGCCGATGGCTTCTATTCCATCGAGAGTGGTCTCAAGGCGGGCGAACGTGTCGCCACGGCCGCGAACTTCATACTCGACTCCGAGAGCCGTCTCAAAGGCGCGTTGGCCAACATGGGCCGGCCCTCGCCTGTACTGGCCGCTGCCGTGCCTGCCCAGGCCTTACAGATCGAAATTCTGGAGCCCAAGACCGGCAAGACTGGCGCGAACCGGATCAGGTTGATGGCGAAGGATGCGCAAGGCAATCCCATCCCCGATGCCGAGATTGAAGTGAGCCTCTTCATGCCGCAAATGGGAAGCATGGCACCGATGCGATCGGCAGCGAAATTGACGCCGATGGGCAATGGCGAATACGGCGGCGAAATCGAGATTCCGATGGCCTGGACATGGGAGACCACGGTGACGGCCAAAAGGAACGGCAAGATCATTGGTTCCGCTCGGACCAGCATCACGGCGAGATAAGCATGATCAATGCCATCATCGAATATTGCGCCGAGCATAAAGGCATTGTGGTCACCATCACGATGGTGCTGACTCTGATTGGCGTCTGGTCGATGCGGAAGATTCCGCTCGACGCGATTCCCGACCTCTCAGACCCGCAAGTCATCATCTACACCGAATGGCCCGGCCGCAGTCCCAATCTGGTGGAAGACCAGATCACTTATCCCATCGTCTCGGCCATGCTATCCGCCCCCGGCGTAAACGTTGTTCGAGGCAGTTCCGACTATGGCTTCTCCTACGTCTATGTAATCTTTGACGAGGGCACGGACATCTACTGGGGTCGCAGCCGCGTGCTCGAATATATGAGCAAGATCGGCGGCAAACTACCGCAAGGCGTCACGCCGAAGCTCGGACCGGATGCAACCGGTGTCGGCTGGGCTTTTCAATACGCCGTTGTCGACAAGTCGGGTAAACACAACTTAGCCGAGATGCGTTCCTTCAACGACTGGTATCTGCGCTACTGGCTGGAGAGCGTGCCGGGCGTGGCGGAAGTGGCGACCGTTGGCGGGTTTGTCAAGAACTACCAGGTAACGATCGACCCCAACCAACTGCTGGCGTATGGAATTCCTATCTCAAAGGTGATGGACACCATCCGGAAGAGCAACAGCGAAGTGGGGGGGCGCGTCGTCGAGCTAACGGGCAAGGAGTACCTGGTCCGGGGCCGAGGCTATATTCAGTCGCTCGATGACATTGGAAATCTCGCCGTGGCCTCCGATGAAGCGGGAACGCCCATCCACGTTCGCGATGTGGGCCGGGTAGAGCTGGTGCCAGACATGAGGCGCGGGGTGGCTGAGTTCAATGGCGAGGGCGAGGTGACCGGCGGCATCGTCGTGGTCCGCTATGGCCAGAACGTCATGGACGTGATCGAACGCGTGAAGGTGAAGCTGGCCGAAACCAAGACTGGCCTACCGGAAGGGGCCGAGGTCGTCATCACCTATGACCGTTCCGACCTGATTCAGCGATCCATCGACACCCTAAAAAGCACTCTGATCGAAGAGCTCATCATCGTCAGCTTGGTGATCCTCATCTTCCTCTGGCACGTCCCGAGTGCGGTGATCCCCATCGTGACCATCCCGATTGCAGTAACGCTGGCCTTTATCCCCATGTACGGCAGCGGCGTCACCGCGAACATTATGTCCCTGGGGGGCATCGCGATTGCCGTGGGCGCCATGGTGGACGCCGCCATCGTCGTCGTCGAGCAAACGCACAAGAAGCTCGAACAGTGGGAAGCACATGGCCGGTCCGGCAGCCCAACGCGCGTCATCATCGACGCAATCAAGGAGGTGGGCGGGCCCAGTTTCTTCTCTCTCCTTGTGATTGCCGTTTCGTTCATGCCGATCTTCGCTTTGCAATATCAAGAAGGCCGGCTCTTCAAGCCGCTGGCATTCACAAAGAATTTCTCGATGGCCATCGCGGCTATTCTCGCCATCACGCTCGACCCAGCCTTGCGCCTACTCCTGATGCGGGTCGATCCGTTCAAGTTCCGCCCCCGATGGATGGCGAGCATCGTGAATGCAATCTGTGTCGGCAAAATCCACAGCGAGGAAAGGCATCCGATCAGCCGTCCGTTGATGTGGGTCTATCAGCCGGTCGTTCGCTTCGTCCTGAACTGGAAGTGGCTGGTGATTACGCTGGCGGTCTTGCTGGTTGTGGCGACGATTCCGGTCTATAAAAGACTCGGCTCAGAGTTCATGCCGCCGCTGAACGAAGGCAGCATCCTGTACATGCCGATCACGCTGCCCAGCATTTCAGTGGGTGAGGCCACGAAGTATCTCCAGATTCAGGACAAGCTTCTCAAGCAATTTCCTGAGGTTCAAAGCGTGTTCGGCAAGGTGGGCAAGGCCGAAACCGCGACAGACCCTGCGCCGCTCAGCATGGTGGAAACTACCGTCGTGTTGAAGCCAGAGAGCCAGTGGCGGACGAAGCCGCTGACGAGATGGTATTCGAGTTGGGCTCCCGAAAGAATAAAGGATAGGCTACGGAGGTATTGGCCTGAGCGGCGGCCAATCACCTGGGAAGAACTGACGGACGAGATGGACAAGTCGGTGCAGATCCCTTCCTACGCGAACGCCTGGCTATTTCCGATTCGCACGCGCATCGACATGATCACTACCGGCATCCGCACCCCCGTGGGGGTAAAAGTGCTGGGACCAAACCTCGACACGATCCAGCGCATTGGGCTTGAGGTCGAGAAGGTCTTACAGCAGGTCCCCGGCACCCGAAGCGCGTTCTTCGAGCGAGTCACCGGCGGCAACTATCTCGATATTCAAGTGCGCCGCGAAGATGCCGCCCGCTATGACCTTTCGGTTGGGGAGGTTCAAGATGTCATCGAAGCCGCGATTGGCGGCATGCCGGTAACTACGACCATTGAGGGTCGTGAGCGCTATCCGGTAAGCGTTCGCTATGCTCGCGACTACCGCGACAACGTGAGCCAGCTTGCTCGCGTTTTGATCCCGACCATGAACGGCGCGCAGATCCCGTTGACGCAGGTGGCGGATATCACGGTTCGCACCGGTCCCTCGATGATCAAGAACGAAGAGGGTTTCTTGGCTGGCTTTCTCTACGTCGATGTGACGGGGCGCGACATGGGCCGCTACGTCGAAGAGGCGAAACAGCTAGTTGGCAGGCAGGTGACGCTGCCCGCCGGGTATCAACTCGTCTGGAGCGGCCAATACGAATACCTCAGCCGCGTGGTCGAGCGCCTGTGGATCGTCGTCCCCATCACCCTGTTCCTGGTGTTTTTGTTGCTCTACATGAATACCGGATCGATGACGAAGACAATGATCATCTTGCTTGCCGTACCGTTCTCGGCGGTGGGCGCTATCTGGCTGCTGTACTTCCTCGGTTACAACATGAGCATTGCCGTTTGGGTCGGACTCATCGCCCTGCTGGGTGTCGATGCCGAGACCGCGGTCTTCATGCTGCTCTATCTGGACATCGCTTACAACCAACGCAAAGCAGAGGGCCGGATGCGCAATCTCTCCGACCTCAAGGAAGCCATCGAAGACGGCGCGGTGAAGCGTCTTCGGCCAAAAGTCATGACCGTTGCGGTCATGTTCATGGGGCTGGTGCCGATCATGTGGTCCGCAGGTGCGGGTTCGGACGTCATGCGCCGAATCGCCGCACCCATGATCGGCGGCATCTTCACATCATTCATTCTCGAACTCGTCGTGTACCCGGCGATCTACGAAATCTGGAAGGGTTTCGAGGTACGAAAACTGAATCAAGGAGAACAATCCACATGAAACGAATCCTACTGATCGTCGCCCTAGCTGCGAGCACGCTGAGCGCACAGCAATCCGCAAAAAAGCCCGTCAAACCCGAGGCAAAGGTGGTTGACCCCGTCTGTGGGATGACCGTCGACCCAAAGACTGCCGACAAGTCGGTCTACAAAGGGAAGACTTATTACTTCTGCTCCCGTTCTGAGAAGCAGCAATTCGATAAGACGCCGGAGAAGTATTTGGCCAAGAAGTAAGTTGTCAGTCAACAAACCAAGGAGGGCTATCCATGCTCCAGGCAATCGCCTCGTTATTGCTGGTCTCGGCTGTCGGCGTTCAAGCCGCCGACAGCTTTGAATTCTCAGTATTCCGCGATCAACTTCCGCGTAAGGAAGCTGGTCACCTGATGATTTCTGAGACTGGCCTCAGCTATCGATCCGAAAATCAAAAGACGACGATAGACATTCCGATGTTGAGTGTGTTCCAAGCCGATTTGTCAGATCCAAAGGTCATTCGAATCGAGACTTACGACATCCTGAAGCAAAAGCTTTTGGGCCGTCGGGTTCATGTATTCAGGCTCACCGACGCCATGCCCGATGACGCTCTCGCGCGATTCCTGTCCAAGGCCTTGCAACGCCCGGTTATCGGCGCATTTGGACCGGCTCCTCAACCTGAAGCTGCGATTCGCGCTTATCACCGGCATCGCCTTGGCGGCTGCCATGGAACGATCCGGATCGATTCGGACGCCATCAGATTTTTGAGCGACAGGCCCGAGGATTCTCGAACTTGGCTCTATCGCGATCTCGCGACCATCGGAACAATGAACCCATTTCATTTCCGAGTGAGCAGCTTTGCCGAGACGTTCAACTTCGATTTGAAGGAACGGCTTCCGGATACCGCTTACGATTTCGCAGTACGTCGCGTATATTCGCTCCCAGCAACTTCCGCGGCGCGATGGGAATAAAAGGGGCCATGGTCGGAAGACACAGAGGAGCCATCTTGATCCACAAGATTTCAATAAGGCCAGAACAATTGGGGGCTGGTTAGACCTATCGTCACGTGGCGCACGTGTTCAAAGCTAGCCTCCAGTGGAAATCGCCGTACCAATAGGTATATGGTCGAAACTAATTCGCGAAGTCCTGCTTTTGCTTAGGTAAAAATCACAAAACTGCCATTTTTCCGGGCAAAGACCGCGCCGAAACTCCATGTGGGGCTCGGTCCAGCCGCAACCACTTCAGAGATGGGATTGCCTTTCGAGTCGAAAACCCGCCAAGTGAGGACGCCGCCCTTCTGCCACCCGGACCCCTCGATCCAGATCAACATCGTTTGCCCTTTCGAGTTGGCTGCGAGGAATGAGTGTTTGCGTTTCGAAGGTTCAGCCGAGGCTGCAACGACCTTGCGCGGAATAGCTGTTGGTCCATCCACCGGAGCAAAGTATACCTGCCCATTCGTCTCCCAGCTTGCTAGAACTTCGGCTTTAGTCTCACAAAAAGACATGCTGCTCATCGGACAAGCGTTGATGTCCCACCTGTGCAGGATGCCGCCGTTAAATTCCTTGCCGCCTTTGGCGGCGCTGAGGAGGTATACATCGCGGTGAATCCCCTCTGTCGCGGAACGAAACATCAAGTGAAGCGTGCCTTGACGATCCGCAAAGATTCGCATGCCGCAGCATCCGCAAGCGCCAGTTGCCCGACTCCAAACCGGCGATTCCACGTCGAAGCTATTTCCATCATCGGTGGAACGAGCGAGAAAAACTTGGCGGGCACCCTCACCCTCGATCGCATCGGGTCCACGACCGTGCCAAGCCACAAAGACGCCACCAGTTTGGTCGGCGGCAATTGTGCCGCCACCGTCAAGGCCATTGGTTCGGGTCATTAAATTCCGCTGGGGCTCAAAGTCCTTGCCGGAGTCCGAGAGTCGAGAATAGAGCATTGGTTCGCCCGGCTTGCCAGATTCACGATTGACTGAAGCCTTCGGGTTTGCGATGTGCGAGCCATTCCAAGCGACATGGACGCGACCTCCACGGCCCACGGCGATTTGCCCGCCCCGAATGGTTCCAGCCGCGATAGCGCTACCCGATTGGCTGTTCACTCGGATTGCGTTTGAAAATGTGCGCCCTTCGTCTATGGAACGGACGTAGAATAAGTCACCTTGGCGTGCGTCGCCGAGAAAATAGAGAAGGTGCAGAATCCTGTCCCGATCCATCACAATCTGAGGTTGAATCCCACCGTTCGGCACTTTTAGTAACTCTGGCTGTAGATCCAGATTCGCAGCAAAGCCCCTCGCGCCAATACTTGCGAGGCCCATAGCTGTCCTACCGGCATTTGAAACGAAGTCACGCCGATTCAATTCTTTTCGCATAGTTGTTCCTATTGTCGACGCCAGAGAGCGACTTACGCCCCCTGGCGTAGTCAACCTATTGAAGGCTCTTGGCCATCTCCTCGTGCATAGCTGCCAAATCACTCATGGATTTGGCGGCCTTGCGGCAATGCTCGGCGTACATAACGCAATGAGAAGCAGTGTCCGGTGCGTTTGGTCGCTTAGTCTCACTTGCAGTTGGATGGGCACGATACTTTGCCGCCAACTCGATGTGTTCTTTTGCTTCCAGTTCGTGTTTGGCAGCCATGGCGCGATAGTGCTCCGCTAGCCGACGATGGTCAGCAGCCGTTTTGGCGTTGGCCACCAAATGAGCCAGTTGCTTCTTACTGAGCGCCTTTCCTGAAGATTGGCCGCTGGCCGTCGAGGTAGCAAATAGCGAAATTAAGGCTGGGCTAGATAGTGCAACCCAGCGGCGCGATACAGAAAACGACATAGTGAAATCCTTCCGATTGCACGAGCATAGTCGTGCTGTGCGAGACGAGTTGCCTTGGATTCGGGCGACGGTCGCAATGGAATGCTGCCAGCCGCCCAGGTACATTTGCGGAAGACTGCTAGAAGTTACTTGGATTCTTCAATTGCCTTGATGGCAAAACCCTTAATGCCTCCCTTTTCCACTATGCTCCCAGTGACCTTCACCTTTTTTTCTATGAAGGGCATGAGCTTCTCGTTCTGGTTTTTATGGTCGGTGGCTACGGGAAGATAGAGTGTCCCGGTCGATTCGTCGAGCAGTGCGAGAGGAACCCCAGCTTTCGCGCAAGCGGTAGCGCAATTTGTGTGTTTCTCTCCTTTGCTGTTGTGAGACATGTAACAGCCGGTATCGACGACCAGGCTAGTCATGGTGACATCTTTGCCTTTGTCGCCGTGGTCATGCTGGGCCCACGCGAAAATAGCGCCGAAGGCTGCGATCAGTATCATTTTCTTCATTTGAAACTCTCCTCTGTTGTTCTGCGATTGGTGCGGCGGCGCTCTTGGGAGCGAGCCAGAAACGAATGTGTACTACTGTTGGCCGTCGGCCTCTGTGGAAGCGTCTTTAGCGCTATTGGCAATCCCCAAATGGGCACTGCCTCCTAGAAGCAAGCCTTGGATTTCGATGGCTCGCTGCCAAGCGAGTACGAGCGAGGCGACATAACCATCTTGAAATTGAAAGAGATTGCGTTGAGCGATCAGCGCTTGCGGGTATGCACCTGACATCTGCCGGAAGTTCGACAAATAGAGGTCGTACGCCTGCCGCGCTTTTGGGAGGATTCGAAGTTTGTAACGTTCGACTGCCGCAGTGGCGTCTTGGTAGTCCTTATACTCGGCAGCTAGTCGTGTTTTCAAAGAGAGCTTCGTTCGAAGGACTTCCAATCTCGCATGTTCCGCCTCGGCTTTGGCCGCCCTTACACCGCCTTGGTTGCGGTTGAAGATGGGAATATCAACGCTCACATCGAAGATGCCCTCCAGCCCACGGCGGCGTGTCGGTCCAAGTGGACCAACCTCTCCGAACTCTCTGTTGTTGCGCAGACCGCCTCGAACGAAGATGTCTGGAATCTTTTCCACTTGCGCGCGCCGAACGGAGAATTCCGATTGCCGCACAGAGACTTCGGCTGCACGTAGTTCGGGACTCTCCCTGTAAATCATTTCGAGCGCTTGCTCTGCGTCAAGTTTGGGAATCTCTTCAAGGCTTCCTTGCAGAAAAGCTGGCTTTAGCGTTGGGGTGTTCAGTAGTGCAGCCATCTGGCGCCAAGTTCTATCCTGCGCGTTCCGGGCGTTTACCAACTCCAGTTCGATTCGCTCGGCTTCCGTCTCTGCCGCCAGCAAATCAGGTTTGTCGGCTTGCCCGACATTCGCCAGTTCTGTCGATACGGCAACCGCGTGGTTCGCAAGCTTGGCCAAATCTGAGCGAACCTGGATCAGCATCTGGTCGCCCAAAGCCCGGTAGTAAAGACTACGAACCGCATTCAGCAGCCGCTGCTTTTGGGCGTTCAATTCTTCAACATGTATGGCTTGGCCCTGTTGCGCCACCTTTCGATCCAATCCAAGCTTGTGAGCGGTGATGAATCTTTGCTCGACGAAACCGCCGATGGCGCCACCTCCTGTCACCTTTGAAACATGTTCACCATTGGCGCCAAAAGCCGGATTCGGCCAAAGACCCGCCTGCTGGGCTTTACCGGCAGCGGCGTCTACCATCGCTTGTGCCTGGGCAATCGTCGGGTTTCTTTCAAGGGCTAATTTTTCTAAATCCGCGAGGCTCATGCTTGCGCCATTGGCGGCATCGGCGATCACTGGCAAGCCGCCTGCTTCAGCTGCCGTCATGGCCTTAATGGCTTCCAGTTCCATAGCGCATTTCGGACATTTGCCCGCCTTGCCCGATCGGACTTCCGGATGCATTGGACAGCTATAAACCACAGGTTGTCCAGGCTTCGGCTCTGGGGCCTCGTGGACGTGCTGGTGCTCTTTTACCTTCGGCGGCTGTTGAGCCAGCGCCCCTTGGATAGTTAGGGCCGCGACAAGGGAGAGACTGAGCTTTATTTTCTGAGTCATATCTTTAGTTCCCGTGCTCATGGTGGGCGCCCGCCGCAGGCTTCTTTGTCTTCGGCTTGCCTTCCTCGGCCTTCCTCAGTTCCATAATCTTGTCGTAGACCTCAGGCTTGACCACGCGAACCAGCGTCATCATGCCCATCATCGATCCGGTCCAACCCTTTCGCAAGCCGTAGTTCTCGGGTTTCGGCGGGATAACTTCATCCATTACCATCCACATGTCCTGCGGATAGCCGGGCACCTTCTTCTTTTCGGGATCATTTTTGGGATACATCTCCATCGGATCGCCAGGCTTTGGCATCGTGTGCCCCTCGTGCCCTTGCTGTGCGGTGGCTGGGGCCGATTGTGTTGAATCCGTCGTCTGCCCGTTGGACACGAGGTGTGAAGTAGCCCGGTCTCTGTCGGCACTCATTCCCAGACCGCGACCCAGTGCTGGGCCGAACTCTTCTGAAAGTGCATCTCCCTTCTTGAGCATTCCCATACCGTCGGTCATGCTGCCACCGGTATGAAGACCATGGCCACCGTGGCTTACCGGTCCAACCATCGAAACCATTTGGTTCATCATGTGGTGAGGCAGATGACAATGCAGCATCCAGTCTCCGACGTACTTCGCCTCAAACTCGATGTTTCGCGCCTGTGCCACGCCGACAATTACGGTGTTCATGTCGTACCAAAGCTGCTGAGGAATGCGCCCTCCTTCTGTGCCTGTTACAACGAATTGCATCCCATGCATGTGGATCGGATGGTGATCCATTCCGATATTCATCAAGCGGATTCGGACGCGCTCGCCCTGCTTCACAATCATTGGCGTGCAGTCGGGGCCAGCCTTCCCGTTGAAGCTCAGCCAGTTGAACTCCATCGACAGAGTATTGGGAACATTGTTGTTGGGAAGCAGCGCCCACTCTTGCAACACCAGGCCGAAATCATGGTCTACCTTGGGCTCGTATGGAACTTTCGGGTGCATGATGAACATGCCAATCATGCCCATCATTTCTTGCATCGCGAAGTGTGAGTGATAGAAGAAAGTTCCATGCTGGTGCAGGTCGAACTCGTATACGAATCGACCGCCGGGAGGAATGGGATCTTGGCCCAAGCCGACGCTTCCGTCCATCTCCATCGGCACCTCAAATCCGTGCCAGTGAATGGCAGTCATCTCAGGTAGCTTGTTGTCTACGATCACGCGAACCTTGTCGCCTTGGTTCACTTCAATGGTCGGGCCTGGAATGCTTCCGTTAAACCCCCATGCCGTCATTGGCCGACCCGGCATAAGTTCGGTTTCGACCACTTCGGCTATTAGGTTGAACTCCTTAAAGCCATCCACCATCTTGAAGGGCAATTTAGGTAGATCCGGCGTCAATACAGGCAAGTTGCCGCCCATCGAATGTCCAGCATGGGGATCCGCCGCAATCGTTTTGGCTGCCAGTTTCTGTTCTGAAGCGGTATTGCCAGCCTGTGGATTTGCGGTTTTCGGTCCGCTTGCCGCCGGCATTTTGTGTCCAGCGTGAGGGTCTGGCTGCTGCTGCGCCATCGCATTGCGGCCGCCCCACAGTGCCGCTGACAAGGAAGCCAACCGGGCAAAGAACGTTCTACGTTCGGTCATTTTGAAGTCCTCTTCACTCGTTGAATGCCATAGTGCCCTTTCAAAGTGGACACTGAAAGCAAGTGGTTTCTGCGCCAAGACGCAGAGTCATGGGAGGCTGTGAAACTTTCTTGTTTGAAAGTCCTCCCAGGTCAACGAAGGTGCCAATTCAACCGCCACAGGAATTGAAGCTCTAGTTTTCTAAAGCTGGGGTGTGTCAGTGAAAAGGCGTTTGAGGGATCAGACTCTAAGCACAGCGCTCAATGCGCGTGGATTCGGTCGAGGAGGATTCGCTTGGAGGGGTGTATGAATCGAGCCGCTAAATCCGGGGGTGTCGGTTACCAGCTCAGAGATCAACCCAAAAACGACCAAAGGCACTTTGTCGAGCGAGTTGTCCGACGTTCGCTTTTCGGCAAGCAACTCACGATGGGCACACTGATCCGGACTGGCAGGTGTTGGTGTGTCTGGACTGTCTTGCTTCTGATGACAAGGCATTTCCGGTTCGTGTGTTTGTTCCACTGGAGCCGGGGTTCGGTGGGATAAGAACTCGCACAACTCAACGCATTGCGCACCGCTGAGCACTGCTCCGACGAGCAGCACTGCAACGACTTGACTATAGATTCTCACCACTCCCAATCGTAATCCCAAATTGACCTGCGAGCAAGTTGCGCAAGTGGGTAGACGCATTTCAACGCAATTCGTAACGCAAGTGGAAATCAGTTTTTTCGGCCCGAACCAAATCGCAGTTGATGCCTTCTTTCTGGAGCGTTGCTGCGAAGACGAAACAAGGCTATACCATGGATGAAAATGCGCCAGAGGGGAAAGGTCGCGGTTGTCCTCAGAACGCTCCGGTCCTCCATCCTCCACAACTAAGGCCATTGGTGTATTTCAGCGAGCAGAAGCGCTTCATTCTGCTTCGATTGCCAATAGGCGCAACGCATTCGCAATCACTAACAGCGACACTCCCATGTCTGCGGCGATCGCAGTCCATAGCGACGCCGTTCCGGCAAGTGTCAACGCTACGAACACGGCCTTGACGGCGAGGGAAATTACGATGTTGGCGCGGATGATGCCCATCATGCGCCGGGCGTGACGGATCAGCCACGGCACCTTCGTCAGGTCGTCCGACATCAAAGCGACGTCGGCTGCCTCCATCGCGGTATCGCTCCCGGCGGCGGCCATCGAGATACCCAGGCTGGCGGCCCGCAATGCGGGAGCGTCGTTGATTCCATCGCCGATCATCGCAACCAAACCGAAGCGTTCGACGAGCTTACCAATCGCCGCTACTTTGTCCTGCGGCAACAATTCGGCCTCAAAATCCGAAAGCCCGATCCGTTTCGCCACCTCTTGCGCCGTGCCGCGATTGTCGCCAGTTAGCATGATGACATGCTGAACGCCGCTCTGATTCAGCGCCGACACTACCGCTGCGGACTCCGGCCGGATTTCATCGGCCAGGGCGATGAAGCCACAGACATGTTCGTCGTTGCCAATCACGACTACCGTCTTTCCGGTAGCGGAGAGTTTTTCGAGAGCGTCGTGCACTTCGGGTGTCTCTTGCCGGCGCTCTTCGAGAAAGCGGTGCGAGCCAAGCCAATAACGCTTGCCGCTCCAGGTTCCGGAAGCTCCCTTGCCGGAAATGATAGAGAACTCTTCCGCGCTCACCGATTGAATCCCCTTGAAGCGGCCGTACTCGAGAATCGCGATGGCCAGTGGGTGGTCGCTATGAGCTTCAAGCGCCACAGCACGCTCCATCAGTTCCACCTCGTCGTGTCCATTGAGGCTTACCACATCGACGACTACGGGCTTCCCTCGGGTGAGAGTTCCTGTCTTGTCGAAGGCAACGGCCTTGATTGACGCCGCCGTTTCAAGATGCAGGCCGCCTTTGACGAGCACACCGTTTTTGGCCGAAGATGCCAGGGCGGCCACTACACTCACCGGTGTGGAAATGACCAGCGCGCAGGGGCAGGCGATCACAAGCAACACCAGGGCCTGATAGATCCATGGCCCAAACGCCTGTCCAAATGCCAGCGTCGGAACCAACAGCACGAGTAGCGACAGCGCCATCACCGCCGGCGTATAGTAACGGGCAAATCGATCCACCCACTGCTCCGACGGCGCCCGTTTTTCTTTCGCCTCGTCGACAAGTCGAATGATGTTGGCAAGCGTTGTGTCGCCTGCCGCTTTTGTCGAACGAACCAGCAGGGCGGCCGTTCCGTTGAGCGTGCCGGCGAACACGGCGTCGCCCGGTCCCTTCGATACCGGAACGCTTTCGCCGGTGATCGGCGCCTGATTGACATCGCTGAAACCGTTCACAACTTCGCCGTCGAGGCCGATACGCTCGCCGGGACGAATTTGGAAATCCGTTCCGACCGACACCACGCTGGCGGCTACTTCGTTGACTTCCCCGTTGGCTCCGACAACCCTAACCGTTGCCGGAGCTAAATTGAGCAGCTTCTCAATCGCGCGCCGCGCACGGCCCACGCTCCACGATTCCAGCGTTAACGAGAAGGCGAACAGGAACGACACCGTGGCGCCTTCAAACCACTCCCCGATCGCCAGGGCGCCCGTTACCGCAATCACCATCAGCAGGTTCATATCTGGCCGAAGGCTGCGCGCCGCGAACAACGCCTTTGGCACCACGAAAAATACACCCGCCGCAATCGCGAACAGATAAAGGATGCGCACCACTATCGGCACCGGCGCCGCGATGCCCATGCCTTCGGAGCCCAGGGCCGCTTGCCAGCTTCCCGCCTGCCAGACGTGCAGCGACAGCGCCGTCGCGGTGAGAACGCCACTCGCGACAGTAAGCGCGACACGCCCATGACGTTGCCACCAGTTCGCACGCCCGGCATCGCCGCTGGCCTCACTCGCCAACTGCGCTTTCATCCCGGTGCGGTTGATCGCGTCGATGATCGCCGAGGCGGGTTGCAACGCATTCCGCACCGTCATCCGACCGCTTAAAACGTCGAACGACAGGTTATCCTCACCACCCACCAACGGCCCGATCTCACGCTTCAAGATCCCGACTTCCTCGGCGCAATCGAGGCCCGTTACCTGAAACGTCGTCCTGGACGGATTAGATGGCATTACCAACCTCTTTCACGGGAAGCTCACGCCCACTCTCGAACCAGCGATAAAGCACCGGAACGACGAAAAGCGTAAGTAGGGTAGAAGTAACCAAACCGCCAACTACCACTGTCGCCAGCGGGCGCTGTACTTCCGCGCCCGCTCCGAAAGCGATGGCCATAGGAAGAAAGCCCAGGCTGCCCACCGTAGCCGTCATCAACACGGGGCGCAAACGGGTATGGCACCCGCGCAGGATCGCTTCCTCTAACCCCACTCCGTCTTGCCGCAACTGATTCATGAAGGCCACAAGCACCAAACCGTTCAACACTGCCACGCCCGAGACGGCCACAAACCCGACGCCCGCGCTGATCGAGAAAGGCATGTCGCGTAGCACTAGGGCAAACACGCCGCCGGTGAGCGCCAGTGGAATCCCCGTGAAAATCAAAACGGCTTGCCGGAAGCGACCGAACGTGATGTAGAGCAAGGTGAAAATGATCAAGAAAGTGATCGGTACCGCGATTGCGAGACGCAGTTTTCCTTCTTGGAGGTTCTGATACAGACCACCCCATTCCAGTCGGTAGCCCGGCGGTAATTTGACCGCCGCCTCCACTTCTCGCTGTGCCTCGACGACGAAGGTTTCCAGATCGCGGCCGCGAACGTTGGCCTCGATTCCAATGCGCCGTTCGGCATTCTCCCGCGAGATTTCGGCGGGACCTTCGGAGGCTTCGATCTTGGCCAACTGCGTGATCGGAATGGTCTGCCCGCCGGGGCTCGCTACACGAAGCTCGGCGAGCGACGAGGCATCGCGCCGAAACTCTTTGTCGAGACGCACGACCAGACCGAAACGCTTGAAGCCTTCAAAGACCTCGCCCGCCTCGGTTCCCGCAATCGCGGTCTGTACGATTTCCTGTACGTTGGAGATGTTGATGCCATAACGGGCGATCGCGCGCCGGTCTGTTTCGACGATCAGCGAAGGAAGCCCAGTGAGTTGCTGCACCTTGACGTCGGCGCTGCCTTGTACCTTGTTCAGGACCCGCGCCACCTGTTGGCCGTAACGGTCCAGCACAGTCAGGTCGTCTCCGAAGATCTTCACAGCGACATCTGAACGCGAGCCCACGCCTTCGATCAACTCGTTCATCCGGAGCTTGATCGGTTGTGAGAACGAAAAGGCGGTACCGGCCACCACGCGCAGACGCCGCTCCATCTCCTCGACCAGCGCTTCCCGCGGCTTGGGCGCCGGCCATTGGTCGGGCGGCTTCAGGATCACGAACGTATCGCCGATGTCCGGGCCCATCGGGTCGGTCGCAATCTCAGGCCGTCCAATACGTGAGTAGATCGTTTCCACTTCGGGCATCGGCTTCAAAGCTTTTTCCAGTTCAGTGGTAGAGAGCACGGATTGTTCGATCGAGACGCTAGGTGGACGCATGGAATTCACCAGCACCGCTCCCTCGTCGAGTTCCGGGATGAATTCCGCGCCCAGGCGGAAGTAAAGAAAGAGTGCTCCGCCAAAGAGCAGTAGCGAAAAAGCGATCGGCGCAAGCGGTACGCGCAGCCCCCAGCGCAGAGTCGACGCATAGCGATCTCCGATCCAACGGACGACGGGGTTTTCTTCAATCTCGACACCTGGCTCGCTATGAATGCTTCCCTCTGGTTGCTTCCGGTCTTTGAGGAAGTACGCACACAAGGCCGGGATCAGCGTGAGGCTCAAAACAAGCGCGCCGCACAGAGCGAAGATCACCGTGAAGGCCATCGGCCGGAACATTTTTCCCTCAATCCCGACCAGCGCCAAAATGGGCAAGTAAGAAGCGATGATGATCATCTCGCCGAACTGGCTCGATTTACGAACTTCGAGAATGCTCGACTCGATGACCGACAGGCGTTCTTGCTTCGTCAGGGCGCGGGCCACTTTCGTGCGATAGGCCGCCAACTGGCGGACGGAGTTCTCCACCAGGATCACCGCCGCATCCACAATCAGACCGAAGTCGATGGCGCCCAGGCTCATCAGGTTGGCGGAGATGTTGAAGTATTGCATGCCAATGATGGCTGCGAGCATGGAGAGGGGAATGGCGGCTGAAACGATCAAGCCCGCGCGTACTTGCAGCAAAAACAAAAACAATACGGCGATAACGATGACTCCGCCTTCGATCAGATTCTTTCCCGCCGTCCAAACGGTCCGGTTCACTAAATCGCTGCGATCGTAAACCGGGATTAGCGACACGCCTTCCGGCATGGTCTTCTGCAGATCCTCGAGGCGCGCACGCGCTGCCTGCGCCACCTCGCGGCTGTTCTGCCCTTTCAGCAGCATCGCGATTCCGAGAACCGTCTCGCCTTTCCCGTCCTTGGTTACCGCCCCTTGGCGCACTTGCGCGCCAAAACCGACGCGCCCGACATTGCGCACATAAATCGGAAAGCCGTCGTGAGACGAGACGACGATGTCTTCGATATCGGCAAAATCGCGCACCAGGCCTATCCCGCGGATCAATTGCTGTTCGCCACCTTTTTCGATGTATGCGCCACCGACATTTTTGTTGTTCTTCTCAAGAGCGCCGATCACGTCTCCGATGCTCAGCCGGTAAGCCAAAAGCTTCACCGGATTCACCTGAACCTCATACTGCTTCAACTGGCCGCCGTAGACGTTTACCTCAATCACCCCAGGCACATTGCGCAGGATGGGATTCACGTTCCAATCGAGAATCGAGCGCAAGTCCATCAGCGAATACTTGCTCTCGTAGCCCGGCTTGGCTTCGACGGTGAATTGAAACACCTCGCCTAGACCCGTGCTTATCGGCGCCAGTACCGGTTGCACGCCATCGGGAAGATTCTTCTGGGCTTCCATCAGACGCTCGAACACCTGTTGGCGCGCTCGCAATATGTCTACGTGGTCGGGAAAGGTGATGGTCACCTGCGACAAGCCGAACTTCGAAAGCGATCGCACCTCCTCCTTGTCCGGCAAACTACCCATCATGACTTCAATCGGGTATGTGACGAACTTCTCCATTTCTTCCGGCGCAAAGGCCGGCGCCAGTGCGTTAATCTGCACCTGGTTAGTCGTGACGTCCGGCACGGCGTCGATGGGCAGCCGGATTGCGCTGTAAACGCCTACAGCAATCAACATAAGAGTGAGGACGACGATAAACCCGCGCCAGCGGATGCTGGCCCGCACAATCTGATCAATCATGCGAGTGCCCCGCTTCGCTAAGTTCCGCCTTCATGTGCTGCGCTTTCAAGATGAACGATCCCCGGGTCACTACGGTATCGCCCGCCTTCAAACCAGTTTCGACCTCAACCCAACCCTGCACTTCCACTCCTGTCTTTACCGCTCGAATTTCAAACTCGTTCGGCTCTTCCCGCACGAACACCACGGTCTTGCCCTCAAGTTGCTGAGTGGCGCCGGCTGGCACCATCAGAACTTTCCGCTCACCCTTCCCGGGAAGTTGGATTGTGGCGTATTGGTCCAGCTTTAGCCGGCGGCCAGGATTAGGGACTTCACAACGGATTTTCGGCGTCCGGGAGTCGCGGTCTACCATGTCGCCGATGTAGGTCACGCGGCCGAGGAAGCGCTCGTCCGGGTAAGCTTCGAGAAACACAGTGGCAACGTCGCCGACGCGAACCGAACTGAGATCGCGCTCGTAGAGATCGGCTTGCACCCAAACAGTAGAAGTATCGACAATCTCAAAAAGCTGCGTTTCCGGTTGAACCGCTTCACCTTCCGCAGCGCTCATCTTCAACACAATGCCGTCGAGCGGCGCGGTCACCTTTACTCGCGAAGATTCACGGTGCGGCAGCTTCGAATTCTGCACAGAGAGCGCTTCGATCTCGGGACGCTGCAAACCGAAGCGATAGAGCTTCTCCTGCCACACAGACTGATCGGCGAGCTCGGCGTTAATCGCCGCTTCCGCGTTTTTGGCGTCCGCCTCGCGCTTGTCGAGTTCCGTGCGTGCGATGCCTCCAAGCTCAACCAGGTTACGAGCGCGCTCAAGGGCCCGGCGGGCGACTCCTGCCTCTGTTCGCGCTTTCTCGATGTCGGCGAATTCGCGCAGATACTGACCAATCGCCTCTCCAAGTTCGACGTTGTCGTAGACCAGAAGTTCCTGTCCTTTGCGCACGACGTCGCCGATCCGCACGTTTACGGACAAGATCCGGCCCCTCGCCAGCGGGCGAAGCCGTGCGATGCGCGACTCGTTGGGAGATACCGTGCCCGTAGTCTGAATCAGACGGGTGACGCTGCGCTCTTGAGCCTCGGCGAACTCAAATCGGTTGGCCCGCTGCTGGTCCAGTTCCACCTTGACATGTTCGGCACTATGCTCTTCGGCTGCGCCATGATCATGTCCGGCGTGCTCATCCTTCTTTTGCGTTTCTTTCTTTTCGTCGTGGCCTTTGTGATCGTCTTTGTGCGCCTCTTCGGCTACCTTTGTTTTTTCAGGCTGGGGTGACGCGCCGGCACAGGCGTTCAGATACATCGTGGCCGCCGACAGAGCCAAAATTGGCAGAACGTTTTTCATGGTTTTCCTCTCATTAGTTCCGATCCGGTTGCGCGCTCCAGGTCCACCAGAGCCAGTAGGCGTTCTCTCAACAAATCTGTGTAGGTGCGTTGCGCGTCGTTGAGTTTACGTTGTTCGTTGATGACGTCGAGAAGCCGTAACTCGCCTGCGCTATATACCGCTTGAACCACACGCAGGTTATCCCGCGACTGTTCGAGCACTTGTTTCTCAAACAACTGCACCGCCGATTGGGCAGCTTCCCAGCGTTCGACGGCCGCTTGCACTTCCTGCGTCACCACGTTTTCCTGGTGCTCACGCATCAACCGCACATTCTGGCGCCTCGCTACTGCCGCTTCGATGTTGCCCTGATTTTTGTTACGCCAGGGCAGATCAACGCTGAAGCCGACGGTGATGATCGGGCATCGATCGGTGACCGCGAGCGATAAGGACGGGCTGATTTGCAGGCGCTGGATAAAGTCGTAGGTATAAGTAAAACGGCTGGTTGCAGTCACGTTCGGAACGGCCAGACTGCGCTCCAGCCTGATGCTGGCCTCGCTGCCAACTTCCATCTGGCGCAGCAACTGAAGATCAGGGCGATTGGCTAACGCACCTTGCACGGATTCACTCGCCAACACGATCGCCGAGTGTGGAGTCTCTAGCGCCGGGGCTAAGTCCAGCGGCGCGCCAACGGGCATAGCGGTCAACGTTCTCAGTGTCGTCAAGGCGCGGGAGCGCTGGTTCCCAAACAAGACCAGGTCCGCTCTAACACGGCCTAACTCCACTGACAGTAGCGACCGGTCCAGGGCCGGAGCTTCGCCTTGCTGTACCCGTGCGGCCACAACCGCCGCACCCTGCTCTGCAAGCTTCAGAAGTTCTTGCGCGGTTTGAAGATTTCTCGCGGCGGCCAGCGCATCGACATAGGCATTTTGCACGCTGGAGCGCAGCAGCCGTTCGCGCTCCTTGATCTCCAGTTCCGTCGCGCGGATATCGGCTTCGGCAACCTCAACTCGGCGCTCTCGCTTCTTGCCAAGTTCGATAATCTGTGACAAGCCGACACCACCATCCCAATAGCCGCTATTGCGGATGATTGCGCCGTTGCTGAGATTCATGTCGAATGTGGGATTGGGCCGCAGCCCCGCTTGCAGCCTTGTTCCGCGAGCCTCGGGCAGTTTTTGACGCAAGGCCTGAAGTTCCCGGTTGTTTGCGAGAGCTTGTTCTACCAGTTGATCCATCGTGCTCTGAGCGAAGGCACAGGACACAAGAGTCCAGGCCAATGTGATTTTTGAGATATACAAGGGGTCCTCCGGATGAATACACGCATGCGCTCATGCGCGTGCGCAAATAGAGTTCGGTTTTAGCTTGGAATTGGGGACGACTTAGGCTTTGGGAGGGTGAAAGGCCGAGGTATGAATATGCGAAGTTACGTCAAGAGGTGAGATTGGATCGTCTGCTGCTGTAATGAGGAACTCGACCAGATTCGTCGAAACCGGGAAGGTTGTGACGCCTCCAGTGCAGAATGGGCAGTGATCGCATGAATCCGCTGCATCGCTTGGGAGGGCCGCGAGAAAGGCTTGTGCAGAGGCTGAAATTGCACTTTCTTGGAACGATGCCTCAAAGTCGCACGCACCTTCGAAACTGCACACAAGGAGGGCAGCTATTGTGACTAAGAGGAATAGTTGCCGCGCCATATGAGAGTAGTGTACCCAAGTGAGTTGGGAAGTGCAAGTGATTGAAAATAAAGGTAATGATAGATCGGTATCACGCCTAAGTGGCTGCTAGAGAGACATGAGAAATGCAATCAGCCATTCACGCCTCGAACCAAGCGCCTCGTAGTTTGACTTGGAACGTTCGGCTTCGCCTGCATGGCGCCTGATCGCGTGATCAAGTGTTTGGGAACCGCCGTCATGCATCAAGGGCCGTCTCAAGCGGAGGCCCCACAGCGGAGGAGTGCGGATCTCATTGGCCTCTGCAGCCGCTTGTTCAATCCCGTCTCCTGTAGCCACGTCGTGCAGAAGTAAGTCGGAATAAAGCGCCACCGCTTTACGGTCGAATACCGGATTTGCGTTCGATGCAGTAACCATCCCTGGTGTATGACAGGTCGCGCAGCCAATCTCCTCGAACAGCGCTTCGCCTTGCTTGGCTTCGGCCTTTAAGGGCGCACGTTCGATGGGTGCCAAAAAGCGCATGAAGTTGGCGAATTGATCGATGCCGCGCATGCCGGTCCGCCGGTCGCGTACGTCTTCCATCGATCGTTTCGGGCTACACTCTCTCATCGTAGCTTCGTCTATTCCAAGCGCGAACTCGTTCGGCAGTAGCTCGTTTGTAATGCCCATTTCATTGCGGTAAGCGTCGGCGCCGAATGCGAGAAGCGTCGCGTGTTGAGACTTCCAGCCGAAGCGTCCGGCGCGGCGGCGGCCGTCTTCTAAATCGTTCACCCAGCCAACCCGTCCGCTGACACCGTCGCCGTTAAGGTCGTCGGGGTCGGCGCCGGCTTCGATCGTCTCGTCCGCGATCGCCTCTATCAATCCATCGCCGAACAATGGCAGAGGCATCCGCCGGGCAATCACATTCGCGTTCTCCGGCACTTGAACCTGGCAACGGTGATTTGGAATCGAAAACAGATGACGAAGCGTCCCACCGTCGAGCGCGTGGAATTTGCCTTGGTCGTCCACGTAGGCCGCATGAACTTCCGTCATTGCAGTGATGCCGCCGATTGCCGGAATGCTGTGGCACGACGCGCAACTGGTGCCGTTGTAGGCTGGCCCCAAGCCGTCTTCAGCCGTTTCGACTTCAGAAAAGTCGTCCAGGCCGGACCGGAACAACTCCAGTTCTCGCGGACTAATGCCAGGTAGGGGCGCTCCCGGGTTTAAGCGGTCCGGCGATTGGCTAAATGTGAGCGCGCACAACGCGAGCGCAATGAAAAATTTCACAATGATTCCCTACTTAACGACAATCTCGCCACGCATGATGTTGTGACCTGCACCGCACGGCCTGGAACAATCAAAGACATATTTGCCTTTTTCTCGCGCCAAAAATCGGACGCGCACTTCCCCCGCTCCTGAGGGTGGAATGGCGACGTCAATGCTTGTGCCTGCAATCCGAAACCCATGGTCCGTATCGTCGCTGGTCAAGACGAACTCGATTAGCTGACCTTGCTTTACCGTAACTCTGCTCGGGTTAAACGAGAACCGATCAGCCGAAACACTCACAACGCGATCAGGCTTGGCGGGCGATTGCCCGGCCACGAGGAAGGGCATACATCCAAACAAATATCTTCGTGTCATCTCTAGAACCACCACCCTACTCCAAGATTGATTCCATCAACCGCTCGAACCACTGAACTGCGATTTCGGTTCCAAGAGTAGTCGAACTTTATTGCCACGTCTGGTACCGGCTTGAAGGTCAAGCCAGCAAGCCAGGAAGATCGGTTAAATTCACCAAGCGGCTCAAAACCCGAGGCCATCCGATGTTGCGTGTTGTACTTCTCATAGCGTGTAAAGAGGGCTAAATCGTTGCGGTAGCGCTTGCGGAAGACGTGATAGGCCGGCTCAAAATACCAACCGAGCATTTGTGCACCGACATTCGGATTCAGGCCTGTTCGCCGTTCGAGCAATCCGTTCAACTCGGCTGTTCTCGTGACCCGTGTATGGGCGTAGAGCCCGCGAAGGTCAAAGCGTTTTACGATGTATCGGCCGTCGAAATTGAGGATGTTGACCCTGGGATTGATACCGGGAAGGTCATAGCCGGCGTGGCCGCTATACAAGCTAGTCCCCAGCAACAATCGTCGAACTCCGCCGTATTCCAACCGGGCCACCTTAGCGGGATTCCGCATCGAGGCTTCAAATCCGCCGGTTCTTCCTCCAGAGATTCCGCCCTCGGCGTCGAAGAAACGAGCGTTCAGCCCTGACGTCACATAGGCCCTGTAGCGGAAGCCGCGACCAAGGTCGCCCGTGAGACCCGCACCCAGTTCGCGCCAGGTGGTGGGAATGATCACAGTTTCGACGAACGGACGCTCGACGCCATGAAACGAGGGCGGCTCGTGGCGCTCATTGACAATGCCGACCGGTGTTAGCAGCATACCCGCGCGAAAGCTGAGCGCGGGCTTCCAAAAGAAGTCGACATAGGCCTGCTCCACAGCGACTTCGCCGCTCGGTTCGCCGCCTACGACTAAGGAATGCTCCACTTCCAACTCGCTCCAGAATTTGATGCGATCAGAGAAGCTGTGCCCAAACAGGAGGACAAAGCGATGGAAGTCCGGTCGAAATGCGTCTCCTCTCGCTTTGTTTAAGTGCATGTCCATGTAGCCCGCAACAGGTAAGCGCGTCTCGCTATCTGGGGACTTCTGATAGTCACCGGATACCGCAACAGCCTGAAGGGGACCCGAGGATATGGGCGGAGCAGGGAATGGCGCCGCGACTCCAATAGCGGGTGCGGCGGCAGATTTGACCTGGAGCAGCTCGTCCATTTTGGATTCCAGTGCCTTGAGTCGCTCGGCGAAGGCTAGTTCTGGGCCCGTGCGAAATGCAGGGTCAAGC
Organism: uncultured Bryobacter sp.; assembly: GCA_964387685.1. Taxonomy (GTDB): domain Bacteria; phylum Acidobacteriota; class Terriglobia; order Bryobacterales; family Bryobacteraceae; genus Bryobacter. The sequence goes on from CAYLXK010000016.1 coordinate 26,030, forward strand.
AATCTCATCTTCCGCTCAAGGTCTGCGACCCGTAGTTCCAGATCATTAGGTGGTTGGGCCTGAGTTGGGACGACGCAAACAATTAGCGTTAGAGCCCAGAGCGTAGCCGCCGTTACCATGCTTGAAGTTTTTGTGGCCAATGTAGTGCAATCTCAAGCTAAACTATAGTTAACTGTTTGTCAAGTACCATGGTTACAGTAACCCTTTGGCCGGTCTGGTGCTCGGCACTTCCCAACGTCGTAAAGCTGACAATCTCAAAAGAAGCCTACCTAAAGGCGATAGCCGAAGTGGCAGCAGCAAGCGAGGCGGTTTAGCCGCCGCTAAATCGCGATGGCCGCAACTACGCGAACCTGTAGCGGCTATTGCCTTGAAGCGATTGGAGGCCGAAAAGCTTGTGGCGGTTTCCAAAAATGCATGTTTAGAACGACGACGAAAGAGGAGTAAAATGCCGATCATGTCATGTTCCGCCAGCTGATTGGGACCAATCCGTACTTTGCTTCCAGACGCATTCCGGATTATCCTCGACCGCAAGAGTCAACCCCCTAAAGGCGTGGTCGTTTCGGCAGACTGACGACGAAAGTACTGCCACATCCTGCGGCGCTATTAACGCGCACGTCGCCGCCATAACCTTGCGCAATTTGGCGTGCAATCGCTAAACCAAGTCCAAAACCGCCGGTCTTTCGATCTCTCGATGCATCCACTCGATAGAACCGCTCAAAGATACGCGACAACTCCGCTTCTGGAATCCCCGCACCCGTGTCGCTGACGGCAACCTCAAACTGGTCCTCGGCTTCTGCGCATGATACGGAGACGGTGCCACCCGCCGGAGTGTACTTCATGGCATTGTCGAGTAGGATCGCGACGATCCTGCGAACTCCCTCCGAATGCACCTCTGCAAATAGCGGCTTGGTCTGGACTTGAAAGCTCAACCGCTTGTCATCCATCAGCGGTTGCAGCTCGATGGCAAGATCGTTGATTATCGAGCCTATATCGACCGGAACTTCTGCGACTCGGATGTTCGGAACATGGCCCCGGGCAATTGCCAAGAGAGTTTCAGCAAGGGCCTGAATTCGATCAGAGATTTGAACGACCTGCTGTAGCGCTTCGCGGTATTCGTCACTCTTGCGGGAACGTCGAAGTGACAATTCCGCCGTCGTCTTAAGGGCGGCGAGCGGCGTGCGCAACTCATGAGCAGCATCCGCGGTAAATCGCTGAATCCTCACGAAAGACTCTTCTAGCCGCGCCAGCATCTCGTTCCACGCTTCGGCAAGTCGGCTGATTTCATCCTGGCTTTCAGGAACCGCAAGGCGCGCGCTCAGATCCTTCGCGCTAATCGTGCGGGCCGCTTGCGTCATTTCGTCAACTGGCCTGAGAGACCTGCTGCTCAGCCAGTAGCCGCTTAGCCCGATCAGCGACAGCAATAGTGGCGACGACCACAACAAGAGAAACCGAATTTCTTGAACAGATTCTTCGACCGACTCAGTGGATGCAGAAGCCTTCGTCCAGTAGGTTTCTCCGTAAATCGCGAACGATCGCGTGCGGCTCCTGGAAGCGTAAGGAGTTCGATCACTCGCCAATATCACGCGCCCGTGGCGGTCTGTTACTTCAATGAGATGCCCCTCGGGTTGAGTGGACGCGTACTCGGCTAATTCCTCTGGAATCATGTTGGCCGTTGCAGCGGTTGTCTCACGGATCAAAAAGTTCTCCACTCCCTGGAGTCTTCGATCCAGACTTTCGTCGAGGCGTATGTTGAGCCGCGAACGCAGTATCGTGACAACCGCGCTGCCCGAAAGAGCTAGTGCCAGGAAAAGAAGGGCGCTAAAGATCAAGGTCAGACGTAAGCGGATCGCAAGCACAGCGTTATCTGGACCTCTCGCGAAGCGAATAGCCTACGCCGCGTACCGTGTGAATCAGTTTGATTTCCCCGACCGCGTCTATTTTTCGACGCAACAAATGGACAAAGGTGTCGAGAGTTGCATTTTCAATATCCCCGCCAAATCCCCAAACGGTCTCGATGATCCGCTCTCGAGGGACGATCCGCCCGGCGTTTCGCGCCAACAACTGGAGAAGGCTGTTCTCGGTGCGCGTGAGTTCGACGATTCGAGTGCCGCGAGTCACCTCTTTGGTTACCGTGTTGAGTACTAAATCCCCGACCGTGATCGTGAGATTTAGCGGATTCGTTGCCCGTCGGGCAACCGCGTGGACGCGCGCGAAGAAGACATCCAGATCGAAAGGTTTCGTTAGGTAATCATCGGCGCCGAGGTTCAACCCGTGGATCAGATCTCGTTTGGTGTCGCGGGCCGTGAGCATGAGGATCGGTGTCTGACAATTTTGCTCCCTCAGGCGCTGAACTACGCCGAATCCATCCAACCCGGGCAACATGATGTCCAGCACAATGGCGTCAAAAGGATGGGACAACGCAATGTCAACGGCAACTGAACCGTTTCTCTCCACTACGACAGCCTCGCCTTCTTCCCGCAGTGCGCGGGAAAGCAGAGAGGCCATCGTCTCGTCATCTTCAACCACCAGGATTCTCATGCTGCCTCACTTTATTGTTTCGCACCATCCTTCAAATCACCTAAAACGAGCTAAAGGTGATTTAAAGCCAACGGTGGTCCGATTAAGGTTCGGATGAGAATCGCTACTCGAGTCGCGCTGCTATTGCCACTATTGTTGCCGTCATGCGCGGTGCGCCGCCAGACCGTCGTCGATACGATGAGCGGGATTGGCAGTCGTAGCGGCCTCGCCTCGCCCACAATGCCAAGCCCAAAGGAGAAGTCTGCGTGGCCGCCGGGCTTGGGTCCCGGCGCCGCGCTCACTTCGGATGATGCTGCCGCAGTCGCGCTTTGGAACAACAAACAACTGCATGCCGATCTGGAGACACTTGGCATTGCAAAGGGCGACCTGATCGATGCCGGTCTCTTGCGCAATCCCCGCCTCGACATGTTAATGCCTGTCGGGGCAAAGCCCTTCGAACTGTTGGTGAATTTCCCCATCGAAGTGTTCTGGCAGAGAGGTCGACGAGTCCAGGCCGCGGAGCACGCCTTCGAGCAGCTTGGCAACAGCCTGATTCAAAATGGCCTCAATGCAATTCGGGACGCCCGGTGGGCGCATGCCGATCTGGTGCTCGCGCTGAATAGGCAAGATGTCGCGCAAAGGTCGGTGGAACTTCGCGATCGCATCGCAGAGCTCACCGGGGCGCGCCTTAGGGCAGGCGATATCAGCGAGTTGGATGCGATGGCCGCAAAATCCGACGTGGCTGGCGCGAAGGAACAGCTCGCGCGCCTGCGCGCTGAATCGGACGTTGCCAATGAGCGGCTTCGCTTTGCCCTTGGCCTGGCGCTCGACCCCGGGCCACTTTCGGTGAAGGCAGATCCCGTCGCAACTGCCGCTCCGCCATCGGCCTCGGATCTGTTGGAAAAGGCTTTAACGTCCCGCGCGGACTTGAAGGCCGCGGAAATCTCGATTGCCGCTGCGACTAAACGAGCGGGCTGGGAGCGTACCAGATTGAGTCTCGTGTCGGCGCAACTCAGTTCAAAAGGTATTGGAACGAACGGTATTCTCACCGGTCCCGGCATCAGTGCCGATTTGCCGGTCTTCCATCGCAATCAGGGCTTGATCGCCAGGGCGGACGCCGACGTGGAAGTGCAGATGCGGCTCTACCTGGCACTGAAGCAACGCGTCGCCTTCGAGGTCCAGGAGGCCCGCCAACTCCTCTTACAGGCGCAGGCTGGCCTTTCCCGCTTAAACGCCGAGGTGCTGCCTGCTTTGCGGAAGACTGCGTCACTCGCTCAACAACAGTACGAGCAGGGTGAAGTGGCTTACCTGTTTGTCCTGGAACAAACACGTGGGTTAGTCGATGCGGAACTGCGGCTGGCGGACTCCGAAGCGGTAGTCCGGCGAAGCTTGGCTCAATTGGAACGGAGTGTTGGATCGAAATGAAAGTTTTTGTCTTAGTCCTTATCGCAGTGTGCGTGTTCTGGACGCTTGGCTGCACCCACGCCCCTAAGCCGGCCGCATCCAGCGTTCCGCCCCCCGCTACAATTCAGAACAAAGTTAAGGAGAGCGACCTTACGCGCGTGCTGCTGACGGAGGCGGCCGAGCAAAGACTTGGGATCGAAGTTGCAGAGGTGAAGGCGGTTTCTACGTATGGCGCAGTCACGGTCATCGGCGATGTGGTGCCGATCCCCGGTCGCAGCATCATCGTGAGCGCCCCAGCCTCCGGACTCATCTCCAAGTTTCGCTTCGAACTCGTTCCTGGCATGCAGATCGCAGCCGGTCGTGAGCTCTTCCAATTGACTCCGCTCGTGGCGCCCCAGAGAGATTTGAAGCTAACTTTACAGGCGGATATTGAGACGACAAAGGCCCGGCTGGACAATGCGAAACTCCAGGCGAATCGTGCGAAACAATTGCTTCGCGACATGGCAGGAAGCCAACGCAACGTCGATATCGCCCAGCAGGAACTCGCTCAAGCTAACGCCGCCTACGAGGCGGCTACAGAACGGTTCAAGCGCGTGGAAGCCGCGCCACTCGATGCCGATGTGAACATGTCTGTCACAGCCCCCTCCAACGGAATCTTAAGACAGCTTCAAGTGGCGCAAGGGCAAAGCGTAAATGCCGGGGCACCGCTCTTCGAACTGGCCGACTTCAGCAAAGTCTGGCTTCGTGTCCCGGTCTATGCCGCGGATCTTAAAAATTTGAGTCCCGCCGGCATCGCTGAGATTCGCGATGTCGACGGGGCTGGGGCCACATGGCAAGGCCACCGCGTGAACGCTCCCCCCACTGCGGATCCGCTAACCGCAACGGCGGACCTCTACTACGAGATTGACAATCCCCGGACCTCGCTTCGCCCTGGGCAAAGGCTGGAAGCTTCTTTGCCTACGCGATCAGCGATCGACAAGGCGTTCTCCATCCCGAAGTCCGCCATCCTCTACGATGTTCATGGGGGAGCTTGGGTCTATGTGGCGGAAGGAGACCGGAAATACCGGCGTCAGCGCGTTGAAGTCTATCGGGCTAGCGGCCAAAGCACCCTGGTTTCGAGAGGTCTGGTAGGAAAGCTCCGTGTGGTCTCGGCTGGCGCTGCGGAGCTCTTTGGCACCGAATTTGGAGCTGGGCATTGAGAAGCATAATCGGTCTAGCTCTGCAACTTCGCGTCGTGGTCGTCGCCCTTGCCGTTGTCTTGCTGGTCGCGGGTTGGCAAGTCATTCAGACTACCCCACTCGATGTGTTTCCAGAGTTCTCGCCTATTCTCGTGGAGGTGCAGACGGAGGCTCCCGGCCTTTCGACCATCGAAGTCGAGAGTCTGGTCACTACGCCGATTGAAAATGCCTTGAACGGCGTCAAGGGAATGAAGGTGATGCGATCGAAGTCCGTGCTGGGCCTTTCTTCCGTCGTCCTCATCTTCGCCGACGGGACGGAACTAATGGCCGACCGGCAATTGGTGCAGGAGCGCCTGCTCACCTTAACTGGGCAACTGCCCGCACTTGCGCGCACGCCCGTCATTTTGTCTCCCCTGTCGTCGACCAGTCGCGTTCTCAAGATTGGAGTGTGGTCCGGTAAGCTCTCTCAAGTTGAGCTCACAACCTTGATCCGTTGGAAGGTCCGGCCGAAGCTGATGTCGATTGCTGGCGTCGCGAATGTCGCGATCTGGGGGCAGCGCGACCGCCAACTTCAGGTTCATGTAATCCCAGAGCGCATGCGCGACTATCGTCTGAATCTAGCCGATGTCATTCGTGTCACGCAGGATGCCACCATGCCAGCGGCTGGCGGATTTGTCGAGACTCCGAATCAACGTTTATCAGTCACTCACCAGCCAGCCATACGAGTTGTCGAGGACCTGAAAAAAGTGCCGGTTGCCTATCGAAATGGTGCTCCGGTCCCCTTGGAACGAGTTGCGAATGTTGTCGAAGGCCATCAAGCGCCGATTGGCGACGCGGTGATCAATGACCAGCCTGGCCTCCTGTTAATCGTGGAAAAGCAACTCGGTGCGAACACTCTCGACGTCACCCGTAAAGTTGAAGCCGCCATAGAGCAGTTGCGGCCCGGTCTCCCGGATCTCCAGATGGATTCGACAATCTTCCGCCCCGCCACCTTCATTGAGATGTCGCTCAAGAATCTCCAACACGCTCTCATCTGGGGCTGTGTGTTAGTTGCCGTGATTTTGATTCTGTTTCTATTCGAGTGGCGAACTGCGGTGATTAGCCTGACCGCCATTCCGCTTTCGCTGATGACGGCGGCTCTCGTTTTGTATTGGCGCGGTGCGACCTTGAACACGATGGTGATCGCGGGCCTTGCAATTGCGCTTGGCGAAGTAGTCGATGACGCCATCATCGACGTCGAAAACGTCTTACGACGCCTGCGGCTGAACGCAAGAAGTGGTCATCCACAAGAAGCTTGGCGCGTAGTGCTGGAGGCCTCGCTTGAAGTTCGTAGCGCCGTCGTGTACGCGACGATTATCGTAGTGCTAGTTTTTCTACCCGTCTTTTTCCTGGACGGACTCGCTGGAACTTTCTTCCGGCCATTGGCCCTCTCCTACATCCTTGCGGTGACCGCCTCGCTCGGTGTAGCGCTGGTTGTCACTCCAGCCCTCTGCTTGATACTCCTCAATAAAATTGCAGGATCGGAAGAACGGCCCGACCCTGTCATCCCGAGAAAGCTCAAGTCCTTCTACCGCTCGTTCCTCCCAAAGCTCCTGCCGCATTGGGGCGCCGTCGTAGCAAGCCTGCTTGTGGTCTTTGCGTTATCCGGCTTCGCGGTGGCGCGGCTTGGCGAAGAATTTTTACCGCATTTTAAGGAATATGACTTTCTGATGCACTGGGTTGAAAAGCCGGGCACCTCACTGGATGCCATGCGGCGCATTACCGTCAGAGCCAGCAAAGAACTCCGTTCGATCCCCGGTGTGCGCAATTTTGGATCTCACATCGGAAGGGCGGAAGTTGCGGATGAAGTGGTCGGTCCCAACTTCACGGAGCTATGGATCAGTCTCGATCCCAAGGTGCCTTATGACGCGACGGTCGCCAAGATCCAGGAAGTGGTTGACGGCTACCCGGGACTCTACCGTGACCTGCTGACTTATCTGAAGGAACGAATTAAGGAAGTTCTTTCGGGTGGCAGTGGAGCAATTGTCGTCCGGCTCTATGGTCCGAACCTCGATACGCTTCGAACGAAGGCAGCTCAGATTGGCGAGATGATTTCGAAAGTCGACGGGGTTGCCAACCTGCAGGTCGAACCGCAGGTGGAAGTACCGCAGATTGAGATTCGCGTACTTCCGGAAGCCGCTCAACGCTTTGGGCTAACGCCGGGCGACATTCGCCGGGCGGCGATGACTATGGTTCGGGCAACGAAGGCGGGCGAGATCTACGAAGACCAGCGGATCTTTGATGTCATGGTTTGGAGTTCGGAGGAATCGCGAGCCGATCTGGACAGTCTGAAACTGCTGTTGATCGATACTCCTTCCGGGGCCAAAATTCCTCTGGGCGACGTGGCGGAACTTCGCATTGCGCCGACTCCGAACCTGATCCAGCACGAGAACGCGAGCCGCAAGATTGACGTCTCTTGCAACGCCAAGGGCCGGGACCTGGGCAGTGTGGCTAAAGATATTGCCGCACGCCTGCAACAGGTCCAATTTGAGCCTGCCTACCACGCGGAGATATTGGGCGAGTATGCCGCCCGGCAGGCAAGCCAGCGGCGTTTAGTCGCCCTATCCGTTTTCGCACTTGTCGGGATAATCCTTGTTCTTTACGCGGATTTCAGGTCCATGCGGCTTACCGCTTTGGTGCTGGTCAGCGTACCCTTTGCCTTGGTTGGCGGGATTCTGAGCGTCACGCTAACGGGCGGTATCCTTTCGCTGGGCTCCCTCGTCGGATTCGTGACGGTTCTTGGCATCGCTGCCCGTAATGGCGTCATGTTGATCAGCCACTACCGCCACATGATCGAATCGGAGAAGCAATCGTTTGGGCCGGACCTGATCATTCGCGGTGCCGAGGAGCGCCTTGTGCCTATCCTTATGACCGCCACGGCGACAGCGCTCGCATTGTTGCCGATCGTGCTTGGCGGCAACGAACCGGGCCACGAGATAGAACATCCGATGGCCGTGGTGATCCTGGGCGGGCTGGCCAGTTCCACGTTTCTTAACTTGGCGGTCCTTCCCGTCCTGGCTATGCGTTTCGCCCAATATCGCTCAAAGGAGAAAGTGTGAACCGCCTCATTCCCGTGATTGCAGCCATCCTCTTGCCCAGTTTCTCCCTTCAAGGGCAGGTGTCCGATAGTGAGCTTCGGTTTGCAGATACGCCAAAGCGCTTTATTAAGGACGAGATCTCTATTTTTACGAACCCTTTTCGCAGGAGTAGCTATGACTCGCGGGCAACGAAAAAGTACTTGATTCCCTTCGCGGTTATCACCGCTACGCTGCTCGCGACTGATCGAAAAACTTCCGATGCCCTGCCCAACAGTGCGGACCAGACTCGTTGGAGCGGGCGCGTTTCTCAGTTCGGAGCATGGTATTCGGTTGCCGGCATTTCGGGCGCTACTTTTCTTGCCGGTCACTTTTCGGGAAACAACCATGCCAGGGAAACGGGCTGGCTCGCCTTAGAATCGCTGGGACATACCCAAGTCGCCACGTTTGCCATCAAGCAGCTAACCAATCGCGAACGGCCGCTGGATCATGATCGGCGCGGTGAATTTTGGGAGGGAGGTACATCTTTTCCTTCCGGCCACGCGGCTAGCGCCTTCGCCGTGGCCACGGTTTTCGCCTATGAATACCGGGAGCACATCGCCGTTCCGATCGCCGCGTACTCCCTCGCCAGTCTCGTCGCCGTTTCGAGAGTGGGCGCACGCCGACATTGGTTTTCCGATGTCTTCGTTGGCGGATCGATGGGTTTCATGATCGGACGGTACACTTACCGTCGCCACCACAACCCCTCGTTGGCCGGAGCGAAAGTCTCATGGTTGGATCGGTTGAGCCCCGAAGTGGCCTTGGGCTCCTCCGGTCCAGCCCTCACTTGGAGTTTAGGGCACTGAGGGTTCTGCAATTTAGCCACTTGCCAAGGTGAAGCAGCCGGCTGCGATCAACGTGACGCCAACGATGCTTCGGATCGTGAGTGGCTCGTGCAGAAAAACGGCGGAAAGCACGACCACGAAAATCACGCTTAACTTGTCCATGGGAGCAACTTTTGAAGCTGGCCCGTCTTTTAAGGCCTTGAAATAGCAGAGCCAAGAGAGCCCGGTAGCGATTCCTGATCCAAGTAGCGGCAACCAGGAATCCGGCGTAATCGCCCTTATGCCTCCAATGCCTTTGGTCGCGAAGACAACAGTCCAAACAAGCACCAGAACCACCGAAGTCCGAATTGCAGTGGCTGTATTGGAGTCGGTATTCGAAACGCCTGTCTTCGAAAGAATCGCTGTGATGCCTGCGAAGCCCGCTGAAAGGAATGACCAATAGAGCCAATTCATGCGGACAACCCTAGCACAGGAGAACTTCGACTGTCCGGCCATTTATGCTTTTCTTGCGAGTGCGCAACGTTATCGATGCTAGGCACCCCAGCCGTTGATGGACGACTTGCACCACATTTGGTGAAAAGCTTGTGCGACCAGATCCGCGACCTGCAATGCGCGCGGCGCGCTCTAAGGATTTGCACTCCTAAACTTCCTTGGACACACGTCGATTCCCTCCTATCATTTCGCTGTGAGTCGAATTCGACAACGCCGAAATCAAGGCTGGATCACCCTTGAACGCCGCACTACTCCGTACCGCTGGGTTGCTCACTGGTACTTCGATCAGCCGTACCGCGACAAACAGGGAAGACAGCGCTTTCGACAAGGCACCCACGTACTGGGTTTCAAAACCAAGGATGACCTGCCCACGAAGGGCAGCGCTCAAACTCGATGGGATGCCGTCCGCGAAGAGGTGATGGGTGGCGCGGCGAGAGCAATTGTCGCACCTAATGGCCCATTTACATTCCAGCGATTCCTCAATGAGGAATTCATCGCGATCCGGCGGGGTGGTTGGAACAAGGCAACTCAAGCGAAGCTCAGCTACTTCTTCAACCTGATGGCCGAAGACTTCGGCCCGGTTTTGCTCACTGAGATTGACAAGAAGCGTCTCCAGCGATTTCTGAACAATTTGTCCGCCCGACTCTGTTTCGACACGGTCAACGGCTGCTACATCTACTTGCGCGCCGTCTTTGCTGAAGCCCAAGAGCAAGGGCTAGTCAACGAGAATCCCGCCCGAAAGCTATCAATGCCGCATGCCCGTGAGCGGGATACCTACACGGTTTCCCTGCAGGACGTCCAGCGCATCGAAAAAGCGCTCAGCGGGAGGGATCAGGTCATTTTCAAACTCTTTAGCCGGTGTGGACCGCGCGCCGGGGAGGTCTTTGCCTTCAAATGGAAAGACCTTCAGTCCGACCAGAGCATACGGATCGAGCGCACCTATTCACGCGGCGAATTGAAGCCGCCCAAGACGAAGCAGAGCCGCAAGCCAATCTATCTGCCCACGTCGATTTACGAGGATCTCTTGGCGTTGAAAGCCACAGCCGAGGACCCTTCTCCAGAAGCTTGGGTGTTCCCATCCTCTCGGCGTCGTCGCCCCGGATCGGATGCTTCCGAACGCGGCCCCCTCATGCCTCTCGACTATCACAACTGGGTGAATCGGAAACTAAAGCCGGTGGCTGAAAAGCTCGGGATTCGAGTGAACTGTCAGATCATGAGACGCACCTTCGCCACCCTCGCGAACGAAGCCGGCGGCGACCTAAAGGACATCCAGGCCCAGATGCGACACTCCCGTTCCGCGACCACCGCCGACATCTATGTGCAGCCGATTGCCCGAAGTGTTCGCGAGTCAATTGAGGCACTGGATCGCATCCTTGGCGAACCCGAGGACATCCCAGAAAAGAAGCACCGAAGTGATTGAAGGTTTTCGCTGCTTTTTCGCTGCGTTAAGGAGTCCCACCCCCTGTCAGGGCACTCCAAAGCGGCAAAATCCCCCAATAGAATCAATCACCTGATATGCGACACTAACCTTGACACGGTAGAGGTCTGCAGTTCGAGTCTGCACAGGCCCACCATTTATTTTCAATTACTCGGTTTTTTCAGCCTCCAATTATTATTGCTGCGGGAAGGAGCCCATCGACGCCCAGCCTCCGCTATCGAATGCGCATATTGCGAAACGGGATGAATCCGAACAGATTACACCATGGCCGCATTTGCTTCCTGGTTGAGTTCGTTCATCAGCCCATCCTCGATGACAAGGATCCGGTCGGCGGCCCGCGCTAGCCGTTCATCGTGCGTCACCATTACAAACGAAATGCCAATTTCACTGCTCATCTGACGCATTAATCGGAAGACCTCCTCCCCGGAGTGGCTGTCGAGGTTTCCGGTAGGCTCGTCGGCCAACACGATCCTGGGCCGATTGGCCAGCGCACGAACGATCGCGCAACGTTGATTCTCGCCTCCGCTCATCGTGTCAGGGTACTTGTCCAGTTTTCCGCCTAAGCCCACACGGACCAGCAAGCCGGTGATCCATTCGAATTCTTCCCGCGCCGGCGAGCCCTTTCGGATGGTGATCGGCAGAATGGCGTTTTCAATGCAAGTCAGTTCCTCCAACAGAAGGTGTGCCTGAAAAACAAAGCCTACCACCTGACTTCGCAAAACGGCGAGTCCATCTTCGGTAAGCGTGGAAATGTCCACGCCATCGATCTTGACCATTCCTTCGGTCGGCACATCCAGTGCCCCAAGAATGTTTAGCAGCGTGGACTTACCGCTACCGGACTGGCCAATGATCGAAACAAACTCACCGGCTGCGACTCTCAAATCGATTCCGAAGAGCACTGGAGTGGGAACTTTTCCGGGATAGGTCTTTTTCAAGCCGATTGTTTCGATTACCAGCCTTTGGGGTTTGTCCGTCATCGCATTGCATCCACGGGGTTCATTTTCGCGGCCCTGCGCGCGGGAAGCAAAGCGGCCAGCACGGTTGCGGCGGTAGCCGCGCCCATGGCGGCTAGTATGTAGGACGGATCCAAAAGCAGAGGGAATAACGATTCCGGGGTCCCCCCTACGCGCACGGCGGCTTGCTTCGGCAAACTGAGAAGATACACCACCGCGATCCCGGCAATCGCCCCCATGACGCTGCCAGCAACCGCGATGCCCAGACCCTCCAGAAGAAACACCAACAGGATTTGGCTACCCCGGGCGCCGATGCTCTTGAGGGTACCGATCTGTTTGGCCTTCCGTTGCACCGAAACGATCAACACGGAAGCTATGGCAAAGGAAGAAGCAACGAGCGTGAAACCTGAAATGAGATAGGCCGAGGCTGATTGCGCCTGCAGCGATGTGACAAAGTTGGGAAACTCGCTCGACCAGGACTTTGCTTCGCAATCGAGCAGTACGGACAACCGCTCGGCAACCGCATCAGCGCCATAGATATCGAAGACCTTCACATAAACAACATTGACCGAATTACCGATCCCCAACATACTCTGCCCTGTGCGCAACGTGACGTAGGCGCTGCCGCGTCCCTGGCCCCTCGAATAGATCCCCGCAACGCGGAGTGGCTCGGCAAGCCCCGATATGGAAGTGATGCGAATACGGTCTCCGACTCCGACATTCAGGTCTGTCGCCAGTTCGTAATCGATGACTACCTCATCGGCGACGAGTTCCAGGTAGTGTCCGCCGATCAGATTCTTCGTTACCGGCGTGATCAGTTCCTGTTGCGCGGGATCGGCGCCGATTAGGGTGAGGCCTACTGGATTGGCGCCCTTGGAGGCGAAACCTTGCCCGGCAACGGCCGGAGTGACTGCGCGGACGTTAGGAATCGTGGCGGCGATCGCAAGGATGGTTCGCCAGTCGTCGATGTTCTTTCGCTGTGGCGCCTGGATTTCGGATCGAGACGAAGTGACGCTTGCCGCGCGTCCAGGCAACTCTCCGTATGGAATCGGCTTTCCTTCAGGGACTTGCACGGTAACGTGCGGAATAGCGTCCGTGAGCAGCGCGGTTAGCCGACGCTGCAGCCCGAAGATCAGGCCCATGATGAAAATTACTACGATCACCCCGGAGGCTACCGCGGCGATGGTGAGCCAGGTTTGGCCGCCTCCCGAACGAAGATGACGCCATGCAAGTTGGCTTTCAAAACGGATTTGCCTTGGCAAAAGTTCGTGGATGGACATCTCTGGCCCCTTACTTCCTGGTGCGCACGATGTCGCCCGGCTGGATTTTACCGGGCTCGAGAACAACCAGATCGGACGAATCCAGGCCCGCAAGAACCGGGACTCCCTGGTTTGTCGGGGGCCGTGTAACCACGATCTTTTCCAGAGCCCGCCTTCCCTGGACGACCAAAACGACGGTCCGTTCACCGGAGCGACGCAAAGCGCTGGCCGGGACCAACAATCGCGGGGCGGACTGGTTCGTGACGAGGTTGACGTTGAGAGTCTGACCTGGCTTAAGCCAGGCGGGCATCGCGATGGGTTCCAATTTGATCGAGATGGTGCCCCGGATCCTGTTCACCGACGGAGAAATTTCCTTCAGTCTGCCCTCAAAGATCTGACCGGGAAACGCGGCCGCCGAAAGCAGCGCCTTTTGCCCAACCGAAAGGTCGGCTAGATTACTTTCGTCCAGATCGACGCGGATCTCAAGCGTGTCGCTCACCAAAGTGAACAAGCCTAAGGCATCGACATTCTGGCCGACTTCAATATTCACGGCGGTGATCGTGCCAGCAAACGGGGCAGTAATCGTTGCCTCCCTCGCCTGCTGACGCACCACCAGCAGAGACTGCCTTGCTTCGCTGACCCGGTCGCGAGCCAGTTCTACATCCTCCTGGCGCGGCGTGGACTTCAGGGTGAGCAGTTGGGCCTCAGCCAGTTGAATGGAAGCGCCGCCGGATCGAGATTTGGCTTGCGCCGCGGCGAGCGCGGAGGACGAGTTGTCGAGTTCGCTCTTCGAAACGACTCCAGCATGCGATAGATCGAGGGTCCGCTTCTGGGTCTTCTGGGCCAAGTCAAGATCCGAGAGAGCCTCTGCAGCCAGCGCCCGCGCCTGGCTCACCTGCATCTGGGCTACTCGTAATTCGGACGCAAGTGGCCCCCTGGAGCTTTGCTTCAACTGAGCCTGCGCTGTTACAACCGCCATTTCGGCTTGGGTCACTTGCGCCTGGGTGATGTTGTTCTTCAAGACCGCCAACGTCTCCCCTGCCCGGACATGATCTCCAAGCTCGATGGGAAGTTGGACTACGGCCCCGTTAAATGAGGCGCCAATCACGGCCTCCTTTACCCCGCCCACCAATCCACTGCTCGCGATGGTTTCGTTCACAGAAGTCAGAAGCGGCAGGATGATCGCAACCTCAACAGGCCGCTGCCTCATCCAGTAGACTGCACCGCTCGCTGTGATGCCCGCGATCACCGCCAGAGCAATCCAACGGCGGAGGTGTCCGGACTTTGTTTGTTCCTTTTTGAGGTAGGCCCCGTTGCGCGCGCTAAGCACCCCGCTGCTCTGCGCCGTAAGCGCCGTTTTGCTGGGATCCACAATCGAAAGATCGGCGGACCTTGTGAGTGGTGCTGCGGGCGGCACAGGAGAGTCGGCTTCGAACTTCACTCGGCCTCGCTCAGAGACATTGCGCGACAGAGACTCTCCCTCAAAAGCGCACAGAGTCGCTGGGGATCCAACCCGTTCGTTGTCTCCGGGTCGCTCGGGCGCAGGTGAGTTCGAGCATGATTCGTTTCGCGATTCGTCATTGATTGATTAGGAGCCGCTCCCGCCCGCAGTCGTCCTCACGCAGCCCCTGAGTCAGCACTTGAGAAAGGTCGGGATCCTCGGATGCCTTCACACCCGGAACTACTTCTGATACAAAGCGCCACTTACAGTGGCAGCATTCGTCCTCTGCGTTGATCAGGCTGAAGTCCCAGGGCTCAACGGCATCGCGTGTTAAATACAAAGCCGGCGCTTTGTTAGCAGGCTCCATAACTACCACCCTGCGCGGCCGCCAAGGACTGTGTATCTTCTCCAGTCCAATAGGGTGGGCGGCCATAGTGGAAGTACAGCTTGTTCTCGTATTCGCGAGTGATGGGCTCCGATTCCAGATACTCTGGGCAAGTCTTGATGGCCTCGCGGGTAACGGCAACGAAGACCTTGGATTCCTCCCAGCTCACACGTTCCACCCATTCCGGTGAAAGAAGCACTTTCTTGCCCGGCCACCAATTCATGGTTGCCACTTCCAGATAACGAATAGCCCAGGTTTCGTCGTCGACAATGAAGCGCTCGGCATGGCCGATGTCGCCGTCCTTGGCTTCAATGCTGTAGCCACCAACAGCTTGAGTCGTGCGCAGGTGTGAATCGATCGACTGTTCGCGGATACGTTCGGCGATCGTGCCTGAGACCACCGGGACCGGAATCATTCCGCTGGGCAAGTATGCGGGGCCCCACATCAGCGGACCCTCCCAATAGTAGGGATAACCGTAATAGCCGTAGTAGTCAGCCTCATGCTGCCTCGAAACAGGCCGCTGTGTATCGATGTTCGGCGCGTTTTCAATTTGCTTTCGCGTCAGGGACACATCGATCCTCCCCGACGTCCAGTCCACTTGGAGGATGGAATGCGGAGAGATCAGAACATTCCGGCCGGCCAGCCAATTTCCGGTGTTTACAGTCAGGTAACGGACCGCCCAAATCTGATCATCGAAATAGAGTTGGTCTACGGTTCCAATCTCGCCGTCTGTGGCGCGAATCACCAAACCCTTGAGGTTCTTGTTGTTCGTTAACATCACTGTGGCCCTCCCGGACCTGAACCAAACTCGCAGTCTGCTCAACATGCCCAGGCAGATCGACGGCGACAGCAGCGTTATCGATCTGCTGCGGCCGCCCATGACTTCGTTTCGCGAGAAGAGCGCTTCCCGCGAGCGACTATCAGGCTCCCACACCTACTGCGTCTTCGGAGTACACGGTGGTGCTCTCTCCCCCTGTGCTTTCGAGGATGCTGCGGGCTTTGTTAACTTCCGCCATGGTGCCGCTCACCATCAGTAGGTATTTGTCCGTCTTGAGCGCCAACTCGTATTCGATGACGCTGTTCCTGGGGATCCCCATTCCAACCAAGCCCGCGCCAATGGCGCTGATGCCACCGAAAACCAGCGCGCCTTCCAGAGCTCCCACGATCCAGGCCACCACGGGTCCCGCAACCAGCACCGGTCCGATGCCAGGGATTACAAACAATGCCGATCCGAAAAGCAGTCCCCAGAAGCCTCCCCATATGGCCCCGGTCTTGCCCCAGTACTTCATCCGATCGCCAGTGTTGTAATAGCCAACTACATGCTCGTCGGTGTGAGTATCTCTACCGATAATGGACAGCGTACGCATATCGACGCCGGCGCGTTGAAGTTCTTTAACTCCCGCTTCTGCTCCGTCATGCGTGCCGTAAACAGCCACCATCGCTTTTGTCTCAGACATATTGGTTTCCTTCGGTTCCATCGCTTATTGTGAATGCAATCCGTTACGCAATGTTCCTTGGATAAATCCAGGAGGGACTTCATTCCTAACGCTGGGATTACAGATTCGACTTCTGCACGCGGGCGACCAAAGCTTCTTCCCCGGAAAAACATCTTTGTAAACGGGGCCTTTACCTGCGGATGAAGAACCAGCGCCGGAGAATTCAAGCGGTCGATCTGACTCGGGGAGGTCATCTGACGCCCTTTCGTCGCTCCGCCCTAGCCAGTGAAGGGCGAGACGGTAGGCATGGTGCGAGCATGTCAGGCTGTTCTGCGCTCACAGGGTTTGGATCGCCAATTGCAGTTCCATGGGCATGCAACACCCAGCTCTGAATGGCGAACAGAAGTGAACACGAAATTGAAGGCGTATCTTGTCGGCGGAGGAATCGGATCGCTCGCCGCCGCGGCGTTTCTGATCCGCGACGGCAAAGTCTCTGGCGGCAATATCTCGATTTTGGAATCGGCCCGGGTTTTGGGCGGTAGCCTGGATGGCGCGGGCGATCCAGCCCACGGTTATTCGATGCGTGGCGGGCGGATGATGACCACCGACAACTATGAATGCACCTGGGATTTGTATAAATCAATTCCCTCCCTCACCCGTCCAGGGAAGTCGGTATTCGATGAAACCGTGGAGTTCAACGAACACCATAAGTCGAATTCAATGGCGCGCCTGGTTGACCGGCGCCGCGCGAAAGTTCCCGTCGCTTCCATGGGGTTTTCCATGCAGGATCGCCTTGAGCTACTAAAGCTCAGCCGGGCCACCGAGGAAAGCTTGGGGGCCAATCGAATCACGGACTGCTTATCCCCGGCTTTTTTCGAGACTCCCTTTTGGTACATGTGGTCCACCACCTTCGCCTTCCAGCCGTGGCACAGCGCAGTGGAGTTTAAGCGTTACCTGCTGCGTTTCTTGCTCGAGTTCTCCCGGATCGAAACACTGGGCGGCGTTAAGAGGACGATTTACAACCAGTACGACTCCCTGGTCGTGCCGTTGCAAAGTTGGCTGGCAGACCAGGGGGTCCATCTGATCACTGATTGCCGAGTCACTGAAATCGCTCACGAGAGCCATGGGGGCAATTTTTCGGTAACCGCTCTGCATTGTTTGCGAGCTGGAAAGATTGAACAAATCGACGTCCTCGATGGAGACCTCGTCTTTCTGCAGAACGGTTCCATGACGGACGCCTCCAGCCTTGGCTCGATGGAAAGTGCGCCGCCGAAGCTAACCAAGGCTGATAGCGGCGGTTGGACCCTCTGGGAAAGCTTGGCCGATGGACGCCCGCAATTTGGCAGGCCGGCTGTATTCAATTCCTCCATCGCCCAGGCTTGGTGGGAGTCGTTTACGGTGACCTTGAAGGACGCCTCGTTTTTTGACCAGTTAGAGCAGTTCAGCGGTAATGAGGCTGGCACAGGCGGTTTGGTGACCTTTAAGGATTCCAACTGGCTGATGTCCATCGTTTTGGCTTTTCAACCCCACTTCGCAAACCAGCCTGCCGGTGTACAGGTGTTTTGGGGGTATTCGCTCTTCCCGGACCGCATCGGAGATTATGTTCCGAAATCGATGACGGAATGCAATGGCGCGGAGATTCTGGAGGAACTTTGCGGTCATCTGCGATTCGACTTCACAACGATGGCCACGGCCAATTGCATTCCTTGCCGGATGCCCTACCTGACGAGTATGTTCATGCCCCGTGTAGCCGGCGACCGGCCTTTCCCGGTTCCAACGGGTTCAAAGAACCTCGCGTTGGTAAGCCAGTTTGTGGAAATACCGGACGATGTTGTTTTCACCGTTGAGTATTCGATTCGCGCGGCACAGATCGCCGTTTATGAGTTACTGGGCATCGATCGGAAGATTCCTCCTGTAACGCCTCATGCGGCGTCCCACCATGCCCAGTTGGACGCGCTTTTAAAGGCATTCAAGTGATGCGGGCCATTCGCCGCAAAGACCTCCTGAAAGTGGTTTCGGTTGGCGGGATTGCCGCGCTGTCGGCTTATGCGCTTCGTGAATACGTCCCGTGGGTCGACTATGAGGGGCAGGCCGGCAGTTCCAGAAGAGGCTTGGCTCCGAACACTCCGGTTCCGCTGAAAATGCGGGGCATCCTCCGATTCGCGACTTTGGCGGCGAACGGTCACAACGCCCAGCCTTGGAAGTTCGCTCTGCTTCCGAATGCGATTGAAATCCATCCCGATTACTCTCGCCGATTGACTGCTGTCGACCCGGAGGATCGCGAACTCTGGATCAGCCTCGGTTGCGCACTCGAGAATCTTGTCGTCACGGCTCGTGCTATGGGGTACGTTCCCGCGATTACCTATCCTGATGTGCACGACTTAATTCGAGTCGAATTGTCTGAAGATGCGCCTCTGGTGGGCGCCTCGTTTGCTGCCATTCCGCTCCGGCAGTGCACGCGTTGCGAATACGACGGCAGATCCATCTCCTTGAGCGAGCGCGATCAGTTAGAGCGCATGCCACTTGAAGAAGGAATCGGCATCCATTTCATCGTTGACCGCAAGGGATTGTCCGCACTGTCCGACTCTGTCTATCAGGCCACGCTTAGTCAATATGGGCAACAACCGTTCCTGACCGAGCTGATCCAGTGGCTGCGTTTCGACAAGAAGGAGGCTCTGGCTTCATTCGATGGCTTGTTCTCTCCCTGTGCTGGAAGTCCCGCCGTGCCCCGCTGGCTGGGACGATTGTTCGTTAGCGGCGCCAAGCCACAGAACTTGGCCGCTGCCGATGTTAAGAAACTGCAAAGTTCAGCTGGCGCCATCCTGATCACTTCGGCCTCCGAGCATAAGGCCGACTGGGTCCGCACCGGTCAGGTCTGCCAGAGACTGGCTTTGGCAATGACCTTATCGAATATCAAATCCGCTCATTTGAATCAGCCCATCGAAGAACAGCACGTGCGCTCGCAATTGCAGAGCGGCTTCGGCCTGGGGGCGTCCTTTCCCCAGTTATTGGTTCGATTTGGGTACGCCAATGCAATGCCACGTTCTTTGCGCCGCCCTGTGGAACAAGTTTTGATCCGGTCATAAGCAGAGGAGAACACTATGTCATCGACGAAAAGCAAAGAAATTCAGCTCGTCAGCCGCCCAGAAGGAATACCTACGGAAGCCAACTTTGTAATGGTTTGCACTGAGCTCCCGCCGCTCAACGACGGCGAGGTGCTGGTTCGCAACCATTTCATGTCCGTTGACCCTTACATGCGAGGCCGCATGAACGAGGGCAAGTCTTACGTGCCATGTTTTGAGCTGGGAAAAGCTATGGAAGGAGGCGCTGTGGGGGAAGTGGTGGAATCGCGATCCGCCGCGCTCAAGACTGGGCAAGCGGTAGTCTCCAGGCGGGGTTGGCGGGAATTTTTCATCGCTCTGCCGGCGGAGCTCCATCCGGTGAGCCAGGATCTGCAGCCCTTGTCGTTATATTTGGGAACTGTCGGCATGACGGGAATGACCGCTTGGGCCGGCTTGCGGCTGGTCGATGTCAAAGCGAACGACGTGATTTTCATTTCTGGCGCCGCTGGCGCCGTCGGCAACGTCGCCGGACAACTGGCAAAGCTGCGAGGATGCACCGTCATCGGATCGGCGGGTTCCTCCGAGAAGGTTCAGTTTCTGCTGCTGGAATGCGGCTTCGATCACGCCTTCAACTACAATGCCGGCCCGATGCTGTCTCAACTGAACAAGGCAGCGCCGGAGGGTATCGACGTGTACTTCGACAACGTCGGCGGGCCGGCCCTCGAGGCCGCGCTTTCCGCCTTGCGCATTCATGGCCGCATCATCGCCTGTGGCGGTATCTCGACTTACAACGAACAGTCGCCGCAGCCTGGCCCCACAAACCTGTTTAACATCACAACGAAGCGGCTGACGATGAAGGGCCTCATCGTGGGCGACTGGATCAGCCACCAAGCGGAGTTCGAGAGAGAAGTAGGTGGTTACTTCAAGGCCGGCAAGCTAAAGCATCGAGAAACCGTTGTGGAGGGAATCGACAACGCGGTAGCGGCCTTCCTTGGGCTGTTCGATGGAGACAACATCGGAAAGATGGTGGTGGCTTTGACGTGAGTCGGCTCCGTCCAGATGCGCGTGGGAAGCGGGCCGCATGTTAACCATCAACGGCGGCTCGTCCAGCATTCGATTCGCACTGTTTGCCGTCGGCAAAGTTCCGCGATTACGCCTCGCTGGAAAGATCGAGCGAATCGGTTTATCGGGCACAACATTTGGACTCACCCACCCGTCCGGAGGCCCGCAGGCGTTGCGCCACATTTCCACGGCCGGCTATGCAGGAGCAGTGGAGTTTCTCATGGATTGGTTGGACGCAGAGCCGCTGTTCGCCTCTGTGCATGCAGTTTCGCACCGGGTCGTGCACGGTATGGAACGTTCCGATCCGGAGCGGGTGACCGCAAAGCTATTAGTCCGCTTGCGGCGCGTCATTCCTTTCGCGCCGGAACACCTGCCTAGAGAGATCGGGTTGCTGGAATCCTTCCGGACTCGATATCCGAAAATGCCTCAGGTTGCCTGCTTCGACACCGCGTTTCACCGCACGATGCCAAGCGTTGCGCGGTTGCTGCCGATTCCCAGGCGCTATGCCGCCAAAGGGGTAGAGCGCTACGGGTTCCACGGGCTCTCGTATGCGTACCTGATGGAACGCCTCCACACGCTTGATCCCATCGCCGCAATGGGCCGAGTGATCCTCGCTCATCTTGGTAATGGCGCCAGCCTGGCGGCGGTGCAAGGAGGCAGGAGTATTGATACCAGCATGGGCTTGACGCCCGCTTCGGGGTTGATGATGGGCACCCGGACCGGCGATGTGGATCCCGGTTTGACCGGGTACCTGGCTCGAACCGCGGGCATGAGTGCGGTTCGCTTTGAGCACATGGCGAATCATGAATCCGGCCTGCTCGGGGTATCGGGCACAAGCTCGGATATGCGCGACTTAGTGGCCAGCGAATCCACGGACCCACGAGCGGCAGAGGCTGTTGCCCTGTTTTGTTACCAAGCCAAGAAGTGGATCGGGTCGTTTGCGGCGGCGCTCGGTGGCTTGGATGCCCTGGTTTTCTCAGGGGGTGTGGGCGAACACTCACCGATCGTGCGGGCCCGGATCTGCAGCAGTCTTTCATTTCTTGGCGTCACTTTAGACAGCAGACGCAATGCCCGCAACGCCGCCATCATCTCGACCGCCGCCGGCCCAGTATCCGTTCGTGTTATTCCCGCCAACGAAGAGCACAAGCTCGCCGAGCTAGCGATGCACTTGCTCGGCCTGGCTGGTTCCAAAGGGAATGACTGTGCCAACTGAGATCCAGACTTTAGAAGAGCTTCTGGACACGTTGGAGTCCTCGATCGACGGCTTAAGTGCAGCGGAAGCGGCAAGACGTTTCGAACGCGATGGCCCGAACGAACTGAAGCAGGGCGCCCGTATCAGCGCCTGGCAGATGCTCGCCGCACAGTTTAATAGCCTGATCATCTGGATTCTGATCGCCGCTGGCGCCGTGTCTGGGTTTCTCGGACAGCACATGGATGCGATCGCCATCCTGGCCATCGTCGTACTCAACGCCGCGATTGGGTTCTATCAGGAGTTCCGTGCGGAACAGTCCATTGAAGCGCTCAAGAAGTTGACCGCCCCCAATGCCACCGTGCGTCGTGACAGCAAATTGCTTTCGATCCCCTCGGCTGGAATCGTGAAGGGCGATATTCTCGCCGTCGAAGCTGGCGATCGCATCGGCGCTGACGCCCGAGTTCTGACTGCGGCGTCCCTCCAATGCATCGAGTCCGCTCTGACAGGTGAGTCCGTCGCCGTCTCCAAAAGTCCCGCCCCCTTGACGAACCTCGATACTCCGCTGGGCGACCGGCAGAATATGTTGTTCCTGGGCACCAGCGTTGCGGCAGGCCGCGGCGAGGCCGTCGTTGTTGCGGTCGCAAAAGAGACTGAGTTGGGGCGCATTGCGCAACTCCTTGAGGAGGCTGGCGCGGACAAAGGCACTCCCTTGCAGCGCAGGCTGGACGCGCTGGGCCGCGCACTGCTTTGGGCCGCACTGGGAGTTGTCGCTCTAGCGTTCGGTCTCGGTTGGCTTCGTGGGATCGGGCTGCTGGATCTGGTGTTTACGTCGATCAGTTTGGCTGTGGCGGCGATACCCGAAGGTCTACCGGCGCTCGTCACGGTCGCGCTCTCTGTCGGCGTAATGCGCCTGGCTCGTCACGGCGCGCTGGTGCGCAAACTGGCAGCGGTGGAGACCCTCGGATCGACCAGCGTCATTTGTACAGACAAAACCGGAACGCTGACGGTAGGCGAGATGACCGTACGCGAACTCTTTGTCGGGGGGCGGCTTTATCAGGTGAGCGGCGAAGGATACGGTCCAGCCGGTGAAGTTCAATTCGAAGGCCAAAAGGCTATGGGGGAACATCTGTCGCCGCTCGGCGAACTGGCAAACATCATGCTCGGTTGCAATAGCGCCCATCTGGTGGAAGAAGCCAGCGCCTGGAAGACCGTAGGAGATCCTACCGAAGGTGCGCTATTGGTGGCCGGCGCAAAGGCCGGCGGCAGTCGGCAGCAAATCGAAGAGAGCTTTCCCAAGGATGGGGAGTTGCCCTTCGACTCCGATCGTAAACGCAGCTCAGTCATTCGCCGCATGCCCAGCGGAGGGCGTCGCGCCTTTGTCAATGGGGCGCCGGGCGTGGTCCTGAAATTGAGCACACAGATATTCACGGGCAGAAACATTCGTCCGCTAACCCCGGACGACCGCGAGCGAATTCTAAAGCGCGCCTCCGACATGGCCGATCAGTCGTTGCGCGTGATCGCTTCGGGGTATGCCAACCTTGCCGCCACCTCATCCGCCGATTCCATCGCCTCCGTCGAGAGCAACCTTGTGTTTGTCGGCCTCAGTGCGATGCATGATCCGCCGCGGCCGGAAGGCAAGTCGGCCATCGCAAAGTGCTATGCCGCTGGAATCAAAGTAGTCATGATCACCGGCGATCATCCCAGCACGGCGCTTGCGATTGCGCGGGAGCTCGGCATCAAATCGGCGAGTACCGCGGTAACAGGTACGGAACTCGACAGGATGTCGGAAGAAGAATTGCGCCGGCGCGCGCCGGCTATCTCGGTCTATGCCCGAGTCACAGCAGAAAACAAGCTTCGTATCGTACGCGTTCTGAGAGCGAGCGGAGAAGTGGTTGCCATGACCGGTGACGGAGTGAATGACGCCCCAGCCCTTCAGGGCGCGGATATCGGCATCGCCATGGGCCGATCGGGAACGGAAGTCACGAAACAGGCGGCCGACATCATTCTCACCGATGACAACTTTACTACCATCGTCGCCGCCATCGAACAAGGCCGCGGCATCTACAGCAACATTCGCCATACCCTCCAATACCTGCTGGCGGGCAACGCCGGAGAACTGCTTCTGATGACCGTTTGCGTGGCCGTGGGTCTGCCTTCGCCCCTTCTTCCCATCCATCTACTTTGGATCAACCTCGTCACCGATGGGTTGCCCGCCCTGGCGCTAGCCACCGATGCCGTAGACCCGGATGGGATGCTCCGGCCCCCACGGCCCCGTCTCCAACGAATCACCGACCGGGCCTTTCTTCGGACGATGCTGCTCACCGGTTTCCTCACCGCCGCGCTGGGATTTGGCGTCTTCTTGCATGGCCTGCAAACAGGCAGCCTCGCCACGGCACGCGGCTCCGCCTTCACCGCAGTCGTCTTTGCGGAGTTGCTGAGATCGTTTGGCGCCCGCGCCGAGACGAAACCGCTTTGGCGCATTCCGCTCCTCTCCAACCCCCACCTTGTCATCGTGGTCGTTCTCTCGATCGGCCTTCAGGTGTTGAGCCAGCACAACGAGGCCTTCGGCCGCTTTTTGAAAACGCCGCCGATGACGTTTGCCGATTGCCTTCGCCTTCTCGCGCTCGGCGCCATACCACTGGCGGTGCTGGAAGGCGCGAAGATGATCCGCCGCCAAAGACGCCAATCTCCAATCCACAAAGCGAAAACAAAGGTCACACCATGAATGCCCCGGCGACTCTCGATCCATCCCTGCTGCGCAAGATTGACGCTTATTGGCGTGCGGCAAACTATCTCTCTGTCGGGCAGATCTACCTTAGAGGAAATCCCCTGCTACGACGTCCATTGTTGCTGGACGATGTGAAGCACATGCTGCTCGGACACTGGGGCACGACTCCCGGCCAGAACTTCATCTATGCTCACCTCAATCGAGTCATCAAAAAGTTCGACCTCGACATGATCTACGTATCTGGGCCCGGCCATGGCGGTCCCGCCGTGGTAAGCAACACCTACCTCGAAGGCACATACAGCGAGGTCTATCCGCACATCAGCCCTGATGAGGCAGGCCTCCAGCGGCTCTTCCTGCAGTTTTCCTTTCCCGGTGGAATACCCAGTCACGCTTCGCCCGAATGTCCAGGCTCAATACACGAAGGCGGTGAATTGGGTTACTCGTTAAGCCATTCCTTCGGAGCGGCGTTCGACAATCCGAATCTAATCGTCGCCTGCGTCGTCGGCGACGGTGAGGCTGAAACCGGCCCCCTCGCCACTGCCTGGCACTCCAACAAATTTCTGGATCCAGTCACGGATGGAGCGGTTCTGCCAATCCTCCATCTCAATGGCTATAAGATTGCGAACCCTTCGCTCCTGGCTCGCATCACTCGCGAAGAACTGGAACAACTCTTCTTCGGCTACGGGTGGACGCCGTACTTTGTCGAAGGCCACGAGCCGGCCTTGATGCATGAGGCCATGGCGGCGACACTCGACCGCGCAATCGAGCAGATCCATGGGATTCAATCCAATGCCCGAGCCACCGGCACTTCTGATCGGCCCCGCTGGCCCTTGGTGATTCTCGACTCTCCCAAAGGGTGGACAGGGCCCAAAGTAGTGGACGGCCTGCAGGTGGAGGGCACCTTTCGGTCACACCAGGTTCCCTTGTCAGATCCGGCGGCGCATCCCCAACACCTCCAGTTGCTGGAAGATTGGTTGCGCAGCTACCGGCCCCAGGAATTGTTCGATGAACGAGGCCGATTGCTACCGGAGCTGGCTGAGTTAGCCCCCACCGGAGCGCGCCGGATGGGCGCAAATCCTCACGCCAACGGGGGGGCCCTATTGCGTGATCTGGAGATGCCGGATTTCCGCGACTACGCAGTAGAGGTGAGTTCTCCCGGGATCCGGGGGATTGGCGATACACGCATACTGGGACGGTACCTGCGGGACCTCGTCCGCCTGAACGCTTCGCAGCGAAACTTCCGAGTGTTCGGACCCGACGAAACGCTTTCCAATGGGCTTGGGGCCATCTTCGAATCCACGCCCCGCCAGTGGGAGGCCGAGGTCGAGCCGAACGATGAATTTCTCGCGGCCACCGGCCGGGTGATGGAGATGCTGAGCGAGCATCAATGCGAGGGCTGGCTCGAAGGCTATCTGCTAACCGGTCGCCACGGATTGTTCAATTGCTATGAAGCGTTCATTCACATCGTCGATTCCATGTTTAATCAGCATGCGAAGTGGCTCAAGGTCACCCGCTACATCCCCTGGAGACGCCGGATCGCGTCGCTCAACTATCTCCTCGCGTCGCACGTTTGGAGGCAGGATCACAATGGATTCACCCACCAGGATCCCGGCTTTATCGGACTCGTTATAGACAAGAAGGCCGAAGTGGTCCGCGTCTACCTGCCACCCGACGCCAACTGCCTGCTATCCGTCATGGACCATTGTCTTCGCAGCCGTCAATATGTCAACGTAGTGATCGCTGGCAAGCACCCCGCACCCCAATGGCTCCCGATGGAGGCGGCCGTCAAACACTGCACTGCCGGCATCGGAATCTGGCAATGGGCCAGTTGCGACCCAGATGACACGCCCGACGTTGTGATGGCCTGCTGTGGTGACGTCCCCACGCTCGAGACGCTCGCCGCCGTTTCCATCCTGCGCGAGCACCTGCCCGGTCTCAACATCAGAGTGATCAACGTCGTCGACCTAATGAAGCTCCAACCCGAATCAGAGCATCCACACGGTTTGAGTGACGTCACGTTTGATGCTCTATTCACCAAGGACAAACCCGTTATCTTTGCCTTTCATGCCTATCCGCGGATGGTTCACCAACTCACCTACCGCCGGGCCAATCACCCCAACATCCACGTGCGTGGCTACAAAGAAGAGGGCACCATTACGACACCCTTCGATATGACAGTGCTAAACGATCTCGACCGCTTCCACCTGGTCATGGATGCAATCGATCGCCTGCCGCAAACTGGGGAAAACGGACAGCAACTCAAGCGCCAGCTCAAAGCCAAGCTCATTGAACACAAAACATACATAGGCGAGAATGGGCAGGACATGCCTGAAATCCGCAACTGGCATTGGCGGTAAAAAGGGTCCCTAGATTTGATCGTTGAATCGGCTAGCGCCTGCGGCTCCCCTGGCGAGCCCGCTTCGATCTGCAGACATTTGTTACCCAGTAGACCATCCATTGGGATACTCGCCAAGGAGTCCGCCCGGATATTCGGGTGCAAGTGTACGACGACGCGCACATGAATCCGAAACTTGGCTTGTGGCCCTAAAGGTACCTCGAGATGCGTGATCGTCTTAGCAGCCATTCCAGCGACGCGGTCCTGGCCGACATTTACGAGACCTGTGATCTTCGAACACTCCGCGTAAACCGCACGCGATTGGGTAATCGGTTGATTGCCGTTCCCACTCAGGAAGAGCCCGCTGGCACGATAAACGAGTCTTGTCCAGCGGCTTAAACTGCACAGGACTAAGGCATGGCGGAATGGCACGCCATTACAAATCGCTGCGATCTGCATCCGCCTGGCCGGAAGCTCTTGCCCGTAACGATGGTCTGTTCACTGTTTTAACTACACGTCTGCGCGGCAAGAACTTCCTCTTTGTGTTCTGCCCCCTAAAATGGCCAACTACTCCCGTAGCATTCGTAAACTGGTCAACGACCCCTTGACACGGTAGGACTCTGCAGTTCGAGTCTGCATAGGCCGACCATTATCATTTTCAATTGGTTCGCGGGAGGCTTCCGGAGCCTTCCCGGATGGTGCATGACGCTGCGCAAGCCGAGCGCAAGCCATCCGCGACGATGCGTACAGCGTTCTCAGCAAAGTCGCGGCCGCCGAGGTAACGAGTACCATCCGGCAAATTCCTATCGAAGTGCCGCTCGGGAAGGGAGAGAGCTTGGCTAAGCCCTGTGGGCTGAACTGCGATGGCCACCGCACGATCTCGGAGGCCCACCTCGTGGAGAAGATTGCGCAGATCTCCAAGCGGAGAATTCCAGCGGTGAAGCGTGCGTTGGGTTACGCCTTGCCTTGGGATGACTTGATCGACGCGGACGCCGCTTAGAATCGGAGGCGAAAGCCCGCCCAGGCGCCGCGTGGGGCGCCGGGAGCGAAAAAGGTTACTCCCTGCAAGGGGAACTCGCCGTTAATAGCAGCGAAAGGCCGTGCAATGAAGTTACCGGTCGCGGTAAAACCTGTGGCCCCTAATTGAGCGCCGGTGTAATAAGTGCGGTCGAATAAGTTATTGACTTGCACGAAAAGCTGGAGGCGGGAGTGGAAGTTATACCGCGCGCCGAGATTGACCACGCCATAGCCGGGCGAAGTGCCTTCGTGCAGGTAAAAGCGTCCGTCCGGGGAATGCGCGTTGTTCTCATTGCCGCGGGCTAAAGAACTGGATATCCCAACGACGCCGAGATCGACCACGAATTTTGAGGTGACCTGCACGTCGGCAAAAGCTTTGACCAGGTGCCGGGGCGTGAGAGGAATCCGGTTACCGGCTTCTATCTCGATGGTTCCTTCGGTGCCGGGCGTGCCTTCCTGGGCCTCCTCGTTGGAGCTATTGCCCGTGCCGTTCACTTCTTCCTCGCTCTGAAAGGTGGCATCGAGGAAGGTATAAGCGCCGCCGAGGGTCAAGCGGCCAAGGCGATAGTTGGCGCTTAGCTCCAAGCCCTGGCGGCGTGTTTCTTCGAAATTCTTGAAGTAGCCGAAACCGGTTTGTTCCGAGGCCACGAAGAGAATGTCGTCCCGATTGGTGGCATGGAAGTAACCCGCGCTCCAACGAAAGGAGGCTTCGCTCGAGCCGCGCAGCCCGGCCTCGTAGCTGCGGGTGCGCACTTGTTCCAGTGGCGGATCGCCCGCCAGCGCATTGGGAAGCCTGCAGGGTGCCTCGGGATCGGCGCAGCCCAGCTCAATCGAGGTGGGTGCGCGGTTGCCTTCGGTATAGCTGCCATACAGGCTAAGCAGGGGCGCGAGTTTGTAGGTAGCGCCGACGGCGGGGTTAAAACGGTTGAAGGTATGTTTTCCCGTTAGGGAACCGGTGCCGGGTTGAGGGCGGATCTGGTCGCGGTTGTCGATGGTGGTGCGGTTGAAGCGGCCGGAGAACGTAAGGCTTAGTTTGTCGGCGAGAGTAACGGTGTCTGTCGCGTAGAAGCTAATGCTATGGATGCGGCCGGAGAGGTCCACACGCGTATCAAAGGGTTCGCCATCTTCTTCGCCGCCCGTTACGCCGTCTCCAAAGGCGCCCACCCCGCTGACGGTGCGATCCGGATTCAAATAGCCGAGCTCGCTGGACTGCGTGAAGCCGACGCTGTTGCCATCGTAGCCGGCGCCGGCCGTGAACTGATGGCGGGCGGAGCCAGCGCGATGGAACCATGTCACTTGGCCGGATAACCCGTAGTTTCGTTGCTGGGTAGCGGAGCGATTCAGGAGGCCATTACACTTTTCGGCAGGCTCGTCGACCAGGAGCGCGTTGGCAATGCAGCGCCAGCGAGGGAAAGGCGTGTTCGCTGCGGACTCACCAGCGGTAGGGAAGCCCGAGAAGCCCGCCCGGGCCAGCGCCGCTTGTTCGTCGGCGTTGGGCTGATAGACGGATTGATCGAGCGAGTCCTCGTTGATGTCGCCATTGAGGGTGCGCGTGCGAATGTAGCGGAAGTACGCGTTGCCGGAAAAAGAAACTGCGCTCGTAAGGCTGCGGCGGAAGTTGAGATTGAGAGAGGGCGCGCGGTTGGCGGTCAGGTCCGGCTGAGTGTAGACGCTCCGGAAGTCCCGGTCCAGAAGACGCCGGTCCTGCAGCCCATTGCCGATGAGCGAGTTGTTGGCATAGCCAAGGGTCAGGTTCACGGCGCTGCGCTCCCGTTGGGATCCGATTTTGCCGAAGAACTGGCGCACGTTGGAAGGCGAAGACTCGCGCCAACCGTCCTCGAAGAAAAGGCTGCTCGCCAGGAACCAATTGAAGCCGTTGGCCATTGATCCGCCATGCTCGAAATCCGCCATTTTGCGGCCGAAACTGCCGCCCTGTAACTGCACGGTCGTACCGGGATGGCCGATCCCGTCTTTGGTTCGCAAAGAAAGCGCGCCACCGAGCGTATTGAGTCCGAAGAGCGGGTTGGAACCGGGAATGAGCGTCATCTCCGCGATGGCCGTCCGGGGGATCAGGTCCCAACTGACCACATCGCCAAAGGGTTGGTTCAAGCGCATGCCGTCCATATAGATCGAAATTCCTTGCGGGGTGCCGAGCAAGGGTGAGGCGGTATAGCCGCGGTAGTTGAGGTCCGGCTGAAGGGGGTTGCCTTGGATTTCGTTGAGGAAGACGTTCTGGAAGCGGCGATTCAGGAACGAGGAGACGTCCAGGGCCCCGCTGGCCTCGAAGTCGTTTTGATCGGCGCTTTGCGTAGGTGCGGGAATCTCCTCCAAAGGAAGGTCAAGACCCGCCAGAGGAGTGGCGCTTACGACAGAAACCGAAAAAGCCGCGACGCCAAGCCTTAGGCTCACATCTTGTTTTACCGGTGTTTCGGAAGAAATCTCGAAAGTGGCCACAAAGGTAGCGAAGCCATCCTTGGATACGCGCAAGCGGTAGGGACCGAAGGGGAGCTTGGAGAGTGTAAAGGCGCCTTGGCCGTTCGTTTTGAAACCGCGCCGGAGGCTGGTAGTGAGGCTCTCGATGACCCCGTTGGCCGATACGGCGGCACCGGAGGAATCCTTCACCTCGACCTGAATTTCGCCTGTGCGGGATTGGGCCGAAAGGCCGAAGGCGTTGGTGAGGGTGAGGAATAGGATGGCGCCGGTGTGGCGCCAAGGTATGCGAGCCATAACGATAAATTCCTTCCGGGTCCATTCTGTTCAGAGTTTTTTGGGGACTGGCGTTGGCTGATAGCATCAAGGGTTGCTTTCGTCATGGCAGATGAATTCTGGATCCAAAGCATTGGGATCTTCAAAGCATCCGAGGAGGGTGGACCCAGTACCCTTGAAAAAGAAGTCGTGTGGCTCTTTGCAGAGCTGCGGCCGCCCTTGCTGCGCTATCTGCGGGGACTTGGGCTCGCAGCCGGGGATGCCGAGGACGTAACGCAGGACGCATTTATCGAATTGTTCCGGCATCTGCGCGAAGGCAAGCCGCGGGACAATTTGCGCGCCTGGATCTACCGCGTGGCCCGCAATCTGGCATGGAAGCGTAGGCAACGGGACAGCGGCTGGGGGAACCTGGAACTCGATGGAAACGTTGCGCAAGACCAAGCTAGCAATCCAGAGCAACTAGCGCTGCTTACAGAGCGGGAGCGCCTGGTGCAGGCCGTCGTTGCGGCGCTAGCGCCGCTTGACCGGCAATGCCTGCAACTGAGAGCCGAGGGCTTGCGCTATCGCGAAATCGCGTCTATTCTCGACATTTCGCTGGGCTCGGTGGCGGCTAGCCTCAGCCGCTCGCTGAGCAAGATCGCTCGCGCGACTCGGGCGGAAAAATAGGCTGAACGGAATGCGGCTGGCCGGCTTCTACAGACGATGCGCTCATCTTGCACAGAACGTGGCGGGGGCCAAAGGGAGTGAATAGCTTACGGCCGGATCGACATATCTGCGACGAGGAATTGATGTTGGCCATGGACGGCGAGCTGGGGGAGCCACGACGTAGTTACGTCGAAGGCCATCTGAGGCAATGTGGGGAGTGCCGGGCGCGCCGCGGGGAATGGGAAGCCGCGATCTTGGAATACATGAAGTGGCAGCGGGTCGAGGCGCAGGCTGCCCGACCGTCCGCCGAAGCGGTCGCGATGGCGCGGTTGAGGACTGCTTTAGAAGCCGAGGGTGCGGCAGAACGAAGATGGATCCCACCGATGCGGGCCTCGATAGCGACGGCGGGGCTTGTGCTGCTGTTGCCACTCGGGTTCGTGGTTTGGACGCAGTTGTGGATGGCGCATCCCCCTGGGCCGCTGCCAGATGCTCGCTTAACGCCCGGCGCCGTGCGTTTTCTGTCGCAGGAGCAGGTCTGTAGCGTGCCTCCGGAAGATGAAGGCCGGCTGGTACCCCCGGACCTTGCGCGCCAGGTTTTCGCGCGCTACCGGATGGCGGATCCGCAGCCGCGGACCTATGAGGTGGACTATCTGATCAGTCCCGCTTTGGGAGGCACGACGTCCATCCAGAATCTCTGGCCGGTGCCTTATTCCAGCGGCGTCTGGACCTCGCGCGTGAAGGACGCACTCGAGGACCGTCTAAGGCGGTTGGTGTGCACGGGCCAGTTGGATGCAGCGACAGCGCAACGGGAGATCGCCTTGGATTGGATTGCCGCCTATCGGAAGTACTTCCGCACGAATGCCCCGGTGGCCGAGCATGCGCTGTTTACCAAAGACAGTCCCTGGGAATAGAAAACCCCCGCTCGAGCAGCGGGGGTTCCAGGTTGGAGACTAGACGAGACTAAGCCCGGACGGGAGCTTTGTCGACGATCTTCCAATTCTTGTCGTCGAAGTAAAGCACTTTGCCTTCGCGGAAGCTCTTCACCGCCATCGTGATCAGAACCTGCGCGCGGGCGCCGGTTTCCACGTCGAGTTGCGGCTTTTGACGGGTGCGCATGCAAGACAGGAAGTTGCCGACGTGCGTCTGCATCGTGTTTACTTCCTTGACGGGGATCTTGATTTCCGATTCGCCCTTGAACTTGTCTTCGAGCTCGGGAACAATGAATTTGCCCCCGCGGCCCTTTTCCGCCTTAAGGGTAATGTAGGGCGAGAAGCCTTCAAAGCGGCCGTGTTCGACCATCGTCAGCGTCGCGCCGTGGCCGCGGATGAGGCCAGGAATGTGCGTGGAATTGGCCATGCTGGCGCTCAGCACGAGGCTGTGGCCTTTGGCGTACTCGCCGATCAAGCTAAAGGTATCGGGCACTTCGCGATCCGGCTTCGAGTTGTCTTCCGGCAGCTTGTCGAAGGAGTAGATGCCGCCGCCAGAGACGACTTTGTAGGGGAACTGCGGCTCACCCCAGCAGATATTCATCGGCGCGACGACGTGATAGTAGAGGTCGGTCGCGATGCCGCCGGAGTAATCCCAATACTTGCGGAAGCGGAAGAAGCGGTCCTGGCCCATGTCTTTAACCCAGTCGCGCTTGGGCGCCGGGCCCAGCCACTGCTTCCAATCGATGAAGTTTTCGCCCTTGCCGTCGGGGCCGGCTTCCTTGTCGATGTCCCAGTTCCATTCGCCTTCGATCGAATTGCGATGGTAGGAGCCCTGGCTCATGATGATCTTTCCCAGCATGCCTTCCCCGATGACGCGGCGGGCCTGCGCCCACTGGTCGCCGGAGGTGGTTTGCGATCCGACTTGGAGGATGCGCTTGGTTTCCTTCACCGTCTCGGTAAGGCGGCGGGCTTCGTCCACCGTGTGGCACATGGGCTTTTCAAGGTAAACGTCCTTACCCTTGTCCATGGCTTCCAACGCGATCGTGGCGTGCCAATGGTCCGGCGTGGCGACGATTACGGCGTCGATATCGGAGCGGTTGAGGATTTCTTTGTAGTCCAGGTATCCGTCGGCTTTATAGGCTTCCTTGGCGCGGTTGATGCGCTTCTGGTACACGTCGCAGACGGCGGTAATCTGGGCGTTACCACCTTCGTTGCCATTCTTCGTGAATTCGCGGGCGACATAAAAGCCGCGGCCGCCGACGCCGATTACGCCGACGTTGATGCGATCATTGGCGCCGATGACGCGGCCGGGAGCGGGTTTGGCGGCAAGAGCCGTGCCGGTGGCGGCGGCGCTCATCAAAAAGTAGCGGCGGTTTACAGATTCGGAAAACATACTGGGTTGAAGATCCTCGATCCTTAGTCTATCGAATTGCCGATTGAAACGGACTGCAAGAAGTGTCAATAATGGACACCGCCCCGTAATCTTTAGGTTCTATGCGTGCCTTGATGCCCTTGCTTTGCATGACGTCATGGCTGTCGGCGGCGCCCTATTTGGCTTACCGCGGCGTGGTCAACGATTGCCCCACGGAGCGATTGCGCGCGGCTCAGTGTTTTCGATCTTCGGTCGCGAACTTCGGCCCGGCGCTCTCGGCCGGCTTGGCTTTTCCCCGCTCGATTACCGCGCGACGGCGGACAGTCCGACGGAGATCGCCCACATTCTGGCGGACCGGTTCACGATCTAGCGAATGCTTTCATTTTCAGGTAATTCCAAAACTTTGCAACAAAAACGATCTGGCGAATCTCGCCTTAGTGAGATCTGGGTTTCTGCTGTCGCAGTGTCGTCCGCCAGCCGCGGCACTGCGTGGTCCAGTTTCCCACCTGACTCTCAACCAATTAGCGAAACAAGATTAGAGGATTATCCGATGAGATTACAAAAGACGGCTTTAATTATGGCTACGGCTTTATTCCTGAGCATTTCTGCCAACGCGGCGCAGAGCGGCGAACAAGGCAAGATGCAGGACAAAGACAGGATGCAGAAGGACAAAATGTGGGGCCAAACCTACGACAAGATGTCCGAAAAAGATCGCATGTCGATGATGGACAAACTGACGGCCGACGAAAAGTCCACGATAGTGTCAAAAATGACCGCTAAAGAACATATGTCGGCGATGAAAGGCACGGGCAAAATGGCGGATGGCAAGATGTCGGACGGCAGAATGTCGGACGGCAAAATGATGTCGGACTCGGAACATAGCGCCATGATGGGCAGGATGTCCATGCAGGAAAAGGCCGATCTCTTCGACAGAATGCCAACGGAGACGCGGATGATGATGATGCGTCAGCATTCCACGATGTCCAAAGACAAATCGAAAACGCCGAATAACTAGCGCGTCGGGTGGTGAAGGGGCGGACGAATAAACGCTGCACCTTGGCCACCCGCTTTTATTGGCTAACCGTTAAGTTGACAGGAGCACTGGCGACCGAACCCACCGTGACGACGACGGGCTGAGTGCCCAGGGGCGTGTTGGGCGCAAGGGTAAAGTTGATTTGGGTGACGCCCGCCAAGCCCGGCGGCACGCCGGCGAAGAAGACGTTCGCGGGCACACCTCCCACGGTGACACGCACCGGCTGAATCGGCTTGGGAAGGTTGGCCAGGGGCGTGGTGGGGGCAGGACCGGTACCGGTCGCGAGTGCGGGGCTGAGGGCGCCGTCGCCGGTGATGAAGGCCAGGAGCGTGTCGCCACGTTTGCCCGAGGAAAAGGGAACGAGAGTGTTGCCTGGGCCCGCGAAGATGCCGGGCGCCACGGCCGAGACCACGAAGGTGTGCGTGAGAGTCTCCTTTTGCCCGTTCGCGAATTCCACCTCCAACTTCATGACGGCGTTGCCGGGCGCGGTTTCATAAGGAATTTGAAAGTTCAGTTGACCGGGCGAAGCATAGTAAAACGGCGCGGCCACCCCATTAACGGTGAGGAAGGAGCCGCCGATTTTGGTGGGCAGCGGCAGAGCCTGCGCCTGGGCGGTGCTGAGCGACAAGAAGTCGCCAAAGGCGGAAGCCAACGCACCAGGCGCGAGGCCGGGTGTGAAGGACGCCCCATTCACTAATCCACCCTGTTTGAAGTAGGTAAACTGTTGCCGGGCCACCAGCGGCACGATCACTTCTCGCGACCACAGCACGCCGTTGCCATCCTGTCCGCCAAAGGTAAGGCGCAAATTGTAGGGCGGCGTGATGCCGCGGTAGCCGATGTTAGCCGAAATTGAGCCACTGGCCTGGATCGTGGTGCCGCCAAAGAAGGTCCGGATCTGATTGCTGTAATCCGTGCCGTCCATGGTGAAGGTGCTAAGCGTGGTCAATTGGTTGTTCAGCTCTTTCAGCGTCACGCGGAAAAACCAGCGAAATCCATCGGAGTTGGGAGACTCCTCGGCTACCTCCCGCCGGTTCAGTTGAACCTGTATGGCGGAACCGGAGGCCGGCAAGCGCGCCTCCACGGCGAGAGTGGTGGAACTGGGCTGCACGTTAGAACTACCGGAGTAGACCGCAATGATGGTGTTCCGGCCGGGATTCAATTGTCCGGGGAGGACCGTGAAGGTGGCGGTGCCGATGCCTCCCGCGCCAATGACGGTGGCAGTACCCAAAGACGTGGCGCTGTTGGCCGACGGGTTCAATAAGTCCGGCGTACTGGCCAAGAGAAAAGTGACCGTACCCGTGGGGATGGCGGCGCTGGAGGCCCGCACCAGAATGTCGAAACGAAGGGGCTCCGTGAAGAGAGGCGTGGTGGTGCTGGGCGTCACGGCCAGGGAGGTGGCGATGGCGGGGCTGGAATCCCAGCGTGTCACAAAGACGTTGACGTCCAAGGAGCCCAGTCCTGTGGCCAGGTCATAGCCGGCCGCTGCGGGATAGCCCATTCGTCCGTTCACGCAATCGGCAGTGCCGGCGACGCAGGGCACGAAGATGTCGCCCGTGGTAACGTCGTGAAAAGCGGTGGGTACCACCTGTGCCATGCGGTACAAGGCGGGATTCACATTCCCCAAGCCCGGGCGGGCGAGCGCGCCGTTGCGAACCAGGTAGTGATTGAGAATTCCCAAAATGCCGGCAAAAACGGGCGTAGAAGCCGAAGTGCCGCCCACCACGCGCCAAGCGCCATTTACGTAGATCGCGTAGCCATTGTGATAACCGCTTGCGGCGAAAGAGACGTCAGGCGTGTAGCGTTGGTTGCCCGTGGGAAAACCGGGACCGGCCTGCCAATTGGGGCGGGGAAACAAGACGCTGGGGCCGCCGCCGCCCGCCGACAAAAGCTTGGTCGAAACCGTGTCGTTCCAAGCGTCCTCCGGCACGTAGCCCTGCGCGGAAAGGCCATTGAAGTCCGGCGCCGGGCGCCAGTAGGGACCATCCTTTTCGGTCAGCTTCGTGCCCCCCACGGAGGTAGACTCCGGCACGCTCGAAGGCAAAAAGGCCGCATTGCCCTTGGAGGCCAAGGGGCTCTCAAAATGCGCGTCGCAATTGGCCGGCCCCGAGTCGCCGGAACCGGAAACGACAGTGATCCCTTGGGCATTGGCCTGCTGAATAATGGCGCGATAGGTGCCGGAAAGCAGAATGCCGTTCGGTTCGCATTGGCCCCAACTGTTGCTGATGATGTTGCCGAGATTCTGGTCAATGGCCTGGAAGAAGGCTATGCGGACGTCCGGGGCGTGCACCAGGACCAAGTCCGCGTTGCGGGCCACGGCGCCGGACAGCTGTACGTCGAGAGTCGCTTCGATCTGGGCCGGACCGCCAGTCGGCGTCGGGGTCGTTCCCGCCTGCACGCTTTGGAACTTCACCGCCGGAAGATTAAAGCGGGCGCGATAGGCGGCAAGATCGGCGGGATTGATCGGTGAACTGGCCGGGATCACAATCTTGACGCCCGATCCATCGAAGCCCGTACGATGCAGCGGAGCGATGTTGTAGATCACGGCGAGGTCCTCAGGAGTAATGCTGCGCCCGCCGTCCGGAGAACTGGGCAAGAGCTGCAACGATTTCGGGTAGTCGTTATCAAAGCCCAGCAATCCCCCGACCAAGGGCGCAAGTTCCGCGGGTACGCGCGGGGCACGCGAGACCGAGAATTGGCTTGAGTTTCCAGGGCTTCGCCGAAATTCGGTTCCGAAGGCGCGGGCGATTTGCGCGGAGCTTCCTCGAAACGTAAGGTACGCGCGGCTGGACGCCACGGATTCGACGTTGAGGCCTTGCGAGGCCAGCCAATCGGTGACCCGCGCTAGATCTCGATCGTTGGGCCCAAAGCGGAGGCCGAATTCCTTCGGACTCAACCAGCGATGGTAGTTCGCCGAGGCGGGGTCTCGCTGTTCGGCCAGAAGCTGATCCAGCGCGGCCTGTTGAGCAGCGCTGCGCGCAAAGGCGAGCGTCAGCGGGGGCAAGGGTAAATCCTGCGCGGCCAGCAGGACCGGAAACACAATCCCCAGCAAGAAAGAATGCCTCATGGCGGCAACTCTAACATTCATAACGATCGATTCCTACCTCAAATTGTTGTAAGGGTTAGACAGTAGGCTAGCTGAAGTGTTTCTCGCCCTGGAATGGGGCGGCGGTGAGCGGAGCGGCTAATAACTGCGTTGCGCGACGCTCTCTAGCGCCTGTGGCCAGGATGCGGACCTACTTAGAACCGGTCCGGAAAGCCCGCAGTATCTTCGGCGGAATTCCGTAATCAGCAGGCCGTTTCGACTTAGGTCAACTAGCCAGCAGGGGCGGCCACGGCCGCGCAGGCTAAAATTTCCCTTATGCACGAAGAAATCGTCGAGCGAGATCGCGTCTTGCTGCGCCACATGCTGGCCACCATCGCCTACCGGGGCGGCAAAGCGATCCGGCACGCGCCACCCGGATTTGGCCACTTTTTGGCCCCCGGCGCGATGAACACGCCGGCAACTTTGTTGGCTCACATCGGGGACTTGATGGAATGGGCGCATCGCTTCTGCCAGGGCGAGGAGGGAAGTTTCCGCATTGCGGAGCCGCAGGAGTGGGACCAAGAAGTAGCAAGATTCTATGCCAACCTGACGGCTTTTGACCGTTACCTCGAGTCTGGCGCGCCACTGGAGCCCGCACTGGAACGGCTTTTCCAGGCGCCCCTCGCCGACGCGCTTACCCATATCGGCCAGTTGGCATTGCTGCGGCGTATGGCCGGGGATCCCGTGCTCGGCGAATCGTACCGGATGGCGGCGATCCAGGCGGGGCAGGTTGGCCCGGACCAGGCGCCGCCGGGGCGCGAGTTTGAAAAAGACAAAGGCGCGATCTGGCGGGCGCCCTCGACCTAAAGTGCCTCTTAAGGCCGGCTTAAGCGGTACAGCGCCTGTCCCGGCAGTAGCTGCACGGCATAGGGCGCGAGGGGCCAAGCCAGGCTGCGGCGCAGCAGTCGCGCCACGCTATACGGACTGCCGATGCGCGCTCTGGCCCGCAGCCGATGCTGCGCGGGCAGGATGCCTTCATGCAAAGAGCGCGCGGCGATTTGCCCGGTCAGCAAGGCGCAGAGCATGCCGGAGCCGGTGAAGGGATCGGTGAAGTTCAATGCGTCGCCGCATAAATATCCCGGCGCTTCCACAGCGCTGCCATATTCAAGCGGGCCTGTAAACATCCAGTCGATAGCTAACTGGCACCCCGCCAGACGTGGCGCCAGGTGCGGTTGCGAGAGGAGGAATTCCATGGGATCGAAGCGATGCCGTTGGAGATCCGCCTCGCTCGCCAGCCCGCAGA
Organism: uncultured Bryobacter sp.; assembly: GCA_964387685.1. Taxonomy (GTDB): domain Bacteria; phylum Acidobacteriota; class Terriglobia; order Bryobacterales; family Bryobacteraceae; genus Bryobacter. The sequence goes on from CAYLXK010000016.1 coordinate 64,837, forward strand.
CGTTGGTCAGGCCGTCTTCGACTGGATTTACTCCCGTATAGCCACTCGGGTGAAAGTACAGCTCCACAGCGTCGTTTTGACGCCCGCGAATGTGCGCCTTATAGCCGAATTGGCGGCGCCCTTTCGGCAGCTTTGCTTTGCGGCCATAGGCCACGATCGATTGAGCCGACGGCGTACGCGTTTCCGGAATAAAGTGCGCGCCTTGCGACAAGGCCCGCCCCAGCAGTGCCTGGTCCAACTGATAGCGGCTGATTCCGTAGGAGGGCCGTGGCAGGGCGAAGTCCTTGCGCACCCGCGGCCAAATCAGAGCCACGCGCCGTATGAATTCAAAGCGCAGGTCCGGCAGGGCCGCGAGCCACGGGGCCGCCTCGGCGTCCAGAAACTCTCCGCAGACCTTGTGGCGCGGGAATTTCGATTGGTCGTAAAGGGTAACGGCGTGCCCTAGACTCAACAGTTCCAGCGCGGCGGAGGCGCCGGCCAGGCTTGCGCCAATCACTTCCACCACGTTTAGGAGACCACCGCTAAACGTCCACCGTTATGCACCCGTGCCGGAAGTTTCTCCGCGCAGGCGCTTTAAGGCTTCCGTGACGGGTCTCGGGTACCAGGTCGGCTCTGTGTATCGAAGCCGGCCTTCAAAGACGGCGGCCTCCTCCATTTTTTCCAAGGCCCGCTCCGGATAGCCTGCCAACCAAAGCAGGTGCCCATCCAGTTCCACACGGGCAACTACCAGTTCCTGGGGAACGCTGTTGCTCGTGAGGCGCAAATACTCGCCTAACGCCTTATCCATCTGCCCGGCATGGTCGCGGGCGCGCACGAGATCTTTGTGCTGATGCACGGCGGCAAGTCCTAAAAGCCAATGGCGCCAAGCCAAAAAGCGCGGTTGCGGCAGCGAAGGAATCCACGCCTTGTCTGCGGCCAGATCCCACATTTCGTGCTGCGCAATGGTGCGCAGAGCGGCGAAGAAGCCCTGGCGATACGCGCCGTAAATCGTATCGGTCTTGGCCGCGTCCGCCGGGGTATCGCCGAAGCTGAGCAAGTGCTTGGCGCCGGCCAGCGCCTTTTCTTTCTGGCCGTCCATGGAGTAAACCATGGAAAGGTAATGTACGTTGTGCCCATGATGGCCCGTGCCGTAGTCCTTGTCGGCACCCATGTACTGTAGCTCCAGGCGCATGCACTCGGCAAAAGCCTGCTGAGCCTCCTTGAGCTTGCCCGTTTGAGAATAGATGTGTCCGGGCATGTGCAAGGCGTGGGGAATGTTGGGAACTAGGCTGGGGTAAATCTCACAACTCGGCCAGGCATCGGCCGCGAAGCTCGATCCTTCAAAGGCGTGGATGATGTAGTGGTGCAATCCGGGGTGCTGGGGGGCCACAGGCAAGAGACCCCGAAGTATCTCGTTGGCCTCTTCGGTGCCTTTGCGGGGCTTCAGGTCTGGGCGCGTGTAGCCGCGCATCAGCGCAAGCGCCAAGAACAGCTTGGCCTCGATTTCCTCGGGATAGCGATCGAGAATCCTGCGCAGCCCTTCAATGTAGGCGGCGTCGGGATTGGGATGCTTGGGGTCGCACTTGCCTTGAATGGAATCCACATACAGCTTCTCAATGGGCTGTACATTCTTGTTCGACGCGGACAGCGACTTGGCCCTTTGCGCCGCCTCCCAGGCCCGCGCGGTCGTCCGCGCTTGCAGACCGAAGACCTCGTCTATGTGTTCCTGCTGAAACTTGGGACGAAAGTCGCCCGCCGCCGACATCGCCACACCCCACCAGGGCATGGGAGAAGTGACATCGAGAGAGGCGGCCATAAGGAAACTGCGCTCGGCCTCGCGCGCCCAAAAGCTATGGAGTTGCGCCACTCCTTGCTCAAAGAATTTCTGCCCGGCATGAATGCCGATCGTGATTGGAAAGTTTACCTGGCCCATTCCGCCCAAAAACTTCGCGGGCAAGCTGGGCGCCCCGGCGGCGGGAGGAGGAGTACACCCATGGCCGGCCTGCTCTTTGGCGGATTGTGGCTCCGCCAGCAGCGGAGCCGCCAGCAGGCCGAAAACGGAGCGGCGTTGCATGTTTCTATCCTGGCAGATTTCCACTCTTCCAGCGGCAGCCTCGCCGCCCCGCCCGGTCTTGCATTGCTAGCTTAGGAGGATGCTGAAATTGTGGGGGAGCCTCCTCTTGGCTGGCCTAGCCTGCGCCCAGAACCCGCAGGAGTGGATGAAGCGGCCCGACGTTGCCCAGGCACTCGCTCTTCTCGAGACCAACAACGCCTGGACCATAGAGCAGCAAATATCCATTTGCGAAATCCCCGCCCCGCCTTTTGGCGAAGCCGCGCGGGGCCGCGAATACGCCAAGCGCCTGGCGGCCTTGGGAATGGTCGACATTCGGACGGACTCCGTGGGCAACGTTTATAGCCGCTATCCCGGCGGTGGCAGTTCGGGAAAAGTCCTTGTCTTTAGCGCTCATCTGGACACGGTCTTTCCCGAGGGCATGGACGTGAAAGTGAAACGCGTGGGGGAACGCCTCCAAGGGCTGGGCATTGGCGACGACTGCCGTGGCCTGGCGGTGGTCTTGGCGGTGGCCAAGGCCTTTCGTGAAGCCAAGGTCCAACTGGGTGGCACAGTCTTGTTTGTGGCCACCGTCGGCGAAGAGGGGCAAGGCGATTTGCGGGGCGTGCGGCATATGTTCACCAAAGAACTGGCCGGCCAGGTAGCTGCCTTCATTTCCGTAGACGGTACCGGCTTCCGCGTCACCGCCCGAGGCGTGGGCAGCAATCGCTACAAGGTGAGCTACAAAGGACGAGGCGGCCACAGCTATGGTGCCTTCGGCATGCCAAATCCCGCCCATGCCATGGGTCGCGCTATCGCGCGGATTTCCGATATCCAGGTTCCCGTTACGCCCAAGACCACCTTTAACGTGGGCACCGTAACGGGCGGCACGAGCGTGAACTCGGTACCGATTGAGGTGAGCATGGAGGTGGATTTGCGCAGCGAATCGCCCAAGGAATTAGCGGCGCTCGACGAGCGCTTCCGCGCCGCGCTGGCCTATGGTCTTGAGGCGGAGAAAAAGCGTTGGCCTGCCAGTACGGCGCCCCTGGAACTGGTGATCGAAAGTATCGGCGTGCGTCCAGCCGCCGAGCAGCCCGACGAGGCCCCCATCGTTGAGAAAGCGATGGACGCAGGAAAGGCGCTGGGTTTGCCGCTCTTTGCCACCGGCAGCGGCAGCACGGATTCCAACCTGCCAATGAGCCTGGGCATCCCCTCCGTGACGATCGGCGGCGGCGGCCGCAGCCCCAACGCGCACTCCCTCGATGAATGGTTCGAGGAAGGCAAAGACGGCTTCAAGGGTCCGCAAATGGCCGCGTTACTGGTAGCCATCCTGGCGGGAAAATAAGCGCTTAGGGCAACGCCAGCAGGTACTGCGTCAAAACCTCGTTTTCCCGCTCGCTGAATTTATAGGCTGGCATGGTCGTCGTGGGTTCGAATTTCTTGGGATCGAGGAAATGCGCCTTCACCCAATCGGCCTTGCGCCGCTTGGCCAAGCCGTTCAGGGGTGGCCCATTGCTCATCCCCGCGCCATTGATCTGGTGGCAGACCCCGCACTGATTCTTCTGGTAGAGCAGCGCCGCCTCGCGGGCAAACGAAGGAATCTCCGTCATCTTCACCGCGTTCTGGGGCCTGAGTTTCAACAGGAACGAAGCCAATGCATTCATCTCGCTGCTCTTCAGCTGCACTGGAGGCATCTGGCTGCCTGGCACTAGGTTAGCCGGTTGTTTAAAGTGGGCAATCATCCAGGCCGCGTCCCGGGAGACCCCGCCCGCACCCAGATTCGGCCCCGGCTTGCCTTCGTCGGCCAAGCCCAGCGTGTGACAAGCCCCGCAGCGCTCTTTCTCAAAATAGGCGACGCCGGCCAGTTCCAGCGGTGTGAGCGCAATCCACTCCATCGGGCCAAGTTCTTCGGCGATTTTGGCTTCCGCCGGAGTCTCGACAATAGCCGCCGCCGTCAACCCCGTCCACCCGATCGCGCACAACACCACCGTAGCCAACGCCGCCGTACGCTTGGTGAGTTTCACCATCGGACCACGATCGATAAAGGGCACCGCAAAGAGCCCGGCCACGGCTGCGCCGGGCAGTACCACGGTCGCGAATATTTCCAGCGGTCCCTCACAATACTTCAGCAATTGAAAGAGGAACTGGAAGTACCACTCAGGGCGGGGAATGAAGGTCGTGTCCGAGGGGTCGGCCAAGCGGCCTAATGGGGCCTTGGCCACAATGGCGAGCGTAAACAGCGCCGCAAAAACCCCGAAGATGGCTACAGTATCTTTGAAGACCTGCTTGGGGTAGAACTTTTGCTTGGGCAGAACTTCGTCGCCCGGCTCTGGCGCCACGCCGTGCTTGCGCACCAGGTAAACATGGAAAACGATTAGAAGGAATGTGGCCGCCGGCAACACCAGCACGTGCGCGGCATAGAAGCGCGCAAATGTCACCACGCCCACTCCGCCCTCGGCGCCCATCAAGCGCAAAATCTGAGGACCCATCACGGGCACTCCCGCGGCAATCTGCGTGGTAACCACCGTGCCCCAATAGGCGCGGTTATCCCAAGGCAACAAATAACCCGTCAAGGCGAACGCCAGAGTGAACAGCAGCAACACCACGCCCGCCATCCACGTCACCTCCCGCGGTTTCTTGTAAGCGCCCCAGATAAAGACTTGGATCATGTGCAGGACGACAACAATGACCATGGCGGAAGCGCCCCAGTGATGCAGACCGCGGATTAGCGCCCCTCCGGTGAGTTCCCGCATGATGAAACGCAAGCTGTCGTAGGCTTCCCCCGGCGTAGGCCCGTAGTTAAGCCCCAGCAGGATACCCGTGAACGCTTGCGTGAAAAACAAAAACATGGCCACGGAGCCAAACACTTGCTTCCAACCGGAACTGGCGGGGATCTCCTCATCCAAAAAGTGCCGCACGCCGGAGATCAAGCCTGTGCGGTCTTCAAACCAATCGATGAGAGTGCGCATGGCTCAAGACTTGCTTCCCTGCGGAGACTTCTTATCTTCCATCGTTCCGATCAACAGGCGCGTCCCCTGCGTCTTGACCGGGTAACGGTCCAGTGCACGAGGCGCGGGGCCCCCCAAGACTTCGCCTTCAATCGAGAAGTTCGTAGTATGGCAGGGACACACGAATTCGTTCTTGGACGCCTCGAAATGATAGGCGCAGCCAAGGTGCGTGCACTGCGGCGAATACGCCACTACTTCGCTATCGGAGAGCTTCACCACCCAGGCCGTGGACTTTTCCGTGATCAGTTTCCAACCGTCTTTGCGAATGCGCTGGAAGGAAACTTCTTCCGGCACGCGAGGCTTGAGCAGGCTTAGATCGGCGGCGTCGACGAAGCCCCCGGGGGAGACCGTGTTGGGCCCGCGCAATAGGTACGCTACCGCGGGCACCCCCAATCCCAAGCCCATCGCCGCGCCTAGCAATTGCGTGGCGCGTTCAAAGAAAGTTCTCCTCTGTATCTCACTGGAAGCAACCATAGTGTGCTGATTATATCTCCCAAAAATCTTGGCGGCGAAGCTACGCCTTCCGCTCATACAAGTGGACGGTGGGCTCGACGCGCGTCGCCTCGCCGGTGTTCACTGTGAAGGTGTTTTGACGCAGCCGGCCTTCCCCGCGGTAAGAACCGTTCCACAAACTCCCGCCGGCGAAAGCTCCATCCCGCCGCAACGCGTAGAACTGAATGTCGAATCGGTTCAGCCGCGCCAGGTCGTGATTATAGTTGCGCGAGATGCGCTTCAGCGTGTCGAGAATCGCCTCTTTCGGGGCCATGCCATGACGCATGTTTTCGACAATCGTGTGCGCGCCGCAAACGCGAATGTTTTCCTCGCCCCGGCCCGTAGAACCGGCGGCGCCAACCTCCTGGTCCACATAGACGCCGGCCCCGATGACCGGTGAATCGCCTACGCGACCGGCGATTTTCCACGCCAGGCCGCTCGTCGTGGTCACACCCGACATTTCTCCTCGGGCGTTCAGCGCCAGGCAGTTGATCGTGCCCGTAGGAGGATGCTGCGCCATACGCTGGGCCCAGGCGAAGACCTCGTCGCTGCAATGCGGGAACAACCTCCGCAATTGTGCGGCGCCCGGAGGCTTCGCCCCGCCAGGCGCGTCTAGACCGTCGGTCCAATTGTTGTGGCCACTGGCGTCGCGTTGGCCTTGCTTCCAAGTCAGCCACGCGAGACGGCTCTTTTCGGTTAGCAGGTTCTCGACGGGAAAGCCCCAGGCCTGAGCAAAAGCTTGCGCCCCCGCGCCCACCAGCATCACGTGATCCGTTTGTTCCATCACGAGTTTGGCCAGCCGCGCCACGTTCTTGATCCCCTGTACGCTGGCCACAGAACCGGCGCGCCGGGTCGGACCATGCATCAGGCTCGCGTCCAACTCCACGGCCCCAAGCTCGTTGGGCAGACCGCCCAGACCCACAGTCGTGTCTTCGGGATCGTTCTCCACCAGCGTCACGCCCTCCACCACTGCATGCAAAGTGTCGTGGCCGGCGCGCAGTAGTTGCATCGCGCGGTCGCACGCGGTTTTGCCATTGGACGAGCTAATAACGACCGGACCCGGCGTGGCGCTTTGGGCGGAGGCCAAAGCGGGGAGGGCCGGGATGCTAGTGAGAAGTTGACGGCGGCGGAGCATGCCCCGATCATATCGCCGAAGCGGCCCGCGCTAGCGCTCTTGGAGGCTTTCGATGTGCTCCACCAAGCGGCGCACCCGCACTAGGCCGAAGTCCTGGTCGTTCTCCACGCGGCGGAAAACCGGACCCCATACCGGCATTTCACGGGAGCCGTGTGCGGCCGCCGAAGTGCCTTGCCCGAGGATGAGCTTTTCCAGTTCGGGCGCGGGAAACTTGCCGCCCCGCCGCCGCCGCAGCGTGGTCAAGTCGGGCACCCCATTTTTCAGGACCGCTGCCACTACGCCCTTTCCCTTGCCGTCCATCCCATGGCAGGAAGCGCAGTAGGCCTGGAACAAGTCTTTGCCATTTAGCGTATCGATCAACTTGCGGGGCGATTTTTCTTGGGCCGCCAGCAGTAGCGGTAGGGCCAAAAGCCAGATCAGTAGCATGTTGACAACCCTCCGCGTTCAGTATAGGTAACTCGGCCGTGGGAGTACAGGCCGGTGCTATACTCGCGAAATTATGCAGCGCATCGTTTTGTTTCGATCGCTCGCCCTCGTCGCCGCGCTTTCCGTCCTTCATCTCTATTCCCAGGTACCCCAGCCCAATGGCGCTGGGGTCGAACAAGGGGTCCTACCACGCACCTGGTCTACCGGTGGCCCCAAGTGTATGGAGCTTCCGGATTGGCAGATTCACGAGTACAACGCCGACCTCTACATCCTGCGCGAATCCGGCTGCACCCATTACGAGAAGCCTTTCCTCTACGTAGTTTTCGGCAACGATAAGGTCACCTTGATCGACACGGGCGCCGGAAAAGTGGACAGCCTGCCCGATGTGTACGAAGGGATCGTGCAAAAGTGGTTGGCTCGCAAGGGAAAAACCTCCATTGCCCGGATGGTGATCCATACGCACGGGCATGGCGACCACATAGCGGGCGATCCGCTCTTCCGCAATCGACCCGGCATCGAGTTTGTGCCCTTCGACATTCCTTCGGTCCAAAAAGCCTTTGGCATCGCCCAATGGCCGGAATCCGTCGGAAGTCTCGACCTCGGCGGCCGCGTTCTGGAGGTGCTTCCAATACCCGGCCACCACGCAACGGATGTAGCCTTTTATGACCGCCGCACGGGCCTTCTCTTGATTGGCGATACGCTCTATCCCGGCCGCCTCTATGTCACCTATTGGGACCAGTTCGAAAAATCCGTAGAGCGCCTTGTTCGCTTTACCGAGGGACGCATCGTCACTCATATTCTGGGCTGCCACATCGAACAAACCGACACGCCGTATCTCGAGTTCCCAATTGGCAGCATCTATCAACCGCGCGAACACGCTCTCGAGCTTTCCCGCGGACACCTGCTCGAGTTGCACCAGGCGCTTCTGGGTCTGAAGGGAAAGGCCCAGCGCTTGGCATTCCGCGATTTCACCATCTGGCCCTTAAACCCCGAAGTGCTCTCCGAAATGCGCCGTGTCCGGCAAGAAACGGAAGAGCGCCTGCGCAAGAGACAGTTCGATCAGACCGCCCATCCCTAGGGCGGTCATGGGATCGTCATTGCAAATCGATAAACTCAAGAGCATGGCTTTCCCGTTTTCCCGTCGCGCGGCGTTCCGTATAGGACTCTCCCTCGCCGCAGTCGTTTTGCTGGCGCAGCAGGCGCTGAAGTATTCCGACAAGCTCAATCACGCCCCGACGCCCCTCCCCGATCGGATCATTCTCACCTGGTCGGGCGATCCGTCCAAAACGCAGGCCTTCACGTGGCGCACCGATACGTCCATCACTTCGCCTCAAGTGCAATATGCAGAGATCCAGGACGGGCCGAATTTTCAGAAGAAAGTCACGACGGTTAAAGGCCAATCGCAGCCCTACGAAACCGATCTTTCCGTGGCGCACTATCATTCGGCCTCGCTCGCCGGGCTGAAGCCCTCCACCACCTACAACTACCGGGTGGGCGACGGCGTGAATTGGTCGGAATGGAATCGCTTCCGCACCGCTTCCGCAAACGCGGAGCCCTTTGAGTTTCTCTACTTCGGCGACGCGCAGAACGACATCGCCGAACACTGCGCGCACATGTTCCAGACCGCTCTGCGCTATGCGCCCAACGCGCGCTTCCTGGTCCACGCCGGCGACCTGATCAACAACTGGAACAACGACGCGCAATGGGGCGAATGGCACCGGGCCATGTCCTTCGTCAGCCGCACCATCCCGAGCCTGCCGACTCCCGGCAATCACGAATACGGGCGGGTGGGCTTGACGCCCACGCTGACGCCGCATTGGCGCCACACTTTCACCTTGCCGGAACACGGCCCGCAGGGCTACCAGGAGGCTGCGTACTTTATCGACTACCAGGGTCTCCGCATGATTTCCGTCGATTCGAATCGCGTTACGCCCGAGCAAACCGCGTGGTTGGAAGAAACCTTGAAGGCCAACCCGAATCGCTGGACCATTGTCACCTTTCATCACCCCTTGCTCAGCGCCGCCAAGGGCCGCGATAACGAAAAACTTCGTGCCGCCTGGCAGCCGATCTTTGAAAAATACAAGGTGGATATGGTGCTCAATGGCCACGACCACACTTACGCCCGTTCCGGCCTGGAGAAGGGCACCGTCTATGCGGTCAGCGTGTTGGGGCCGAAGCAATACGACCTCGAGCGCAAGCCGTGGATGATTCGCACCGCGGAGGATACGCAACTCTTCCAGATCCTTCGCATCGACCGCAACAAATTGGTCTATGAAAGCCGGACCGCGACTGGGGCCCTCTACGATTCTTTCGAACTGGCCAAGGGCGAGCAAGGCCCGAACGAACTGCTGAACCGCATTCCCGCCGACAAGCCCGAGAATCATCGGGACAAAAAGGCCGCTACCAACTAGATTCGCGTTCGTCCTGTCGAGGAGAATACTAGACCCATGGCCACGAACGAGTCGATTTTCCGCGCGGTGGGGCGCGGAGGATTCAATGACGTCAACGACCAGAAGACGATCTCCAAGCTCCTGTCGGGGATTTCCAGGGAACAGGGTGGCACCAGGCCGGACCGAATCCCGATATCCCCAATACCCAACAACCTGAATTCCGACTTGGTGAGCGCCATTGAGCGCTTCCAAAGGCTGCATTTCAAAGGCTTTAGCGATGGCCGCGTGGACCCGTTCGGCAACACGCTGGCGCAGATGAATAACCTTTGCAGCTTCCCGCCCGCACCCCCTGTCGGTAAACAGATCCAACAAGCGGTGGGCAAGCCCCCCGCGCGCAACGAACCCTCGGATACGGAAATCGTGATCGACCTGCTCAGCCGCGTTCAATTAGCCGACGGCGGGCCGGAAGAGGAGTTGTTTATGGCGCCCTTTCCCGGCATGGCTTCGCCTTCCGTGGTGCGGGCGATCGAACGCTTTCAAACCAAACAATTCGGTTCGACCGATAGCCGCGTGGACCCGCTGGGCGCCACCATCCGCAAGCTCAACCAGCTTACGAACAACGGCACCTCTCCCAAGCGGACCCTCAAACACATCGAAATCCTGTCCGGCGACGTGGGCAAGGCGCCGGCGCGTAATGCACCGTCCGATATGGCCAAGGTGGCGGGCCTCTTATCCGGTATTCCGGTGAGCGAAGGGGGGGCGGGACGCGTGCTTAGCCTCCCAGTCCTGCCCGGCCAAATTCCCCGCGATCTGATCGACGCCATCGAGGTCTTTCAGCGGCGGCATTTCCAGGGCTGGTCCGACGGCATCGTCAACAAGAACGGCAAAACCATCCACTTGATGATGCAGAAGTTCCCCGTGCGCTAGCTCGTGCGCGGCCGGTAACCGGGACGGGCCCGTACCCGCAGTTTCTTTGCTGCGTCGCTCAACACTTCGACGTTGATCTTACGAAAGCCCTCGTTGGGGTTCGTCTGCGGGTAGTAGGTAATCGTATAGCTATTGCCCAGGTCTTCCCGGATGCTCTCGAAGGCTTCTACCTGCTTCTGCCAGGTTTTGGCAAAGTAGGCTTTACCGCCCGTTCGGCCGGCCAGCCGCCGGAAGACATTGGAAGAGATCGGGTCCTTGTTTACTTCCGCCGTCGAAATTACATAGATCGGAATGCCCTCGTCCTCGGCCACACTGCGTACATCGTCCGGCGCCACCATCGAGCCATTGTCGGGCCCGTTGGAGAAAACGATCACCACTTTGCGCCCCGGGACTTTCGCCGCGTCGCGCAAGGTCAGCAAAAGGCCGTTATAGAGGGCGGAATCGTCGCCCGCCACGGCCTTCCGCAGCCCTCCAATGGCGAAGTTACGGTCGCGCGTCAAGTCGGCGGCGCGCGTCAGGTTGCGCGAAAAGGTATAGACGGCCACGGAATCGGCCTTATCAAGGCCGCGCACAAAGTCTGCAATCGCGTCCGAGGCGTAAACGAAGCTCCGGTACATGTAGTTCGACGTGTCGAAGAGCACGAACACATTGGTGCCGACAAACGCATCCGACGGACCTTTGAGATCGCCCTCGCGCGCCGTGTTGTCGGCGATGGCCAGCGGTTTCGTCGTGCCATCGTCTTGGATCATAACCGGCGGCTTGTTGCCTTCGGCGAAGGTCGCCAGCTTCTGGATAATCCCGTCTTCGAGCACCCGGAAATCCGTGTGCTTCAGGCCGTTTACGTACTTGCCTTTCGAGTCCGTGACGGTAAAGCTCAGGACGACCATGTCGACCTTCACTTTGAAAACGGTGTCTTGCGCGTACAAAGTGACGCCGATCGTGGCGGCGGCCAGCAGCAGCAGCGCGGCAAATTTGCGAATGGGCTTCATCTAGTAGCTCCCCTGGGGCATGGCTTTCGCCGATTGTCTCATTTCCTGGCCAACCAAACGCAGGCTGCGCAGCAGCGCGGGCCAATCCTCAAGGTGCGTCGCGAAGATTTTCTCCACCGTCAGTTTCGTCCAGTCCGGAACCTTGAGATTCAGTTCGCTGGGACGCAAACCTAGCTCATCGGCGAGCGCCGCGTAGAAGATATTCGAACTCTCCCAGCTTTCCGCCAGAATTCGGCTTGAATAGCCCATCAGAGTCGGGAAGGTCCGCAGGTTCAGAAGTTGCGGCTGGTAGGAATTGGCAAGCGTTGGCTTCGGCGTACCGAAGGCTTCCGAGATCGCGGCGGGCGTCAAGTCGTCGCGGCGCAACTGCGAGAGGCGCCGGATTTCGGCCACCTGCGGGGCGGTATCGCCGGACTCCCCGGCGGCCACCAGCGCGGCAGCCATGTTGAAGGCCTCCGACGGCGTCACCAAATCGAGCGCGTCGCCCACACGACCGGCTTCGAGATACGCATTCACCGCTTCCACGCGCGCGGGCGGCGCGTAACGCGCCAGCGCCGCAATCGCACGCCCTCGCAAAGCGTCGTCCACCGCACTCTGCGCCAGCATCGTTTCTCCGGCTCGATAATGCAGCGCGGCGTAGCTCAGTTGCGCCGGGCTGACCCGCCAATAGCGAGGCACCTTAGCCGACACAATCATCTGCGGCACCAGATCGCCCCAGATCAGCGCCTGCTCCCGGGTGGGGATCAGGAAGTTCTGTTCCGCTTCGGCCAAGGCATAAGGCAGGCTTACCAGGGATCCAACCAAACGTCCGCCGGCCGAGGAGGGCCAGCCGGTCCCGAAAACCTCCGTGGCTCGCCACGTCTGATTCGTTCCCTGCACGCCCAGAAAATCGTGGCTGCGCACAAAGTGGGGATTGGTAAAAAGAATCTGTGCCGCGGGCGGCGCATAGTGCACATAAACGAAGCCAACCAGCGTGTCGCGTAAAAAACTCGCCAAGTTGCCGCGCGCGTCTTTCAGCTTCACGGGGTCCGTGCCCGCTTTGTCCAGGATGGCGCGGAAGTTCGTTTTGCGCTCGTTCTCGATATGCTTGTCCACCCAGTAGCCGAAGGCCATGGCGTTGCGTTCCGCACCCGTCAGAGAAGAGCGCGGTGGCTGCTGCTCGGCGATTCGCGCGCTCAAGCGGTTTACCAGCGCCACGTTGGTCTTACCGCCCTTGGATGGCGCCTCCAGGTTGTCGTCGATATCGAAAATCGCTTTTAAGCTAACCAGCCGTTGGGCGTCGAACACGCGTTGCATGTCGGCCTTCAGCGCCTGGTGCGTTACTTCGTCCCCCGGCTTGCTGGCCCCGGCTAGCAAGGAGAGCATGGCCTGCTGCGGATCGGCCGCGGCCTCCACGCCGCAGGACTTCATCAGATGCATTACGCCGGCGCGGCCCGCATCCAGCAAGTCCCGCGAGTTCTTCGCTGCCGGCACTTGCGCCAGGATCGGGGCCATGGCCGCGTCCAGGCCACCCTCCAGCAAATGGTTGCGATAAAAAATCTGCGTCAGCGCGACCAGGGCCTGAAAAGTCCCCACCGCGTCGCTGCGTAGCTGCACGTCGCCGATGCCGTTCAGGGCGGCGGCGGACGTTAGGAATTGGACGATATTGGCCTCGCTTAGTTCCGGCAGTTCGGCGAGCGCCGTATATTGCGCGCCTAGCACCTTCCAGTCCTTCATCAAGCGTTCCACCGTCGCCGCGGAAAGAGCCTGTTTCCTGCCGCGGTTTACGTCGCTTAAGCTCAAAAAGATCTTCAGCGGCTCGTTGTCCACCGCCTTACGGGACAGCGCAAACAGCGCCTCCAGCACGTCTTCGGGATCTTTCCAGTTCTGCGCGCTCTTAGTAAGCTTGCCGTCGTATTTTCCATGCGGATGATTTATAAAGAGACTTTTCCAGGACGCGACCTCGCCCGGGATGTGCGGCTTGCCGCTTGCATCCATGCGCAGGCGGGTGGTGAGCAGCATCAGGTCGGTGGAGGCGCGAAACACCGGGCGCGCCGGTCCAGGAGAGGTAACCCGCCCCCGCAAGGCCAGGTAGAACCGGCGCATGCGGCTTGGCTCCGTCAGGTAGTCCACCACCGGTCCATGAATGCGGCTCAGCGCCTCATAGTAGGCCGCCAGCCAGCCATCGTCTTTAGCGATTAGCTTTTCCAGGAACGCCGGTCCGTTGTCGGGATTAGCGCCCACTAGATCGTTCCACACCGCCGCGGACCGTGGATCGCCCGGCACCGCCACCTTGCCGCCGCGAATCTGTAACATGCCGCCAAAGAAGTCCAGCACGTGCGAGAACGCGCGCAGCCGTTGCACCGGCATCGCCTTCTTCAGGTCCTCCGCCGTCGCGGGGTCTAGTTTGGAAAGCCCCAGGTACAAACGACATAATTGCGGGTCGCCCATGAAAAATTCCACGAAGTTCTGGTCCGCCCGTTCTTTATCCTTACTGTCCTGCCAATACTCGGGCCCATACAGCACCGGAAGACGGGTGGGCTTGTAGTCGTAACTGAAGGTTTGATTGGTCCGCAGCGCCGTTTCGAGTTCGGAAAGGGGAAAGCCCGAGTCGATCGTCAAAAAGGCCCGCGACGCGTTCACCGTTTCCAGTACCAGGTCGCCCCCGCAGGCTCCCCGCATACGATAGCCCAATACCTTCAACAGCTCGCCCGTCTGCGCGGAATCGCACTGTTCGATAACAATCTGGCGGTCTTTCACTGCCAACTTATCCAATTCCTTCGCCTGCGAAAGGTAGCGGTAAATCAGCTTCAGGTATTCCGTCTGGTCAAGCCCTTCATTGTTCCCAGCCGCCTGGTAACCGTTCGTCACAATGTTCCGGGCTAAGGCGCCCAGCAGTTCCGAAGGAGCCAAATCCGGCGACAGTGCCGCCATGCGCGAGAAACTCCGCAGGGGCCCGGGCAGTTCCGTAAAGCCGCTGCTCACCGGCGGCCGCGTGGATGCGGCAAAAGCCCAGCCCTGTCCGCCCGCGCTGCGATACTGATTGATGGCCTTTTCCGCGGCGGCTTTATCGTCGTTTAAAAGGTGCAAGACGGTCAAGCGGCGCCAGGCTTGCAATTTAGCGGCGGAGTCCGCCGTCGACGTCAGCCGCTCATAGGCGCCGATGGCGAGGGGACTGCGGCGCCGTTCCAGAAATTCGGCATAGGCAAGGCCACCGTCGGTCTTGTATTCTTGTTCGGCGGCGCGAATCTGTCCGGAAAGCTCTAATTCCCGAGCTTTACGCAGGTCCGCAGCCAGCGGTAGGGCCACAGAGAGAGCGGCAAAGAGAAAGGTCGAATGAGTTCGCACAACAGGCTCCTTCGAATTGAGTGTCCGCTAGCGTATCACTGTTTCAACGAGTTTTCTTGGATGATCGGATGAACAACCTACAACATTGGGATGACGATTGGGAATCGGCGCTCGCTGCGCTAGGCACAGAAGTCCATGCTGTGGACCGCGAGGCCCTGCGCGTCTGGTTTGCCCTCTTTCCGCTCGGTACTTTGGATTTGATTCCCGACGAGGCTGCCCGGACGTTTTACCAGATGAAGGGATCTTGGAGCCTGGCAGGGCAGGAGGATCGCTCCCACCGATTCCTCTACGCTCACGCTTGGTGGGGCGAGGCCAAACGCGCAGCTCTCCAGGGCTTCCCAACACAAGGGCTGCTCGAAGACGCCCTGGCGGAACTGGCCGCGCAAATCCAGGCGCCCCAGGAGTTTCGCCTTGCCCTGGCTGCCCTTGTGCTCATGACCATCCGCCAAGCGGGAACGGAATTCCTCGCGCGTCCCTTCTCGGGCCTCTCACCTCGCGATAGCCCAGCCAAGAGACTCGAACAAAGAGCGAAGCCGCCCACGCGCAGCTTTTTCGGCCCCTTCCTCAGACAAACCCCAAAACTAGAAATCGTATTTGACGAAGGCCGGGCGGACGCGCGCTTTCCCATCCTGGATGCACAAGACATTACCACCGCGGCCGAACTCGATAAGCGTCCCTATCACGAGACGGATCCTCGCTGCTATGCGGGAATGGGGCCCATTCCCGTCGATTGCCGCTCTGGATCCTGCGGCACTTGCTGGATCGGTATCCTAGGCGGAAAGGAAAACCTCGAAGCCCCAACGAGCTTCGAGAGAAAGCGCATGGAATACTTCGGCTACTGGGACAGCCCCTTTGCGGACCCAACCAGCCAGCATCCCCGCCTCCGGCTCGCCTGCCAGGCCAAAGCGCGGGGCAGCGTCAGCATTGTCATTCCCCCGTGGAACGGAGTTTTTGGCCTGACAAGGCGCACCAAGGAAAGGCGGAATTTAGCATGACCCGTAGATTCTTCCTCCTTGCCCAGACAGCTTGGGCCACTCGCTGGCGCGAAATTGGCCGGGGCCCTGGCATCTACCCGCCCGGAACGGCCAACGCCATCACAGACGTGCCGGGCGTCCGGGTAGGCCACCGCACCCTGATTCAGGGCGATACCATTCGCACAGGCGTCACCGCCGTCCTGCCGCACGGCGGCAATCTGTTCCAGGACAAAGTGGCCGGGGCGGTCTTTGTCGCCAATGCTTTCGGCAAACTCGCCGGTTCGACGCAGGTAGAGGAACTCGGCACCATCGAAACTCCTATCGTGCTCACGAATACCCTTGCCGTTGGTACCGCTGTTGAGGCCGTGGTGCGCTACACCTTGGCCCAGCCCGGTAATGAAAGAGTGCGCAGCGTGAATGCCTTGGTGGGCGAGACGAATGACGGCGGGCTGAATGACATTCGCGCCTTGCCCGTAAAACAGGAGGACGTCCTGGCGGCCATCGGCGCCGCTAAAACCGGCGAAGTGCCTGAAGGCAGCGTCGGGGCGGGCACCGGCACGATTTGCTTCGGTTGGAAAGGCGGCATCGGCACCTCCTCGCGAAAAGTTCCCGCGGGCTTCAACGTGGGAGTCCTGGTGCAATCCAACTTCGGCGGCGTGCTGACTATGGGCGGCGCACCGATCGGCCAACAACTCGCCAAGGGCTCCGGCGATGGCAGTTGCATGATCGTGTTGGCGACCGACGCGCCGCTGGATGCCCGGGATTTGAAGCGGCTGGCCGCGCGCGCCACCTATGGTCTGGGCCGTACCGGTTCTAGCTATAGCCACGGCAGCGGAGACTTCGGAATTGCCTTTTCCACCTCGCGAGAAGCGCGCCCGCTGCAATCGCCCGATTACCTCTCCACCTTGTTTCAGGCGGCTTTGGAGTGCACCGAGGAAGCCGTCTACAATTCTCTCCTCCAGGCCACCGTCACGCCGCCGTCGCGGGTGGAAGCTCTGCCCTTGGAGAAAGTGAAGGCCATCTTGGTCCGTCACGGCCTGGGACGCTAATCCCAGTTCACGACGGCTTTCAGGATCCCGCTCGCCGGGTCAGTCCACACCGGGAAGCGCTCCGGCATGTGCGCCATCGCGCAGGCTTCGCTGACCCAGTGCCGCGTTTGAATGCGGCCTGATTCCACGTGTGCCAGGATGTCCACGTGCTCCGCGGGCACGGCATTCCGCGAGCTAAGAATCGTCAGTTCCCGCCGATGAAAGGGGTCGGGGTCGTGAAAGGTCACGTCTCCCACGAAGAGCCCCACAAAGATCAGCTTGCCCCCCGCCGCCGTGTAGTGGAAGGCATCCATCATCGAGTGCGGATTCCCCGTGCAATCGAAAACCAGGGTCGGCAACTCGGGCGCCTGATCGAGTATTGCCTGCTTGGCATCGTGCACAAGGGCCGGACCCATATATTGCTGAGCGAAGGCGCGGCGTTGCGCACTCAGGTCCAACACCTCGAAAGGCACGCCCCGCAGCCGCAAAAACTCCATCACCGTGCAACCGATCGGCCCCGCGCCAATCACCAGGGCGCGGTCGCCCTCCATGGGCTGCGCGCGATTCACCGCGTGGCAGCCTATGCCCAAAGTTTCAATCAACGCCAGTTCGGCAAAGCCCAAAGTCTGCGACGGATAAAGATGGGCGGCGGGCAGCACCATCCGCTCGCGCATGCCCCCATCGGTGTGCACTCCCAAGACCTTCAACGACGTGCAGCAATTGGTCTTGCCACGGCGGCAGGCAATACACGTGCCGCAGTGCAGGTAAGGGTTCGTCGCGCAGCGGTCCCCCGGGGCCAAACGCGTTACTCCTGGTCCCACACGCAAAACCTCCACGCCCAGCTCATGGCCGAGAATGCGCGGATAGCTAAAGAACGGCTGGCGGCCCTTGAACGCGTGCAAGTCCGTACCGCAGATGCCGACCGTGTGGATGCGGACCAGCGCCTCGCCGGGTCCGGGCGCGAGGGCTTCCGTCAGGTCTGTCCATTCGAAGTGGCCGGGTTGGGTAAGGGTGATGGCGCGCATGAATTCTTCATTCTATGCGTGATAGCTTGGGAATTCCGCCATGCGATTGCTGCTCATTCTCGCCGCTGCATCTTTAGAGGCTGCGGACTTTGTTACCGACATCCATCCCATTCTGGCGAGCCGATGTCTAAGTTGCCACGCCGGCGCCAAGGCCCAGGCCAACCTCGACCTGACGAGCCGCGAAAGTGCCCTCCGTGTGCTGGGCAAGACGCTCTTAAACCGCGTGGAAGGCACCGAAGGCCGCCGTATGCCTCCCGTGGGCGCGCCCCTCAAGCCCGAAGAGATTGCCAAGCTGCGCGAATGGATCACCGCTGGAGCGCCCTGGGCGGACGCGACCGCCAAAGCCGGAACCGCTTGGGTGGCGCCGCTCGCCCCGCGCGCCGTCCCCTTGCCTCCCGGAGCAGGGCACGCGATCGATCGCTTTACCGGCCGCTCGGCTAAGGGCTTGGCCGGCGACAGCGTCTTTGCCCGCCGCGCCTATCTGGATCTCTGGGGTTTGCCGCCGACGCCCACCCAACTGGACGCCTTCCTGCGCCATCGCGATCGCGCGCGCCTGGTCGACGAGTTACTCGAGGATCGCCGCAACTACACCGCGCACTGGATCAGTTGGTGGAACGATCTTCTGCGCAATGATATCGGCGTCGTCTACCACGGTGAACGCAAAAGCATCACCACTTGGCTCGAAGCCGCCTTACGCAATAACCTGCCTTACGACGAAATGGTCCGTGAGCTGCTGAATCCCATCGGCGGGCAGGCGCCCGAGGGCTTCCTAATTGGCGTAAATTGGCGCGGCGACGTGAATGCCAGCCAGACGCCCTACATGCAGGCCTCGCAAAACACGGCGCAGATCTTCCTCGGCATCAATCTCAAGTGCGCCTCTTGCCACGACAGCTTCATCAACCAATACAAGCTGAAACAAGCCTATGGGCTCGCTGCCATGTTCTCAGCGGAGTCCTCTTTGGAACTTGTCCGTTGCGACAACAAGACCGGCATCCTTCAGCCGGCCCAGTTTCTCTATCCCGAGTTAGGCGAAATCCCTGCGGGCGCTTCCCCCAGCGAACGGCGTTTCTGGGCCGCCAAGCTCTTTACCCATCCCGGCAATGGCCGCCTGGCCCGCACCATCGTCAATCGCTATTGGCAAAAGCTCATGGGCCAAGGGCTGGTGGAGCCCGTCGACGACATGGATGCCAAACCGTCGAACCCGGACCTGCTGGATTGGCTGGCCGCCGATTTCGCCTCCCACAACTACGACTTGCAATACCTGCTCCGCCTTCTGATGACTTCCTCGGAATACCAGCGTGCCGACCCAAAACCCCGCCGTATCAGCGCCGAACAGTTGGTGGATACCCTTTCCGCGGTCACGGGTGAGTGGCGCGCCGCGCAAAGCGGAAATTCCGACCGCGCATTCCTGGCCCGCGATTGGCAACTGAAGAGCACGCTCTTAACGCGCGCCATGGGCCGCCCGATTCGCGATCAGGTCTACACCACGCGCAATGAGGAGGCCACCACGTTCCAACTTCTTGAACTCGCCAACGGTCCCACCTTGGCCGCTATGTTGCACCGAGGCGCGATGCGTTTGCTCGGCGAACTGCCGCCCGCGCCCGAAAATCTCTTCGACTCCAAGCAAATGCGCCAAGGCGAACAAAAGCTCGAGGCGCGCATTGCCGGTTTACGCCAAGCCTGGTTGTTGACGGAAGATGCCGGCACCTTCGACCCGGAACGCGCCGAGGTGGGCTGGAAAGACATCCGCGTCAGCGGCCCCGCGGGCGAAAAGCTCCTCGAAGCCGGGCCGGTCCGCATGAAGCTAGGCACGCGGCAGGTCTTTGATTTGCCGCCCGGATACGATTCACTGAAAGCCACCGTGTGGGTAAGCGACGCCTCCAAAGCCAGCGACATCAATACGGCCGTCCGCTTCTTTGTTTTTGGCGCGGAACCCGACAAGAACTTGCTGGTTCGCCTGGGTCCGGGAGCACCGGCGGCCGCGCCCCCTAAATTGTCTGGCGTGGACGACACGATTACGCGCCTCTGGCGGCAGATCTTGTCGCGGGAGCCCAAGGACGAAGAGCGCGCCGCCGCACGGCGCCTGTTTCCGCAGGGCCAACTCGGACGCGAGGGCGTCGAGGATCTCTTGTGGAGCCTCTTAATGCATCCGGAGTTTCAATACATATGGTGAATCGAGATAGGGTGAATCGAGATAGATTCAACCGAAGAGATTGGCTCAAGACCGCCACCCTCGGCGCCTTAGCCGGCGGCGAGGCCCGTCTCTTGGCCGCGCCCCAAAAACTTGCGCCCAAGGCCGACGCGATGATTCTGCTTTGGATGGCCGGCGGCATGGCGCAGACCGAGACGCTGGATCCCAAGCGCTTCACCCCCTACGAGACCGGCCTCAAGAGCGATCGGGTGCTGTCCACCTTCCCCTCGATTCCCACGGTGCTCGATGGCGTCCATTTGTCCCAGGGCCTGGAACGCATCGCCAAAGTCCTCAATCGCGGCGTCCTCCTACGCAGCCATCGCGTGGGCGATCTCGGCTTCATCCTCCACTCCCGTCACCAATATCATTGGCATACGGGTTACGAGCCGCCCCAGAGCGTCGCCGTGCCGCACATGGGCAGCTTTATCAGCCGCACCCTGGGGCCGCGAAATCCGGATATTCCGGCCTTCATCGACATCGGCCAGAATCTGGAAATTGGCGGCGAAAGCGACAGTCTGAAGGCCTTCCATACGGCGGGCTTTTTGGGCAGTGAGCATGCGCCATTCTTTATTACGAACCCGCGCGATGCCGTCGCCTCCACCCGGCCCAGCGAGTTTTTGGGTGCGAAGCGCTTTGCCGAGCGTTATGAATTCTACAAGCGGCTGGCGGGCTTGAGCGCCTTTCATCGGGAAGGCCTGGAGCGCAGCATGGAGAACGCCCACCGCCTCTTGACCTCGCCCGCCGCCAAGGCCTTCGATCTGGCGCTTGAGCCCGACGCGAACCGCATGAAATATGGCACATCTCGTTTTGGCGAAGGCTGCCTGCTGGCGCGGCGTTTGGTGGAAGCCGGCGCTCGTTTCATCGAAGTCACCAGCGAATACATTCCCTTCCGCTATTGGGACACGCATGAGAACGGCCACCAGCGCGCCGCCGACATGAAGGCGACGATCGATTCGCCCGTCGCCCAATTAGTTCTCGACCTCGAAGAACGCGGGCTGCTGGACCGCACTCTCGTCGTGCTGGCCACCGAGTTCGGCCGCGACATGATGACGGAAGGCAAGCCGGGCCAAGAGGTGAAAAACCAGGTGACGGTACCCGACATCATGACCGAGCCCAAGCACTACGGCATGCACCGGCACTTTACGGAGGCCTCAAGCGTACTGCTCTTCGGCGGCGGCATCGCCAAGGGCAAGGTCTATGGAGAGACCGCACCGGAGCGCCCCTGCCGCATCGTGAAGGACCCGGTCAGCATCATGGATCTGCACGCCACGCTGTACACGCTGATGGGCATCGCCCCCGACACAGCCTACGAAGTCGAGCGGCGGCCCGTGTACGCCACCAAGGACGGCAAGGGAAAAGTGGTCGGCGGGTTGCTCGCGTGATTCCGGAGCCTGTGCCGCCTACCTCACCCCCAACTCCCCAAACACAAACGATAAATCCCTCCCGTCCTTCGGCGGGCGCACGGTCTTGGAAGCCTTCAACCGCACCTCATACACGCTTTCCTTAGCCACCGCCTCCGGCAGCGGCAACTCCGCTAGCAACTCCCCAGGCGGCGCGTCGATTACGCCGCACTCGATACCGTTAATCGTCACCGCCAACTTCGCCGCTCCCAAGCTGGGCGGCACGTAACCTTTGACGAAAAACACCGCGCCCGCCCGCAGCGGTCCGCCTCCCAATCGCAACCGTGCCTCTCGGCCCATCCACCGCGTTCCATTCTCGATCCCGTACCAGCCTTCGCCGAATTGCGTTTGAAACGTCTTCTCCCCCGCGCTTACCTGCGGCGAAAATCCTCCCGCCAATTCCGGGCCTCGGTTTTGCTCCCAGTCCCGCGTTACATCCCGCAAGACCGGTCCCTCCAGCCGGTAAATGCGCAGCAGATTCTTCTCCAGGCCCGCGCGGGTCGCCTCGGGCGACAGCGTCCAAGGGCTCCCGGCCGGGCCATTACTTGGGGCTAGGCGCAGCCGCCCGTTCGCAATCAGGCGCAGGCCGTCGTCGGCAATGGTGTTGCCGTAGAGTTGGGGAGAAATTCCGTCCAGTAAGATCAGCCGATCGGGATGCAAACGGCTGGCCTGGATCGCTCCCCGCACAATAACGCGCACCGGCCCCGTCGCTTCCAGGTACCATTCGAAAATGTTCCGCTGCAACAGATAGCTCGGATAAACGTAGGCCCCCAGGCAAAGCACCAGCGCCCAACGCAGCGCGACCGGCGTCAACGGGATCAGGCTCGCCAAGGCCATCATGATGCCCATGGAGGCGCTCGCCAGATAGTAGTCCGTCTGATGGTCCCGCAGCGGCAACATGGGCGCGATCGCCGCCAGACTGAAGCCGAGGCCGAAAAGCGGAGCCCACATCTTTCTTCGCCAGCCAAAATACAAACTGGCCGCCAACGCCGTGGTACCGCCCAGTAGCGCCGGCCACTCCATCCAAAGGTAGTCCGGACTAAAGTTCGATAGCCGCACCGCCCCCAGCATCCAACGCCAATAGACGCCCAGCGTGTCGAAAATCGCCAGGTCGAAATGCATTTTGTAAGAAGGGTCGCTCTGCGTTTTGGGAATTAGAAATAGATGCGCGCCCGCAAAAGCCATGGCAGGCGCAAACATCGGCCAAACCACGCGCATCTTCGCCCGGTCGTATAGCCACGCCCACAGCAGCAACACCGCCGGCAGCATGATCACGTTTTCGAGCGCGCCAAACCCCAGCAGATAACACGCCCAACACCAGCCCACACGGCCCTCGATCAACGCGAGCATCGCCCCCAGCATCAAGGCCGAGATCAGGATCTGGTTGTAGCTCGACAACCAGCACATGGCCACGCTAACCCCGAAGTTCAAAGTCCAGAACAGCGCCGCCGCCAGGCCCACCCAACGGTTGCCGCTCAGCCTTTCCGTCACCAGCGTCAACAGCACGATCGCCACAGCCAGCGTCAGAAACATCCATACCCGCATCGGCAGGCTCTCCAGGCCAAACACGCTCTCGAAGCCCAGAAAAAACGCCCGCTCGCTCAACACGCGGATCGTGCCTTGCGCCATGGGCGCAAACAGGGCCTCGACTAAGTCCGGGAAGCTGGCCACGCTTAGCCGCAAGCCCAGCCAGGCGAAGTCGTCTTTCAGGAACCAAATCCGGAAGCTGCGCCGGAACAAAATTAGCGCGACGATCACTGGAAACAGAAGGTACCCATAATGTTTCAGCCGGGCGAATCTCATTCGATCCTCTCATTGTGGCAGACTCATAAAGACGGCTCCCGAAGGCATGCAGAAGATTGGCCGCTACCAAATCGAGCACGAGCTCGGCCGCGGCGCCATGGGCGTGGTGTTTCGCGCCTATGATCCCGCCATTGGCCGCCGCGTGGCCGTAAAGACGATTCGCCTGGACCAGTTGGCCGATCCGCAGGCCGCCGCCCAACTCCGCGAGCGCCTTCTGCGCGAGGCCCAATCGGCCGGCATCCTTTCCCACCCCAACATCGTTACCATCTACGACATCGCCGAGGACTCCGCCAACGCCTACATCTTTATGGAATATGTGGAAGGCGCGACTCTAGAGGAGTTTGCTCGTGGCATGCCCGTGGGAGACCTCCTGGCTATCCTGCAGCAAGCCGCCGTCGGCCTCGATTATGCCCACTCCAAAGGCATCGTCCACCGCGACATCAAGCCGGGTAATCTCATGCTTTCCGGCCCCAAATTAAAAATCACCGATTTTGGCGTCGCCCGGCTCAAAAAAAGGGACTCCACCCAATCCGGCGGTCTGCTCGGGACGCCCGGTTATATGTCGCCGGAGCAGATCCAGGGCGGGGAAGTCTCCGGTGCCTGCGACCAGTACTCGCTTGCCGTCATCGCCTACGAGTTCCTTTCGGGAACCAAGCCCTTCGATCACGATAATCTTGCGACGCTGCTTTTCAAAATTGCCCATGAGCAGCCGCCGCCAGTTCCCAATCTGGATTTCGAGGCCAACGGAATCCTGGCGCGCGCTTTATCCAAAGCACCCACGGCGCGCTTTCCCAGTTGCGTCGCTTTTATCGAGGCGCTCTCCTTGAGCTTGGGCCACGCCGTGGAGGAAGCGACACCCGCGCGCCCGTTCAGTGGCGATGAGCCCACGATCTTGGCCGCGCCTCCCCCTCCGCTACCCGCTACCACTGCGCCCACTCTACCGCCGGCGCGCCGCTCCTTC
The DNA here is from genome assembly GCA_964387685.1 of uncultured Bryobacter sp. Taxonomy (GTDB): domain Bacteria; phylum Acidobacteriota; class Terriglobia; order Bryobacterales; family Bryobacteraceae; genus Bryobacter. The sequence continues at coordinate 88,942 of CAYLXK010000016.1, forward strand.
GACGATACGCCCATGCCCGCACCCAAAAAAAGAGCCCCTGCCATCATTGGATTCACCGTGGGTTCCCTGGTCATGGCGCTTGCTCTTTGGTATTTCCTCGAACCGAAACCCAAGCCGGTTCCTGTAGCCAACCCGATCGAGAAGACGCCCGCGGCGAACCCGCCCGCCGCTAAGCCGTCCGCCGCGGGTGATCCAATCCCGCCTCCGCCCGCCACGGTGGAAACCTTACCCGCGTCTCCGGCCAACCAGACGGAGCCCCAGGCTGAACCCGCCACGCCGAAAGGCGACTCGGCGCCCGCCGTCAGTCAGGTCTCTTTCACCTCCACCCCGGATGGCGCCGAGATTCTCATCGACGAGGGACGCCAGGACCGCTGCCCCCGCACACCCTGCGCTCTGGAACTCCCCGCCGGAGACTTTAAAGTCACGGGCCGCCTGAAGGACTTCTCGAACGTCAACCGCAGCCTGCGCGTCCCCGGCACCTCTATCGTTCACCTCGCCTTTGAACAAGCCTCGGGCATGCTCGCCATCAACACCACGCCGCCGGCGGCGTCCATCCGCCTCGATGGACGCGAAATCCTCGAGAAAACTCCCGCCATGCTCAAGCTCAAGCCGGGAACCTATAAAGTAGAAGTATTCAAGGACGGGATGCCCGCGCAAGCGCGCGACGTGACCGTATCCAATGGAACCGTTCAGACCTTAACCGTGAAATGGAATTGAATCGACCGATGCCGTATCCACCCTCTGTATCCCGGCGTGCCGCCCTCGGCGCCGTTGGCGCGTTTTTCTTGCCGGCCCGCGCCTCCGCCTCCGAGTTGAAATCGCCCTCCATGATCGTGCACTCTCACCGTCCCGAAGACTACGAGATGCCCCTCGACGGCTTCCTCCAAGCCATCACGCCCACGGAGCTCTTTTACGTCCGCAGCCACCATTACACGCCCCAGGTGGACGCCGAGCGTTACACACTAAAGGTCGGCGGAGAAGTCTCCTCTCCCCTCTCACTCACACTCGCGGACTTGAAGAAGCTCCCCCGCACCGAACTGGTCGGCGTCATGGAATGCGCTGGCAATGGCCGCGCCTTTTACGCCCCGCGCGTGCCCGGTCTCCAGTGGGGTTACGGCGGCGTCGGCAATGCCCGCTGGACCGGCGTCCGCCTCGCCGATGTGCTCAACCGCGCGGGCCTGAAGAAAAGCGCCAAGCACGTCATGCTCGATGGCGCCGATACCGCCATCGGCACCATGCCAAAGTTCCAGCGCGCTCTGCCCGTGGCCAAGGCCCTGGACCCCGACACCATCCTCGCCTTCCAAATGAATGGGCAAACTTTGCCCGCCGCGCACGGTTTTCCTCTCCGCGCCGTGGTGCCTGGCTGGGGCGGCGATATCTGGGTGAAGTGGCTTAGCGGCATCACCGTCCTTGATAAAGAGTTCGACGGCTTCTTCATGAAGACGGGCTACCGCCATCCCGGCAAGGGCGTGCCGCCCGGCTCCGCGGTAGATCCGGCGCAGATGAAGCCCGTGGAAAGCGTGCGCGTCAAAAGCGTCATCGCCTCACCCAAAGACAATGCGATCTTTGGCCAAGGCACCACGCGCATCGCGGGGGCGGCCTGGAGCGGCGATTCGCCCCTCCAAAAAGTGGAAGTGTCCCTCGACGGCGGCCGTACCTGGCAAGTCGCCCGCTTTACCAGTTCCAACGGGCGTTGGGCCTGGCAAACCTGGGACTTTTCTTGGAACGCCAAGCCCGGCGCCTACCGCCTGCTCAGCCGCGCCACCGACGCCTCCGGCTACACGCAGCCTCTCGAACAGGAATGGAACCCCTCCGGCTACCTCTGGAACGTGGTGCACTCCATCAAAGTCGACGTCGTGCCCATGGAGGCGGCCGCCTACCGCAACTCCTGCCTTGGCTGCCACAACGATGAACTGATCCGCGGCCAACGGCTCACCCGCTCCCAATGGGAACGCGAAGTGGACAAGATGGTCCGCTGGGGCGCCCAGGTGCCCGCCGATCAGCGCAGCGCCTTGCTCGACTACCTCAGCGCGCGCTATAAACCGTAACGCCTGCACATGCGAACTATCGAGCTTTGCGGCTGGGATGATTTCGAACGAAAACTACGTTCGCTTGATCTAGCTCGGACCCGCTGTAAACTCGAGCCGTTTTTGTACCGCGGTCAGAGCTGTTCGTCTTGGAAGTTGGAGTCAACACTCGAACGATTTGAATCGCTCGCTTCTTCGCCACCTTTGCCCGCTTTGCAAGAGTACTTCCTATGGACATCGAGGGCCAAGTCGGCAATTGAATCTCTGGGTGGGAAACCACTCCCGGATATTCCTACGGTTCCAGAATTCGATAGGGAGTTGCAAAACGACACCTTGGGTTGGGCCGACATGTTTCTCACAAAGCAGCCTGGGCTCTACGAATACTGGATCCATTTAAGACACCATGGCTTTCCCTCTCCGCTCCTGGATTGGACTCGCTCTCCCTACGTCGCCGCGTTCTTTGCCTATGACTCGGCGGATCCCCGCAAGACCGAGCCAATTGCCATCTTTGCGTGGGCACTAAAGTCGCAATATGCCTTTTCGTCCGACGCTCAGATGTTCCGCGTTGGGCCGTACATGCGAACCCACCGCCGCCACTTCCTGCAGCAAGCGGAATACTCTATGTACGTCGGCTTGGTCGATGGACAGTGGCGATTCCTCGCCGGCCCGGAGACACAAAGCCAAGGCAAACACGCCCGGTTTGTTCTCCGCAAGTACTTACTTCCCTCCGCCGCACGCAAGGAAGTCTTGAAGCGACTGGACAGCATGAATATCAACGAGTATTCCTTGTTCGGCAGTCCCGATAGCCTGGTAAAGACCATCGCCCGTCGCGAGCTGCTTTTCAACCGCTGAAGCCCGCGAGGCGTTCCATATTGTCTCGATGTATCGGTCGTGTTACCGTTCCTAGATGAAGCGCCTCGCCGTAGCCCTCTTTCTGTCCTCCGCCCTGTTTGCGCAAAGCTCCTACCAAAAGCCTCCCCAGGCTGTTCTCGATGTCCTCAACGCTCCCGCCACTCCCACCCCGAGCGTCAATCCCACCAAGACCCACGTTCTTTTCCTTGAGTTCGTGCGCAACCCCTCCATCGCGGACCTCGCCAAGCCCATGCTGCGCCTCGCCGGTCTTCGCATCGACCCCGCCAACACCGGCGCCCACCTCACAAGCTATGCGACCAAAGCCTATCTCCAAAAAATCGACGGCGGCCAGCTTAGCAAGGTGGACGTTCCCGCGGGCGCTCGCCTTACGGGGCTGAATTGGTCCCCCGACGGCCGCTATTTTTCGGTCCTGAATAATACGGCCACCAGCGTGGAGCTTTGGGTTGGCGAGACCGCCACCGGCCGCATCAAGAAGATCGAAAAGGTGGCCATCAATGGCGCTCTCGGCGGCGGCGCGCAAGGGGCCACCGGCGCCGCGGACCCCGTCGATTGGATGCCCGATTCCCGCACCTTGTTGGTCCGTAGCGTTCCCGCCTCCCGCGGCAAAGCGCCGGAAGCTCCCGTTTCTCCCACCGCCCCTTCCATCCAACAATCCGAAGGCAAGGCCTTTGGCACCGCCACTTATCAGGACATGCTCAAAAACCCTTATGACGAAAGTCTGCTGGAGCATTACGCCCTTTCTCAATTAGCCCTGGTCAACGCCTCTAACGGCGCCGTAACCCCCATCGGCAAGCCGGCGCTTTATATGACCCAAGCGCCTTCGCCCGACGGCCAGCACCTTCTCGTCGCCCAGTTTCATAAACCTTTCTCCTATGTGCTGCCTTATTCGAGCTTCCCCCGCGAAGTCGAAGTCTGGTCCCGCGCGGGCGCGATGGAATACAAAGTGGCCAGCCTGCCTTTACTCGAGCGCGTTCCCCGCGAGGGCGTGCCCACCGGGCCCCGGCAGATCAATTGGAAGCCTGCTGAGAATGCCAGCCTGCTTTGGGTGGAAGCCCTCGATGGCGGCAACCCCCGCGAGAAGGTTCCCCATCGCGACCGCCTCCTCGTCTTGGCCGCCCCTTTCAAAGGCGAGCCCACTGAGCTCACCAAAACGAAAGAGCGCCTGGCCGGTTCCCCCCTCTTTACGCCGCGCGGCAATGCCTTCATCGTCAGCGATCTCGAACGCACCAAGCGCGTGATCAAGACCGTTCTCCAGGATGCCGCGGGCGCCAAAGTTTTGAGTGAGCGCAACATCCAGGACCGCTATGGCAATCCCGGATCTTTCCTCACGCAGATCCTGCCCAACGGCCAGCGCGTGCTCGCCGAGTCCGGCGGTTACCTCTTTCTCCAAGGCGATGGCGCTTCGCCTCGGGGCGATCGCCCCTTCCTCGACCGCTTCGACCCCGTCACCGGCAAAAAAGAACGCCTCTTTGAGTGCGACGCCGATCACTACGAGAACGTCGTCGCTTTGCTGGCCGCCGACGGCAGCCGCTTCCTAACGCGGCGCGAGTCCCCTACGGAAGCGCCCAATTTCTTTATCCGCGATTCCAAAGGCGCCCTCACTCCCTTCACCACCTTTGCCGATCCCGCCCCGCAGCTGCGCGGCATCACCAAGCGCCTCGTGAAATACAAGCGCTCCGATGGCGTCGATCTCAGCTTTACCCTCTACCTCCCGCCCAACTATAAGGAAGGCACGCGCCTGCCCACGGTCGTCTGGGCCTACCCGGTGGAATTCACCGATTCCGGCGTCGCCGGCCAAATCTCCGGTTCCACCAATCGCTTCACCACGCTCAGCGGTTACTCTCACCTCTTCTTCCTGCTCGAAGGCTACGCCATTCTCGACGGCGCCACCATCCCCATCATCGGCAGTCCCGACGAAGCCAATAACACTTACGTCCAGCAGCTCACCGCCTCCGCCAAAGCCGCCATCGAAAAAGGCGTCGAACTTGGCGTTACCGATCCCGAACGCGTAGGCGTGGGCGGCCATAGTTATGGCGCGTTTATGACCGCCAACCTGCTCGCCCATACAGACCTCTTCCGCGCCGGCATCGCCCGCTCCGGCGCCTACAATCGCACCCTCACTCCCTTTGGTTTCCAAAACGAGCGCCGCACCTTTTGGGATGCCCGCGAGGTCTACTTGAATATGTCGCCCTTTATGGTCGCCGACAAGATCAAAGAACCGATTCTATTGATCCATGGCGAAGCCGATAACAATCTCGGTACTTTCCCCATTCAAAGCGAACGCATGTACCAGGCTGTACGCGGCAACGGAGGCACAATCCGCTATGTAACCCTGCCCTTTGAAAGCCATGGTTATTCTGCCAAAGAAAGCGTGGAGCATGTCCTTTACGAAATGATTAGCTGGTTCGACAAGCACGTCAAGAATGCCTCCCAACGCCTGCAGCCGCCCACGAACTAGGGGCCGCAGGCTTGAAAGAAGTAGCGCCGGCGCTCTCTCCTACCGCACCACAAACGTGGCCGCATTCGCAGATAACGCGCCCGTCGCGCCATTGCGCAAGCGCAGCGTATAGTTGCCCGCCACCCCCGTCAGAAATCCCCCGTAGGCTTGCGTCGCGCTCACATTAAACAAGCGCGAGGTGGCCGTTACGCACCCGGCGGTCGGGCAGCCGGGACCCTGAATTACAAATTCAATCCGGGCCGGATCAAATGCAGAGCCCGCCACCACTAGATACGCCGTCCGTCCCGCCGTCGCTCGTGGATAAATCGTTAGGCTGCTCAGCACGGGCGTAGGAACGGTCGGCGCCGGAGCGGGCGGCGGAGTTGGCGCTGGCGTCGGTGTGGGCGTCGGTGTGGGTGCAGGTGTGGGTGCAGGCGCGGGCGGCGACGCCGCGCTCGCCGCATACATCAGCACCGTTCCCTCTTTGTCGCCCGTCTCCAGCGTCCGCTTCTTCGTCTCCGCCACGCCCGCGCTAAACCACATCGTCTGCTCGGCACAACTGGCGTCCGCCGGGTGGTCCAGCCCCAACGCATGGCCCAATTCGTGCGCGCCCACCCCTTCAATGTCAAACTTCCCCGCTTCTCCCACGCCCCAGGGCTGCCGGGAATTGAAGGTCAGCGTAAAACTTGTGATTGAATTCGTCGACGGTTGATACCAAACGCGCGTCTGCGCCAGTACATTCGATTGGCTCAGCGCCTGTAGATTCACGACGTTGGCGCTCCGCGCGTCTTCGCTAAAGCGAAACTGGCTGCCCGCCGCCGTCCATGTAGCGGTCGCCCGCCGCATCGGCTCGGCATAGTTCGCCGGCAGCGCGCTGTCCAGGCGAAACGTCGCGGCTTTGTTCAGCCACTTCGGGCCCAACAGCTTGTAGCAGCTTACCGTTGCGGCCAACGGCGCCACCGCCGCATAACCCTCAATGGCCCGCTGTGCCTGACGGAACTCCTCCACCGGTATCCGCATGCCTTCTTCCACCAGGGAAAGCCCAACCAGTGAAACCAACTCTTCGGGCCGCAATTCCAACCCGCTCACCGTGTCGCCGCCCAGGCTGAAGCCCCTCGTGGCCCGCAGTTGCTCGTCCAGCAACACCAGCACCGGTTCGCCCGCCCCTAGCTCGGGGGCCGTGGAGTCCAGCAGTCCTACGTCGCCCACTTCGCCACCCGGCACCGTCAGCGTCAGCGTCAGGCCCCGAATCGCGCGCCCGTCCCCGTCCTTCAGCCCCGCATCGATGCGAAAGCTCAGTTCGCTAAAGATCTCCCCGTCCGGACCGTAGAAGCCCCGCTTGGACTCCAAGTGCCCCACGACGATCGTGCGCGCCTCGCGCAGCTCCCGCTCCAGTTCCATTGGTCCAGAGGCGGTTAACGTTATGCAGGCCGCCATGCCCGCCAGAAGAGTTTTAAATTGCATCTAGGCTTCCCTTATCGACATTGAACCGGATTTCGTAAGGATCGTTTCTGGGAAAAATCACTGGCCAGCAACAATAAGCGCCGCCTCGGGGATTTCCCCTTGGCGGCGCGTCTCGGGTCTCTTACCTAGTTCGCAGTGCGATGGGCGATCAGCGGGCGAAGCCGGGTCCCCGCAGGACGGCATTCAGAAAGAGAATGTTTAATCCGTCCAGGTACCCGCGGTAGTTCGGATCGGCCGTAAAGCCCACCACCAAACCCCGTCCTTCCCGCCCTACCACCAGCAGCGGCTTGTAGGCGATCTGCTTCTTGTTCTCCTCCCACATGTAGCCACTTTGCAACACCTCGTTCGGTCCCACATAGACGGCCGCATTTACGCCCTTGTCGATCTTGATCGGCGAATATATCGTCCGCCCGCTTACCAGCGCATTCACATGCTCCTGCGCCCCGGCCCCGATCCAGGTTTCGGTATCCACTTTCGCTCTGCACAACACGCCGGCCACATCGTCCGGCATCTCGCGGTCGGATTGGATCGCCTTCAGATAGTCTTCTTCCTTGCTAAACAGCTTGCCCGCCACCGGGCCGCCCTCGCCGCCCGCCGACGCACTCGGGGATGGCGGTGGCGCCGTTCCGGTTGGCAAGCGCCGCCCACCGGCTTCCGCGGCCGCGCCCGTGCCCCCCGACGCCGGCGCACTCGCATCCTTGGCCAGTAATTCCTGTTGCAGCGCTAATAAGCCCACCCGCGGGCTCGCCAGGAAACTCGTGCCCGAGCCCAGCCCCACCACTACGCCGCCATTCGACACCCAGTCCTTCAAACGGTTCAAACCGCCGCCCAACTCCGTCGCCAGCGCCGCGCCAAACGACTCCGGCACGACAATCACATCGAACTTCGTCAAGTCGGCCCCGCCAAGGCTCCGCGTCCGTATGCGCGTCACCGGATAACCATACTGCCGCTCCAGTACGTACGCCGCCGCGCCCGCGCTGGCCCCGCTCACCGGCGTATCCCACAGAATTGCCACGCGCGACTTCTTCAGGCTCGCCACGTTGTTCGATCCAAAGTTCGGCCCCTCGTCCACCCACGATGTATTCGTCGCAAAAACCTCGGCCCCGCTACGCTGCGCCAACTGGTTCACCGTCTCGTGCACCGCCTCCGCATTCTCCTTCACCTGGATGATCAGCGTCCCGTTTGGGTACCTGCGCCCGCCTTGCGTAAAGGGTTTGCCCGCACTCAACACCCGCAGATCCTTTTGAAACGCAGCCGCGAGAAATCGAGCGCTCGCCTGGCTGCCCCACGGCACCAGATACGCGACCGTTGCCTTCCCGCCTTCCACCTTACCCGCCGGCGCTTTTCCCGCCAAAACCGCATCCGCCGGCGGACTCAAAACGCTCTGCGAGATCACCTGCTCCACGTTAAATTGCACCGGCAGGCTCCAGCCCGTCACGTCGTAAATCTCATCGCGCTGCTTCTTCTTGCGCCGCCGCTCTTGCTCTTTTAGGAACTCCTCTTCCATCTTCGTGTCCTGATCCAGCAAGGTCCGGATCATCCGCTTCATCGGCTGCGCCGCGCTGATCAGATACGACCCCGCCGGCGCCTGCTTTCCTTCCACGCTAAAGGCGTCGCGCGACTTCCGCACCTCGATGCCTTGTTCGGCCATCAGTCCCGCCAGTTTGTCCACGGCCGAAACGTCGCCCTTGCGCAACAGCACATATTCTTTATTGGCCTCCGCCTTGCCTTCCTCGATGGCCGTCTTGCGGTAGGCGTAAAAGTTCTCAAGCAATTGCTTCCGGTATTGCGCCGAGGTCTCGCACGTGGAAAGGCTCGCCACAAAATGCTTCTGCACGCTGTCGGCGAAGCTGAACGTCGTCCCGTCGCTCTTTTCCCAAGCCAAGCCCCGCGCACTCGCGTTCTCATAGGTCATCGCGATCGACCCGTAATAAATCGGCCAACTGGCCCCGTAGCCCGGATAAAAGGCGTCGAAAACTTCCCGCGTAAAGTAGCGAAATCCAAATTGGTCGAACCACTTCGCGTTATTCTTGCCAAACCAATACAAGGCGTCGCGCTGATTCTTAACAATGTGCGGGTTATACGGTATCGCCTCCGGCGCAAAGTAATACGTCGAATCGCCCCCCATTTCGTGCAGGTCCACAAACACCACCGGATACCACTCGAGCAGCGTCTTGATGCGCCCCTTCGTCTCCGGTTGCGTCAGTGCGAACCAGTCGCGGTTCATATCGAACATGTAATGGTTCGTCCGCCCGCCCGGCCAGGGCTCGTTGTGCTCGGCGGCCACGGGGTTCGCCACGGCCTCCAGACCCTCGGCGATCTCAAAGTTATGCACAAAGCGATCGCGCCCGTCCGGATTCTGCGTCGGGTCGATCATCACAAGCGTATTGGCCAGGATCGAATCGGCCATCTTGTCGTTCTTCGCCGCCAGCAGATGATAGGCCGTCAGCATCGCCGCGTCGGGCCCGGAAATCTCATTGCCGTGTACGTTGTAGGCCAGCATCACCGGCGCCGGCAGGTTCGCAATCAATCGTTGCGCCTCCGCCTCGGGCGTCTTGCGCGGATCGGACAGCTTCTGCATCCCGGCCTGAATTTCGCTCAAACGCGCCATGTTTTGTTCGCTGCCCACTACCGCGATCACCAACTTGCGCCCCTCCCAGCTCTTGGCGTACTCCATTAGCTTCACGCGCTTGGGCTGCGCCGCGGCCAGCGCCTCAAAATAGCGCATCAGGTTGGCATGGGAGGCGATCCGCTCTCCCGCCTCATGTCCCAATATCTTCTTTACAGTCGGAATCGCCGGATCGTAAACGGCTCCGGGCCACATCTCCAACGGCTTCTTCTGAGCGCACAAAACCAAGGCAAGGCCCACCATCAAGGAAACAAAACGCATGAACGTTAGGTTAATCGATATCCTGATTGCATGCTGCGCCCCGAGGACACCTCGCCCGAAGCCTGGGCTGTCTATCTGACGATGTTGCGCCAGCTAAGCGTAGGCCAGAGCATAGCGATGATATCGGACTGGTACGACTTTACGCGCGCTCTGGCCTTCGCGGGTCTGCGCCAGCGCCACCCCGATGCAAGCGAAGTAGAAATTGGACAAATGTTCCTGGCCCAGATTTTGGACCGCAAGAGCATGGCATGAGTTTGGCCCAGGCACTACTGGCGTTCACGGCGCGGTTGGAGCAAGGCGGTTTCGCCTATGCGATAAGCGGCAGCGTGGCTTCCAGCGTCCACGGCATTCCCCGCACCACCATGGATGTGGATGTTGCCGTGGCCATGGGCCCCTCCGATATCCCCGCTCTCATCGCCGCGCTAGGCGCGGACTTCTATGTGGATGACGCCGGAGCCGAAGCAGCCTTTCGATACGGCCGAGGTTTCAATGTCATCTACCGGCCGTCCAAGCTCGACTGGTACCAGCGCGGCGGCCGCGCGAGCCCGCAACAGTGGAATGACATCACCGGTGTCCTTGCCACTTGCCACGCCTCTCTCGATTGGCCCTACCTCGAATCCCAAGCCGCCCGCCGCGGCCTCACCTCGCTCCTCACCGACGCTAAGCGCTCGCTAACTCCCTAACCGCCACCGCCACCGCCTCCGGCGCGTCCAGCATCAACCAATGCGTCGCTCCGGCAATCTGACGGTAATCCCCCCGCGCCGACAATTTCGCCAGCCTCGCCTGTCTCCCCAAGTGTCCCGGCGCGACGCCCGTATCCGCCGCCAGCACGATGACGGGCACATCGCCCAGCGATTGAATCAACTGCGCCTGCGCGCAACTCGCCGGCAGTTCGGCCAGATACTCCGCCATCGTACGAAAACTCTCCGCCCGCGACCAGTGCGCGCGGATCGGTCCCCACGTCTCCACGGGTAGCTTCCGGATCTGATGCGCAATACGGCTCTGCACGCCCACGCCGCTGGCCCCGCCCAACAACGACATCAGTCTTGGCAATGCGCCGCCGCCCTTGGCCAATCGGCTTAGGGCATAGCGCACCACTCCCCGCTCCGCCAGCCACGCGCCCCGCCGCGATATCTGCGCACCCCTGCGCAAGATCATCGTCTTGCGCAAATCCAGGGGAAACCATTCCTCCGGCGTCAACGCATCCACAAACACGACGCCGGCCACCTCCTCGGGATACAGCCCCGCATAAAGGCGCATCATTATGCCCCCAAAGCTATGCCCCACCAGGATGCGCGGGCTAGCCGCACCCGCCGCCCGCAGCACCGCACGCAATTGCTCCACCAGGTCCCGCGCCACCTTTGGGCGGCGGTTGCCGGGCGACCAGCCGAAGCCCGCACGGTCGTACGAATACACCGTCGCGAATTCCGCGATCCGGTGATCCACCAACGCCCAACTCAGGCTCGTGGCCGCAATCCCCGCCTCCAATACCACCGTCGTCGTTCCGGAGCCCATTTTGCGCACGTGATAAATGTTTCCCTCCGCCAACACCCGTTCCCCCGGCGCCGGGTAGAGCGCCGCGTCGATCGCCTGCCCGTCGCGCTCATAACGCCGCCCTATCGACAAGACCATATACTCAAGACTCTAACGCCAATGGTCTTCCCCGCCGACAACCTGCAGCGAATACTGCTAGGCCTCACCTTACTCGCCGCCCTGCCTCTGCTCTGGCGCATCGCCCGGGAAGTCCTGCGCGGCAATTGGTCTACGGATCTCATCGCCGGCGTGTCCATCGTTTCGGCCATTGTCATGGGCCAACTCCCCGTGGCCTGGATCGTCATGCTCATGCTCACCGGCGGCGCTTGGCTCGAAAGCTATGCCGTGAAGCGCGCCAGCCGAGCCTTGGACGCTCTCGCTGAACGCGTTCCCAGCATTGCCCACCGCCTGCGCGAAGGCATCGAAGCCGAGCTGCCTCTTCTGGAGATCCAACCCGGCGACCGCCTTCTGGTCTATCCCCACGAAATCTGTCCCGCCGACGGCATCGTTCGCCGCGGCCTGGGTGCTATGGACGAGAGCTTCCTTACCGGCGAGCCCTATCAGGTCGAAAAAGCTCCCGGTGTCGAGGTGATTTCCGGGGCTCGTAACGGCGACGCGTTGCTCGAGATCGAAGTACTGCGCAAGCCGTCGGATTCCCGCTATGCGCAGATCATGAAGGTCCTGGCGGAAGGCGAAATGCAACGCCCCCGCGTCCGTCGCTTAGGCGATCAAATCGGCGCCTGGTATTCGCCCATCGCCCTGCTAGTCGCGGCCGCCGCATGGTTCTTCTCCGGCGACCCCGTCCGCTTCCTCGCCGTCATTGTCGTCGCCACGCCTTGTCCCTTGTTGATCGCCATCCCCGTCGCCCTCATCGGTTCCATATCTCGCGCCGCCCGCGCCGGCATCGTCATTCGCGACCCCTCCATCCTCGAAATCATTCCTTCCGTCCGCAACTTCCTCTTCGATAAGACCGGCACCCTTACCGCCGGTAAACCGACCTTGGTTACGATCCACTCCGCGCCCGGCATCGCCGAAACCGATGCCCTCCAGGCCATCGCCAGCCTGGAGCGCTATTCCAAACACCCCCTTGCCGCGCCTTTGCTCGATGCTGCCTCCCAGCGCGGCCTCGCTTTGCTCAACGCCGAACAAGTGGAAGAGCATCCCGGCTCCGGGCTCAGTGCCTCGATGGGCGGCGTCCCCTACACGGTCTCCAACCGGAAACCCTTCCCTGCCGACTCTTTTCCCGCGCTCCCCGCCGGACGCCTCGAATGCATCCTCGCTCGCGATAAGCAGCCCATCGCCGCCTTTGAATTTGTAGACGTCCCCCGCCCGGATACGCGTCTCTTCCTCGACCATCTCGGCCCGCGCCATCAGGGTCTGCGCACCGTTCTCGTCACCGGCGACCAGCCAGCGGCCGCCCGCGAATTAGCCGCCCAGGTTGGTATCGGTGAAGTCCGCGCCGGCCAAAGTCCCGAGCAAAAACTCGCCTTCGTCCGCGAACTCAGCGCCCAGGCCCCCACGCTTTACGTCGGCGACGGCATCAACGACGCGCCCGCTTTAGCCGCCGCCACTGTTGGCGTTGCCTTCGGCAAGAGTAATCAGGCTCCCGCCGAGGCCGCTTCGGCCGTGATCCTCGAACCCTCTCTAGCCAAAATCGACGAGCTCCTCCACTTGGGGCTCCGTCTGCGCCGCGTCCTCCTGCAAAGCGTTTTGGGAGGTCTTGCGCTCAGCGTCGGCGGCATGATCTTCGCCGCCTTCGGCCTCTTGCCGCCCCTCTACGGTGCGCTCTTGCAAGAAGCCATCGACGTCTTGAGCGTACTCAACGCCCTGCGCACCAGCCTCTCGAGCGACCCCAACGACTTCGTTTAACCCTGCGCCTTCACGCCCAGTTTCAACACGCTCTTGGCATAGTCAATTGAGCGCTGCATGTGCAGCCTCTGCTGGTGATTCATCGCGGAAACATAAGCCTCCGGCACCCTACGCCCTGGTACGTCCTCCATCACCACGGCGCCCTCATAAGGCCGCCCCTTCTTAGCCAGCGCCACAAAGCGCGCATAGTCTCGCGCTCGCGCCTTCGGGTACCAGCGCGCCCAAAACGCATCGTCGTGCACCGGATGCACATAGGGCGGCCGTCCCGTGATCGGCTTGATAAAGATGTGCACGCCCGCCGGCAGAATCTCGCGCGCTTTGGCGATCAGGGCGGGGAAGTCCACCGTCCCCTCGCCCAGCGGCACCCATTGCACCGCAATGCCCTTGGGATGCTCATACACCACGGAATCGCGCAAGTGGAAAGTCAATACATAGGGCGCCAGCGTCTCCAGCGTCTGCATCGGGTCTTCCATCACAAACACCGGATTCCCCGTATCCAGATAGCTCCCTACGAAATCCTTGCCCGCCTCTTCAATAATCATGCGGTGCTGCCAGGCCTGGAAGTCCTTATGCACTTCAATCGCCAGCTTCATCCCCGCGTCCAGCACCTCGCTCCGCACGGCGCGCAACAGCTTCAATACCAGCTCGAGATTCTGCTCGTCCGTCGGCCAGGGCAGGCTCTGCCGGTCCGAGGCGCACACGCAGCGCACAATAGGCGATCCCATGGCCTTCGACCGTTTAATCTGATGCCGCAGGTTCGCCACCGCCGCGTCGTATTCGGCTCCGGACATCGCCCCGCCTTTCGGCAGAAAGCCCCCGCCGCCCGATTGGAGGTGCAGCCCGGTCTCTTTGGCCCACTCCTTCACTTCCGCCCAATGCGCCGGATCCTGCGCCCGCGGGTCCAGGGAATCCTGCAGAAACAACGCATCCAGATTCCAACCCATCGCCTGGTCGAAGTGCTGCCGGTCTGTCATCTTCAGCCCGCGCAGGCAATAGGTGTTGTAGCCGATGGGGATGCGGCCGCTCAAGGCCGCTTGCGCGAGTGGCGCCACGGGCGCGCCCGCTAGCACCGTCATTAAATCTCTGCGTCTCATTACGAATTTCCCTCCGCCAGCGTGCTGCGCGATTTCGAATAGCCAAAGTAAATCGCCAGGCCAATCGCGAGCCAGATAAAAAAGCTAATCCAGGTCTGCAGCGGCAAGCCCAACATCAGTATCAGGCAAAACAAGATCGAAAGCAGCGGCAGCAGCGGCGACCACGGCACGCGAAATCCGCGCGGCCGTTCCGGTTGTTTCTTGCGCAGGATCAACACGGCCGCCGCCACCGTGGCAAACGCAAACAAGGTGCCGATATTGGCCAGCTCCGCAAACGTCGCAATGTCCCAGATCCCCGCTGGAATCCCCACCACTACGCCCGCAATCCACGTACTGATATGCGGCGTCTGATAGCGCGGATGCACCTGAGAAAAAATGCCCGGCAGCAGCTTGTCGCGCGACATCGCAAACCAGATCCGCGCCTGCCCATATTGGTAAACCAACAGCGAGCTCCACATGCCCACCAGCGCGCCTAGGCTTACGAAAATCCGCAGCCGGTTGTAGCCGATATCCTTCAACGCCTTGGCCACCGGCTCGCCCGGGTCCAAGGTCTTGTAAGGCACGATGCCCGTCAATACCAGCGCTACGCCCACATACAGCAGCGTGCAAATCGACAAGGTCAAAAAAATCCCCCATGGCAAGTCCCGCTTCGGGTTCTTGCATTCCTCCGCCGCCGTCGAAACGCTGTCAAAGCCGATGTAGGCAAAGAAAACGATCGCCGCCCCGCTGATTACGCCGGACATCCCGTTCGGCATGAACGGATTCCAGTTTTCGGGCTTGATCGCATTCGCCGCGCCGAACACAAAGGCGAGAATCGCCAGCGTCTTCACCACCACCATCACCCCCGTCGCCTGCGTCGATTCCTTCACGCCCCGCACCAGCAGCCATGTCAGCACAATCATGATGATCAGCGCGGGGATGTTGAAGTAGTTCCCCGTTAATTCGCCGCCCCGCAGCGCCGGTCCCGACCATTCCGGTGGCAGCCGGAAGCCAAACACGTTTTCCAGCACATCGTTGAAGTAGCCCGAAAAGCCCACCGCCACGCTCATGTTCGACACCGCGTACTCGAGTATCAGATCCCACCCGATCACCCAGGCGAAGATTTCCCCCAGCGTCGCGTACGCGTAGGTGTACGTGCTGCCCGCAATCGGTATCATCGACGCTACTTCGGCGTAACACAGCGCCGCCAGTCCACAGGCAAAGGCCAGCAGCACGAAACTCAACGCCACCCCTGGCCCCGCGCCCGGTCTCCCAATCGCCGAGATCCCCTCGCTTCCGTAACGCAAAATATCCAGCACCGGCGCGTGCAGTATGCTCTCGTACTTGCTCGTGTTGCCCGTGGCCGCCGTGCCAATCACGGTGAAGATCCCAGACCCGATCACCGCGCCTACCCCCAGCGCCACTAGCGACCACAAGCCCAAGGTCTTCGCCAATCGGTTCTTCGATTGCTCGCTATCGGCGATCAGTTGATCGATGCTTTTGCATCGCAGCAATTGGCTCATCGCTGTATTGTATTCGCCCTGGAGCCCCTCCAGCGAAAAGAAAACGAGGGCAAAGAAAAATAGAAAGGGCCGCCATGTGGGAGGGCACTTGGCGGCCCGGGGGTAAACCGTTACAGGCTCGGAGGGGAGGCCCGTACCGGTGTCAAGCTTGCATTGTAAAGATTAGCGCTTCCGCTGACCCTTAGCGATCTTCTTCACTTTCTTCTTATTCGATCCACGAGCTTCGCCCTGACCCCGTCCCGTTTCCGCCGGCGCTTCTTTGCGCGCGGCCCGCTTGGCCTTCTTGCGCTCGTCTTTGTCTGCGATGTGCTTCGTGTTCATTCGTGTGGAAATTCCAAACCCTCAGAATACCTTACTTACACCTGTAATGAAAAGTTCACGCCCCAACATTCCCGCTCAAAGTACTAATTTTCTTCAAACGAATTCCCGCTCGCTTCGTAATCACTTCCATGCGGAACCTTACTTTCGCCTGGCGTACGCTCTGGAAAACCCCCATCGTCTCCCTGGTCGCGATCCTCTCGCTCGCCCTCGGCATCGGCGCCAACACGGCCATCTTCTCTCTTTTTGAACAAGTTCTCCTTCGCCCTCTCCCCGTTCCAGAACCCGAACGCCTGGTCAACCTTAGCTCCAACGGCCCCCGCAGCGGCAGCAATTCCACCAACAACGCGGGCGGCACCGATCTCATCTATAGCTACCCCATGTTCCGCGACCTCGAACGCACCCAGACCGTCTTCACCGGCCTTGCCGCCTTCCGCAGTTTCGGCGCCAATCTCTCCCACCAGGGCCAGACCTCCAGCGCCTCCGGACTGCTCGTCTCGGGCAGTTACTTCCCCGTCCTCGCGCTCAACCCCGCCGCCGGCCGTCTCCTTAGCTACGCCGACGACAAGACCATCGGCGCCCACTCCGTCGTCGTCTTGAGTCACGCCTATTGGACCGAAAAGTTCAACCGCAACCTCTCCATCCTCGGTCAGCCCCTCCTAGTCAACGGCGTTATCATGACCGTCGTCGGCGTCGCCCCCGCGGGCTTTCGCGGCACTACCCTTGGCGAGTTGCCGGACATTTTCGTCCCCCTCACCATGCGCCCCGAACTCTTCCCCACCTGGGAAGGCTTTGAAGAACGCCGCAACTATTGGGCATACCTCTTTGCGCGCCTCAAGCCCGGCCTTAGCCTCGAGCAAGCCCAAGCCTCCATCAATATTCCCTTCAAAGGCATCCTGCGCGACACCGAACTCACGCTCCAGAAGGGCTCAAGCGAGCGCGGCCGCCAGCGCTTTCTCGCCCAAACCATGACGCTCCAACCCGGCCTGCGCGGCCACAGCAGCCTGCGCGAGGAAGCCCAAACCCCCGTCTACCTTCTTCTGGGCATTACCGGCTTCGTCCTCTTGATCGCCTGCGCCAATATCGCCAATCTCCTCCTGGCCCGCTCCGCCCAGCGCACCAAAGAATTCTCCATTCGCCTCTCTCTCGGCGCCACCCGTGGTCAACTCATGCGCCAACTCCTCAGCGAAGCCCTTCTCCTGGCTGTTCTGGCCGCCATTACCGGCATCGGCCTTGCCTACGCCACCTCCCAAGGCATCCTTGCTCTTTTGCCTCCTGATGGCGGCGAGGTCTTCTCTACCGCACTCGACTCCTCCACCCTCCTCTTCGCCATAGCCGTCGCGCTTCTTTCCGGCTTCCTCTTCGGACTCTTTCCCGCCGTTCACTCCTCTCGCCAGGATCTCTCCGGCGCCATGAAGGACCAAGCCGCTAACGTCTCTTCCACGACCGCCGCCACCCGCTTCCGCCAGACCCTCGTCACCGCCCAAATTGCCCTTTCTCTGCTCTTACTCATCAGCGCCGGTCTCTTCCTCAAAAGCCTCGTTAATGTGACCCGCGTCGGCCTGGGCATCGACACCCAAAACACCATCTGCTTCGCCCTCAGCCCCGCGCTCAATCGATACACCCCCCAGCGCAGCGTCGCCTTCTTTGAAGCGCTCGAGCAAAAGCTCCTGGCTCTTCCCGGCGTTTCCGGCGCCACGGTATCTCTCGTTCAATTGATCGCCGGCAACAACTGGGGTAGCAACGTCTCCGTCGATGGCTTTCAGGCCGGCCCCGATACCGACACGCATTCCATGTTCAACGGAATTGGCCCCGGCTACTTCCGCACTCTTGGCATTCCCCTGCTGGCGGGCCGCGAGTTCACCACCGCCGATAACGCCGCCGGTCCCCAGGTCGCCATTGTGAATGAAGCCTTCGCGCGCAAGTTCTCCCCCTCCTCGAGCATCGTGGGCAAGCAAATGCAGCGGGGCTCGGGCGGGAAGAATGACATCCTCATCGTCGGCCTCGCCCGCGATACCAAGTACAGCGATGTCAAGCGCGCTGTCCCGCCCGTCTTTTATCTGCCCTACCGCCAGGACAAGAACCTCAGCACTGCCACCGTCTACGTCAAAAGCACCGTTCCCACCGCGCAAGTCGTTCCCTCGCTGCGCCAGGCCGTCGCCAGCCTCGACCCCAATCTACCCCTCGAAGATCTGAAAACTCTCGACGCCCAGATCGCCGAAAATATCACCCTCGATCGCATGATCTCCACCCTTGCCGCCGCCTTCGCCGGCCTTGCCACGCTGCTCGCCGCCGTCGGCCTCTATGGCGTCCTGGCCTTCACCGTCGCCCGCCGCACCCGCGAAATCGGCATCCGCCTCGCCGTGGGCGCCGACACCGGCTCCATCCGCAACCTCGTCCTGCGGGAAGTCGTGATCATGGTCGCGATCGGCACGGCCCTTGGCGTCCCGGCCGCCCTCGCGCTTTCGAAGTACACGGAATCGCTGCTCTACGATCTCAAGGGCAACGACCCAGTCGTACTGGCCTCTAGTGTCCTGCTCGTAGCGGCCGTCTCTCTGCTTGCCGGTTACATCCCCGCGCGCAAGGCCATGCGCGTCGACCCCATGGACGCCTTGCGCTACGAATAATCTCTACTTCGCCTTCGCCAGCGTCTCCACCAGCTCATAGTGGAACTTCGTGAAGCGGTATAACTCTGCCTCAAGAATCCGCTCCTGGTCGCTATGCGCGCCAAAACCCAAGGGCCCATCCTCGGTGTCGATCAGCGGACCAATGCCGTAGCACTGCATCCCCTTCTGCCTTAGGAACGACATGTCCGTCGCCCCGGTCGACATCGATGGGATCGTCGGCACTCCCGGATAATGCTTCGCCGCCGTCGCCTCAATCGCTTGAAACGCCTCGTTGTCCAATCTCGATGGCGCCGCCCCCGGCCTTGCCGACCGGTTCTCCCGCACAATCTTCACCTGCGGATCGTTGATGATGCTCTTCAGCGTCTCGTAGAACTTCGGCAGGTCCTCGTCCGGCAGCGCGCGAATGTCGAAGTAAGCCTCGGCTTCCGACGGAATCACGTTCGCCCGATATCCAGCCTTGATGATGTTCGGCGAGATCGACGTCCGTAGCATCGAGTTCATCCCCGGCTCGTTCACCGCGAAGTACTCCTGGATCGCGTCGGTCTTCTCGGGGTTCAATATGCCGTTGTAGCGCTCCTTCTCTTCCGGCGTCGACACCGTCGCCATTCGTTCAAAAAACGTCCGCGTCGTGTCGTTCAACCGCATCGGCGGCTGCCACGCCGCCACCTTCGCCACCGCATTTGCAATATGCACCACCGCATTCGTCCGCAACGGCCGCGACCCATGCCCCGCCGGACCCGTCGCCACAATCCTCACGCCCGCAGGCAACTTCTCCGTCGTCTGCACCGAGTAGTAGCGCAAGCGCCCGCCCGTCCGCACGGCCATTCCACCCTCGGCCAGGCAATACTCGGCGTCGATCTCGCCAAAATGCTCCCGCACCAGGAACGCAATCCCCATCACCGTCGCGCCTTCTTCGCCCGCCTCCGAAAGAAAAATCACATCGCGATCCAGCGGCACCTTCATTCGCTTGAGCAGCACGATCGACATCAGCGCCGCGGCCAGGTTGTCCTTATCGTCCACCGTCCCGCGGCCATAGATGTAGCCGTCCTGCCGGTGCGCGCTAAACGGCCCGTGCGTCCATTTCTTCGGGTCGATGTTCACCGTATCGGCATGCCCCACAATCAGCAGCGGCTTCTTCTTTCCGTTGCCCTTGAGGCGCGCCACAATGTTGGGCCGCTTGATCGTCGGATCGGCAAAGTTCTCAATCTGAAAGATCTTCGATTCAATGCCTTCTTTATCCAGCACGCTCTTCAGGTACTCCACCACCGGCGCTTCGCTCCCGCCTGGGTCCGACGAATTGATCTGCACCAGCTTGGAGAAATGCGAGAGCGTCTCGGCATCCACCTTGGCCCAATCGATCGTCTGCGCTTGTGCGCTTACCGCCAGAAGTACTAAAGCCGCAATCATGCGCCGTAGTTTACCACCGCAACACCCGTTCATAAGCCGCGCTCTGCCGTATGTCGGCATACGCGCGGTCGATGCACTCCTGCTCCGTCGGCGTCAGTTTCCAAGTCAACGGCTCCTCGGCGCACTTCGGGTCGCGCTTGCGCAAATCCGGATACTCCAAACGTTGCACCTCAATGTACAACTGCGGCCGCTTCAAACACCATTTCTCCAAAAACAACCGCAGCGCCGCGCTGGCCCCCTGCCACTGCGCATAGCCCCGCATCGCCAGAAAACTCTCCACCGGCGCGCTCGTCTGATCGGCAAAGTCCCATCGCTTTCTCGGTGCCGTCGCCGGAAAATTCGAGCCACGCACCACCAAGATTCCGATCCTCTTCGGCAGCCGCTCCGGCGGCGTACTCTCCAGGGCGTCGTCCAGCCACTGCAGCAGGCTCACAATGCCGTAATTGTCGTAATAGCCGCCATCCACAAAATGATAGTTGCAAAGCTGAAAGTCCCCCTCGGCCCGCGCCGCGGGGCTGATATAGGGAAACGACGCCGATAGCCTCGCCGCCGTCGCCATGTGTACATTCGCCCCCAGCGCCGCCTTGCACTTCTCGCGCCGGAACTCCGCGAACGATTGCACCACGTGGCCTTCGGTCAGCGGGTTCGGATGCGTATCCACAAATTCCCGGCTCGGCATCTGCGTAGTTGCAAACGCCACCGGTCCCCCCGTCTCCGTTACCGTTGCATTCATCAGAAACGCGGGAAAGTCTTGTCCCGCCCTTGCCGCCCAGTGTTCAATCGTGTTCTGCGCATCGGTTCCTGCAATGGCCCTCTTTCGCAACGTCGATTCCAGCGCATAACCCCGGTCTAGCGTCAACAGCTTTGGGAAGAGGCTCTGCCCCAACAGCACCGTAATCGGCCGGAACAGATCCGGCCCCGCAAACGCCCACGATACATTCCCCAGGCTCGATTGCCGCGATTGCTCCGATGCCACACTCAAAAAATCGTTCCAATAGTTGCCCAGATAAAAGGCCCCCACGCTTCCTCCGGAAACCGTGCTGAACAACGCCACCCGCTTCCGTAGTTCCAGTTCCGGCTCCAGCGCCAAGCCAAACGTCAAGCGCGTCAACCAGGCAGAAGCCTGGATGCCTCCTCCCGATGCCGCGATCAGAATCGGCCGTTCGTGCAGACTCAAAATGTCGGACGGCTTCTTGTAGGCCTGCCCCGCCGGCTTTTCTATCCGGAACGAATGATCCGTATCAAAGCTGAACAGCCCCAAGAACGCCCTCAGCCCCACCACCCCCAGCAGCAAAGGAATCCGGTAGCGGTCCAGATAAAACGCCAGCGCCGCAAAACCCATCGTCAAGAACAACAGCAAAAAAGTAATCGACGTCAGCGTCGGCACCGGCGCTTTGTCCAGGTAAATCCCCAGATAGATCAACACCACAAACACCGCGGCCGTCAGCCCAAAAAACAAGAGCGCAAAGGCGTGATCCGGATACAAGCGGCCCTTCGCGTCGAAGTAGCCGATTCCTAAAACGCGCCGCAATCGCCGAATCACTCTCTGCACCATTCCACCGGCATAACTCACCACAAACGGCGGCGGCGTTTCCACCGCCTTGTGCACCTCGGCCTCGAATCGCCGCTGCAGCCCTCGCGGCAGAATCACGTAGCGCTGATTCACATCGCCATAGCTAAGCCGCGCCCGCAATAAATCCGCCGAAACCGCCAGGCTCATCGCACACGCGCAACCCAAGCCCACCACCACCAGCCCCACCCAGAAGCGGCGCGAGCCCGCCGGATAGCTGATCGCCACCGCACTCAACGCGGGCAGCGAAGCCGCCGCCATCGCCGCATATTGAAACCACGCCCGCAACCACGGCCAGCTCTGAAATCCTAGCGACGGCGTATCGAATCGTTCCGCGCCTCGCTCCAATATGATCCCCGCCTGGGCCGAAAGCGATAAGGCCATCAGGAACGCCACCAGGCTATAGCCGAACAGACCCGCATAGCCCGCGCGATCCGCCTCAAAATACAACGCCGCGCCGATAAACTGCCGCATGGGCGCCAGTGCCAGCGGCGCCAGCAACGCCGACAACAAAATCCCCACTAGCGGTACCCGTAGAAAATAAACCAGCCGCAACACAAATCGCGGCGCCCCCCAAAGATATGCCTGCCACCCAAAGGCCAGCGCCGACAGTCCCAGTCCCACCAGTTGCGCCGTTGGCCAGACGATTCCCATTACCCAAGCCGCGCCCGCTCCATAAAACGCCCACGACACTTTATGTTTTGAATGCCACGCCCGCCCGCAGCAGCTCAATCCGATTCCCAGCAGCAGACATTTCGCCGCAAAGGCCGCCTGCAACCATGGCCCCAGCGCCAGCGCGCCCGTGTCGTCGCTGAACACCTTGGCGAGAATCCCCAGCGCCGCCGCGTTCTCCGCCGCGTCGCTCAGCATGTACAAGCCCGCCGCCGCCATCCCCCATCTCTTCCATGGCCCCAGCCCCGGCTCGCCCGGATAGAGCTTCCTCCACCGGCACACCACATAATCGCGGCTCACCAACGTGCCACGGATCAAAAAGCCCACCGCCAGCAGAAACAAAAAGTCCAGCGTGTAAAACGCCCGCAGCCCATGAAAACGCTCGTGGGTTTCGGCGAAGGGAAAGATCTCTCTCACCCTCTCAATCGTCTCCGCCCCCAGCAGCGCCTGCGCGTCCTTCGCCCCCGGAAAACCCAGCAGCAGCAATAGGCCCAGTGCCAGCGCCGCCAGGCTTCGCACGGCCAGGTCCATGCGGATCTCACGAGCGGTGAGCTGGTTCTTTTTCATGGCAAGCGCTTGCGCGTTCCCAATTGTATGTTGCCCGCGAACCGCGGTGGCGCCTCCCATCGGGCTGCGTTTCCTCTAGCGGGTACAATGGCAATCGATGATTTCGCCGCTTCGCCTACTCCTGCTGGCCGTCTGCACTCTCTCCGCCGAGACCGCTCTTGACCGTTACGTCAAAGCTCCCGATCCCTCGTTTAAGTGGTCCGCCGCCCCTTCCACCAAAGTCTCCGGCCTCACGCTCACCCAAATCGACATGACCAGCCAAACCTGGCGCACCTCCAGCGAAGTCGACAAGCCCGTCTGGCAGCACTGGATCAATGTCTATAAACCCGACAACCTCAAATCCACCTCCACCGCGCTGCTCTTCATCAGCGGCGGCAACAATTCCGGCCGCAAGCCGAACCCCGACGCCACTCTCATGGCCGTCGCCAAAGACACCGGCGTCGTCGTCGCCGAACTCCGCACCATCCCCAGCGAGCCCCTCACCTTCAAAGACGAATCCAAGTCCCGCAACGAAGACGGCATCATCGCCTACACCTGGAAAAAGTACATGGACGGCGGCGATGAAGCTTGGCCCCTCCGCCTCCCCATGACCAAAGCCAGCGTCCGCGCCATGGACGCCGTCACCGCCTTTCTCGCCACCGCCGACGGCGGCGCCCTGAAGATCAACAGCTTCATCGTTTCCGGCGCCTCCAAGCGCGGCTGGACCGCCTGGACCACCGCCGCCGTCGACCCCCGCGTTATCGCCATTGCCCCCATGGTCATCGACATGCTCAACATCCGCCCCAGCTTCGTCCACCACTGGCGCGCCTATGGCTTCTGGGCCCCCGCCATCCAGGACTACACCGACATCCGCCTCCAGGAACGCTTCAACGACCCCAAGTTCCTCGACCTCATGAAAATCGAAGAGCCCTTCGAATACCGCGACCGCTTGAAGCTCCCCAAGCTCATCATCAATTCCGCCGGCGACGACTTCTTCCTCCCCGATAGCTCCCAGTTCTATTTCTCCAAGCTCAAAGGCGAAAAGCACCTCCGCTATGTCCCCAACACGCGCCACAATCTAAGCCCCAGCGACGTGCCCCAATCCTTGGCCGCCTTCGTCGAAAGCGTCGTATCCAATCGCGCCCGCCCGGACTTCTCCTGGAAGGTGAACGACAAAGACGGCGCCATCGCCCTCAAAGTCCCCTCCGGCGCCACCCCCAAAGAGGTCAAACTTTGGAAGATCACCAACCCCAAAACCCGCGACTTCCGCATGACCACCACCGGCCCCAATTGGAAGTCCGAGCCCGTCACCCTGGCCAACGGCAAATACACCGCCCGCGTCGAGAAGCCTTCCGCCGGCTGGACCGCTTTCTTCCTCGAGCTCACCTACGACTCCGGCGCCAAACACCCCCACAAATTCACCACCGACGTCAGCGTCGTCCCCCGCACCTACCCCTTCCCAGCCCCCCAGCCCGGCGACGGCCTGCCCCCGAAGCCGCAGCCGGCCAACTCCAGCGCCCGGACCAACCGATGACCCTCCCCTCCGGCATCGATGTGCCCGAACAGAAACTCGCGGAAATCTGCCGCCGCTATGGTGTCCGCGAGCTAGCCGTCTTCGGCTCGGCCGCCCGCGGCGATGCACGCACCGATTCCGACATCGATATCCTGGTCGATTTCGAACCCGGTGTCGTACATGGCCTCTCTTACTTTGCGCTCGAACAGGAGTTCGCCCTCCTCTTCGCCCGCCCTGTGGATCTGGCCACCAAGAAATGGCTCAAGCAGTCCGTTCGATCCGAAATCCTCCGCGACGCCCGCATTGTCTATGCGGCGTGACTCCCTGCGCCTGGCCGATACCGCCGAGGCCGCGTTGATCGTAGAAACTTACCTCGCGGGCGTAGATCAAGCCGCCTTTCTCACCCGCCGCCTGCTTAGCGATGCCGTCTTGCGCCAGTTGATCGTCGTCGGCGAAGCCGCGTTCAAGCTTTCAGAGGAATTCAAAACCCGTCATCCGGAAATCCCTTGGGCCCAAATCGCTGGCTTTCGCCACCGCCTCGTTCACGACTACTTCGGCTTGGACTTCGACGCCATCTGGCAAATCGCCTCGGTGGAACTCCCCGCCTTGCGGATCCAGATCCTCGCCATCCTCTCCACGGAATCGCCCAGCGAATCACCCGGCGAATCGCGCGGCAATTAGCCCCGCATCGCATCGTCGCAGCGGAAGCTACCCCCTCACCACTTCTTCAACATAAAATACCGGTGCACACACCCACCGTCCAGTAACCGAATCTGCAGCCGCTGCCCCACCGGTTCTCATTCATAACGCCCATCGGCCAACTCCAGCCGCCATAGTCCCGCCTTCAATCCCCCCACTTCCGCCCGCCCCTCGGCTCCCGTCACCAGCGTCCTTGCCTCTCCCTCCCGTCGCAGTTGCAGCTTCACCCCGTTCAAATCCGCAAACTCCGTATCGCGCAGCCGTAGGGAAAGTCTCGCCCCCAACGCCTCCGTTTTCCTCCGCCGCAAGGCCGCCAGCACCGCTCCTGCGTCCTGCTCCAGCACCACCGGGGCGCACGGCCCGCCGCTTTCCACAATCCGCGGTCCCACCTGCCGCGCAAAGACCAAATACTTCTCTCCCCGGATTCGTAGCGCCCGCTCCGGTGAACCAGCCAGTGCTTCCTCCACTTCAAAATGCACCGTCCGCAGCCCAGCCACCTCATCGCTATCCTCGGCCGCCCGTCCCGTAAACGCAATCAGCCCGGACGATTGTACTGTTCGCTCTCCTGCGCCATCCCAAGTTCACCGCTGGCCAGCAACAGAAAAACTAGCAAGCGCCGCATCATCTTTCCCACGACGCCTTCAACCCGTACGCCGGGTACAGTCACTTCTTCTACAACCCAAACCCCATCTTCGCCTTCGTCACCTTCCCACTCTTCTGTTGCGCATTCGAAACATACACCACCGTCACTTCCCGCAAGTTCGGATAGCTCTCCAGCGCCTTCAGTACCAATTGCCCCTTCGGTTCTTTGGCGCACACCACCGCATACTGTGCGTGCATCTCCGCATGCTGCGCGCCCTCCCGATGAAAATCCACTTCCTTCGGCGTCAACGTGCATTTCGCCTCCGGGGGTAACACGAACAAAGCATTTGCCTTCGTCCGGAACGCCGCCAGCGCATCCGCCACCGCCTTCTTCTGGGCAGGCGTTTTCGGTGCCTGCTCAAAGCCGATAATCCCCTCGGCCGGCGTTTCAAATTCCAGCTCCCCCTTGGTCCCCTCCATCGCCAGGTTCAACGTAGCCGCTCCATGCACATGCGCTTTCTGGGCCTGTCCGAAGGGCAGCAGAAAAAATAGGTAGATTGCAAACGAAACACTCATCTTCGTTTTCTATCCTAAGTCATATGAGGATTGCTTTCCTGATCCCCGCTGCGGGCTTGTTGTGTGCCCAAATGGACATAACGCAGGTCCCCGAAGAACCCCGCTTCCCCATGACCTTGGTGCAGGTGAAATCCGCCTGCAAAATCTTCGCCTCGGGCGAAGCCTGGGTCGGCTCCCGATCCACCGCAGGCGGCGTGATTAAGGCGCGCATTTCAGAAGGCGGGCCGGCCCTCGCGGTCCGGGGCGCCACTCGCTTCCACCTCACCAGCGGCAGTACTTTCGATAACAACTGGCACTTCGAAACCATCGGCAAAGAGGGCGTTCCGTCCTTCACCATTACGCCTCCCCCCCGGGCCTTTCCCACGGGCGGGAAGGTTGTTCGTGCCGAGTTGCGCGTCGAAGGCGCCTACTTCCAGGACGGTGGCACCTGCGGTCCGGAAGGCAACGAAGCCCGCGCCGGCTGGCTCCGGGTCCTCGATAGCGCGCGCGCCGATGTCGAGGAAGCTCTCGCGCTGGCCACTAAAGTACCGGAGCCGCAATTCCTGAAATCGGTGCAAGGCGATCTCATTCGCCAAGGCCCCTACTCCCGCACCACCTCGCCCACCATGAACGTCGAGTTCAAGCGCGTCCTCCTGGCCACACCCGCCCGCCTGGAGAAAGACTATTTGCAGCGCCTCAAGAACATGAAAGACGAGCTCACGCCCTCCACACCACTTCGCCAGCCACGATCGTCGCGACAGCCCGGCCCTTAAACTTCCGGCCGTCGAAAGGCGAATTGCGGCTCTTGGACGGCGACTTCGCTACCTCATAAGTCCATTCGGATTTCGGATCGAGAATCGTCACATCCCCCGGCAGCCCCGTCGTCAGCGCCCCCCGGTTCAAGCGCAAGATCTGAGCCGGTCCCGTCGTGAACAGTTCAATCATCCGCGTCAGCGCAATATGCCCCGGCCGAACCAGCGCTTCTAGGCTCAACCCGATCGCCGTCTCCAGCCCCAAAATGCCAAACGGGCAGCGCTCAAACTCCTGCATCTTGTCCGTCACGCTGTGCGGCGCATGGTCGGTCGCGATCGCATCGATCGTCCCGTCCCGCAATCCCTCCAGCATCGCCTCCACGTCGTGCTGGCACCGGATCGGCGGCTTCATTCGGTAATTCGAATCGTAAGGCAGGATCTCCTGGTCGTGCAGCACAAAGTGATGCGGCGTTACCTCGGACGTCACCCTTAAGCCCCGCCGTTTGGCCTCTCGCACCATGGCCATCGCATTCCTGGTCGACAAGTGCGCCACATGAAAGTGCACACCCGTCACCTCGGTGAGTAAGATATCCCGCGCCACCATCACGTCTTCGCTGCACGCCGGAATGCCGCGCAGCCCCAGCCGGATGGACTGCGCCCCCTCGTTCATGTCCCCGCCCGCCGACAGGTTCAAGTCCTCGCAATGGTCGATCACCGGCAAATCGAAACTCGCCGCAATCTCCATCGCCCGCCGCATGACGCGCGAGTTCATCACGGGCCGCCCGTCATCGGAAATCGCCACCGCTCCGGCGTCCTTCATCGCCCCAATACTGGCCAGTTCCTCGCCCGCGCTCCCCTTGGTAATAGCGCCGATCGGAAACACGTTTACCTTGGCCGTCGAGCGCGCCCGTTCGAGGATGTACCGCGTCAACTGCGCCGTGTCGTTAACGGGATTCGTGTTCGGCATGCACACGATGCTCGTAAAGCCGCCCACGGCCGCGCACTTGGAACCCGTCTCAATCGTCTCGCTCGATTCAAAACCCGGCTCCCGCAGATGCACATGCATATCGATAAAGCCCGGCGTCACAATTAGCCCCGTCGCGTCGAACTCCTGCGCCCCGCGCGCCGGCAAGTTATCGCCCACTCCGCGCACAATCCCGCTCGCCAGCAACACATCGGCCACCCGGTCTACGCCGTTTGCCGGGTCGATCACCCGCCCATGACGGATCAATAGCTTCGACATCGCCTAAACCACTCTCTCCAGCACAGCCATACGCACCGCTACACCATTCTCCACCTGCGACAAAATCACGCTCCGCGCCGAATCCGCCACCTCGGTCGCAATCTCGCGCCCGCGGTTGATTGGCCCTGGATGCATGACGATCGCATCGGGCTTAGCCAGCGCCAATATCTCCGAGCGCAGCCCGTAGAAGCGTGAGTATTCCGCCGACGGAAAGTTCGTCTCGTTCTGCCTTTCCAGTTGCACGCGCAGCATCATCACAATATCGGTGTCCTTCACGGCTTCGCGCATATTATGCGTCACGGTTACGCCGCGCGCCATTGCGCTTAAGGCCCGGGGCGCTAAGGGCGCCGGTCCGCACAACACAATATCGGCTCCAAACTTCGCCAGCAAATGAATGTTCGACCGCGCCACGCGCGAGTGCAGAATGTCGCCAATGATGGCCACGCGCAAGCCCTCAAGCGTTGGACGGTTATCGAGAATCGTCCGCGCATCCAGCAGCGCCTGGGTCGGATGTTCATGCTGCCCGTCGCCCGCATTGATGATCGGTATGTCCATGTGCCGCGCCAAAAAGTGGGGCGCGCCCGAGGCCGCGTGCCGCATCACCAGCGCGTCCGGCCGCATGGCCCGCAACGTGTTCACTGTATCGAGCAGCGTCTCGCCCTTCGATACGCTCGACCCCTCCGAGGTAATTGAGATCGCGTCCGCCCCCAGCCGCTTGGCCGCAATCTCAAAGCTGATGCGCGTGCGCGTGGACGCTTCAAAAAACAGATTTACAATTACCCGCCCGGCCAGCGTGTCGAGACGTTTGCCCTGCTTCTGAACCGGCTGCAATTCGCGCGCCCGGTCCAGCAGAGCCTCGATGTCCCTGCGTTCCAAAGCCTCGATATCGAGGAGGCCTCTTGCCATATTTAGACTTTCTCGACGAGCAAAACCTTCTCCAGCCCGTCAATCTCCTGCAATTTCACTTCGATAATCTCGTGGGCCGTCGTCGTTACCTTGCGCCCCACATAGCGCGCTTCGATCGGCAATTCGCGATGCCCCCGGTCGATCAGGCACAAAAGCTGCACCCTCGCCGGCCGCCCATGATCGAACAGCGCATCCAGCGCCGCCCGCACCGTCCGGCCCGTGTACAGTACATCGTCCGTCAGCACAATGTCCTTGTCCGTGATATCGAAATGGATCTCCGTGCCGTTGTGGACCGGCTTGGCCCCTACGGTGGACAAATCGTCCCGGTATAAATTGATATCCAATATGCCCACCGGCACGTCGATTTTCTCAATCTCGGAGATCTTCTTCCCCAATCGTTGCGCGATCGGCACGCCGCGCCGGCGCACGCCGATAAACGCTAAACGGGACAGGTCTTCGGATTTCTCCAGGATCTCGTGGGCCAAGCGGACCAGCGTACGATCCATCTCGGAGGCTGACATCAGTTGTGCTTTTTCGCGAGTCGCGCTCATGGGTTTTACTCAAGCTAGCATACGCTCAAGTCTGTTCCGCCTGGCCTTGGCCTTGGCCCCTCACGTGCAATGCGCTACCGTATGGATCCGAACTTTGACATAGCTAAGTTTGTGGGCGCCGCTTCGGCGCCCGTGACTCTTATCATTGCCACCGTGCTATTTCTCGCCAATCTGACCACCCGCTGGTGGGCCGTGAGCGGATTGTTTCATCAGCTTACGGGGGAGTACCGGGCCATGGGGCCGGATCACGGCTCCACCAGGAGCGACAAAGTCAGGTTGCAGGTGGGGTACTACACCCGCCGCCTAAAGCTGTTGCAGTGGGCCACTACCGTGCTAACCGTGGCGATCCTGTTTTTCATTCTGACAGTGCTGTTCACCGGCCTGAACATACTGGTGCCGAGAAATCCAACCTTGATGGTCCTGACCATTTTCTATTGTGTGGCCGGGCTTCTACTTCTCAGTGTTGCCGTCTCTATGGAGTTGATTCAAAACAACATGGGCCGCCGCGCCACGGAACTTGAAATGGAGGAGTTCCCGGAATTGGCGGACGCCGGCCGTCAAAGCTCCCTCGAGGCGAGGGATCGATCGAGAAGCGCAACAACCGTCTAGTCCGTTGCCGAGGACAGATCGCCGAAATCTGACGGGATGGCGCTTGAAGGTCATCCCCACGGGAACGCCCGCTCTCCTTCTTGAGCCCATTCCGGGCTTAAGATCGAAAGCATGAAGTTGTTCCTATTCGGCCTCCTGGCCTGGTGTTTGCTGGCCGCCCCGCCAGAGCCCGCCCGCCACATTGAGGACGCGCGGCGAGCCTGGAACGTGCCTGGCGTGGCCGTCGCCATTGTGAAAGACGATCAAATCGTCTACCTCGCCGGGCATGGCCTGCGCGAACTGGGCAAGCCCGAGCCCATTACGCCCCACACCACCTTCCAGATCGCCTCCACCACCAAGGCCTTCACCACCACCGCCCTCGCCATACTCGCCGACGATGGCAAGCTCACTCTGGACGACCCCGTGCGCAAGCATCTCGACTACTTCCGTCTCTCAGACCCCCACGCCGACGCCTTGGTCACCCTGCGGGATTTGGTAACCCATCGCACCGGACTGCCGCGCCACGATACGCTTTGGGTGCGCACCGGCTGGGACCGCGAGAACCTGATCCGCCGCATGGCCTTTGCCAAGCCCACGGCTTCTTTCCGCAGCCAATACCAGTATCAAAACCTCATGTTCACGGCCGCCGGTGAAGCGGTAGGCAAAGCCAGTGGCCTCGGCTGGGATGGTTTTCTGCGCACTCGCATCTTTGGGCCCTTGGGCATGCGGGAAACCGCCAGCCTCTACGCCGAGATGATCGAGCATCCCGACCGCGCCCAGCCCCACCTCAAACGGCAAGGCAAAATCGCGCCCACTCCCTGGAGCAACTACGACAACATCGGCGGCGCGGGCTCCCTTGCCTCCAGCGCCGCCGATATGGCCCAATGGCTGCGCCTGCAACTGGGCCAGGGCGTTTATGACGGCAAACGAATCGTCAGCGCCAAGCACCTCGCCGAGACCCACCTGCCCAACATGTTCAATCGACTGACCGACGCGCAGCGCGATCTGCAGCCGGACTTTACGCAGACCAGCTATGGCATGGGCTGGACCATCAATCATTACCGGGGCGAGATGCTGGTTATGCATGCCGGTGTCTTGAGCGGCTTCCGCGCTCTGGTCACCATGGTTCCCCGCCTGAAGCTCGGCTTGGTCATTCTGGCCAACCTGAACGGCACCAACCTGCCCGAAGCCCTTACCAACACGCTGCTCGACGAATACCTGGACCTGCCTGGCACGCGGGACTGGAACTCCCACATGCTCGCCGCCACCCGCCGCGCCGAAGACAAGGAAGCGCTCGAGAAAAAGAAACGCGAGGCCAAGCGCCAGCGCGACACCCGGCCCAGCCTGCCGCTGGCTGCTTACGCCGGCATCTACACCGAGCCCGCCTACGGCGAGGTGACGGTCTCGCTCAAGGACGCTAACTTGAGCCTTGCTTGGGCCCGCTTTGAGGCCAAACTCGACCACTGGCATTTCGACACCTTCCATCTGCAAGGCAGTGGCGCACTAGCTGACGGACTCGCCAGCTTCACACTGGATGCCGAAGGCCGCCCCGCGCGACTAAATGTGCTGGGGCAGGACTTTAGACGGGCAAAGCCCTAGAGCGGCGCCTCGCTCAATTGGTACTTAAGAATCGAACGCAAAATCTGGAAATCGTAGCGGGCGGAGGTGCTGGCCACGTCGGCGGCGGTTTGGTTCAATTGCGCGGTGGAAAGTTCGACAATGGTGGACAGCCCCAGGTCGTAGCGCGTCTGGGCAAGATCGAGGCTAAGACGGGTTTGGGCCTGGAATTCTTCCGTCAGCCTCAGCCGCTCCAGCCCCGTTTGCGCATTGAGATAGGCCAAACGGACGTCGCGAGCGATCTGGTTCTCGCGATCCTGTTTTGCCTTCTCGAGTGCCCGCGTGCGCAAAGTGGTCTCCGTCTGCCGCGCACTGAAAAGCTTACCGTTCAAGATAGGGATGCTTACGCTGACGCCCGCGGCGCTATAGTAGCGCGGAAAATCGCCTTGGGCGGCGGGCATGGTTCCGACACTGCCCAGGAGAGATACCGTGGGCTGGGACAATCTTTGTTCGCTGCGCAGTTGTGCGCCTAAGGCCTCTATTTCCAGCGCGATCTGGCGTAGCTCGGGACGGCCGACCAGAGCCTGGGCGACCAGGGCTTCCAGATCGCTGGGGAGTCTCTCGGTGACAGGGCGGTCGGCAATGTCAAAGCTGGGACGTTCGCGCAGACCGAGGGCGGCGGCGAGTTCGGCCTCCGATGCCGCCAGTTCGTTACGCGCGCGCGTGGCGAAGAGCTGAGCGTCGGAGAGGTTCACCTTGGCGAAGCTGACATCGAGGGTTGAGCGCAATTGGCTGTCCGCTAAAGCGCTTACCTGGTCCACCACCAGTTGCCGCGCCCGAATCGTCTGTTCTGCTACACGCACGAGTTGGCGCGAGCGCAAACTGAGATAGAAGGCCCGATCCACCGCGATTAAGACCTGCAAGCGATTGGAACGCACCGCTTCGCGTTGGCCATTGGCGCGCAGTACCGCCGCGTCGGCAAGCAAACTGGTGCGGCCGAAATCGGTCAATAGCTGTGAAACCTGGACGCCGGCCCCGATCCTAGAGATAAGGAGCGGGCTGTTCAGGTTGGCGATGGCCAGTCGCCCGCCGTCGTTTGCGCCGGAACCAACGATGCCGCCGCTCACTTGCGGAGCGAGTGCCGCCCGCACTTGCGGGGCAATCTGGGCCGCGGCGTCGGCATTCAGGCTGGTCGCGGCCAGCAAAGGGTGATTGCGCAACGCCATTTCCCGGGCCTCTTCGAGGGTCAGCTTCAATGTGGGCGTTTGCGCCCAAGCGGCGACGCTCAGCAAGAGCAGCAGGCTTTTCATACGCGGGCCTCCCGCCCGCGATGCAACAGGAGGTAGGCGACGGGCACTACGAAAACCGTGAAGAGCACCGACACCGATAGCCCTCCCAACAGCGCTCTGGCCAGCGGCGCATAGGCCTCGCTGCCTTCGCCGAGCTTCAATGCCATGGGGAGCAGGCCGATGATCGTCGCCAGTGAAGTCATGATGACGGGACGCAAACGCACCTGCGCGGCCTCGGCCACCGCCTCACGCAGCGCCATTCCTTCCGCCCGCAAGTGCCGGGTGAATTCGACAATTAGAATGCTGTTGGAAACGGCAATGCCCACCAGCATCACGATACCCATGAGCGACATGACGTTGAGGCTGGTGTTCGTCGCAAACAGAGTTAGTAGGACCCCGGCCAGCCCCGGCGGCACCGCGAGCAGAATCACCAGCGGATCGGTAAAGCTGGCAAACTGCGCCACCAGCACCAGATAGAGCAAAACCAACGCCAGACACAGACCGAGCCCGAAGCTGCTGAAGCTTTGGCGCATGGATTGCACCGAGCCGCGCAGGTCTACGCGGACGCCCTCGGGCAGCTTCGTACGGGCAATCAACCCATCCACCGCGTTGGCCACGCGCGACAAGTCTTCGGATTTGGTTTGAACCAAGACGTCGATCACGCGGCGGATCTGGTAGTGATCGATGGACGTGGGGGTCTTGATGGACTCGAGGGACGAGATTGCATCCAGGCGGGAAGGCAAGGGACTTCCCGAGCCATGCAGCGCGATGGCCCGTAAGTCCGCCACGCTGCGGATTTGCTTTTCCGGATACTGCACGGAGAGGAAGTAATCTCGCCCAGACTTGGGGTCCACCCAAAAACTAGGCGCGATCATCTGGTTCGAGGTCAGCGCTGTAATGACGTTTTGCACCACTTCGCGCTGCGTCAGCCCAAGTTCGGCGGCGCGGGTTCGATCGATATCGAGGCGCAGCGACGGGTAGTCCAGATCCTGAGGAATATATACGCTGGATACATTGGGCAGGCGGCGGATCTGCGCCGCCAACACCGAAGCTGTGTTGTAGTCTTTTTCAAGATTGGAGCCGGAGACCTGGATGTCGAGCGGGGCCGCGACGCCCATGTTGACCACTGAATCCACCAAGCCGCCGGATTGGAAGAAGATTTGCAGTTCC
This sequence comes from uncultured Bryobacter sp., assembly GCA_964387685.1. Taxonomy (GTDB): domain Bacteria; phylum Acidobacteriota; class Terriglobia; order Bryobacterales; family Bryobacteraceae; genus Bryobacter. The sequence continues at coordinate 123,176 of CAYLXK010000016.1, forward strand.
GGCATTTCCGCCTCCAGGCGGGTGCGTACGCGGTCCATGTATTCGTAGCTGCCCACTCGGTGCCCCTTCTTGAGCGCCACTTGCGTGAAGCCGGTGTGGGGGGCGGAGTTAGGCGTATAGATGGCCGAGATATCGGGATAAGTGCCGATGTTGGAAACGATCAATTCCAACTCCTCAGGCGGCACAACTTCGCGCACGATCGTTTCCAGACGATCAAAGAGTTGGTCTGAGATCTCAATCCGGGTTCCGGACGGCGCTTTCACATTCATCAGAAACTGGCCGGGGTCTGTGCGCGGGAAAAAGTTCATGTCTAAAGCCGGGTAGAACAGCAAACTAGCGCCGCACAGCGCAAAGGCCACGCCCAGGGCCGCCCAGGGCCGGGCCAAAGCAAGGCCGGCCGCGGCGCCATATCCGCGTAGGAAGGAAGCGAAGCCATCGTTGAAGCCGCGCTGAAAACGGGCGCCCAGGCTGCGTGGACGTTCTTCGGTAGCGCCGTGGCCATCGTGGCGAATGAAGCGGGCGCAAAAGAGGGGCACCACGGTGAGCGCGACGAAGTAGGAGGCAAAGAGCGAAAGCACCACCGCAATGGCCAGCGCGGTGAAGAGGAACTTGGAGACCCCAAAGAGGAATGTGACGGGAAAGAACACAATGGCCGTGGTGAGGGTGGCCGCGAGCACCGGCAAAGCCACCTCCCGACCGCCGGCCTCCGCCGCGGTGACGGGGTCTTCGCCCATTTCGAGATGCCGGAATATGTTCTCGAGCACCACCACCGAGTTGTCGATCAGGCGCGAGAAGGCCAGCGCCAATCCTCCTAGAACCATCGTGTTCACGGTGCCCCCGGCCCACTGGAGAGCCATGAAGGTGGCGAAGACCGAGATGGGAATGGAGAAGAAGACGGCCAGGGTAGCCCGGAAGCTGCCAAGGAAAAGCAGGATCATGGCCGATGTCAGGAACAGTCCGATAGCACCTTCATGCAGCAGGGTTTCGATGGCGGTCTTCACGAATTCCGATTGATCGAAAACCACTTTGGAGACCAGGTTTTTCGGCACGTCGAGCAGGTTCGCGACGCCGCTTCGGATCCCGTCGACAACGGCAATGGTGTTTGAGTCTCCGCCCTGTTTCAGGATCGGCAGGTAGACGGAGCGCTCCCCGTCGACGCGCACGACATTCGTCTGGATGGCGGCGGAATCGGCTGCGTGGCCCACATCGCCGACGCGTACCAGCGAGGTGCCACTCACCCGGACGGGAAGCTGATCGATTTCCTCAATGGTGTCCAACTGGGAATTGGTGAGGATGTTGTAGTCAAAGGGCCCGATCTTAACGCTGCCCGCGGGCAAGATCAGGTTGGCCTCATTGACGCTGCGGACGAGGTCCATGAGCGACATTTGGTAGCCCTCAAGGCGGTTAGGGTCCGCGTAGACCATGATGCGCCTACCCGGGCCGCCAAAAGGCTGCGGGATACTCGCGCCATTGACGCTGGCCAGTTGCGTACGGACGACGTACTGCGCGAGGTCTCGCATCTGCGTTTCCGTCAGATCGGAACCTTTGAACGTGACGAGGCACACGGGCAGGGAGGAGGCGTCGAACTTCAAAACAATGGGCGGGAGCGTACCCTGGGGCAGGCGCCGGAGATTGGCCATGGAAAGATTCGAGATCACGCTGGCGGCGATGTCGGGGTCAGTACCGGGCTGGAAGTAAATCTTGATCACGCTCACTCCGGTGATGGAGCGGGACTCGATGTGGTCGATGTTGGAGGCCAAGGTAAAGAAGCGCTCGTAGCGAGAGGTGATGTTCACCTCAATCTGCTGGGCCGGCATGCCGTTGTAAAAGGTGGCCACCACGACCACGGGCAGGTTGATGGGCGGGAAGAGGTCGACCGGCATGCGGATCAAGGCCGCGCCGCCCAGGACGACCACCATGAGGCAGAGCACCACAACCAGATACGGGAAGCGGATCGCGAGTTTGGACACTGTTTAAGCCCTACCTTTGGCGAAGGAGGTAGAGACGCGAGGCGAGACCTTCATACCGGGCTTCAGTTGGGCGCGCGAGCCGATGACGAAGTTTTCTCCAGCCTTGGCCCCCGAAAGGATTTCAGCCAGTTCCGCCGTTTCAATGCCGGTGACCACCTTGCGCATCTCGACGATGCCGTCGGCGTTGACAATGAGGGCTTGGCGGGCTTCGCCCTCGCCATCCAGCGCCAAGAGAGGAATCGTCAAAGCGTCCTGTTTGCTTTCGAAGCTAAAGACCACCTCGGCGAACATGCCCGGCTTGATTTGGTAGCCGGGGTTCGGAATATCGACCTCCGCCAGCATGGTTCGCGTGGAGAGCTGCAATTGGCCGCTGTAGCGGGCAATCTTGCCGGCCAAGCTCAGATTCAAGGAAGGGACACGGACCTGGACCGGGAAGCCCACGCGCGCCCTGGTGACATTGGATTCCGGAATGGGCAACTGCAGGCGCAACAGATTGTCCTGTGCCAGACGGATGATGGGTAGCACGTTGACTTGCGAACTGATTCCCGCCTGGACCATGGCGCCGATTTCGGCGTAGCGTCGCGTAACGACGCCCGGAAAGGGAGCAACCACCCGCGTGTAGGCGAACATGGTGCGAACCCGCGACTCGTCGGCTCGGCTAACGACGATGGACTGTTCGGCGGCGGTGAGGGCCGAGCGGGCCGCGGCCAACTGCGCCGCTGTCTCGAGCGCCCGAGCCTGGGCGTTGTCAATCTCCTGCTGAGCCACTAAGCCGGGGCGGGTTTTGGCCACCTTGGAAAGCCGGTCATAGTTAAGCGCCGCCATTTGGCTGGCGCTCTCGGCGCGGCGGACATCTTCGCGCGCCCGCTGGCTTTCCGCGGTAGAGCGGCCCAAGGAGGCTTGCGCGCGATTGAGATCGTCCGCCATTTCCGGTATCTCGAGGGTGGCGAGAACTTGGCCCGTTTGTACGCGGTCACCCAGATCGACCACGATACTTTTGACGAAGCCGGAGACTTTGGACATGACCTCAATCTCGCGGTAAGGGCGGAATTCGGCGACGAGGGTTACTGTGTTATCCAAGGTCATCCTAGACGCCGGGATGACGGCAACGACCGGAGGACGTTCCGTGCTCGCGGCTGCGGGCCCGGACGCCGGGCGGTTGCAATTGGCTAGGAGCAGTACTAGCGGGACGATTAGCAGGCGTTGCATTTGTATTCTTAATAATAGTTCATGGAGCAGCACTTAAAGGTTGTGCCTCTGAAGTTCCTGCGCTAAATAGTCTGTGGCGCGCCACGCGAGAGCCAAAATGGTGAGCGTGGGATTTTTTTCGCTAGCGGTAGTAAAGGAAGAGCCGTCGACGACAAAAAGGTTTTTGACTTCGTGGGCCTGGTTGTACTGGTTGAGCGCGCTGCGTTTGGGGTCTGAGCCCATGCGGCAAGTGCCGTGCTCGTGGATGGCGCTGCCGAGCTTGTCGATCCAGCCGCGCTCATAGGGGAGGATCTCCGCCTTGGCTGCGGTCATGATCTCAAGGGCCGTGTCGTACATGTCCTCGATCATGGTGCGCTCGTTTTCCTTGATTTTGTAGTCGATGACGGGCAGGGGGATGCCCCATTTATCCTTTTTGGACTTGTCGAGGGTGATGCGGTTGTCGGCGTAAGGCAACACTTCGCCGTAGGGGTGCATGGCGACCAGGGCGGGGTAGTGGCGGCGGACGTTTTCCTTAAAGCCCGCGCCGAAGCCGGGAAGCTGTTTGGCGAAATTGGCCGAGGGGTGGGCGCCGGTATTCCAGAACTGGCTGCCGTAGCCGCGGAGGTATTTGCGGCTCTTGGACTGGCCGCGCCAGCGGGGCATGTAGATGTGTTCGCCGCCGATGCCATCGTCGTTCTGGACCTTCTTGCCCATCAGTTCGGGGACGAAGCCGTAGATGTGGAAGCGGACCTGTTCGCAGAGGTAGCGGCCGATGACGTCGCTGGAATTGGCGATGCCGTTGGGGTGGCGGGAGGACTTCGAATTTAGAAGGATGCGCGTGGAATCGACGCAACTGGCGGCCATGACGACGACGCGGGCCTTGACGGTGTGGGCCTCGCCAGTGAGGCGGTCGAAGTAGTGGACGCCGTCGGCTTGGCCATTCGAGCCCACGGTGACGTGGGAGACGACGGAGTTGTCGCGAATCTCCAGCTTGCCGGTGGCCATGGCGGGTTCGAGAAGATAGTCGGTCGAGTTAAAGAAGGCGCCAATGTCGCAGCCTTTGCCGCAAGCGCCGCAGTAGTGGCAGGGCGCCTTGCCGTTGTGCTCTTGCGTGAGGACAGCGCGGCGGACGTTGGTGATGTCGATGCCTTGGGTCTTGGCGGCGCGGCGGAGGAGATGCTCGCCGCAACGCAGGGCGGGCGCGGGGAGGTGGTGCTTAGAGCCGGGGAGGAACTCGGAATCGTCCGAGCCGCCGCAGACGCCGATCCATTGTTCGACCTTGTCGTAATAGGGGGCAATGTCGGAATAGTGGATGGGCCAGGGGATCTCGTGGCCGTCCTGGGCCGGCTCCTGGAGGTTGGCTTCGGCGTAGCGTAGGCTGACGCGGCCCCAGATGTTGGTTTTGCCGCCACGGCCCCAGACGCGCCAGAGGTCGAAGTCCTGGTCTTTGGAGGCGTTGAGGTAGGGCTGCTCATCCTTGGAGAGGAGGAACTGCGGGGGGGCTTGGCCGCGGCGGCGGCGGGTGCGGGCTTCCCAGGGGCGGACGTGAGACCAGAAGGTGGCCTTGTTGAACTTGGTGCCGGCATCGAGGACGAGGACCTCAACGCCTTGTTTGGTGAGATTCCAGGCGGCCATGCCTCCGGCGGCGCCGGAGCCGACGATGACGACGTCGTAGACTTTGGGGCTGGGTTTGATTTGCATTAGGATTGGTGCTCCTTATGGGTGCAGCCGTCGAACTTGGGCATGGGCAAGGCGGCGTTCCAGCCAAGTTCGGTTTGGAGGCCTTCTTTGGTGGAGTAGTAGGCGTCGATGGTGGAGTCCTTGAGCGTCGGGAAGAACTTGCTCGAGGCGGCGAGTTCGGTCATGACGGCGGCCTGGGCGCCGGAATCGAGGTCGGCGTATTCCCGCTTGTGCAGTTTCTTTGAAAGGCGGCTCACCTCGGCGAGGCCCTTGCGCCAGGCGGCTTGAGCGGCTTTGCGGTTGACCAGGGACTCGTCGATGATTTCGTGGACTTTGGCGTCGAGGGCGCCGGGAGTTTTGGTGCGGGGCAGGATGGTTTCGGCGAGGGCGCCAATGGTGCGGAGTTCGGCGGCGGAGAAGACCTGGGGCTTATAATCCGCGCCGGTGGGGGCGGGCTCGGCGAAGCTATGTTGGTGGTTGGCGTGTTGATCGCCGGAAAAGGCGCCTGCACCGGAAAGGACGGGGGCGCCGGCTATGCCGAAGAGAATCTGACGGCGGGAATTGGGCATTTCGCCCGCGATTTTATCAGAGCGCTTTCTTTAAGCGATGCCAGGCGAGGGCGGCGCGATGGAAGGAGCGTGCGTGGCGGTCGCCAGCAAGAGAGAAAAAGCGCGGCATCCATTCGCGGACGGGAGGGCGGCGGCGCTGCCAGCGGGCGGTTGTCGGTGGGCCTAGGCTGGGTTCGTTTTGCACGAGCGGCACGTCGGCGATTTCGGCTTCGAGGTGGGCCCAGAGGGCGGCCTCAAGGCACAGAGCGCGCTGGCGCTGGAGCGAGGCCATGGCGAGCTGGTCGGCGATTTCGTACTCGAATTCGTCCTGGGGATCGAGAAATTTGAGAAAGGCCCGGTAGATTTGGCGGAAGGCTTTGGGGTTGTCCTGAGGGAAGAGGCGCTGATCAAGGACCGAGCTCATAGGTTAAGCGGGCCTTGGGCGGTGCGATTTGGGTTCGTTTTGCGCGGCGGCGCGTTTTTGTTCGCGGTGGGCGCGGAA
>CAYLXK010000017.1:0-127508 GCA_964387685.1 uncultured Bryobacter sp.
TCCTCCCCGCCGCCAAAATCCGCTGCCGCGACTTTCGCCGCTGCTCCGGCGCCCGACTCGCCTCCCAGGAAATCCTCGGCTACCCCGACTGGATCCAGGCGGCGGCCGAGCCTTTGGCCCCGCCTACTTGCTGCTGCGTTCGCGAGAACTGATCACGCGGTCGATAATCCCATACTCGATCGCCTGCGGCGCTTCCAGAATGTAATCGCGCTCCGTGTCTCTTGCCACGCGTTCCATGGACTGTCCCGTCGCATCGGCCATGATCCCGTTCATGACTTCTTTCATGCGCAGGATTTCTTTCGCATAGATGTCGATGTCGGTCGCTTGTCCGCCCAGATTCGACATCGACGGCTGATGGATCATGATGCGGGAATGAGGCAGCGCGAATCGCTTACCCTTGGTTCCGCATGCCAGCAGCACCGCCGCCATCGACGCCGCCTGCCCGATGCAGTAGGTAACGATATCCGGCTCCACCAGGTTCATCGTGTCCAGGATCGCCAGGCCCGCCGTAATCGATCCGCCGGGCGAGTTGATGTAGATGTTGATGTCGCGGTCGGGGTCTTCGCTGGCAAGAAACAATATCTGCGCTACCAGCAGGTTGGCGATCTGATCGTCAATCGGCGTGCCCAGGAAAATGATGTTTTCCTTCAGCAGCCGCGAATAGATGTCAAAAGAGCGCTCTCCGCGCGTCGTTTGCTCGATCACCATCGGGACCAGCACGGAGTTGTGATATTCAGGAGTGTTTTGTTTTGGCATCTCGAAACTTTCTAATTGCGCCCGCACAAGCCGGGCGTGGCACACATACCCGCTGGGCATCCCCCACCCTGAGCCATGGCAGGCTGGCGGCCCGAAGAGGAACTTAGCGCCGCCGCAAAGGACGAATATTCTTGGCGCAAGGTCTTGGATTGGCACTCTGGGCACTGCAGGCCAGGGGCGTCCGCCGCGCGCCGCAACAGCTTTTCAAACTGATGCCCGCAGGCTTCACAGGAGTACTCATGGATTGGCATAGCGTGACTGCTTTTATGCTATCGCGAAAGCGGGCCCGCCCGGCCTAGCATTCCGGGCAGTCGGGATTGCTGCAGCCGCTTGTCGCCGGCGTCCAGCGTGAAATCATGTCCTCCAAACGCTGCATCGTCACCGGCTTTTGCAGGTAATCGTCCAGGCCCGCAGCCAAACAGGTTTTCGGGTCGTCCCACGTCGTCACGGCCACTATCGGCGTGCCCGCGTTCGGCGTACCGCGCCGGATCAATTGCGTCGCCGCTCCGCCGTCCATCGGGTGCATCATCCAGTCCATGAGGATCAGATCGAAGACCTTCGCGCGCGCGGCCTCAACGGCTTCGCCGCCGCTGCTCGCCTCGTGCACGTCGCACCCCAACTTGGCCAGCATCCGGCTAGCGACGGTTAAATTGACGCGGTCGTCGTCCACCACGAGGACCTTTTTACGGCTCACAATACCGAGCATGAAGTATCCATAACCACTTCGGCATCCACTGCGGGACGATTTTCGCGTCCGTCGGATTCGCCTACGTTGTCCTCGTTGTTCCTACAACATTGTTGGAGGAAGAAGACAAGCGCCGCCGTTTCTAGTTGCGGGTCGAAGGCCGCCTCGACGCCGCAACCCAGCGCCCGACGTCTCGCTGTGGCGTGCTCGCTTAACACCACCACCGTGGTTTCGCGGCGCCCTTCCAACAAAAGGACGAGTTCTTTCCAGGTCGTCGCCTTCCCGTGGTCCAGGTCCAGCACAACTACGTCAGCATCTGCGCAGCTCTCGGTCAAAACTTCGCAACCGGGCAGCGCGGATCGCACTAACTCTTCGATCGCTGCTTTCCAAACGGGACGCGGACTGAGGACGAGGGCAGTCTGCATAGCGACCAACTACAGTGTGCGCTAGGCCATCCATTCTGCCTATCGGGTCCGCGCGGATTATCTTGTCCGCCTTTTTCCTACAGGCCCTAGTCCACCAGCCGGTTTTGCAGGGCGTAGCGCGTCAGCTCCGCGTTGGACTCAAGCCCCATCTTCTCGAGAATCCGCGCCCGGTACGTGCTGACGGTCTTCGGCGACAGGTTCAATTGCGCCCCAATCTCGGTGACCCCCCTGCCGCTCGCAATCAGGCACAGCACCTGGTACTCGCGGTCGCTCAGAGTCTCGTGCGGCTGCCCGCCAGATGAGGAAACGCGCGTAGCCAATAGATCCGCGACGTTTTCGCTCAGATAGCGCCGTCCCTGCGCCAGCTTGGTCACCGCGCTGATCAGCAAATCGGGCGCGCTTTCTTTTGTTAGATAGCCCGAGGCTCCCGCCCGGATCGCCCGCACCGCCAGTTGCTCCTCCGGGTATTGGCTCAGGATCAGGATCGCCGTCCGCGGATAGAGCTCGCGGATCTCGGGTACGATTTCCAGGCCGCTTCGCCCGGGCATGTTCACATCGAGGACCGCGACATCCACCTCCGCCTTGGCCAGAGCCTGAAGCGCGGCCTCTGCCGAATCCGCCTCGGCCACTACCTCGATCTCCCCGGTCGCCCCTAGCACCTGCGCCATGCCCCGGCGAAGCAAGGGATGGTCGTCGGCAATGAGCACCCGGATCATGTCACTGGGCCAAGAGCAGAGCCAGGTCGTCGATCGCCTTCCGGACCTTGGCGCTCGGTTCGTTGTAGTTGTTGGCGACAATCTGAAAGGCGATTGTCCCGTAGCGCCTGGATTCCGCATAGCCGCCCAAAGCCGCCACATGCGAGAGTGTGCCGGTCTTTGCCTGTATGCGCTTGGCTCGCGGATTCTTTTCGAAGCGCCGCCGCAACGTGCCGTCCTCGGCCCCGATCGGCAGCATCGCCCGAAACTGATCCCGGGCCGGGCTCAACCACATATGCCGCAGCAGCGCCACCACCGCCCGAGGGCTCACCAGGTTCTGCCGCGACAGCCCGCTCCCGTCCAATAGATAGGTCTCCTCTTCGGCATTGATCTTGGCCTGCGTCAGAAAGTCCGCCAGCTTCAGCCGCTTCTCGGCCTCGCGCCTAACCAGTTCCGCGTGCAGGTTCTGGCTCTCCTTGTCCACCACTTGCAGGATCTCGACGAGGGGCGGGGAATCCCGGCGCGCCAGTTCCACCGCCTCGAGCGCGGTCGGTGCCTCATGCCTCGCCTCGGTCTCGCCCGCCACCGCGATACCTTCCGCCTCGAGCGCTACCCGAAAGGCTTGGGCAGCAAAGAGCGCCGGGTCTTCCACGGCGAAGTCGTTCGCGTATGGCGCCCCGTCCGATCCGAGCGCGCCGCTGATCTGGATCTGGTTGCTGCCCGGCGGCCTTTGCACCCGGACGCGCCGTCGTTCTCCGGCGATGGCCCGGTTGCGCACCGTAAAGTGCGGCACCGCGGGGTCGAAGACCACCGTCGCCGCATCCGCCTTCAGGTGGACCGTATTGTCGTTGAAGCTGAGCGCGCTGACCGGCGCCCCGTATTCAAATAGGCCATCGTCCGCCCCCCAGCCCGTAGGGATCGGGTCGTGCTCGTGCCAGGTATCGTCGCCGATTAACTTGCCCATCACCTTCTTCACCCCCCGCTCCTTCAATTGCCGGGCCAGCCCGCGCAAGGGTTCCAGTCGATCGGGCCCAAACGGCTCTTCCCGCTGGTAGGGATAACGGCGCGCCGAGAGCGATGGATCGCCGCCGCCGTAAAGCACCAAATCGCCCGCGATGGTCCCGTCCGGGCTTGGCTCCGCGGCCGCGAGCACTTTGGTCGAGAAGCGGTAGTCCGGGCCTAAAGCCTGGAGCGCCAAGGCGGTCGAGAAGAGCTTGGTATTGGACGCCGGAATGAAGAATTGCTGATCGTTCACTCTGGCCAGCACGCGGCCCGATTTGGCCTGCACCGCCAGGATCCCCCAATGCACCCGCGGGTTCGCGTTCAGAATCGGCCGCAGTTTCTGCTGCAGCGGCTGAGCGGGTAAAACGACCGGCAAGACCAGAAGAAGCAATAGGGCAGCACGCATGTACCTATTGTCCTCGAAAGTCCACTTTTTTGTCTCAGCCCGGACCTGCCTTCGAGTACAATTAGAAGTTCAGGCGAATGCCCTCCCTCAGCTTCCGCGTCCAGCGGCAAATGGCCGCGTCCTTTCGCCTAGTACGAGAACTTCGCCTCGTCGCGAAAGGGCTTCTAAGCACGGACCACGTTGTGCAAGCGCACATCGTGCCGATCCGCCGTTGCAACATCGATTGCGGCTACTGTAACGAATACGACGACTTTTCCAACCCCGTTCCGCTCGAGGCGATGAAAGCCCGCATCCAGAATCTTGGCCGCTTAGGCGCGACTCTCGTGACCATCAGCGGCGGCGAGCCGCTCCTTCATCCGGATCTCGATGAGATCATCCGCGAAATCAAAAGTATCGGCGCCATCGCGGGCCTGATCACCAATGGCTATCTCATCAATGTCGAACGCATCGAACGCCTCAATGCCGCTGGTCTCGATCACCTCCAAATATCCATCGACAATCTAACGCCGGACGAAGTTTCCAAGAAGAGCTTAAAGGTCCTCGACAAAAAGCTCCAATGGCTGGCCGAACACTCTCTCTTTCACGTGAACATCAATAGTGTCGTCGGCGGGGGCATCAAGAATCCGGAAGACGCCTTTGTCATCGCCACGCGCGCCCATGCGCTGGGGCTCAGTTCCACGGTGGGCATCATCCACGACGGCAGCGGACAGTTACGGCCGTTGGGAGAGGCCGAACGAGACGTCTTCCATCGCATCCGCGCCTTATCGAAACGCAGCTACGCCCGCTTGAACCACTTCCAGGAAGCCATCGCGGAGGGCCGCCCCAACGATTGGAAATGCCGTGCTGGGGCCCGCTACATGTACATCTGCGAAGACGGCCTGGTGCATTACTGTTCGCAGCAGCGCGGTTATCCCGGCGTTCCGATTGAGCAATATCGCCTGGAAGACGTGCGGCGCGAGTACAACACGGCCAAGGGCTGCGCGCCGAACTGCACGGTCAGTTGCGTGCACCAAACCTCCATGATGGACTTTTGGCGCGACCCGCAAACCTTGAAGGCGGCGGCCTTGCCTAAAAAGGAAGAAGAGCTGGTCCAGATTCAAGCGGGTGGACGATAAGGCTTTGGGCTGCGGGCGCGATCCTGATCGCGCTGAACTGTTGGGTGTGCGCGAAGTGGGCCGGGCTTGCGTTTACAAATCAACTGGACTCCATCGAATGGGTCTACCCTGGTTTGGAGCGGCACTATTGGCAATATGGCGCGAAGACTAGTGCTGCGCTAGGCGCGGGCGCTGGAGGGCGTGACCTGCAATGGGGGAATGCTTAAATGGCTCTCTCCGAGCCGCGCGCGGATCCGGGCCGAAGTCAGGGAAGACGATGTGCTGAGCACACAGATCGCTTACGACCCGCGCTGGGTAGCGACGGTGGCGGGACAGCGCGTGGCCAAGGCCGCCGACGGGCTGGGGCACCTTTACCTGAAGCCGGGGCGCAGCGGGCCGGTGGAGCTGGAACTACGATTCCGGAACCCGTTCTGGGTGCAGGGGATTTGGCTGGCTGCGCTGGCGCTGGCCTTAGGCGCATACCTCGGGGGCCGAAAAAAAAGTTCTCGCCCGATGACCTGAATTGAAGGCATCCGGCGCGTATCTAGGTGAGTAGTTAAACGGACCTAGTCCAGTGACAACCTTTTCTTCCCACCCGAAGAAAGCGGGGGAAGCGGCGAAAGAGAGAGCGCCGCTTCCCCCTAATTTTTTTCATGATGGCGACTCTGGAACAACTCACGCTGCCCACTGGGCTGCAACTGGAAACGGTCACCCACGGGCGCGAGCGCGGCTTGCCCGTCGTTTTCCTGCATGGTGTCACCGATTCGTGGCGATCCTTTGAGCCGGTCTGGCCGTACCTGCCGCCGCACTGGCGGGCCATAGCCTATACCCAGCGGGGCCACGGCGACTCCTCCAAGCCAGAGAGCGGATATAGCTATGGGGACTTTGCGGACGACCTGCTAGGTGTCCTCGATGCACTGGAAGTGGATCGGGCCGTGTTGGTGGGTCATTCCATGGGCACGCTTGTCGGGCAGCGCTTTGCCCTCGATCACCCGGAGCGGGTAGCCGCGCTAGTGCTGGAGGCGGGCTTTGCCACGATCCGGGGCAATGAAGCGGTAAGGGAATTCTGGGACCAGGAGATCAGTCGTATCGAAGATCCCATCGACCCCAAGCTAGCGCGCGAGTTCCAGTTGAGTGCGATCGCGGGCTTCGTGGCGCCTCGCTTCGTGGATCTGGTGGTGTCCGAGAGCAGGAAGACACCCGCGCGGGTGTGGCGTGAATGCTTCGCCAACTTCCTGGAAGAGGACTTTACGAAGGAGACCCGGCGCATCGCCGCGCCGACACTGCTGCTGTGGGGGGAGCAAGACGTCTTTTGCGGGCGCGATGAACAGGAGCGGCTGCGGCGGCTGATCCGGGAGGCGGCGTTGCGGGTATATCCGGCCGGGGGGCACTCACTCCATTGGGAGGAGCCGGAACGTTTTGTGCAAGATATCGCGGAGTTTGTGGATCTACTTGGATCATAAGTTCGCCTCAGGAAGAGATCAGGAAACATTCAAGAAGAAGTCATTCGTTACGGACCGAGATACTCGCCGAATGACTCTAGCGCGTTCCTTATTGTGCCGGCTTGAAGCCGGAATGAGAGGAAACCATGAAACACTTTTTACTAATAACAACATTGCTCGGAGCGGCCCTGGGCGCCTCGGCAAAAGAGCGCAATCTAGGAGTGGTGGGATTGACACCGACCGACAGCGCACGGGTGAGCGTGACGCAGAACGACGTGGAGCCGCTCTGGATCGACGTTCGCTATTACGATACGGAAGGCAAAATGCTCAAGGAGGAGCGCTTGACGGTGCGCCCCAAACAGATCCGTTATGTGGATCTGAGCGGCGGTGAAGCGCGGGTGAATTCCGGCGGCTCGCGCGTACAGGTGCGCGTGGCGGTGGAGGTGGTGGGCAGCCCGGACGGCATGATCATCGGCGACAGCGAGTTCGCTTCGGCATCGCTCGAAGTGGTGGACCATGTAACGGGTAAGAGCATCGCCGTGATGCAAAGCGAGATGAAGAAGTAGCTTCTCTGGGGGCCGCTGGCGCAGTAGGCGCGAGCGGCCCTTTTTCTCTACAGTATTCCCTACGGTTTTCCCTACAGTTTTCTCTATGGATGCCTGGGATACATTGTGCCTATGGCGATTGCAGTGCGCGGCTTGGCGCCGCTCTTACAGGTATACGACATGCCGACGTCCGTGCGCTTCTACCGAGACCAACTGTTCTTTGAAATCATTGGTCACTCTGGCGACTTGGCCGGGGATGCGTTTCATTGGGTGTGGCTGCGGCTGGGGGATGTCGAGGTGATGTTGAATAGCGCGTACGAGACCGACGAGGAGCGGCCCGTGCCGATGGATGCGGCACGCCGAGCCTCGCACGGGGATACCTGTCTTTTTTTGGGTTGCCCGGATGTCGATGCCGCCTACCGGGTTTTAGTGGAGCGCGGCGTCGAGGTGGAGGCACCAAGATTGGCCCCCTATGGAATGAAGCAGATGTACTTACGGGACCCGGATGGCTACGGACTGTGTTTTCAATGGAAAGCGGCCGGCCGCTAGATTGGTCAGGCGCGGTAGTTACGATAGCTCTCGTCGAGTAACTCAACGATGTGCTGGACGGGCTGAGCGGAGGCCTTTAGCTTCTCTGTGCCATGCTTCTTGGCGCCGGCGGCGAGTTGGATCATGCAGCCGGGGTTGGAAGAAGCAATCGCATCGGGGGCGACCGAGTTTACATTGCGCATCTTCGAGGAGAGGATTTCTTCGGCCATTTCGTTTTGGACGATGTTATAGATTCCGGCCGAGCCGCAGCAGACGTCGCTGGCGGGCATTTCGACGAATTCGAGGCCGGGAATGGAGCGCAGGAGCTTGCGGGGTTGGACCTTGATTTTCTGGCCGTGACAGAGATGGCAGGAGTCCTGGTAGGTGACACGGCGGGGAACGGGGCCCAGGCGAGGGTTGAGCTCGAGGTTGCCAAGGAATTCGTTGACGTCCTTTAGGAGGGACACGAAGCGGTGGGCCTTGGACTCATAGGCGTGGTCGTGTTCGAGCAGTTCGTGATACTCCTTGAGCGTCGCGCCGCAGCCGCCGGTATTGGAAATGATGGCGTCGAAGCCCGAGTCTGTGAGAGCGTCGATGTTTTGGCGGGCCAGGGCGCGGGCTTCCTCGCGGCGTCCGGCGTGGGCGTGAAGGGCGCCGCAACAGGTTTGATTTGCCGGGACGACGACTTCGCATCCGTTCTTTTGGAGGACGCGGACAGTGGCCTCATGCAAGCGGGCAAAGAAGACGTTGGCGATGCAGCCGCCGAGCAGGGCGACGCGATAGCGGCGGGGGCCTTCGGCGGGGAAGGTGCGTCCGTACTGGGAAAAGAAGGTGGGCAGTTGGGCCTGGGGCGTGAGGTGTTCAATTTTGGCCAAGGGGCCCAGCAGCTGGAGCAGGCCAGTCGCGCGCACGAGGGACTCGAGGCCGGACTTCTGGTAGAGCCACATCTGGAAGCCGAAGACACGCAGCAACCAGGGAGTGGAGAGCAAGGTGGAGAAGACGAAACCTTCGATTTGCTTCCAAGGGAAAGTTTTGACGATTTGGGCCTGGATTTCGGTGCGGGCGGCCTCGATGAGTTTGCCGTATTGGACGCCGGAGGGGCAAGCGGTTTCGCAGGCGCGGCAGCCGAGGCAGAGGTCCATGTGTTCGAGGTAGGGACCGTCCAGGGGGGCGGCACCGGTGGCTACTTGGACCATCTGGTAGATGCGGCCGCGGGGGGAATCCATTTCCACGCCCAGCTCGCGGTAGGTGGGGCAGGCGTTCAGGCAGAGGCCGCAGTGGACGCACTTGTCGAGGTCTTTTTGGGCGGGGGCGTCGGGGTGGCGGCCGGAGCGGACGCTGCCGGCAAGGTCAGCGATGACGGGTTCAGAGGCGGCCATAGAGTCTCCCAGGATTAAGCAGATGATCGGGGTCATGGAGTTGTTTGATCTTTTCCATGAGAAAGAAGTCGGAGCCGGGCGAAGGCCAGAGCTGATCCGGGGCGGGGCGCTCGATGGGGGCAAAATCGACGACGCCGGTGAGGCCGGGAGGGAGAGGCAAGAGATAGTTTGTATGAACGTAGGCGACGCCGTTGCCGGCGCGGGCGACGATGGAGGAGTCAGCGGGAAGTTGGGCGAGGGCGCTTTCCATGGAGCGGAGCTTCAGGCTAAGGCGAAGCACGTGGCCTTGGGGATGGGCGGCGAGGTAGGTGGGGGTGAAATCCCGGAGGCGGGTCCAAAAGGAGGAGTCGATCTTTTCAAAGCCGGCAAGTTCTTTTTCATAGCGGGAGAGAACGGCGGGGCTGCCGGCGGCTTCGACCAAAAGCGACCAATGGGCGCCGAGGCCGAGGCTTTCGCTGGCGGCCGGGTTGAGGACGTCGAGGCCAACGGGTTGGAGGACGCTTTCGAGGAGGCGGTTGCGGGCGAGGAAGACGCCGGTGGGTTGGGGGGCGCGAAAGAGAAAGACTTGCTGGGCGGCGGGGCGGGGCGTGAGCTTGAAGTTGACGACGGCAATCGCGGCGAGGGTACCGAAGGAACCAATGAGGAGTTTGGCGAAATCGAGGCCGGCGACATTTTTGACGACCATGCCGCCGGATTGCACGAGCTTGCCTTGGAGGGTGGCAAAGTGCATACCGATGACGAGATCGCGGGCGGTGCCGTAGAGGCGGCGGCGCGGGCCGCTGGAATTGGCGGCGAGGACGCCGCCGACTGTGGCTTGGGCGGCAAAGGGGGGATCGAGGGCGACCATTTGGCCCTTTTCGGCGGTGAGGCGGTCGAGGTCGTTCCAGGGGAGGCCGGCTTCGACGCTGATGGTGAGATCGCGGGGATCGTAGGCCAAAACACGATTGAGCTTGAATGTTTCAACGCGCAGGGAAGCCGAGACCGGACCGCCCTGGCGGCGCTTGGAGCCGCCACCGAAGAGTTCAAGGGAACGTTTGTCGTGTTGGCAATCCCGGAGCAACTCGCAAAGCTGGCCCACATTTTCGGGGCTAACGGCATTCATCGTGGAAGACCGATTTTAGCAGCAGCCGGCGGCGCGATAGTCTGGAGGTGCCATGGATTTTGCCTTTACCGAGGAACAAAACGAATTGCGCAAGATGGTGAGGGACTTCGCGACCGCGGAGCTTTTGCCGCATGTGCTTGAGTGGGATGAAGCGCAGGAGTTTCCGCTGGCGGCGGTGAAGAAAGCCGCGGGCCTGGGTTTGCTGGGGATCATTTTTCCGGAAGAGTACGGAGGCGCGGGGCTGGGCTACATCGAGTACGCGCTGATCATTGAGGAACTGGCGCGGGTGGACCCGTCTTTCGCCCTGATTGTGGCGGCGCACAATTCGTTGTGTGCCAACCACCTATACGTAGCGGGGAGCGAGGAGCAGAAGCGGCGCTATCTGCCGAGGCTGGCCAGTGGCGAATGGATCGGTTGCTGGAGCCTGACGGAGCCCGAGGCGGGTTCCGATGCAGGGGGCACGCGGACGCAGGCGGTGCCGGAGGGAGAGGGTTGGGTGCTCAACGGCGCGAAGACGTTTACGACCAACGCGCACTACGCGGATTTGTGTGTGGCCATGGCGGTGACGGACCGGAGTTCGAGCCATCACGGCATTTCGGCGTTTTTGATTGAGCGCGAGACGCCGGGCTACCGGCTGGGCAAGAAAGAGAACAAGCTGGGGATGCGGAGCTCGGCGACGGGCGAGGTAGTGTTTGAGAACTGCCGGTTGGGCGCGGGGCAACTGCTGGGGACGCCGGGGGAAGGCTTTATCGATGCGCTGCGGATTTTGGACGGAGGCAGGATTTCGATTGCGGCGCTAAGCGTGGGAATCGCGCAGGGCGCCTTTGACGCGTCGCTAGGGTATGCAAAGACGCGGAAGCAGTTTGGGCGGCCAATTAGCGAGTTTCAAGCGATTCAGCATAAGTTGGCGGATATGGCGACGCAGATCGAGGGGGCGCGATTGTTGACGATGCAGGCGGCATGGATGAAGGACCAAGGCAAGGCGGTGACCAAGCAATCGGCGATGGCGAAGTTGTATGCGAGCGAGATCGCCGTCGAGGTAGCCAATGAAGCGGTGCAGATTCACGGGGGCTACGGCTACATCAAGGACTATCCGGTGGAGAAATTTTACCGGGACGTGAAGCTGATGACGATTGGGGAAGGGACGAGCGAGATCCAGCGCTTAGTGATTGCGCGGCAGGTGCTGAAGGCGGGATGACGGATTTTGCGGCATCGATAGTGGCCGGGGAGCGGCGGGCGATTGCGCGGGCGGCGACCTTGCTGGAGGCCGGGCACCCGGGGACGTGGTACCGGGACGTGGAGGCGCGTGCGGGCAAGGCGAGGATCGTAGGGGTGACGGGACCGCCGGGGGCGGGCAAGAGTACGTTTAGCGATCGATTGGTGCGGGAGATTCGCCAAGCGGGGCTGCGGGTAGCGGTGGTGGCGGTGGACCCGTCGAGCCACCGAAGTGGAGGGGCGGTGCTGGGGGACCGGATCCGGATGCAGCAGCATCACGCCGACGAGGGCGTGTTTATCCGCAGCATGGCGACGCGCGGGGCGGTGGGGGGACTGGCGCCCACGTCCAAGCAATTGGTGACCTTGTTCGACGCGGCGGGCTTCGACGTGGTGCTGCTGGAGACGGTGGGCGTGGGGCAGGACGAGATTGAGGTGGCGCGCCTGGCGGGGTGCATCGTGCTGGTGTTGGCGCCGGGGCAAGGCGACGAGGTGCAGGCGCTGAAGGCGGGCATCATGGAGATTGCCGATCTCTTTGTGATCAACAAGGCGGACCAAAAGGGCGCGGAGAAATTGTTTGCCGAGATTGAGGCCGAGGTGGAGGGGCGCGCGCCGGTGTTGAAGACGGTGGCGGCGGATGGGGTGGGGGTGGCGGAAGTGTGGCGTCAGGTGACCCGGTACTTCGCGGTGGCGGCCAACTGGAAGCCGAAGCTGGCGGCCCACCGGGCGCCGTTTGCGATCGATCATTTGGGGATTGCGGTGGAGAGCATCGACGGGGCGCTGTCGTTTTACCGGGACGCGCTGGGGATGGCTGTGGGCGAGCGGGAAACGGTGGAGGGCGAGCGCGTGCATACGGCGATGTTGCCAGCGGGAGAGAGCCGTTTGGAACTGCTGGAGGCGACGGAAGCGGAAAGCACGATCGCCAAATTCATTGCCAAGCGCGGAGCGGGCCTGCATCACATCGCGCTGCGGGTGCCGGACCTGGAGGCGGCGGCGGCGAGGCTGAAGGAAGAGGGCGCGAGAATCCTGAACGAGCCGCGCGTGGGCGCGGGCGGGCATCGCTATGTTTTTGTGCATCCGGCCAGTACGGGCGGAGTGCTGCTAGAACTAATTGAGGAGAGAAACTAAGACTTGAAAATCGAGACAGGGATCATCGGGGGCAGCGGATTGTACGCGATGCCGGGCTTTGAGGCGACGGAGGAAGTGGCGATGGAGACGCCCTTCGGCGCACCTTCGGACCCCTACGTGGTGGGGAAACTTGGGGGCAAGAGCGTGGCGTTTCTGGCACGGCACGGCAAGGGGCACCGGATTACGCCAAGCGAGCTCAATTTTCGGGCGAATATTTGGGGATTCAAGAAGCTGGGCGTGGAGCGGATTTTGAGTTTGTCGGCGGTGGGGAGCTTGAAGCAGGAGCACGAGCCGGAGCATTTTGTGATTCCGGACCAATTCTTCGACCGGACGATGGGACGGACGAGCACGTTTTTTGGGGAGGGGCTGGTGGCGCATGTAAGCTTTGCCGAGCCGACTTGCCATCAATTGATGGACGTGGCGGCGGAGGCCTGCGCGCGGGCCGGAGTGGTGGCGAAGAAGGGCGGGACGTATTTGTGTATGGAAGGGCCGGCATTTTCGACCAAGGCGGAAAGCAATGTGTACCGCAGTTGGGGCATGGACGTAATCGGGATGACGAACCTGCAGGAGGCGAAGCTGGCGCGCGAGGCGGAGATCTGTTACGCGACGGTGGCCATGGTGACGGACTACGACTGCTGGCACCCGGAGCACGACGCGGTAACGGTGGAGCAGATTATCGGGACGCTGATGAAGAACGCCGAGAACGCGGCCAAGGTGGTGCGCTTTGCGGTGGAGGCGATGGGGGCGCCGGGGGAATGCAGCTGCAAGAACGCGCTGAAGAACGCGATCATTACCGACAAGAAGACCGTGCCCGCGGCGACGAGGGAGAAACTGGAGATTATCGTTGGCAAATACTTCGGCTAGCCAACTGGCGGCGATCATCCTGGCAGGCGAGCGGGAGCCGGATGAACTGGTAGAGCGGGTGATCGCCGAGGCGCTGGACAGCGAAGAAGGGTCTGCGGCGTTGTTCCGCGATTTAGTGGAGCCGCTGGCGGACCGCTTTGAATTCCGTCTGGTGAACTCCTACGTGCACATCTTTGCGCGAGTGATCGAGGCGGCGATGCCGGAGCTGGAGGCGACGCGGTTGATTGAGCGCTTTATGCGGATCCGGCGGCCGCGCAAGTATTCCGAGAACCCGGCGAGCGTGAAGGACGTGTACGTGCTGTCGCGGATCACGATTGGGGCGGACATTGCGATTACGAGCCGGATCTTGCGGGCGGCGTTTACGCATTTCCCCAAGGCCAAGGTGCACTTTGTGGGACCGCGCAAGAACTGGGAGTTGTTTGAACCGGAATTGGCGCTAGAACTGGTGGAGGTGCAATACAAGCGAAGCGGGACGCTGCGGCAGAGGCTGTCGGTGTATCCGGAGCTGGCGCGCGTGTTAGCGAAGCCGGGCGCGTTGATCATCGATCCGGACAGCCGCCTGAGCCAATTGGGCCTGCTGCCTTTGGGCGAGGAGGAGAACTATTACTTCTTCGAGTCGCGAAGCTGGTGGGCCGAGGAAGAGATGCCGCTGGGGGAGATGACCGAACGATGGGTGACGCAGACCTTCGAGGTGCCGATCCACATGCCGATTGTGGCGGTGGAAGACAGGCTGGAAGGATTCGACGTGACGATTAGTCTGGGGGTGGGCGAGAATCCGGAAAAGGCGCTGGCGTGGCCGTTTGAAGGGCGGCTGCTGCAACTGTTGGTGGACCGTGGACTAAACGTGCTGGTGGATACGGGGGCGGGCGGAGAAGAAGCCGAGCGGGTGCATCGCGCCATTGCCGAGGTGAAGAATAGCGAGACGGGGAGCGTGACGCCCTATTACGGGAGCTTTAAGGAGTTTGCGACGGAGATCAACGCAAGTTCCTTGTTTATCGGCTACGACTCGGCGGGGGGGCATGCGGCGTGCGCGTTGGGGGTGCCGGGGCTGCTGCTGTTCAAGGGCTATCCGAACGACCGCTTTATGATCCGGTGGATTCCCTGGGGCGACGGGGAACTGGAGATTCTGGACGCCGAGGATATGAGCGTGGACGAGGCGATCGACCGGGTGCATGAGGCGGTGGACGCGGTTTTCAGCGATGAGGATCTTGAGCCGGGCGAGGACGATCTAGAAGATTTCGACGAGGAAGACTTCGACGAAGACGACGAAGACGACCAGCCAAAGGCCTGATTTCGAAAGGCTGAGAGGTTGCATAGCCGGGGGGATTCAGGCGACAATCTCGTGATATGCAGTTGACCCGCTTATTCGCAGTGGCCGCGCTGGTGGCCGTGACGCTGGTTCCGCTTACGGCCCAACGGAAGATCACTACTCCCAAGGAGCAATTCGGCTCCAACATGGGGGACGACTATTTTCTGGCGACTTACACGCAGTTTGAGACGTACGTGAAGAAGCTAGCGCAGGAGTCCGACCGGATGAAGCTGGTGGAGATCGGCAAGAGCGAAGAGGGGCGGACGCAGTATATGGCGGTGGTGTCGGCGCCGGAGAACATCCAAAAGCTAGACCGGCTGAAGGAGATTTCGCGCCGGATGGCGTACGCGGAAGGGCTGAGCGACGAGCAGGCCAAGGCGCTGGCAAAAGAAGGCAAGGCAGTGGTGTGGATCGATGGGGGGCTGCATGCGAGCGAGGTGCTGGGCGCGGCGCAGTTGACGGAGATGATTTACCAGATGGTAAGCCGCACGGACGAGGAAACTCTGCGGATGTTAAAGGAGTGCGTGATTCTGCTGGTGCACGCAAACCCGGACGGGATGGAACTGGTATCGAGCAATTACATGCGGAACGCGGACCCGACCAAGCGGCGCTATACGCCCGAGCGGCTGTACCAGAAGTATGTGGGGCACGATAACAACCGCGACTTCTACATGAGCACGCAAGCGGAGACGAAGAACATCAACCGGCAGTTGTATCTGGAATGGGTGCCGCAGATTCTGTATAACCATCACCAGTCGGGTCCGGCGGGCACGGTGCTGTTTTGTCCGCCGTTCCGCGATCCGGCCAGCTACCTGTACGAACCTTTGCTGATGATTGGCGTGGACCAGGTGGGGGCGGCGATGCATGCGCGCTTTGCGCGGGAAGGCAAGCCGGGGGCGACGACGCGGGAAGGCGCGAGCTTTTCGGTGTGGTACAACGGCGGGCTGCGCACGACGGCGAATTATCACAACATCATTGGGATTTTGACAGAGATGACGGGGAACCCGACGCCGATGGATATCCCCTTTGTGCCGTCGCGGATGCTGCAGAACAAGACGACGCCATTTCCGATCGCGCCGCAGAAGAAGTGGCACTTTCAGCAATCGATCGACTATTCGATCACGGCGAACCGGGCGATTTTGGATTATGCCTCGAAGCACAAGGAAGACCTGCTCTACAACATCTACACGATGGGCAAGAACGGCATTGAGAAGGGCAACAAGGACAACTGGACGATGCTGCCGAAGCGGATCGATTGGTTGAACGAGCAGATTGAAAAGGACCGCAAGGGAGCGGCGGGCGGCGAAGGACGTTTTGGGGGCGTGGCGGCAATGAGCTACTACGAGCAGTTGCTGAAGCCGGAATGGCGCGACGCGCGGGGCTACATCTTGAGCGCCAATCAGCCGGACTTTCCGACGGCGGTGAAGTTTACGCGGACGCTGCAATCGACGGGCATCGTGGCGCACGTGGCGACGGCGGACTTCCAGGCGGCGGGCAAGCAGTATCCGAAGGGATCGATTGTGTTCAAGAGTGCGCAGGCATTCCGGCCGCATTTGTTGGATTTGTTTGAACCGCAGAACTATCCGAACGAGTTTCGCTTTCCGGGCGGGCCGCCGATTGCGCCTTATGACAGCGCGGGCTGGACATTGGCGTATCAGATGGGCGTGAAGTTCGACCGGGTGCTGGAGGCCTTTGACGGGCCTTTCCAGAGGCTGACGGGCGAAGCGCCGATGCCGGCGGGGCGCGTGGAGGGCACGGGGGCGGCGGGCTACCTGTTGAGCCATCAAATCAACGACAGCTTCAAGGCGATTAATCAACTGCTGAAGGCGGGCGAGGACGTTTACTGGCTAAAGGACGGCGCGGGCACGATCTGGGTGCCGGCCAAGGCGACGACGAAGAAGAACGTGGACGCGGCGGTGGCGGCGGCGGGCGTGGTGGCCAAGGCGGCGGCGGAGAAGCCGAAGGGCGAGGCGCTGAAGCTGAAGCCGATCCGGATTGGGTTGTGGGATACGGTGGGTGGATCGATGTCGTCGGGCTGGACGCGTTGGCTGCTGGAGCAATTTCAGTTCCCGTTTGAGGTGGTGTATCCGCCGACGCTTGATCAAGGGGAGCTGCGGACGAAGTTCGACGTGCTGGTGTTTGTGACGGGGGCGATCAGCGAGCGTGGCCGTTTTGGCGGACCGGGTGGAACGCCGGCGGCGAGCGCGAATTTGTTGCCGGAGTGGCAGGCGCGGCAGGGACGCGTGACGCGCGAGAAGACAGTACCGCAGCTCCAACGCTTTCTTGAAAGCGGCGGAACGGTGTTGACGATTGGATCTTCGACGGCGCTGGCGCAGATGCTGGGTTTGCCGGTGGGCGATAAGTTAGTGGAGCGATTGGCGAACGGGACGGAGCGGCGGCTGCCGAACGAGAAGTACTACATTCCGGGATCGATTCTGGAAGTGGCGGTGGACAACACGAATCCGCTGGCCTATGGACTGGAGAAGAAGATCGATGTGTTCTTCGACGACAGCCCGGTGTTTGATTTGAAGCCCGAGGCGTCGCTTAAGGATGTGAAGCCGGTGGCCTGGTTTGACAATGCGAAACCGTTGCGCAGCGGTTGGGCGTGGGGACAGCATTATCTCGAAGGCGGCGTGGCGGTGGCCGAGGCCAAGGTGGGGGAAGGGAAGTTATTTCTCTATGGGCCGGAGGTGATCTTCCGGGCGCAGCCGCACGGGACGTTCAAGTTGTTCTTCAACGCGCTGTATTACGGGACGGCCGAGCCGGCGAAGCTGGACTAGCGATGAAGCGAACGCTGGCGGCCGGGGTATTGCTCGGCGCGATGATGGCCGGCGGGCAGACGTTCCGGCCGGAGATTCCGAAGGTCTGGGACGAACACGAGCTGGAACGCTTTGAGGTGCCGCTGGCGCAGCGGGACCGCTCGCCACGCTACATGACGCCGGAGGAGTATTACAAGCTGAAGGTGCGCCCGATTTACCGGACCTATCCGATGTACGAGCCGGGGCGGGAGCCCGCGGGGTATCTCGATTGGTTAAAGCAGCGGGAGCCGGAGATTGTGTTTGATCCGGCCAAGCTGAAGACGAAGGCGGATTGGATTGCGGCGGGCAAGCTGGTGTTTGAGCATGAGCCGCTGCTTTTTCCCGTGCCGGAGAAGGGTCTATTTTTTCCGACGCCGTTGAAGCCGGGCAAGGATGGCATTTTGCCGCCTTTCGTTCCCGGTAACCAGTACATCATCCGGAAGAAGGGTGTGCTGGAAGTGGGCATTAACGCCTGCGCGGGTTGCCATACGCGGGTGATGCCGGATGGGACTCTACTGGCCGGGGCACAGGGGGTGGTCGACTTTCCAGTGGACGCCGAGGTCCTGAAGCGAGCCAGAGAGGCGACACCGGAGGCGCTGGCGCGAAGACAGCAACAAAGGTGGATTCTGTTCGGCGCGCCGTGGATTGAAAGTCGAGAGAAGTTTAACGAGTCCCTAACCCGCGAAGCAGTGGTGCGGCAATTGGAAGCCAGCCGCAGCGGGGTGCTGGCCCGGCAGGGGACGAGCAGCGCGGAGCCTCCGCACATTCCTTCGTTGATTGGAATCCGCGATCGTAAGTATCTGGATTCGACTGGATTGGTGCGACATCGATCGATTGGAGATTTGGCGCGCTATGCGGTGACGAACCAGGGTTTGGACACGCTGGCGCACTACGGGGACTTTCAGCCCAGCTCAGGGCGGACAGGTTTTAGCTCGGAGCCCGGCACACGGTATAGCGACGAGCAGTTGTACGCGCTGGGGCTGTACCTGTATTCGTTGGAGCCGCCGCCGAATCCGAATCGGACTGACGAGCGCACCCGGCGGGGGCAGAAGATTTTCACGCAGCAGGGCTGCGGAGGTTGCCATACGCCCCCGCTGTATACAAACAATATGCTGACGCCGGCGCGGGGATTTCGGGTGCCGGAGGAGCTGCGCAAGACGGATGCGATTTTGGATGTGGTGGTGGGGACCGACACGACGCTCGCGTTGAAATCGCGGCGGGGGACCGGGTTTTATAAGGTGCCCTCGCTGCGGGGCGTGTGGTACCGGAATGCCTTTGGGCATGGAGGATGGGCCGATACGCTCGAAGAATGGTTTGATCCGGAGCGCTTGCGTGCGGACTATGTGCGGAAGGGCTACAAGGCGCCGCCGGGTCCGATTGAAGGGCACGAGTATGGGCTGAAGCTTTCGGTCGAGGAGCGGCAGGATCTGATTGCGTTTCTGAAGACGCTTTGAGGTAGGCGGCAGGGCCGGTGGTATGGTGTTGGGTATGGCCACCAAGAAAATCACGATTACGCTGGACGAAGCACAGATCGAGGAAGTGCGTGCACTGGTGGACGCCGGAGAGGCGGCTAACATCTCGGCCTTTATCAAGCATGCGGTCGGGGTGGCGCTTTCCGATGCGGCCGGGTGGAAAGAAATTCTGGGCGAAGCGCTGGAGCGCAGCGGGGGCCCGCTGACGGAGAAAGAGCGAAAATGGGCCGATCGGATACTCTCCCCGCCCTCGAGAAGCAAAGTTCCCAGAGGGCGCCGGAAGGCCGCATGACCGGAGTGACCTTCGACGCGGGAGGGCTGATTGCGCTAGACCGAGGGGACCGGCGAGTGATTGCACTGCTAGCGCGGGCCAAGGAGCGGGGAGGGCGAATCCGCATTCCCGCGACGGCCCTCGCGCAGGCGATGCGAAGCCCGGCGCGGCAAGCGCGATTATCGAGGCTGATCCGGCAGCCGAGCACGGATATTGTTGTCTTGGATGGGCCGGCTGCGACGGCGGTCGGACTGGCGCTGGCGCGCACGCGAACAAGCGATATCGCCGATGCGCAGGTAGCACTTTGCGCGGAAAGCGCCGGGGATGCCGTCGTTACCAGCGATCCGGAGGATCTGTTGCGGATTTCGCCGGGCTTGGTGTGTGTAGTGGTGTGAGCGTTAAGCAGCGGCCTTCGCGGCGACGATGAGTTGTTGGGGCGACAGGGGGACGTTCGAGATTTCGGGGGGGCCGAAGCCGGAGGCCGCAAGCATGTGGGCGTACTCGCTTAACGTGTAGGCGTCGCCCGAGGGGGTGTTGGCGAGCATCATGAGGGAGAAGGCGGCGGCGTTGAGGGGCGTCAAGCGGTCTTCGTCGGGGACCATTTCGAGAATGGCGATGCGGCCGCCGGGATTGAGCGCGGCGTGGAAGCGCTTGAGGAGGCCGATGTTGTCTTCGATGGAGAAGTGATGGAAGAAATTGGTGGCGAGGACGGCGTCGTAACCGGAACCGAGGTCGGCGGTGAAGGCGCTGCCTGGCAGGAGCGTAATGGGGATGCTGGCGGCCTTCGCGTTTTCGCTGGTGACCTCGAGGACGCTGGGGAAATCGAGGGCGACAATTTCGCAGGAGGGAAGGCGGCGGTGGAAGGCGAAGCCGAAGAGGCCGTGGCTCGCGGCGACGTCGAGGAGCTTGGCTGGGGCGCCGCCCGCGATGACGGTGTCGGCTATGTACTCGGCGGCCGCGGCCATCATGGGCTGCATGGAGCGAGCGAACAAGACCCACTCGGAGACTTCGTCGCCGGCCAAGGGTACCTCAAGGGCGGTGTGGCCCTGGCGGATGGTTTCCGTAAGGCAACGCGAGGCGTTCCAGATTTTGTCGTTGAGGAGAAAAGGCAGGGTGGGGGCCATGCTGGCGGGGGAGCGGTTATCGAGGAAGACGGCGCTGGTGGGGGTGTGCGAATAGTGGCCGTTTTCCTTGGCGAGGAGGCCTTGGATGGCGAGGTAATCGCAGAGGATGCGCATGCCGCGCACGGGCACGGCGGCTTTTTCGGCGAGGGAGGCCGCGCTGTGGGGACCGTCGCCCAGAGCATTGAAGACGCCGAGTTCGATGGCGGCTTTGACGGCGGCGCTTTGTTGGTGGGCGGTCATGAGAGACCAGATGCGCTCGGGATTGGGTTGTTGCGTAGCTAGGTCCATAGTTGGTTCCTTGGTTGGGTTCACTGCTGGTTACGTCGAATGAGTCTAGCATCGCGGGGAGGAAGGACCAATTGCGCGGCACGCTGCTCGAGTAGCAGGGCGACGGCGGGCTTGCGGCAGTTGCGGGCTCGTTGTAAGGGCGTGTCGCCCTTGCGATCAAGCGCGTGGAGGGAGGCTCCGGAGTCGAGCAAAGCCGCGGCGATGCCGACCGAGCCACGGCGGGCGGCCATGTGGAGGGGAGTGGCGCGCGTGACGCCGCCCGCGGCATTTACTTCCGCACCGGCGCCGATGAGCAGGTGGACAAGCGCGGGGCCCTGAGGGGAAGAACATTCATTGGCAAGGCAGTAGAGAGGGGTGTGGCCACCGCGATCGAGGAGGTCCGGGACGGAACCGAGTTCGAGGAGTAGGGCAACGGCTTCGAGGGAGCCCGCGCCCGCGGCGTAATGGAGCAAGGCCTTGCCGGCATGGCGGCAGGCGGCAAGGGAGGGATCGTTGCGCAAGGAAAGGAGAACGAAGTCCAGCAGGGTGGGGCGGGCGGTTTGGAGCATGCGGGCGAGGAGGCCGACGAAGACGGAAGGGCGCGGGCGGAAGCGTGCCGCAAGCAGAATGGCCTCGGCGTCTCGCGCGTCCAAGATCAACGAAATCGTGTCGTCCAGGGCGCGCTGTTCGGCCCAGCGGGTGGCGAGTTCGGGATGCGCGAGGGGGGTGGCGGCGTCGAGAGTGGGATGGGTGACGTAGGCGGAACTCTCGAGAAAGAACTGGCGGAGGGCGGCCTGGGTGGATTCGGGAAGGGAAGCGTCGGCGAGGGTGGCGAACATGTGTTTGAGCCAGGCGGCGCGTTGGGCGGGGCTGATGTGAAAACGGGCGTGCGATTCCCGGAGGCTCAGCCACCAGCGGTCTTGAGATTGAGTTTCGTCTCCACCCAGGAACTGGATGAGGAAAGCGGCGAATTCTTCGATGGCGCAGCGGAGGCTCTTGCCGGGAAAGAGGGGGCGGAGGGTGGAATCCTGCCCGACGCGGGCGTAGAAGTTCCCAGAGAGGATTCTGGCGCCGGCCTCTCCGCCTATGGTTTCGAGCAGGGAGGCGGAACCGCGCATGCCGGATTGTACCTAGGATGTTTCGGAAAAGGAAAGGGAGGCGGCGTTGAGGAATTGGCGGGCGTTGAGGATGCGGGTGGGGCCAAGGGAGGGGGGGTAGTGTTTGAGGTTGCCGGTGACGAGGAAGTCGGCGCGGCCGGCGAGGGCGAGCTCGAGGAAGCGGTTATCGTCTTCGTCGGTGGCGAGGGTGAGGCGTTCGGTTGATTCGACAAAGGTGAGGAGGGGATAGAGGCTGGGGAGAAGATTGGGCTTCGAGGCGAACTTGGGGCGGGAGAGGACCTCCTGGTATTCGGCCCAGGTGGCGCTGCTGGCGAGGAGCGTAAAGCGGCCGGCGAGGGCGTGGGCGAGGGTTTGGGCCTCGAGGCCGGAAGGCTTCCAGGCGGCTGAGATGAGAATATTGGTATCGAGAACGACGCGAAGATGAAGGACAACCTGGGGCAACGCATCAAAGAATACTACGAGGATGCGCTGCGGGTGAGCGTGCCGCGGCGGACCTACGTGGTGTTGCGCGTGGATGGGCGCGCGTTCCATACGTTTACGCGGAATCTGGAAAGGCCGTATTCGCGCAGGCTAGCCGAGGCGCTGGACGAGGCTGCGCTCGAATTGTGCCAGGAGATGTTGGGCGCGCGCTTTGCGTATGGGCAGAGCGACGAGTATTCTTTTTTGCTAACGGACTTTGAGCTGGAGAGCTCGAGGATGTGGTTTGACGGGAACGTGCAGAAGATGGCGAGCGTGGGGGCGAGCGTGTTTACGGCGGCGTTTGGGCGGGCGTTTGGCAATGAAAGGTTGGCCACGTTTGACGCGCGGGTGCTGGTGATTCCGCAGGCCGACGAAGTAGAGAAGTATTTTGTGTGGCGGCAATTGGACGCGAGCGCGAACAGTTTGAACATGCTGGCGTCGGCGCATTACTCGCATGAGGAGCTGCTGGGGAAGAGCGAGGCCGAGAAGCATGATTTGCTGCATGCGAAGGGGTTGAACTGGGCCAAGGAGGCGGTGGATTTTAAGCGCGGGCGCGTGGTGCGGCGGGGGGAAGACGGAGGCTGGACGGTGGACCGGGAGCCACCAATATTTCAGCGAGACGAGAGCTATTTGGCGGGGCTGATACCGCGTAAGTAAGCGTATGAATATTCTCCTGGCGGGAGCAGGCGGCCAAGTGGGCCGGCGGGTGCTGAGCTTGTTGCAGGAGGCGGGGCACGTGGTGCAGGCCGTGAGCGGGAGGCACCGCGATCTGACGCAGCCGGGAGCGGCGCGGGGATTGGGCGAGGGGAATCAGGTCTTTGTATCCTGCGCGGGGGCGAGCGTATCGATAGGGGCAAAAGACAAGCGGCCGTACTCGGAAGTGGACCCGGCGATCCATGCGGGGTTGATTGCAGAGGCGGAGCGGACGGGGGTGCGGCGATTTGTTTACCTAGGCGTACATGCGGCGCCGCACTATACGGAGTGCGCGTACATGGAAGCGCACGAAGCGGTGGGGAGGATGTTGCGGGGCTCGCGGCTGAGCTACACGATTGTGCGGCCGACGGGGATCTTCAGCGCGTTTGCGGATTTGCTGCCCATGGCGAAGAGGGGGGTCTTGCCGCTGATAGGAAGCGGAGAGGCGAAGACGAACCCAATCGACCCGCAGGATGTGGCGGAGATCGTGGTGCGGCATTTGGAGGATGGGCCGGCGGAGGTGGCGTGCGGGGGACCGGAGGTGATGACGCGGCGCGAGGTGAACCTGTGTTTGGCGAAGGCCGTGGGAAGGCCGGAGGCATGGATGCCAAAGGCGCCGGGGTGGCTAGTGCGGGCCGAGGCGAAGGGCGTGCGGTTAATTAACCCGCGGATGGCGGAATTGATGGAATTTTTTAGCTTGGTGGCCAGCGCGGACGCGGTGGCGCCGGCCCTGGGGAGGCGCAGGATGAGCGAGTACTTTCGGCAGGAAAATTGACAATCTGGGAGGGGGAGTATATGATCGCGGCAATTCTTAACTCAGGAAGTCGCCATGTCGAAACCCCTCGCCGCACTTGCTTGCTTGACCCTCGCCGCCTCTTTGTGGGCCCAGAATGAAAGAGGAAACATCACAGGGCTGGTAACCGACCCTACGGGGGCCGCCATTGCAGGGACCGAATTAACGGCCACGCATGTGGAGACGAATGCGGTGACGAAGACGAAGGCTTCCGCCGCGGGGGAGTACAACCTGGCGAACCTGCAAATCGGGCAGTACCGGCTGGAGGCGAGCTCGCAGGGCTTTAAGCGCTTCCTGCAGAGGAATCTGATCATTTCCGCGGGCGCGACGGTGCGGGTGGATATCCAACTGCAACTGGGGCAAGTGAGCGAACAGATTGAAGTGTCGGCGGCGGCGGCGACGATCCAAACAGAGAACGCGAAGGTGTCGACGCTGGTAGAGAACAAGCTGGTAGACGAACTGCCGCTGGTGGTGGGCGGCGAAATGAGGAACCCATTTAACCTGGTGGCGGTGGCCGCCGAGGCGCGGGGCGATGGGCAGCGGCTGGCGCTGGGCGGAGGCCAAGTGGCGCAGTGGGACGCGACGCTGGACGGCTATAGCGTAGGGACCAATCGCAGCGGAGACACTTCGGAGGCGGCCTTGAACTCGCCGTCGGTGGAGGCGCTGACGGAATTCACGGTGGACACGAATGGCTTCAAGGCGGAGTATGGGCAGGCGGGCGGCGGGGCGTTGACGTTTGCCTCCAAGTCCGGCACGAATAATTTTCATGGCTCGGCGTACGACTTTCTGCGGAACGATAAGTTGGACGCGCGGGGCTTCTTTGCGCGAACGCGATCGATATACCGGCAGAACGATTTTGGCGCGACGGCCGCGGGGCCCATTTATATTCCCAAGATCTACGACGGGCGGAACAAGTCGTTTTTCTTCGTCTCGTTTGAAGGATTCCGCAACCGGGTGGGGGCGAACGATACGATTTTGACGGTGCCGACGCCGGAGATGTACAACGGCGACTTCCGCAACTGGGTGAACCAGAGCGGAGCGCGGATTCCGATTTACGATCCCAGCACGACGCGGGCGAACCCGAACGGCGTGGGCTTCATTCGCGATCCGTTTATGAACAATATCATTCCCACGGCGCGATTTTCGACACTGGCGACGCAGATGTCGCAGTTTGGCAAGACGGTGACGCCGAACCGGGGCTTTGCGCCGGGTACGAGCGGCTACGTACGGCAGAACTACATCGTGACGGGCGGCACGGAGGTGACGCCCACGGACAAATGGAGCGTGAAGGGGGACCAGATGATCGGTTCCAAGCATCGGGTGAGTTTTTTGTGGAACATGACGACGTTCGACCGGACCCCGGGCGCGGGGGGACCTCCGGGACTGCCGACGCCCCTTTGGAACGGCCAGATCCAAGCCTGGGATACCGAGGCCTACCGCTTCAGCCACGACTGGACGGTGTCTTCGAATATGGTGAACCGCTTCTCGTTCGCGTTCAATTCGTTCCGCAAGGACTCGTTTTCGGCCAATGTGGGCGGGAACTGGAAGGACAAGGTCTGCCTGAAGAATGCGGTGGATTGCAACGATAACTTGCTGGCTGTCGAGATGACGGAATACACGACTTGGGGCGCGACGGCGAACAACGGAACGGAGCAACCCGGATGGGGTCTGAAGAACGATTTGAGCTATACGCGCGGGGCGCACACGTTCAAGTTCGGCTTCCAGCATCAGAATCAGAACGCGGATGGCTTTGGCCAGCAGGACATTTCCGGGCGGGTGGGTTTTAGCTTTTTGGGGACGAGCGTGCCGGCCGCGACGGCGAATACGAGTGGTAGCGCAGTGGCGAGCTTTCTCCTAGGGGAAGCATTCACAGGGCGCACGGAAACGATCCGCGTGGTGACGCAGAAGTATCCGTACTATGGCTTTTACGCGCAGGACGATTGGCGCATTACGCGAAAGCTGGTGTTGAACTTGGGCATCCGCTACGACATTACGTTTGCGCCGACGAATGAGAAGGACGAGTACTCGGATTTCAACCCGACGCGGCCGAATCCGGCGGCGAACAACTATCCGGGCGCGCTTTGGTTTGCGGGGTTTGGACCGGGGAGGGAGAACTCACGCAGTCTGGTGCCGAACTGGTTTGGCGGGATCGGACCGCGGATTGGTCTGGCTTATTCGCCGGATAACAAGACGACGATGCGGACGGCGTTTGGGCGCTCGTTTTCGCGGGTGACGGCCGTGCAGGGAAGCGGGCACTTTGCGGGCTTTATCGGGCAGTATCCTTTCTCGAACGCCTCGCAAGGGGTGACGCCGACGTTTAAGTTGGATGAGGGACTGCCGGCGTATAACTTGCCGCCGCAAATCAATCCGTCTTTCCAGAACGGGCTGGATGTGGACTACTGGAACGGGCGGGACGCGACGCGGGCGCCGGAGGCTTTGTTTTGGACCTTCACTATGCAGCGCCAAATGGCCTCGAACACGGTGCTGGAAATTGGGTACAACGCGAACGTGGGGACGCATTTGCAATCCGGCATCCTGCGGATGAACCAGGTGCCGACGGCGGTGTTTGAAGATCTTTCGAACCGCGTGGGCCGTGCGCAGGCGATTTCGATCATGAACGGGGCCTACAACGCGCCGGCGGCGGTGGCGGCGGGGATTCGCGCGCCCTATCCCAGCTTTGCCACGCAACAGAATCGCAGCGCCGGGCAGGCCTTGCGGCCGTTCCCGCAATACAACAACATCATCACGGGGTCGCAGAATGGCGACAAGAGCGGGCATTCGTCTTATCACGCGTTCGTGTTGAAATTCGACCGCCGCTTTTCGAAGGACTTGACGTTCCAGTGGAGCTATGTGTTCTCGAAGCTCTTGACGGATTCGGACTCTTACTTCGCCAACAGCGAGACGGCGGCGCAGGATCACTACAACCGGCGGCTGGAAAAGTCGATTGGCCAATTCGACCAGACGCATGTGATCAAGTTTTCGACGCTGTACGAACTGCCCTTCGGCAAGGGGAGGCGCTGGTTGTCGGGCGGATTCCTCAGTCACGTAGTGGGCGGCTGGCGCCTGGCGGCGATCCAAAGCTACAGCAGCGGATTGCCTTTGGAACTGACGCGGAATAATCCTCTGCCGATCAACAATGGGATCACGCGCCCGACGATTTCGACCTATGACGGGTGGCGGGCGCCGATTGCAGGCGATAAGTTCGACCCGAACGTGGACCGCTTCATCCAACCGGCGAGCTTCTTTGGCGCCCAACCGCAGAATTTTGGCAACGCGACGCGCCATAACCCGAAGTTCCGTTCCTTCTGGGGCCAAAACGAGAACGTCAGTTTGGCCAAGACCTTCCAGATTACGGAGGGCATCCGGATCGATCTGCGTGGGGAAGCTTTCAATCTTTTCAATCGCACGATATTTGGCACGGGCAGCACGAATTTGAACGCCAATAACCTGGGCGTAGTGGTGAACCAGGTGAATACGCCGCGCCAAATGCAGATGGGGCTGAAGCTGTACTGGTAGGCGCGAAGACGGCCTGGACAAAAATGATTGCGGTTGGCGGCGCAATCCGGAGATTGTGTGAAACAATACCCCTGCCGAGGGTTCGGCGGCATTTCCTGTGGATTCACACAGTCTCGTAACGGAGCACAATCATGCAACGGCGCGTACTCGCATTTGTTTTGGCGGGCGGTAAAGGGACCCGTCTTTATCCCTTAACGAAAGAACGGGCAAAGCCCGCGGTGCCTTTTGGAGGGCGATATCGCATCATCGATTTCGTCCTATCGAATTTCATCAATTCGGGGATTTTTTCGATCTATGTTTTGATTCAGTTTAAGAGCCAGAGCCTATTGCAGCATTTGCGGGACGGCTACGAGTTTTCGGGCGTTTTGAAGAAGCATTACTGCATACCGGTGCCCGCGCAGATGCGGACGCCGGGGGAGAGCTGGTACCGCGGCACGGCGGACGCGATTTACCAGAATGTGAATCTGATCGAGCAGGCCGAGCCGGATGTGGTGGCGATTTTTGGCGCGGACCATATCTACCGGATGAACATCCGGGACATGATCGAGTTCCATTTGGATAAGGGCTCGGACGCGACGATTGCGGCGATTCCGGTGGAGAAGAAGTACGCCAACGAATTCGGCGTGATTGAAGCGGCGCCGGGCGGCAGTGTGATTGGATTTCATGAGAAGAATCCGGATGCGCCGACGATGCCGGGAGACCCGGAGCGGGTGTATGCGTCGATGGGGAATTATGTATTCTCAACGGGCTTGCTGTTGAAGGAACTCTACGCCGACGCGGAAGACGAGACTTCGACGCACGACTTTGGGCGGGACATCTTGCCGCGGCTGGTGGGCAAGGTCCCGATGTACGCCTACGACTTTCAGAAGAACCATATCCCCGGCGACCCGTTGGACCAGCAGGCGTATTGGCGCGATGTGGGGACGATCGATAGTTACTACGAGGCGTCGATGGACCTGCGGAGCGTGCACCCGCAATTGAATCTCTACAATCGCAACTGGCCGCTGCGTACGGCGGGATACGAGGATCCGCCGGCGAAGTTTACGTTTGACGAGCATGGGGTGAGGGGTTCGGCGACGGACTCGATCGTGAGCGGCGGATCGATTATTTCGGGCGGCGTGGTTAGGAACTGCATTATCGGGCGCGGCGTACGCGTGTTTGGCGGGGCGGAACTGGACGATTCGGTGATCTTCGATAGTTGCGAGATTGGGCGCGGGGCGAAGGTGCGGCGGGCGATCCTCGATAAGAATGTGAAGGTGCCGGATGGGGCAAGGATTGGATATGACCTGGAGGCGGACAGGAAGTTGTACAGCGTGACGGAGAGCGGGATTGTGGTGGTGGAGGGGAGAAGGTCGCGGGTGGATGTGAGTACGCTCGAGATCGGGCGGAGATACTAGAAACTTTTTCCAGAGAGTTAAGCTGGTAACAATGGCCGAAGCACTCGCAAACGATACTGTACCGCTGGTGGCGGGGGAAGACGGCGTGATCCGGGTAGACGGAACGCGCGTCCCATTGGATACGATCGCCGCCGCGTTCCGGGAGGGGGCCACTTCCGAAGAAATCGCCCAACAGTATCCTTCCCTTTCCTTGGCGGCGGTCTATCAAGTAATCGGCTATTACCTGAATCACCGTGCCGAACTAGAGCCCTATCTTGCGAGGCGAACGGCCCAACGGGTAGCGACGCAAGCGCTCAACGAATCGCGCTGGCCCGCGGATGCGATTCGCGAGCGGCTGCTAGCCAGGCGGCCCTGATCGGGTGCGCTGGCTGGCCGATGAGAATCTCAACAACGACCTGATGCGGGGCTTGTGGCGCCGTAATCAGGAAATGAATATTGTGCGCGTCCAAGACGTGGGCTTGGGTGGCCGTGACGACGAGGCCGTGCTTGCCTGGGCGGCAGTTGAAGGGCGCATCTTGTTGACTCACGACGTCACTACGATCACCGATTTTGCCTACCGCCGTATTCTGCGCGGAGAGTCCATGCCGGGGGTTTTCGAGGTCCGGCAAGGTGCGGCGATTGGACTGGTCATTGAAGATATCTTGCTGATCGAACAATGCAGTGAGGCGAAGGAATGGGAAGGGCGAATCGCTTACCTGCCGTTTCGACGCCAGGCGTAGTTCGGGTTTGGGGTTGATTTACGGGCCGTCGTCCAGCAAATCGCCGAGGCGGTCGAGGCGGCGTTCCCAGGCGGCGCGTTGGGAGGCGATCCATGCTTCGGCGGCGAGGAGTCCGGCGGGGTTAAGGCGGCAGGTGCGGACGCGGCCGGATTTTGTAGATTCGATGAGGCCGCTGTGTTGGAGGATTTGGAGATGCTGGACGATGGCGGCGAGTGTGAGGGCCAAGGGGAGGGCGAGGTCGGAGGCGGTGGCGGGGCCACGGCTGAGGCGCTGGATGATGGCGCGCCGTTTAGGGTCGCCGAGGGCATGGAAGACCAGGTCCGGAGAGTGGGCACGGCGGGGCATGGATTAGCTTTCGAGCGCGGCGGCGAAGCGGTCCAGGATCTTGATCCAGCCATCCTGGCGCAGTTCGGGCCCGTCGGAGCCGGCAAAGTAAGCGGCCTGGTGGGTGAGAAGGAGGCGGGCGCCGGAGTGGGAGGGGAAGATCTCTGTGGTGAGAAGCGAGGCTGAGATGCAGCGCTCGCCGATGGTCATGGACGAAGCGAGAACGATGCGGCTATCGGGCTCGATGTCGAGGTAGGTGCCTAGGGTGAGGAAGAGGACGCCGGGGAAAGGGGAGGCATCGGTAAAGCGGGACTCGAAGCGTTCGAGGCCGCCGGGGCGGAAGTCCATCTCGAAGGCTTCGAGGGTGTGGGAGGCGCCGCCTTCGGCAAACCAGCGGCGTTTTTGGGCGGGGTCGGCGAAGGCCTGGAAGACACGGGAGGGGGAAGCGGGATAGCTGCGCTCAAGCGCGAAGGTGTCGTGGAGGACGGGCATAATCGTTAAGTTATGGCTTAAGTATTGAGCGGCGTGCGTAAATAGTCAAGGGAAAACTTAAGCGATTTTGCGGGCGGGAGCGAGGAAGCTCAGGAGAACGCCACTGAAGACGACGACGGCGCAGCCGATGACGTTGTACCAGAGGAAGCCGATTTGGCCGGTGGAGTGGACGTAGAAGATGACGGCTTCGCCCAAGAGGACCGAGATAAAGGCGGCGGTGCCCTGGACGCGGGGGAAGAAGAAGGCGAGAAGGAAGACGCCGAGGAGGCCGCCGTAGAAGAGGCTGCCCAAGAGGTTGACGGCCTCGACCAGGCTGCCGAGACCGCGGGCGAGCTGTGCGCTTAGAACCGCGTAGATGCCCCAGAAAACAGTGGCGAGGCGTGTGAACCAGAGATAGTGCGCTTCGGTGGCGCCGGGCTTGATGAAGCGCTGGTAGACGTCGATCATGGTGACGGTGGCGAGGGAGTTGATTTCGCCTGAGCTAACGCTCATCGCGGCGCCGAAGATAACGGCGATGACGAGGCCAACGAAGCCGACGGGGAGGTGCTGGGTGACGAAGTTGAGGAAGACGTGGTTGGTATCGTTAAAGCCCTTGGTGGCTTCTTTGTGCACGGCGTCGACGCGCTTTTGGCTGGCGAGATAGGCTTCGCGAGAGGGGGCGTCGCGCCGGGCGAGGAGTTGCTCGGCGGCGGCGCGGCGGTCGGAGATGGCTTCGTAATGCTGGCGCTCGATAGAGCTGCCCTTCAGGCCATCCAGGTAGCCGGAGTGGAAGGTGACGGGGGGCGGCGTGAAGATGTAGAAGACCCAGACCATGGCGCCGGTGAGCAGGATGAAGAACTGCATGGGAATCTTGGCGACGGCGTTGAAGAGGAGGCTGACGCGGCTTTGCGCGATGTCGCGGCCGGTGAGGTAGCGCTGGACCTGGCTTTGGTCGCAGCCGAAGTAGGCCAAGGCGAGGAACATGCCGCCGACAACGCCGCTGAAGAGGTTATAGCGGTCGAACCAATCGAAGTTGGTGGTGACGGTGTTGAGCTTGCCGGCGGTGGCGGCGAGCTCGAGGGCCTCCTGGAGACCAACGCCGGTGGGGAGCTTAACAATGGCAATGACGAGGGCGGCACCGAGACCGATGAGCATGACGATCATCTGCTGGAAATCGGTCCAGGCGACGGCGCGAATGCCTCCGAAGACGGTATAGAGAATGACGATGATGCCCATGACGACGGTGGTGAGTTGGTCGTTCCAGCCGAGGATGACGGTGAGGACGACGGCGGGGGCGTAGAGCACCATGCCGCAGGCGAGGCCGCGCTGGATGAGGAAGATGGCGCCCACGAGGGCGCGGGTTTTGGCGTCAAAGCGTTTTTCGAGGTACTCGTAGGCGGTGAAGACGTTGGCGTTGCGGAAGCGCGGAACGAAGAAGGCGCCCACGAGGATCATGGCCAGAGGGAGGCCAAAGTAGAACTGGATGAAGCGCATGCCATCGGCATAGGCTTGGCCGGTGGTGGAGATGAAAGTGATGGCGCTGGCCTGGGTGGCCATGATCGACAGGGCGACGGTGTACCAGGGCAGGGAACGGTCCGCGAGCAGGTAGCCGCCGACGGTGGAAATCCTGCGGCTCTTCCAGAGGCCATAGGCGACGATGAAGCCGATGGTGGCGACGAGGACGGCCCAGTCGAGGAGTCTCATGCGGAAAGGCTCATAGGCGGAAAGCGTGGGCGAAGAAGTAGAGCCCGACGATGACGAGGACGAGGTAAGCGACGATCAGGGCGTAGAGCTTGGGCCAAGAGCCGAGCAAGGGGGGGGCTTCGTTCTCGGGGGGGCGCATTATTCCGTTTTGCCCGCGCTCAAGAAATTGGCGAAGAGGCGGTAGGCGCCGGGGACACCGGCGGGAAGCTGGCGGAACCAAGCCATGGGGGTGAAGATGTAGGTGCCTTGGCCGTATTTGGTGATGAGGGTGCCGCCGAGGGATGGCTTCTCGCCGGGGTCGTAGGAAGAGAAGAGGGGTTCGTAACGGTCGTCCCATTTGGAGGCGAAGTAGAGGCCGCGCTCCTGAACCCAGCCTTCGAAGTCCTGGGGCTGGATGCGGTTGGGGAACTGAAGCAAGCGGTGGTCGGGCTTGGGGAAAGAGATGGGCGCGGTTTCGTCGGTGATGCGATCGCGCGAGGTGGTGATCGGGTAGGGGCCAACCTTGGAGAGCAGCGTGGGGTCGCCGCCCATGAAGCCGCCTTCGAGGACGTTATATTGCACGATGAAGGTGCCGCCTTTGGCGACGTAGTCGTCGTAGAGGTGCTGGGAGTTGGCGCGGAGGTCGGGGCGGGTGTTGAAGGCGCGAACGCCAGTAACGATGGCGTCGTATTGAGAGAGGTTGCCGGTGGCGAGGTCTTCGGCAGTGAGGAGAGTCACGTCGCAGCCCAACTGGCGGAGGGCATCGGGGACTTCGTCGCCGGCGCCCATGATGTAGCCGACTCTCTTAGAGAGGTTCTTGACGGTGGTGCGCACGAGGCGGGCCTCGGAGGGAGGGGCGAGGGTTTGGGGAGGGATGTGGGGATATTGAATGGTGCGGGTGCCGTGGGAGATTTCGCGGCCATTGACGAGGGCGACGGCTTTCAGCAGGCCCGAGCTTTCCTGGGCCGGGGGCGTGACCGTGAAGGCGAGGGCGCGCTCTTCGTCGGCGGTGGAGAAGGTGAAGTCCTGCGACATAGGCTCGGACTTCCAGCCGGCGGGGAGGCTGAGCTTGAGCGTGCCGGCGAGCTTAGGCAGATTTGAATTGAGGACGACTTCGACCTTGCGGGATTCGATGCCCGGGAAGAGGAGGGCGTCTTGGGTCAAGCGGACGCTGACCGGGGGCACGATGCGGAAAGGACGGACCAGTTCGCCGGTGGAACGATCGACATAGCGGTAGAGGATGCCGCGGGGCAGTTCAATGACGGTGCCATCGACATCGACCTTGATGAGGGCATTAAGGGGCGCGGGGCTTTCGGGAAGGCCCAGGAGGGCTTGGTCTTTGACGGTGAAGAGGGCGTCGGTACGGGGCTCCATGAGGAAGTAAGGCTGGGTGAGGGGGAAGTCCGCGGGGACGTTCCAGGGGATCTCTGTGTTGACCTGCTTGTTCGAGGGGAGGTCAATGGGGAGAGTGAGAG
Source organism: uncultured Bryobacter sp. (assembly GCA_964387685.1). Lineage (GTDB taxonomy): Bacteria > Acidobacteriota > Terriglobia > Bryobacterales > Bryobacteraceae > Bryobacter. The sequence continues at coordinate 33,153 of CAYLXK010000017.1, forward strand.
AGGCGAGGCCGGGGGTGGCGCCGAAATCGACGGCGGTGATGCGGGCCGTTGCGTTGCCGCGCGCGATGGCCGCGAGGCGGGCTTTGGTGGGAGCGCCGGAGACGGCCTGGGCGCGCTCGGATTGGAGCTCGACCCAGAGTCCGGCGGCGAGGGCGATGGCTTCATCGAGTTCGCGGCGTTTGAGGACGCTGTAGTGGTCTGTGCGCGGGGCGAGGAGCTTGCGGGCTTCGAGGAGGTGCGGGAGGATCTTGCCGGGCTGGCTGAGGGAGAATTCGCTCGCGGCTTTGGCCAGCAGGGCGGCGATGGAGGCGGACCCAGGGACGCGATTCCAGGTGGTGTCGATGCCTTCCCAGAGGTCTTTTTCGAAAGGAGCGCCATCGAGGTGGACAAAGTAATTGAGCTGCGAGCCTTTGCGTTCGGGGGCGCCCATGGCTTGGCTCTTGTGCGCGCTGCGGCTGATGCCGGCGATTTCGCTGAAGCTATAGCCGAGGAGGGCGTCGTAATCGCCCGTATCGATGACGGCGCGCTTTTGCATTTTCTCGGCGGCCTCCTCCTGCTGGCGGGTGAAGGAGGTGACGTTCCAGACAAGGCGCTTGGCCTGCCAGGGCTGGACCCAGCGCAACTGTTCGGGGAAGGCTTGGGGGTCGGCGGCGGCTTTGAAGGCTTCTTTGGAAAGCAGGGCGGAGGCCTGGTGATGGCCATGGCCGTCCATGGGGGTGCCGGAGAAGCGGTTGATAATAACGTCGGGCTGGAAGCGGCGGATGTTCCAGACGACATCGCGCAGGACTTCCTGGCGGCCCCATTTTTTGAAGGTCTCGTCGGAGTTCTTGGAGAAGCCGAAATCGATGGCGCGGGTAAAGAACTGTTCGCCGCCGTCGATGCGGCGGGCGGCGAGAAGCTCCTGCGTGCGGATGAGGCCGATCTCGACGGATTGCTCGGAGCCGATGAGGTTCTGGCCGCCTTCGCCGCGATTGAGGGAAAGATAAGCGGTACGCACTTTCTTGCCGCGGGCGAGATAGGCGATGACGGCGGTGTTTTCGTCGTCGGGGTGGGCGGCGATCATCATGGCGCTGCCGACGACGTTCAATTTGTCGAGAGCTTGTTTGACTTCCGGCGCGCCACTGAAGGGGCGCTGGGCGAGGAGGAGAGAGGCTAGGCCCAACAACAAAACGGCGGAACGCATACCTGACAGTGTATCGTTCCGCCGTAGAATTGCCGGGAAAGAAAGAGGCTTAGGCTTCGTATTCTTCGACGAGGGTGGTGAGGTAGTTTTGCACGCCCATCTGTTCGATCTTGGTGAGTTCGGCTTCGAGGAAGTCTACGTGTTCTTCTTCTTCCATGAGGATTTTCTCGAAGAGCTCGCGGCTGCCATTGTCGCCGGCGGCGACGGCAACGGCGATGGACTTGTTGAGGCGGGCCACGGCTTCGTATTCAACCTGGAGGTCGTTCTTATGCATGTCGGGCACGGTGAGGCCGATGCGGAGGGGGAAGAGGTCCTGGAGGTTGGGCAGGCCTTCGAGATAAAGGATGCGGTGGATCAATTTTTCGGCGTGCTTCATTTCGCCGATGGATTCTTTTTTGGTGTATTTGGCGAGGCCATTGTAGCCCCAGTTTTCCAGCATCTCAGCGTGGAGAAAGTACTGATTGATGGCCGTCAATTCTCCCTGGAGAACTTCCTGGAGACATTTGATGACTTCTTGGTTGCCTTGCATAGGGCCATGATAGCGACGAAATTCGCCCCGGGCCGCGACGGAGGCAACTGAGTAAGTGAGTTGCAGCGATTCGCGCGCATTTGCCGGTCTATTGCAGGTGATTTTCAGCGATTTTTCGCTTGACAAGCTAGCGGGCGGCGCTGGTTTTGGCGCCCTTCAAGCGGGCGGCGTCCTTTACCCAGACCTCGAGGATCTTATAGGCCTGGTCGTTGGGGTTGTAGCGGCGGCCGCCCTGGTGGCCGTCTTCCTTGCCGCTTTGGACGTTCAAGGGCTTGCGCAGGAGCTTGGACTGATCGAAGGCGTTTTCATTGACGCGCTCGAGGAGAATGCGGTAGTTCGTGGCGAGGGACTTCATTTTGACGTAGCCGAGATTATCGGGGGCACTGAGTTCCATGGAAGGAACGCGGCCGGCGACGCCGTGGCAGCCGAGGCAGGATTGCTGGTCTTCGCGGTTCGGCTTGGTCATTTCCGGGGCCACCCAATCGCGGAAGTATTCCCAGTTGCGTTTCCACTCGGGGCTGAGTTTCGCGACTTCGTCGGGCTCGGGCTCGAAGTAGCGCGGGACGGCTTTGGCCAGGACGGGGGCGAGACGGGGGTGCTTGCGCACGATGGGGTCGGCGGCCAGATCGAGGGCGGCACCTCGCACGCGCCGGTCGGACTTGCCTTCGACGGCTTTGATGACAAGGTCGACGGCTTTCTCGCGTACGGCGAGGAATTCCTTGGGTTGTTCGATCGGCATGCCGACCTCGGGGACTTCCTGGCCGAAGCGGAGCATCCAGCGGGCACCCTGTACCCAGAGGCGCTCCTGCATGGGGGTGGACCATTGATTCGGGTAGTACATCAGGAGCATGGGCGTTTGGAGATCGGGGTTGGCGTGGATGATGGAGGCGATTTGTTCGGCGACATACCAATCGAGGGGCGCCTTTTCCATTTGGGCGAGTTCGCGGGTGTTCTCGACTAGCTTGCCGCGCTCCTCGGGCCAAGTGGGGAGCAGGAGCTTATAGAAGATGCGCTGTTGTTCTTCGGTCTTGGGCAGGTTCCAGCGGGCGCGCTGAAAGAGCTTGACAAGGGGGCCGACGAGTTCGGCGCGGCGTTCGGGTTCGTTTGCGCCACGGTGGAATTGCTCCATTAAAGGTTCGAGGAATTCCTGGGTGCCGGGGAGGCTGATGAGGCGGGGGTCGGCGATCGAGGTCGAGGCGAGGGTGCGCAGGTGCTCGGGGCCGGCGGAGGCGTAATCGAGGAGCTTCTTCTGGAGCGGGTCGTAGACGATGTTGGCGGCGGCTTCGAGGGAGAGCTTGAGGGCGTCGGGGTTCTGGGAGGCTTCAGCGCGCTGCCAGTAGGCGTAGACGGCTTTGCCCATCATGGGGGCGGAGTTGGGGGTGATGTAACCCATCTGGCCGGGGCCACCGTCGCCGCCGGCCTGGGAATAGTAGGTGGCGGCGATGGCGGTGAGGCGGTCGATCATGAGGGGGTTGGGCCGCGTGTCGAGGCGGCGCTCGATTTTTTCAAAGAGCTGGGAGAGCTCCGGGTACTGGTGCTCACGGCTGCTGTTGGCCTTTTGCCCGTTGGCGATGAAGAGGGCTTCGAGCTGGTAGCGCAGAGCATTTTCGGTGAGGACGTTGGGTTCGGGGCGTTCGAGCGCGCGTAGGACGGAGGCATTGATGGCGGCGCGAACGGGGGGATTGTAGATCCACCAATTCCAGGCGGCGCGGGCGGCCCAGGCGCGGACGGCGGGGGAGGGATCGTCGTTCATCAGACGGTCGAGGTGCTGGGTGAGACGCGCGAAGCCGACGCTGGAGCGGCTTAGGACGGCGTCGGCGCGCATGACGAGGGCGCCGGCAATGGTTTCGCGCGTGAGATCGTCGCCGCGGGAGGCGGCGTCGAAGACGAGATCCCAGCCTTTGTCGTCGAGCAAGGTTTGACGAAGAGACCAGCGGGCGGCCTCGCGGACCATCTTGGAGTGATCGTTGAGCGCGGCCATTTGCGCGGGGATACCACGGTCGTCGCGCAGAGCGCCGAGAGCGATTTGGGCATAGTAACGGACGGCGGCGACGGGGTGCGTGGCGCCGGCGAGGACCAGAGGCGTGTAGCGGCGGTCCTCCGGGGATAAGCCCAGTTGGGCCAAGGCGCGAAAGCGGGCGAGGGTGTCGAGGGTGCTTTCGTTGTCTGCCGGGGCGAAGCTGGGTGCGGGCGCGGGCGACATCGGGTAGAGGCGGGCGAGGGCGTGCTCGACATAGGCGGTGGTGACGAAGCCGGTGAGGGCGCTCTTGTTCCAGCGGCCGTAGGGGTCCTGCTGGGCGAGCAGCCAAGCGACGCCTTTCTTGACTGCGGCGTCGCGGTCGTCTAGACCCAAGGCGGCGAGGGCGGTGAGCGCGAGAGCGGTGGGCGCGGGGTCGCATTCGCCGGTTTTTTCAAAGCTCCAGCAGCCTTGCGTGTGTTGCCAGGCGCGGAGGCTGGATTCATCGGCGCGGTATTGCTTCAGGATTTCGGGTTCGCGCTTGTGGCCGGCCACGGGGAAGTGGTGGCGGAAGAATTCGATGCGGTTGGCGAAATCGTCGGTGAAGCGGGGCTTTAAGGTGAGGAGCTTGTCGGCTTTTTCTTCGAGGGCTTCGAGGTATTTGGGATTGGCCGTATCGCGCCAGGCACGGTTGAGAATGGTGCCCGCGAAGCGGTAGACGACGGCTTGGCCATAGTTGGAACCGGGGCCGGCGGCGTTGATGCCACTGGGGTCGGCGGACTGGAGCATGAAGTTGGCGGTGCGAATTTGCTGGGCGGAGTGCAGGCGCTTGGGCGGAGTGATGAGTTCGGCATGGACAACGTTGAAGCCAGCGGCGCGGGTGCCCGCGGGGCCGTCGCCCAGATCGAGGGGGGCGAGGCTGGTGTTGTTGGCGGCTTCGGCCAGGACATTGGTGGGGCGCAGGCACTCGTACATGGTGTTGATGAGCTGGCGAAGGTTATGGGTGGTTTCGAGTGGATAGCCGTAGGTCATGGGCAGGGCGGGGCCCCAGACGCTGGATTGGGTGTGGCAGCTCATGCAAATGGTGCCGAGCAAGGAACCGGTGTCTCGGATGCGGCGATCGACGCTCGCGCCGCGCGGGCGATTGAGGAGCCAAGCGTGGACCTGGGTCATGTGGTCGTACATGGCCTGCTGGACGGCCTTGCGGGGATCGGTGTAGGGGGCGAGGTCGCGGATGCGGAGTTCGACCTCGTAGCCGGGGGAATTGGACTCGACGGCGAGGTAATAGGTCTGGCCGGGGAGGAAACGGCGGGTGAGGGCGGTGCGGTGCTCTTCCAGTTGCTGGTGGACGCGTTCGTTCGCGTTTTGGCCGTCCTTGTACTCCTTGCCGTCAGCGGTGTAGACGCGCAGGCGGGCGATCACGAAGGGGTCGGGCAACAGGAGGCTAGCGGTGAAGAGCTTGGGCGAGGCGCCTTTGAAATCAAGGCGGAACCAATCGTCGCCTTTGCCTTTGGTGACCTCACCGTTGTCGAAGTATTCGAGATCGTCCGCAGAGCCGACGATGTGGTGGTTTTCGTCTTTCGCGGTGGAGCCGAGCGTGAGGGGTTGGGCTTCGGCGATGGAGTTGTTGGGTTCGAGCTCGAGGGTCATGCCGCGGGTGGACGCGCCCAAGGCGACGGGCTTGGCATCGAGGCGCAGGTCGACGGATTTGCCGGCGGGCCAGGGGGTCTGCGCCGGGTACTTGGCGAGCAGGCCGATGGTGCCGACCTCGCGCCAGCGGGGTTGGTTGAAAAGGGGTTCTTCGTTTTCGACCGCTTCGGCCAAGAGCGTGTAGGCGCCAGCCTTGGGAGCTTTGAAGTAAAGGAAGAAGCTGGGGTCGAGGGCGTGGATGATTTTACGGAAGCCGGCGAAGTTGATGGCGATGCGGGCGTTGGGGGGGAGCTGCGAGGGTTGCGGAAGGCTAGCGGAAACTTCGAGCACTTCACCGGCACGCAGCGGATAGGTTTTTTGGGCTTTGCCGCTGAAAGGTACCTGCGCAAGAACTGCGCCGGCAAAAAGAACAATCAAGGGACACAGATACCGCATAATAATAATGGATTCTATCTCTTCAGGAGGCTGGCCGTGCTCTGGGAACTGATACTCCTGATCGTTTCGATCACGGTGCTGTGCAGCTACTCGCTGGCGCGCGATTTGTATTTGTTTTGGCGCAACCAGAAAAGGGCGGATTTTCTGGGCAAGGTGCTGGCGAAGCTGGAAGGGAAGGCGGCTTGGGACGCGGAGAAGCAATTTGGGGCGCCGACGGAGGTGGTGCACGGCACCAGCGGGCGGCACTTGTATATCTGGAAGGCGCCGAGCTTGCCTGGGGTGCCGCCGGGGAGCGGCCTGCTGGTGTTAACGCTCACGGTTGAAGCCAACGGCGAGATTGTTGCATCGCATTGGCAGCAAAGAGGAAAAGAATGAGCGTAGCTACCAACGAGTTAGTGGAAGAATTGCGGCAGGCGCCGGCCTTTGCACACCTGCCGGACGCGCAACTGGAGTGGTTTGTCGAGCGGGCCGAGGAACGCCGCTATGAGGCCGGCGAGTATGTATCGCATGAAGGAGATGAAGCGCGGTACATGTCCGTCATTCTGGAAGGGGGCATTCAGGTGAAGGCGGAGAATCAGGGTGTCGACGGACGGGTGTTCACCGTGGAGGCGAAAAATGTGACGGGTTACCTGCCATTTTCGCGCATGAAAACGTTTCCGATGGCGGTACGGGCCATCGGGGCGACGCGGCTCCTGACGATGGATAAGGACAACTTTCCGGAGATGTACCAGGCGATGCCGGACTTGATTCCGAAGCTGGTGGGCCTGTTGACGGACCGGGTACGCGAGACGGCGACGGTAACGATTCAATCGGAAAAGCTGGCGGCGCTGGGGAAGCTATCGGCGGGATTGGCGCACGAGTTGAACAACCCCGCGGCGGCGGCCAAACAGGCGAGTGCGGCGGCGGGAAAGCTGTTTGGGTGTTACCAGGAGATGCTGGACGAGTTTGCGTTGTTGACGATTACGCCGGGAGACCTGGAGATCATCCGTCGCCTGGAGAAGGAATCGGCGGCGAACGTGCATCTAACGGGGGCGCTCGATTCGCTGGAGCGGAGCGACCGCGAGGATGAAATGACGCCGTGGCTGGATGAGATCGGCGTGCAGGAAAGCTGGAAGATGGCGCCGCACCTGGTGGACGCCGGTTGGACGCGCGCCAGCCTAAGCGAGGCCGTGTGTGCGTTGCCGAAAGATTTGCGGGAGCTGACGCTGTGGCGCTTGACGGCCGCGATCGAAATCGAGCAGGTGCTGGCGCAGATGCAGAACGCGACGACGCGGATCGCGGATCTGGTGGGGGCCATGAAGGAGTACTCGTTCATGGACCGGTCGAGCCTAAACGAGTTCGATTTGAACCAGAACATCGAGACGACTTTGAAGATGTTCAGCTATCGCTTCAAGGCGGGCATTGAGCTGGTTACCAAATACGATCCAGCACTGCCCAAGATTCGCGCGCACGGCGGCCAGTTGAGCCAGGTGTGGACGAATCTGGTCGATAATGCGTTGGACGCAATCCAAGACCATAAGGAGCGCGAGGGGCCGGGGCGGCTGGAAGTAGAAACGCGCCTGGTGATGGAGGATGTGTTGGTGACAATTCGCGACAATGGGCGCGGCATTCCGGAAAGCGTGGCGGCGAAGATCTTTGAACCCTTCTTTACGACGAAGGCTTTGGGCGAGGGGACGGGACTGGGGCTGGATTTTGTTTACCGCATCGTGCGGCAACACCACGGCGTGGTCACGTTCGAATCGCGGCCGGGCTCAACGTGCTTTCAAGTGCGCTTGCCGTTGCGGCAGATGGAGTAGCGAGCGATGATTCGCTTCGAGGGCGTGGCCGCGGAGCGGGGCGGGCGGCGGGTGCTGGAAGGCATTAGTTGTGTTTTCCCGGCCGGAGCGCTTACGCTGCTGCTGGGGCGAAGCGGGTCTGGGAAGAGCACGCTGCTGCGGCTAATAAACCGGATGACGGACGTGGCGGCGGGGCGGCTGAGCGTAGAGGGTCTAGACCAACTCGATGTTTACGCGCTGCGGCGCAGAGTGGGTTTTGTACCGCAGAATTTGGGGCTCTTTCCTCATCGGCGCGTGGAGGAGCAGTTGCGGTTGGCGGGCGGCACGGACGTGGCCCGGAGTCTGGCAAGCGTGGACCTGCCGGTGGAATACGCGCGGCGATATCCAAGAGAATTAAGCGGCGGGGAGCAGCAAAGAGTGGCCATCGCGAGGGCCTTGGCGTCGGACCCGCCGGTGCTGCTGCTGGACGAGGCCTTTTCCGCGCTCGATCCGATTTTACGGCGGGATCTGTCCGAACTGGTGGCGCGATTGGGGAAGACGACGATACTGGCCAGCCACGACGCGGCCGGGACTCTGCCTTGGGCGCAACAGGTAGTCTTTCTCGAGAAAGGGCGGCTGCTTTTCGCCGGTACGCCGGAGGATTTCGGACGCGCGGACGATCCTTTGATGGCGCGCTATCGAGAGGCGTCGCGATGCTAGAGCAAATCCTGCGGGCCAGTGGCGAGCATTTGCTGCTGGTGGTGGTTTCCGTGGCGCTGGCCGCGGCGGTGGGACTACCGGCGGGCATTTGGGCCTTCCGGAATAGACAAGCCGCCAAACCGCTTTTGTTGTTTGTGGACATTGTGCAGACGATTCCGTCGCTAGCGCTGTTTGGGGTGCTGCTACCGCTGCCGCTGGTGGGCGGCATCGGGGCCAAACTCGCAGTGCTGGCGTTGTTCCTGTATGCCTTGCTGCCGCTGGTGCGCAATACGGTGGCGGGCTTGCAAGGAGTGCCGGAGGATGTGCGCGAGGCGGCGGTGGCTATGGGGTTGCGGCCCTGGGAAGTGCTGCGCGAGGTGGAACTGCCCCTGGCCATGCCGGCCATCGCGGCGGGGCTGCGCATCGCGACGGTGGCCAGCATTTCGACGGCGACCGTGGCCGCGGCGATTGGCGCAGGCGGACTGGGAGTCTTTCTCTACCGGGGCCTCGCTACAGTGGAAGAATCGCTTTTGCTCGCCGGGGCGATCCCGGCGGCGTTGATGGCAGTGGCGGCGGATCGGATATTTTTATGGATCGAAGACAGATTGTCGCGCTCGGTTTCGCCGCAAGCATAGGTTGTTCGCGTGGGGAAACTCTGCGCGTAGGCGCGAAGAATTTTTTGGAACAAGACATTCTGGGTTGCGTATTGGGAGAGTTGCTACGCAAGACGGGGAGCTTCCAGACGGATTTGCTGCTGCGGCTGGGGGGTAGCCTGATTGCGCATGGGGCGCTGGTGAGCGGCCAATTGGATCTGTACCCGGAGTATTCCGGGACGGCGCTGACGGCTTGTTTGAAATTGCCGCTAGCGGGCGGGGCGAAGGAGGTCTTTGCGGCGGTGAAGCGGGCCTATGCCGAGCGGCATCAAGTGGAGTGGGGCTGGCCTTTGGGCTTCTCGAATACGTTTGCGATGGCGGTGAGGGCCGACGACGCGGCGGGCCAATTGTCAGAGGCGGCAAGTGGGGAACGCAAATGGCGCCTGGGCGTGGGTTATGAATTTGAACAGCGCCCGGACGGGTGGGCGGCCTTTCGCAAGGCCTATCCGCTTGCGCTCGATGGCGGTTTGCGCACGATGGACTTAGGCCTGCTATTCCGGGCCTTGGAGGCGAAGGAAGTAGACATGGTGGCGGCCAACAGCACGGACCCGCAATTGGCGAGCGGAAAGTTCCGGGTGTTGTTAGACGACCGCGCCTTCTTTCCGCCTTACGAGACCTGCCTGGCGGTGCGGCAAGACGCGCTTGCGCGGCATGGCGGGCTTCGCGCTAGCCTCGATAGGTTGACGGGAAAAATCGACGAGGCCGCCATGAGGCGGATGAATGCGGCGGTGGCGCTTGAAAAGCGCGGCGCCGAGGATGTGGCTAGAGACTTTGTGGGCGAGTTGTTAGGGGGCAAATGAGTATGGCGAAGCCGGTCATTCTGACGGTGGACGACGATCCGGAAGTATTGCGGAGCATTGAAAGAGATTTGCGGACGCGCTTTGCGGCGCAGTACCGCATCCTGCGCGCCGATAGCGGGGCCAAGGCCTTGGACCTGCTGGAGCAACTGGATGAGCGGGGCGAGGACGTGGCGTTGCTGCTGGCCGACCAGCGGATGCCCGGCATGGAGGGCACGGAGTTTTTGACCAAAGCCCGCGAGAAGGCCCCAGATGCGCGCCGGGTGCTCATTACGGCTTATGCAGATACGAATGCGGCGATCCAGGCGATTAACGAAGTAAAGCTGCATCACTACTTGCTGAAGCCGTGGGACCCGCCGGAAGTAAATCTGTATCCTGTGCTTGAAGACTTGCTGGCGGACTGGCAGGCCAGTTATCTGCCGCCCTTTCGCGGTATCCGGGTGGTTGGCGAGCGATGGAGCCCGCATTCGCACCGGATCAAGGATTTTCTAGGACGGCATCAGGTGCCGTTCCGATGGGTGGATGTGCGGGAGGCGGCCAAGGATGCCGACTTGGCGGAGCGGACCCGGACGGCGGCGCAACTGCCGCTGATTGTGTTCGGCGATGGGTCGAGCATTGAGGCGCCAACTCCGGAAGCGCTGGCGGAACGGCTGGGGCTGCAGACGAAAACAGAGCGGGACTTTTACGATTTTGTGATTGTGGGCGCCGGCCCCGCAGGACTGGCGGCGGCCGTTTATGGGGCAAGCGAAGGCTTGAAAACTCTACTGATCGACCGGGACGCGCCGGGCGGACAGGCGGCATTGAGTTCCCGCATTGAGAACTATCTGGGCTTTCCCGCGGGGCTGACGGGCGCGGACCTGACGAGGCGGGCGGTGGCGCAGGCGCGGAAATTCGGCTGCGAGATCTTGACCCCGCAGGAAGCGATGGGGCTGGAGGTGAACGGGCAGTTTAAGACCGTGAAGCTGCGAGGTGGCGCCGAGGTGACGGCGGGCGCTTTGCTGGTGGCAACGGGACTGGCGTGGCGGCGCTTGGATGTGCCGGGCATTGACCGGCTGACGGGCGCGGGCGTTTACTACGGCGCGGCCACGACGGAAGCGCTGAATTGCCGCGAGGAGCATGTTTATGTTGTCGGCGGCGCCAACAGCGCGGGCCAGGCGGCGATGCACTTTTCGCAGTACGCAGCCAAGGTGACGATGCTGGTGCGGGGCCAGGGGCTGGCGGCTACGATGAGCCAGTACCTGATCGATCAGATTGCGGCCACACCGAACATCAGCGTGGAAAGCCAATGCGAGGTGGTGGGCGTGGAGGGCGGAGAGCAACTGGAAAGCATTTCGATTCGCCATCGCGAGAGCGGCGCTGTGGAAACGGTGGCGGCGAAACTATTATTTATCTTTATTGGAGCGCAGCCGTGCACGGAGTGGCTGAAGGGCGCGCTTTGCCTGGACGCGCAAGGCTACATCCGCACGGGCGCACAACTGAAGCGCGAAGGGCAGATCACGGTGCGCTGGCCGACGGCGCGGGACCCGTATCTGCTGGAAACCTCGATACCGGGAGTGTTTGCGGCTGGCGACACCCGCAGCGGTAGCGTGAAGCGCGTGGCCAGCGGCGTGGGCGAAGGCAGCGTGGTGGTGCAGTTTGTGCACCAATATCTGGCGAGCGCCTAAGGCGGAGTGGGGCTAGGCCATGCGGCCGAATTTAAAGCGCGCGCCGGGCTCTGGCGAGGGCTTTTGTTGGCGCATGCGCAGGATCAGAGTCATGACGCGTTCTTCCACCAGATCGCGCACCTCCCGGTGAATGGCGGGCTGCTCCCCGACGGGGTCGCGCACGGTCCAATTTTCGGCGGCAATTCCAGAGGCAAAGCTGGGCAGGGGCGAGCCGCTCATGTTGACGATGAGGTTGGGCTGGTAGCGCAGGGCTTCCTCAATGGGCTTCGGGAAATGGCGTTCGAGGTCGATGCCGCGCTCGGCCATCACCGCCTTAGTGTGGGGATCGACGAGTTGGGCGGGCGAGAGGCCGCCGCTATAGGCCTCGAGGACGTCCATACCGTAGGCCTTGGCAAAAGCTTCGGCCATTTGCGAGCGGCAGGAGTTGCCCACGCATACGAAGAGCACGCGATGTTTCATAGCGCAGCCAGCATCATAGCGAGTCCAAAAAGAGGCGGTGCACGCGCGGATCGTCGGTGAGTTCCGGATGAAAAGTGGAGGCGAGATGACGGCCTTGGCGGACCAGCACAGGATCGCCATTGTAGCGGGAGATGACCTCAACGCCGGGCCCGGCGCGGCGGATGATGGGAGCGCGGATGAAGACCGCCTCCAGGGCGCCTATCGCGGATTCGATCTCCACAATCCGCGAATCGATCTGGCGGCCATAGGCATTGCGTTCCACGTCGATATCCATCAAGGCTAGGGAGCGCTGCGCGGGCGAGCTAACGCCGGTGGCCATCAGGATAGCTCCCGCGCAGGTTCCGAATAGCGGCTTGGTCTCGCCGAAGGCGCGGAGAGGGGCGAAGAGCTGGTAGTAATCCATCAGGCGGAGCATCGTGGTGGATTCTCCGCCCGGGATGACCAGGGCGTCCACTTGCGCGAGGTCCTCCACGCCGCGGACCTCGCGTTGGCTGGCGCCGGCGCGTTCCAGCGCGCGCTGGTGCTTTTCGAAATCGCCCTGGAGCGCCAGCACTCCGATGGTTTTACCAGCCACGCGTGGCGAGCAGCTCCTCTTCGCGCAACTGCCGGACGTCGATGCCGGCCATACCGTCGGGCAGCTCTTCCATGGCTTCGAGGACCTTGGCGGGATCTTTGTAGTGGAGCGTCGCCTTGACGATGGCCTTGGCGAAGGCTTCGGGTTCGGGGGACTTGTAGATGCCGGACCCGACGAAGACCGTTTCCGCGCCGAGGTTCATCATGAGCGCGGCGTCGGCGGGAGTGGCGATGCCGCCGGCCGAGAAGTTCGGCACGGGCAGTTTGCCGTGTTGAGCGCAATATTCGACCAGCTCGAAGGGCGCCTGGTGGTGCTTGGCGGCCACCATCAGCTCGTCGTGATTGAGGACGGTCAACTGGCGCATTTCTTTCATGATGGTGCGCATGTGGCGGACGGCTTCGACGATATTGCCGGTGCCGGCCTCGCCCTTGGTGCGAATCATGGCGGCGCCCTCGCCGATGCGGCGCAGCGCCTCGCCCAGGTTGCGCGCCCCGCACACGAAGGGGACCTCAAAGGGGTGCTTGTCGATGTGATTTTCTTCGTCGGCGGGAGTGAGCACTTCGGATTCGTCGATGAAGTCGACAGCCAGGGACTCCAGTACGCGCGCCTCCATGAAATGGCCGATGCGGGCCTTGGCCATCACGGGAATCGAGACGGTTTGCTGGATCTCGCGAATCTTGGCGATGGGGCTCATGCGGGCCACGCCGCCTTCTTTGCGGATGTCGCTAGGCACTTTGACGAGCGCCATCACCGCGACAGCCCCGGCCTTTTCGGCAATCAAGGCTTGTTCGGCGTTGGTGACGTCCATGATGACGCCGCCTTTGAGCATCTCGGCGAGGCCGATCTTCTTGCGGAATTTATCATTGAGAATCATAGGAACTCCTTGGCTTGACCCTTGGCTAAACCATCGCCATTTCGGGCAACGGGTCGAGTTGGTTATCGGACTGCGAAGCGCGGAGCGCTTCTTCGGCAAATAAAGGCTTCAAGCGGCGCAGCCCTTCCTCGATGCGGGAAGGACTCAGGCCGGCAAAGCAAAGACGGAAATTTTCGCGGTAAGGCGCCCGCAAAGAAAAGTGGCGGCCGGGCAGGTAGCTGACGCCGGCGCGGCGGGCGCGCTCCAGGACCGCTTCGGCGTCGCAGGCCTCCGGCAGCGTTACCCAAAGGTTCATGCCGCCTTCGGGCTTGGTGTAACGGGAGCCTTTCGGCAGGGCGTCCTCGAGGCCCTTGAGGGTGATGGCGAGCGCCTCGCGGCCCGCGGCCAGCACGCGTTCCAAATGTGTTTCCAGGCGTCCGGAACGTGCGAATTCGAGCATGATGGCCTGGCTCAACTGGTCGGAATGCAAGTCCGTCCACTGTTTGGTTTGGCCCAACCGCAAAATCCATTCGCGCGGACCGATCACCCAGCCCACGCGCAATCCGGGGAAGGCTACCTTGGAGAAGCTGCGCAGCAGCAGCGTCCGTCTTTTTGCGCCCAAGGACCGGAGTGCCGGCAGGGATTTGCCGCTGTGCCGCAGGCGGGAATAGACATCCACTTCGATCAACAGCCGGTCTTCGCGCTCGGCGTCTTTGACGGCGGCCTTGCGTTCCTCCAGAGTCATGGTGCGGCCGGTGGGGTTAGCGAAGGTGGGCGTTAAGAGGCGGGCCGAGGCGGTGGCATCCGGGGTTAAACGGCCGGCGAAGGCATTGCGCAAACCGGGGTAGACCGGCTCTTCCACCCAGACCTGCATGCCCGGCGCCAACAAAGTGCGCTGAATCAGGTCCAGAGCCTGCTGGCAGCCGGAGGTGATGAGCAGATCGTCGCTGGCCGGGTCGAAGGTATTTTCTTCGATGGCTTCCTCCACCAGAAAGTCCCGCAAGGGGCCATAGCCCATGGGTGAGCCAAGTTGGAGAATTTGGCTGGCCTTAGACCGGATCACTTCTTCGGCGGTGGCGCGGAAGTCTTCGAGCGGAAACAGGTCCTCGCTAGGGCGGGAAGTGGCGAAGCTGATTTCGCGCGATTGCACGAAGCTGCCGCGGCCCACTTGGCCCGAGATCAGGCCGTCGGCTTCGAGTAATTCGTAGGCCGCCGAGACGGTGGCGCGATTGAGGCCTAGTTCCGCGGCCAGTTCGCGCGTCGCCGCGAGGCGGTCGCCCGGCCGCAGCGCGCCCGTCATAATGGAATGCTTCAGCCCTTCGTAGAGCTGGCGGTAGATCGGAGTGGCCGAGGCGCCGTCGATGGGGGGGATGCGTAGCATGCCAATCGGAATCTTTATTGTAGTCCAATGCTAAGCCAAATGCAGCAAGCGGTTGTCGATGCGTGGGACCGGCCGGTGCTGGTGATGGCGCCCGTCGGTACGGGCAAGACGCTTAGCCTGGCACGGCGCGCCGCCCGCGCGGCCGAAGCGGGTCTGGCGCCGGAACGGATGTTGTGTTTGAGCTTTACGAATCGGGCGGCGCGGGAGGTCAAGGGGAGGGTAGCGGCCGAAATCCAGTGTTCCACTTTCCATGCGCTTTGCGCGCGCATCCTGCGCAGCGAGGCGGCGTCGTTGGGCTTGCCCGGAGATTTTGTGATTTACGACGAGGAGGACGCGACGGAAGTCTGCGGACGATTGGCGCAGGAGGCGGGCCTGCAGCCAGGAGGCCAATGGAACCGGATTCGCTATGCCATTTGGAACGCGCTGAGCGAGGCGAGGTTAGCCAAATACGACCGGAATCCTCCAGGCAAGCCGAGGGAAGTGTTTGAAGAGTGTCTGCGGCAAAGCGGGATCTGGGGTCTGCACCAGGCGATACCGATCGCATTTGCGCCGCTCGCGGCAAACTATGTAAGCGCGCTGCGGGACGCGCACGCGGTGGATTTTACCGATCTGGTGCTGGGCGTGGCGACTTTGTGGGAAGAAATGCCGGAGAGCCTCGCGTACTGGCAGCGGCGTTTTGCGTGGATCCAAGTAGACGAGGTTCAGGATACGAGCCGGGCTGAGTATCGAGTGCTGGACCAACTGGCCAGGGAACACAAGCAGCTTAGTTTTTTCGGGGATGTGGACCAGACGATCTATGAGTGGCGGGGCTCGGCGCCCGGAGAGATCCTGGGGCAGTACAAGGAACACTATCAACCGATGGTGGTGCACTATGAGGAGAACTTCCGTTCGACGCGACGGATTCTGGAGGTGTGTGAGCGCGTGATTGTGAGCCATCCGCAGGCGTTGACGAAACGGATTCTGCCGGTATCCAAGCACGAGGGCGAGGCGGTGGGGCGGCACGAGTTTGGCTCGTCGCGGGAGGAATACCAATGGGTCGCGCGCGCGCTTCCGGCGCAGCGCGAGCGGCTGGGGTTGCGCTGGAGCGACATGGCGGTATTGACAAGGACGAACTTTACGGCCAGGGACGTATCCGAAGCGCTCGAAGAAGCGGGCGTGCCACATGTGCGGGTAGAAGAAGAGAAGTTCTTTCAACGAGCCGAGATCAAGGCGGCGGTGGCCTACCTGCGCCTGCTGGTGAACCCGAGCGAGAGTGCCTCTTTGTTTCGCTTTCTGGCCACGCCGCCCAAGGGAATTGGGGAGGCCACGATCGCGAGGTTTACCGAGGTTCCGAAGCAATGGGGGCTACGGCTGAGCGACGCCTTGCGGACGGAGACCCACCAGTACGGGGACCCGCACGGTAAGCTGATCGAGGCCTGGCAAGCGGGGCGCGTCGTGGTGTTGGATACGGAGACGACCGGGCTGGACTTGGCTACCGACGAAGTAGTGGAGATTGCGGCGCGGCGGGGCGAGCAGGAGTTTTACCGGATCATCCGGCCTAGCAACAACCGACAGTGGACACGACTGGAAGAGGCGGCGCGCATTCACGGGGTGACGCGCGAGCGGATTGAGGCCGAAGGCGTGCCGGCCGAAGAAGCGCTAGACGAATTCGGTCGCTTTGTGGAAGGTTGCATGGTGGCCGGGCACAATTTGGCGAACTTCGATTGGCCGCTGTTGCAACGCCAGAGCGGGGGGAGGCTAACGCATCGAGGACTGGCCGATACGCTGGAGTTGTCGCGGCGGCTTCTCAAGTTGAACCGTTACCGGCTGGGCAACGTAGTGGCCGCTTTGGGGTTGCCCATGCGAGACGCGCATCGGGCGATGGAAGACGTAAAGATGACGCAGGATGTACTGGGGAAATTGGTGGAGATGCTGGAGGGCCATGCTTTGGATCGCAGGGCGGCGCTCGGGGAGGCGGGCCAGCGCTTTGAGCCGTGGGCGGAGCGCCTGGAGGAATGGCGGAGGCTAAGCCAGGGGCGGCCGGCGGCAGAGGTGCTGGCATTGATTCTTCAGGAGGGGGGGCTGCGGGAACACTTCGCCCGCCAGGAGAATGGCGAACAGCGGCTGAGGCACTTGGAGGAATTGCAGCGGATTGCGGCCAACCTGGGCGATGAAGGGGTGGGGGCGCTGTTGGAGGTAGCGTCGCTGGGGCTGGACCTGGAGCGTCAGCTGGCGGGCGAGGACAAGGTGCGCATCTTGACGGTGCACCAGGCCAAGGGCCTGGAGTTTGAGGGAGTGTATGTGGTGAAGGCGGTGGAAGGGGAGTTTCCGAGTTGGCGGAGCCTGCGGGAGGGCCGGCTGGATGAGGAGCACCGGCTCTTTTATGTAGCGGTAAGCCGGGCCAGACAATTCCTCCACATCACTCATTGCCGACGGGATGAGCGCGGGCGCGGGCAAACTCCGAGCCGTTACCTGGCGGCTTTACATTCTTAACGTGGATTTTGCGAACGCTTAGCACGCCAGGGCGCGGACGGGCGATAGGATGAGCGTGGATGCACTTGGCGGGAATTCAGCGGCGCACTCGCCGCGCCTACGGCTATTGGGGCGCACTGCTGATTCTGTGTCTGGTCTTGGCGGGCTTGCAGTACCGCTGGGCGGGGGAGATCAGCCGGGCGGAAGGCGCTCGCATAAAGGCGAGCCTGGACGCGGGGGCGCAGCGCGTGGGCCTGGATTTTCACCGTGAGTTGCAAGCGAGCATTTTGGCGCTGTTGGTCCGCGACGACGCCTTGGCCAGCAAGGAGCGCCTGGAGGCTTATGCGGCCAAGATCAGAGATTTCCGCGCGCAGCATGCCAGCCCGGAGCCCTTTCGGCGCTTTGCATTGATTTTGCCCCAGGGCGAAGTGCCGCAGCTTCTGATCTTCGACACGGGTACAGGCGAATTGGTCCCAAGCGAATGGCCCTCAAACTGGTCTGGGATGAAGCGCCAGATCGAGATGCGCCTTAGCTCGGACGGCGGCAGCCCCATTCCGCCCGCACTGGATCCGATGGTTATCGAAGTGCCTCGTTTTGCGTTTAGCGCCCGCGGCCAGCCTGGCGCCTTTCGCGGACGGATGGGGGAACGCGAGTGGTTTGCCGTCGAATTGAACCCGGACTACTTTGCCCAGGACTTGGTGCCGCGCCTGCTTGAGCAGCATTTTGGGGCGGGGTTCAGCGACGCCTACAACGTTGAAGTAACCGTCAATGGAGAGCCGCCACGGCGGCTGCACTCGCTGTCCGCCGGTGCGGGGATTGACTCCCCGGACGCCTCTGTGCCGCTGGCCGCGTTGGACGTGGGCGATCTGGGAAGAATGCTCGGCCGGGGCGGCGGGCCTTATGGCATGGGAGGAATGGGGCGCGGCCGCGGCGGTCCCCGCATGATGCCGGCGGACATTTCTCGCGGGCGCTGGCAATTGCGCTTGCAGCACCGCGCGGGCTCGCTCGAAACTCTGGTGGAACGTAGCCGCTGGCGGAACCTGGCCGTGTCGGGCGGTATCCTCGGGCTGATGCTCACGGCCGTCTTTGCGCTGGTGCGGGCTTCGCGCCGGGCCGAAGAGCTGGCGCATATGCAGATGAACTTCGTGGCCGGCATTTCGCACGAGCTTCGCACGCCGCTGACGGTGATTCGGACGGCCGCCTTTAATCTGCGCGGCCGCGTGGGCGCCAAGCCGGAGCAGGTGGAGCGTTACGGCAAACTCATTCAGGAAGAGAGCGAAAAACTGACCGCGATGGTCGAGCAGGTGCTTCGCTTCGCCAGCGCGAATTCGGGCCAGGTGATCCGCCAGAAAGAGGCGGTGGCGGTGGCGAATTTGGTCGACGAGAGCCTGCGCGGCAGCAGTTTGGCGCTGCACGGCGCCGAAGTGAAGCTGGAGAAATCGATTGAAACGGGGATTCCGCCGCTGCTAGCCGATGAGCAGGCCATGCGCCACGTGTTGCAGAACCTGGTCGACAACGCCCTCAAATACGGCATGGATGAACACAATTGGTTGGGCATTAGCGCCCGTTCGATTGAGGTCCAAGGCGCGCCGTGGATTGAAATCGAAGTGGCCGATCGTGGCCCGGGGATTCCGGAAACGGAACGCGAGAAGATCTTCGATCCGTTCTTTCGCGGCGAGCGGGCGGTGGCCGACCAGATTCACGGTACCGGCTTGGGGCTCAATCTAGCGAAGAAGATCGTAGAGGCGCACGGGGGCGAAATTCTGGTGCGCAGTGAAGCGGGGCAGGGCACCGCATTCCTGGTGCGCCTGCCGGCGGCGAGCGCGGAGAGGCAGGATGAGTTTGCGCATTCTACTGGTTGAGGACGAGCCCGGCCTGGTGCTTACGATTACGGATCTGCTGGAAGGCGAGGGTTACGAGGTAGTGGCGCGCATGGACGGCGAGGCGGGGTTGGAAGCGGCGCTGGCGGGGGACTTTAGCTTACTTTTGCTCGATGTGATGCTGCCCAAGAAGAATGGCTTCGACATCGTGCGCGAGCTGCGCCAGCAAGGCCGCGATACCGCTGTGCTGATGCTGACGGCCAAGACGCAAGTGGTGGACAAGGTGGTGGGGTTGAAGCTGGGCGCGGACGATTACCTGACTAAGCCCTTCGACCCGAGTGAATTGCTGGCGCGCGTGGAGGCTCTGTTGCGGCGCATCAAAAAGGACGCGCGCCCACCGGTGAAGTCTTTCGCCTTTGGCGACGTGGTTGCGGATTTCGAGCGCGGCGAAGTGAGCAAGGGCGGGCAGCCCGTTGCACTAGCCAGCAAGGAATTGGCGTTGCTGCGCTATCTGGTGGATCAAAGGGGCAGGGTTGTACCGAGGGAGGAGTTGCTTGAGAAGGTGTGGGAATACCAAAGTGAGGTGTCCAGCCGAACCATCGATGTGCACATCGCCTGGCTGCGGCAGAAGCTAGAAGATACGCCGCAAAGCCCCGTGTTCATTCACACGATTCGCGGCAAGGGTTACCGCTTCGCGGACTGAACACGGGGCCTTGGGAGTCTAGCGCGGGCCGCCCGGGCCTCTACCGCCCATGCCTCGAGCGCCGGGGCCTCTAGCGCCGGGGCCGTGAGTGGAAACTGCATCGTACTTCGTCTTTTGCTCCGTGGTTAGCAGCGCATAAAACTTCGCTTCCGCCTTAGCGCGCACCGCGGCCAGTTGGCCTTCGATCGTGCCCAGCGCCGCGGCGAGTCGGTCGATCTCGGCGTCGGAGGCATTCGCCTTGATGGCCGCCGTGAGAGGCGTGCGGGCGCTCTCAAAAGTTCCGCGCAAGGTCTCACTGGCGGTATTGGCGGCGGCGAAAATCGCCCGCGCTTGGGCCTGCTGCGTGTCGCTAAGGCTGAGATAGCCGCTCAGGAATTCCAAGCGGCGTTCCGCCGGAGGGCCACCTTGAAAGGCAGCCAGGGGAAGAGCCGCCAGCAGGGCTGCGGCGGCAAGGATGTTTCTACGAGTTTTGGTGTTCATTTGGTTTGTGGATCGCTCCTGCACTGTCTAACGCACCCGCGCCGGAAGCGTTGCGCATCCAAAACAAAATCACCGTAAAGCGTTTTTTACAAGAGCACATAGCCTTGGCCGCGCACGGTTGCGATGCGGGGTGAGCCCAAATAATCCGCACCCAATTTTTTGCGCAGCAGAGCCACATGCATGTCCACCGTTCTCGTTTCGCCGCCGCGGTATCGCCATACCTCTTCCAGCAGGCGCTCGCGGCTGAGGACCTCGCCGCGGTGCTGCATCAGGTAATGCAGCAGCTGCAATTCCTTGCTGGTGAGTTCGACGGATTGTCCATCTAGTAGCGCTATGCCGCGAAAGAAATCGACCGCCAGGCTGGATGGGGCGGCGGGAGAGTGTTGCTCGGTCATAAGGGTGCAGACGCGCCCGGCAAGCCCTTTTGTGTTAAGCCCGGGGAAAGCTTCCGTTAAGAACGTAAAGCTTAGCCTTCCAAGGGTTCCCAAAGGGCGAGCGCGTCCGTACTATCGAATCAGTAGGCCACGCCCATGCACTCCAAACGAATGATCGCCGCTCTCAGTTTAGGCTTCGCGATGGCGGCGCTGTTATTGTTTAACTCCGTGCGCAGCTACCGGCAGGTCTCCGCGCGCCTGGAGGTGGCGCAGGTACGCCGCGCGGCCCAGCAGTTTGCGGCCAGCTTCGAGGAGCGGGCGTCGCAAGCCGGAGCGGCGCCGGTCGAGACTCTGCTGGCCCAACAAGTGAAGGCGAGCGGCGGCGCTATCCTCAGCGCGCATTTGCGCGATGGCCGCGAGCGCGTGTTGGCGCAGGGGGGCATCGAGCTTGCGCCGCAGTTTACGAACGCGCAGTTGTTGACGGAATGGCAGCGGCGCAGGTCCGTTTTCCGCCGCGTGCGGACTGCTTCGGGCGACGCGCTAGTGGAAGCCTTTCCCGTGCGTTGGCGCGGGACGGCGCACTCCGGCGCCGCGTCTGCCTTCCGTTTGGCTTCTCTCCCCGACACGCGATCCGTCTCGCGCGGCGCCATTCTGGAGATCGCCGCTTCGCTTGATGGGAACGCCGACTCCTTCCTGCTGCGCCGCAATCTTCTGATCAACGGCGCCGCGGCCTTTGCTCTGATGGCTGCGCTCGTCGTGATCGCGGCCCGCTGGAAGGCTTATCTGCGCGGGCAGAGCCTGGCGGTCGAACTCGATGACGCCGCCGCCGTGCAGCGCCAGATGATGCCTCGCACGGAGTGGGCCGCCGGGCGATTGGCGATGAGCGCGCACTATGCTCCGGCGGGGCAGGTGGGCGGGGACTTCTACGACACCTTCGAGGTGGAGCCTGGCAAGACGGCCATTCTCCTGGGCGACGTTTCCGGCAAGGGCGTGCCGGCGTCGCTGCTCACCGGCCTCATCGAAGGGGCGGTGCGCGGCGGCGATTGGGCCGGGAGCGCGGCGGCTCAGGAAAAGGCCGCCACCAAGCTAAACGGGCTGCTTTGCGATCGCGCCACGCATGAGCGTTACGCAACGATGTTCTGGAGCAGTTTCGATGCGGCGGCGATGCGGCTGTCCTACATCAATGCCGGGCACTTCCCGCCGCTTCTCTTCCGCGCCCGCGGCGGCGATGTCGAAACTCTAAACGAGGGCGGCCCGGTGCTCGGTATCCTGCGCGGCGCCGCATTCCGGCAAGCCACGTTGGAGATAGCCGCGGGCGACCTTCTCGTGGCCTACTCCGACGGCATCGTCGAGGCCTCCAATGCGCAGGGCGAACCCTTCGGCGAAGACCGCCTCCGTCACGCGGTTGAACTCTATCTGGACCGGCCGGTGGAAGAAATCCGCGATCAGGTCCTGGCCGCGGTCCGCAATTTTGCGGGCTCCGTGCCGGCCGACGACGACCGGACGCTTTGGGTCGTCCGCTTCCCGGAAGCGGCCTGATAAATCGAATAGGAACTCCGCTATGTCTCAATTGCAACGCCGCGCTTTTCTGCAAACGATGGGCCTCGGTGGGCTCTTCTTTACCCAAAAAGGAGCCTTCGCCCAGACCCTCGTGGAAACGCCCGCGATGACGATCGGGCCCTACTATCCCGACCGCCTGCCGCTGGATCTCGATAACGATCTCTTGATCATCAACGACAACCTCACTCCCGGCGTAGGCACGATTCTCTGGCTCAGCGGCCGCATCCTGTCGCGCAACGGCGCGCCCGTGCGCAACGCCTTCGTCGAGATTTGGCAGGCCGACAACAACGGCTCCTACATCCACAGCCAAGGCGGCAGCCCAAAAGACGCAAATTTCCAAGGCTATGGCCGCTTTCAAACCGGATCCGACGGGCGCTATCTCTTCCGCACCATTTCGCCGGCCATCTATCCGGGCCGCACTCGTCACATCCACATGGCCGTCACCGCCCCGGGCCAGACGCGCTTCGTTACGCAACTCTACCGAGAAGGCGAAGCCCTCAACGCGGGCGATAGCGTCTTGAACGGCGTCCGGGATGCCGCCCAACGCGCGAGCGTGATCGTGCCCTGGAACGGCCTGGTGGGTTCTTCGCTCGGGGAACTGGCCGCATCCTTCGACGTTATCCTGGGCTACACGCCCACGGAAACGGCCACGCCCACGCGCCCCGTCCTGGTGGCCTCGGCGCCCATCACGGACGCGGCGAACGGGCTCGCTCCCATTGCGCCCGGCTCGTGGGTCTCCATTGCGGGCGCGGGCCTGGCCTCCACCACGCGCATCTGGAGCGCGAGCGATATCGCAGGCGCCAAGCTTCCCGAAGCTCTCGACGGCGTCAGCGTGCGCATCGATAACCAGCCCGCGAGTGTCTACTATGTCAGCCCCACGCAACTGAATGTGCTGGCACCCGTCAGCATGGGCACGGGCACGGTGAGTCTGAGCGTGACGGCGGCGGGCGCCACTTCCGACCTCGCGGCCGTAAACGTGCAGGCGGCGGCCCCGGCATTCTTCTTGTTTCCTGGCGACTACGCAGCCGCCGTGCGTTCCGACGGCGCCTGGATCGGACCCAGCAGCCTGATCGCCGGCGCGACGACGGTGCCGGCCCAGCCCGGCGACACGATTCTTCTCTATGGCACGGGCTTTGGTGCCACGACGCCGGCGGTGGCGAGCGGCGAGACGTTCACGGGCGCGCCGGCCCTGGCGAATCCCATCAAGATCCGTATCGATACGGTGGAGGCTCGCGTGACCTTTGCGGGCCTGGTGAGCCCCGGGCTCTATCAGTTCAACGTGATTGTGCCGGATTTGCCCGACGGCGACCATACGATCCGCGCCTCGATCGGCGGCCAGCGCAACCAGAAGCTAGCGCGCTTGCGTGTGCAGCGCGCAGTTTCCGCCGCTTAGAAAGGACTAGGCGCCCCACCAAGTCTCCCCGGGCGCGAGGTGCGCCCGCGCGACATCCGGGTTGAGCTCAATGCCCAGGCCGGGCTTCTCGCGAATCCGGTAATAACCGTTCTCAAAGATTGGCCCGTCGTGGATTACCAGGTCCTGCCACCAATCGAGGTAACGCGCCAACTCGTGCACGCGGAAATCGCGCATCGAGGCCGCAGCGTGAGCCGAGGCGATGGTGCCAATGGGGCTCGCGGGATTGTGCGCGGCCGTCGAAATATAGTAGTTGTCCGCCAGATCGTGAATGCGCTTGGATTCAAGCAAGCCCCCGGACTTCGGGATGTCGATGTGCACGATGTCGCAGCCCTGCAGTTCGATCAGGCGCCGGAAGCCGTCGCGGCCGTAGAGGTTCTCGCCTGTGCAGATGGGGATGTCTACGGCGTGCGTCACGCGGGCCATCGCCTCCGGATTGCCGGGCGGGACGGGATCTTCCAGCCACATCGGCTTCACGGGCTCAATCGCCTTGGCCATGTTGATGGCGTCGCGCACGTCGTACTTCCAATGCGCCTCGATGCCCATATCAATGTCGGGCCCCAGTTCCTCGCGCACGGTCTCCATGGCCTTGGCGATGCGGCGCAGGTCTTTCGCAGTAAGACCGCGCGTGTAGCGGTCGTGGCCCGGCTCTTTGTAGTCGGGGTCCGCGCTGGGCGGAATGCCGTCGCCTTGGAATTTGAAGGCAGTCCAGCCGGCCTTCTCAGCTTTGCCTTGGCGCACCTGGTCGCGCCACTGTTGCATATTTTCAGGATCCGCCACGCGGCCCATGGTGCGGTAGAAACGCACTTTGTCGCGGAAGCGCCCGCCTAGCAGGTCGACGGAAGGCGTTTGCAGAAGGCGGCCGGCCAAATCCCACAATGCGATTTCGATGCCGCTAGCGGCGGTCACGGTTACCCCGGCAATCGCCCCCTGGCCTGCGCTCAGCATGAGCATTTTCGTATAAAGCTTGTCGACGTTGAGAGGGTCTTCGCCCACGATGAGCGCCTTGAACTGGTTCAGGATCAAATCCTTCACCCCATAGCCCCAGTAGGCTTCGCCCATGCCGGAGATGCCCGCGTCCGTATCGATGCGCACCAGGTTCCAATCCCAGGTGCCCCGTACGATCATGCACTTCACATCGGTGATCTTGGCCTTGGGCCGGGCGCTCGACGGCCAAGCCGCCAAACCCGCGCCGAGAGCCGTCTGGAGAAAGCTTCGCCGTTTCATGGCGGCTATTCTATGTGTTTTCGGGAACTACTGCGCGCCGCCCAGGTCGTAGGCGTTCGTGGCCTGAAGCGTCACTTGGTACGCGCCCACATTGTTCTGCCAGTGCCGGTTGTCGTTGATTGCCAATTGGAGCCTCCCCGCGGCCTGCTTAGCCTCGTGGCTTTGGCCCACCAGGAATATCGTACCGCCCGCGCCGACGCGCCCCACGATGGCTCCAAAGGGAAAGCCATCCACCAGATTCGTCTTGTAGTTCGGCCCCGGCACCCTAAGCCCGCCCGGGTCCGATGCCCAGCCATCTTCGTTGAAGGCAAGGCGTACCCAGCCGCGGGCGTTCACCTTTAATAACGACGCGTCCGTGAGCTCGACGCCGCTATCGAGATACTCAATCTGCGTGCAGTGCCGCAAAGAATGCAGAGGAAAGCGCCGCGTCACCGTCTTCTGGCGCACGGCAAGGCGGCGGATTTCAGACGACTTTAGGGTTACTCCGGAGAGCGTGACCTCATAAGGCGCAATTTCCCCGCGCCAAACCTCGCCATTGGCCAGCCGGAGCAAGGACACGTCTCGCCGCGCCGCGTCGTCGCCGGGAGGCACAATGCGGTCAAAAAGCCGGTAAAGAGGCTTCGGCTCGTGCTGGTCTGTATCCTTGTAAGCCTTAAGCAGCGGCGTTAAGACGGGCAGGCCGATCGCGGTCAATTCTTCCACAGCCCGGTCGCGCTCCTTGCGTTCCGCGGCCGCAATCTGCGTGAGGCCCGCATCGATCTTAGCCATCTCGGCTGGGGAGGCCGCATCGCCGCTATGGACGGAGAGCAGCTGCGCCAGGGCAATCTTGCGTGGCGCTCCGCTGAGCTGCACCGTGATCGCCGCCAGCCTCGTTTCGCCCTCGATCAGCTTGCCCTCTTTGGTAAGGATTTGCACCACGGCGGCCCGGGATAGGGCCGCAAGACAAAGCGCGAGCGCCAACGTTCTCACGGCAATGTGGGCGTCTTCGGCCCGAGCTTGTATTCGTTCTTCTTGTAGGGGAAGGTCTTCCAGTCCTGCGCCGCCCGTCCGTTCAGGTCCCATACGATCTTGCCCGCGCGCACGGTTAGCTCGTTGGTCAGGCGTTGGGTGCCGGTCATGCGTACTTGGGCCGAATCGAGAAAACCAAAGCTGCCCTTCTCGAGACGCAGCACGGCGATATCGGCTTCCGTGCCCACCGTCAAGTGCCCCAACTGCGGACGCTGCACTTGCCTTGCCGGATGCCAGGTCGACATGGCCACCACCTGCTCCAGCGTCGCGCCCATGTTCAGGAATTTGCTCATCAGATTCGGCATGTCCTTGAAGCCGCTGTTCATCGATCCCACGTGCATATCGGAAGAGATCGAATCGGGCGCAAAGCCCTGCTTCATGGCGGCGTTGGCGATGTTCCAGTGGAAGCTGCCGCCGCCGTGACCCACGTCGAAGAGAATGCCTTTCTGCCGCGCGGCGGTCATCGCGGGATTCAACTTGCCGTCCACCACCTCGTCGCGATGGCCGGAATAACAGTGGGTGTAAATGTCTCCCGCGCGCAGCTTGTCTTCAAACAAAATCTTCAGGTTGCGCTCTTCGTTCAGAAAGCCGAAGTCGACCATCACGGGCAGTTTGGCCTCGCGCCCCGCCTTCGCCGCGTTATCGACGCTCGGCCAGCCCAGGCCCTTGTAGTGCGCCGTCTTGAAGCCGACGATCACGTCGGGGTAGCGGCGCGCGGTTTCGACGGCGGCTTCCCAGCTCATATCGTTCGGATTGTCCTCGCCATCCGGCCCCATGCCGCCGCCCACGATGTTCAGGAAGGCCAGCACGCGCGTCTTGGAACGGTCGATCACCCGCTGTTTAAAGTCGGCAAAAACCCGGTGCCCGGCGGTGCCCGCGTCGATCATCGTCGTCACGCCTGAACGGAAGCTCATCGGGTCGGGATAGACGCTTAGGTCGCCCGTGTAGGCGCCCGCAATGCCCGTACCCGCGTAGACGTGCACGTGCAGGTCCACGATGCCCGGAATCACATACAGCCCCTTGACGTCGGCCACCTGCCGGGCGGCGCTGGCCGGAATGTTGGCCGCGATCTTGGCCACCTTGCCATCGTTGACGGCCACATCCATCGGCGAGTTGATCTTATTCTTCGGGTCGATCACATGCCCGCCCTTCAATAGCAGATCGTATTCCTGGGCGAAGGCCAGAGTGGAAAGCAAAAGCAGAGCGATTCTCATAGCAGTTCTTTATCCTATCCGACACACTGGCGTGATATCCATGAAGATGCGACTATGCGCCGCCCAATAGCGACCCTGCTTCTGCTTTCCCTTGCCGGTGTTCTCAGCGCTCAAATGCCGGAGCCAAAAATGCGCAAGTCCAAAAAGAAGGAAAAGCCCGAGATCACGCAAACGCTTGAGATCCCGCCGGAGCCGCCCAGCGCCGTTAAAGTAGAGAGTTCCCGCTTGGTCTTTTTTGTCAGCCCACTGTCGAACAAGGGCCTGTTGAGTCAACAGATCCGTGATGCCCTTGGCTCGATCCGCAAGCGCGCCGGTAGCGCGAATGTGGTTAAGCTCCGCGCCTTCGTGGCCGGCCGGGGCGATGCGCGCCGCGTGGCGACGGCCGTTAGCGAGATCTTCAGCGAGTGGCGGCAGCCTTTGCCTGCGCTGGCGGTCTTGCAAGTCGGCGCGCTACCGCTCGAAGGTGCGCAGTTGCTGCTCGAGGCGATTGCCGAAGAACGCAAGCCCGTGAACCCGCACGGCGTGGATTTCGTCGAGGCGATTGAAACTTTGCGTCCTCCCAACGAGAATGGCGACATCTCGCCGGTCGCGCCTTTGCTTGAGCAGACTTTGTCGCAAATCTCGGGAGAACTCCTCCAATTGACCTGCTACGTGAGTTCGCTCGAAGACGCGGCCCGCCTCGATTCCTCAATGGCGTCGAAGTTTCCTCAGGCGGCCCGCAGTGTCGTCCAGGCTCAAAGGGCCACCGGAAGCGGCATGGCGCGCTGTGAGGGTGTGCGGCGCCGGGCCATGGGTGACGCGGAACATTTGCTCCTCACGGGTACCCAGATAGGCTTCGGTGGGGCGGAGAAAGACTTGGCACTCGTCGAAAACCGGCTGCAGAAAGTTCTCGACTCCCATCAAGCCACAATTGCCCACCGCAAGGCTTATGCCGTTAGCCGTGCTTTGGGCAAGAGCTTTGGAAATCTGACGGTGGTGGAAGGCGTGGGCACCAATGAAGCGCTCTTTGCGCTGGAAGCGGTCGGGCTGCTCAAAAACTAGCGGCTAAAACTAGCCCGCGAGCTTCATTTCGCGGCTTAGCTGGCGAGAAGCGCGCCGCCCAATCAAATCGGCAACCTTGCCCAAGAGGGCGGGGATATCTTCCGGAGCCACCAGGACAGGCCGCTTGTCAGTACTACCATCGGATTCGCGGTCCGATTCCGTATTTACGAGTGCAGTTGCTGGACGGTAGTCCATCATCCGCGCGTGCGCCAAAACTTGGAGGCCGGAATTCGGCGTTTCCATATCCCGGTCGGTTAAGACCAAGGAGTATTCCTGCGTGTCGAGCTTTTGCATCGCTTCGGCGGCGCTGGCGGCCGAATCAACCCGGTAACCCCCTGCTTCTAGAACAGTTTGCAGAGTAATACGCGCGGTCGGATCGTCGTCGGCCAGCAGAACTCGGGCCAGACGCATGGGCTTCTTGGGGGCGAGATGGGAGGAGTGCGTCGATGAGTGCGGCATGAGCGAATCTATTTCCAGTATAGGGATTCTTGTCCCGTTTGCCAGAACTAAAGTGTGTCATAACGCGAATTGAATCAATATCTTAGGAGTACTGGTACTAAACAAATACTCGTTTGTATATTTTTGCGACGTTTCGCAGTTGGCGCTCGACGTTAAAGCTTTCGGCCAATT
The DNA here is from genome assembly GCA_964387685.1 of uncultured Bryobacter sp. Taxonomy (GTDB): domain Bacteria; phylum Acidobacteriota; class Terriglobia; order Bryobacterales; family Bryobacteraceae; genus Bryobacter. Next base: position 61,660 of record CAYLXK010000017.1, read on the forward strand.
GGTCGGGCTTCAGATAGCGTTGGATCTCCGGGTCGGCGGCCGCCGCCTCTCGAAAATCCCGGCCTGTCTCCCAGCATTGCAAGGCGTGCCCCTGCACGAGGCGGTAGGCGTGTTCCCGCAGCATCCCGGCCTCGGCCAAGTCCAGCAAAAGCTGTCCGGAGAAGACAATGCCGAGGGTAGCGTTGAAGTTGGCAAGCATACGATCGGCATTCACCTTCATGCCCTCCACCAGCCAAGCCGTCTTGGCTAGTAGATAGTCGGTCAGGATGGTCGAATCGGGCAGAATGACCCGCTCTACGGAGGAATGAGAAATGTCGCGTTCGTGCCACAGCGCAATATTTTCAAAGGCCGCCTGCAAATTCGAGCGCACCACGCGAGCGAGACCGCAAATCTGCTCGCAGACGATGGGGTTCTTTTTGTGAGGCATGGCGCTGGAGCCTTTCTGCCCCGGCGCAAAGGGCTCCTCGGCTTCGCGCACTTCGGTGCGTTGCAGATGCCGCACTTCCAAGGCGACCTTTTCCATCGTGGCGCACAAAAGCGCCAGTGCGGAGAGATAGTGGGCGTGCAAATCGCGCGAGAGCACCTGGCTTGAGACGGGAGCGGCCTTCAGGCCCAGGTTTGCGCAGATCAGCTCTTCGCTTTCCGGGCTCAAATGGGCAAAGGCGCCCACCGCGCCCGAGGTCTTGCCCACGCGAATTTCCTCGGCCGCCTCCAGAAAGCGCCGTTGATTGCGGCGTAGCTCGTCGTAGAAATTCGCCAGTTTCAGCCCGAACGTGATCGGTTCGGCATGCACGCCGTGCGTGCGCCCGATTTGCACGGTATCTTTATGCTCCAGAGCCCGCGCCTTCAGCGCCGCCAGCAGCTTTTCGATGCCCTCGGCGATCAAGGCGCTGGCCTGCCGGATTTGCAGCGCTTGCGCCGTATCCACCACGTCGTTGGAGGTGAGGCCGTAATGAAACCAGCGCGAGTGCTCGGCTTGGCCTTTCGCCTGCATCGTCTCGGCCACCGCGGTGTTGAAGGCAATTACGTCGTGCTTCACTTCGCGCTCAATTTCGGCGATACGGCGTAGCTCGAAGCCCGCGTGCCGCCGCAGCGCCACCGCCGCCTCCTCCGGTACCAGTTTCAATTCCGCCAAGGCTTCGCTCGCGGCCAGCTCCACGGCCAGCCAGCAGGCGTACTTGTTTTCGTCGCTCCAGATTTGGCCCATCGCGGGCCGCGTGTATCGTTCAATCATTTTTGGGGTTCTTAAATCTCGAAAACGGCGCTTTGCTCTCGCGGCTCGGCCACTGTTAGTTCCGTGGCGCCCAGGCCCTTTTCCCGCAAGGCTTGTGCGGCGATCAGGTGCACGAGAGCCGGCAAGTTATTGTGCTCGCTCAAATGGCCCAGGATCAGGCGCTTGGTCCGTGCGCCTAGGTTGTCAAGAATGTACTGGCTTACCACTTCATTGGATAAATGTCCGCGCCGCGACATTACGCGCTGCTTCAAGCTCCAAGGGTAAGGCCCGACTTTCAGCATCTCAAGGTCGTGATTGGATTCGAGCAGCAGCAGATCGCAATCGGCCAGGTGCACGCGGATCGAATCCGGCATGTAGCCCAGGTCGGTGCAGATGCCCACCTTGCCGGCCTCGGAACTAAACGTAAAGCCGACGGGGTCTACCGCGTCATGGGGCAGGGAAAAGCTCTGTACCGCAAAGCTGCCCACCTGGAACTTCGTCCCCGCCGCAAAGGGCAAAAACCTCGCCTCGGCCGTGCAATCGTCGATCGCCACCGCCGTTTGGCTGGTCAGATAGATCGGCTTCTTTTTCAGCTTTCGCGATACGCCCGCCAGGCCGCAAACGTGGTCTACATGCTCATGGGTAATGAAGATGGCGTCGATGGATTCCGGTGCAATCCCGCTTGCCTCCAGGCGCCGGAAGGTCTCCTTGCCCGACAGCCCGCAGTCGATCAGGACGCTGGTCACACCGTCGCTCAAATACGCGGAGTTACCCGCGCTCGAACTCGCCAAAACTTGAAACCGCAAGGGAAAGAGCACTGGATCGGGGAACTTCGAGTTTAGCAACTAGCTCCAGGCGAAGCGCTCGAGAATGTCCTCGGTGGGCCCGCGCGCCGAGATCCGGCCCGCTTCAAAAAACGCGGCCTCCGCGCAAGTCTCCCGCGCAAAGCGCGCATCGTGCGTGATGATCAATTTCGTGAGCGGCAAACGGTTCAAGAGGGCCGCAAGATCCCGGACACCGGGCGGGTCCAGAAACGTCGTCGGTTCGTCCAGAATCAAGACCTGCGGCTCCATCACCAGCACGCCCGCCAGCGCCGCGCGCCGCTTCTCGCCCGCGCTCAAATGAAAGGGATTCTTTTCGGCGAGCGCCCCCAGGTGCAAGCGCTCGAGCATTGCACCGGCTCGCCGTCGCGCCTCGCCGGCCTCGACGCCCTGGTTCAAGAGGCCGAACATCACATCTTCCTCGACGCTCGGCAAAAAGAGCTGGTTCTCCGCCGCTTGAAAGACAAAGCCCACTTTGCGCCGCACTTGCTCTAGCGTCGCCGCACCCACCCGCACGCCATCGATGGCGACGTCCCCTTCGCCCAGCAGGATGCCGTTCAAATGCAGCGCGAAGGTGGTCTTGCCCGAGCCGTTCGGGCCCAGCAATGCAACGCTCGTCCCGGCTGCCTGCCGGTAATCGATGCCCCGCAGGATTTGCTCACCCTCCGGGTAGCGGAATTGCAGACCGCGTACGTCGATCACAATGCGACCCGCAGCCCCACGATCACGGCCCAGCCCGCCACCAGGATTCCGCTATCCCGCGCCCTCCAATGCAAGGCGTCCGCCCGCGGCAATTCTCCGCGAAAGCCCCGCGCCAGCATCGCATTATGTATGCCCGTCGAACGCTCCAGGCTCCGCACGAAGAGCATGCCGATGGTGGAGCCCGCGATGAGCCGGCTCCGGGCCGCCCCCCGGCAGAGCGCGGCCAATTTCATTGCGTCCGCCTCGCGCTGCAACACCTCGAGATAGCGCATCAGGAATTCCGTCACGATAATCAGGAATTTCGGCGCGCCCAGCTTCTCCATCGCGCGCAGCAATTCGAGTGTCGTCACCAAGTGCGTCGCCAGCAACGCGGCGGTGATCGATAGGTAACTCCGCACCAGGAAGAAAACCGCGGCCGCCGTCTGCCCCCGCCAGAGCGCCACGGCGGCCAGCGCAAAAGAAAAGGGCAGCACGTAACAAGCCTTAGTGAGAATCTCTTCCGCTGGGGCTTTCGTGGCCAGCAGAAGGAGCATCGGAATGACGCACAACGCCGCCAGACCCGCATTGTGCCCCACCGGCACCGTCGCCAGCGCCACCAAGTACCCCACCAGCAACAAAAGGCTCACACGCGGATCGGGCATGCGCGGCTATTCTTGCGCCCGCGCCGGCACCGCCCGCGCCAGCAATGTGCTGATCGCAAACAACAAGAGCAAGCCCGCCACGCCGGCACCGGCTTTGCGCAGCCAGTCCACCGGCAGGCTTTGCCACTCATAGTCCGGCATCAAGCCCGGCAGCACGGTCACCACGCGCGTATCGAGGCCCGTCTTCTGGCTGAAAACCTCCAGTACGTCGGGCGCCTGCGAGGCGAAAAACACCCCCGCCAGCATTACGGCCGCTGCGGCCAGCACTAAGGGCCACACCGCCTTCTTGGCGCTCGATTTGCCTTCCAATCGCTGGATGGCCTCCCAGGCCGCCACGCTTACCGCTCCCTCAATCAAGCCTGTAATCGCAAAAAGCCCCGCGCAGAACAGTAGCAGGGAAGGCGTCACGGCGTCGCTCGAAGCCCCCACCTGCGCCAAGGCCAACGCCGCCGAGAGCGTCACCGATAGAAAGGCACCTACAAACAAACCGGCCCGCCCGTGGCCTATCTTTTCCAGCGCGCGGAAAGGCAACCATGCGGCCCACACGCCTAGCACCGCCATATTGAAGACGTTCGCCGCCAGCGCCAGTACTCCGCCATCCTGGAACACCAAAGCCTGCACCAGCAGAATCGCCGTCATGGTGATCGTGGCCGCCCAAGGCCCAATGGTCGCCGCCAGCAAAGCGCCGCCCAGCAAGTGCCCGCTCGCCCCCGGCCCCACGGGGAAGTTCACCATCTGGGCCGCAAAGACGAAGGCTCCCAGTACGCCCAAGAGCGGAATCCGGCGTGTGTCCGTGCCGGCCTCCGCCTGGCGGGCCGACACCGCCACCCCGGCCGCGCTCGCCACTCCGAACCCGGCCAGCACGCTCGCCGACAAGATGCCATCGGGTATATGCATGAACTTGTTTCAAAGTTACCATGTGAGATCATGCGCTTCTTCCTCTGCGCGCTCTTGGCTGCGGCGCTGCTTTCCGCCGCCGAAACGCTGCCCGAAGACCGCGGCCCGGCCGCCCTCTGGCAAGCGCTCCAAGGGCTGCAAACCCCCACTCGCATTCTCTACGTCACGGCCCACCCCGACGACGAGGATCCCGCGCTCCTCACTTACCTCGCGCGCGGTCTGGGCGCCGAAGTTACCCTGCTGATTCTCAATCGCGGCGAAGGCGGGGCCAATGTTGTGAGCGGCGATTTCTTTGAGGCCCTCGGTGCACTGCGCAGCGTCGAAATGCTCCGCGCCGCCCAGCATTACGGCGTTCAGGTCCGCTTTACCCGCGCGGTCGATTATGGGTTCTCCAAAAACATCGCCGAGGCTTTGCGCGCCTGGAACGAGAAGGCCTTGCTGGCCGACGCAATCGCCATCGCTCGCGCCGTCCAGCCGCAGATTGTCATCAGCCGCTTTAACGAATCCGAGCGCGACGGCCATGGCCACCACCAGGCCGCCGGGCGTATCGCTCGTCTTCTCTTTGCGCAGGCCGCCACTGCGGATTGGAAACCCGCCAAGCTTTACACCACCAATTGGCGCGAAGGTGAGCCCGTTACGCTCAAGATCGATACGGGTCAATTCAATCCGCTCTTGGGCCGCAGCTACGCTCAAATCGGACGCGAGGGCTATCGCTGGCATCGCAGCCAAGGCATGGCGTCCAACGTCGCCCGTCCCGGACCCGTCTATGCCTACCTCAAGCGGGAAGACGCAAACACTCCCGAATCGAGCCTCCTCGATCACCTGCCTGCCGCGAAGGCAGATCCGCATGTTCAGGCCGGCGTCCGGGCCTTTGATGCCCTCCATCCCGAAAAATGCGCGCCCCATCTCGCCGCCGCGCTCCGTGACAGTCCGGACCCCGCCCGCCAACGAGCGCTTTCTCGCGCTCTAGCCTTAGCGCTCAGCCTGGAATTTGAAGCCCTCGTTGAACCCGACCTCCCGCCCACCGGACCCTTTGCACAGTTTCGTTCCATCGAAACCGTTCAGGTGGTCCAGCCCGGCCAGACTTTCCAGGCGCGCTTGAACCTGCACCAGCGTGGTGCGGAAAAGGTCGACAAGATCCGCTACGCGGTTCGCGGGCCCTTCTCCAGCAACATCGCGCGGGAGACCGGTGTGTTTACTCTGCGGGTCGCCGAAGAGGCGCCCGCTTCCGCCGCCGCCTGGTCGCGCGCCCATGTCCGCGACTCGTTCTACCAGATCCAGCCGCCCAGCCAGTTCTCCTTGCCACTGCCCAATACCGGCATCGCCGGCCTGGCGACCTTCACCTACCAAGGGGTGGAAGTCTCGCTCGAGGCCGAGCTCGAATCGACTTCCGGCGCCATCCGCCAGCCCCTGGTGATTGGCCCCGCCTTAAGCGTGAAGTTCGATGCGAGCTTTTCCTATTCGCCCCAAGGCCAGCGGGCGCACTCCCTTACAGTCAGCGTGACGAATCTCTCTGCGAATCCGCAAGCCGGAGAACTGCGGCTGGCGCTTCCCGCGGGTTTTGCAGCGGTGCCCGCGCTCCCCTTCCGCCTCGCTAAAACCGCTGAGCGGGTGAAAATACCGTTCTCGCTCGCCTTGCCCGCCTCGCTTGGACCGGAGCCCTACGAAATCTCAGCCCATGCGCGCGTAGGTCCTCGCGATTACTCGGCCAGCTTTGAAGCCGTGACGCAACCCGGCCTGCGCGTCGCCTACCTGAGCCAGCCCGCGCGGCACACGCTCCGCCTGGCCGATGTGAAGTTCTCGGCCAGCCCGCGCGTCGGCTACATCATGGGCTCGGGCGATGAGGTGCCGGAGGCTCTACGCCAGTTGGGTGTACCCGTCGAACTGATCGATTCCTCCACGCTCGCCGGTGGCGATCTCAGCCGCTTCTCGGCCATCCTCGTCGGCATTCGCGCCTACGCGGTCCGCGAGGATCTGAAGGCGCACAACCAACGCCTCTTGGACTTTGCCGCGGCCGGGGGTAACGTGGTCGTGCAGTACCAGACCCAGGAGTACGATCGGAACTTTGCGCCCTTTCCCTATACCCAAGGCCGAGGGGCCGAAGAGGTCAGCGAAGAAGACGCACCTGTTACGATCCTCGCGCCTGCCCATCCGGTTTTCAACACGCCTAACAAAATCGGCGCCGAAGACTTTGAGGCTTGGGTCGAACAACGCGGTTCCAAGTTCTTCAGCACCTGGGACGCGCGCTGGACCCCCCTAGTCGAAACTCATGATCATGGCCAAGCCCCGCAAAAAGGCGTCTGCCTCACGGCACCCACCGGCCGAGGCCACTACACCTATTGTTCGCTCGCCTTCTATCGTCAGCTCCCTTACGCCGTTCCCGGCGCCGCCCGCCTGCTGGCTAATCTGCTCAGCTTGGGCCGTTAGGCCTTGCTGCGAAGCTGCCGCATCCGCAGCGCTAGTCCCGCTAGTCCCAAACCTGCCAGCAGCGCGCTGCCCGGCTCGGGTACGTCGGACGCCGACTCGATGTCAAAGGCGACCCCGTCCTCGCCTACCGCCGTCAGCACCGATCCGCCCGTGTCCGTCAAGATAATCCCGTCGCCACTCGTGAACGCCGCCCAATTGATGACTGGCGGGAAGGCGTCGGAATCGAGAAAGTTGGAAAGCCCCAAAAAGTTCAGCTCGACCGACGTGTTGCCGTTGAGCGAACCCACCAGCCGCGCCACGTCGTTATCCTCGGCCGTATCCGTCAGCAGCAACACCAACGGGTCCAGCGACGCGTCCAGATTCAACAGCTCTACTCCAGCCAAATAGATGCGAATCGTGCCCAACAGCAACGAATACTGCCCAATGGCCGGATCCGGATTCTGGTCGCTACCCGCGCTCAGCAACTCGATCGTTGCCGACACGGGCGTCCCCACGGGTGCGCCGGGCAAATAGATGCCTGCACTCTCTGTGACCGTGCCACTAAAACTGATGGCCGCCGCGGATGCGCCTGCAGAAACGCCAAGCATCGCCAAGACCGATAGGAATATTACCTTCATGCCGCTGAGAGTAGCAGGTCTGCCCATGAGAATCTCTCAGGTGCGCCCGTAAATCGTTGGGGAGGAAGACCTCAGCTGCGTCCAGGTGCCAGTCCCGTACTCGCGCTAACCTGAATTGTTTATGCTCGAGCCCCTGCGCCAACGCATTGCCGACGGCGATTACGCCTCCGTTTGCCGACTGCTCGGCATGGAAATCGAGGCCTTGGAAAGCAACTCGGCACTGGTCACCCTAACCGTTTCTCCCACTATGTTTAACCCCTTCGGCACGGTGCACGGGGGTATCCTATGCGATCTGGCCGACATGGCCATGGGCACCGCCTTTGCCACAACCCTGGCCGCGGGAGAAGGGCTGGCTACGATCGAACTGAAGATCAACTTCCTGCGCCCCGTCTCCACCGGTAAGCTCCATGCTCAGGCCCGAGTGGTGCACCGCGGCCGCTCCACCGGGCTGGTCGAGTGCGAAATCGTCAACGAACAGGGGAAACTCGTCGCCAAAGCCAACTCCACCTGCATGGTTGTCACCGACGGGCGCGCTACCCTTTTCTCCGAGGCTCTGACTAAGAAATGATTGAAATCCGGCCCCTTAGCGTTGCCGACGCGCCTTATTTGAGCGCCATCGCCGAAAGCGTGCGCTACCGCGAAGGCGCCGCCGACCCTCGTAGCGGTTATCTCGTGTATGTGGGAAAACCCGATGAATACGCCGCCCGCATCGCGGCCAACCCCCACAGCTTCCTCGCGCTGCTAGACGGCCATCCCGCCGGTTACATCCTGACGGCCGCGGACCCCCAGGGCAGCGCGACCCAGGCTTCGGGTGATGCCGTCCAGGCACGCATTTTCGGTAACGGCGCACTGCTGGTGGACCAAATCGGCATCCGGCCGCACGCCCGTGGTCACGGCATCGCGGCGCAACTATACCAGCGCTTGCTTGCCGAGGCCAAGCCTACCCGCCTAACCGCTTCCATCATGCACGGCCCCCTGCTGAACCAGCGCAGCGTGAGCTTTTTTTCCGGCAAACAGGGCTGGAAATGCATAGGCGAATTCTCGGAAGGCTATGGCTTTCTTTGGGGCATCTATGAATGGAAGGCCGATGGCACGCAAGGAGAAGCCGCCTATCCGCTGGGCCGTTTCCTGGATTCGCCGGTGCTCACCGAAGCCGACCTGCTGGCCCGCATCGAACGCATCCGCCAATTGCCCGATCAAACGCGAGCCGTGGTGGAGAAGCTGAGCGAAGACCAGCTCGACCAACCCATTCGGCCCGGTGCCTGGACGGCCCGGCAGGTGCTCCACCATATGGCCGACACCAGCTCCAATCTCACGAGCCGCATCCGCCTTGCCCTTACCGAAGAGCAACCTCCGATCAAGACCTTCGAGGAAAATCTGTGGGTGGAACTCGCCGACGCCAAGACCGCCCCGGCCGAAGAATCCCTGCGCATCCTCGACGGCCTCCAGGCCCGCATTGCCCGCCTTTTGGCCTCGCGCCCCTTGGAGGACTTTCAGCGCGAAATGTTCCATCCCGAACAAGGATTAGTGAAACTGGACCGCGTTTCGCGCTATCTAGATTGGCATGGTCGCCATCACACGGCTCAAATTCGTTCTATGTCTCACTAGTGTCTTCCCTCTAATTGGGCAGACGAGCGGCCGCATCCAATTGGAGCGAATAGCCCAAGGGGTGCCGCAGTGCACCGACATTCAAAGCCCACGCGACGGCTCGGGCCGCCTCTTTCTGGTGCAACAAAATGGCGTCGTTCGCATCTGGCGCAACGGCAGCCTCGAAGCCGGCAACTTCCTCGATTTGCGCGGCCGCATTTCCACCGGCGGCGAGCGAGGGTTGCTCGGTCTGGCCTTCCCGCCGGGCTTTGCCGCTAAGCGCTATTTCTACGTGAACTACACGAACCCTTCGGGCACCACCGTCGTCAGCCGCATTCGCCTCTCCTCGGACAGCCAAGCCAACCTGGCCAGTGAGCAAATCCTGCTCAGCGTCGCCCAGCCCTTTTCCAATCACAACGGCGGCCAACTGCAGTTCGGGCCCGACGGCATGCTCTACATCGGCTTGGGCGACGGCGGCAGCGCCAACGACCCCCGCAACAACGGACAGAATCCCTTGGCCCTGTTGGGTAAGATGTTGCGCATCGACGTGGAATCCGATCCCGCCCGTTATCTGGTGCCGCCCGATAACCCCTTCGTGAACAACCCCGCCTATGCGCCTGAAATCTGGGCCCTCGGCCTGCGCAATCCCTGGCGCTACGCCTTTGACCGCGAAACCGGCGGCCTCTTCATCGCCGATGTGGGCCAGAACGCCTGGGAGGAAATCAGCTACCAGCCGCCCTCGAGCCGGGGCGGAGAGAATTACGGCTGGGTCACCATGGAAGGGAACGTCTGCGTCCGTAGTGGTTGCAACACCACTGGTCTTACGCTGCCCGTCCATGTCTACCCCCGCAGCGAAGGACTGTCCATTACTGGCGGCTATGTCTATCGAGGCCAGCGCTACCCCTCGCTGCGCGGCGTCTATTTATACGGCGATTACGTCACCGGGCGTCTTTGGGGCCTGCGCCAGCAGGGCGGCGGCTGGGTGAACGAACTGTTGATCGACCTCGGCCGCTCCTTCTCGATCGCTACTTTTGGCGAAGACGAGGACGGCGAACTGTTTGTTGCGAACCACTCCGAGGCCGAAATTTTCCGTATTCGCGGCCAGGAGCAGGTACAGCCCCAGCTTTCTGCCGCTGGCCTGGTGAACGCCGCCTCGTTCACGGCGGGCCTGGTGCCCGGCAGCTTGGCCACTGCGTTCACTTCGGGCCTTTTGAGCGCGAACCAGACGCTCGCTGCTGCTGCCGTTCCGCTGCCCACCGCCCTCGGCGGCATTCGCCTTCGCATCAATGGGGAAGCCGTGCCGCTCTTGGCCATTGTCCGCAATGCCCAGGGCGAGCAGGTCAATTTCCAGGTGCCCTGGCAGATTCCCGCGGGCAGCACCGCGCGCCTGGACCTCGAAGCCGCCGGCCAGACCAGTGCCGTGGTTGAGTCCGTGATTGCGCGCCTCGCCCCTGGTGTCTTCAGCCAGGATGGCAACACCGCTCTGCTCATCCAGAACTCCAGCTTTGCCCTTGCCAGTTCCCTGAACCGCACCGATATCTATGTGGCCTACGCAACCGGCCTGGGTCCGCTCGAGTCTCCTCTGGCCAGCGGCGCCGCCTCGGCCATCCCCATTCGGCTGGCCTCCAGCGCCGCCCTTACGATTGGTGGAGTTCCCGCGCAAATCTCCTATGCCGGCGCCGCCCCGGGCTTCCCCGGCGTCTACCAGATCAACTTCCGCGCGGGCGCGGGCACCCCAGCCGGGAATCAGGATCTGGTGCTGACTATTGACAGCGTCGCCTCGCCTGCACGCCGGGTGAACGTACTGCCCTAATGCCCGCTACGCGTTCTTCGCTGGTTGATAACCTGCGTCGCCTCGGAGTTAGCGCGGGCGACAGCCTAATGGTCCATTCAAGCCTCCGCTCGCTCGGGCCAGTGGTCGGTGGGGCCAATACCGTGGTCCAGGCCCTTCTCGATGCCGTTGGCGAAGAAGGGAACCTCTTTGCCTACGTAGACTTTGAGGCCTTCTTTGAAGACGACGACCCCGAAATCCCCGTTTTTGACAAACGCATCGCCCCCGCCGCGCGCGACCACGGCGTGCTGCACGAAGCTCTTCGCATCTGGCCCGGCGCCTTGCGCAGCGATCACCCAGACGCCGGCGTGGTGGCCCTCGGCCCTCGTGCCGAATGGCTGATCAAACCGCATCCGTTTCAATACGGTTACGGGACCGGTACCCCACTGGCCCGCTTTGTCGAACTGGATGGAAAAGTCTTGATGCTGGGCGCACCGCTAGACCGCATCACGCTGCTCCACTATGCCGAACACTGCGCCCAAATTCCCGACAAGCGCATCTGCCGTTATCGCCGCCTCATGCCAGGCCAGATCGAAGCCATTTGGGTCGATTTTGAGGAATTCGAAACCGACGAGCCGGTTCACGAGGCCTTGCCCAGCGATTGCTTCGCCCAGATCGCGGAGGCGGCACTGCGCCAAGGAATCGGTCTTCGCCACCCCTTCGCGGCGGCGGAAGCCCACCTCTTTCCCGCCCGGCCCTTGGTCGATTTCGCCATCCGCTGGATTGAGCGGCACGTCCTCGGCCCGCCGCCCCGCTAGGCCCATCAAAATCTTCTATGGGTCACGTTGGCACTTTTCCCTACCCTCGTTGTAACGAATCTGTTTATACTCTGTACTACGAGGGGTGGGCTATCCGTTTCTTGCGGCCTTGCCAACCCTCCCCGTTACGACTCTCTCTGCCGGTCCGGCCTAGCCATCGCCCCATCGGCACTCGCCCCGTCGCGAACCCCGGCTCAACTTGTCATGAGCCAGAATCCAAATGTTCAGGGGTTTTGCAATGTCCAATAAGAGACTGAGTATCTCACTTGCTCTTCTCGCCCTCGTCTCGCTTGCGAGCCACGGATGGGCCCAAAGTTTTTATGGCAGCCTGCGCGGGTCCGTAACCGACGCCGCAGGCGCTACCGTCGCCAATGCCAAAGTTACCTTGGTTGAAGAATCCACCGGCGTTAGCCGCGCCGCCGTCACCGCCTCCAGCGGTGAGTTTGTGTTCTCCAACATCAATCCCAACACCTACACGCTGATTGTCGAAAATCCCGGTTTCAAGAAAACCGAGCGCAAAGGAATTTCGGTCGCCACGCAACAAGCCGTGACGGTGGACGTCAAGCTCGAAATCGGCGACGTCAATCAAAGTATCCAGGTCACTGAAGAAGTACCGCTGATCGAAACCGCCACAGCCTCCCAGGGTACTGTGGTCGATCGTCAAAAGCTCATCGACCTGCCCAACCTCGGCCGTAACCCGTTTATGTTGAGCCGCCTGGCGCCCAACGTGCAGCAGGTGGGCAATCCCGCCTACGCCCGCATGCAGGACCAGAGCGGATCCTCGGCTATCGCCATTAACGGCGGTCCGGTCCGCGGCAACAACTACCTGATCGACGGTGTGCCGATTACGGATTTCTCCAACCGCGCCATCATTATCCCCTCCCTGGAAGCGGTGGAGGAAATGAAAGTGCAGATCTCCACCTACGACGCCGAAATGGGCCGCACCGGCGGTGGCGTGTTTAACACCCTGCTCAAGACCGGCGGCAACTCTTATCACGGCGCGCTGATGGGCTACATCCGCGAGACCGAATGGATGGGCAACCTCTTCTTCCGCAATCGGCAGGGTTCCAATGCCGATGGTACGCCCCGCGCGCCGCGCATCGATTCTCCCAATCGTACCTATGCCGGAAGCTTTGGCGGCAAGGTCTGGATCCCTAAGATCTACGACGGCAAGAACCGCACCTTCTTCAATCTCGGTTTTGAAGGCTATCGCGATACCCAAGCCGCCGCCCGTGAGCAGTACACTCCCACGGCCCGCGAGCGTGTAGGGGACTTCTCCCAGACCTTGAACTCGGCCGGTGCCCCGCTTTTGATTTACGATCCGCTCACCACGGCGGCCGCCGGTGGCGCGCGTACGCCCTTCCCCGGCAACATCATCCCGGGCAATCGCATCGACACCGTAGGGCGCAACATCGCCGCCACCTACGAGCTGCCCAATATCTCTGGATGGAATGGGCGCTACGGTTCGCCGAACCTGGCGGGAGGCGGTCCGCTGGCTTCGATCGCCGACCAGAAGTTCATCAAAGTCGATCACCAGATTCTCTCCTGGTGGCGCGCCAACCTGAGCTACTTGCGTTACAACTCCGACGAGCCCGGCGAGAACCCCTATCCCTCTATCTCTTCTCCGGACCAATGGATCCTCACGCGCCTTGTGGATGCGACCGCGATCAATAACACGATCACGCCGAACGCCACCACCGTCATCGCCGTCCGCTACGGCTTTAACCGCTTCCCCAACATCGGCACCCAAAAGAGCCAGAACTTCAACCTCGCCGGCTTGGGCTTCTCCAACGCTTTCGTGCGCGACGTGCCTTCGCAAACCTTCCCCAACGTGGCTATGGAAAACGCCTACTCGCTCGGCACGAATAACAACTTCAACTACATTCACCACTCGAAGAACTTCGGTATCCAAGGCTCGAAGTTCATCGGCAAGCACACGATTAAGCTGGGCTACGACTACCGTAAGCTGAACAACGACGGCTTGGACTTCGGCAACTCCTCGGGCGCCTTCACGTTCAACAACCGCTTTACCAATCTCAATTCGACTTCCGCCAGCACCGCCAGCGGCGCCGACATTGCCGGTCTTCTCCTGGGAGCCCCGGCCGCGGCCACCGGCTTCGTGCCCACCAAACTCTTCCAGTTCATGGTCTACAACGCTACCTACATCCAGGACGACTGGCGCGTGTCCAAGAAATTAACCTTGAACTTCGGCCTGCGCTGGGAACGCGAATCCGGCTTGCAGGAAGCCAACAATAACCTCATCACCGGCTTCGACCCGGAAGCCTTCAACCCGCTCAGCACCAGCAGCGGCACTCCCGTCAAAGGCGCCTTCTACTTTGCCGGCGTGGACGGCCGTCCGACCCAGACCAGCAACTTCGAACAGAATAAGTTCTCCCCGCGCGTCGGCGTCGCCTACCAATGGAACGAGAAGACGACCATCCGCGCCGGTTGGGGTATGTTCTGGGCGCCGCTGATTCCGCTCGGTTCCCCCTTTAATAGCGAGGGCATTACCGCCTTGACCCAGCCCAACGCCGCTGTCAACGGCATCCCGCAGATTTCGCTTTCCAACCCCTTCCCGAACGGCCTCGATAAACCCGTGGGCAACGCCCTTGGACCCCTGACCGGCATCGGCAAGAGCATCACGACCTTTGCCCCCGACGCCCAGGCGGGCCGCGTGCAGCAATACAGCTTCGACGTGCAGCGCCAACTGCCCGGCGGCATGATGGTGAGCGTCGGCTACTCCGGTTCGATCTCACGCAACATCACCTGGACCTCGGCTGGCCTTAACGTGAACCAGCTCCGCCCCGAGTACCTCTCGCTCGGTTCGGCCTTGGTGGCCTCTACCCCCAATCCCTTCTTTGGGCGGGGCGGCGTGTCGGGCCTGGCGGGCGCCAATATCGAACGCCAGCAACTGCTGCGGCCCTATCCGCAGTTCACCGGCGTCACCTACGCCAACCAAAGCTACGTGCGCGGCCGTTATGACTCGATGGCCGTACAGTTCCGCAAGAACACTTCCCGAGGCTTGAACTTCCTGACCGCCTACACCTGGTCGAAGAACTACGATAACGCCGGCGGCGGCGCGGGCAACAACCTCAACGGCGGCAACGCCGGTCCGCAGAACGTCTACGACCTCGACGCCGAATACGGCTTGAGCTACCTGCACTCGCCCCACCGCTGGACGAATTCGATCACCTACGAATTGCCCTTCGGCAAGGGCCGCCAGTTCCTGGGCAACGCCAACTACCTCACCAACCTGGTGGTGGCGGGCTGGAGCATCAACTCCGTCTCCACCATCCAGACCGGTTATCCCTTGCAGCTCTTCAATAACACCAACGGCAACGGCGGCTTTGGCTTCGCCCGCCAGCGCCCGAACGCGACCGGCATCGACCCGGCCGCCACCGGCAGTTTCGCGCAGCGGATCGACGGATGGCTGAACCCGGCCGCCTTCACCGCCGCGCCGGCCTTTACTTTGGGCAACGTTTCGCGCACCATCGCGACGCGCGGCCCCGGCCAGGTCAATTGGGATATCTCGATGTTCAAGACCTTCGAAATTTACGAAGGCTTCAAGGCGCAATTCCGCGCCGAGGCCTTGAACGCGATGAATACTCCCTGGTTCCGCGGTCCGAATACCGCTGTCGGCAACGGCAGCTTCGGCCGCATCACTTCGCAAGGCAATTTCCCGCGCATGCTGCAACTCGGCCTGCGCTTGTATTTCTAAGTGGCCCGCGCCGTAGGGCGCGCCTATAATCAAAGCAGTCAAATCCGTTTCGCGTGGTCCCTTGGGGCCACGCGATGCGGCGAGTAGAAGCAGTTTTCGGTGATGTTAGTGAGAAAGGATCAGAGAGAGATGTCCATTATTACCCCACAGGTCGAGAACGATCTGCTCAAGCGCGGCTACTCGCGCCGGAACTTCGGCAAGATCGCGAGCCTCATTGCGGGCGGCGCGGCCCTGCCGTTCTATAACGAAGCGGCCCTCGCGCAGTTGTCCATGCTGCGCGGCAACATTCCCGCCGACGCCGTTCGCATCAACGCGAACGAAAACCCCCTGGGCCCCTGTCCGGAAGCCGCCGAGGCCATGTACAGCGTGATCAAGGCCGGCGGCCGTTACATGTACGAAAAGACCTTCGAGTTTCAAAAGACCCAGGCCGACCTGGACGGAGTCAAGCCGGACTACGTCGCCCCCTTTGCCGGCTCCTCGGCCCCGCTGCATTACTCGGTGATCGCCTTCACCTCGCCCACCCGCGGCCTGGTGACGGCCGACCCGGATTACGAAGCCGCCGGCCGCGCCGCCCAAGTCATCGGCGCTAAGGTGACCAAGGTGAAGCTGGACGCCGCCAACGGCTACAAGCACGACGTCAAGGCCATGCTGGCCGCCGATCCGAACGCCGGCGCTTTCTACGTTTGCAACCCCAACAATCCCTCGGGCACGCTCACGCCCAAAGCCGATATCGCCTGGTTGATCGCCAACAAGCCCGCGGGCTCCGTCGTTATTCTCGATGAAGCCTACATCCACTTGACCGGCGCCGATTTCGGCAGCGATTTCGTGCAGCAGGACAAGGACGTGGTGATCCTCCGTACCTTCTCCAAGCTCTTCGGCATGGCCGGCCTGCGCGCCGGCGCCGCCATCGGCCGCCCGGACCTGTTGAAGAAAATGATGCCCTACTCCGCCGGCGCCCTCCCCGTCACCGGCATGGTAGGCGCCAACGCCAGCCTTAAGGTGAAAGACCTCGTCGCCAAGCGCCGCGAGATCATCAAGGCGACCCGCGAAGACGTGCTGAGCTGGTCCACCTCCAAGGGCTATTCCTTCATTCCCTCGGTCTCCAACAAGTTCATGATCGACGTGAAGATGCCCGCCCGCACCTACATCGAGAAGATGATCGGCGAAAAGGTTCTCGTCGGCCGCGCTTGGCCCTCGATGCCCACTCACGTGCGCGTTTCCATCGGCACCCCCGAGGAAATGGCCAAGTGGAAGGCCGCCCACGCCAAGGTGATGGCCACCGCTTAGTTTTCTGTTGTTGCTGCGCCCTCTCTGATCTGGTCTAGCGCGTGCCGCGTCCGCGCGCGCTAGACCCTAAACGATAACCACTTTCCTCCCTGGACGAACTTGAAGCTCCCCAAGATCAACTATTCGTGGAAGCACCTGGGCGGCGATCTCTTCGGCGGCGCGGTCGCGGCGCTGATCGCTCTGCCCTACGGGCTGGCCATGGCCACCCTGATGGGCATTCCTCCCATCTACGGCCTCTTCACTTCTCTCATCACCTCTCCCATCACGGCGCTGTTGGGGCGCAACCCGGTACTGATCGGCGGCACCTCTACGGTCACGCTGCCTTTCCTGGTTTCCGCCGTCAAGCAACAAGGTTTGGCCGGTTGCGCCAAGGTCACCCTGGTGGCCGCCGTTTTCATGCTGGTGTTCAGCGTTTTGAAGCTGGGCCGGCACATCGCCAAGATCCCCCATACGGTCGTCAGCGGTTTTTCCTGCGGCATCGGCGCCATGATGGTCATCAATCAGTTGCGCACCATCCTCGGTTTGCAGGTGCCCAAAGGGGTCTCCTGGCCAAGCTCGATTTTGGCCCAGTTGGGCCTGGTGTGGGAGTTGCTGCCAACTACGCAGTGGGCGCCGCTGCTCTTGGGATTAATTGTCGTGGGCGGCGCCTTTTACTTCGCCAAGCTCAACAACAAGCTGCCCGCTCCGTTACTGGGCATCCTGATGGCCGTGGGCGCATCTTTCGCGCTGAATTTGCACGAAAAGGAATTGGGCCAGTTGCCGCTGGATATCCCCGCCTTCATGGGCTTCACCTGGAGCCCTAAGGAAGTGCTCGAGCTAATCAACGAAGGCTTCGGCCTCGCCGTGGTTTCCAGTATCAACCTGCTGATCACTTCCCGCGTCGTGGAACACTTCCGCGGACGGCATCGCCCCATGCGCCCCTCCGACGCCGACGGGGAGCTGGGCGCTTACGGCATCGCCAACGTCGTGGCCGGCATTTTTGCGGCGCCCATCAGCGTTGGCATCCCCGCGCGTTCCTTGGCTAACGTCCGCTGCGGAGGCACCACCCGAATGTCCAATCTGGTGCACGGGGCCATGCTCTTAGGTTTTTTAGGTTTGGGTTCGGAGATGGTTTCGCATATTCCCTTGCCGGCCTTGGCCGGCGTTACAGCCTACGTCGGGATCTGCCTGCTCGAATGGGGTACCTGGCGGCGCTTGAAGGTAATGCGCCCGATGGACTCGGCGGCGTTTCTCGCCACCGCGATCTTCACCCTCTTTGTCAATGCCGTGGCTGCCGTGGCGATCGGGTGCGGAATCTATGTAATGCGTTGGTTGTGGCAAGACGTGCTGGCGCGGCCTCGTACGGAAACTGCCGGCAGTGCGGCGGCGGCTGCCCGCTAGCGCGTTAGGCGCTCGAGCAACGCGGCGATGTCCTTCTCGTCCACCGGCTTGCGCAGAATGGACGCCGAACGCCCGTCGATTAAGTTATTGGAGGCGTCTTCGTCCCCGGCGCTTTCCGTCAATACCGCAAAGTGTGGGGTGCGGTGATGGACGCGATGAAAGAGTTCGGCCCAGGTCCCGCCCTCGGGCCTCGTACTGGATAGCACGAGATCGAAGCGGAGCTTTTCGGCCAGGTCCGCCGCTTCCTCGATATTCACCACTGGCACCAGGCGGTGGTTCAGTTCCCCAAAGATCGCCAGAAGCCGCCGTTGGGACTGCGGGTCCGGCTCCACCAGCAACGCGGTGATTTCCCCGAGGGGCGAGGCCGCGCCCGCGGCGCCGCTGTGATCCTCGCCCGTGCCGGCCGACAGCGATGGCAACTCGGCCTCGTAGCGGAATCGGCCCGAACGCAGAGTGACGAAGCGAATGTCTCCGCCGTGGGATTGCATCAGGCCGCGCGAAACGGCCAGGCCCAGGGCTGCCGCGTTAAAGTCCGGCCCCTCGCCTTCGGCAAAGGGTCCGGAGAATTCGATTTCGATCATCGCGCTGCGGCCAATCCGGTTCACGCCCACCTGCAGAAAGCGGTCCAAAGAATGTCCGGCGGCCGCGCGCGCGTGGGCCAGGAGATTCTCGAAGACCTTTTCCAACTGCATCTGCGAACCAAGCACGTGAATCGGTTCGGGTGAAAGATTCAGAGCCAGGTCGATCTTTCCGGCCTCTTCTTGATCGAGAAACGACGCCCGGACCTTTTCAAAAAGTACGTGCAGTTCCACGGGCCGCGCGTCCATCTGCTCGGCCCGGGCCACGGAAACGATGCGGCCGACAATCTCGGTGGCTTTTTCCACTTGCGCGCGAATGGCCTCATTTTGGGGCTGAGCGACCGCGCTCGATAGATGGCGGATTTTTTCCAGCGGCGCGTTGATCTCCGTCAGGATCCCGTGAATCAACTGCCCGGCCACGGCCAGCTTTTCGCTGCGGTGAATCTGCTCTTTCAGTGAGCTTTGCTCCAGGTGATCAAAGTATTGGCCCGCGTCGTTGGCCAGATGCTGCAGCGCGGGAAACAAAGCTTCGGGTAGAAGGCGGGTGCCCGGCGGCGCACTGATCAGGAGAGCGCCGTGCGCCTCGTCGCGGCTGCGCATCGGCACGGCCATCAGGCTGCGCCCCGGGCTGCGATTGTCTTTTAGCAAGGCCGCCGTGCTGGTATCGGCCCACTTCAGCAGCGCGCGATTGCGCAGGCAGAAACCGAGCGCGCGCTCCATGGCCGTGGCCCCTTCGTCCACGTGGAAGGCGTGAGGCGCCGAAGATTGCGAATCCGGCACGCGTTCGACGTACTTGCGCTCCGGGTCGTAGTGAAACACTTCAATGGTCTCGGCCGGGATCAGATCCAGCAGCCGCACGCGCAACACGTCGGCCACCTCGCGGGCGGAGTTCACCGTATACAAGTCCTCGCTGATGTCCAACATGCGCTGCACCATCCGGTTCTGGCGGACGGCGCGTTGTTGAAAGAACCACGTGCCCAGGATGCCCAGCAACACCAGCAGAACCGTGGCGGGTACGAGCTGCGGCGAAATCGAAGAATGCCCTTCCAGCAGCTCGACGTCTTTGGCGTTGGCCACCAGCAGCTGAAAGGAACGGTTGAACGGCGGGCTCAGGCAGAACTGGCTGACAAAGCCGCGGACGCGAATGCGATCCCCCCGCGAAAAGACGCTGAGCGGTTTTTCGCCGCCGCGTCGCACTAGCGGCAGGAAAATCCGCAGTGGCTGCGCGGCGCCTTCGAATTCCAGCAGGTCCCCGCTGGAAGCCTCCCGATACTCCGCCACCGTTCCTTCAATCAGCGCGAGCCGGCCAAGCTGGTCCAGCGAAGCCGCTTCTTGCGGTTTCAGCATTGCGGGCTGGGGCGCGGCTTGGCTGCCCAGAATCCGAATGGCCGTGGGTTTCACCACGGCCTGGCCCGCGTGCAGACTCACCAGCCCATCGGCCTCAATCCGAAGGCCCGAACGCATATCGGCGGCGGCCGGCTGCGCGGCGGCATTGTCCCCGGAAAATACAAGCATCAGTCCGTGGGGCCCCGCACTGGCATCGGCGAGAGGCAGATAAACGCCGTCCGCGGCGGCCAGGGGAGGTCCGGACACCACTCCCTGCACCGTAACCGGCTCGCCCAAAAGTTTTGGCCGGAAATCGGCGCCCGCGCGCGCCCCGGCTTCGGCCAAGCTGACCGGCCGCGGGCCTTGCGCCGAGGCCCACAACGTTATCGCGAAAATAAGGAGAGTTCGGTAGCCAGCCATCCAGTTACTTGCGGATCAAGGAAATGACTTACCTCGATGGCCGCGCCCTTTAGCGCCGTCCGGTGCGTGTTTACCGCGACGACGGTCATGCCCGCGGCCAAGGCGGCGTCGATGCCCGTTTGCGAATCTTCAAACGCGACACAATGCTCGGGAAGGCGTTCCAGGGCGGCCGCCGCTTTGGTGTAAATCTCCGGGTGCGGCTTCCCGAATTTTACTTGATAACCGTCCAACACCGCGCGGAAATGTTTGCCCAGGTCCGCGTTGTCCAGCACAAAACGGACGTTGCGCGGTTCGGCGTTCGAGGCCACGGCTTTGGGATACTCGGCGTTCCGCTCAAGAAACTCGCGAATGCCCGGCACCAGCGCGGCTTCCAGGTCCGGGGCGATCAGGCGCCGGTAGAGCGCTTCTTTTTCCTCGCCCATCCGGCGTACCTCCAAGTCGCTCAGGTCCGCGCCGAAGAACTCGCGGATCAACTCGTCGTTATGCTTGCCGTGCATGCGGGCGTTCAACGCGGAAGGGTCTACGCCCTTATCGGCAAGGAAAAGTTCCCAGGAGCGGGCGTGGTAGGGCATGGAATCGACGATTACGCCGTCCATGTCAAAGATCAAGGCGGTCATGCGATGAGAGAGATAAAATCAGGATGGCATGGATCTGTACTCGGAAATCGTTCGCTTGCGCAAGTCCGGGCAAAAGTGCGCCCTGGCCACCATTGTAGAGGTGAACGGCTCGATTCCCAGTTACGAAAGCGCCAAGATTCTGGTGCGCGAAGACGGCAGCATGCTCGGCACCATCGGCGGAGGCTGCGTCGAGGCCGAAGTCTGGAACGCGGCGCGGGAAGTGATCGCGACCGAAAAGCCCCGGCACCTGACCTTCAGCCTGGGCCAGGACGCCGCCTACGACAACGGCCTGATCTGCGGCGGGCAACTGAATGTGTTTGTCGAAGCCATCGTTCCTCAGCCCAGCGCCGTGATCTTCGGCGCCGGGCACATATCCAAGAGCTTGGCTCAGGTCTGCCAGATGGCCGGCTTTGCCGTCAGCGTCGTCGACGACCGCGAAGCTTTCGCCAACCGCGAGCGCTTTCCGCAGGCCGAAGCCGTCATGGCCGCCGAGTATGAAGAGGCCTTCGACAAAATCGACGTGCATTCCTCCAGCTACCTGATCATCGTCACGCGCGGGCATCGCGACGATATGCGCGTGCTGCGCTGGGCCGTCACGACCGAGGCCCGCTATATCGCCATGATCGGCTCCCGCCGCAAGGTGATCGCCGTGCTGCGCGAGTTTGAAAAAGAAGGCTTGCCGCGCGAGTCTTTCGAGCGCATTCACGCTCCCATGGGCCTCGAGATCGGCGCCATCACGCCCGAGGAAATCGCCGTGAGCGTTTGTGCGGAAATGATCGCCGTGCGGCGGGGCGCGAACCCCAAATGGCGGGAGATCTCCAAGGGCATTTTCGCTACGGCCGAGAGCGCGGCGATTCTGAAGTGATCGCGGGTTTGATTCTGTCCGGCGGGGCGTCGCGACGCATGGGCCAGCCTAAAGCTCTGCTCCGCTACGAAGGCGAGGCCTTTCTCGAAAGGCTCCATCGCTTGTTCCAAGGCGTCTGCGCCGAGGTGCATGTGGTGACCGGCGCGCACGACGCCCTCCTCAGGCAAGCGCTGCCCGATCTGGCGCCGCGTATGACCTGGAATCCACGTCATGAGGAAGGCCAGTTTACCAGCTTGCGCCACGGCCTGGACCAATGCTCGGCGGGCTTGCCGGTTCTCTTCACCCCGGTCGATTTCGGAGGCGTCGCCCCATCCACCATCGCGGCTCTGCTGCCGCACGCCGGCGCTCCTCTCGTTAAACCAACCTACAACGGCAAAAGCGGCCATCCCGTCCTGCTGGGCGCCGCCGCGCGGGAGGCGCTAGGCGCTGCGCCGTTGAGCGCCAATGCCCGCGAGATCCTGTCGCACGTTGCCGCCATGAAGATTGCGGTCCGCGATGCGGCCTGCGTCCTCGACGTGGATACGCCGGAGGATTACCAGCGTTTGCTCGCGGGGTCTCGATGAAGCGTTGGCTCTGGATCGGGCTAGCGGGCGTGGTGCTCTTGTCGCTGGCCCCTCTGTATAGCGCGGAGATTTTTCGCGGCCGCGTGCAACGGGCGCTCGAAGCGGCGTTGAACCGTCCTGTGCGCGTCGATGGAAAGACGCGCGTGCAGATTCTGCCCGTACCCGCGTTTGTGCTGGAGCGCGTGACCATTGCCGAAGACCCCTCCTTTTCCCTTGAGCCCTTTGCCTACGTCAACGAAATGGCGCTGCAGCCCGCCCTCGGCGCGCTGCTGAGCGGCAGGATTGAAGCCAGCCGCCTGCGCCTCACCGAACCGAGCGTCAACCTCATGCGCACCGCCGCCGGCTGGAACGTCCGCAGCCTGGGCGGCGCCCGCCTCTCGCCGCCCGATATCGAAGTGCGCGGCGGCAGAATCAATTTCAAGCGCGGCGACGAAAAAAGCGCGTTCTATCTCACCAACGTCTTGGCGGACTTAAGCGCGCCCAGCCTACGCGGAGACGTCGATCTCTTTCTCGAGGCCGAGCCCGCCCGCACAGACCGGGGCCCCCAAGGCTTTGGCAAGTTCTCTGTGCGCGGCCAGATCGGCGTGCGGCCCGGGCGCGAAGCCGAGATCGATTTCAATGTTGAACTTGAGCCCAGCGCCATTCACGCCTTCAATTTCTTTTTCGGCGCGCGCAGTGTGGATTTCGCCGGCCGCCTTTCCTCCAAGGCCCGCGTGAAGGGCCCGCTGAGCGCCGCCAAACTGGAAGGCTGGACGGAGTTTGAGGGTGTGGAGCCCCAAGGCTTTCTGCCCTTTGGCGCCAAGAGCGATCGTTTGACCTGGGCCGGGACGCTCGACCTGATTGGGCAGAACTTCGCGCTCGATTCCGCGCCCCGCCAAACGCTCCGGGTGCGTATGCGGGCCCGGGAGCTCTTCCAGCAGCCACGGGGCGCTTTCCTGATTGCGCTGGAGGACGTGGGCGTGGAGAAACTAATCGACCTGGCGCGGCAAGCCAACACCAAGCTGCCGCCCGGCGCTGCCGCCGAGGGCCGCTTCAGCGCCGTGGTGAGTTACTCCTGGAGCGCGCGCCAGGCACAGGAAGGCGGCGTGCCCGCCCAAGGCATGGTCTGGTTCGACGAAGCCACCTTGCGCCTGCCCGGCAATCCCGCCATGGATTTTGGCCAGGCCAGCGTGGTGCTGGACGGCCCGCATTGGCTGCTGGGTCCCACGCAAGTGCGCGTGGGCGCGCAACAGAATGCCGTAGTGGAAGCCGACTGGAACTCTCTCAATGGCGCCCTGCGCTTTGGCGTCGCGACGGCCCAATTGGGGATGACGGAAATGCGCACCGGTCTGGGCCTGCTGCTGCGCGCTTCCCAATTGCCGCTGCTCGGTGCGGCGCGCGGCGGCAGTTGGCAGGGCAACCTGCTCTTCCGCCGAACCGAGGACGCCGACCCGGGAACCTGGAGTGGCCGCCTGAGCTTGCGCAATAGCAACATCGCCCTCGACGGCTTTGCCGAGCCGCTCGAGGTGTCTACCGCACAGGTGCGCTTTGATTCCAACCGCGTCGAGGTCAGCTCCATGCGGGCCAATTGGGGCGGGGAAGAGATCGAAGGCCGCTACGCCTACTATCCGGGGCGCAATCGCGCCGCCGATTTCGATCTGATCGTTACCGAAACCAGCCTCGATCGCCTTGCGGCGGCCCTCGCGCCCTCGCTTGCCGTACCGCGCGGCTTGCTGGAGCGGATGCGCTTGCGCCGCGTTTCGCCGCCAGACTGGCTGCGCGACCGCTGGGCCAAGGGGCGCCTGGCCATCAAGGAACTCGTGGCGCCCCCGGGGCGCTTTCATTCACTGGACCTGCGCCTGGAATGGCATGGCACGAATTTAGTCGCCCAACGTCTGCGCGGCGCCTATGACGTTGACGGCGAGGCCGGCCGCCTGGAAATCGACGGCCAACTGACGCTCGATCTCTGGAAGCCTTCCCCAGCCCACGTGTTTCGCGGCAAGCTGCTCGAATGGCCAAGCGAAGATGGGCCACTGAACGTGGAGGCCGTGCTCGAGTTTCCTTCGCTCAACCCCCTTCCTGGAGTTGAGGCGCAAGCCACGGGGCAAATCTGGGACAACCAAGCAAGCGACGCTAAGGCTAGCGACCTTAAGCTCATCTGGCGCGAGGGCCGCTTGTCTGCCGAAATCGCTGGAAAAAAACGAAGCGCGGCCGCCGGAAAACTCTGGCCGCTTCAGTGGGAGCCCGAATCTTCCAGAACCCCGGTGCCGTAGATCTCCGCCCCGTAGATCTCCGCTACCCGATCTGCAATTGCCGCAGGCACGTGCCGCCGCCACGGGCCGCCCTGTCGCAGCAAATCCCGCACCAGGGTGGAGGAGAGGCAATTGGCTTCCGGCGGCAAGTCCAGCCACGCCACTTGGCCGGCTAAGTCCTCCGGCGGTCGCCATTGGCGGCCGCGGCGGGCGGTCAGCAAAGGAAAGCGCTCCAATCCTTGGCGCAAGAATGCCGCCTTGGCCTCCGGTCCCAGGCCGTAGTCCCAATCGAAGAGGCGTTGGGCGCCATCCTCGCCGGCCAAAAGATGCACCGCGCGGCCGGGCAAATCCCGCGACAGTTCTTCGGCCATCGCGAAAAAATAGTTCTCCTCGGCCAAAGCGACCGGATGGGAGGTGGCCCCTAGCAACAGGTCCAGACGCTCTTGGCAAGATACGCCGTCATAGGACTTGTGCGGAAAAGCTCGCGGCATCACCCACACGATCTCGTCCACATGCTGCAGCGCCGCTTCCGCCAGAGCCACGTGGGCGAGCGTCGGCGGATGGAAGGCTCCCGCAAACATCGCCACGCGCCCCGCAGATTGTCTTGGCGAACGCAAGAACTTCATGCCTTCCTCTATTTTCCACCAGCGCCATGCGGCGACAACGATACACTTTGGGCAGTAAACCATGTTTAGCTGGATCTGCCCGAAATGCGGGAGGGAAGTGCCTCCCTCCTACTCAGAATGCCCGTTTTGCGAGCCCGCGGCGCCTTTACCTTCGGCCCCGCTGCCAGGCACCCCACCGGCAGCCAGGCCCACGCAGCCTGCATCCAGCGGCACCAGCGGCACGGCGGGCATGGGCACCTTTTCCATGTCCACTGTCCAGATGACCGGCATGCCTATGACGCCGGCGCCCACGCGTCAGCCCGTGCCGCCTCCGGTCTCTTCACCTGCGGCGCCTCCACCCGTTTATTCCCAGCCCGCCCCGCCGCCACCCCAACCGCTGCCCCCTCCGCCTTCCCTGCCGCTTCCCGCCCGCGCGCCGGAAGGCTCGCGCTTGCCCAATTGGCTGGGAGCCCTGCTTGCCTTTGCCGCCGTCGGCCTCATCGCCGCTGGCGTCACCTGGTACACCACGCGCTCTCGCAACGCCGCCGCCGACGGGGACGATCCCTCTCTCAGTGCCTCCCCGCGCAAGACTCCGGCCAATGCCGGCTTGCATCCCTATGCAAAGGACCTCGAATTGACGGGCTTCCGCATCACCGACAACTCCACTCGCAAGATGCAGCTCACCTTCCTGGTCGTCAACCATGGTTCGGCGGAAATGTCCGATCTGGCTGGCATCGTCACGCTAAACCCGAAAGGTGCGGGCCCTGACGATAAGCCCGCCTGCACCTTCAAGTTCAAAGTCTCCAGCGTTCCTCCCTTCGGCGCCAAGGAAGTGGTGGTCAACGAATTCATGCAGCGCCGCAAGCCCATCGATATGCCGGACTGGCAGTTCCTCGTGCCCGTCGTGGAAATC
Source organism: uncultured Bryobacter sp. (assembly GCA_964387685.1). Lineage (GTDB taxonomy): Bacteria > Acidobacteriota > Terriglobia > Bryobacterales > Bryobacteraceae > Bryobacter. Next base: position 87,657 of record CAYLXK010000017.1, read on the forward strand.
ACTTCGCCCGAATAGCGCGCTGGGCGGGTTCATGTTGCGGGTCGATGGCCAGTGTGCGTTCAAAGTCGCTCCGCGCCGCGTCCCTTTGTCCCAAAGCCAGGAGTGCTGCGCCGCGATTGTAGTAGTGCGAAGCGCGCTCCGGGTCCAGCGCCAGGGCTTTGCCAAAGTGCCTCAGGGCCTGCGCGGCATTGCGCTCACTCATCGCAATCCTCCCCAGTTCGGTGTGGAAATCCGGATTGCTTTCTCCCAGGCCACGCCGGGATTCAATCACGCCTCTGGCTTCCTCAGTGGGGAGCAAACGCGCTAGCTCCAGGGCTGGCCGCAAGGTCGAGGTGCGCTCGTAGGTCATTCGCCACAGCCGCTGCGGGTCCTGCCAGAGGTGTGCGTAAAAGATCGTGGCCGCGGCCAAGGCGGCGCTGATCCATACCTCTCCCCGTCTCGGTAACAAAGCCGCCGCCAGGCATGCGATCGGCAGATACATGCGGCGGTACGCGCTTAAATCCGCCAAGGGGAAAATGGAGCTCGTCGGCAATAGGAACAATAACGCCGCGCAGCCCCAAAAGGCGGCCCCGGCCTGCGCAAAGCGATGCCGCTGCCATAGCAGCAGGCCCACAGGCACCAGCCACGCCAGCGCCCAAACGGAGGGCAGCAGCGGCGGGGCCGCATCGAACAGAATCGGATACGGCACAACCGCGTGCCACAAATAGCGCGCCAAGCTGGCCGGTTGCGTGGCGAGATAGGGCAACGCTCGCACTCCCGCCCGCGCACCGGCGCCTGAGCCCGCCACGGTCGCCGTCGTCACCACGCTTACCAGTCCCATAACCAAGGCTGCCAGCAGGCTCGCGCCCAGTGGCCGCCACTCCGCGCGATTGCGCGAAATTGAGAAGTGTAAGGCCGCCAAGACCAGTGGAAAGGCAATCGCTTCTTCCTTCGCAAACAGAGCCAGTGCGCCAATGCCCACCGCTTGCCAATGCCGCCCCGCGAGCCAGCGATCCAGCGCCCACCACAGCAGCACACCCATCAGCACGACCGGCCGCGCAAACACATAAAGTACGGCCTCGGCCTGCATCGGATGCATCGCAAAAATCAGCGCGACCCAAAAGGCGCGCGATGCCCCCAATAACCGCGTCAACGCGCTGAAGCAAAGCTGTACTCCGAGCGTGTGCAGAACGATGCTGGTCAGGCGGAAGGCGGCGGGCTCCGCGCCTGTGATGGCGAAATTTAGCCAGTAGCTGAGGTACGTAAGCGGACGGCGGTTCCAGGCGAGGTCCTCGGGGAAACGCAGCGAAAGCAGCGAAAAATCGTCCAAAACCCATCCTCCCGGCAATGCCAGGAGCCACAAAAGGCAAGCGAGAAACAGATAGAGGCGGTAGTGAGCGGATGCTATGCTGCTAGTTTCTCATGGCTGTTTCCAAGCGGCCGCGCACCAAGGTTGAGCGCGCGGCACGCCTCTCTAAGATCCTTTCTTATCTGGACGCGATGTACCCCAACGTCACCTGCGCCCTCCATCACAATTCTCCCTGGGAACTCCTGGTGGCGACCATCTTGAGCGCCCAATGCACCGACGAGCGCGTCAATCTGGTCACGCCGGGCCTCTTCGCCAAATACCCCACCATGCGGGATCTCGCCGCGGCGGACCCCGTGGACGTCGGCAAAGAAATTTACTCGACCGGCTTCTATAACAACAAGGCCAAGAACATTGTCGGCGCCGCCCAAACGATCATCCGCGATTTTGACGGGCAGATTCCTCGGCAAATCGATCAGCTTTTAACCGTGCCCGGCGCCGCCCGCAAAACGGCCAACGTCGTGCTTGGCACCTGCTTCGGTATTGCCAGCGGAGTCGTCGTGGACACTCACGTCTCGCGCCTCTCCCAGCGCTTGGACCTCACTCGGGAAACCACGCCCGAGAAGATCGAACGCGATTTGATCAAGCTCCTGCCCCAGGAGCGCTGGATTTCCTTTAGCCACCAGCTCATTCACCACGGGCGCGGCCATTGCACCGCCCGATCGCCCAAGTGCGCCACCTGCCCCATGGAGGAGCTCTGCTATGCGGCGGATAAAACTGTCTAGCTTGCTACTCATCCTTTCTTTGAGCGCTTGTGTGAACTTCCCCAATGAATACGCCCCCCCGCAGGCGCGCCGTCCGGACTCGGGGCCCGACCCCCGCCGCTTGGACGCTTTCCTGAACGTCACCAGCGGCTCCTCGGCTAAGCATTTCGGCGCGGGCATCGATCTCGCGGCCTTCGACGGCGTCACCCGTAAGGCCGGGCCCCGCGCCGTGCTCCGCTTTGCCGCGGATGCCCGCGCGGCCTGGAACTTCTCTCTCAAACTCAATTCACCCGCCCAGCAGCAGATTGCTGTGCTCGTCAATGGCACAAAACTAGGCGAGTTCAGCGCCAGCGGCGCCGCTTCCTGGCAGGCGCCTGTGCCCGCGGGAACCCTCGTTGAAGGCACGGCGGCGCTGGTGGAGCTCCAGAGCGCTTCTGGCTTTGGCTTGATCGAGGCCGGCTTCGTGCGCCGATGAGTGCGGTCTTCTATATCCTCCTGGGCTGGCTGCTCACGATCCTCGCCGCGTGGGGTTGGGGCTGGCTCCCCTTGCGCGCCTTGCGGATTGAGGGGGAAGCCCGCTCTCTGGCGCTTTATCGCTTCATCTTAGGTGCGGGCTTATTGAGCCTCCTGGTCTTCCTCCTCTGCGTTGCCGGCCTCGTCTACAAGGGCGCCATCTACGCCTTGCTGCTGGCCGGTGTTCTGCTCCTGTACTGGAAGCGCCCTCTTCCCTTCAGCATCCCTTGGGACCGCAGCGGTTGGCTCTACGCCGGCTTTGGCCTCTACTACTTCATGTATGCCTTGATGCCGGAGATGAGTCCCGACGGCATGAGCTATCACCTCGGCCTGGTGTCTCGTTACTACCGCGAACATGGCTTTCGCCCTTTGCCCACCAACATGTATGCCAGCCTCTCGCAAGCGATGGAGATGCTCTTCCTGGCGGCCTTCTCCATCGGACGCCACTCGGCCGCCGCGCTCGTGCATTTCACATTTTTGCTTCTTTTGCCTTGCGCCCTGGGCATCCACGCGGGACGCGCCGGCTGGCGTGCCGGGCTCTTCGTTTTCTTGCTGCCCCTGGTGGCTATCGATGGCGTCAGCGCCTATAACGATGTGGCCTTGGCCCTCGTCGCGGTGCTGATTATGGATGCGATGTCGCGCGGCTGGGTGGGCGCGGCGGCCCTGCTCGCGGGCTTCGCCTTCTCGATCAAGTACACCGGCGCCGTCTTTGCCTTGCTACTGCTCCCCGCCTGGCGGCACTTCCCCCACTGGATCTGGGGCCTCGCCTTGAGCCTGCCCTGGCTGGTAAAAAATTACTTCGACTGCGGCAACCCGCTTGCGCCCTTCTTCAATGCCTGGTTCCCCAATCCCTGGTACAGCGTCGAGTTCGAAAGCGGTTATCGCGCCTTTTTGCGGCACTACGATGTGTCGGGTCGCCGCGAATGGCTGCGCGAAGTCTTCCTGGGCGGTCCTAAGTTAAGCGGCTTCCTCGGTCCCGCCGCCCTTCTGCTGCCGGTCGGCCTCTTCGGGCTGAAAGATCCTCGCCGCCGCTGGTGGCTCGCGGCCGCAGGCTGCGCGCTGATCGTCTACCCCTTGAACATCGGCACGCGCTTCCTTATCCCCGCGCTGCCCTTCTTGGCGCTGGGTCTCTTTACCTGGCTGGGTCCGCGGGCGCCCTGGGCGCTCACGGCGGCCGTCGTCTGTGCTTGGCCCACTGTGCAACGCGCCTACAGTTCGCCGCATACCTGGCGCTTCGATTCCATCTCGCTGCGCGCGGCGTTGCGCCTGGAGACCGAAGACGCTTTCCTGGTGCGCAAACGCGCGGGCTACGTCACCGCCCGCACCATTGAAACCTTCGTGCCCCCCGGCGAGAGCGTCTTTGCCGCCTCGCCCGTTGCCGAAAGCTATACCGGCCGCAACATCATTGTGGGCTACCAAAGCACCCAGGGCCAGCGCCTCCAGCACGCCCTCGCCGCCCACCGGCACCAAGGCTATCAGGCCGGGTTTCTTTATCTCTGCCCTGGCAATCGCCTCGAGGTCGAGACCGACACCTCCGACACCTGGAGCATCACCGAAATCGAACCGAAGCCCGCGGCTATGCGTTGCAACCGCCAACCGTCCAGCGCCGCCCTCGCGCTGGACTCTTTGTGGACCAGCCGCTGGCGCACTTGGGGCCCCGCTCGGCAAGGAGACTACTGTGAACTCGACGGTTCCGGACCCTGGAAAGTCTGGGCCACCGCCGATCAATGGGCGCTCCGCCTGAAGGGCTGCCGTTTTGAGCCGAGCCAGTCGCCGCCCGTGGACTATCGTGCCGACGCCCGGCGCTACTTTCTTTCCGCGGGCGTACGCTATCTGGCGGTGGACCAAGTGGATTACCCGAGCGCCGATATGCGCGAGCGCCCCGATGCCTGGGGCCTCGAACTCTTGGCCGAGCGCGGCGCGGTCCGCCTTTATCGTTGGAAGAACGAGGAATAAAACATTTCATGAGCCAATTGTTTTTAGGTGTCGACGGCGGACAATCCAGCACCACCGCCCTAATTGGCGACGAAGCGGGGCGCGTCCTCGGCCAGGGCCGCGGCGGGCCTTGCAATCACGTCCAGACCGGCGACGGCCGCGCCAAATTTGAAAATGCCCTGGGCGGCTGCCTGGATTCGGCCGCCCGCCAAGCCGGACTGGACCCCGCGCAGCTATCTTTCCGCGCCGCTTGCCTGGGCTTTAGCGGGGGCCCGAAAGATAAAGACGCACTCGTGCGCGGTATCGTCCACGCCGAAGCCTGCGAGGTTACCAACGACGGCCTCATCGCGCTTATCGGCGCCACCGGCGGCGCTCCCGGCATCATTGTCGTTGCGGGCACGGGCTCCATTGCCTACGGCCGCAACTCCCAAGGCCGCACCGCCCGCGCGGGCGGCTGGGGCTACATTTATGGCGACGAGGGCGGCGGCTTCGATCTTGCGCGCGAGGCCGTGCGTGCTGCGCTTCGGATGGAAGAAGGCTGGGGTCCTGCCACAAGCCTGCGTGAAAAGTTTCTTGCGGCTACGACCAGCGCGGACGCGAACGACCTCATGCATCGCTTCTATACGACAGACTTCCCCCGCCCCCTCATCGCCTCCTATTCGAAGCTCGTCGATGAGGCCGCCCGCGAGGGAGACCGCATCGCTATCGAAATCCTCAACCGCGCCGCACAGCACCTCGCCGGCTTTGCCGCCAGCGTCCGCCAGGTCCTCTTCACTCCCTTTGAGCCCGCGCTCGTCTGCCCCGTCGGCAGCGTCTACCGCAGCGAAATTCTGAGAACCCGCTTCGAAACGCTCGTGGGCATGAACGACGCCAATCGCTACGCCCCTCCCCTCTTCGGCCCCGCCGCCGGCGCGCTAATCCAGGCCTGGCAGCTTGCGGGCCTCCACCCCGATCTTTCTTTCCTGCCGCAAGCCGAGAAGTAGGAAAATCGAGAGGTACCCATGCCGAAATTATCCATCCGTGACCTCGCCCTGGCGGGCAAGACTGTCTTCATCCGCGTTGACTTCAACGTTCCCCTAGCCCCTGCGGCCGATGGCAGCGGCCAGCAAATCACTTCCGATAAGCGCATCCGCGCCTCGCTGCCCACCATTCAATACGCGCTCGATCAAGGCGCGGGCGTCATCTTGGCCAGCCACCTGGGCCGTCCCAAAGGCAAGCGCAATGCCGAGATGTGCCTCGCGCCCGTCGCGGCCAAGCTCTCCCAGTTGCTGGGCAAGCCCGTGCGCATGGCCCCTGATTGCATCGGCGCGGAAGTGGCGGCGATGTGCCCCCAACCCGGCGAAGTGCTCCTGCTCGAAAATCTCCGCTTCCATGCCGAAGAGGAGGCCAACGATCCCGCCTTTGCCCAACAGCTCGCCTCTCTCTGCGCTCTCTATGTCAACGATGCCTTCGGCACCGCGCACCGCGCCCATGCCTCCACCGTGGGCATGATTCAGTACCTGCCCCAGGCCGCCGCAGGCCTCTTAATGGACAAGGAACTCGAGTACCTCACCAAAGTCACCGCGCACCCCGAGGCTCCCAGCGTCTCCATCATCGGTGGCGCGAAAGTCTCCGACAAGATCGAGGTCATCCAGAATCTCCTGAAGATCTCCGACCGGCTCCTCATCGGCGGCGCTATGGCCTACACGTTTTTAAAGAGCCAAGGCCTGCCTATTGGCAAGAGCCTCGTAGAAGACGACAAGCTCGATCTGGCCAAGGAACTCATCGCCAGTGCGGGCGCCAAGCTCCTGCTCCCCGTCGACCACGCGGTCAGCCCCGAGTTCAAGCCTGACGCCGGTTACGCAACCGTCGACGTGATCCCCGACGGCCAGATGGCTCTCGACATTGGCCCGAAGACCATCGCGCTCTACGTCGACGTGATCCGCCAGTCCAAAACGATTATCTGGAACGGCCCCATGGGCGTCTTTGAAATGCCACCCTTCGATAAGGGCACCATGGCCGTCGCCGCGGCCGTTGCCGAAGCCACGACGAACGGCGCCACGAGCGTCGTCGGCGGCGGCGATAGCGAGAAGGCCGTCAAGACCGCCGGCATTAGCGATAAGATTACTCACGTCTCCACCGGCGGCGGCGCGAGCCTCGAATTCTTGAGCGGGATCGCCCTTCCGGGAGTCGATGCTTTGACCAATAAATAGCCGAGGAGGCCCAAGAGGCGCTCATGTTTCGCATACTCCTTCTGGCGGCCATCGCCGCCGCGCTGATCGCTCAAGTCCATATGTTCACCAAGGATCAGATGCTCGAATACACTTCGCGCAATCCTTATCCCCGCTTTGAGGATGGCCGCCCGAAGGTTCCCGACGAAATCCTGGAAAAGGTCAAGTCCCTTAGCGTCGAAGAAGTCTGGGGCCCGTTGCAAGGCACTCCCTACGCCAACACCTTCGAAGGCAATTTCAAGCAGTTGCATCCGGGTGTGAAGCTCGTGGGCCGCGCCGTCACCGCGCAGTTCATGCCCACCCGGGAAGACGTTCAAAGCGTCGAAGATAAGTACGCCGCCGCCAAGGGCTGGTCCACTCGCAGCCAGCACCAACGCGTCATCGATCAATTGCAGCGCGGCGACGTCCTTGTGGCCGATCTCTTCGGCAAAGTCGAAGATGGCACCATCGTCGGCGATAACCTCGCCGCCGCCATCTACAGCACCACCGGCAATGGCTTCGTCGTCGACGGCGGCATCCGCGACCTCGAAGGCATTTTCCCCATGCCCATGAACATCTACTACCGCGGCGAACATCCCTCGGCGATCAAAAACGTTATGCTGACCGGCCTGAACATTCCCATCCGCATCGGCAACGCGACCGTCATGCCCGGAGACATCGTCTTTGGCGATCGTACCGGCGTCTACTTCATCCCGCCCCACCTGGTCGAAAAGATCCTCGAACGCGTCGTCGAGACGCACATCCACGACGAATGGACCAAGAACAAGTTCATCAATGGGCGCTACAAATCCACGGATCTCTACCCCACCCCCAAAGACCCGAAGCTGCTTGAGGAGTACAACGAATTCCGCAAGAAGAAGCTGGCCGAGCAAAAGAAGTAACGTCTACTTCCGCCGGTTCTCAAACCACACCACGTTGCGCGACTCCTGCCCGGCCACCAGCACGTCCAGGTCCCCATCGCCATCGAGGTCGTCCAGGCGAATGTCGTAGGCCGCCTGATTCTCGTGCAAGTGCCGCTTGGTGAAGTGGCCGCGTCCATCGTTTTCAAACCAGGCCACCACCATGGAATCCTTCGCGCACGTCACCGCGTCGATATCCCCATCGCCGTCGATGTCGCCCAGAGCCAGCGAGTGCGGACCCACCAGCGACGCGTCGATTTCATGGCGCGCAAACGTCGGCCCCTCAAACCACACCAGCCCCACGCCGTGCCCGCGCGAGGCCAGGATGTCGTTCTTGCCGTCGCCGTTTAGGTCCGCCACCAGCGGATTGGTCGCCCCCGCGTCCTCAGTTGAAATCACGTGCTTCTTCCAAGGCCCCGGGCCCGCGGGCTGCTCCCACCAGGCAAACCAGTTTCCGTCCCGACCGATCTTGGCCGCGCTCGTGATGTCGGGCCTTCCGTCTCCATTCAAATCGCCCGCGCCGTGATAGTGGCTCAGGCCCGGCGCATCCTTGTCGGCAAAGATAAAACGCTCCCAATAGGTTCCCTTGACGGTCGGCTTCAACCACACAATGGAATTCCCCAATGCGCCCATCGGCTGGCCGCTATTCGCAATCAGATCCAGCTTGCCGTCTCGGTCGATGTCGTGCACCGCCAGACCATGCACGCCGTTGATGCCGCCCTTCGTGTAGTCCTCGATCAAGTGGAAACGCCAGGGTTGGCTTAGCGGCTGCGCGGGTTGCTCCAGCCAATACACGTAGCCCGGCGCATACTGCGCGCCAATAAAATCCTCATCGCCGTCGCCGTCCACGTCCAACACCGCCGAGTGGATGATGCTCGCGCCCTGGTAAATCGCTCGCGCCTGGCCTGTCCCCGCGCTCAGATAGTTCCGGTCCCCCGCGCTATAAATGATCCCCTTGCCCTTGGCTTGCCCGTTCAGCTTGATTCCAATGGCCGTCAGGCTCCGCTCGGGAACCGCCATCGCATGCCGCGTCCAAGCCCCTGCGCTCTGGTTCCAATAGATGCGGATGTTTTGGGTAGCCCGGCCGCAAGCAATCACCTCGGGCTTGCCGTCGCGATCCAAATCCGCGATCGTCAAGTCCTCCGCGGCCATCTCTTTGCCGTCTAGCCTCACGGTCCTCTCCCATTTCCCTTGGGCGTTCCGCTTCAGCAAGCCCACGCCGGTCTCTTTGCCGCGCCAGCCAAAGGCCAATTCATCGCTGCCGTCCCCATCAAAATCCGCAAAGCCCAGCGCGTGCCCCCCATAGGTTTCGCGATCCACATGCGCTCTTGGCCACATCGTCCCCAGCGCCGTGCGGTAGTTTGCCGGCGGCGGCGGACCCTGCGCATTCAGCTTCGCCGGCGGCTCCTCGTAGATCACCAGATGGTCGCCGTGAAAGGCCTCAATCGTCGCCGCCACGCGGTAACGGTTCACGCGCCCCATCACCACCTCTCCCGGTTGGCCCTCGCCCATCAGACTCCGCGTCCACTTCCCTTCGTTCCCTCGCGCTAAAACTTCCACGCCTTGCTTGGACGCCATCACGATCTCTTGCCCCGCCTCCCCATGCATCTCTTCCAGGAAAAAGTTATGCGCCAGCTCCAGCCCTTCCGCCGCAATCTCCTCCCGCCAGCCGGGCAAATAGAAAACATGCGCCCGCCCCTCCAGCGGCAGCACGATCAGCTCCTTCGTTCCGTCTCCATCCACATCCCCCCAACGGATCCGGTGCGCGCCCGGGATCTTGGCCACTTCGTGCAGCTTCCATTGCCCACCCTCCAACTGCTCCAGCCAATGCAGAGATCCCTTGCTGGCCCGTTCCCTCGGCTGCCACTCCGCCGCCAAGGCAAAGTCCAGCCGCCCGTCGCCGTTGATGTCGTGCGCCGCGATGGAAACATGATCCTTCGGCGCCGTATTCTCGCTGATCACATGCGGTGTCCACTTTGGCGCTTCGTACCAGATCACCTTCCCGCCCGTGATCGCCACAATATCCAGCTTGCCGTCGGCGTTTACATCCGCAGTGCGCACCGCATAGACCACGCCCAACTGCGCGGCAATCTCTTCCGTCCGAAACTGGGCCAACCCCGGAATGGCTAACAACAACAAGGCGAAAATCTTTGACATGGCCAAATTCTATATCTGTTATTTGTTGCCATAATGAAGTCGTGTCAAAGGTCAAGGACTTGGAATTCCAGCTTGAGCGCGCCCACCAGCAACTCCGGCTCTTCCAAAAAGTCAGCCGCTTCATGGTCAAAGCCATGAGCCTCAAAGACGTGCTCGCCGGCATCAACGGCCTTGTGGTGGAGTTCATGCGCTGCGATTCTTGCTTGCTCTATCTGCTCGACCGCGATGAGCTCGTTCTGTGCTCTTCCAATAACCCCGCGCCCAATACCCTAGGCCAATTACGCCTGCGCCTGGACGAGGGCCTCACCGGCTGGGTGGCGCGCGAACGCCGTCTGGTGGCGATCAGTAAAGAGGCCTTTCTCGACCCTCGCTTTAAGGCCTTTGCCGAACTCCCCGAAGACCAATACGAGGCCTTCCTGTCGGCCCCCATCATCGCCCGCAACAAAGTAGTGGGCGTCATCAACGTGCAGCACCGCCAGCCTCACGTCTTCAGCGGGGACGCCATGGAAACGCTCACCACAGTCGGCGAGCAGGTGGGCGTCCTGCTGGCCTTGGCCAAGATGGAAAACAAAGGTGCCATTGAAGATATCGGAACGCTCGCCAGCGCCCTGGCATCCAATTAGTTAGACCATGCTCCGGCGCACCTTCCTTGCCGCCGCCGCTTTACCGGCGCTCGGCCAATCCGCCCCCCGCCGCTTTGTGCGCCGCTTCTATCACGACAAAGACCAGTTCACCAGCGCCTTTGCCGATTTCGCCATGCTCACGCGCCAGCGCGGCCTCGCTCTTGGCGTCCAAGCTAAACTGCCCGATGGCCGCCCTACCGGCATCATGATCTCCACCTCCGACGGTGGCGCCACCTGGCAGGAAGCCCCGCTAAAATTCCTGCCCGTCTCTCTCTTCGCCCTCGAAAACTCCTCGCTCTGGGCCGTCAGCGATAAGCAGGAAATCTGGTTCAGCGCCGAGGGTGGCCGCGAATGGCGCAAGCTCTCCAGGGCCAAAAACGCCCTGCGCGTTCACTTCCTCAACGACCAAATCGGTTTTGCCGTAGGCGCCCGCAAGACCGCTCTTCGCACCAAAGACGGCGGCAAAACCTGGAAGCCCATCCCCGAAGCCGAAAAGTCCGCGGGCAATCCGGAGACTGCCGCCTTCACTTGGGTCACCACTGCTGGCGGACGTCTCGTCTCTATCTTCGGCAACACCCAAGCCTTCCGCCGCCGCCGCGCCAGCCGCTATTTGCCGCCCGATTGGATGGACCCCAACGTCGCCCGCCTCGATATGGAATCCCCCAGCATCACCCTCGCCCTCGATTCCAAAGACGCCGGCGAATCCTTCAAGCCCGCCACCGTCAACGCCTTCGGCAATCTCCACCGCGTGCGCGTCGCCCCCGATGGCCAAGGCCTCATCCTGCTCAAGTTCGAACGCTACTTCCCTTACGGCGGCGAACTCTACCGCTTCCGCGCCGATGCGAGCACTCCTATCGAGCGCGTCTATCGCCCCGAGAATCAAACCCTCCAAGACATGGTCTGGATTCCCGGCGAAGGCGCCTTTGTCGCCGTCACTGCACGCCCCAACAAAGTGCAGCTTCCCGTTCCCGGCCCCGTTAAAGTCATGCACTCGCGCGACCTCCAAACCTGGACCGAGATTCCCGTCGATTACCGCGCCGAAGCCAACGCCGTCATCTTGAGCGAAGTCCTCGGCCAGCTTTGGATGGCCACCGACGACGGCATGATCCTCCAACTCGTGTAATCTGGCGGCATGCTCTCGCGCCGCTCCTTGCTCTCCACCGGGCTCTCCACCGCCACCGCTCCGCTCCTGCGCGCCGCCGCCAAACGTCCCAACGTCCTCCTCATCATGACCGACGACCAGGGCTACGGCGATGCCTCCCGCCGCGGCAATCCTTATCTCTCCACGCCCCATCTGGATCGCCTCGCGGGCGAAAGCGTCGAGTTCACGCGCTTCAGCGTCTCCCCCGTCTGCGCTCCCACCCGCGCCGCCCTCCTCACCGGCCGCTATCCCCTCCGCACCGGCGTTCATGGCGTTACCAAAGGGCGCGAGACCATGCGGATGAACGAGGTCACCCTGGCCGATTCCATGAAGGCCGCCGGCTACCGCACCAGCCTCGTCGGCAAGTGGCACCTGGGAGAAAACTACCCCTACGTCCCCCACGCCCGTGGCTTCGACGAATTCATCGGCTTTCGACCAGGCCACTGGAATTGGTACTTCGATTCCCCCGTCGAGCGCAACGGCAAGCCCTCGCAGCTTTCCGGCTACATTGGGGACTCTCTCACCAACGAAGCCATCCGCATCATCGACCAATCCCGCCGCGATCCTTTCTTTCTTTACCTGGCCTACAACACGCCCCACGCCCCCTACCAGGTTGCAGACAAGTATTTCGACAGGTTCGCGGGCAAAGGCCTCTCTGTCGAGAACCAAACCGTCTACGGCATGGTCTCGAACCTCGACGACAACATCGGCCGCCTCCTCGCGCATCTGGAAAAACGCAATCTCGCCCAAGACACCATCGTCGTCTTCCTCCAGGACAACGGCCCCCAAACCGACCGCTTCAACTCGGGCCTCCGCGCCCGCAAAGGCAGCGTTTATGAGGGCGGCACCCGCAGCCCCCTCTATATCCGCTATCCCGCTAAGCTCCAAGGCGGCCGCTCCCTCGATACCATCTGCAGCCACATCGATATCACCCCCACCCTTCTCGACCTCTGCGTCGTCCCCCGCCAATCGGGTCCGCCCCTCGATGGCCTCAGTCTGAAGCCCTTGCTCTCCGGCGCCAAATCCGCCTGGCCCACCCGCCACATCTTCACGCATGCCGATCAGCAACCGGACCCGCTGAAACCTTATCCCGGCTGCGCCCGCTCCCAGCAATACAAGATGGTCAACGGCACGGAGCTCTATGACTTGCTCTCCGATCCCGGCGAAAGAATCAACCTCGCCTCCCAGCATCCCGCGGAGCTAGCCAAGCTAAACCGCGCCTACGACGCCTGGTTCGCCTCCACCCTCGCAGGCTTTACTCCCGGCGCTCCCCCCGTCCCGGTTGGCTACCGCCAGGAAAATCCCGCCGTGCTTTCCGCGCCCCAAGGCCTGCTACAAGGTCAGCTCCGCTACTTCATGAAAATGGGCTACGCGCACGATTTCGTTACAGGTTGGCAGAGCCAGGACGACCGGATCGAGTGGCGCATCGATGCCCACACCCGCGGCCGCTATGAAGCCATCGCGGAATACCGCTGTGCCGCCAAGGGTCCCCATATCTCGCTCCGCCATCCTCGCGGCACTCTCGCCCAGCCGGTCCCGGCGGCCGTCTCCATGGAGGAGATCCACCTCCCCCATCGCGCCCACAACGGCGTCGAGGCGCCTGTCGTCCCTTGGGCTAAAGTCTCGCTCGGCGCTTTCGATTTGGCCGCCGGCCCCGCCGCCCTCTCGCTCCAAGTCGCCCAAGGCTCCGCCGATATCAAGTCCCTCCAGTTACGCTTGGTGTAGCCCATGCCCATCGTCGAATGCGTCCCCAACTTTAGCGAGGGCAGGGAAGAGGCTACCCTCTCCGCCCTCGAGTCCGCGCTGAGCAGCGTCCCCGGCGTTCTACTCTTGGGCCGCGAAGCGGACATTGATCACAACCGCAGCGTCTTCACAATCGCCGGCCCGCCCGATGCCGTCGTGGAAGCCGCCGTCCGGGCCGTGGGCGTTGCCGCCGAACGCATCGACCTCAATTCGCACGCCGGCGAACATCCCCGCATTGGCGCGGCCGACGTCGTTCCCTTCGTTCCTGTCGAAGGCATCACCCTCGCCGAGTGTGTCCCCCTGGCTCACCATGCCGGCGCCGAAATCTGGCGCCGCTTCGGGGTCCCGGTCTACTTCTACGAAGCCGCCGCGAAGTCCCCAGAGCGCCAGCCCCTCGAATCCATTCGCTCGGGCAAGGTCGCTGGCGGCCCGGACCTTGGCACTTCCCATCCCACCGCGGGCGCCACCGTCGTGGGCGCGCGCAAATACCTAATCGCTTACAACATCAACCTCGCCTCGCCCAAGCTCGAAATCGCCAAGGCCATCGCCAAAAAGATTCGCACTTCTTCCGGCGGCCTCCCGCATGTCAAGGCCATGGGCGTTATGCTGCATTCCCGCCGCCAGGCCCAGGTCTCCATGAACCTGACCGACTTCGAAATCACGCCCCTCCACGTCGTTTACCGCGCCGTCGAAGCCGAGGCCCGCGCCTATGGCGTCGAAATCGTCTCCAGCGAGATGATCGGCTTCCTCCCCCGCCAAGCCGTCGAAATGGCCTTCGCGGATCTCCTGCGCTTCGAAAACTTCCGCGCCTCGTCGGTCTTAGAAAATGCGCTGGACGCTACACTGAAGGCAAGTGCTCGTTAGTATCCAAAGTACAAGTACACCCAGTAGCTCCCGCCCCGCTTGGCTCAAGGCGCCCGCCCCCGTCGGGGACAACTACCGCGACCTCAAGCAATTGGTCGCGGACCTGAAACTCCACACCGTCTGCGAAAGCGCCGCCTGCCCCAACATCGGCGATTGCTGGAATCGCCGCACCGCCACCTTCATGATCCTCGGCAACGTCTGCACCCGCCGCTGCGGCTTCTGCGCCGTCCAAAAGGGCATCCCTCTGGAGATGGATTACGACGAACCACGCCGCGTCGCGGAAGCCGTCTCTCAAATGGGCCTCCGCTTCGCCGTCATCACCAGCGTCAACCGCGACGACCAGCCCGACGGCGGCGCCTCCATTTTTGCCGCCGTCATCCGCGCCATCCGCGAGCGCGTCCCCGGCTGCGGCGTCGAAGTTTTGGTCCCGGATTTCCAAGGCTCCCATGCCGCCATGGATATCGTGCTCGCCGCCCGCCCCGACGTCCTCAACCACAACACGGAAACCGTCCCCCGCCTCTATAAACAAGTGCGCCTCGGCGCCCGTTTCGAGCGTAGCCTCGACATGCTCGCCTACGCTAAATCCCAGCGCCCGGACATCCCTACCAAGTCCGGCTTGATGCTCGGGCTTGGGGAAACGCTCGACGAAGTGAAAGATGCGATGCGCCAGCTTCGCGCGAGCCACGTCGACATCCTCACTCTGGGCCAGTATCTCCGCCCCTCGCCTAAGCACTTGCCCATCCTCCGCTACGTGCCCATCGAAGACTTCCAAATGCTCCAGGCCTATGGCGAGTCCCTCGGCTTTCGCCACGTCGAAAGCGGCCCCCTCGTTCGCAGTAGCTATCACGCCGACGAAGCTGTAAAATAAGGCGAATAGATAGCGAAGTTGAACCCCAGTCTCCAAGCCCAGCTCGATCTCCTGCGCCAACGCATCGCCAAAGTCGATGCAAAGTTTGCCGCGCCCGCGCCCATTGAGTCCAGGCCTCTCGCAGGCGACGAGGTCGAAACTGAGTACGGCCGGCATCTCGAAGTGACCCGCCTCTATCCCTTCGATCACCTGCACGGCCGCCTGCCTGTCGAGCGCCTCCAGGAACTTGCCTCCGTCCGCCAGGTCTACCTGGATACGGAAACCACGGGCCTCGCCGGGGGCGCTGGCACCTTGGCTTTCCTGATCGGCGCCGCCGAAGTCACCGGCGAAGGCTTTCTCCTTCGTCAATGGTTCCTGCGCGACCACGGCGAGGAAGCGTCCGCCCTCCATGCCTTGGCGCAATATCTGAATAGCTTCGACACCCTCGTCACTTATAACGGCCGCACTTACGATCAGCCCCTCCTCGAAACCCGCTACACCCTCGCCCGCCAGCGCACTCCCTTCTCTCGCCTCGAACACAACGACCTCCTCTACGCCTCCCGCCGCCTCTGGAAACTCCGCTTCGATTCCTGCCGCCTCGTCGAACTCGAACGCCAACTCATCGGCCACGAGCGCATCGGCGACGTCCCCGGCGAACTCATCCCGCACCTCTACTTCGAATACCTCCGCACCCGCAACGCCTCGAAGCTCCAGGCGGTGCTTGAACACAACGCCCTCGACATTCTGTCGCTTGCCTTCCTCGCCGCCATCGTCCCCCCGGTCTTCGCCGACCCCGTCTCCTGCCCCCTCACCCATGGCGCCGAGCTTAGCGGCCTGGCCCGTTGGCTTGCCGGCGAAGGCCGTCTCGAGGAAGCCGCCCTGCTCTATCGCCGTGCCATCGACGCCCCCATCAGCGATGAATTGTTATTCCGCAGCCTCTGGGACCTTGCTCAAATTGAACGTAAGCTCGCCCGCCTCGACCAAGCCCTCATCATCTGGACCGATCTCTCGCAATCCAAAAACCCCTACCGGGCCGATGCCTATATCGAGCTAGCCAAGTATTACGAGCACAAAGAAAAAAACTACTTCATGGCCCTCGAATGCACCCTCGCCGCCCGCGCCCTCACTCGCAACGCCGAAATCGAACACCGCCGCCTACGCCTCGAAACCCGCATCGCCACCCCCAAAAACCGCCGGCTGATTTAGGGCCGAAGGGCCGCAGTGTGCTCCCCCACCAGTTCTGTCGCGTGCCAGAATAGCGGTATGGATCGTGCTCAAGTCCTCGCGACGCTGCGCAAACATGAAGCGGAGCTACGGGCGTCTGGGATCCTAAGCCTCTCGCTTTTCGGCTCAACCGCCCGTGGCCAAGCGGGGCCGGACTCTGACGTTGACCTGCTCGCCACTTTCGATAGCTCCCGCCGGATCTCGATCTTGGATGTAGCCGGTATGCAGATTGGCCTTTCGGAAATGCTTGGCTGTAACGTGGACCTTATCGAAGAAGGCAAGCTGAAGCCCCGCGTTCAAGCTCGGGTCCTGGCGGAGACGGTGCGTGCCTTCTAGCGATCCCCTGCAGCGCTTTGAAGATATCCTTGCTAACATCGTCCGCATCGAAGAACATACCTCAGGGATAGATAGCCAAGCGGCATTTGAATCGAATAGGCTCGTTCACGACGCAACCGAACGTTGCTTGCAACGCATTAGTGAAGCGGCGAAGAAGCTCGGATCGGATGCAGAAGAAATCTGTCCTTCTATCCCTTGGCCCCGCATTCGAGGCCTGGGAAACTTACTGCGCCGTGAATACGACAACGTCGAACTATTTCGAATCTGGTTCCTGATCAAAGACGATTTGCCCCAATTGAAGGCAGCCGTAGAATCGGCCCTAACTCACCTCAAGCCGACTGAAAACGTGTGAACGCTACCCCAGCGCGCTCTCAATCACCCTGCCCCCCACATCCGTCAGCCGAAAGTTCCGCCCCTGGAACTTATAAGTCAGCTTCGTATGATCCAGCCCCAATTGATGCAATATCGTCGCCTGGATATCGTGGACGTGTATCTTCTCCGCGCCCGTCGGTGCAAATCCAAACTCGTCCGTTTCGCCAATCGAAATGCCCCGCTTCAAGCCGCCCCCCGCCATCCACAGCGTATAGGCGTCAATATGATGATTCCGCCCGCTCTTCCCATTCAGCCGCACCTCCCCCATCGGCGTCCGTCCAAACTCGCCGCCAAAAATCACCAAGGTCCGCTCCAGCAAGCCCCGTTGCTTCAAATCCGCAATCAGTGCGCCCGTCGCCCGGTCCACCTCCCGAGTAACATCCTCAATCGGCTTGCCTAAGTCCTCATGGTGATCCCAATCCGTATGATAAAGCTGCACGAAGCGCACCCCGCGCTCCACCAGCCGCCGCGCCAGCAGGCAGTTATTCGC
The DNA here is from genome assembly GCA_964387685.1 of uncultured Bryobacter sp. Taxonomy (GTDB): domain Bacteria; phylum Acidobacteriota; class Terriglobia; order Bryobacterales; family Bryobacteraceae; genus Bryobacter. The sequence goes on from CAYLXK010000017.1 coordinate 105,060, forward strand.
GTACCCGCTCTCGCCCACCTTCGCGCCATAGGCTGCGAGCGTCTCGGGTTTTTCCTTTGCAAAATCGATCAGTTCCGGCCCCGAAGACTGCATCTGCCACGCCATTTCGTATGCCGCAATCCGCGTCTCAATCTCGCTATCGCCCGTCGCCGTCTGGCGCGTCGCGTTCAGATCTCGAATCAAGTCAATCGTACGCCGCTGGTCTTCCCGCCCCACTGGCGCCGACAAATTCAGGATCGGATCTCCCGTATTCCGGAACGGCACGCCTTGAAACTGTGTCGGCAGAAATCCGCTCGACCATAACGTCGCCCCCGACCTCGGCCCCCGCGGCCCGCTCTGCAACACCACAAAGCCCGGCAAATCCTTCGATTCGCTCCCGATCGCGTAAGTCACCCACGACCCGATCGACGGCCTCCCCGCGCGAATCGACCCCGTATTGATAAAGATCTTCGCCGGCCCGTGGTTGAAGTTATCCGTCGCCACGCCCCGAAAAAAGGTCAGTTCATCCGCCACTTTCGCCATCTGCGGCAACAGTTCGCTGAACGTTGCTCCAGACTGCCCGTACTGCTTGAACTCCCGCCTCGTCCCCAACAGCTTCGGCGTTTCCTTCGCAAACGTATCCATGAACGCAAATCGCTTGCCTTCTAGGTACTCCTTCGGCGTCGGCTTATCATGCCACTTCTGCAAGCTTGGCTTTGCGTCGAATAATTCAAACTGGCTCGGCCCCCCCGCCATGAACAAGTAAATGACGGAGTCCACTTTGCCCTTGGCAAAGCCCGGCTGCGCCAGCAGGGAGCCCAGCGCGATCTTGCCCAATCCCGTCGAGCAATCCCGGAAAAAATGCCGTCTCGTTTGGGTAAGTAGTGGGTTATTCACGGGTCAAAAACTCATCTAAGTTCAAAAGGGCGCGCGCCACACCCAGATAGTCTTTCTTGGCGGCCAAAAACGTCTCAATGCGGTCCGCCTCCGCGGGCAGCGGCGCCCGCCCTAGCGCGCTTGCGAAAGCCGCCGCCACGCCTTCCCGCTCCACGATCTTCGCCAAGCCCTGCGCAAATTCCAGTTGCGCCGCATCGTTCAACAAAGTCAGCGCCTGCAGCGGCGAGTTCGAACGGATCCTGCGCGTACACGTCGTCACCCCGTCCGGCGCGTCAAATACCGCCAGGCTCGGGTAGAGCGCCGAACGCTGCGCGAACGTATACATCCCGCGCCGAAAACGATTCGGCCCCACGTCCGTCTTCCATTCCCTCTGCACCTGCGTCACCTTCGTCGCGCCTTCCGGAGTCGGCGGAAACACGCTCGGCCCGCCCACCGTCGGCGTCAGCATCCTCGACACCACCAGCGACGCATCGCGAATCGCCTCGGCGTCCAAACGCAGCCTGGCCTGCCGTGCCAGCAGCCGGTTCTCCGGGTCCACCGCCGCCGCGTCCGCCCGGTACATGGAGGCCTGCCGGTAAGTGGCCGAAGTTACGATCAAACGGAGTAACTTCTTCTGGCTCCATCCCTCGCGCATAAACTCGCCCGCCAACCAATCCAGTAACTCCGGATGCGTCGGCTTCTCCCCTTGCAATCCAAAATCGCTCTCCGTATCCGAAAGCCCGTGCCCAAGCAATCGCTGCCAGGCCCGGTTCACCGTCACGCGCGGCGTCAGTGGATTCTGCGCCGACACCAGCCACTTCGCAAAGTCCAGCCTCGTCGGCTTGGCCGCGCCGATCGGCGGCAGGATACTCGGCGTGCCTTCCCATACCTCTATGCCCGGCCGCGTGAACTCGCCGCCAATGTGCAGGTGCGTCTTGCGCGGCGTCGCCCGGTCGCGCATCACCAGCGTCGACGTGATCTTGGGCTTCCGCCGTTCCAGCGCGGTCAGATTCATCCGCCGCTCTTTGTAGCCCAGATCCGTCTTTTTCGCCTCGTCGTTCAGGCCCTTGGCATAGCCGTCCAGCTCCGCCGTCAGCGCCTGTACCTGCGCCTTCCAGGCCGCCAACTTGGTCGCCTCGTCTTGCGTCGGCAGTTCCAGGAACGGCTTATTAAAATCCTTGCGGTCCTCTTCGCGGTCCACCTCATCGGAGTGATTGAAGAATGCCGCCAACTGGAAAAATTCTTTCTGGCTCACCGGGTCGAACTTGTGGTCATGGCAGCGTGCGCAGCCCAGCGTTAGTCCCAGCCACGCCGCCCCGGTCGTCGATACCCGGTCCACTACCGCCTCCACGCGATACTGCTCAAAGTCGATGCCGCCTTCAAAGTTTGACGGCGTATTGCGATGAAAGCCCGTCGCAATCAACTGCGCCGTAGTCGGCTTCGGCAGCAGGTCCCCGGCCAGTTGTTCAATCGTGAACTGATCGAAAGGCATGTCGCGGTTGTAAGCGTCGATTACCCAATCCCGGTACTTCCAGATGTCCCGCGGCGCATCAATCGTGTAACCGTCTGAATCCGAGTAGCGCGCCAGATCCAGCCAATGTCGTGCCTGTCTCTCGCCATAGTGCGGCGAAGCCAGCAAGCGGTCCACTGCCTTCTCATAGGCATCGGAGGACGCGTCTTCCACAAAAGCCTTCATCTCCGCCGCAGTCGGCGGCAACCCTGTCAGATCGAGCGATACCCTACGCAACAACGTTGTCTTCGAAGCCTGCGGAGAAGGAGCCAACTTCGCGGCCTCCAGCCTAGCCAGCACAAAAAGATCAATCGGATTCTTCGCCCACTTCGCCGTTTTCACCTCCGGCATCGCGGGCTTTGCCAGCGGCTGAAATGCCCAGTGGTTCGCCCCCCGCCGCCGCGATTTCGCCATGGACGCGGGATACGCCGCCCCCGCCTTCACCCACTCTTCCAGCACTGCAACCTGCGCATCTGCCAGCTTCTTCCCCGGAGGCATTTTCAACGCCCCCTCCTGCCTTACCGCCGCCAAAATATGGTCCTTCGCCGGACCCCGATTGCCGCCCTGCTCGAAGCCCTCCGCCGAATCCAGCTTTAGTCCGCTCAGCGAATTGGCCGCCGAATGGCACCCAAAACAATTCGCCCGCAATACCGGCAATACCGTTTTCTCAAACGTCCCCTCTTGCGCCATCAAAGCCGCTGCTACAATCCATACCTGCACCCCCTCAAACTATCATCTTGCCGCGCCCAATCCAAGCCCCTTCCGCGATCGCAATAGCCCCCAGGAAATCACCCCTGCCCCCAACGCCAAGCCCGCCAAAAGCGTGAATACTCGCTCATATCCCGCCGCCATCCCTCCTGCCTTCCGCGCTGCGTCCAGAATTCCGGCAAAGTAGCCTGGCACCAGGAACCCACACAGCCCCCACGCGCTAAATACCATTCCGTAGTTGGCCCCCATATTCTTCGCACCGTAAAAATCCGCCGTAAGTGCCGGCATTAGAGCGAGATAGCCGCCATAGGAAAACGCCGCCAGCGACAATCCCGCGAGAATCGACGTAAATCCATCCGCCAGCCGCAATATCCCGAAACAGGTCAAGACTCCTACGCCCGCCATCCCGTATAGTGCCAACGCTCTGCCATATTTATCGGAGACGCTACCCCAAAATAGCCTGCCCAATCCATTGAAAATACTCATGATGCCAAGGCCAGCCCCCGCCGTGGTCCACGCACCCGTCTTGGCCGCCTCCCGCAGCAGTGGCGAGGCCTCTCCAATGGCCACCAACCCCACGCTTGTCCCCAGAAAGTACACGATCCACAATAAATAGAATGAGATACCTCGTACAACTTCAGCGGGCGGCACCTCCACCGCGGTCACAGTCCCTGCCTTCGGTACCCACCCCTCCGGCTTCCATCCCGCGGGAGGGCTTTTAAAAAACTGCGCCGCGCCCACTGCTCCCACCAGAAATATTCCCGCTAAAATATAGAACGTACGCGGTATCGTCGCCGAGAACAGCGCCGCGTCCTTGCCGATCAGCGCCTCCAGCAACGGTCCAAACACCAGCGGCCCCAGCCCAAACCCCATCACCGCCAATCCCACAATCATGCCGCGCTGATCCGGGAACCACTTCACGCACATCGAAATCGGCGTCACATACGCAAATCCCACCCCTAACCCCGCAATCACCCCATAGCCCAGTACGAGTCCCTCCAGCGTCGCGCCGCTAGCCCCCGCCACCGCGCATCCCAGGCTCAACAGCAACGCTCCCCACGTTGCCACCGCCCTCGGCCCCTTCTTGTCCTGCCAGATGCCGCCAATCACCATCCCCAGCGCAAACACAATAATCGAGTACCGATACGGCATCACGCTCTGCGCCTTGGTCCAGCCGTTCAGGGCCTCCAGCGGTGGCCGGAACACGCTCCAGGAATACAGGATTCCTAACAGCACCTGCAAAAAGATCGCCGCCGCGGCGTACTTCCAGCGCCCCACCTATCGGGCCATCCCGTGACGAATCAACCATTTCGCCAGTAAATCGGACCAACTACTTAAAATCCAATTGTCGCCCGCTAGCCCCACCCCATGCCGCCCGTGTTCAAAGATGTGCATCTCGGCCTCCACGCCGTTCTTCCGCAGCGCCGCATAGTACGCCAGCGCATTCTCCACCGGCACCGACGCATCGTCCGTCGTGTGAAAAAGGAAAGTCGGGGGCGTCTCTTTAGTCACCTGTTTCTCGTTGCTCATCAGCGTTGCCAGCGCCGCGTCCGGCGTCTCCGAGCCCAGCAGATTCCGGCAGCTTCCCTTATGCTTCCACTCCTCTGTGCAAGTAATCACCGGGTAGGACAGAATCGCGAAGTCCGGCCGCGTCTCCGCCGTAAAGTGCGTCGAAATCGTCGACGCCAGGTGCCCACCCGCCGAAAATCCCCACACGCCCACGCGCTTCGGGTCCACCTTCCACTCCGCCGCCTTTGCGCGCACCAAACGGAACGCGGCCGACACGTCGTCCAGCATCGCCGGGTGCTTGTGCCGCGGCCCCAGCCGGTACTTGAGCACAAAGGCGTGGATACCCAATCCATTTAGCCACCGCGCAATCTGCACCCCCTCATGATCCATCGCCAGCGCCTGATAGCCGCCCCCAGGGCACACCACAACCGCCGCCCCCGTCGCGCGCTTTTCATCCGCCGGATACGGCGTCAACGTCGGGTTGTCCCTTTCGTCCACAAAAACGCCGCTCGCCGGCAGCAACGGAATCGGCGTCTGCGCCCCGGCTAAAGCCGTCAGAGCAAGAAAAGCAAAAATACGAATCAGCACCCTCACAGGCTATAAGCAAGCCCCGCTCCAGCGCAATCGATTCTTGGGCAGCGAAATGTGCAATACGCTTCTGGATACACACGTCGCTCGCAACCGCTGCTCTCGTATTCTAGGCGAGCCCCCGCAAAAGAACTTCTTAGCAAGCCGCCGACCAAGAAGCAATTGGCTGGGATGGAACGTCTCAAAGCTCTTCCCGGCTCCGTCATAGACTTCTCCGATCTCCCCGAATGGAAAGCGATGCCAGGCGAATTCGAGATCGCCAAATTCTATCGCCCTATCAAAAAGGCCGTCAGCCTCCGCATCGACTTAGCTGACCTGACGCAAGGACTACGGCGCTGAGGAGAGGGATTCCTTTTGCTTTTGAGGCGTACGCTCCTGTCGAACATCGTGGGCCGCTCCTTCAAGTTGGTTCCGCAAGCATGCGTTGAGCAGCGCGTAGTCTCTAGCGCATCTCCGTCTCAAGTTCCCGTCACTCCCCCAGCGAAAACGTAAACAGCCCCGACCCCGCCGCCACCGTCACATACTGCTTCCCTCCCTGCTCAAAAGTAATTGGCGACGCAATCACTTGCCCCCCCAGATACTTCGACCACAAGAGCTTCCCAGTCTTCCCGTCCAGCGCAAAGAAATGCCCCTCACGATTACCGGAAAACAAGAGATCCGACGCCGTCGACAAGAGCCCGCTTTCGCTCATGTCCCTCATCTTGTATTCCCACACTAAGTTCCCCGTCGCCGCCTCCAGCGCCCGCACCGTCGCGTACCCATGCTCCGGGCTGCGCGTCACGATCGCTTCCCGCGAGATCCCCGGCACCGGCGACTTCACGCCGCCTCCGGCATACCATTTGCCGCGCTCATAAGCCTGATCCCACGCAAAGTAAACACCGTAGTAATCCTCCCAGGCCGTCAGATAAAACAATCCCGTCCGCGGGCTATAACTTGGTGCGTACCAATTCGTGCCGCCTTGCACGCCCGGCCAAGTCAGCGTGCCGGTCTTCGACCCGCCTTTCCCCGGCACCTTAATCGGCCTGCCGCTATCGTCCAAGCCCTTGGCCCAGTCCTGCTTCACGAAAGCCTTGCCCTGCAAGAACTCGCCCGTGGCCCGGTCCAGCACATAGTAAAAACCATTGCGATTCGCCCATAACAACGTCTTACGCGGATTCCCCCGAAAGTTCAGGTCCGCCAGCACCGGCACTTGCGCCGCGTCCCAATCCCATTCGTCGTGCGGCGTAAATTGAAAGTGCCATTTCAATTTGCCCGTATCGGCGTCCAACGCCACCACGCTGTCGGTGTATAAGTTATCGCCCGGACGCGCCGCCGGATTCCAATCCGGCCCCGGATTTCCCGTGCCCCAATAAGTCAGATTCAATTCCGGATCGTAAGACCCCGTCAGCCAGATCGAACCACCCCCGCGCTGCCAGGAATCCCCTCCCCAAGTCTCGTTACCCTTCTCGCCCGGCTCCGGAATTATCTTGAAGCGCCACACTTCCTTACCGGTCTTCGTGTCATACGCCGCCAAAAACCCTCGAATCCCGTACTCGCCGCCCGCCGTCCCCACAATCACCTTATCCCGAATCACCAGCGGCGCATGCGTCAACGCGTAGCCGCCCGTATAATCCACCACCACCGTCTCCCACTTCTTCTTACCCGTCTTCGCGTCCAGTGCGACTAACTTCGCATCCAAGGTTCCCAAGTAAAGCGTATCTCCGCTAATCGCCACCCCGCGATTAATCTTCCCGCAGCAAACCGTTGTCAATACCGGCAACCGGTGCTCATAAATCCAATACGGCCTCCCCGTCACTGGATCCACCGCCGCCACCGTATTCGGCGCTTCCGTCAGATACATCACCCCATCGGCCACAATCGGCGTCGTTTCAAATTTCTCCAACGACCGCGCCTGATACACCCACTCGAGCCCCAGTTTCTTCACATTCGCCGCGTTGATCTGGCTCAGTCCGCTATAGTGCTGGCTTGCGTAAGTGCCGTTATACATCAACCAGTTCTGCGGCTCTTTCGCCGCCTGCAGCATCCGTTCATACGGCACGCTCTGCCCGCTCAAACTCCATGCCGTCAGCATCAATAGCGCTCTCATTTCGCCTCCTTAGCCACTATAAACGCGAGAACATCGTCTATCTCCGTCGCGCTGAGCTTGCCTTCAAACGACGGCATCGGCGACTTCCTATCTAGTTCAATACTCTGTAAGTCACTTCGTCGCACCGAACCCAAGCGGCCCTCTTTAGTCCGGTACTGCACCGAAAATGTATCTTCGTTCAGCCGCACGCCGCTCAGCGTCTTCCCTTCTTTGGTTACGGCGCGCATGCTCCAGTACGGCGGCGCCACCTCCGCGTTCGGCTCCAGAATCCCTTTGCGAATCTCGGCCAGTGCGCGCCGTTGCCCCAGTCCCGTTAAGTCCGGCGCTGCCCCTTCGTGGCAGCCCGCGCAGCGCAGGGAGTAAATGGCCGCGCCTTTGGCCGCATCTCCCGCCGCCTTTTGATTCTTAGTCCCCAGGGTCAGAGAACGAATGTAAGTCACTATCTTCCAGGTCCGCCCCGGCGCGTTCCCAAAGGCCGGCATGGTCGTGCCCGGAATGCCGCCCATGATGATCTTGTAGATTCCCTCGTCCGTAGACGCCCTCTTCAGCGCACCCGCCCCCAGGTCCGGCCCCGACGCCCCCCCGCGGCCGTCTTTGCCGTGACAGGACGCGCATTGGGCCTGAAACAACTCCTTGCCTTCCGTCGCGTCCGCCTCTGTAGTGAAGGGATTCGTCAGCGTCTCTTCGCTGTGCTGCGCAAGCGCAGCCAGGGCCGTCAACATGCCCAGTACCAACAGCCTCATGGACTTCTCCTTCGATAGAGTGTGTGTGTGCAGTATATAGCTCCCGAAGAACGAAATGGGCGCCTCCAGCGGTACCTTCTCGACCAGGCCTCAACCCTCACCATCGACGCCGACGTCCACCTCACCGACACCCTTCTTTATCCGCCCCGCACCGCCGAGTCCTACTATCATGGCCGCCCCCTAGCCCTCTCCGACCTCCTCTCTGAAATGGATGCCGCCCAAGTCTCCCTGGCCAATGCTTGGCAGAATCCCGCCGCCACTGTTTATCCCGGCGGAGAAGACGAAAACGCCGCAGCCTTACTCGAAGCCAATCGCTATATCCTCGAGGCCGCCTTGGCCCACCCCACCCGCATCCTCCCCTCCGGTTGGACCGATCCCAAGGCCTGCGGTGTCTTGAACGCCTGCCGCATTGTCGAATCCTGTATCCGCGACTTCGGCTTCCCCATCGTCAAGTTAAATCCCGCCCAGAATGGCTACCCGATCGATTCGCCCCCGGTCTTGGCGGTCGTCCAACGCATCGTCGATCTTGGCGCGATCCCCGCCTTCCACTATGGCGCCGACACACCCTTCACCCCCGCCACCGGCCTCGAACGCCTCGCGCTACTTTTCCCCTCCACGCCTATCCTCGCTGTCCACATGGGCGGCGGCGGCGCCAGTTATCTCGAAGCCGAAGCGCAATATCACGCCTCCATCGCGCTCGGCCTTCGCCACCCCAACATCCGCTATATCTTCAGCGCCCTCCGCGACACCTACATCGCGGAAGCCCTGCAGCAGTACCATCGCGCCGGTCCTCCCTTTACGCAAAATCTCTTTTGCGCCTCGGACGCCCCCTACGGCCGTGTCGCCTGGAACTTCGGCGGCTTCCGCGCGCTGCTCTCCACAATGTTCGATCCCGACACCGCCCAAACCTTTCTCGGCGGCAACTTCGCCCGCTTCTACGCCTCGCTCCTTCCCAGCCCCGCGGCGTTGCCGTAGAACTTTCGGTTTGGATCGCTCGGTCTAGCCCCGCCCCCGTTCGTACGGAAATTAATGGACGCAACTAGAGTGATTCTCTGTCACTGCTTGGCGCGCCTTTCCGCTTAAGTAATTGAAGGACTGTTCGTGCGCATTACGGTGTAAGCGAAAGCGGTACTAATTCCGCCCTCGCCCCCGCGTCTAATGCCACTCCCGCCCGTGCATAACTATGTGTGCTCGTCCAACAGCCTAACTGGAGAGGTGACTTACATGGCAACCAAGAAGTCCGCTAAAGCCAAGCCCGCGAAAGCTCAATCCCAGAGCCCCATCCCGGACATTATCTACGCTCAGGCGTCCCCCCATTCCCTGGGTGGCGTCTCGTTGTTTGAAGGTGGCGCCCGCATCGATTCCACCACCTACGCCAACTTCAACAGCGAACCCCAAATCCTAAACCGCGCCGCCCTTGCCCTGCAGGAGGCCGGCTTCACCATCCTGCAGATATCCCCGCAAACCATCAATATTGCGGGCCCTCGCGAAGCCTACGAGGCCGCCTTCAACACCACCATCACCGCCGAAGAACGCGACGTGATCAAACCCAGCGGCGAAGATACTGCCACCTTCCTTGACTCTCCCTCGGCGGATCTACCCGGCCTCATCGGCACCCGCGGCACGCGTTTCTCCGATCTCCTGGAAGGGGTCGCGCTCGAAGAACCCCGTTACTTCATGGCTCCTTCGATGTTTCCTCCCCTCAAAGCCTATTGGCATCTCAATGTTCCCGCAGGCATTTCCCTCGGCTGCAATGCCGATAAAGCCCATCGCGGCGGCATTACGGGCAAAGGCATTAAGATCGCCATGGTCGATTCCGGCCACTACAAACATCCCTTCTTTACCGGCCGCGGCTATCGCGTCGCCCCGGTTACGCTGGGTCCCGCCGCGTCTTTCCCGCTTAAGGATGAAAGTGGCCACGGCACGGGCGAATCCGCTAACATCTTCGCCGTCGCCCCGGATATCGATCTCCTGCCCGTCAAGATCAACTTCGTCAATAGCATTGGCGCCTTCAATACCGCCGTGGGCCTGGGGCCCCACATCATCACCTGCAGTTGGGGCAGCAGTAAGCTCAATCCGCCCCTCAGCGCCGCCGATCAGGCCCTTGCCTCGGCGATTGCCGCCGCCGTCGCTAACAAGATCATCGTCATCTTTTCGGCCGGCAATGGCCACTTTGGCTTCCCCGGCCAACACCCCGATGTTATTTCCGCCGGGGGTGTCTTCATGAAACCCGACGAATCGCTCACCACTTCCGATTACTCCAGTGGCTTTGCCAGCCTCATCTACCCGGGCCGCAAAGTTCCCGATCTCAGCGGCCTCGTCGGCATGAAACCCAAGGCCGCTTACATCATGCTCCCCCTCGAACCGGGCGACCAGATCGATCAAGGCAATGGCGGCGGCGTCCATCCCAATGGCGACGAAACCTCCAAGACCGATGGCTGGGCCGCCTTCAGCGGCACCTCCGCCGCCGCACCCCAACTTGCCGGCGCCGCCGCGCTGGTCAAGCAAGCCTGCCCGGGCCTGACGCCCGCCCAAGTCCGTAACATCTTGATGAAAGGCGCCAAAGACGTTACCACCGGCGTGAATAACAATGGCAACGCCTCCGGCCCCGGCTATGATATCGGCACGGGCGCCGGCTTAGTGGATGCGCATAAGTCCGTGATGCTCGCCAAGGTCCAATGCCTCGGCCCTATCACACCCATCGTCATTCAACCGCCCATCGGTCCCGGCCCCATCACTCCCGTCGGTCCCGGGCCTATCACGCCAGTCGGCCCCGGCCCCATTACGCCAGTCGGCCCCGGTCCCATCACACCCGTAGGCCCCGGCCCAATTACCCCAGTCGGCCCCGGCCCAATTACCCCAGTCGGCCCCGGTCCCATCACGCCCATTAATCCCGGTCCGGTTATCCCCATCCAGCCGCCGCAGCCCATTGCGCCTATCATCAATCCCGGCCCCGTCGGCCCCGGCCCTGTGCCCGCCTCCGATGCCGCCCAAACCGTCACCTCGCTCTCCCAGGACGACGTGGACGCCCTTCAGGAAATGATCACCAGCTCCGACTTCGATCTCGATTCCTAACCCTTAACCACCGCGGCGGCTGTCTCTACCGGGGCGGCCGCCGACCCTTTCCCATGTGAGGCCCCATGAACGTCATCCTCCTCAGCATGCCCTTCGGGGCCCTCGAGCGCCAATCCCTTGGCCTCAGCCTTCTCAAGCCGTCGCTGGAAAACGCGGGCCATTCCGCCTCCATCCGCTACTTCGGCTTTGACTTCGCCCGCCTCATTGGCGTCGACGACTATCGTTGGCTCAACTTGGACTTCCCTTACACCGCCTTCGCCGGCGATTGGTGCTTCACCTCGCACCTCTATGGCCACCGCCCCGCCGCGGACCGCGAATACATCGACAAGATCCTCGTCGAACGTTGGCATACCTCCCGCGCCGACATCGACCGCCTCCTCCAGGTCCGCGCCAACACTCAGGTCTTTCTCGACCATTGCCTCGGCGCTATCGACTGGACTCAATACCAGATGGTCGGCTTTACCTCCACCTTTGAACAAAACATCGCCTCCCTCGCCCTCGCCAAGCGCTTGAAACAGAACTTTCCTCATCTCAAAACCGTCTTTGGCGGCGCGAACTGGGAAGGCGCCATGGGCCTCGAACTCCACCGCCAATTCCCCTTCGTCGATTTCGCCTGCTCCGGCGAATCGGAACAATCGCTGCCCGCCCTGGCCTCCGCTCTGGAAGCCAATCTCTCGCCCGCCAAGATCCCCGGCCTCACCTTCCGCCTGAACGGGCAATCGCTCTCCGTTCCCCCCGCCAAGCCTCTCGAGGACCTGGACCAACTCCCCGTGCCCGACTATGTGGACTTCTTCTCTAACCTCGAAGCCACCGGCGTCGACGCCGACGTCGTCCCCGTACTCCTCTTTGAATCGGCGCGCGGCTGCTGGTGGGGAGCAAAGTCTCATTGCACCTTTTGCGGCCTCAACGGCGGTGCCATGGCCTTTCGCGCCAAATCCCAAACGCGCGCCCTGGATGAGCTCAACTCCCTCATCGCGCGCTGGCGCGTCTCCATGGTGGAATCCGTCGACAACATCCTCGACATGGCCTATTTCGATAAATTTCTGCCCGCCCTCGCCTCGCAAAACGAAGGCCTCCAACTTTTCTATGAAGTCAAAGCCAACCTCTCCCGCCGCCATTTGAAGTCCCTCGCGGCCTCCGGCGTCAACCGCATTCAGCCCGGCATCGAGTCCATGAACGATCACGTCCTCAGCCTCATGCGCAAAGGCACCACTGCGCTCCAGAACATCCAGATGCTCAAATGGTGCCAGGAATACGGCATTCGCGCCGAATGGAATCTTCTCTACGGCTTTCCAGGAGAAACCCAGCAGGACTACGACGATATCCTTCGCCTTCTCCCGGCCATCCGCCACCTGCACGCCCCCACCGCCTGTGGTCCCCTCCGCCTGGACCGCTTCTCGCCCTATTTCGACCAGGCGGCGGAATATGGCCTCACGAATCTGCGCGCCATCCAAAGCATGCGCTACCTCTATCCCTTTGCCGAAGAGGTTCTTTCCAATATTTCTTACTACTTTGATTTTGATTACCCCAACGGCATCTTAGCGGCCGATTTCGCCGGCGATGTGATCCGTTACATTGACCTATGGAAGCGAACTCCCGAGCCCGGCACCCTCCACGCCACCCGCCGCCCCGATGGTAGCCTTCTCCTGATCGATTCCCGCGCCTCGGCCACCATCCCCCATCTCATCCTGCGCGGCATCGATCAGGCCGCCTATGAGTACTGCGATACCGCTCATTCCCTCGACGGTATCCACCGCCACCTCCGCCACCGCTTCCCCGATCAGGTCCCGAACCTCTCCTCTCTGCGCGCTTTCCTGGATTCCGCCGCCGCCAATCTCCTGATGCTTCGAGACGGCGATCGCTATCTCAGCCTTGCCATTGCCTCCCCGCAACTCCGCCCCTACCTGGAAAGCGCCGAGGAGGCCAAGCCCCGCTCCCAATTCGCGGTGCTAGCGTCGTAATCATGCCAGACCAAGCCAACCCCCTTCTTTCCGCGCAGGTACTTCTCTACCCGGCCTCTGGCCAGGTGCCCAAAGACCAGGAAATCGTCGCCGCCAACATCGATAAACTCGCTCCCGGCCCCCATGCCGAAGAGGTCCGGGCCACCTTTCAGCGGGCCGGCTTCACGGTCGGCAATCTGGTGGGCCTGTCTTTCTCCATTACCGCCGAGGCGAAGCGATTCGAGAAATTCTTCCGCACCAAAAAGTTAAGCGGCGACTTAGCGCTGCCCGCTAGCTTAAAAAAAATGGTCCGCGCTGTCGCCTTCCCGGATCCTCCTGATTTTGGTCCCGGTAACTTTGCCTAAGTCCCATGCTGATTCTTCCCAAGAAACTTCTCCGTTCCCCTCTCCTGCAACAAGGTGGCTTCACCGTCCTGCGCCAATGGCTCCCTCCCGCTTTCCTAAACGCCCTTGCCGCGGAAGCCCAGGATCAGAAGCAAATCTCGACTGCGGTAGAGGTTTCCAAATCCGATGCCGAACTTACGCGCGGCGGCAGCCCGGCCCGTAAGTTTCTCAGTGCGCCCGGCGCCAGTGTTCAGCGCAGCCTTTACCTGGACCGTTCCGCCATGCAAAGCGTCGCCGACTTGGCCCGCTTACCTATTCAACCCACCGGTGGCGGCGGTACTTTCACTTACTATTGCCGCGCGGGAGACTATCTCACCATTCACCGCGATATCGTCGCTTGTGACGTTGCCGTTATCACGTGCCTGGAAGAGAACGGCGCGGAGGGCAGCGGCGGCAAGCTTTGCCTTTACCCCGCCCGCATTCACGAAACCCTCCCTCAGGTCCGGCGCGATCCCACTCGCGGAGCCCTTCCTCTTCGTCTGGCTCCTGGAGACACAGCCGTTCTCTTTGGCGGCGTGGTCCCGCATTGCACCCTTCCCGTCGCCGCCGGCCAGAATCGCGTCGTCTCCCTCCTTTGCTATCGCGCCATCTTGGAATAGATTTTTCCTCCTGTTAACACTACGTCCCGCTTCTTCGTCTTATAAAGTGTCTGAAACGGGCGAATTGCTGGCTACCTCCATCACAGAAGCGGAATTCCCGGCGCTTTATGAGCGCTTCGCCCCTTATGTCCATGCCATCCTGATCGCCAAGCTTCCTCCGCCCGAGGTGGAAGATGTTCTCCAGGACGTCTTCTGCGACGCTTGGCGAAAGATCGGTCAACTGGAAGACCCCGCCGCTTTCCCTGGCTGGATCGCCTCCATCGCCCGGCACAAAGCCGTCGACTACTATCGCGCCCGCAAGCCCACCATCCCCATTGAGCCGCACCATCGGCAAGTCTTTCGTCCCCCCGACCCGATCCTTGAAGCCCTGCGCCAGCTCCCGGAGGCCTATCAGGAGACCCTCGCCTTGCGCTTTGTCCAAGGACTTAGCGGACCCGAAATCGCCGCGCTCACTGGGCTAACTCACGGCAGCGTGCGAGTGAACCTTTCGCGCGGCCTCAAGATGTTACGAGACTTATTAGGAGTAAACGCATGAGTTACCTCTGGGACCGCACGCCGTCCGGCGATCCCGACGACGACCGTTCCCTCGCCGCACTCGAGGCCCAGCTTGGGCGCTACCGCCGTTCGCCGGCCTCCCCTCCCCTGCCACGCCGCCGCCTCCTTCGCATAGCCCTGCCCTTCGCCTTGGCGGCCGCGATTTTATTGGCCTTCTTTCTGGTGCGCCGCCCCCAGCCTACCTCCTGGTCCCGGCCGGGCGAGGCTCTCATACTTCGCAAGACCTACCAGGCCCGGTCTGAAGAAACGGTCCAGGTTGGATCGCTCGGGCGCCTTCGCTTCGCGCCGGGCGCCCGCTACCGGGTAATTGAATCCGGCCCCAGAGAAGTCCTGGAGTTACTCGAAGGTAGCTTCGACGCCCTAATCATTGCGAACCCCTACGCCTTTCGCGTAGTAACTTCCTCGGCCCGCTTGGACGATCTCGGTTGCGCTTACCAGGTTTCCCTAGACTCCTCCGGCAGCGGCCGCATTGCCGTTTCCCTCGGTTGGGTCCATGCCCACGGGGCGGGAGAGGATAGCTTTGTCGCCCAAGGCTACGAATCGACCTTTTCCAGTGGCCAGCCTCCTTCGCCGCCCCGCAAGGTCCAGGACCCCGCTCCCGCCGACCCCTTGCCCCTTCTCCATCGACTCTGGCGCGAGAAGCGCCCCGAGGATCGTCTCGCCGCCTTCGACGAACTATCCCGCCTTTTCCCGCCGCCCGCCTCGGTCACCCGCGCCCGCGTCCAGCGCGGAGAGCGCGGCGTCGTCCGCGATTATTGGCCCGCCCTGCCCTTGGGCAAAGAAATTCCTTTCCCGCCTGGCTTCTAGCGTTCCTACCAGTTGCCCATCCGGATCGTTATGCCCGTCTGGACGCGCACGGTGTGCGGATAGGCCGCCAGTTCCGTACGCGGCAGCCAGGCGTGGTTGTAATCGAAGCCTGCCAGCCGCAAGGTGGCGTACTTCGTCAAACCGATGTCCAGGCCCCCGCCCACCTGGACCGCGAAGCCATTGGCCTGGTTGGTCCGCGTCCAAAGGCCGTGGAGTTCGTAGCCGGGCCGGCGGCCGCGGTTGGCGTCCTGCCAAGCTTGCTTGAGCGCCGGTATCTCTTCGTCAATCGTGATGCGCTTGCCCCCCACCAGCACTTGGGCGTAGGGCAGAAGGCGGCTGCCGGAGGCGAAGCGGTAGTTGTAGCGCAGGCCAGTCCCGTAAGTTAGGATGTCGCCGGAATAGTTAAACTCGCGGCTCCCTTGAAATCCGAACATCTTGCAGCCGCCAACCTCGGCCACCCAAGCCCAATGCTGCGAGAAATTGTATTTCGCGCTGCCCAACCCTCCGATGCAGTGCAGCGCGTCTTTCCCGGCGGGGTTGACCAGATAGGCGCTCGCATAACTGAATTCAAATGGCGCCGCTTGCCTCCAGGGTTCCGGGTTCTCGCCCCGCGGCTTGGAAGGAAGCACACTCTTGGATAAATCGCTCCGTCGATAAGCGCCGATGCCCGTTCTCGTATTCCGATACCAAGGCTCTTTCCAGCGCATTAGGTTGGCGAAGCTTCTCGCCGGGTTGAGCCATCCCCGCACCATCATGCGGAGATAGAAGTTGTCCACCCGGTGCTCAAAAGCCCGGATTACGTAGCGGTCGAGGGCGTCTTCGGCAACCATCCAGGCCAAACCAATGCTCGGCGTGGCGACGTGGTCTACAAAGCCCTGCTGCGGATAACGAGCCTGGATCTTGCCGATCGAAGCCTCACTAATGGGTCCAATTTCAAACTGGGTGCTATAGGCCCAGCTCCAAAGGGTGGCCCGCAGACGGCTTTTCCAGTAAAGTTCGTTGCGCCCGAATTCCGCTTTGCGGAAATTGCCATCATTCTGTACCCAAATGTATCCGCTGGCGGCTCCCTGGAGAGGATGCCCGACATAGTTTACGAGGAAGGGATCACCGTCGGCCCAACCATGAAGATTTGCCAGGCTCTGGTACCAACCCTGGAAGTACGGACCCTTCAACCCGTCCCGAGTCTGCGCTTCTGTAGCCAACCGGAATCCGTGCTGAATCCCAACCATGAAGGCCGATTGGCGCAAAACACCGCCCCAATCCACCGTTTCTGCTCCGCTCTGCGCCCGTACGGGGGTGATAAGCAGAGTTGCCAGGCCAATCTGCAGAGAACGCTTATTCATGAACAAAGCGTTAATTTTAACACCACGTTAACCTTCCGGGGTTCGATACCCCTAAATGTGGGCAGTATAGTACCCGTATAAAACCTTAGCCGAAGGTTAGGGATATACCCCAACTCACTCAATTTTAACCACTTGAATTGAATTTTGGTGTTGACGGGGCTACGTGCCCTCATCTATTCTGTAGAGGTGTTGAGGAGTAGGAGAAATCCGACAGACCTCACTTTCTAAATCCTAGGAGGGATGATGAAAAAAGTATTCTTGACCATGAGCGCCCTAATGATGAGCGCCACTGGCCTTTTCTCGGCGACGATCTCGGACTTCTGCAACCCCGTGGTGACCTTCCAAGGCTCCACGAACACGCAGACCAACGGTCCGGCCGTTTGCCCCAGCTTTTCCACCCTGACCGGCGCGAACCCGAACTTCGTTCTCACCGGTGTGACCCTGTTCTACACGATCGGCGTAACCCCGCAGAACCAAGCCGGTGGCGGTTCCACCCCGTACAGCATCACGATGAACGTCGCCAACGCTCCGGAAGTCGGTGCGCCGACCTTCCCGGCCGATGGCTTCGGTAACATCATTTCGCAGCTCTTCGCTGGCAGCACGGGCCAGAGCCTCAACGGCAGTGTCGTGGCCACCACGATTGGCGATGGCGTCACGGCTTTCTCGCTCCCGACCAGCATCACCAACGGTGGCTATGGTTCGGCCTCGTTCGACTTCAGCTTGACCTACACCTACACGGACAACACCCAGACCGGTGACGTTCCCGAGCCGACCAGCCTCGCGCTGATGGGCGCTGGCCTGGTCGCTGTGGGCGCTCTCGCCCGCCGCCGTAAGTAGTTTCCAACCAAACTGGTTGGCTAAGGGCTTCGCCTTCGGGCGAAGCCCTTTTGCTTTGGAGGCGATAAAATAGAGGTATGGACGACCGGGTGAAGAGAATGGGCTCGCTCGAAGTTGTGTATTCCTTTGAGGAAGCCGAGCGGCGCGACCGCGAGGAAATGTGGGCCATGAGCCCGAACGAGCGAATGGCCTTGCTGGAAGAATTGCGAAGGAGCTGGTATGGGGAAGACCAAGCAGCATCTGAATCCAGATTTCCAGGATCTCTCGAAGTGTCTCAACGGCCATAAAGTCCGTTACCTCCTGATTGGAGGCTACGCGGTCGGCTTCCACGGGTGGCCGCGTAACACGAAGGATATCGATTTCTGGATCGCCAGCGACCGCGAAAATCAGGGGCGTGTGATCGAGGCATTGAAAGCCTTCGCGTTTCCGTCCCTCAACGTAAATCTGCTTGACGCCGAAGACGCGATGTTGCGTTTTGGGGTACCCCCTTACCGCGTGGAATTGATCAAGAAGATTAGCGGTGTCAGTTTTGAGGAGGCATGGCCTCAGAGAGTGTACTGGCGTGACGGCGATATCGACATTCCCGTTATTGGTCTTGCCGAGTTGAGACGCAACAAGGCCGCCTCTGGGAGGCCGCAGGATCTCGCCGATCTCGATCATCTGCCTCAGAAGTAGAACTTCAGCGCGAACTGCCAGATACGGGGTTGAACCGTATTGGCGTTCATGCGGCCAAAGCCACCGCTTAAGCTCAGAGAGCGGGCGACACAGGCGGGGCTAAGAGCCCTCGTTTGATTGGTAGCGCCAAGTTCGGCCGCATTGGCGGGGCAGCCTACGCCGTTCGCGCCGGGGCCGGGCAGCGCAGCGATGGCGGTATCGGTATTGGCCCCCTGCGAGCGGGCAATGATGGCGTCCCAGACGCCGGGAGCGCGCAGGTTGGCAAAGCGGTTTTGTACGCCGGGGACGGGAGTGAAGTTCGGCGACGTTCCCGTCAGAAGCGGGTTTTGGCTAGCGCCGGTCAAGACGGACGCGATGTTCGGATTGGGCGTGTACTGCTTCATGTTTAGCGCGTTAAAGACCTCCGCGCGCAGTTCAAAGTAGCGCCGCTTGGACTCCGTGAGGAAGAAACGCTTGAAGACGCTCGCGTCAAAGGTGCGCACCGAGGGGTAATAGAAATCGAGGTTGCGGGGCGCGTTACCATACTGGCCGGGCTCGGGGACGGCGAAGGCGCGGGGGTTGATGTAGGGGATGCCGCGCCAGGCATTCTCGCGGGTCCAATCCGGATTCAAGAGCGGCACGCCCTGGATCATATCGGGGCGCAAGCTGCCACCGGGCGTGCCCACGTCAAGCGAGTTGCCGATGCCTAGAGGCACGGCTACGGGGAAGCCACTGCGTAGGCGCGCGAGGCCATTCAGGTTCCAGCCGCCGATGAGAGTGTCCTTCCAACCGCCGCCGTTGAAGAACTTCTGGCCGCGGCCGAAGGGGAGGTCCCAGAGGCCGGTGAGGTTCAAGATGTGAGGCGTGTTAGTAGAGGCGACGGAACGGTCCGAGCGCCGGTCATAAGGATTCTGGTTGCGCAGGATGCCGACGTCGAGGCCGGAATTGCTGAAGGAGTTGGGCGGGACCGGGAAGCTGATGCCGCCGGAGGAGTCGTCGATGTTTTTCGAATAGGTGTAATTGGCGCGGAACTGTAGGCCGCGAGAGAAGCGGCGCTCCACTTCGACCACGGCCGCGTGGTAGCTGGCGTTGGCTTCGGTGGGGTTCAAGACGAAGAGGCTGGCGCCAAGACGGCCGGCGAAGCCGGGGTAGGGAATCTGGCCCGTGAAGGGATCTGTACGGTTGAGGTTGGGCGAGGCGGCGTACTGATGAGTGCTGCGCGAGCCCTGATAGGAGACCCGCGCCACCATGCTGGGCGAGATCTCCTTCTCGAACTGCAGCGAGTAATTGTGCGTGGTGGGCATGCGGAAGTTGCGGTAGCCGATGACGCCGGTGGACTGATAGAGCACGTTGGGGCGGGCTACGCCGTTCTGGGTGACGCCGCCCGGATCGCCGGGACGGATGACGCCTGAGGAGGGAACCTGGAAGAGCGTGGGGTCTGGGGCAAGCACGGGGTTGTTGAAGCCGAACTGCATGGGCAGGGCGGGGTCGCCGCAGCGGGCGAGGCCGCAAGAGGGCGTGTTGCCGGGGGATTGGAGGTCGTTGGCGCCCAGGACGTAGCTGATCTGGCGGTAACCGGTGGCGGTTTGGGAGCCGAGGTTGGGGATAGGCTCGCGGTCGTTGCCCATGAGGACTCCGTGGGTCATGCCGTAGCCGCCGCGGACGACCAAGCCTTTGAGGGTGGTCCAGGCGAAGCCGAAGCGGGGTTCAAAGACATCCTTGATGGCGGGCGTGAGGTAGCGCGAGCGGCCGCCTACGCCGGCGTATTCAAAGACGGGCGCGGGGCGGTTGCCCTGGAAGGGATTCGGCTCCAGGCGATCCAAATTGGAAGAGCCTTGGCGGTTGAATTTTTCCCAGCGGGGGGACTGGTACTGGTAGCGTAGGCCGATGTTCAGCGTCAGGTTGGGCCGCACCTTCCAGTCGTTCTGGACATAGCCGCCGAGGTTGGTCCAGCGGTAGTAGTAAGGCACGCTGAGGTTCTCCGTCTGGACTTGGACGCCTTCGGGAACGCCGAGAAGGAAGCTAGCCAGCTTGTCGCCGCCAAAAACTTGGGCGGCGCAATTGGGGGCGGTGCCGCCCAGGGGGTTGGTGGCGCAGTTTTGCTCGGCCGTTTGGTTGCGGTTCCAGAAGAAGCGTCCGCCGGCGAGAGAGCCGACGCCGAGGTTGGATTGATTCAGTTGGAGGTGGCTGGCGGCGAAGCCGAATTTCCAGGTCATTTTCCCTTGGGCCCAAGAGAAGTCGTTGGTGAGGGAGTAGCTGTGCTCTTTGTTCAGACCGACGTCCTGGGGGGAGTTGAAGCCGAGCGCCGCGAAGTTTGCGCCGCCGACTTGACCGCTGACGCCCGTGGGATTGCCGCCGTCGTAAAAGCGGGCCATGCCGTATCCGAGGAGGTTAACTGTGCCCGCGCCGGGACCGCCGAGGTTGAGGTACTTGCTGGTGAAGTCCTCGTTGACGAGTTCGTCGGGGAAGCCGCGCTGGAAGTTGCCATAGACGTAGTTCAGACGCAGCTCGTTGGTCATGGTGGGCCGGGGGGCGGAGATGATGGTAGCGAGCATCTGGCGGCTCTTGGTGATGTCGCTAGTGAGGCCGTTCTGGACGGGGTCGCGGAACTGGCGGACGCCGTTTTGGGGCTGGTCGGTATAGCGGAAGCTGGCGCGGTGGAGGTCGGTGATGTTGTGGTCGATTTTGACGGTGATGCGGTCGTCGACGAAATTGGTTTGGCGGAAGAAGCTGTAGTTGGCGCCGAGGAGGTCTGCGATGAAAGCGGGGTCCGTGATGTTCGGGGCAGGGTAAAGATCGCGCATGATGGCCTGGGAGGCCGGATTCACAAGACTGCGGCCGGTTTCATCGACGAGCACGCGGCCACGGCGGGCCGGGTCGGGATCGTTGGGATTGAAGAGGGGGAAGTTGCGGTTTTGGTAGATGAAGTTGGTGGCGCTGGCGGGAAGATTTGGATTGAAAGAGGGATTGGGACGCAGGGCGAGCGAGCCGTCGGCGCGGCGGAGGAATTGGTTGTAGAGCAGCGCGGTGGGTTCGGAGCGGACGGTGCCGTTAGCGTTGCGGAAGTAAACGAGCGTTTGGGAGAAGTCGCCGGCCATTTCGCGTTCGGTAGGGACGCGGGTTAAGGACGCGCCATTGGGATCGGAGGCCAGCTGGCGGGTGGGTTCATAACTGAACAGGAAGAAGGTCTTATTGCGGCCGTTATAGACTTTCGGGATCCAGACGGGGCCGGTGAGGACGGCGCCGAGCTGCTGGCGGCGCAGGGGCGGGCGGTTGTCGAAGTTCGTCACCGGGCTGCGTTGGGAATCAAAGGGCGTGGCGGTAAAGGCCTTCTGGCGGTGGAACCAGAAGAGTGTGCCGTGGGGGTCGTTGGTGCCGCTTTTGGTGGTTTGCTGGATGATGGCGCCGCCGGCCTGGGCGTATTGGGCGGAGTAGTTGGCCTGTTGGACGGTGAATTCCTGGATGGTATCTGGGGAGAACGAGACGCTCATGCGGCCGAGGGCGATGGAAGTGACGTTGGCGCCATCGGCCTGGAACTGCGTGGTGCCGACGCGACCGCCGTTGATGGAGAACTCGCGGCCGGGGACGGGCTCGTTGGTGGAGAACTCGCTGAACTCGGTGCCGGCCGAGCCGGCGACGCCGGGCAGGGTGAGGGCGAGCTCGAGCGTGTTGCGGCCATTGAGGGGAAGCTCGTTGATGGTGCGCTGGTCGACGTTTTGCTGGAGGGCGCCTTGGACGGTTTGGAGGAGGGGGACGTCGGAGGTGATCTCGACCGAAGTCGAGACGTCGCCTGGCTTGAGGACGACATCGACCGTGGAGACGCGCGAGGTATCGACCTTGATCTCCTTCACCACGGTCTTTTGAAAGCCGGGGAACTCGACGCTGAGCTCATAGGTGACGGGCGCAAGGCCGCCGGCGAGGTACTGGCCTTGGGCATCGGTTTCGAGACGAACGGAGGCGTTGGTGCCCTCGTTGCGGATGGTGACCTTGGCGCGGGCGACGGCGCCCCCGGTGGAATCGGTGACGCGGCCAGAAAGGCTGCCGAGGTTGGACTGGGCCCAAAGCGAAGAGACGGCCAGAAGGCCCAGTAAGCAACGAAGCTTCATAATGAAACGATTAAATCAAAGATTTTTGGGTGGGGGAAGGCCTTCGGAGATTTTTTTGGCGTCCGTCTTGGGGGACCAGTCGGGGTAGCCGAGGATTTCCTGGGAGGCGAGGCGGGCGCCGGAGCAACGG
>CAYLXK010000018.1:0-124493 GCA_964387685.1 uncultured Bryobacter sp.
CCGTTGCTCCGGCGCCCGCCTCGCCTCCCAGGAAATCCTCGGCTACCCCGACTGGAGCCCACCCCTTGCCCCCGAGCCCCATCCGATATCCTGACTACGTGAGTCCCTACCGGCGCGGCACCCTCTTGGCCTTTCTTGCCTTGCTCGTCGCAGCCCTCTGGCTTTTCTTCTCTCCTTTAATACGGGACAACAGCCAAACGGCCTGGGGTCGACTAGGCGCCTACTTGCCAGACCGCCAGGGTTCCCTCTTTTTCCTGGACCTGGCCGGCATCCGCAAATACGGCCTCCTTCGGCCCGAAACGCAACGAATCGAAGCCGAATACAAGGATTTTCTCTCGGCCACCAACTTCTATTTCGAGCGCGACCTCGATCGCGCCCTCCTGCTGCTTAGCTCCGACCGCAATATCTATCTCGCTCAGGGCCGTTTCGATCTGCCCGCTCTGCGCCGCTACACGGAAGCCTCCGGAGGCCGCTGCGTCGATCGCGTCTGCAGCGCTCCTTCCACCCTCGCCGGCCAATGGATTTCCTTCTTCCCGGTCGAAGAGAACATCCTCGCCATCGCCCGGTCCAAAGATCCTTACGCCGCCGCCAAGATCCACCGCACGCCTGGCGCACCGGCATCGGACCTCGCCGCGTGCTCCAATCAAGTCGTCCTTTCGTCCACGCTCCGCCCCGCCGAGTTCCGGGCTTGGCTTCCCGCCGTATCCGACGCTTTAGGAGACTGGCAGGCCGCGAGTCTCTGCCTTGAGGAGAACAACCGCAAGCCCCTGCTTCGTGCTGCCTTCACCTGGAAACAAATCGACCCTTCCCTGCCCGCCGCCCTCGAAACGGTGAAGAAAAACCTGCATGCCGATTCGCTCCAACGCAACGGCAATTCCTTCCGCTTCACTTGGACCCTGGACTCGGCAGCGTTGGCTCGCTTCCTCGATGACGCTGGAAAATCAAAGGAGCCAAACCAACCATGAGCGTCTTCATCGCCGGCAACCTCGTGCTGGACCAGTTGCTCTGGCCCGTCGAACGCGTCCGCTGGGATTCCACCGTTTGGGCCGAGCGCTTCGTTCGTTCCCTCGGCGGCAACGGCGCCAACACCTCCTTCACCATCGCCCGCATGGGCGTGCCCGCCGCCCTCGCCGGGGCCGTCGGCCATGACCTCGAAGGCGACACGCTCATTGAAATGTTGCAAAGTGCTGGCGTCAACACGACGCAAGTCGACCGCGTCTCCGAGCCCACCCCCACCACCATCGCCCTCGTCAAACGCACCGGCTCGCGCGCCTTCATCCACCGTCCCGGCGCCAGCCGCGTCGCCCTCAGTGCGGCCCTCGACATGCTCCCGGCCCGCCATTTTCACCTCGCCAATCCTTTTGGCGTCCCGGCCCTGCGCCTCCTCGGTCCCGAAAATCTGCGCCGCGCCAAGGCCGCCGGCATGAGCACCAGCCTTGATACGGGCTGGGATTCCAAAGGCGAATGGGGCAAGGTAATTCTGCCCTGCGCCCCCTTTGTCGACATCATGTTCCTCAATGCCGAGGAGGCCCGCCTGATTACCGGGGCCAGAACCGCTAAGGCCTCCCTGCAGATCCTTCGCTCCCACGGCGCGGGCACCGTGGTTTTGAAGCGCGGCAAGCAGGGTTCCATCGTCTCGGGCGATGGCTTCCACGCCCAGGTGCCCGGCTATCCGGTCGAGGCCATCGATTCCACCGGCGCCGGCGACGTATTCGCCGGGTCCTTCCTCGCCGCTTGGCTGAAGGGCTTTTCTTTAACGGAAGCCGCCCAGTTTGCCAATGCCGCGGCCGCCTTAAGCGTCACAGAGCTGGGTTCCGTTGCCGGCGTCCGGGACTTCAGGCAGACGCTGGCTTGGATGAAACGGGAACCCTTTCTTCCATCATCCTCGCCACGGGCTTAACGAAGAACGCAAAGACCCCCGCCACCGCCAGCGGGATCAAGGCCACATAAAGAAAAAGGGTCTCCAGCGGCAGGCTCGCATAGAGCGCCCCCGCCCGGCCCGCAATGTAGTTGCCCGCCGAGATCGACAGGAAAAACACGCCCATAATGAAGCCCGCCATCCGCGCCGGCGCCAGCCGCGTCATCGCGCTCAGCCCCACCGGCGATAGGCATAGCTCGCCCATCGAATGTACGAAGTAAAGCGCGGTCAGCCACAGCGGCGATACCTTCGCTCCACCCGCGCTGGCTTGCGCCCCGCCCACCAGAATTAGGAAGCCCAGACCCACGCCCACCAGTCCCAGGGCGAATTTCGCCGGCACACTGGGCTGCCGCGTCCCCAGCCGGACCCACAGCGCCGCAAAAATCGGCGCAAGACCGATCAGAAAGATGGAGTTTAGAGATTGATACCAGGTAGATGGAAATTCATAGCCGAACAGCATGTTGTTCGTGTTGTTATCGGCAAAGAGATTCAAGGTCGACGAAGCCTGTTCAAAGCAGGCCCAGAAGACCGTCGAGATCACAAACAAGATACAGACCACGGCCAGCTTGCGCTTTTCGTTCGCGTCCGGGCTGCCGCGCAGCAGCAGGAAGCCCAGCACCACCACCACGAGCGCCAGAATCGCCACACCCAGGACGTCCGCCAGTTGTTCCGGGTTCAGCCCCGTCAAGGCCAACACGGCGGCAATGCCGGCCAGCGACAGCAAGCCGTAGCGCAGCCACTTACGCCTCGCCTCTTGTTCCATTTGTGTTCCCGCTGGCACGGGATGATAGATACGCTCCGGCAAATGCCGGCTCTCGAGCATGAACTGCGCAATGCCCGCCAGCATGAACAGGGCCGAGATGCCGAAGCCATAGCGCCAATTGATGCGCTGGGCCACATAGCCCACGATCAGCGGCGCCAGCAGCGCCCCCACATTGATGCCCATGTAGTAGATCGAGAAGCCCGCGTCGCGGCGCGGGTCCTGGGGGCTATACAAGGTTCCTACGATCGTCGAGACATTGGGCTTCAAGAGCCCCGTGCCAAAGATGATCGCCACCAGCCCCGCGTAGAAAGGCCCTTCGCCGCTCAAGGTCATCAAGGCGTTGCCCAAAGCGATCAAGATGCCGCCCGCGATCACGGCCCGCCGCAACCCCAAAAACTGGTCGGCCAGCCAGCCGCCCGGCAGGCTCAGCATGTAGTTCAAAGAAACATAGATGGCCAGGACGGCTGAACCCTTGGCAAGCGAGAAGCCCAACCCGCCGGTGGAGGTGTCCGCCGTGATGTAAAGCAGCAGAATGGCCCTGAGCCCGTAGTAACTAAAGCGCTCCCACATCTCGGTGAAGAAGAGCGTCGAAAGGCCTCGGGGATGGCCAAAAAATGCGGTATCCGCGTTGGTGGTCGCCACCGCTAGAGTCTATAACGCCAGGGGGTTGGGATAGGTGCCCACGTTCTCCTCGCCCTCGCGGGCGGTCGTGCAGGCCCAATCCTTCTCGATCAGGATATCGAGCGCGCCTTGGGTGCGCCGCCCTACTTCGTCGCTAGCGGCCCAGCCTGAACACCACTCTCGCGGCGCCTCAACCACCAAAGTCTGCCCGTCGAAGCTAGCCCTCAGTTCGCCCACGTCGGCTGGTCTAACAGCGAAGTGAAAGGGCAGCGGCGTGGGTAGCGTCTCGCGAATCTCATCCCCTTGCGCCAGACGCGCCACTTCGCCTTCCAGCAAGCGCAGTCGAATGGTGTTGCCTCTGAGCCGTAATTTCATCGCTAATTGAGATAGTAAGTCCGATAGAGCGTGTCGCGCTGCTTGGGCACGTAGCCCGCGTCGCGGATCAGGCGGCGCAGGTCCTCTTCGGTGGCTTGATGGTGCGCGCCGGCCTGGCTCACCACGTTCTCTTCAATCATGATGCTGCCCACGTCGTTACCGCCAAATTGAAGGCCCATCTGGCAGACCTTTAAGCCGGGCGTCACCCAACTGGTCTGGATATTCGGGATGTTATCGAGGAAGACCCTCGCTAGCGCGAGCATCTTCAGGAACTCCACCCCCGTCACTTCTTCTTTGACAAAACGTCCTAGCGAGGTTCCTTCCCGCTGAAAGCTCCAGGGGATAAAGGCCGTGAAGCCGCCCGTCTCGTCCTGGAGCTCGCGGATGCGCTCGAGATGATTCAGACGGTGCTCTAGAGTCTCGCCCGTGCCGTACATCATGGTCGCGGTCGTATTCAGGCCCAGTTGATGCGCCGTCCTGTGCACGTCGAGCCACTCTTCGGTATTGCACTTGAGGCGCGCGATGCGGTGCCGCACCTCATCGTCCAGGATCTCGGCGCCGGCGCCGGGAATCGATTCCAGACCTGCATCGCGCAAGCGGGCAATCGTATCCCGCACGCTGATTCCGGAGATCGTGGCGATGTTCAGGATCTCGGGCGCGCTCAAGAAATGTAACCAGATCTTCGAACCGAAGCGGAGCTTGATGGCGCGGCAGAGGTCCTCGTACCACTCGATCTTGAGTTCCGAGTGCAGGCCGCCCTGCATCAGGACGCCCGTCCCGCCGAGGTCGATGGTCTCCTGGATCTTCTTAAAGATGGTCTCGCGCGGCAGGATATAACCCTCGGGCGAATTCATGGGCCGGTAGAAGTTACAGAAGGTACAGTATTCGGTGCAGAAGTTCGTGTAATTGATATTGCGGTCGATGATGTAACTCACCACGCGTTCGGGATGCCAGGCCTGGCGCACGGCATTGGCGGCCATGCCAGCGGCAATCAGATCGTCGGAGGCAAAGAAGTCCCGGGCCTCCTGTCGCGTCATACGCGGGAGGCTACGAGCGGGGGAAGTGGGCATTCTCATACGGGCAGGGCTCTTTCCATTTTGGACGCTTCTTCGAGGTAGAGGCGCAGGCCGCGCCGGGCTTCGCCGTCCAGTTCATAGACGATGTTGGCTTCCAGGTAGCGTTTAGCGAGCGCGGGCTCGATACCGCGCTGCGCCGCCTCGGCGGCCACGATCTCGTCGATCCGTCCGCGCCCGTAGTCGTAGCTGGCTCGCAGCAACGCGGCGAGTTGTGGGTGGGGGCTGGGGCCGGCCCACATGGCAAGGACCATGGGCAGGCCGGTGTGGCGGAACCATTCCTCACCCAGATCGAGGGTATGAAGGCCGGTCGAGACGGGGTCGATGCGCAGGGCGGGATCCCCGATCACCAGGGCCGCATCGGCCGCGCCCAGCATGAGCGCGAGATCGGGAACCATCGTGACCGTTTCGGGTTCCAACTGATAGACCTGTTCGAGTAGGATCCGGGCCAACATGACGGACGATCGCGAGGAACTGTCAAGAGCCAGGCTGCGGATCTCTCGGACGGGTTTTTTGGCTAAGAGCAGAATGCTGCGCACGGGGCCCCGGCAAGCGATGCAGAGGTCGCCAATGGGCTCGAGATGCTGGCGCTGCGCTTCAATAACCGGCACCAGGCCCGCATCGACTTCCTGGGCTGCCAGGCGCTCGGCGCAGCGCGCCGGGAGGTCGAAGTGCAACTCGGCGCTGTCGCGCTGGGGGCCCTGCAAGAGGCCCCAGACTAGAGGTCGGGTATTCAGATAGCTCACGGCGCTCAGGCGCGGCTTGATAGCGGCATTCACTACTTCTAGGATGCGAAACTATCGGGCATGATGGGGAAACTTCTCTGCCTAGCTTTTCTCGCGGTCTTCGCCTTGCGCGCGGATCTGCGCTTCAAACAGGTTTGCGCGCTTGAGAACGCGCTGCCCGGCTCTCCGCTGGCTGTGATTAGTGAGACCTTGCGCGACCAAGCGTCGCAGGAACAGTATGTCACCGCGGCGAAACAGTTGATCCGTTACGGCAAGAAATCGATTATCCGTACTGAAGGCGAAACCCAGGCAGTCGAGATCGATCATGAAAGCCAAGTCTGGAAACGAGACAATCTCAGTCCAGACCGCGTTGGAACAGTTGCGGAGAGTGTCCGCAATACCGACGCCAAGTTCATCAATAAGGGCATCAAGGGTAGGGTCAGTGTCGATCGAGATTTACCCGAACGGGAAATCCTGGGCTATGCGGCCCGCGGCGCTAGGCTCAATATGGAAATCGACATGAGCGCGCTGTTTGAACAGATGCCGACTAATGCTCGTCCACGAAGGGAGCCGATCACGCGGATGGTAATCGAGATCTGGACGACGGATCGCATTGTATTGCCAGGCGCCGCGTTCCCGGCTCGCGGCGTGGCTGCTTCGCCGGACGCGTCCGCTCGGCAGCTCGTCGCTGCTCTCGAATCTGCGTTCGCTTCCTTCGAAGGAGGGCCCTCCGCACTGAATTCTTTTCAAAGCTCCGTTTCCGGCTTTCCGCTTGAAACCTCGATCTCCTATTTTCCGCCAAGGAGCCTGGACGCGCCTAAGGGTGCCGAAGTCGTCCCGGCGCGGCTCGTCATTCGGATGCTGGAAGTCTCGCAAGACCCCATCCCGGACTCTGTGTTCGAGATTCCGAAAGACTACCGGCAGATACCGCATTGATGAAACTCGGGCCGCCGAGACACAGTCCAACCAGCGTGGCCTTACTCACGCGCGTTTTGATGTTTGGTTTGCTGCTCTCGCTCCCCTCCTGGGCGGGCGCGCGCTATAAGCTGGCCTACAAGGTGACGGCCAATAGCCTGATCCGGATGGTGGCCAATGCGGCGGACTTGACAAAGTGGGAGTCCGCGGGCGACGAGATTGTGCTCGAGGGCACCAAGATTTTTGTAAAGGGCGATAAGACGGGGTTTATTCTCGATCACGCGCAGAACGAGTTAATCCTGCTCGACCATGAGACGAAGACTTTTGAGCGCACCACGCCCCAGGCGCTGCGCACCCGGATCGCGGCCGATTTTCCGCCTGGCATTGAAGCGATCCTAAAATCGATGTACCCAGCGACGGGTAAGCCCTCGACGGAGGTGGCCGTGACGGTGCTGCGGGCGGCCGAGGCGGGCGAGAAGACACAACTGCATCGCTATCGCGCGAAATTCGGTCTGAACTACCTGCTGCCGGGGGTGGACAGCATCGTTGCGTTTACGCCGCACATCGAGGGACGGCTCGCCGAGATCGGCAAGGGCGAGGCGACGCCGACGGCGCTGCGCTTTGCGATCGGAGGGGAGGGCAAGATCTTGGACGCAAGAGTGGAAATACTGGATTACCGCGAGGAGAAAGTTTCGCCGGCCCTCTTTGAGCCGCCCGCGGGCTACAGTGACGTGGCAAAAGCGCCGATTTGATAGATTCAAGTTGGAGGATTCCGTCAATGTCCCGCTATTTCCTGGCTTTTTTGCTGCCCGCGCTTTTGCTGGCCGATTTCCGTTACGAACAAACGACCCGTGTTACGAAAGGCATGATTCTGCGCATGCCTTTCGCCAAGAAACCGGAACCGACCACCACCACGCACTATTTCAAGGGCGGGCGGATGGCCACGGCCGCGAAAGACTCTGTGTCGATCGTGGACTTCGATAAGCAGCTCTTCACTACGATCAATCACGATAAGAAGCAGTATTGGCAGATGACCTTTGCCGAGATGCAACAAATGATGGAAGACATGCAGGCCGAGATGAATAAGGTGAGCGCGAAGAACCAGGCGGCCATGCAACAGGCGCAAGGCGAGATGAAGTTTGAGGCAAAGGCTACCGGCACGGAAAAGGACGTGAACGGTTTTGTGGCCAAGCAGGTGCTGATGACGGTGGAGTTTGCGGCCAAGGCGCAGCAGGCTGGGGGCCAGCAAATGGGGGCCAGCGGCGGCATGAAAATGGTGAACGATTCCTGGCACTCCGAGGCGGTGCCCGGCTATGCGGAATACAAGCGGCAGATGGAACGCCTGCAGGACAAGGCGCTGTGGGCCCGCGGAGGCAACCCTTTTGCGGCCATGGCGAACCAGCCGGGGATGGCGCAAGGGATGAAGAAAATGGCCGAGGAAATGGCGAAGGTTCCGGGAATTCCCGTGCTGACGATTTCGCGCGTGGGCATGGCGGGACAAGGCTTGGACTCTTCGCAGATGAATGGCGGCACGGGTGGGCAGGCGCCTAGCTCGGCAGAAATTGGCGAGGCGGCCAAGCAAGCTGGGGGCGAAGCGGCGGGCAGTACGGCGGGACGCGCGATTGGCGGACGTTTGGGCGGCGTGCTGGGTGGCGGCTTGGGCCGCGGGCTGGGCGGCTTTGGCCGCAAGAAACAAACGGAAGAGCCGGCGGCGCAGGCACCCGCACAGAGCACACCGAGCGCACCGACGGCGCCCGCTGCGTCCGAGAGAACTGCCGACGGCATGATGCTGATGATGGAGACGGTGACGGACGCGAGCAACTTCTCGGCCGCGCCGATTTCCGAGGATGTATTCGCCATCCCGGCAGGCTACGCCAAGGTGGAGAACGAAACCTTCAAGCGGCGGCGCTAGATCTTCCAGGGGGGCCGGCTGCGCTTTCGGGCAGGCGGTAGACCTAAAGAAAATTTCTGGCGGGAGACTCTTCTGGCGGGACAGGATCGCCGCTGTATGCGAATTGGCATTCCGGAGACCGTGGCAATGCGGGGGATCTTAGCGCGGAACCTAGGATGGGGTTCTAGGCAGGCGATTGGAGCGAGGATGGCCAACGGCTTCCTGCGTTTGACTTAAGCCTGTCTACCATTGGCGAGGACTAGATGCGAATAAAGATCCGCCGTCGCCACAGGGCCCAGGCCAGCGCGACATGTAGCAGGGTGTAGGCGAGGGCGTAAAGAAGGCTCGCGTTGACGGGCGAGGCCAGGGGCGCAAAAACGGCTTGGTAGAGCGGGACCTTCCAGCCGAGGGCTTGCAGCGTCATTTCGAGGAGTTCGCTGGCCAGGTACATGGTGATGGCGTTGACGCCCAACCAACGGAAGGGGGAGCACCAGCTTTTCCAACCTTGCTCATCGACGAGCCAGAGGAGCACGCCGAGCCCGATGGCATCGAGACCCGCCACGAGCAGGACGAAGCTAGGCGACCAGAGCATCTTGTTAATGGGGAACCACTGGTCGGCGAAGAGGCCCAAGGCCGTGGCGAAGATCCCGGCCGGAATGAGCACTTGCGGGCGGAGATGCGGGGCCGCGGCGGCGCCGAGGAGGCAGCTGGCGATGGCGGGAATGGTGCTGAGGATGCCCTCGGGGTCCCAGGTTTTGGTATTTGCATAGTTATGACTACCGAGGACGGCGCGGTCGACGGCGTGGGCGAGATTGCCTTCCAGCGTGAGGTCGCCGTAGCCGACCATGAGGATCCAGTAGCCGGCGAGCAAGGCGGCGGCAAGGCCTAGCAGAGCGCGCCAGCCAAGCCAGAGAACGGCGAGCGCGGTGGCGAAATAGCAAATGGCGAGGCGCTGGAGTACCCCGAGGGCACGGAAGCTTTCCCAATGGAAGTGCGGGTAGAGATACAGCAAAAGCCCTAGGCAGAATAGAATCGCGGCGCGGCGAGCGGCCTGAACCAAGAGCCGGGCGCGGGTTTGCCCGGAGGCCAGCTTACGGGGCAGGACGAGCCCGGCGGCGACGCCAATGATCCAGACAAAGGAAGGAAAGACGCAATCGGTGAGGGTCCAGCCGTGCCAGGGCACGTGCTTGAGTTGGGGATAAACATGGGCGCCGTCGCCGGCGGTATTGACGAGGATCATGAGGGCCATGGTGAGGCCGCGGAAGACATCGAGGGAGTCCAGGCGGGGGGCTGAGGCGGTGTCGGTCTTCATGGCACAGACTTCGATTCTAAGCCGAGGCGAGGGACCCTAGGCCTAGCGGCTATACCACTCGAAAGTGAAGTGGACGACTATATTGCGTTCGTCAAACGACGATTAAACACATGCAACGGCGTCTGTTCCACTTGCCGCTGCAAGCCAGAGAACCCGTCGGAGCACCGCTCTTATCCCGAAGGGAGTATCTCATTTTGCCTGTATTTCAACCCCGAACCCGCCTGGTTAACTTTCGCCTCAGCGAAGAAGAATTCCAACAGTTAAAAGAAACGTGCGCGCGCCGAGGGGCGCGCAGCGTCTCGGATTTCGCGCGAGCATCCGTGCTTGCCAGCGGCGACCAGGAGCCGCTGCGCAGTCTTTCGCAGCGCTGGGACCGGCTGGAGGCGCGGCTGAATACGCTGCTGCCAGAGAATCTGTTGGCGGAGAATCTGTTGGCGGAGAACGAGGAGGTCTTTGCCAACCATGGCTAATCCCTTACTTCCCTTGGCGCGAGCGGTGGAAGCGCCGCGGGCGCTGGAGCTATCGATGGAACCGGTGAGGATGCCGGGGCCGGTGCTGGATGCTAGTTTCGGCATGGCGGGCGAGAGTTCCGTGCCGCTTTCGCATTATTTTTGGCTTTTTAAGCGACATGCGGGACACATTGTGTTGATTGTGCTGGCGGCGACGCTAGCGGCGCTGGCGATTTCGAGCCAGATGACGCCGGTGTATGAGGCGACGGTGACGATCGACATCGACCGGCAGACGCCCACGGGCGTGATCGGCCAGGAATCCAACCGGGCGATGATGAACGACTCGGACCAGTTTCTGGCGACGCAAGTGAAAATGTTGCAGTCGGATTCCGTGCTGCGGCCCGTGGTGGAGCGCTATAAATTGCCGCTGAGGAAGCCGTCGCGGTGGCGATTGTGGAAGCCGTACTCCGAACAGCAGCGCCAGAACGCGCCGGTGGCCTTGGATGGATTGAAGGTGTCGCGGCCGCCGAACACGTATTTGCTGCTGGTAAGCTATCGCTCGACGGATCCGCAGCTGGCCGCGCAGGCCGTGAATTCGATAGCGGCCTCGTACCTGGACCATACCTACAACATCCGCTACCAGGCTTCGGTAGGCGTGTCGCGCTTCATGGAAAAGCAGTTGGACGAGTTACGGGCCAAGATGGAGAGCTCCTCGTCGGCGCTGCTGCAGTTTGAACGCGAACTGAACGTGATCAATCCCGAGGAGAAAACGAATATCATCTCGGCGCGGCTGCTGCAGATCAACCACGAGTACACAAGCGCGCAGGCCGATCGGGTGAAGAAAGAGGCGGCGTGGCGGAGTGTCGAAGGGGGATCGGCGGCGGCGGCGCATGTTTCCAGCCAAGGGCAATCGATGTCGAAGCTGGATGAGCGGTTGAGCGAGGCCCGGCAGAAGTTTTCCGAGGTGCAAGTGCACTTTGGGGCGAACCATCCGGAGTACCGGCGGTCGGCGGCGCAGGTGAACGAATTGGAACGGCAGTTGAAGAGTCTGAATACGAACATCGGCCAGCGCGTGAATGTCGAATACGAGGAGGCGCTGAATCGGGAGCGGATGCTGGAGCGGCAGGTGCAGGACGCCAAGAAGGAATTGGACCAATTGAACGCGCGGAGCTTTGAGTACCAGAATCTGCGGCGCGAGGCCGAGGCCGATAAGAAGCTCTACGAAGAGCTGGTGCGCAAGATCAAGGAAGCGGGCATAAACTCGAGCTTCCAGAACAGTTCGATCCGGATTGCGGATCCGGCGCGGGCACCGCTGGAACCGGTGTCGCCAAATCTACTGATGAACGCGGGGCTGGCGTTTCTGGCATCGCTGCTGTTGACGGTGGGCGGCATTCTGCTGATGGACGCCCTGGACAACACGATCCGAGATCCGGAGCAGGTAAAGATGGCCTTGGGCACCGAGGTGCTGGGGACGCTGCCGGAAGTGAAGAACTGGAAGCACCGGATTGGGCTGGCGACATCGGCCGAAGCGGGAGGGGCTTTGATGCCTTCGGGCAAAGACGGTTACCAAAGCATGGGCGGCTACGAGGAATCGATCCGTACGCTGCGGAACTCGATCTTGTTGACGAATTTCGACCGGAATCTGCGCAGCTTGTTGATCACGAGCGCACAGCCAAGCGAGGGCAAATCGACAGTAGCGGCGCACTTTGCGCTGGCCCACGCAACGTCCGGGGCGAGGACCCTGCTCATCGATGGCGACATGCGGCGGCCAAGCGTGCATCGGCGCTTCAACCTGGAAAACAACCTGGGACTGGGCGGTTTTCTACAGGGCAAAGCGCCGGTGGAGGAATTGATTCAGCCGTCGGGAGTGCACGAGAAGCTTTCGATCCTGACGGCGGGCCCGGCGAGCCGGCGTCCCGACGACTGGTTGCGAGGCCGGATGGACAAAGTGGTGGAGGAGCTGCTGGAGCGTTACGAATTCATTGTGCTGGACGCACCGCCGTTGCTGGGATTTGCCGAGCCGCTGGAGATGGCGACGAGTGTGGACGGAGTAATTGTGGTGACGCGAGCGGGCAACACGGGACGCAAGCAGGTGGCAAGCGTAATTGAAATGCTGACGCGGTTGCGGGCCAATGTGCTGGGCGTGGTGCTGAACCAGGTGAACAAGTCGATGAGCGAGTCCTATAGCTATTACAGCTATTACGGCAAATATTATGCGGCGAAGGAACGGGCGTGAGCACGGCGGTGGGCGAAGTTGGGGAGGTAGAGGAGGCTCCGGCGGCTGGGCTTGGACAGGCGGCTGGGCTTGGGCAGGCGGCTGGGCTTGGGCAGGCGGAGCGCTGGTTAGGCGAGTCGGCTTGGACGGTCTTGGCCCAACTGGCGCAAGCGGCGGGGCCTTTTGCGAGCCTGCTGCTGATTGCGCAGTGGGAAGGACTGGAGGCGGCGGGCCATTATGCGTTCGCGCAGGCGTTAACTCTGCCGGCGTTTCAACTGCTGAGTTTGCAGTTGAAGCCCCTGCTCTTGACGCATAGCCAAGCAGAGTTGCCGTTGGGACGGGCGAAGGCGCTGCGATGGTTAACGAGTCTGGCCGCAGTGCCGTTGTTAGGGGCGATTTACATTGGGGCGGGTCCGCTGGCGCTGCTGGTGGGAGCGGGGCGATGGATCGATTCCTGGGCGGAGTTGTACCAGGCGAATTGGCAACGGGAGGGCCAAGCGCGGCGGGCGTTTATTAGCTCGGCGCTGCGCACGGCGAGCATGCTGGGATCGCTTGTATTGCTGCCTTCGACGGCAAGCGCGCTGGCGTTGTATTTGGGCGTGAGTCTGGCGTTGCTGGTGGGCTGGGAGCGGCATGCGGGGGCGGATGTCGAAACGGAGGTGGGGGCACTTGCGTTGCCGCGATTGCTAGAACGCGGGCTTCTGTTGGGAGTTGTTATGTTTCTGCAAGCGCTACAGGCGAGCACGCCGAGGCTGGCACTGGAGCATTGGGCGAGTCCGGCGGCGTTGGGCCTTTTTGCAACCTTGAGTGTTTCCCTGCAGACGGGGAATCTCGTAGCGTCCGCCTATGGGCAATCGTTGCTCGGACGCATGGCCAGCGCGACGCCGGGGCGGCTGGCCTACTGGATAGCTCTGCCGGGCGGGGCCGCGCTCTTGATTCTGGTGGGACTGCTGCTTGGGGGAGCGGATCTGGCGCCGGGCGGGGCGCAAGCAACCGTGCTGTCTCTGGGGATAGCACAGGTGTTTGCCTGGCCCGCGTGCGTGGCGGGATGCGCGCTGACCGCGCGAAGACTGTACCGGCCGCAGGTGTGGATTACGGCGGCCTTGAACGGAGTCGCGGTGGTCGCCTCGATTGGCCTCATACCGGCTTACGGCACGGCAGGGGCGGCATTGGTGGTGGCGTTAAGCTCAGCGGCGATGCTGGGCGCGGGCGCCGTGGCGCTAGGAAGAGCATGAAGCGCGTCTTGCATGTGTTGCGGCAACTGAATCCCGGAGGGATTGAATGCTGGCTGGAGAGGCTACTGGCGGCCTGGCCGCGGGAGACGCGTCCGGAGTTTCACATCGCGCTTGAGTGTGAAGATTTTGGCAGCTTGGCGCCGCGCTTTGTGCAATTGGGAGCGCATCTGCATCATTGCCCCGCCCCGCACAGGCCTGCGGCCGCGGCGGCGCGCATGCGGGAATTGCTGCGCCGCGAGGGGCCTTTTGCCGCGGTGCATTGCCATAACCACTACGCGAGCCCCTTCCCGCTGGCGCTAGCGATGCAGGCGGGAGTACCGCGCCGGATTGCGCATAGTCATGCGGACTTCCGGCGGCAGAAGCGATGGCGCGCGCCGTGGGCGAGGGCGGCTTTGGGGCGGCTGGCCAATATCCGGATCGCGGTGAGCGGCGCGGCGGCGCTCGATTTGTTTGGGTGCGCAACAGGCCCGGCTATTTTTCCCTGCGGCGTCGATCTAGAGGCCTTCACGCAGGCGCGGCCGCGGCGCGACGTTTCGCGTTTCACGTTGGCACACATCGGGCGGATGGTTCCGGAAAAGAACCATCGCTTTCTGCTGGATCTCATTTCGATCTTGGGCGGGGATGCGCGCCTGGTGCTGCTGGGGGATGGCCCGCTGCGCGGCGAACTGGAGCGTTATGCAATCGAACGGGGCATCGAGGGCCGAGTGGAATTCCTTGGAAATCGCACGGATGTGGCGGAAACACTAGCCAGCGCGGACGTTTTCGTGTTTCCCAGCCTGAGCGAAGGATTGGGCTTAGCCGCCATCGAAGCGCAGGCAGCGGGACTGCCGGTGCTGCTGGCCGAGCATCTGCCTCCGGAGCTGGATTTGTTTCCCGCAAGAGTCCGCCGTTTGGCACTTGACGTGCCTATAGAGCAGTGGGCCAGTACCGTAATGACTTTGCGAACGACCTCTCCTCTCCCGTCCGAAGAGCGCTTAGCGGCGCTGGCCTCATCTTCCTTCTCCATACATGCCAATGTCGCGCGATTGCAGGAAATTTATGGCTGAAACTCTGAACGTCGTGGTGGACCAGCGATTCCGGCGCACGCCGGATGGAAGGGTATGGACCTTTACTCCCCCTTCGTATGGCTCCTTTGAAAGTGTGCTCGGGGTGTTTGAGCAGATCAGGGTGATCGCCCGGACGGTGGATGTGCCAGAGCCCCCGGTGCAGGCACGCACGGTGACCGGGCCGCGGGTGGAGGTTTATGGAGTACCCAGTTATGTAGGGCCGCTGGCTTATCTGCGCCGGCACCGCGATATTACCCATTCGCTGGAACGGGCGGCGGAGCTGGACGGCGCGTTTCTATTCCGGATTCCCTCGCAGATGGCCTTCGTGATGGCGCCGTTGGTGCAAAAATCGGGGCGGCGTTTTGCGGCGGAACTGCTGACGGACCCGCACGATTTTTTCGCGCCCGGTGTGGCGCCGCATGGCCTTGCGTTTCTGTTCCGGCATTACTTTGTGCGGCGTTCGCGGGAGTTGTGCGGTCAGGCGGCAGTGATGAACTACGTGACGGGCGAGGCAACGCGAAGGGCCAATCCGGCGCTGGCGGCGCACTGGGCGGAGAGTCTGAGCGATGTAGAGCTGCCGAGGGAAGCGTTTCTGGCGCTGACGGAGCGGCGGGCGCGTGGGCGTTTGCGAGTGGTGAGCGTAGGGTTTCTCGACCTGCTTTACAAGGGCCAAGATGTGCTGATTCGGGCGCTGGCGTCCAGCGGGGTGGATTTCGAACTTACGTTCGTCGGCGATGGGCAGCACCGGACGCAGTTGCTGGAGTTAGCGCAGTCATTGGGAGTGGGATCCCGGGTACGGGTGACGGGAGCTTTAGGAGGGCCGGAACAAGTGCGGAGCTATCTGGCCGAGGCGGACGTGTTTTCCCTGCCCTCTCGCGCGGAAGGGATACCGCGGGCGCTGCTGGAGGCGATGGCGGCGGGATTGCCGGCGATCTGTTCGCGGGTGGGAGCGATGGCGGATTTGCTCGAGCCGCGCTGGATTGTGGAACCCAACTGCCCCGCGGCGTTGAGCAGCAAGTTTGCCGAGTTTTACCGAGCCGAAACCGAGTGGACCGGGATCGGAAGGCGGAATCAGGAAGCGGTGCGGGGATATGAAGCGGGAGTCTTGGGCCCGAAGCGGCTGGAGTTTTACCGTGCCATCCGGCACTATTGCCTGCCGATGGCCGCGGCAAGCGAGGTGCGGCATGCTGCGTGATTACGCTACGCCCCAATGGGCGACGAATCTTTGCATTTACCCACCGGTGCCAGACCATGGCTTGGTGTCGCCCCATCCGGGGCTGGTGCGCTTTCTGACCGAGGCGGGTTTGGACGGGGAAAATCCTTTCGCTCCCTGGATCCAGCCGGGCATGCGGGTGCTGGTGAAGCCAAACTGGGTGCGGCATGCGGCCGAGGGCTGGAGTGTCCTGGAAGCGCTGACGACGCATCCGTCGTTGATTCGGCCGGTGGTGGAGTACGCGGCGCGGGCGCTGCGAAATCGCGAAGGCGAATACGAGGGGCAGATCCTGCTGGCGGATTCGCCCTTGCAGAGCGCGGATTTTTCTCTGTTGCTGCGGCAAAGCGCGATTGAGCCTTTACTAGCGCACTGGCGCGGCCAGGGGATACCGGTGCAGGTGGCGGATTTGCGGCGGGTGATCGCCGATACGGACGAGACGACGGGAGTGGTGCGAGGAAGCTGGGCGGCGCCGGGCGACCCGCGGGGAGACACGGTCGTGGATCTTGGCGCGAAGAGCCGCCTGGAAACGTTGGCCGAGGGGGGAGCGATGGGAGTTTCCAACTACGAAGCTTCCGTGACGACGGCTCACCATGGGCGCGGCCGTCATTGTTACCGGATCGCGAACTCTTTGCTGGACTCCGATGTGGTGATCAATTTGCCGAAGTGGAAGACGCATGTGAAGACGGGAGTGACGGGAGCGTTGAAGAACTTTATTGGCATCAATTGCGACAAGGCCTATCTGCCACATTTCCGCGTGGGGCCGCCGTCCAAGGGCGGCGACGAGTATCCCGATTCCATGGCGAGCGTGCTGCTGGCAAGACTGCGGCCGTGGTTGGAAAGAGTGGTGCCGAACGGGCTCATCCGGCAGGCACGGCGTTCGCTGTTCGCCTCGACCCAACGCGGGCAGGCACCGGTGGTGTTTGGCGGAGCGTGGCCGGGCAACGACACGCTGTGGAGGACCGTGCACGATATGGTTTTTATCGCCCGGTGGCTAGGTCCGGGTGGGACGAAACTCTCCTCTCCTCGTCCCATCCTGACGTTGTTGGACGCCATTGTGGCGGGAGAGGGCGACGGGCCGCTACGGCCGGAGCCAAGGCCTATGAACAGTCTTTTGTTCGGGACGGATCCGGCCCAGGTGGATGTATACGCCGCCGCCCTCTCCGCATTTGATTGGCAGTCGATCCCGGTGCTCGCGCATTTGAAGGATCGCGAGGCTGGAGCGATCACGTCATTTGGTGGCGGGGCGGCGTTGCCTCAGCCGGCGATCGAACTGAAGCCACCGGCGGCCTGGACGGAGACGTTGAGTCCCATCAGGAAGGAGAAACTCCGTGAAGCGGCTTGAAGAGGTCTATGCAAGTCTCCCCGCGGCGGTGCAGGACGTGGCGGTGACGGCACAGGGTTGGGTGTACCGGCAACAGCGGTATGGAAGGGCTTTCCGGGAGGAGCACGCACTGCTGCAAGCGACCGAGATGGCCGGGGCGCTGCAATTGGAGCTAATCCAGACGGCACGGTTGAAGCGCATGCTAGCGCACGCCGCCGCCAATGTTCCGTACTACCGCGAACGGGTGAAGCCGGAGCACTATGAACGGCTCCGGGCGGGGGAATGGAGTGGATTCTTCCGTATCCCGCCGACGCCGAAAAGCGCGGTGCGAAGGGATCCAAATTGCTTTCTGCTTGGGGGGCGGATGCCGGCCGGGAGCATCGCCTGGAACACGTCTGGCACGACGGGAACCCCAATGACGCTGTTCTACTCTCGGGACTCGGTATCGCGCCAGTATGCGTTTGTGGAGCGCTATCGAGAGCAGGCGGGGGTGAGCCGCTTCGCCCGGCGCGCGCAGTTTACCGGCAAGCTCATCGTGCCCGGCGACGGGGGGAGAAGCCAGGGCCGGGGACGATTTTGGCGCTACGATTGGGCCAACCGGTGTTTGCTGCTTTCGACGGTGCATCTGAGCCGGGAGACGATTCCCGCTTATCTAGCGGCCATCCGGCGTTTCGAGCCGGAATATCTGACCGGTTATCCCTCGGCTATTGCCCTTTTGGCGCAGCACGTCTTGCGGAGGCCGCAGGACGGACTGCCATTGAAGGCGGTACTGACCAGCGCGGAGACCTTGCTCGAAGAGCAAAGGCTGGCGATCGGCTCCGCTTTCGGGAGCCGGGTTTATGACCAGTACGGCCAAACGGAGATGCAGAGTTTTTGGTTTGAATGCCGCTACGGGCGAATGCATGCGCATCCCTTGTTCGGCGTGACGGAGATATTGCGGCCCGATGGAAGGCCCTGCGAGCCGGGTGAAACGGGCGATGTGGTACTGACAGGGTTGATCAACGAGGCGATGCCGCTGCTGCGCTACGAGGTGGGGGACCGGGCGGCCTGGAGCGAGGAGACGCGCTGCCCGTGCGGGCGGCAAATGGCCATTGTGGCGGCGATCGAGGGCAGGCGGGACGACTATTTGTACAGCCGCGAGCGGGGCTGGTTGGGCCGGATGGATCCGGCGCTGAAGGGTGTGGAGGGCCTGTTGGAGTGCCAGTTTGTCCAAGAGGTACCGGAGCAGGTAGAGGTGCGCTACGTGGCGCTGCCGAGCCTGACGGCGGGGGATCTGGGAAAGTTGCGAAGGAATTTGCGGGACCGGCTGGGAGACACGATCGAGATCCGCATGGTGGAGATGGCGGCGATACCACGGGGCGCCAACGGAAAATTCCGCACGGTGGTTTCCAAATTAGGACGCGAATTCCGGATGGAGACGGCGGGGTTGAGTGCACAGAATAGCGGAGCGCCGGAAGATCGGGAGGCCTGGCAATGAAAACAGTCGTCCCGGAAAGCGGGAAGCGGCCTTTGGTGATGCGGATCATTACGCGCCTAGCGGGAGGCGGGCCGCCGGTGCATGCGACGATACTGAACCGCCGCATGGCGGAGCATGGCTTCGATTCCGTGTTGGTGTTTGGAAACTGCGGTGCGGCGGAAAAGAACATGGAGTACCTGATCGAGCCCGGGGACCAGGTGGAACGTGTGCCGGAATTGGGCGCGGCGCCTTCGCCGCTGCACGATCTTTGGGCGTTGTGGAGGCTCTGGAAGCTAATCAGGCAGTATCGGCCGGACATTGTGCATACGCACACGGCGAAGGCCGGATTTTTGGGGCGAATTGCGGCATGGCTGGCCGCCTGTCCTCACGTGGTGCATACCTACCACGGGCATGTGCTCGAGGGCTATTTCTCACCGCGCGTGAACCAGATGGTGCAAATTGCGGAGCGCTCGCTGGGCAATTTGAGCGAGGCGCTGTTGACGGTAAGCAGGCAGCAGGCCGATGAACTATCGAGCCGCTTTGCGGTGGCGCCGGGGGAGAAGTTTCATGTGGTGCCGCTGGGGCTGGATTTGACGCCGTACCTGGAAATCGAGGCACCGGACTTTGCAGAGCCAACGCTACGGCTTTTGTGGCTGGGGCGATTTGTTCCGATCAAGAATCTGGAACTGATGTTGGGCGTGGCCGAGGCGTTGCAGGCTAGGGGCTTGCCAGTGGAGATTACGCTGGCGGGCGAGGGGCCGTTAAAAGACGAAGTAATGGCCGAGGCGCGGCGCCGCCAATTGACCAATCTCCGTTTTCTGCCGTGGCAGGACGACATTACCGGGGTACTGGCGCGTTCCCATGCGCTGTTGATGACGTCGCACCGGGAAGGGACGCCACTCTCCCTGATCCAGGGCATGGCCGCGGGGCGGCCTTTTTTATCGACGGCGGCGGGGGGCACGGTGGACTTGGGTCATGGGTTGCCGCGCCTGGAGAGCAAGAGCTGGTGGTATGAAAATGCCGTGCTGGCGGCGGCGGAACCGGCGACCTTCGCGGCGGTGCTGGAACGGCTGCTGGGACAGAGGCCGCTGCTGCGCAGCATGGGCGAGAAGGCGAGAGAGTTTGCGGCGAATCGATTTACGGACGCCCGTCTGGCGGGCGATGTGGCGGCGCTGTATCAGGAGCTTTTGGGAGGTAAGGTGCCGCGAGGGGTGCCGCGAGGGGTGCCGCGAGGGGAAGGGGCGATGAGATGAGCGGACTGCGGCAAGGCTGGCAGTTACCCTCCAGCCGTGTAGTGCTATGGGAACTGCCTTTTTGGGCGGCCCTGCTGTATGGATCGCTGGTGCCGGCGACGGTGGTTACGCGACGGGAATGGTTTGGCGTCCCGATGCGGCACTCCGACGTCTATGTGCTGCTGAGCGCCGCCTATTATGGGTGCGCGCTGATAGCGCAGTATCTACTGCGACGGCCCACGGTGAAACCGCATTTTCTGCTGTGGACGACGCTGGCTTTGTTCGGTTACGGGCTCATCACGTTGGCGGCCGGAGCCCTGGAGGCGGAAGACAAACTGGCGATGGGCTACACGCTGATGCTGGCGGCGGCGGGACCGCTGCAGGCGGCGGGGGTGCTGAGCGTTTACGACGAGGAAAAGACGCGCGGGTTTTTGAACCGGCTGGTGGGATTCCTCGCGCTGCTGAGTTTGTTGTACACGGCCGAGAGCGTCTTCAATATCGGTTTGCGGAGCGAAGAGGGCCGCAATATGGGCCAGGACTTTGGGATGCAGCGGGTGAGGGGACCGTTGTTCGGATCGAGCACGGGCTACCTGTTGTTGCTGCCAGCCATTGGATGGTCGATGCAGGGTTTTTTTGCCGGGCGAGGGAAGCGTCTGCTGGCCGCACTGGGAACGGCCGCGCTGTTGGGCGCCCTGCTTGGTTTAGGGAGCCGAGCGGCGTTGATACTACTGGTAGCTTACGCGCTGGCCTTGGCGCTGATGATGAAGCAGATTCAGAAGAAACTGGTGACGGCTTTGCTGCTGACGATGTTGACGGCCGGGGCCGGGGCGGTGGTGTATGGGCGAGCCGATACCCAGCGTTTGCAGAGTTTTGAGGACAGCTTTCGGCGGACGACCCACGATACGGCCTGGAACATAGTCGCTAGCAACGGGCCGCTCGCCTTCCTGACGGGACAAGGCTATGGCGCGGTGTGGAGCTGGTATCGCCGGGACGCGTTGCGGGGGGATTCGGTGGCGGGCGGGGACAACACGATCATGACGGGATACGGCATTAGCCTGTATCACTGCCATTCGACCTTGCTGGAGCTGCTGGTGGAATTCGGTTTGAGCGGGGCCGTGTGGCTGGGCATGGTGGTTTGGGCGATCGTTCGCTTACCGTTTGCGGGGCACCAGGATACGGGCTGGCGCGCCTTTACGTGGGCCTTGGCGATATCGCTGGCCGCGCTGGGCTTCGACCTTTTCCTGTTTAAAGAGGTGCGGGTGAATTGTGTCTGGTGGCTGTTTGCGATGGCGGCATTTCGACTAGCCAGGCTGCGTCCGCAGCCGATAAGGAGAGGGGCATGAAGTCGATCGTGGCATTAACGTTGCTGGCGCTGGCGGCAAGCTGGGCGCTGCTGCCGTTGGCGATGGGGATTTACCGTCGACTGGGCAAACTGGATCATCCGGATGCGAAGAGAAAGCTGCATGCGCAGCCGATTCCGCGAGCCGGAGGGGTGGCGATTTTTACGGCCTATGCGCTTGCGCTGGGAGTGCTGCAGATTTTGCCGGCGGGCGGGAATGTGGTGCTGGACCGGTATTCCGTATTTCTGACGCGGCTGTTGCCGGCGGCGGGAGTCATTTTCCTGACGGGCCTGCTGGACGATTGGTTCGACTTGCGCCCTCGCTATAAGATTCTTGGCCAGAGTCTGGGCGCGGCGCTCGCGTATTGGGCAGGAATCCGGATTCTGCCGATGCCGGAGCCGCTGGAGTGGTTGAGCTTTGGACTGACGGTGTTCTGGCTGATCTTGAGCTCGAATGCATTCAATCTGGTGGACGGAAGCGACGGTTTGGCGGGAAGCCTAGGAGTGCTTTCCGGCACGGGGCTGGTGATTCTGGCCATTGTGCTCGACTATACGGCGTTGGCCCTAATGTTTGCGCCACTCGTAGGCGCGATCCTGCCGTTTCTGCGCAAGAACTGGCCGCCGGCGAGTGTGTTTATGGGGGACTCAGGCAGTCTCACGATTGGATTCCTGATTGGCTGCGGCGGGGCGGCGTTATCGCGGCGCTATCCGGATGGAACCGGCCTATTGGCCGCGGTGCTGCTGCTGGCGCTGCCGCTGGCCGAGGTAGCATTGAGCGCCGCTCGCCGGACTCTGCGGGGAAGGTCGATTTTTGAAGCGGATTGCCATCACTTGCACCATGAATTGCGGCGCAAGGGGATGGATTCGAGCCAACTCTTGCTGCACATGAGCCTGTTTGCGGCGCTGGCGGTGGCGATGGCGTCCTCGCTATTCGTACTGGGATTAGCGGAAAGGGTGCTGCTGATCGGGGCCTTAGCGGCGTTGTTCCTGCGGGAGGTAGGGGAACTGGCCTACGCAGAGTTCATCGTGCTCGGGAGGGCCCTGTGGGGGGGCGGCCTGCGTGCGTGGCTGCGGCAGCAAATCGAGTTGCACACGCTGGAGAAAGAGATCGAGGCGGCGGCGACGTTAGAAGACTTGTGGCGCTGCCTGCGGAATTCGGCACACGCTTTGG
This sequence comes from uncultured Bryobacter sp., assembly GCA_964387685.1. Classification (GTDB taxonomy): domain Bacteria; phylum Acidobacteriota; class Terriglobia; order Bryobacterales; family Bryobacteraceae; genus Bryobacter. The sequence goes on from CAYLXK010000018.1 coordinate 22,271, forward strand.
GGTTGAAGGAACTTTACATGCAAGTGGGCGAGCGCCACTGGGAGGAGAATCTGTTGAGCGGAGGAGCGGAGCGAGGGTGGCAAGTGCGCATTGACCTGCCCTATGGCGGCTGGCTGAACTTTTCCGTGAACAACTATGGAGGCGGGAGGCTCGAAAACGCGTCGAGCGATTTTGCCGCGGCGGTGAAGCGAGGGCTTAATGCGCAGCGATTGGCTGGGCTAATGCCGGTCCCGGTTGCGCTAGCGTTTGAGCCGAGGGAAGTTCTTCTGTGGGATCGATCCGCGTAAAGAGGTAAGCGCTGACGATGAGGAAGCCGGAGAAGATTTGCAAGGGCAAGTCGTAGCTGCCAAAGTAATCGACCAGGTAGCCGAAGGCAATGCTGGACAGGAAAGAGCCGATCTGGCCGGCCATATTCATGGAACCGGAAACGGCGCCGGCGTACTTTTTGCCGACGTCCATGCAGACAGCCCAGGAAACGGGCAGCATGCAATCCATGGCGCCGTAGCCCAAAGCGAGGAAGCCGACAGTCATAAAGCGGTCGGCGGTAAAGGACGCCGCGAGCATGCAAGCGGCGCTCAGGGCCAGGCCCGCGGCGCCGACGCTGCGGCGGCCGATCTTGAGGCCATAACGAGCGACGAGATAGTCGCTGAGAAAGCCGCCACAAAGGTTGCCGCAGATGCCGATCAAGAAGGGCAGCGAGGAGAAATTCTTCATCTCGTTTTCACTCATGCCGCGGCCTTTGACCAAATAGGTGTGGAGCCAGGAGAGATAGAAATAGCTGCCCCAGCAGTAGGTGTGGTACATGAGCAGGATGGTCAGGAAGTTGCGATTTTGGAGGGCGAGTTTCCAGGGAAGGCGGTGGTGGCCCGAGTCCTTGCCGGTGTTTTCCTCGTGCATTTCGGCTACTTCCGCGGCAGTGGTGCCGGGCTTTTGCGCGGGCGTGTCGCGGAACCATAGATACCAGACCAGAGCCCAGACGACGCCTACGGCGCCGAAGACGAAGAAGGACATGCGCCAGCCGTAGGCCTGTTGGATCGGGATGACCAGAAAGGGGCTGAGGAAACCGCCAAAGCGGCTGGCCGCCCACACGACGCTGGTGGCGCGGGCGCGTTGGACCTTGGGAAACCAGCGCGAAATGGTGGAAGCAGCATTGGGATATGCGCCGGCTTCTCCTGCGCCAAAGAGAAAACGGACGAGGCAGAGGACGAAGTAGTTCGACACGGCTCCGGTGAGGGAGGTGAAGGCGCTCCACCAAAGCACGATGCGAGTGAGGGTGAGGCGGGAACCGAGACGGTCGCCCATGGCGCCGGTGGGAATCTCGAAGGCGGCGTAGCTAATGGTGAAGAAGCCAACCACCCATCCCCACATGGTGGGCGTGAGGCCCAATTCCTCTTGCATGCGGGGGCCGGCGACCGAAATACAAACGCGGTCGATGTAGGTGATCATCGAAAGGAAAAAGAGCAGGACGAGAACCCAGTGGCGATTCAACATGGCAAACGGAGATTGTTTCATAGTTGCGCCTGGGAGTGCGCTTTGCGGGTGTGCAATTGGATAGACTGGGCGGCGTTATGCGCTTCGTCTTGTTCTCTCTGTTTGTTTTGGGCTCCTGGCGCCTTGGCGCTCAAGGTCCGGTATTGAAGGTGACGGAGCCGATGCCGCCGCCGGGATGGGCGCTGATGGAACGGGCGCTCCTGAAGGCGAATTCGGCCGCGGCCAAGGAGTTTTACCGCCGTTATGTGGACGAGAAGGGTTACCTGAAACATACGATCCGCTGGGGGACGCTGGATGGGCCGGACGATGCGATCGAGACCTTGTATAACTACACGCTGCTGCACGCTTTGGGCGGCGACGATGAGCTTTTGGAGATGTACAAGAAGTTCTACGAAGGGCATCTGGAGCAATACGGGCAACTGCGGACCAAGCTAACGAAGCTGGCCGAAAACGGCGCGTACCACAAGGAATTCATTACGATGTCGGACTGGTTTCACACCGGCGAAGGGATGCGCGGATTTCTGCTGCAGGGACTCTCCGGACCCGAGGACGATCTTTATGTGCGCCGCACCAAGCGCTTTGCGGGAATGTATATGAACGAGGATCCGGAGGCGCCGAACTACGATCCGGACCGCAAGTTGATTAAGAGCATTTGGACGGGCTCAAAAGGGCCTATGTTGACGAAGGCGACGGTCTACGACTGGGTGGGGGACCCAGTGCCGGGCAGCTTTCACCTGATCCACAATCCCGCCAAGCGGACGAAGCTGCTGCCCATGGCGCAGTATTACGACAAGATGCTGGCGCATTGTACGGAGTATCTCGATTCGGCGGGGGACAATTTTTTGAATCTGGCGGCGACGACGTTGGGGCTGAACGCCTTTGCGCTGACGGGGGACGAGAAATACCGGCGCTGGGCTTTGGAATATAGCAACGCCTGGAAGCAACGGGCGGCGGAGGCCGGCGGCATGGTGCCGTCCAATATCGGCCTGGACGGAAAGCTGGGCGGCGAGCACAAGGGCCAGTGGTGGAAGGGCACCTACGGTTGGAACTTTACAATTTTCGATGGAGAGCTCGAACAGATCGCGCACCGGAACTACTTCATGCACGGAACGTGGCCGGGCTTTTCGAACGCATTGCTATTGAGCGGCGACCAGAGCTACGTCGACGTGTTGCGCAAGCAACTGGACTTGCTGTATGCGGCTAAGAAGACCGAAGGCGGCAAGACTTTGTATCCGCAGATGTACGGCGACCCGCGCGGCTACAAATACGACGGCAAGCCCGAGTGGTATCACTTTACGGAAAACTCGTTCAGCGACCGGATGACGGAGATTTATCTTTGGAGCATGCGGCAGGACGATTACGCCAAAATTCCGGAGAAACCGGGTTGGATTGAATACCTGGCAGGGAAGAATCCCAGCTATCCCGAGAAGGCGATGGCGGCGGCCTTTGCTTACATTCGGAGCAATCTTAAGGAGGTGGAAAACGACCCGACGACGGCCGATACCCGTCTGGCGGACTACCTGCTGGACTTGCAGCCAGTGACGACGGATGCGCTGCTGAATTTGACGACGGGAGGATACTTTGCCAACGGCCGCATTTGGGTATTGCATTCGCGGTTCCGCTATTTCGACCCGGTGAAGAGGCGGGCGGGATTGCCGGAGGACGTGGCCGCGTTGGTAGAGAAGCTGGAAGACAAGAGCGCGACGCTGACCTTGGTGAACACCAATCAATTGGAAGAGCGCAGTGTGGTGGTGCAGGGCGGCGGGTATGCCGAACACCAGTTGGTGGACGTGGAAAGCGGCGGCAAGAAAATGGCTCTGAACGCTAAGGCGATGACCGTTCGCTTGGCTCCGGGGGCGGGGGCGACCTTGCGTTTCACGATAGAGCGCTACAAAAATGCGCCTAGCTGGACGATGCCCTGGAACAACTAGAGGGATGGGCCTGAGTCGAGGCTACGCGGCATAGGCTGGCGGCGAGGCGCAAGGGCATCCCAGGTTCTGGCCAAGGGAAACGAGACGCTGCCAGGCCGGGCTCGCGCAGTGGTCAGAAACTGCCGCGGAGTGTGGTGCAGGGCGGCGGGTATGCCGAACAGCAGTTGGTGGACGTGGAAAGCGGCGGCAAGAAAATGGCTCTGAACGCTAAGGCGATGACCGTTCGCTTGGCTCCGGGGGCGGGGGCGACCTTGCGTTTCACGATAGAGCGCTACAAAAATGCGCCTAGCTGGACGATGCCCTGGAACAACTAGAGGGATGGGCCTGAGTCGAGGCTACGCGGCATAGGCTGGCGGCGAGGCGCAAGGGCATCCCAGGTTCTGGCCAAGGGAAACGAGACGCTGCCAGGCCGGGCTTGCGCAGAGCCGAGGAATTGCCGCGGGGTGTCGAGCGGGGAGGCGGCTGCGCTTCGGTTGAGACCGGGCCGATTGAGGCAGCGTCCTCGTGGGGAGTGGATCTTTGGTGTGTGAAGCCGGATGGCGGAGGATCTAAGACGCTGTAGTTGAACTTGGCTTTGGGGGCAGCGCCTAAAGAGGCCTGCGCGCGATCAGTTCCACTTCTTCGGCGCGCCACAGCCAGAGGGCGAGGCGGTTGAGAAGACGGAACCCGACTTCACCTAGGCCCCAGCGATGGGCCAGCAGCGCGGCGCGGCGTTCGTAACCAAAGCGGCGGGTGCGGGCCGCAATGATTTCATAGCCATGGGCCGTGACGAGATTGCCGAGGCTTTGGACGTTCCAGGAAAAAAGATGATGGTTGATTTCGGCGGGATCGAAGTTGCGATAGCGGCGCTCGGTCTCAAACGGGACATAAAGCAGTAAAAGGCCGCCCGGCTGGAGCCAGGTGCCAATTTGGGACAGGATGGCATGCGGATCTGGAACGTGTTCGAGGCAATGATGGCAGAGCACGGCGGGGAGCGAAGCGTCTTCAATCTGGGCGGTATCGTCCAGGAAAAGGATCCCGCGGGCTTCGACGACGGGCTTGAGGTGCCGGCCGATGTCAAAACCGAGGCGTTCGGAGACGGGAACGGCGGCGAGGTTCCAACCGCTGCCGACGCCGAATTCGAGGATTTTGGGGATGTTCTTCAGCCAAGAGGCGGTCTTGGCGGCGCGGAGGCGACTGATCCAGCGCCAGCAGGGCTCGGGAATCTTCAACAGCGGATCGTGGTAGGAGGAATCCGCTTGGTAAACGGCGGCGACGGCGTCGACGGTAGCATGCATAGCTGCTGGCGGGAGATGCACGCGGCATGCCAAACGGAATCAGCGGCTGGAGGAGGAACGCGAAAAGACTTCCTTCAGGAGGGGGGTCAGGCGAGCGGCGGGGTCGGTGCGGATCTTCTTTTCTTCTTGGCCGAGCATGAAAAATAGGCCCTGAATGGATTTGCCGAGGACGTAGGCGACCAAGTCCACCTTGGGCGTTGCGCCGAAGCTGAGGGCGTTCAGGTTCCTTTCAAACTGCTTGTACTTTTGGAGGACCTGGGTGGAGGCCATGGCGGATTCGATGGCGGGCTGGAAGGCGGCGGCGAGGGAGGAAGAAGTTTTGGTTTGGAAGTAGGCGGTGGCGGCGGTGTCCCCGCCGGAGAGAATTTGGCGGGCGTCGGCGATGGTGATGGCGGCCAGCGCATCCTGGAAAATGGAGCGGGCGGCGGGGGTGGCTTTCTCGGCGGCCTGATTCATGCTGAGGATGAAGTCATCGAGCTTCCGACCGAGGCCGACCAGGCGCAGGCTTTTTTCAAACTTGCGGATCGGCTCCGGGAGGAGGATCTTGATGGCGGCGTTGAGGAAGAAGCCGTTGGGGGCGCCGGTGAGATCGACGGCGCGGTCGGTGCCGATGCGGAGGGCCTCTTTGAGGCCGGCGGCGAGCTTGGACTCTCCGAGCGGGGTGCCGCGTTTGAAGATGCCGCCGAGGATTTCACCGAGCTGGGCGTGCGAGGGAGGGGGGAGCGCGAGGATGGCGAGCAGGGAGCGGCGGGAGGGCAGCATGGCGATTTCAGGGTAACAGCGCGGGTGGCTGCGGAAAGGTGGGGGTTTTCAGTGGGCCCGGATGGGGGGGGCAGCTTCCAGGCGCAAGCGGATACGGAGTGCGGAGTATGGGGATATCTAGAATTAATGCGGCTTCGCAGACGCTCTAGTTCCGCCGCACGAGTTTGGGGGTACAGGCAGTTCCGTCGTGTGGACAGCTGCGCGATGTGGGCATTTCGGTGAGGATCAGATATGGGAATCTACAGCCGCTTGGATAATTTGTTGGGGCCGGTGGTTCCGCGGCAGGCATCTAGACGGCAGCGGATGTCCAAGGACGCGGGGAGCGGGTCGTGCCGGCCGGCGGGCAGTGGGGAAAAGGACGGGGCGGCTAGTCGAGGGGCACGCGGTAACCGAAAGCGAGGCGGTTGGTCTCGTTGGCCATGGCGGTGACGGCCATGACTTCGGCGTAGACTTCCGGGGTCAGGCCTTTCTTGACGGCCGAGGCGGTGTGGGAGGCGAGGCAGTATTCGCAGCCGTTGGTGGCGCTGACGGCAAGGTAAATGAGTTCCTTGACGAGCGGATCAAGGGCACCGGGGGCCATGACCTCCTTGATCGAGGCCCAGGTGCGGGCGAGGGTAACGGGATCGTTGGCGAGGGCTTTCCAAAAGTTATTGACGCGATCCACCTTGCGGGTGGCCATGATGTCGTCGTAGACGGCGCGGACGGCGGGGCTCGCGTCGGCGTACTCGATCAAGCTGTGCATCTATTTCTTTCCTTCCAAGAGCTGGACGATGTCGGTGCGGCCGAGGCGGCGGGCATGGTCGAGAGGAGTTTGGCCGTCCTCGTTCTTGTGGAGCGGGTCGGCTCCTTTGGCGAGGAGCTTTTTGACCATGGCGGTCTCGCCGTTCTTGGCGGCTAGACTGAGAGGCGTGTCGCCGGAGTTATCGGCCATTTCGACCTTGGCGCCGTGATCGAGGAGCCAGTCCAGCATGTCGTGGCGGTGGGTCATGACGGCGTAGTGGAGGGGGCCGGCGAGGTTATCGCGGCCATCGACGCGGGCGCCGCGTTTCATGAGGATTTCGGCCATTTGCATATCGCCGTTCTGGACGGCCACGACGAGGGGCAGGCGGCCGCGGCCCTTGGATTCGTTGGGGTCGTCGCCGCGGTCGAGCATCGCGAGGACATCCTGGTGGCGGCCTTGGAGGGCAGCGGTGGAGATATTGTCGGTAAGGCTATCGTTCCAGCCAAGAAAGGGCGGCAGGAACAAGACGAGGAACAAAAGAACCGGGACCAGAGACCAGAATTTGGTGCCCATACGCAGGCGCTCGCCCACTTTACCGCGGAAGGGGACATAGCGGCGCTCGGAGCCAACGGGGGCTTCTCCCCAGGCGCGGCGGCAGCGCTCATAAAGCAACAACCACGCGGCAAGAAAAGAGCCGTAAATGGGGGCAAAGCTGAAGCTAACCAGGCCGAGCACGCCGCCCAGGCTAGGACTGAAGTATTCGCGGAAGAGGATGGGGATGGGTACGCGCAGGATCATCATGACGGCGGGATAGTAGGCGGCCACCAGGAGCGTAACGGCAACCCGCCGCACCAGCAGAGCGACGGCGACGTGTTCGGCACCGCTAAGGAGATGAGCGGAGCGCGCTTGGGCGGTGGACGCGGCCGTGCCTTCGACGGCGCCCACGATATGGGCGATGGCATGGCGAAGGGGCTGGAAGGTGAGCAAAGCGGCCGAGAGACAGCGCGGGGCGGCGCGGTAGCCCGCCCAAACCACCGCGAGCCAGCCGCGGAAAGAGGGCTCGTGGCTGCGCAGGTAGATGGTCCAACGCGCCATGGCGGTGTCGGCCCAGGCTAGGGCGATGTAGGCGACCAGGACGTGCAGGGTCATGAGAATGGCAAAGGCGGCGAGGTCCCGGATGGACTTCGCTTCGATGGCGGGACGAAGCAGCGCACGGGCCGCGTTGAGGGTGAGGCTAGCCGGCAGGACGGCGGCCAGGAGAAGGCCGAACCAAGCGCCGGACTGCCCGATCCCGGCGGAACGGCTTTCTTTGAGCAGGTGCACTTCGCCTTCAACGGCGGCGCGCAGGCGGGCTACAAAGGCATGGCAAGAGGGGGCGCGGCGATCGGGATCCTTGGCGAGGCTTTGGAGGATAGCTTGAGAAACGATTTCGCTCAAGCGGGGGTTAAAGTGATGAGGCGGCGGGGGCTCGGTGGCGATCTGCTGCTCGATGAGTTGTTTGGCGGAGCCTTTGAAGGGGAGTTCTCCGGCGAGCATGAGATAGGACATCATGGCCAAGGAATAGAGATCGCTTTTTTCGCTGACGGGACGGCCGGCGCACTGCTCGGGCGACATGAAGGCAGGGGTGCCGAGGGTGGCGCCGAAAGTGGTGGCAAAGCCAGTGGATTCGGCGAAGGCGCTGGTGAGCCCCATTTCAGTGGGGGCGATGAGGACGGTGGAGTTATCGTCCTGAGCGGCGAGAGGGGTAGGATCGGCGTTGGGGGCGGCTTCGAGATCGGGGACCTCGAAGGCGAGCGCGGAAGGGTCGGCGAGTTTGGCGATTCCGAAGTCGAGGACTTTGACGATAAAGCCGCCGCGGCCATCGGGCTGGAGCCAGATGTTTTGGGGCTTCAGGTCGCGGTGGAGGATGCCGCGAGAGTGTGCTTCCGTGACGCCCAGAGCGATCTGTTCGAGGATGTCTACGACGAGGATGGGGGAAAGACTGGGATTTTTTTGGAGGTGCTCGTGGAGAGACTCGCCATCGAGATACTCCATGACGAGGTAAGCGATGGCGGTGGTGTCGATCACCGTGACCCCGAAATCGGTGACATTGACGACGTTCGGGTGAGAGAGGCGGCCGGAGGCTTCGGCTTCGCGCTGGAAGCGGATGAGCAACTCCTTGTTGCGCATGTACTGGGGGGAGATGACCTTGACGGCGACGTTGCGCTTGGTGCCGGTGTGGAGGGCGAGGTAGACGCTGCCCATGCCGCCTTTGCCGAGGAGTTTCTCGATCAGGTATTTGTTGTCGAGAGTACGGGCGAGAAGCGGGTCCATGGGAATGGGGGAACGAATCTAATAGCTTAACGGATAGGAGCGGCGGACTTCACTCCCGATTTTGGCGTTCCGGCTGAGCTTCCATGAGTAGGTTAGCGACCGCTTCTTCCTTGAGGCCAACGATCCCAATCTCCCTCGCGTCACGGTCGAAGAGATAGAAAATTTCGAGTCGGCCTCCGCCGACCAACAGCGGGTTTTGCTTGAGAATCAAGTTTCCGGCACGGGAACCATACGGTATGACCCAGTAACGCATTGCCCCGGCGAAGAAAGAGACTTTTCGCTTCGAGAAATCATAGTAGAAAAGGCCGGCGGAAGTGCCAGCCCATTGGTCAAAGAGAAAATACGCGCGGTCGGAGTTCGGCGAAAGCCGAGGGGAAGATAGAGGGAGTTTGCCCGCTCTTTCCATGCCGGGAAGTTCCGTGACTAGCGCTTTGGGGATCCAACCTTCGGCGCAGGAGGCGGACCAGATTTCGCTTTCGGTGGTAAACTTTTCAGCGCCAATGGTCGCGACTTTCCATTTACGAACAAAGACCAGAAGGCGCCCATCGTTGGAAAGCGTGACTTGGTCGTCCTTACCCGAAGCAGTGATTTGACGGCGGGAATTGTCGGTCAATTGCACAAACACGTTACCGCTTTCGATGAAGGCAGACTTCGCGCAAGCGGAGGCGGAACCAGACTGCAGCGGAAATCCTAGCGACAGGATGAGCAGCGTGAGCAAGCAGAAATCCTTAACGGGAGAATAGCGCAAGCGATAAGGGACGACTTCATTGTGAGACGCTATCAGCTAATGGCGATCCAGAACATACTCCACGTAGTGGCGCATATTGAAGCGGTGGCGGGCGAAGAAGAATTCGTGCAAGGCGTGCTGGAGGGATACTGCGCGCCGACGCGGGCCGAGGCGGGGTGTCTGCGTTACGACCTGTTTCGGGACCTCGAGAGCGCGCAGAAGTTTACGTTTATCGAAGAGTGGGAGAGCGCGGAGCATTTGGCGGCGCACGCGCAGAGCGCGCACATTAATGCGGGACGAGAACAATTGAAGGGCAAGCTGGCGCAGGCTAATGTGGTGCAGCGGCTGGAGCAACTAAAGTAGCGCTGGCGCGGGCGATGGCCTCGAGCACGGCCGCGCCGTGTTCCAAGGGGCCGGTATCAAACTGCGGGCCAGAGTGATCGACGGCATTGCTGATCATAGCCACGACCAGGACGGAAGCTTGGCGGGCCTGGGCGAAAGCAAAGAGGGAGGCGGCTTGCATTTCCACGGCGAGAACCTCTGAGGAAGCCCAAAGGTCGAGTTGCGAACGCGTTTCTCGGTACGGGGCGTCGGTGGTCCAAACGGCCCCGGCCCGGGCGGCCCAACCGGTGGCGGCCAAGGAGTCCAGAAGGGTGGGCGGAAGGGGAGTGGGGCACGCGACGTCGATGGAAGGCGGAAGGTAATGGAGCGAAGTTCCTTCGTCGCGGATCGCGCTGGTAACGGCCAGAAGGCTGGGGAGCGGCAAGGAAGCAGCCACACGCCCCGCCGAGGTGAGGCCAACGATCAGGCGCACTCCGCTGGCATGCAGTTGTTCGGCGACCAAAACGGCATAAGGCCCGCCGATGGTGCGTGCGACTATGCCGCAACGGAGCCCTTCCATTTCCCATTCGAACATCGAGGAATGGAAGCAGGCCCAGGAGCGGCAAGGGCGGACGCGCCCTTCGCGAACGAGCCAATCGGTTAGGTCTCCGTCGAAATCGAGAAAACAAAGCGGGGGGATGGGGCCAGCGGCCACTGGGCGGCGCGCCCGCAGCCCGTCCATCAAGGACTGGGCGGTAAAGGCGGACTCTTCCTCCCAGGGATGTTCCAATAGCGGGGAGACAGACATGATCAGGAGGCGGGGGTTGCGCAGTAGCAATAGGTAAAGGCCTGGGCAGCGCCTTGGGGGGTAGTGTGCACTTCGCGGATACTGTCGAGGAACCGGAAGCCCGGCCCGAATTCGGCATGGAGGCTGGAGGCGTCATAGCGGGCAACCGGAAGGCCGCTGCATTGGGTGGGCCCGTCGGGAGCAAAGGTGGCGACGATGATATGGCCCCCGGGCTTCAAGGACGCGGCGGCAAGGCGAATATAGGCGCGGCGTTGTGCGGGCTGCGTGAGGAAATGAAAAACGGCTCGGTCGTGCCAAACATCGTAGGCCTGGGCAGGCAGATGCGCCGTGGCGATATCGGCCTCAACCCAGCGGACCCGGGAGGCGGCGGCGCCTAAACGGCGTTGCGCGCCTTCCAATGCGGCGGAAGAGATATCGAGGACGGTGAGGTTCCGGAAGCCACGGTCGAGGAGGTCATCGACCAGCGTGGACTGTCCCGCGCCGACGTCAATGACGGCCGCCTCCGGGGTGGCAGCCGCGCGCTCGATCAGGCGGAGCGAGGTTGCCAGATGCGGCGCGTACCAACTAACTTCCTCGGGTGTCTTGCGAACATAGATTCGATCCCAGTGGGCGCGGGGTTCCATTCGCTACCAGTCTAGCGGCTGTAGAATAGCGGGCAGTGAAGCGAATTCTTAGCGGATTGCTGTTGGCGAATGTGGCGCTGCTGGAGGCGCAAACGGCAGAGTTCGACTTTGCGGGGGCGCAGGGGTTTCTGGACCAATACTGCAAAGGCTGCCACAGCGGCAAGACGGCGACGGGCGGGTTTTCGCTGGACAAGATTCGAGACCGGGCGTCGTTTTTGAAGGAGACGCATAGCTGGACGCGCCTGCGGGCGCGGGTGGAGGCCGGAGAGATGCCGCCGAAGGGGGTGCCCGCGCCAAGCCTAGACGCTCGCGAGGCCTTGACCCGCTTTGTGGATGAAACGCTGCATACGGAGGCGTGCGCGGGCGGCATCCGCGTGGGACCGCGGCCGCTGCGAAGGCTGAACCGCGAAGAATATACCGCGAGTATTCAGAGCTTGCTCGATATCCATCTCGATATTGGAGCCTCCCTACCGCAGGATGGCGCGGGGGGCGAAGGCTTCGACAATGCCGCGGAGACGTTGTTTTTATCGCCACTGCACGCCGAGAAATATCTGGAGACCGCGAAGCTGGCGATGGATTTTGCGGCCAAAGAATTTAAGAGCCGCGCGCGGATTCTGGTGGCGCAGCCGGGCCGGGGGATGAGCGAAGAGCAAGCGGCGAACAAGATTGTGCGGGCCTTTCTACCGAAGGCCTTCCGGAGGCCCGTGGAGGAGGCCGAGTACGCGCCGTATCTGGCGCTGTATCGGACGGCACGCCAGCAAGGAGATGCGTTTGAGCCGGCGGTTTTCTTTATGCTGCGGGCCGCCTTGGTATCGCCGCATTTCCTCTTCCGCTCCGAGCCGGGGCAGTATGCGCTAGCGGCGCGGCTTTCTTATTTTTTGTGGGGCAGCATTCCCGATGAACTGCTACGAGATCTAGCGGCGAGCAAGCAGTTGAATTCGCCTACGGTGTTGAAGGCTTTGATTCCGCGGATGCTGCGCGACGACCGGTCGGGGAATTTTGCGCTGCGCTTTGTTGGGCAGTGGCTGCATTTGCGGGATTTGGCGGGCGACAAGGCGCCGGACGCGAAGCTGTTCCCGATGTATGCGAGCGATGAGGAGTTGCGTGGGGATATTCGCTTGCAACCTGTCTATTTCTTCCGTGAATTGCTGCTGCGGGACCTGCCGGTGACGTATTTGATCGACTCGGATGCGACGATTGGAACTTCCAATCTGGCCAAGCATTTCGGTTTGACCCTGCCGCTGGATAAGGGCCGCGCGAAGCAACCGCAATGGGTGGCGTTACCGCCGGGAAGCAAGCGGGGGGGCGTGCTGGGCATGCCGGCGGTGCTGGCAGTGTCTTCCTATCCGTACCGGACGAGCCCGGTGCTGCGGGGCGCGTTTATTTTGGATGCGATCTTGGGGACGCCTCCCCCACCGCCGCCTGCGAACGTGCCGCCGCTCGAAGAGAGTCCAGCCGGGGAGGCGCCGAAGAGCGTGCGGGAGCGATTGACGGCGCATCGGGCGAACGCGGTGTGCGCATCGTGCCATGCGCGGATAGACCCTTTGGGTTTTGCGCTGGAGAACTTCGATTCGATTGGGCGCTGGCGCGAGGAAGACGCGGGCAAGCCGATTGATAACTCGGGGCGAATGCACGACGGACGCGAGTTTGCAGGCTCCGATGCGCTGAAGGCGGTGCTACTGGAAAAGAAGGACGTCTTTTTGCGGAACCTGACCAATAAGCTGCTGGGCTATGCTCTGGGCCGGGGCCTGACGCTCCAGGACTCCTGCGTGGTGGATGCAATTGTCGAAGAAGTGAAGCAGAATGGCTATAGCAGCCGGAAGCTGATTGAGGCCATTGTGTTAAGCGCTCCATTCAGGCAAGAGTAGGGTCAGGCAGGAATAGGGCGAAGAACGCGTCGAGGAGGCAGGAAGGCGATGACAAAAGTGGAACTTACGCGGCGGAGCGTACTGCGGGGCGCGGGCGTGGCGCTGGGCTTGCCCTGGATGGAAGCCATGGCGGCGACGGCGAAAGACCCGGTGCGCATGGCGATGTTGTACATGCCGAACGGCGTGAATCCGCATCATTGGGCGCCGGACGGGACAGGCAAGGATTTCCAACTGTCGAAGACGCTCGAACCGCTGGCCCCGTATAGGAACAAGATGGTCGTGCTCGAGAATCTCTGGAACGAAGGCTCCAAGAGCGGCGACGGGCACTACGTAAAGGAAAGCGCGTTTCTGACCTGCCAGACGATCAAGAAGACGCCCGGGGCCGATATCGCTAACGGTGTATCGGTGGACCAACTGGCGGCGCAGAGGATTGCGGGGGAAACTCCGCTGCCCTCGCTGGAACTGGGCGTGACGCCGGTGGCGATTGGCGTGGACGCGGTGGTGGGCTATACGAGAATCTACGGTTCGCATATTGCCTGGAGCACGCCGACGACGCCGCTGGCGCGGGAACTGAATCCGCGGGCGGTGTATGAGCGCTTGTACCGGGCCTCCGCCGGTTTGGGTGCGGATGCGGCGAAGAAGGATGCGTTGTTGCTGGACCGCGTGCTGGGGGATGCCCAGACGTTGCGCACGAAAGTGGGCACGGAAGACCGGCATCGCCTGGACGAATATCTCGGAGTAATGCGTTCGCTCGAACAGCGGGTGGAACAAGCGGGCAGCGCCAAGCAGCGTTCCTGGAAAGCGAAGGCGAAGCTGGACCCGAAGGCCGCGCCGCCGGAGCATCCGGCCGACCACGCCGAGCATGTGAAGTTGATGCTGGACATGATCGCGGTGGCCTTCCAAAGCGACACGACGCGCATTGCGACGTTTATGTTCGGCAACGCGGTGAGCAATGTGAGTTTCCGTTTTCTCGAAGGCGTGAGCGCGGGGCATCACGACGTCTCCCACCACGGCAAGGATGCCGACAAGCTGCGGCAGTATCAATTGATCAACGAGTGGCACGTGGCGCAATACGCCTACCTGTTGGGGCGCTTGGCCCAGATGGCGGAAGGCGAGACGAATGTGCTGGAGAACTCGATGGTGCTGTTTGGCTCCGCGCTGCAGGACGGGGACCGGCACTGGCCGCATAATCTGCCGCTGGTGCTGGCGGGCGGCGGCGGGGGCCGTTTAATCGGGGGGCAGCGTTTGGTGTACGGGGAAGATACGCAACTGGCGAATTTGTATGTGTCTATGCTGGATGCCTTTGGCGCGCCGGTGGAGCGCTTTGCGGACAGCACGGGGCCACTGGCGGGGTTGATGCATACATGAGCTGGTGGCTTGCACTGGCGCTAGCGGCGGACTTGAGCGGCACCTGGATTGGCAGCTTTGAGCCGAGGCCCGGGGTGAACGAGGACCTGGCCTTTCGCTTTGAGCAAAAGGGCGCGGTGCTGACGGGGAAGCAGTATGGCGACCAAAGCAGTTCGCCGCTGATCAAGGGCACGGTTTCGGGGGAGCTGGTGAGCTTTGTGCTGGTGCGGGCGGAGCAGGCGGGCAATGAAATCCACCAGACGCAGATTCGCTTTACGGGCCGATTGGTGGGCGAGGAGCTCGAGTTGACGCGCGAGCGGGAGAAGTCGACGCGTTCCGGATCGGGAGCGATCGTGACGCTGAAGAATAATGTACGGCAGACGTTTCGGCTGAAACGGTTGACGGGCAACTAGGCGAGCAGCGCGGCCAATTGGGTGTGGGAGCGGCGGAGAGCCCAGTCCCGGGGGGTGAGCCCTTCGTCATCGCGGGCTTGGGGGTCAGCGCCGAATTCCAGGCATAGCTTGGCCATCTCGAGGTTCCCTGCCCCGGCGAGGCGATGGAGGGCGGTTGTGCCGAGCCAGTTAGGCGGGCGGGGGTCCTGGCCCTTTTCGAGCAGCCAGCGGGCGAAGTCGAGACTCGGCGCGCCATCGAAAGAGTAGCGGCGCAGTAGAGCGGGATCGCGGGCGAGGAAATGTTCGATCAAGTGGCGATGGCCCTCGACAACAGCTTGGCGGAAGGCATCTTCCGGCAGCGCTTGGCCGGCGAGGATTTCCTCTACAAGCTCGATGTTGCCGTCGTAGCAGGCGATGTCCAAGGGGAGCTTGGCGCCGCGCGTTAGAAGGGCGTCCAGGAGCGCGGCTGGAGCCTTGTTTTGCTGCGCTCGCCAAAGGCAATTGCCCGAGGACTCGACAGCGCCGTTGACGTCGGCGCCGCGCTCGATCAGAAGCTGGGCGATTTCATAGTGGCGGTTGCCAATGGCTTCGAGCAAGGCGCCGCCGAAGGGGGCGAGGGGTTCGGGCTGATTCGGGTTGGCGCCCCGCTCGAGCAGGAATTCGACTAAGGCGCGATGGCCCGCTGCGGCAGCGTTTCGCAAGGGGAGACCGTTGTAATAGCCGGTGTGGGCGGGGAGGCGATTGACGGCCTCCGGGTCGGCGTCGAGGAGTTCGCGCACCCGCGCGACGTCGCCGAGTTTGGAAGCCATGCTGAGGTCATAGGAGGCGCCGCGGGCCAACAGGTAGCCGATTAAGACGGTATGTGGGCGCAGAGCTTCCGCCGGGAGGTCGCGCCCACCGCGGTAATGGTAATCGCCATTGCTGAGATGAAGGGCGGTGGCGCCATCGGGACGGGCGGCATCGATGTCGGCGCCTTGGGCCAGAAGGCGATCGATGAGGCCGAGCTGCCGCGTCATCACCGCCCAGTGAAAAGGGCGATTGCCGCGATGGTCGCCGCCGCCCAGCAAGGCTGGATCGATCTCGACGGGCTCGCGGGCGCGGATGCGGGCGGCCAAGGCGGCTACGGCGGGATCGTAGCCGATGTGCTCCGCCACCAAGGGGTGGGGCGGGTCTTGGTCTAAACGGGTGGGCTCAGCGCCGTTCGTGAGCAGGAAGCGGATGACGTCGCGGCGATCGTGTTGGACCGCGAAGTGGAGGGGCGTGCGGTATTTGTACTCGCATTCGACGAGGGCCGGGTGGGAGGCGGCCAGGGCTTGGACGCGGGCCAGAACTCCGTCGGCCGCGGCACGGAACATCGCCCAAACGTCGACGCCGCGGCCACGGGACCAGGGGAGGTAGGCTTCCGTGTTGAGGGCTTCGGGCTGCGTCACGAGACGAGTTCCGCAACGCGTTCCGGAGCGGGCGCGGCGCCGCGTTTCCGTTTTTTCGAGAGCGAACGGTTCCACCACATCAGGAGGCCGGAGACAAAGAGGATGCTGGGGGCGAGGCCGACAACGATCCAGAGGATGCGCGTGGGATGTCCCCAAAAGGTGCCGAAGTGGAGGCCAAAGATGTCGCGCTGGAGGCGCGAAGCGAGCGGCACGTCTTTATGCAAGCTAACCCGCACGACTTGGGCCGTGTAGGGATCGACATAGACGGGGTTGTCGCCCTGGGTACGCCAATCGCCGGGCAGCAGATGGTGGAGCGTGTGCACCTCGTTTGGTTTGGCGGCGAAGCGGAAGAGGGTGGGCGTGGAGTTGGGGATGGCGGCGATGGCGGCAGCCAGGCTCAGGTCGAGGCTGGCATAGGCGACGCCGGGCTGCGGCTTGACGCGCGGGGTGGCGATTTTGGCGGGAGTGCCGGTGAGGGATTCGAGCAGCCATTCATAGGTCTGCGGGAAGCTCCAATAGGCGCCGGTTATAGCGAGCAGGATCACGGCCGCCGAGGTGGCGAAGCCGGTGAGTTTGTGTAGGTCGTAATTCTGGCGCTTCCAGCGCGCGCGGGTTTCGTAAACGAAGCCCTGCTTCCAGAAGCGGCGTCCCGGCCACCAAACGACGAGACCGCTGAGGCTGGCTAGAGTGAGCGCCATGCCGCCCCAGCCATTTAAGACCTCGCCCAAGGGGCCGAGCAGCAGATGGACGTGGAGATCGTAGACCCATTGCAGGAATTTGTTCCGGTAGCGATCTTCACCCAGAATGACGTTGCGATAGGGATCGACATAAACCTGGACGCGGCCCTCTTGCTTGCCCTGGAGGCGGAAAGACCAAGTGTCGCCGGGCTGCCAGTAGAGATAGACGTTCTGGAGCTGGAGGCGCGGGTAGGCCGCGCGTACCTTTTCGACCATGGCGGCGAAGGATTGCCGCTGGGCCAAGGGCTCCACGCGGACCAGGCGCGGAATCATCTGTCGTTCCAGCTCTTTCTTATAGACGATGGCGCTGCCGGTAAGGCAGACCAGGGCAAAGTAGGCGCCTAGGGAGACGCCCAGCCAGAGGTGGACCTGGAAGAGGGCCTTACGCCACCAGAGTTTACGGGGTTCGCGCCAGAAGCTCATGAGGATCGCTCTGGGAAATAGCTTAGCTTGCGGGGCTATGAGGCGGGGAGGATAATTGAGGCATGGCCGCACTGGTGGAGACGATGCCGATCGCGATGGACGAGCACGGGATTTACCGTGTGGGGGGAACGAGAATCACGATGGACTCTATTGTCCGAGAGTTCAAGGCCGGTCGTACCCCTGAAGAAATTGTGACAGAGCTGCAAAGCGTGGAATTGAGCGACGTCCATTTCGTTCTGGGCTATTATCTGCGGCATACCGAGGATGTAGAAGCTTATTTGGCAGAGCGGCGCCGGGTGCAAGAAGCGTTGCTGGCCGCCCATCCCGAGTGGCAGCCCGAAGGCCTGAAAGAGCGGCTTTCGGCGAGGCAAAAATTAGCTTTGTGAAGTGGCTGGCTGACGAGAACTTCAGCGGCATCGTGGTGAGGGCTTTGCGCGCCCGGATACCAGAAATCGATATTGTGCGCGCTCAGGATCTTGAGTTTATCCGCGGCCAAGATGACGATACGCTACTCGCGTGGGCGACGCGAACCGGCAGAATTGTATTGACCCATGATGCTTCGACAATGCTGCCTGCGGTAAAACGGCAGTTCCACAGTTTGGGGCAATGTTGCGCGGTGGTCGTGGTGCCCACCGACCTTGCAGTCGCGCAAGCGCTCGGAGACATCCAATTGCTGGAATGCTGTGGCGTCCCAGAGGATTTCAGCGCCACGATGATCCACCTGCCACTTTAGGCCAGGTTACTGCGCGTGCGGCTATAGGCGAAGTAGACGACAAAGCCGATGAGCATCCAGACCAGCGCTGTGAGTTGGGTGACGCGATCGAGCCCGACGATCATCGCCGAGCAGATCACGACGGCCAGGATCGGCACCAAAGGCACGAGCGGCGTGCGGAATGGCCGCGGAAGCGCGGGGTTGCTTTTGCGCATGACCCAGACGCCCACGCTGACCAGCACGAAGGCGAAGAGGGTGCCGATGGAAGTGAGGTCGCCCGTGATGTCGCCGGGCAGTAGGACGGCGATCAGGCCCACGAAGAGGAAGAGGATCATGTTGGACTTGTAGGGCGTACGGAACTTGGGGTGCAATTCGCTGAAGACTTTGGGCAGCAGTCCGTCGTTGGCCATGGAGAAGAAGACGCGGCTTTGGCCCAGGAGCATGACCAGAATGACGCTGGAAAAACCCGCGAGGATGGCTACCGTGACGAGAGTTGCGAGCCACGAGAAACCCGGCATGTACTTGGTGATGGCGTAGGCGACGCTGGCTTCTTTGCCGGCGACTTTGAATTCCTGCCAGTTGGCGATGCCGGTCAGGACGTGGCCAAAGAGAATGTAGAGCACGGTGCAGACCGCGAGCGAACCCATGATGCCGATGGGCATATCGCGCTCGGGCTTCTTGGCTTCCTGGGCGGCCGTGGAGACGGCGTCGAAGCCGATGAAGGCGAAGAAAACGATACCCGCGCCACGCAGGACGCCGCCCCAGCCGTGTTTGAAGAAATCTTCGTGGCCGGGCGTGCCATCGGGGATCAAGTAGGGCACGTGATTGGCGGGGTTGACGAATTGCCAGCCCAAGGCGATGAAGAGAATTACGATGGCAACCTTTACGAAAACAATGAGGGCATTGGCTTTGGCCGATTCCTCGGTGCCCTTGATGAGCAGCAGCGTCAAGACCAAGAGAATAAACAAAGCGGGCGCGTTGAAGATGCCGTGTACGCCATCGGGTGAGACTTGGAGCGGGGAGTGGCACCATTCATAAGGGATCGCGCCGCCCACGAGCTTGTTCAGATATTCGCTCCAGGCAATGGCGACGGTGGCCGCGCCGAGAGCGTACTCAAGAACGAGCGCCCAACCAATGGTCCAGGCCGTCATCTCGCCCATCGTGCAGTAGGCGTAGGTGTAGGCGCTGCCGGCGATGGGAATCATGGCGGCGAATTCCGCGTAGCAGAGGCCGGCGAAGGCGCAGCCGATGGCGGCGACGATGAAGGAAAGCGTCACGCCGGCGCCCGCGGCTTCCGAGGCGGCGGCGGCGGTGCGGACGAAGAGTCCCGCCCCGATGATGGCGCCAATGCCCAGGGCGACCAGATTTTTGGCGTCCAAGGTCCTCTTTAATCCTTTAGCATCGGCGGCCTGGCGGAGCAGGCCCTCGACGGATTTCGTTCGATTCAGACTCATACGGAAACCTCGTTCTTTTTCCAGATGAAATAAACCGGGATGCCCAACAGGACAATGATCAAGCCCGGCCAAGTGTAGTTCGGTTTGTACAGCAACAGCAGCACTTCGATCAAGCCCGCGACCAGGATGTACAGGGCCGGCAAGACGGGATAGCCGAAGGCTTTGTAGGGCCTTTCCAGCTGGGGACGCGTGCGGCGCAGCACGAAGATGCCCCAAATGGTAAGGACATAAAAGAGTAGAACGGCAAAGATAACATAATCGAGCAAGTCGCCATAGCGGCCGGTTAGGGTGAGGGCGCAAGCCCAGACGCATTGGGCGATCAAGCTGAAATTGGGGGTTTGGGTGCTGGGATCGATTTGCGCGCAGGAGCGGAAGAAAAGGCCGTCTTGGGCCATGGCGTAATAGACGCGGGCGCCGGCGAGCACCAAGCCGTTGACGCAACCAAAGGTCGAGATCATGATCGCGGCGGCCATCCATTTTTCGGCGGCGACGCCCAGGAAGCTTTGCACGACCGCGGTGCCGACGCGATCCTGCGGGGCGGTTTTGATCAAGTCCAAAGGCAGGACGTTGAGATAGACGATGTTGGCGAGGATGTAGAGAATGCTGACGGCACCGACGCCAAGGACAAGCGCCAGCGGCAGGTCGCGTTTGGGGTTCTTCATCTCCCCGGCCAGGAAGGTGATGTTGTTCCAGGAATCGGAGCTAAAGAGGCTGCCGACCATGGCCACGCCGGTCAAGGAAACGATGGCCCAAAGACCCTGAGACTGCCAGTCGGCATTGGCCCAAAAATTCGCGCCGAAATTGGTTTGGACGGCTTGTTCATTGCGGCCCAGGGCCAGACCCAAACCGACCATGGCCAGCAGCGCGCCAATCTTAGCGACCGTGAAGACATTCTGTACGATGGCCCCCGTGCGAACGCCGCGGCTATTGACCCAGGTAAGAACAAGAATGATGGCGATACCGACCACTTGCTGCATGTGAATCCGGGCGACGCCTAGATCGAGCAAGACGTTTTCGGCGCTGATGCCCGGAAAGAAGACTCCCGCAAATTTCGCGAAAGCTACGGCCACGGCGGCGATGGTGCCCGTTTGGATAACCACAAAAAAGGTCCAGCCAAAGAGGAAGGCGGTAAGAGGGCCGAAGGCCTCGCGGAGATACACATATTGGCCGCCAGCCTGGGGCATGGCCGCGGCGAGTTCACCATAGCTCAACGCGGCGGTTAGAGTGAGCAGCGCGGTGATGATCCAGGTGAGTAACAGCAGGCCGGGGGAATTGACTTGGCGCGCGATGTCGGCCGAAACGATGAAGATGCCGGAGCCGATCATGCCCCCGGTGACGATGGCGGTGGAGTCCAGCAGGCCTAAGCCTTTGAGGAGTCCCTTGTGCGGAGTTGGGTTCGCCATGTTTCGAGAGAGTGACTGAAAGATTTCAGTGTATATGGAGGAGGCCAAAAAGCGGAGAGAATTGCGAGAAAATCCGCGCCCGCGTCCAAGGTGGCTTGGGCGTTTTCGAGAGTGATGCCGCCGATGGCCACCAAGGGCAGCCGGGTTTCCGTACGCCAAGCGCGGAGCTTATCAAGGCCGACGACAGGATCGGGATTGGCTTTGGAAGTGGTGGGGAAGATGGGGCCCAGGGCAAGGTAGGAGAGCGGTTCGGAAGCGGCTGCGTGAATTTGCTCGCGATTATGCGTAGACCAACCCAAGGCCGGACCGGGGCCGAGGATGGCGCGGGCGGCGCGGGGAGGCAGATCGTCCTGGCCTAGGTGCAAGCCCCAGTTTAGGAGCCGGGCATAATCGGCGCGGTCGTTCAGAATGAGGCGCGGATCGGGAGGGCAGGATTGCAGCAGCGCGACGAAATCGCGCGTGAAATCGCCTTTGTGGCGAATTTGGACCAGGCTGGCGCCGCAGTCCAGGGCCGCACAGACGGCCGAGGGTAGTTGGATGCCGTGCCGAGCCAGGAGATCCGTGTCGAGGATCGGATAGAGCACACCTACTCTTGAACGGGGGCCTGGTTGTCGCTATCTGACCAGGCCGAAATCTTCAATCGCCGGCAGATCCAGCAAAGGTTTTCCTTCGAATTGGGGGAGGCTGGTTCGCCACAAACGATGCAGTGGGCCGAGCGGGGCGGCTCTTCCGCTTTATCCGCAACGGGTTCGCCATTCGGGTTCGGTTGAAATTTCTCGGCCAAGCTCCGATTCTAGCGTAGTTGGGGGGAAGCCAAACGGTCAACGCGAATGACAATGGCCGCATCCATTGCCCCCCCGCAGCGGGGACAGCGTTGTTTGGCCGCAGCCCGGTAGCCGCGCTTAGCCGGTTCGACTTGCGCCTGCACGCTATGAGTACACATGGGGCAATAAACAACGCCCATCTGGGGCGCTGCCTTGGGGGTGGCGGCTTCGGGTTCCAGGACGGCGCCGCTCGATTTGGAAGAGGTCGTTTTCAATTTCGTGTCCTGCCGCTAGAGACGCAGCACCCGAAGGAAAAGATTTCAAAATTTGTAAAGATTTTGTTAGTCGCCGGTTGCACCGGCGGGCGTGGGCAGAGAGGCGCCACTGCGGCGGCTAAACCAGGCGCGCGCGTCTTCAACGAGCGAGTAGCCCACCGGCACCACGAGCAGGGAAAGCAGTAAGCAGAGCATCTGTCCGCCGATGATGGTGATGGCGATGGCCGAGCGGGTGCCCGCCCCGGCGCCGATGCCGATGGCCGTCGGGATGAGGCCGGCGACGATGGAGAGCGTGGTCATCATGATGGGGCGCAAGCGCACAGAGTTGGCTTCGATGATGGCCTCGCGCAAGGGACGGCCCAGTTCGCGCAGGCGATTCATATAGTCGATCTGCAGGATGCCGTTCTTCTTAACGATGCCGAGCAGCAGCAGGATGCCTAACGCGCTGAAGAGATTCATGGTGCGGCCGGTCAGGATGAGCGAAAGCAGCGCAAACGGAATCGAGAGCGGCAGGGTGGTGAGGATAATGAGCGGGTGGATGAGGCTCTCAAACTGGGCGGCCAGCACCATGTACATGAAAATCGAGGCCAGGCCGATGGCGAGCAGCATGTTGTTGGTAGTTTCTTCGAGCACCTTTACCTGGCCCGAGAAAACGACGCGGTAGCCCGGCGGCAACTCAATGCGGTCGATGGCGTCCGCGGCGGCTTGCGCGGCTACCCCCAGGGACTGGCCCAGCGCGACGTTGCCGTAAATGCCCACGCTGAATTGGCGATTGAAACGATCGATGCGACTGGGGCCGAGGCCCTGATCGAGGCTGGAAATCGAATCCAGCCGGATGAGGCCCTTGGCGCTGGGCACCAGCAGGCGGCTGAGCACGGTCTTGTCGTCCCGTTGGCCGGGCATCAAGCGCATCATGACGGGGTATTGTTCGGAGTCCTCTTTGAAGGTGGAGATCTGGTCTTCGCCGGACATCAACAGGCGAACGCTGGAGGCGACGTCGCTGACGCGCACACCCAGATCCGAGGCGAGGTTGCGGTCGATGTTCACCTGCAACTCGGGGTTATTCAAGTTGAGGTTGATCTTGATGTCGACGATGGAGGGTTCCTTCAGCATTTCGGCGTTGAGCTGCTTGGCAAAAACCACGAGCTTGTTGATATCCGGGCCCAGCAACTGGAGCCGGATGGGGGCAAAACTATCGCGGCCGCCGAGAGCGTTGGGGAAGGTGACGCGCGGGCGCATGGAGGCATATTCGCGCGAGGCTTCCCGCACCAACTGGCCCATCTCGGTGATGGAGGCGCGTTCCCCTTGGGGCTTCAGGTATACGGAGATGTAGGCCATCGTGACGCGCTGCAGGAAGCCGGCGGTAGCGGGCACTACCGCGATGACACCGGGGATTTTTTCGTATTTCCGGGCCAGGGCCAGGGCCACGCGCTCGGTGCCGTCGAGCGAGGTGCCTTCGGGAGTTTCAATGAACACGCCCAGCTCGTTTTGGTCTTCCTGAGGCATCCAGTCCTTACCGATGCGATCGTAGAGGAAGTAGGTGCTGCCCAGCGTCAAGAGGCTGATGACCACAATGACGCTGCGATGGCGGAGGCTCCAAACCAAGCTCTTCTCGTACCAATCTTCCATCCAACCGCGATGGTGCTGGCCGGGCTGCTTTTCGCCCTTTTTCGGCTTCTTCAGCATGCGGGCGGCCAGGGCGGGCGTGAGCGTAAAGGCCACCAGCATCGAGACCATGATGGAGACGGCCATGGTCCAGCCGAACTGATTGAGATAGCGCTTGGCGTAGCCGCTGATGAACGCGATGGGGATGAAGACAATGACCAGCGAGAGCGTGGTGGCGATGACGGCCATGGCGATTTCCTTGGTGGCAAAGAGGGTCGCCTCTTGGGGCTCCATGTCGGTCTCGCTCAAGACGCGGTAGATGTTTTCGATCACGATGATGGCGTCGTCGATGACGATGCCGACGGCTAGGGTCAGGCCTAAAAGGGTCATCGAGTTCAGAGTGAAGTCCATCACCTTCAGTAGCGTGAAGGTGGTGATGATGGAAGTGGGGATGGCGATCGAGCTGATGAAGACGGTACGCCAATCGCGGATAAAGACCCAGATGATCAAGCTGGCCAGCAAGCTGCCGAGCACCAAGTGCTCCTCGAGCGCGGCTACCGACGCGCGGATGTAAGTGGATTGCTCACTCACGATATCCAGCTTGGTGCCGGGAGGAAGCTGCCGCTGGAGATCCACGAGCTTCAGCTTCAAGTTGTCTACGACCTTGACGGTGTTGACGCCGGTCTGGCGGCGAATGTCGACGATCACCGCCGGGGTGCCTTTGTAATAGGCGAAGCTGCGGCGCTCGCTCATGCCGTCTTCCACTTTGCCGATGTCCTGGATGCGGACGGGCGCGCCGTTGACGTTCTTGACGATGATGCCGTCGAAGTCTTTGATGGAATCGATGCGGCCCAGGGTGCGGACCCCAATTTCGGTGGCGCCGCGGACGATGCGTCCGCCGGGGGCTTCCACGTTCTCGCTGCGCACGGCGGCTTCCACCTGCTGCGCGCTCAGGTTGTAGGCATTGAGCTTGTCGATGTCGAGGAATACGTTCACTTGGCGGTTGCGTCCGCCTTGGATGTCGACGACGCCCACGCCGTCGACCGTTTCCAGGGCGCGGCGAACCGTCTTATCGGCAATCTCAGTCAGGTCGCGGACCGGCCGCCGCCCGCTGATGGCAATGCGCATGATCTGGTCGGCGTCCAGGTCGCTCTTGGTGACCGTAGGCGGCAGAGTATTGGGAGGCAGCTTGCGCTGGGCGGAACTGACCTTTTCGCGCACATCGTTGACGGCTTCGGCGATATCGCGATCCAGTACGAAATTGATCTGGATCGAGGCCGAGCCTTCCGTTACGCGCGCCACCATTTCATCGATGCCGGCGACGGAGGCAATGGCCTCTTCCATCGGGAGGACGATTTGGCTGACCACTTCTTCGGGGCTGGCGCCAGGCAGGTTGATGCGGACGTTCACGGTCGGGACGTCGGACTTCGGAAAGAGATCCACCCCCAGGCCGAAGAAACTGAAAACACCCATCACGACCAAAAACATGATGAGCATGAAGGCAAACACCGGACGTTGAACGCAGATCTCGCTTAGGCGCAAAAGGTTAAAGCTCCTTGGTTAGTATTGATGATTGTAGCGATACAAAAGGTTACTTTTCATGAAGATTGCGTATGTCTTCCCCGGACAGGGGTCCCAGTTCCCGGGGATGGGGAAAGATTTGGCCGAGAATTTCGTGGCGGCTCGAGAAACTATGGAGGAAGCGGACGAAGCGCTGGGGTTTTCGCTTTCTCATCTCTGCTTTGCCGGTCCGGAGGACGAACTCCGGCGGACGGAAAACACCCAACCCGCGCTAGTGGCCACGAGCGTAGCCGCTTGGCGGGTGCTGTCTGGCTTGGGAGCGCCCCCGGCCGCGTTTGTGGCGGGGCACAGTCTAGGGGAATATTCCGCGCTGGTGGCCGCGGGATCTCTCGATTTCGGCGACGCGCTGCGATTGGTAAGGCGGCGCGGCCAGTACATGCAGGAGGCGGTGCCGGCGGGAGTGGGCGCGATGGCGGCCCTGTTGAAGTTACCCGCGGGAACGCTCGACGCCATTCTGGAAGAGGCCGCGCAAGGCGAAGTGGTGAGCGCGGCCAACCTGAATTCGCCGGATCAGATTGTGATCGCCGGCCACAAAGGCGCCGTCGAGCGCGCCATGGAAGCGGCCAAGGCCGCCGGGGCCAAACGCTGCGTACTATTGCCGGTTAGCGCGCCCTTTCACTGCGCGCTAATGCAGCCCGCGCAGGAGAAACTGCGGCCGGACTTGGACGAGACGACCTTTCGCGATTTAGCGGTGCCCCTGGTGAACAACTGGCGGGCGGAAGTCATCCAAACGGCAACGGAGGCGCGCGAGGGGCTGTACCAGCAGATCCCGAACCCGGTGCGGTGGACCGAGAGCATCCAGCGGCTCAGAGCGCTAGGCGTAACCCACAGCATCGAAGTAGGCGCGGGCAAGGTGCTTAGCGGACTAGTGAAGAACATCGACGCGGAAATCGTGCCGCTTCTCTTCGGCCTTACGGCCGATAGAACGGCGATCGAAACGCTGGTCGCGCGAGAGAGCGCCTAGGCCAAAAGAGGCGGGATCATTTCGCGATCGAGCGCAGACCACTCGCGCACCATCTCGGCCACGCGTCCGGGTTCGGAGGGCGCCAGATCCCGCGTTTCACCGGGATCCCGGCCCAAGTGGAAGAGAGACCAGGGGAGTTCCGGATCCTGTCGGCGCCGCTGCCGCACGATTTTCCAATCGCCCCGGCGCAAGGCCCCGCTTTTGTCGTAGCGCCAATAGAGCGCCCGTTCGGGCAGCGATTTTTGCTTGCCCCGCAGCCAGGGCAGGAGATTGACGCCATCCAGCTTCGGGCCGTCCTGGCGCGCGCCGGCGGCCGCCAGCAGAGTGGGCAGGAGATCCAAGGAACTGAGCGGTGCGTCCAGCACACGGCCACCCGGAACGGCCGCCGGATATTGCAACACAAAGGGCACCCGAATGCCGCCCTCGTACAGTTGGCCTTTTTGGCCTCGCAGGGGCGTATTTTGGGACGTCAATTCCGCAGTGGGCCCGCCGTTGTCGCTGAGGAAAACGACCAGGGTGTCGCGTTCCAGCCGCTTTTCGCGGAGCTTGGCCAGGACGGCGCCCACGGCGTCGTCCAGCGTGCCCAGCATGGCGGCGAAGATACGCCGATGGGGGTCGGCAATTTGCGCAAAGCGGGCGAGGTCGGCCGTTTCGGCCTGCATGGGACTGTGTACGGAATTGAAGGGCAGATAGAGGAAGAAGGGATCGCGGGCGGCACGATCGAGGAAGCCACAGGCCTCGCGGGCGAGGGCGCGCGTCAGATAGGCGTCTTCGCGAACCGCGTCAAAGCCTCGCAAGAGGGGGTTGTCTTGGTCGTAGGGCGGTTCTTTGGGCCGCAACCGCGAGACGGTATCGGCGGCCCCGTCCGGCTTGTAGAAATGCCCCTCGTGGAGGAAGCCGAAGAATTCGTCGAAGCCCCGGCGGAGCGGATGATCCGGCGCGGTGCCTCCCAGGTGCCACTTGCCGATCAATGCGGTGCGATATCCCGCCCGCTTCAGGTGCGCGGCCATCGTTGTCTCCGAGGCCGGCAAGCCCGCTTGGGGCAAGAGGTTCTGCTTTCCCACCGGATTCAACTCGTGGCCGAAGCGCGTCTGTAGGCGCCCGGTAAGCAAGCCCGCGCGGGAGGGGCTGCAGAAGGGCGCGGTGACGTAGGCGTTGGTGAAACGCACGCCGCGCCGGGCCAAAGAATCGATGTGAGGCGTGGGAATCTCGGGGTTGCCTTGGCAGCCCAATTCTCCATAACCTAGATCGTCGGCCAGCATCAAGACAAGGTTGGGGCGTCTGGCGCCTTTAGCTGAGGGCGCGATTAGTCCCGCTAGAGGGGCCAGCATGCCTGCCGTAATTGCGTCGCGGCGGCCCAGAAGCCTAGGTTGATCACTCATGTGCGTCTCGGCGACATAGTATCAACTGCCTGCCGGCGCGAGTAGCAGATTGCCGCGGCCGAGAGAATTCCACGCCGGTACGCGACGGCCGCGGCGCCGGCCAGCGCTTGGAGATAGCCCCGCTTGCCTGCGTTCAGAAACAGGTCAGATAGGGATAAGCAGCCAAGCCAGGCCAATCCAGGACAAGCGTTCTTTCGGCGCCAGCAGAATCCACGATGCCAGGTTTGGGGTTTGCGCCAGCGAATCGGCAATTTCGTCCATCGGCAGCTAAACGGCGAACGCGGCCTTCCCACTCCGCTTGGCAATGAGCCGGCTCAAGGCCAGCAACGAATTCGTAACAATCGTGCTCAGATCTGCTTGGCTTCGGGCACGGCAGAATGGGCATGCTAATATAAAAGAGTCTTATCTCGCCGTTCAACATTTCCGAATTTGACGCGTATCCAGCCGACGCTATCCGTTTTCAACCGATCCGCAGCGTAGTCTGAACTAGACACAATCCCATTTGAAAGAAACAGTATGACTAATATTTTCGTCGGCAATCTCAGCTACGACACTACGCAAGATCAATTGCACAATGCCTTCGCGGCTTATGGCTCGGTCGATCGCGTCAACATCATCACGGACCGCGACAGCGGCCAACCACGCGGCTTCGCCTTCGTTGAAATGGCGGACGCCCAACAGGCCAACGATGCCATCAACGCCTTAAACGGCGCCGAGCTTAACGGCCGCGCCATGAACGTAAACGAAGCCCGTCCCAAGCCCGCCGGTGGCGGCGGCGGCGGTTTCGGCAATCGCGGTGGCGGCGGCGGACGTCCCGGTGGCGGTGGCGGCTATGGTGGCGGCCGCGGCGGCAACCGCGGCGGCGGCGGCGGCGGCGGCCGGGGCCGTTACTAAACACGGTTCTGGACCCAAAGCACAACTACTGCATGGAACAATTTTCCGAACTTTCCCTCCACGCGACGTTACACAATAACCTCAAGCGGAACGGCTATGAAAAGCCGACCCCCGTGCAAGCGCAATCCATCCCGCCCGCCCTCGAGGGGCGGGACGTGGTGGGCACGGCGCAAACCGGTACGGGCAAGACTTTGGCCTTCGCGCTGCCTTTGGTGCAATCCCTCATGGAAAGCAACGGCAACGGACCGGTGAAAGCCGTGATCCTAAGCCCCACGCGCGAGCTGGCCATCCAAATCAACGAAACCTTGGTGAAGCTCACCGTAGGCACGCCCATCCGGACCGCAGTGGTCGTGGGCGGCGTGAACGAGCAGAAGCAATTGAAGCTGTTGAAGCGCGGCGTACAAATCGTCGTTGCGACTCCCGGGCGCCTTTGCGACTTTCTCGACCGGCGGCTGGTAAAGCTGAACCAGTCCTCCATCGTCATTCTCGACGAGGCCGACCGCATGCTGGACATGGGCTTTCTGCCGGCCATCCGCGAGATTTTCGAGGAACTGCCGGAGAAGCGGCAAACGCTGCTCTTCTCGGCGACGATCGAAAAGAGTGTCGCCCACCTGGTCGAACGTTATGTTACGAACCCTGTGCGCATCTCTATCGGCGCCACTACCAAGACGGCCGAGAATGTCGACCTGCATGTGTACGAAGTGAATCACGACGCGAAACTCCGCCTGCTCAACACTTTGTTGAAGCAGGAAGAGGGCAGCTTCCTCGTGTTCGCCCGCACCAAGCACGGCACGGACCGGCTAACCGATCAGTTGCAAATGGTTGGTATCGACGCCGGGCGCATACACGGCAACCGCACGCAGAGCCAACGCAATCAAGCCTTGAAGGGTTTCAAGGACGGTAGCTACCGTGTGCTGGTGGCCACCGATGTTGCCGCCCGCGGCATCCACGTCGACGGAATCGCGCATGTCGTCAATTACGATCTGCCGCAGATTCCCGAAGACTTCATACATCGCGTAGGCCGGACGGGACGCGCCGGTTCGCGCGGCACCGCTTCGACCTTTGCCACACGCGGCGAACGCGGCGAGATCCGCCGTATTGAGAAAGCTTTGGGCCTGCGCATGCAGGAACGCGAGCTTCCGGCACTGGCCGAGCTGGAGCCCAAAAAAGGCATGGCCAAACCTTCGGCTTTGCCGGGCGAACTCATTCGCGACCGGGGCACGGAAGTCCGCCAGGACGAACCCGCGCCCAAGGGATATTCCAAAGGCGGCTTCGCCAAAAAGGGTTTCTCTTCCAACAAAAACTTTGGTTTCGCCAAACGGCGCAAGATGGCCGCAGCCTAGCGGTCTGCTCCCATCCCGTGAACGCCGTGCCGGTTTTCGACCGCGCACGGCGTTTTTCATTTTCTGGGGCCTCTCTCCGGCAACTGGCCGAGGGTCTCGCAAGCGGCGCCCGGTCCATCAGGGGGGATGCCTTGACCTCTTCACGATGGGATTAAATATTGAGCCGAAGGCCATCCCGCTGGCATCGACATCGGGGGATGGATCGATCATGACCCAGGAAACCGCCCGGCCCCTTTCGAAAATTCTTAGCTTCGTATTTATTGCGTACGAAGTTCTCGCCTTCCTTTACCTCATTTTCGGCATCGGAAATGGCACTGGCCTCGGCGGCTATATCGTCGACCTGCAACTCCGATGGTTCAACACCGCGTCGATGACCATCTCGGCGATCATTGGCATGTCTCTGCTCACCATTCCCGCAGTAGCGGTTGGAGCACTCCTTTTGCGCGCGTTCCCGGAGCTGAACGCCGTCATGAACGAGGCCGCCGTCGCCTCGGCGGTAAAGCAGCCGCTCAGTGGTCCGGAGCAAGCCGCGGGCCTGAGCTGGCGTGTCATCCTCAGCATCAGCGCCGGCCTCCTCTTGGCGGGCGCCGCGATTGGCGCGGTCCTCTTCGTGATGGACCGGCAGGACCGTGCGGCGGGCGTGCGCATGCTCCAAGCGAGCGATCCCGCCCCGCCCGTGGGTGTCGCGTATTTCAAACTTCGCGGCCGCTTAGCTGGCGAATACATCGTCGGTTACGAGGAGAAGTCCACGCGCTCCTCTACCGGCAGCATCCACGTCTTTCTCCCGGTCACCGCTGCCGGCTGGACTCCCGACTCCCCGGTGCGCTACTTCGTCCACTATCAGACCTACGGCGGTCACCGCCCTAACCTGCCCGCCGCTGTCGACTCCGGCGCCGAAGCCGAGGTGACGGGCGCTCTCGGGTCCCCACTCCCGATTTACGCGAATCGGAAGCTGAGCGAAATGGGCCTCAAAATCGCCTCTCCCCACTTCGTCCTGGACTACGAGGCGCTGCAGGGCGACGAAATCCCCGATTCGATCAACCACTGGATTGCACTGGGCGGCGGCGGCGCGCTCGGTCTCATGGCCTTACTTTCCCTGAGCGGCGGCAAGCTGCTCGCCCAGTATCGTTTGAGAAAATCGGCATAGGATTCCATGGACGAAGTCCTCGGCCACTATCATCTCCTGCGCGAACTCGGCCGTGGCGGCATGGGGATCGTTTACCTCGCTTTCGACGATCGCATTGAGCGCAACGTTGCCATCAAGACCATACCGCTCGACACGGACCCCGAGGGCAACCTACACCGCGCCCTCTTGCGGGAGGCCCGCGCAGCCGGCCGCCTCAACCACCCCAATATCGTTGTCATGTATCAGGTCGGCCAGGAAAAGGACCGCCTGTATCTAGCGATGGAATATGTCGCCGGCGGCTCGCTCGACCGGCGCCTTACGCCCGACCAGCCGGCAGACCCCACTTGGACCGTCGCAATCCTCCGCCAGATCGCGGCCGCCCTGGACGCCGCTCACGCTGCCCACATTGTCCACCGCGACATTAAGCCGAGCAATATTCTGCTCACCGAGCACAACGACCAAGTCAAGGTGGCCGACTTCGGCCTGGCCCGGACTTTCGTCAGCGGAGCGTCGCAAACGTTGGTAGCCGGTACGCCCGTTTTCATGAGCCCAGAGCAAACCAAGGGCGAACAGCTCGACGGCCGTTCCGACCAGTTCGCTCTTGCCGTGCTCGCCTATCGCATGCTTTCCGGCAAGCTGCCCTTCAATGGCGAGAACCTGGTAGCGCTCGCCTACCAAATCGTCCACGCCGTTCCGTCCCCCGTCCATATCGTCAATCCCGCTCTGAGCGTTCGCGTAAGCGACGCCCTTGCGCGCGGCCTCGCCAAACAGCGCGAACGACGATATGCGTCGTGCACCGAATTTGTGGAATCGCTGGTTGACGCACTCGCCGGCGGGAAGACCGAAACACGCGTCTATCCTCCTCCGGTACCGCCCCTGGAACCACCTGGAAAGTCATGGCTGCTGCGACTGACCTCAGGCGTCACGCCGTGGCTTCTGCTGCTCAGCTTAGGGGCGGCCACCGTCGTCGGCTACCTACTTTGGCGTCAGAGCCGAATCCCGGCGCCTTCATCGGCCAGCACCGCAGCGGCCACCCCTCCACAACGCGGGCCGCGCCTTCCGTCGCCCGAAGAGAAACCAAAGATCACGAGCGAGCCCAACCCCGAAGCCCAAATCTCACCCCAAACCCCGGCGGCGACCTCGCCCAAGCCGCCCGCCTCGGCGCCAGCCGTGCCCGTCGAAAACCCCAAACCAGACCCGCAACAGGCCCAGGAGATTGCAGAGGCCAGCGGACGCCTTATCTCCGCCATCCAACGCCGCGAAGGCCCGGCAGTGCTAAACGCTTTGCTGGAACGCCGCGCCGACCCCAGCGCCGGCCTGCACGCCGCCGCCGCCGCCTGCCGTGAAGACGTCGTACGCCTGCTCCTCGGGCGCGGCGCAAACGCCAACTGGGTCCATCCCACCTGGAACACCAGTGTCCTGTCCGCAGCTCTGTCTCCCGGAGGCGCCGACCCCGCTGAGGCGTGCGCGGCGCGCGAGGGTATCGTGGATCTTTTGCTGGCGAGCGGCGCCCGCGCCAGCGCGGGTCCGAGCGACGATACGGTGCTGGCCGACGCTGCCGCTCTCGGCGTCCGCGGCCTGCCCATTGTAAAGAAACTGCTTAGCACCGGCGTCATGCCCCGCACCGCCCTGCGCCGGGCCACCGCGACTTATTTCCCGCCTGAACGCGACTGTGACACCAGTGTGGTCGAGGCGCTCCTCTTCGCCGGCGCGAGGCCCGACGCCGACGCCGACCGTTACCAGAAGACTGCCTTGATGGAGGCCGCGGCCCGCAAGTGCCTCGCGATCGTCACTGTGCTTCTGGAACACGGCGCCCGCGCCGACCGCCCGGATGCGGAAGGCCGCACCGCGCTTTACTACGCCATCAAAGAAGGCTCGACAAGTGCCGGCCGTCCTCTGTCCCCCGTCGTCCGCAAACTGATCGAGGCGGGCGCCAAACCCAATCAGCCCGTCTCCAAAGCCGTCGGCGGTGGCACTCCTTTTCTTGAGGCCTGCCGGGCCGAGGTCCCCGTTCTGCAGTTGCTGCTCGATTCCGGCGCGGATATCGACAGCGTGAACAACCTTGCCGAGACCTGCCTCCACATTGCCGTGAGCAGCCAGCAAATCCGGCGCATCGACCTGCTGTTAAGCCGCAAGGCGAATGTCAATGCTCGCGACGAACGCGGGATCACGCCGCTCGGGGTCGCCCGAAGCATCGGCTTCCGGGACAGCCATGAAATCGTCCGCCGACTCCTCGCCGCCGGCGCGACGGAATAGATTCCTTTTTCTGACCTCGCGCAATTCAGGCGCTTCAGGGGTCCTCGGCCACAACCCACCCCGTACTTTCTCCGCCGAGGAATCTTCTATCGCGAATTCCCGCTTCTCTTCCGCCGCGCCTCACGCGGGGCCGCCTCGTGGACACGATCCCGGTAGATGCCTCCCAAGGCGGCTCCCAGATGCAACGTATTGTCCCCGAAGCGGTCCTTTAGTTTGTCGGCAGCCCGAAGCGCCTTGCGCCACTTCTCGTCTTCGGCTCCAGTGAGAAGGTTAGGCTGGGGTTCCTCTTCGGTGAGATGAGAGACCTGCACACCCAACAGGCGCACGGCCGTGGCGGCGCCGGACGGCCGCCAATTTTCTCGAAACAAAGCGAGAATCGCCTCCAGCGCTATGCGGTCGATTGCCGTGGCCTCCCCCAGGGTCTGGGCGCGAGTGATGGTGGTGAAGTCTTTGACTCGTAACTTCAATTGCACCGTGCGCGCAAACAGACCGTGCTCCCGCAATCGCTTCATCACTTTCTCGGTCAGATGGGCGAGCGTGGATTCGAGTAATTCCGGTTGCAAGCAATCTTCGTGGAAGGTGTGCTCGTGGCTGATGGATTTGGGCGGCTCGTTGGCTCCGATCGGAGAGTCGAACCAGCCGCCGGCATCCGCGCCGCGCGCCTTTCCGGCAAGTGCCAGTCCCCATTTGCCGAAGCGCTTTTGGAGAAAGGCTTCGTCCAGCCGCGCGAGGTCTCCGATCCGGCGAATGCCAATTTCCGCCAACTGCTTTTCCGTCGCTTTGCCCACACCGGGGATCCGCTTCACCTCGAGCGGCCCGAGCCACTCCGCCTCGGTTCCAGGCAGTACCCACAACACTCCGTTGCGCTTGGCTTGGTCGGAGGCGATTTTGGCCACCAGCCGGGAGCGTGCAATGCCGATGGAGCAATTCAGGCCCGTCTGGGCGGCGACGCCTTCGTGCAGACGGTGTGCCGCTGCGAGCGGCGGCCCCCACAAACGCTCGCAGCCGCTCATATCCAGATAGGCCTCGTCAATCGAGGCCATCTCCACCACGGGCGTAAAGCTCTGCAGCACCTCTTCCACCCGTTCCGAGTATTCCTTGTAGAGGTGCATGTGCCCCTCGAGGAAAATCGCCTGCGGACAAAGTTGGTAGGCCGTGCGAAGCGGCATGGCGGAGTGAACGCCATACTTGCGCGCTTCATAGCTGGCCGCGCTAACCACACCCCGGTCGCTGCCCTTCCCTCCCACCACTACGGGTTTGCCCTTCAGCGAGGGGTCGAAGAGTTCTTCCACGCTGACGAAGAAGGCGTCCATGTCGACATGGAAAACGAGAGACATTGCTGTCTCTAATTGTCGGTCCTTAGGCGGCTCGCGCGGGCTGCCGAGCGGATTGACTTTCGGCGGCGGCGGTCTCTATGAGCACGTGCGCCTCCCGACCCAGAAAGCGATCGATAGCGGAATGAGCGCCATAAACCAAAGGCGTTAGACAGACGGCAATCCCGAACTTGTAGGTGTAGTTGGTGAAGGCGAGATTGAGAAAATCTTTCGTCTCGATTTTGCCCGGCAGCCAGAAGGCGATTCCGAGAATCACGAAGGTATCGATCAATTGGCTTACCGCCGTCGACCCCGTCGCGCGCAGCCACAACAGCTTGCCTTTGGTCAGCGAGCGGAACATCCAGAAGACGAAGACGTCCGTCAATTGGCTGAGGACGAACGCGACCACGCTACCCGCGATGATCCACTGCGATTGCCCCAACACTGAATTAAAGGCCTCGTCCTGCACGGGGGAAACCGCCGCGGCCGGAATCTGCATTGCCACGAAGATCACCAGGAAGGCGTACAAGATCAGGCCGACCGTAATGAAGGTCAGCTTCCGCACGCCACGCTTGCCGAAGTACTCGTTGATCAAGTCCGTGGTCAGAAACACGACCGGCCAAGGCACGACGCCCAGGCTCATAATGTAAGGCCCCGCCTGGATCAATTTGCCCCCCAGAATTTCCCCCAGCAGCGCGTTGGAAACAAAGAGACCCGAGAGGATCAAAAAGATTAAGTCTTTGCGATTGTTCAAGTCCACGTATATGCTCGGATGCGTCCTTATAGGATACTGGTTCAAGGAATTGAAATATGTCTGGCCACTCTAAATGGCACACCATTAAACACAAAAAGGCCGCCCTCGATTCAAAGCGCGGCAAGATGTTCACCCGTCTGATCAAGGAAATCGTCATCGCGGCCCGCTCCGGCGGGGACCCCGACATGAACCCGCGGCTGCGCACCGCCGTTACAGCCGCCAAGGCCGTTTCGATGCCGTCGGATAACATCAAGCGCGCCATCATGCGCGGCACCGGCGAACTGGAAGGGGCGACGATCGAGGAGGTCACCTACGAAGGCTATGGCCCCGGCGGCGCCGCAATCATCGTCGAATGCGCCACCGATAACCGCACCCGCACCGTGAGCGAAGTGCGCCATATGTTTTCGAAAAACGGCGGCAACATGGGCGAGCCCAACTCCGTGGCCTGGATGTTCGAACGCAAGAGCCAGATCCTGATTGAGGGTGAAAAGGCGAGCGAAGACCAGCTCATGAATATCGCCCTGGACGCAGGCGCCGACGACGTGCAGAATCACGGCGATAGTTGGACGGTGCTGAGCGCCCCGGAATCGCATAACGCGGTAGTGGAAGCGCTGGCCAAGGCCGGCATTCCCACCATCAGCGCGGAAATTGCCATGATCCCTAAGAACACGATGGCCGTTGAGGCAAAGAACGCGGGCGGGCTGATGAAGCTGCTGGAAATTCTTGAAGACAACGACGACGTGCAGAACGTGTATACCAACTACGAACCCGACGAAAGCGCCGTCGAAGCGATGGCCTAGCGCCTTGCGTATCCTGGGCATCGACTGCGGCACGGAACGCACCGGCTACGGAGTAATCGAAAGCGATGGCAAGCGTCATGCGGCCATCGCTTTCGGCGTTTTGAAGACCAATCCTAAAGAAGCGATGGCCGACCGCTTGCTCGTGATCGCCCGGGGCTTGCGGGAAGTCCTCGCGCAGTATCAGCCGGGCGCGGCGGTCATCGAAGAAGTCTTCGGCGCGAAGAATCAGCAGAGCGCCTTAAAGCTGGCCCAGGTGCGCGGCGTGGCGATGGTCATTGCTCGCGAATGCCCGGCGGAAGTTCACGAATATAGCCCGAGAGAGATCAAGCTGGCCGTGGTGGGCTATGGCAACGCTGAAAAGGATCAGGTGCAGCTGATGGTAAAGGCGCTTTTGGGTCTGGCGGACAAGCCTCCCGCTGACGCCGCCGACGCGCTCGCCGCCGCTATCTGCCATGCAACGAATTGGCGGGGTCGCTAGTCCTCCCGGCGGGGCTGAAGCCGCTCTTTCGAAATTACCGTCATGGCCAGCAAAGCTTGCACGTCGCCTGCTTTGACGAATGATCTCCATCTCCGAAGTGCCGCTTCAACTTCGAAAAGGTCTTCGGCCACATCCCGCAGTTGAAAGCGCGCTGACCAGTCGTAGTCGGCGGAAAGCCTGCGGCCTTGCAGCTTGGTAAAGAGGGCGGCAAAATCCGCCAACTCCTTCGAAGTGGCTACCTTGCAAAAGGAACCCACTCCGACCCCCTCAGCCCGCACGCCGTTAAACAGCTTCCGTAATTCGGCATGCGAGATCGACCTTTTTACGTTCTCGCGCAAATCGGCAGGGATCGCAAGGCAGGACGCGGCTTCGGCGGTCCACGCATGGAAGAGCGCGTAATAGAGAGCGGATACGGAACGGCGCAGGTTAACCTGGGCAGGTTTTCTCGGATTCAGCCGCAAAAGATGACGCGCCTGATCCAATAGATCCTTGGAGGGCTTCACTTCTTCTTTGCTTCGCTCTCGGATTCGATTTCAATCCAAAGTGGAAGTTCGGGATAGCGAGCAAGAACGGCGTTGTAGACGGCTCTTTGGAATTTTCGAACCACCGGGTGACTTCTGCGAAATAGGGGAACGGCTGAATCCGCATAGCGCACACGTACAAACAGTGCCTCTTCGCCAAACCAATCTGGCCCGATTCTGCAAGTCACTTTCTTGATCAGTTCGTGGTCGGGAATCGAAGGCAGCAAGCCCTTGATGATTTCAGACGCTTCTTCCTTGGTGATCGTCGTCGAGGCTTCCATTATGCGTACCCTCTTCATTTCAACAGATTCGGGCATTTCCCGCCACGGATCGCGCGATGTGTGAAACACTCTTCCTCATGTCTGTAAACTCCGCGTCCGGCATCCCCATGCGGCACCGCGTCGTCGGCATGACAGTCCTATTGGCCGCCATCACCTATCTCGACCGCGTGTGCGTCGGCGTCCTAGCGGGCGACATCAGCAAGGACCTCAACCTATCGAAGATCCAGATGGGCTGGGTCTTCAGCGCCTTCACCATCGCCTACGGCCTCTTTGAAATTCCCACTGCCGCCTGGGCGGACCGTCTAGGCGCA
The DNA here is from genome assembly GCA_964387685.1 of uncultured Bryobacter sp. Classification (GTDB taxonomy): domain Bacteria; phylum Acidobacteriota; class Terriglobia; order Bryobacterales; family Bryobacteraceae; genus Bryobacter. The sequence continues at coordinate 59,659 of CAYLXK010000018.1, forward strand.
CGCGGCGTCGTCACGCGCATCGTCGCCTGGTGGAGCACATTTACCATCGCCACCGCCGCAGCCTGGAACCTGGCCTCCCTGCTGGTGATTCGCTTCCTCTTTGGCGCGGGCGAGGCGGGCGCCTGGCCCTGCGTCGGCCGCGTGTTTTCGCGATGGATACCCGCCGGCGAACGCGGCAAGGTCCAAGGCATTTTCTTTGCCGGCGCGCATCTGGCGGGCGCTTTCACGCCGGGCCTCGTCGTGTGGATGGCGCACTATATGCATTGGCGCTGGATCTTCGTCGTCTTTGGCTTCATCGGTTTCACGTGGGCCACCGCCTGGTATCTCTGGTTTCGCGACGAACCCCGCGATAAGCCCGGCACTAGCCAAGCCGAGATCGAAAAGATCGAGCGCGAGCGCGGCCTTGCTCCCGGCCACCATGCACATGATTGGCGGGCCGTCTTTCGCGTGCCCAGCGTCATCCCGCTGTGCATCGCCCACGCGGCCAATTCCTGGGGCACCTACTTCGTCATCACGTGGCTGCCCACGTACCTTGAAAAGATTCGCGGCATGTCCAAAGAAGAGATGGTCGTGTTCACCGGCCTGCCGATGATCATCGCCGCCACGGCGGACTTAAGCGGCGGCTGGCTAACCGACGTGCTCACCAAGCGCTTTGGCCTCGCCTGGGGCCGCGCGGGTTTGGCCGCCGGCAGTTATGTCGTCTCGGCCGTCGCCATGTTCTTTGCCGCGCGGGCCGCAGACCCTTTCCTGGCGGCCTCGCTCATCGCTACCGCCTTTGGCATGACCATGTTCACGCTGGGCGCCGCGTTCAGTATATGCATTGAACTCGGCAAAGAAAATTCCGCTGTGATGACCGCCACGATGAATACCGCCGGTCAAGTCGGCGGTACCCTTTCGCCCATCGTTCTGGCCTACCTGGTGGAGTGGTACAACGATTGGAACCTGCCGCTCTATCTGCTCGCGGCGCTCTATGCGGCGGCGGTCCTCAGTTGGATCTTGATCGGCTGGCAAGTACGGCATACTAAGCTCGATGGCCAATATTGAAGGGCTCGGCGTCTTCTACCTCGGCGAGCAATACGACCTTAACTCCAAACAACGCACCGGCAATCTGGTGCTCTATGAATCCAAGCACCTCGTCACCCACGCCGTCTGCGTGGGCATGACTGGCAGCGGCAAGACTGGCCTCTGCGTCTCCCTATTGGAGGAAGCCGCCCTGGACGGCATCCCCGCTTTGATCATCGACCCGAAGGGCGACCTGGGCAATCTCTTGCTCACCTTTCCCGCTCTCGCGCCCGCGGATTTCGAGCCCTGGGTGAGCGAGGATGAAGCGCGACTTGCGCAACAATCCACCGCCGACTTCGCCCGAGCTCAAGCGGAACTCTGGCAAAAGGGCCTGGCCGACTGGCACCAGGACGGCCCCCGCATCCAGCGCCTCAAGGAGGCCTGCGACTTCGCCATCTACACGCCCGGCTCCCGCACGGGACGCCCGCTTTCGATCCTCAAGAGCTTCGAAGCGCCCGGCGAGGCCGTGCTCGAAGACCGCGAACTCTTTACCGACCGCGTCTCCAACGCCGCTACGGCGCTGCTCGGCCTGCTCGGCATCGATGCCGATCCCCTCCAGAGCCGCGAGCACATTTTCCTCTCCCAGGTCTTTCAGTCCAACTGGATCGACGGCAAGCACCTGGACCTCCCCGCCCTGATCGAGCAACTGCAGAACCCGCCCTTCAAGAAAATCGGCGTGCTCGACGTGGAAAGCTTCTTTCCCTCCAAAGAGCGTTTCGCGCTCGCCATGCAGATCAACAATCTGCTGGCCAGCCCCGGCTTCGCCGTCTGGATGGAAGGCGAGGGCATGGACATCGCGAAGCTCCTGCGCAACCCCCAGGGCAAGCCCAAAATTTCCGTCATTTCCATCGCTCACCTGAACGACCAGGAGCGCATGTTCTTCGTCGCGCTCCTGCTCAATGAGACGCTCGCCTGGACCCGCCAGCAATCCGGCACTTCCAGCCTGCGCGCCATCGTCTATATGGACGAGATCTTCGGCTACTTCCCGCCCACTGCCAATCCGCCCTCCAAGAAGCCCTTGCTCACCCTGCTCAAGCAAGCGCGCGCCTTCGGCGTGGGCGTGGTGCTCGCAACGCAAAATCCCGTTGATCTCGACTACAAGGGCCTGGCCAACTGTGGCACTTGGTTCATCGGCCGCCTGCAGACGGAACGCGACAAAGAGCGCCTCATGGAAGGCCTCTCCGGCGCAAGCGCCCAGGCCGGCGCCGCCTTCGATAAAGAGAAGACCGGCCAGATCCTCTCCAGCCTCGGCAAACGCGTCTTCCTCATGAACAACGTGCACCAGAACGTGCCCGTGATCTTTCAAACGCGCTGGGCGCTTTCGTATCTGCGTGGGCCCTTAACGCGCGAGCAAATCAAACGCCTCACTCCGCCCGCCGCCGCTTCTCCAGCGAGCGCCGCAATCAGGCCTCCGCATCTGGCCCCCGCCGCCGCCCGTCCTGTGCTGCCTCCGGACGTAATCCAGAAGTTCCTTCCCCCGCGTGGCGCAGCCGAAGGTCTCATGTATTACCCGCATCTCTGCGTGGCGGCGAAGGTCCGATTCACCGACGCGAAGGCCAACGTCGATGCGAGCGTCGATCGCGTCTACCTCTCGCCCGTCAAGGACGACAACACGCCCGTGGAATGGAGCGAAAGCGAAGCCGTGGACCTGCATCCCGATGAGCTCGACGGCGAGCCGGTCGAGGGCATCGGTTACCTCGAACTGTCTGGCGCGGCCACCAAGGCCAAGAGCTACACCGCCTGGCAGAAAGACCTGGTCACGCATATCTATGGCTTCGAGGAGCTCCGGCTCTTCAAGGCCCCCGACGTGAAAGCGTTTTCGCAACCTGGCGAAAGCGAGGCGGACTTTCGCGCCCGCATTTCCCACCAACTGCACGAAGACCGTGACGCGGCCATCGAGAAGCTGCAGGCCAAGTACAATCCCAAAATTACCGCCCTCGAAGAACGCATCCGCAAGGCCATGCAGGCCAAGCAGCGCGAAGAACAGCAGCGCTCCTCCCAGGCCGTTTCCGCGGGGCTCGATATCCTGGGCGGCGTACTGGGCGCGGTCTTCGGCCGCGGCAAGACCATCTCCAAGACCAACATCGGCAAGGCCGCCAGCGCCGCCAAGAAAGCAGGCAGTGTCTTGAAGGAACAAGGCGACGTCGCCCGCGCCGGCGAAACCGTCGAAGCGCTCCAGGCCCAACTCGCCGCCCTGGAGCAAGAGGTCGAAGCCGCCACGCAAGAGATCGCCGCGCAAATGGATGCCGCCCAGGCTCCCGTCGAAGCCGTCGCCATTAAGCCCAAAAAAACAAACATTAGCATCGGCTTCACGGCGCTCGTCTGGGCGCCTTATCGGGGCGACGAAAAGGCATACTAGGCGCGCGCTTCGGGGACGATGCGGAAGCGTTTGCGCCCATGAATGCGGTAGGTCGAGAAGTCCGCATGGTCGACGGTAAAGACATCGGAAAGGCCATCCCGCTCCGCCAGATGGACGAGAGTGGCATCCGCGAAATCCATCGGCCGATCTGCATACTTCGCCATCAGAGCTTGTACACGAGGCAACTCATCGCTGCGGATATCGGCGACTCGAATGCTCCCGGAACCCAATAACCCCCAAGCGGCTTCCCTCTTCAGGCGATTACCGCGCGTGAAATAGAAGAGCTCGGTCAAGACAGCCTGCGAAGTCACCAGCGGGCGATCGAACTCTCGGTAGGCCGCAACGCAAGCCCGATGCCAATGGTCGGTTCGGCTCAGCAGCGCGTAGATCGCCCCCGTATCAAGCAGCGCGCCGGCGTCCATATTTTTTCGCTAAGCCTTCGCCCATTCGTTTCCGGACATTCTCGGCCGTGGCAGATTCGGTATCTTCAATGGTCCCGAAAAACGCTTCGGCCGCTTTCATGATCCGCTTCCGCTCTTCTTGCTCTTGCCGTTTGGCTTCGCTTTGCCGCGCTATCCACTCGGTGGCCGCTTCGTCCAGAAGCGCGCCAATGGTCGTATTCTTTAGCTTCGCCTGCGCGCTCAGCTTCCGCTTCAGCGTCATCGAAAGCCGCCAACTGTAGACTTCCGTCTTCATGCACTACAGTATAGCTCCCGTGTAGTGCAAGCTCAATCCAGCTCGAAGCGAATCCCCTGCGCCAGCGGCAACGCATCGGAGTAATTGATGGTCACCGTCTGCCTGCGCATATAGACCTTCCAGGAATCGCTCCCGCTCTCGCGGCCTCCGCCCGTATCTTTCTCGCCGCCAAAGGCTCCGCCAATTTCCGCTCCGCTCGTGCCGATATTCACATTCGCGATCCCGCAATCGCTCCCGCGCGCCGATAGAAACGTCTCCGCCGCCCGCACGTGGTTGGTAAAGATCGCGCTCGACAAGCCTTGCGGCACCTCGTTGTTCCAAGCAATCGCCTCGTCCAATTCGTCAAATTCAATCGTGTGCAAGATGGGCGCAAAGACCTCCTCCCGCACCACTGGCGCATCGTGCCGGATAGCGGTAATCGTAGGCTCGACAAAGTTGCCCTCCCGCCGCCGCCCCCCGCACAAGATCTCCCCGCCCTGCGCCCGCACCTCCACCAGCGCTTTCTCATAGGCCTCGACGGCCCGCTCATGGATCAACGGCCCCATTAGCGTATCGGCCGCCAGCGGATCGCCGATCCGCACCTGCCCATAGGCTTTTTTCAATCGTTCGCGAAACTCCCCAGCGATGGAGCGGTGCAGGAACAAGCGCCGCAACGACGTACAGCGCTGCCCCGCCGTACCCACGGCCGCAAACACGCAGCCGCGCAGGGCCAGGTCCCGGTCCGCGTCCGGCATCACCAGGATCGCGTTGTTGCCGCCTAGCTCCAGCAAGGTCCGCCCTAGCCGTTGCCCCACGCGCGCGGCCACGATGCGCCCCATCCGGCAAGAACCCGTCGCCGAAATCAGCGGCAGCCTGCGGTCGTCCAGCATCGCCTCGCCCACTGTGGGCACGTCGCCCACCACGGTCTGAAACAAATCAGGCACTCCATGTTTTTGCAAGACCGGCGCCACGATATCCTGCACGGCCAGCGCGCAGAGAGGCGTGTCTTCGCTGGGCTTCCAAATCACGGTATCCCCACACACCGCCGCGATCAGCGCATTCCACGCCCACACCGCCACCGGAAAATTAAACGCGGTAATCACACCTACCGGCCCCAACGGGTGCCATTGTTCATAGAGCCGATGCCCCGCGCGTTCACTGTGCGTCGTCATCCCGTATAACTGCCGCGACAACCCCAGCGCAAAGTCCGCCACGTCGATCATCTCTTGCACTTCGCCCAGGCCTTCCTGGTAGATCTTGCCCATCTCGAGCGAGACCAACCGGCCCAGCTCTTCTTTACGCACCCGTAGCGCCTCGGCGATTTCCCGCACCACCACGCCCCGCTGCGGCGCGGGCACCAAGCGCCAGCGCCGGAACGTTTCCTCGCTGCGCGCCACGGCCTGTTCATAGTCGGCCCGCGTGGCCAAGGGCACGCGCCCCAGTTCCGCACCCGTGGCGGGGTTGCGGGAGATCAGCTCGCCCGCGCTTGTGTTAACCATCGAAAAGCCTCCGGCCCGACGGCAAACTCGCGGCCGCGGGCATGTAGTTCCTTCTTCAATTCTTCCACCACCGCGGCTTGAAACGCGGCCTCGGCCCATTGCACGCTTCCCTGCTTATCCAGCACCCGCAGCGCCACATCCCGGGTCGTAGCCCCACGCTTCTTGGTTGCCCGGATATGCAAAGGGTCCCCGATCACTGGATTCTCCGCCAGCGGCGCGATGAGTTCCGCCAACACCGCGGGCGTGCACGGCAAAAGCGGCGCGAGCGTCACATATACGTTTAATCCCGCCTCTCGCAGCGCCATCACCGTCTCCACGCGCTCCGGAATCGATTCGCAGCGCGGCTCAAACTGCCGCCTCACCTCGTCGCTGTCCGTCGTGATCGAAAAACTAATCCGTAAGTCGGTGTGTTCGGCCACCGCCTGCAGCAGATGCGCGTCCCGTAGCACATACTTGGATCGCGTCTGCAGTACAAAGATTCTCGGCGGCCGAATGTAAATTTGCTCCAGTATCCTGGGCATCAGTTCGGCACTCATCTCCGCCGGCTGGTAAGGGTCCACCAGCGGTGAGCAATAGATTACTTGCTCCGGCCGCAACTGCTGGGCTAGCAGTTCCGGGGCGTTCGTCTTCACCACCGTATAATCGCCCCAGTGCTCCCAATCCTCTTTGCGCAGCCCCGCCTGCACGCGCATGGTGGGCACATAACAATAAGTGCAGCCGTAGGTGCAGTTCCGCGCCGGCGTGAGCGAGTGGGTAAATCCCGCCTCTTTCAAGAAACCGCTCACGGGCGACAGAATCGTCCGCACTTTCGTTTCTTCAATGGGCAGCAGTCGCATCCGCAGTTATCCTAGCTCCATGTTAGCCGTCGCATTAATCATCCTCGCCACGCTCCCTTCCTTTGCGCAATCGGCCCTGAGCGTAAGCCTGGCCGAGCCCGCCGTTCTCGAATCCACCCTTTTGAACTTCCCACTCAAAAACGACGAGCGTCAACAGCGAGCGCAAGACCTACTGACCAGCGCCAAGTGCCCCGAAATCGCTGCCGTCCCCTTAGGCAAAAAGCCCATCCCCGCCACCATCGTCTGCGTCTGGCCGGGCGAATCCTCCAAGGCCATTCTGGTCGGCGCCCACTTCGACAAGGTAAAGCCGGGCGAAGGTAAGATCGACAACGCCTCAGGCGTCGTTCTGCTGCCCTTTCTGATGCGCGCTCTGCATTCGCAGCCGCGCCGCCACACCTTCGTCTATGCGGCCTTCGCCGAAGAGGAAGTGGGCCTCCTGGGCTCGAAAGCTCTGGTAAAAAAGGGCCTCCCCACGAAGCCCGCGCCCGAATTCCTGGCCGCGCTCTCGGCCGTCGTGAATATCGATTCCGTGGGCGCCGGCCAAACCGCCATCGCTCTCAGTTTTAGCGACAAGCTCCTGGCCAGCGCGGCCGATCAGGTCGCCCGCGCCCTCAAGCTCCCCCTTCGTTTCATCAACGTCGACCAGGTCGGCCAATCCGATGGCGCTTCCTTCCGCGCCAAGAACATCCCCACCATTGAGTTCCATTCGCTCGATCAGGAAAACTTCCCGATCCTCCATTCCGACCGCGACACCATGGCCGCCTTCCGGGCATCCGACTACGCCGACACCTATCGCCTGCTGGCCTTTTACCTCGCTCAGTTGGACCGCAGTCTCGACCAATAGCCCCGGAATACCACTTCCCGCTCCGCGCCGCCAAAGGCCTCTTCCAGGCCGCGCCGGCAGCAATCCCGGATCGCTCCTTCAGATTCACCCCCAGCCAGAGCCGCCGCCACATTGGTCTCCGACATCACGTAGTTGAGATAACGCTCCGCGCTCATCGGCAACTGCCATTCGCCCTCGGCCCCCGCCTCAAAATGCAGCGCTCCGCCTCTCTCTTCTAGCGCCTGCGGACTTAGCTCCACACGCCCGTCTCCACTCGGCCATGGATACTTTTCCACAAACCCCGCAAACCACTCGTCCAGCGCCGCACTCCCGCTAAAACTTCGTCCCGTCGAGAAATCGTAAACCACCAAGGCCCCGCCCCTGCGTAGCACTCGCGCCGTTTCGGCTAGCGCCACGTCCACTTGGGCATAGTTCAAACTTCCCGCCGCCGTCGCCAGGTCCACGCTAGCGTCGCCTAACGGCAGCGCTTCCATGGCTGCCGCCAAAAACCCGGCATCCGGTGCAATGCCACGCGCGGCCCGCACCATCCTCTCGATTGGGTCCACGCCCCAAGCCCGCGCCACCCATCCCCGCAAGGCCCTGGTAGAGAGTCCGGCGCCGCATCCCAGGTCCAATCCATTCTCATAGCGTCGGTCCAAGGCCGCCGCCAGTATCCGTTCATGCAGCGCCGGACGAGCCAGTGCGTAGCCTTGCGCCATCGCCTCTGAGGCGAACCAACTCATTCCGCCATCAGCCTTTCCCGCTCGCCACTCTGCAGCCCCACCAGGCTAAACACATTGGTTTGAATCGTGCCACAGATCTCCTCGAGCGGCAAGTCGTTGTCGTCCTGCCCAAAAGGTCCCTCAATCTCGACGCCAATCTCTTCGATGCCAAAGAACACATAGCTCACCACCAGCACATCCACGATGGTTCCCCAGCCGAACGTGTCCACCAATGCAAAGGGCAGCGTAAAGCAGTACGCCACCAGCGCGCGCCGCAAGTGCACGACATACGCAAAGGGCAAGGGCGTCTTGCGAATCCTCTCGCAGCCGCCCACATAGCCAATCAACGCCTGAATGTTCTGGTCGAAGCTCAACAGCGTCGCCTCGCCAAAGGCCCCCCGGCGCTGCGCCTGCCTCACGGTCTCCGTCAGCCTTGTGGCCACTGCCAAGGGAGCGTGTTGGGCCCGCATCAACGGCTCCACTTCCACCTCTCCCGTGCTGCCTTGCGTTCCTCGCAATTGATGCATCGCCGCCACCGGGAACGCGGCTGTCAGCCGGGCCAAGCGCACCAGCAAGTCCCGGTCTCGCTCCGCTTCAAAATGCGCCACCGCCAGCCGGATCAAATTCCGCGTCTCGTTCACGATGCCGCCCCAAAGCTTGCGCCCCTCCCAGAAGCGGTCATACGAAGCATTGGTCCGAAACACCAGCAGCAAGCCCAACGCCAATCCCACCAGTTGATGCAACAACGACGAAATCCCTAGATTAAAAAACTTTGTGTCCACCCAAACCACCAGCGCCGCCCAGATAACGCAACTCAACACGCGCCCTGAAATCTCCTTCACCAGGGAGCCGCGCAGGTCGAAGAAATGGTCCATCCATTTGTGTGGGTCGTAGTTGATCAAACGATTGTCATGATCCCATAGCGGCCTCGGGGCCAGGAGCGGCGGCGATTCATTAAATCGTCAATCGCTCTTGCTACCTTCGAGCGGTGCGCCTCCTCACACTGCTCCTAATCGCTCTTGTTTCTGCCTGCCTAGGTCAAGAATTCCGCGCCACGGTTTCCGGCAACATCACCGACGCTTCCGGTTCCGCCGTGCCGGCCGTTAAAGTCACCGCGATCAGCGTGGAACGCCGCGTCGAGTACACCGCCACCAGCAACGAATCCGGCCGCTACCTGACGCCCTTCCTGCCGCCGGGCCAATATGATTTCCGCTTCGAAAAACAAGGCTTCCGCACAGCGCAACGCGAGGGACTCACGCTGGCCGCCTCCGACCGCTTCAACTTGAGCATCCAGCTCGAAGTCGGCTCGCTCTCCGAAAAGGTCACCGTCACCGCCGACGCGCCCCTGCTGCAAACCGAATCGGCGGACCGCGTTGGCACTATCACCCAAAAGCTCATCTCCGACATCCCCACCGCCGGCCGCAACATGTTCCAGTTTCAGTACATCCTGCCGGGCGTCACCAAGACCTCCAACTACTGGGGCAATTATGAGCTCTACGCCTTCGGCAACATCAACGGCGTCTCCATCAACGGAGGCCGCAGCGGCGAGAACGAAATCCTGATCGACGGCGTTACCTCCACGCGCGGCTCCCGCAGCGCCAGCTTCGCGCCCGGCCTCCAGGCCATTGAAGAGGTCTCCATCGTCACCAACACCTACGACGCCCAGTACGGCCGCGTCGGCGGCGGCACTACTTCGATTAACCTACGCACCGGCACCAATTCGCTGCACGGCGAGCTCTTTGAATTCTTCAAAAACGAAAAGCTCAACGCCAACGGCTACTCCCGCAACGCCGCCGGCATCGCGCGTCCCGTTTATCGCAACAACACCTACGGCTTCCGGGTCGACGGCCCTGTCTTCATCCCTAAAGTCTTTGATGGCCGCAATAAACTCTTCTGGCTGATTTCGCTCGAAAGCCTTCGCGAGCGCAATCCGCAAACCCAGCTCTGGACCGTTCCCACCGCCGCCCAACGCCTTGGCGATTTTTCCTCGCTCGTCACCAACCGCAACGAGCCCATTCTCATCTTCGACCCCCTCACCGGCCCTACCCGCACCGCCTTCCCCGCGAACCGCATTCCCTCCAATCGCCTCAATCCCGTAGCCACTAGAGCGCTCTCCTTCTTCCCCGCCCCCAACCGCGTCAGCGAGTCCCTCGACGGCCAGAACAACTACCTTTTCGTCAACTCCTCCACCAACGATTACGACCAATGGCTCGGCAAAATGGACTGGGCCCTCTCTTCCCGCTCCCGCCTATCCTGGCGCTACGGCCAGACCCCCTGGAACAACTTCGCCCGCGTGCAATGGGGTACCAACGCCGCGGAACCCTCGACGGAAGCTCCCTCCACGCGCATCTCCCGCAACTGGGGCGCCGATTGGACCTACACGATTTCGCCCTCCATGCTTTTCAACCTCCGCGGCGGCCTCGCCCGTTATGAAGGCTTCTCCGGTAACGTCTTCGGCCGCGACTTCAACCCCACCGAGCTCGGCTTCCCCGCCAGCCTCGTGAGCCAGTTTGACTTCCTGCAATACCCCCGCTTCAACTTCTCCGGCAACAACTATTCCCCCCTGGGCTCCACGCGCACGGCCAATTACGAAACCCAGGACACCTACTCCATCCAGCCGAATATGACCTGGGTCCGCGGCCGCCAGACCTGGAAGTTCGGCGCGGAGCTCCGCCAGTACAATTCCAACAACCACAACCCCGGCGCCGCCAGCGGCACCTACAACTTCGGCCGCAATTGGACGCAGCGCAATCCCCTCCAGGCCGACGCTCTCTCCGGCAACGAAATCGCCACTTTCCTCACCGGCGCCATCACCTCCGGCAACGTCGAAAAGAATGTCTGGCCCGCCTACAAGAACTTCTACACATCCTTCTTCTTCCAGAACGATTGGAAGCTCACCCCCACCTTGACCCTCAATCTCGGTTTGCGCTGGGACTACGAATCCCCTATCACCGAACGCTATGACCGCCAGGTGCGCGGCTTCGCCTTCGATCAAGCCAGCCCCCTCCAGGTGCCCGGTCAAAATCTGCGCGGCGGCCTCCTTTTTGCCAACGCCGACAACCGCAGCGCCTTCAATCGCGACCTCAACAACTGGCAGCCCCGCATCGGTGTGGCCTGGCAGTTCCGACCGCAATGGGTCTTCCGCGGCGGCTATGGCTTAAGCTACCTCGGCCAAAACGCCGCCGGCCCCGCCACCGGTTTCTCCCAGCCCACCAGCGTCATCGCCTCCACCGACGGCAACTTGAGGCCCGCCGCCTTCATCAACGATCCTTTTCCCTCCAACCTCTTCCCCAGCGGCCTCCAGCAGCGCATCGGCTCTTCCCAAGGCCTGGCCACTAACCTTGGCCTCGGTGTCACCGCGCAGTACCTGGACCGTCCCCTGCCCTACTCCCAACAGTTCTCCGCCGGCTTCCAGCGCAGCTTCCGCAACCGCTACCTGCTCGACCTGAGCTACTCCGGCAACCTCACCAGCCGCCTGCCCGTCGCCGTACCGCTGAACTTCGTCTCCGGCGCCGAGCTCACGCGCCTGCCCGTCGCCGAACGCCCGGCCTATTTCAACGCTCAAGTGCCGAACCCCTTCCGCGGCCTCCTGCCCGGCTCGGCCCTTAATGGCGCCACCGTTCCGCGCAGCCGTCTCCTCGTGGCCTACCCGCACTTTGATTCCGTCTCGATTAACAACGTCCCCATCGGCGGGCAGAATTACCACTCTCTTCAGTTCAAGATGACCCGCCGCTTCGCCGAAGGCCTCTTGCTCCAGGCCGCCTATACCTGGTCAAAGACTCTTGAACGCGTCACGCTCCAGAACAACCAGGATGTGGATCTTTCCAATCTCGAGAACACGCGCCTCGAGCAGCGCCTCCAGCAATACGACATCCCCCACACCTTCTCCGCCGTGGGCACCTATGAGCTGCCCTTCGGCAAGGGCAAGCGCTTCCTCGGCAATATGAATCCCGTCGGGAATGTGATCCTGGGCGGCTGGAATCTGAACGTCCAATACTTCATCCGCTCCGGCAGCCCCTTTGACTTCCCCAATGCCGCGCCGCTGGCCGCCCGCTCGGCCAAGCTCAGCGACGAACAACGCGACGACCTCGCGCGCGCCCAAGGCCGCGACAGCTTCAACCCCTTCTTTGACAAGTACTACGACGTCACGCTCTTCCCCCGCACCGCGCAGGCGCCGTTTACCCTACGCGACTTCCCCACGCGCTTCCCCGACGTCCGCAGCCCTCATCTGGAAAGCTGGGAAATCTCGGCCTACAAGGAGTTCCGCTTCTTTGAGCGCGTGCGCTGGCAAATTCGCGCCGACTTCCAGAACGCCTTCGACTATGCCTACTTCGCCCAGCAGGCTTCCACCAACGTTACCGACCCGCGCTTTGGCCAGCTTAACCCCGCCCAGAACAACCAGACGCGCCAGGTCGTGCTGGTCATGAAGATCCTCTTCTAATAGGCGCGCCGCATCTCCACTACGCTGATCTGCCCGGAAAACAGCGCCACCGAGCATTCCACCTTGGCCGAAATCGAAACGTCGTTCATCTCGATGGGGCTGGCGGCGCGCGCATTGTTCCAGGGCAGATTGGCAGCATTGAACTTGGCCCAGTTTCCACCCAGCGTGCTGCTGGTGGAGTTATCCACCACCTTTTGCAGCCAGTTCGGATCCTGGTCCTCGATGGTCGTGCCCATGCCGAGCTAAAGAGTTGATCCCGATGGGCGTCCGGTTGTATTCCGCCTTGAAGGCCGCCACTTATGCGCCGGTGAGAGACTCCAGCAAATCCACCGATATCTCGAAGCCGCCCTTGAGGCCCGTCCGCGTCATTCTCAGTTTCATTTCCAGCAGGCGATTCCTCGCGCTGTCATAGCGCTGGGCGCTCATGCCCACGCTGCGCGCGGCGCAGTCCACCGAGAGCCCCATCGCCGAGAGCCCCTTGCCGAGTTCCATGCCTCCATTGGTTTGCAGGGTCCAGCCGGAGGTCAGTCTGTAAATGGTTGCCCTGTTCTTCGATCTGGAAGAACAAGCGAGACCGATGGCCGAAATGCGTCACTCCACCACGAGGAAAACTCCCTCCGGACTGCTCGCCCCGCCGATTGTCACGCGCACCTGGTTCTCCCCCGTGGCCGCCGTACGCGGCGCCTCCACATTGATCTGGTAAAGTCCCGGCGAAGTCCGGCCGGCAAAAACAACCCGCGCCGGCTGCCCGCCGATCGTCACGCTCACACGGCTCGTCAGGTCCCCCAACGCTTCGGGTATCTGTCCGTCTTGCGTGCCCGCGTTGCCGAGCCCCGTCGCGAAAAGCTGCACTACCTCTCCCTTGCGCACCGCGCGCGTGGCCAGAGCCGAGCCGAAGAGCCCCGCCGGTCCCGCGAACTCGCCCGAAGCAAACACCGCCGCCGCATAACGCCGCCCTAGCGGATCGAAGCGGAAAAGCCCAGGAGTTGCCGTCTGCACCAGCGCGCTAAACACCGTCGACGGGCGTCCATCCAGGCTCACCACCACATCGCGCGTACCCGGCGCCAAGCCCTGCGGCACCAGCACATTCAATTGATTAGGGCTCACGAAATAGATCCAGGCGGGTGTGCCGCCTACGGTCACGCTCACGCCATCCAGCGCCGTCGGCAGCCGTCCGTTCACAAAGTCGGAATCGCCCCACAGGCGTGTGCTGCGCGCCAGTCCCTCGCCCGTGATTGTGATCCAGGCCCCTGGGCTGATGCGCGGCGCAAAGCTCGCCCCGTCCACCACGGCATTGATCCGAGGCCCGGCGCCCGCCGCCAGGGGTAACGAATTCCAGCGGAAGTTCAAGCTGCCGCCAGTATCGGACAAGCTCAGGAAAGCGATGTAGTAAGGCGTCACCTGGAAGGGCGGCGTCGAGTTCGCGTCAAAAGTAATGCGCGCCGTCTCGCTCGAAACCAGGAGCGACGCGTCGTATTCGGGGATCCCGTTATTGAAGACCACCGCCTGCGCGCGCCGGATCAGCATCAGCACGTTCGAGTTCGAGGTCGCCTCAAACTGCACGCCGGTCCAACCGATCTGGCCGTCTACCCGGAACTGGCGCGTTAAGAGTGTCGCCGTGTTGGTGCTGGCGGGAAGAAACAAGTTGCGGCTCTCGCCCGCGGGCACCACCTCGGGTGACGCCGCATAGGGCGCGTCGTTACGGAAGGTCGCGCGTACCCGGAACTGCGACGACGCCGTCCGGTCGTAGTTCTGCACCGCCACATAGTAGGAACCGGAACGTAGATTCGGCACGGTCGCCCCGGTGATCACGATGCGCTCTGTGTTCTCGACCGAGTTCGAAATTCCTTCCGCCAGCGGCAAGCCTTCCCCGCCTGGGCGCACCGGTTGCCCGTGATTTAAGTACAGATCCACGTCGCGGTCTCCTTCCAGCACCACCTCCATGCCCGTCGTCCCGGGCGGCACGTCGATGCGGAATTGGCGGCTGTTCAGGAAGTTGTTCGGCGCCGATCCGCTCGACGTCACTCCAGGGCTCAACGCGGTCACGAAGCTGTTCTGCCCCACCGGGTCCGGCTGGTTGGTCATCCGCAGCGCGTAGTTGATCGGCCCGCCGCTCCGGTTCGCCACCACCACGTAGTATTCGCCTTGCTGCAATTCCGGATTCAGGTTAAAGGCAATCGTTCCATCGAGAACCCCCGGCTCCGCCGTTGAACCATTCAAGACATAGTCGGAAACGATCTGCCCGTTCTGGATGTCCACCGCCGTCCGGAAGCGAATGTAAGCGCGAATGGGCGCCGTTCTGGGATTGGCCTCTACCTCAATGCGCAAGCCGCGCGTCCGCGTCGGCACCACGATGCGGAAATCGTCGGCCGCCAGCAACGTCGAATTCGGCGCATTGGCCGAGATCGTGCCCGTCCTCACCACGCCCGACTGCGTATCTTCGGCCGCCTCGGCAAAGCGCGCCGCATCGCTCACCAAGCCCCGCGCCGCCACGATCGCCCGCACCTGTTCGCCCACCGCATTGCCATAAAGGCTGCGCGCCGCGTTTACCAATTGCGTTGCGCAGCTATAGAACGCCGTCGTGGCGTTCATGCGCGCCAGGCCATTGATCGCCACCGCGTCGCCGCGCTGCCTGCCCAGCGCCTCCCGGATGTCCCATAGAGCTCCCGAGAACATCAGCGAATCCTGGTGCGGCTGGCCCCGCACGTCGTCCGGGTAAATCGTCTCGTTATCCACCGTGCGCAAAAATGCCTCGCGCGTTAGAAAGTTCGGGCTGGGGCTGAGATAGGGAAAAAACTCGCCGATCGCCGGGCTGTCAAAGTAGCTCGCGGCAAAGTAATCGGCAAACGCCTCGTTCACCGCGCCAAAGGCCCGCGAACTGTTCAGGCTGTTCACGATCGCATGGACGGTCGCGTGCCCGTACTCGTGAAAGATCACGTCGGAATCAAAGGCCGTGTCGGCCCCTAGACGGTTCACTTGCAAAAAGATCCCACCGCGCCCATTGAAAACCGTAGGGCTGAAAAACGCGTTCACATCGAAGGGATACTGCGGATCGAAGTAGTAGGCAACCGCGTCAAATTGCCGGTTCAGGCCCGAAAAGCCGAGGGAGCGAATGTAGTCCGCCGCCCGCGCCGCTCCGTAGTAAACCTGTACCTCGGAAAATCGAGGGTCTGAGGGCGAGTAGTAAAAATTCCCGCGCGAGTCTGCCCGCGCTAGCTGCGTCGTGGGCGTGCCCAGGGCCGAAAACGGCACGCCGCCAAAGGCGATCGGTTGATAAGAAAACACGCGGATGTTCGGCCCATTGAGATTGGCGGCCCCACTCAATCCCGGCAGCGCCACATCCTGAATCCCGCTGAACAATGGATTTGTGGGAATCCCGAAACCCCGCTGCGCCGTCTGGCGGTTCGTCAATTCATAAACCTCCACCACCTTCCCACTCCCGGCGTCCACCAGCACGCGCCTCACCTCGGCTGGGCTTTTTTCAAGAATCACCCGCCACAGCGGCCGCAGTTCGCCAATGTCGTCGCGCCGGTACCAGCGGTCGGCCATCGCAATGCGCGCCTCCGGCCATCCCAGATCTTCCTTCGCGATGGCAACCGCCGCAACCTCACCCAGCGTAAAGTCCGGGGTCGCCTCATTGCCGCGCAGCTTCCACGCCGCCGTCTCAAATCGTTCTTCTCCTCGCAGTTGCACGGCCTCCTGGCCCCACACCGGTATGCCCTTCAGATAAAGCTGCTCCCGAACGTAATCGAGTTCCTTACCCTCGGCCTCCAGGCGCAATCGCGCAGTTTCCCTCCAGCTTCCAAACGCTTCCCGTCCCACTTGCGCGCTAGCCAGACTAGCCGCCAATACCAGGCAGTATAAGAATTTAGACATACTCCAAAATTCTACTGCGATTGACACCGTCCGCGCCGTTGGCTAAGATCTGAAATACTGTAGATTCAACGGGTTGTCCGCAATCATTCCTTTGCAGCAGTCTTCCCGAGTGGCTCGGCCCCGTCGCTGGCCGCCCTCGAAAAAGTCTTGCCCGCGATAGCCTGTACTTAGACTCTTGAGTTTGCAGTATTGCAATGGAGATTCGGCAATGGCCAGCTTGCCCGATGAGCGGATGCCTAAGGCGCCGCTGAACCTAGAACCCGATGCCGAAGTGCGCCACCCTGCCCTTCCCGGCGCACCCATTCCCGGTGCACCCATTCCAAATGCTTCCCCAGCCTCCACCGGCGCCGAGGAGTCCTTTGACGCCTCCCTGCTCGACGATCCCGACTATGGTCAATTCCTCGAAGAGTTCGGCCATCCCGAAGGGGAGCACCACGGCGACCACAGCGACGGCGAGATCCTGGCCGGCGTAGTCATTTCCGTCAACGAAAGCGACGTCATTGTCGATATCGGCCAAAAGTCCGAAGGCATCGTTTCGCGTTTCCAGTTCGCCGAAGAGTTGAACATCGGCGACCAGATCGAAGTGATGATCGAGCGCCCCGGCTCCACGCCCGAAGGCTTCCTCTACCTCTCACACGAAAAGGTCCGCCGCCTCCGCCATTGGGACACGCTCGAGCAGGCCATGAACGAAAATCTGCTCGTTATGGGCCGCGTGCTGGAAAAAGTCAAAGGCGGCCTCAGCGTCGATGTCGGCGTGCGCGCCTTCATGCCTTCCTCGCAAATCGACGTCAAGCCCGCCCATAATACCGACGCACTGATCGGCCAGGACATTCCCGTCCGTATCATCAAACTGCACCGCCGCAAGGGCAATGTGGTGGTCAGCCGCCGCATGGCCGTCGAAGAAGAAGTAAACGCCCGCCGCAGTGCCACGCTCGAAAACATTCAGGAAGGCTCCATCCTCGAGGGCGTGGTTAAGAACCTCACCGAATACGGCGCCTTTGTCGACCTGGGCGGCATCGACGGCCTCCTGCACATCAGCGACTTAAGCTATGGCCGCGTCCACCATCCCAAAGAACTCGTCGAAAGCGGCCAAACCATCACCGTCAAGGTGCTCCGCTACGACCAGGAAAAAGGCCGCATCTCCCTGGGCCTCAAGCAGCTCTACCCCGACCCCTGGGAAACGGCCGTCGAACGCTTCCCCATCGGCTCTCATTTAGGGGGCCGGGTCGTCAGCGTGACCGACTACGGCGCCTTCGTCGAGATCGAACCCGGCGTCGAAGGCCTCATCCATATTTCGGAGATGACCTGGAGCCGCCGTATGAAGCACCCCTCCAAGGTCGTCAAGGCCGGCGACATGGTGGAAGCCGTCGTGCTCGATATTCGCCCGCAGGATAAGCGCGTCTCCCTTGGCCTCAAGCAACTCGAAGCCGACCCCTGGACCACCCTCGGCGAACGCTACTCCATCGGCAGCGTCGTCGAAGGCCGCGTGCGCAAGCTCACCGATTTCGGCGCCTTCATTGAAATCGAAGAAGGTGTCGACGGGCTGGTCCACGTTAGCGATATGAGCTGGACCAAGCACGTCAAGCACCCCTCCGAACTGCTCAAAAAGGGCCAGATGGTGCAGGCCGTCATTCTGCAGATCGATTCCGGCGCACGCCGCCTAAGCCTTGGCATCAAGCAGCTGGAACCGGACGCCTGGGAGAGCTATTTCCAGACCCATATGGTCAACGAGATCGTCCGCGGCAAGATCGTGCGCGCCGCGCAATTTGGCGTTTTCGTCGAACTTGCTCCGGGCGTCGAAGGTCTTTGCCACAATTCGGAAGTACCGCCCCAAGGCGACGAACCCGTTCGCGGCCGTACCAGCGCTCAGTTGCTCGAAGTTCTGCCCGTCGGCAGCGAACACGATTTCAAGATCATCCGGATGAGCGAGAACGAAAAGAAAATCGGACTCAGCATGAAGAGTGCCGGCGAAGAAAAAGACCGGCAGCGCGTCAAAGGCTACCAGCAGCAGGCGCAGGAGGCCAGCGCCGCTTTTGGCGCCGTCCCGTCGGGTGAAGAGAACAGCGAAGAGGAGGAGCGATAAAGGTCCATGACCAAGGCCGACTTAATTGATGAGGTGTCTCGCGTCGTGGAAATCACGCGAAAGGATTCCGAAGTGATCGTCGATTCCATTTTCGACAGCGTGGTGCGCAGTCTGAAAACCGGCGAGAAGATCGAAATCCGCGGCTTTGGCAGCTTTCGTACGCGCCAGCGCCAGTCCAGGATCGGGCGAAATCCCAAGACCGGCGAACGCGTGGAGGTGCCCTCCAAGCGCATCCCCTATTTCAAACCATCCAAGGAATTGAAGGATCTGGTGAACGACGGCATTGATCCCGCCGCGCCCGCACCCCCTTCCACGCCGCCGCCCGCGTTGCCGGAAGCCTAGGCGTCTCGGCAGCCGAATCCTGTGGATCATCTTTGGAGTCCCTGGCGATACCGCTACGTCACTTCCGGCGAACAGCCCGCTTGCATCTTTTGCGCGCCGCGGGAAGAACACTTCCTGCTTTTTGAGGCAGAGTCCTGCTATGGCCTGCTCAACCGCTTTCCCTACACCAACGGCCATATGATGATCGCTCCGCACGCGCATGTGGCCCGCCTGGAGGACCTGGACGAAACCGCCTGGCTCGAATTGATGCGCTATGCTCGCCTGGCAGAGCGCAACCTGCGCCAGGTCTACCGCTGCGATGGCCTCAACATTGGCTTCAACATCGGCAGCGTCGCGGGCGCGGGCGTGGCCGGACACCTCCACCTTCACTTGGTTCCGCGCTGGCACGGGGACGCGAATTTCATGACCACCGTCGGCGAGACCCGCGTTCACCCCGAGGCGCTCGAAGATTCCGCCCGCAAGTTGCGCGCCGCTTCCTGGGTTCTGGCCTAAGCGCTAGAGGCCTAGAAACGACACCCGCGCCGTCACGCCGTTGCCGGCGTTGATCTCAAAGGTGTTCGTGCCCCGGGCCAGCACCAATTGCAGACCCAACGCTCCCGCCACGTCGCCGCTACGGTCCTCCACTTCCACTACGCTCCCGCCGCCGCTGACGGCCGTCACCTCCGGCCGTCCGGCAAGCGTCAGTCCGTTTTCGTCGAGTACGCGAAACAAGATCAGATCCCGCGCCGGCGCGCCCGTTCTCGCCGTGGTCGATTGCGTCACGATTTGAATTTGCTTGGCTTCGGCGCGCGCTTTGCCATACCAATACGGCATCCGCAGTACTGTCCCATTGGGCGCCGCCAGCGTCACGTATCCTTCGTGCGTGCCCGCCGGAACTTGCTCCAGATCCAGGCGCAACTCGAGGGTTGCTTCGCCGCTCGCGCCCAGCTCCACCGTCGACGAGCTCCATTGCGGCGCCGTACCCTTGCGCGCCTCTACATTGAGCTGGAATATCTGCGGCTCCGCGCTGAGGCTCCGCAGCGTTACCGTCTGCGCGTTTGCAGCAAACGATACGCTCACCGGATTCATCAGCACCGTCGAGCCCAGGGCCGCCTCCAGATGCATCACGCCCGCTCCCTGTTGCGCCAACGGCAGATTGGCCAGCGCCCGCGAGCCTTGCACCAGCAGCGCTCGATAGGCCGCGGCGTCCAGGCCGGGCCGCGCACTCTTAAGCGCCGCGAGAGCTCCCGCCGCGATGGGCGCCGAAAAGCTCGTCCCATCCAGCAGCGCATAGCGGCTGGTCGAATAGATGTCTCCCGCCGGAGTGTTCGATTGCGCCGCCGTCAACACGCCGCTTCCCACGGCCAGCAGGTCCGGCTTCAAGCCAACGCCCGGCAGGGGTCCCTGCGAAGAGAAGCTCACCAAACGATTGGGGTCCGCCTCAAAGGCCTGCGGGGCCAAACGCAGCGTGGCCTCGGCCCCCGCGTCACCCGCGCGCTCGAGCAAACTGCGCCCGTCGGCATAGTTCACCATTACCGCCGGCAATGTCGCCCGGCCCGTCTCCATCGTAAAGAAGTCTTCGGGCTGCGCCTCGTCGGAATAGACTACTGCCGCCCGGGCGCCCGCCGCCGCCGCGTTCAAAATTTTCGTCTCAAAGGTGCACGTGCCGCGCTGGATCAAGGCGATCCGGTCCCGCAAACTCTCGGCGGCCAAGGCCGTGCAGGCCAGCTCCGAGGGGTCCTCGGAGCGAATCGAAACCAACAACCCGCTCACGCTGCCCTGCGCGTCCGTGCGGGAGCCCGTCATGGCCTTCACCGTTACGCCGCCCGCCTCCACCGCCGAGGCAAAGACGCGGCTGTTCTCGTTGCCCCCCACGCTTAGGGCGCTGGGCGCCGTCGCGGGAGAAGCGAGCGTCGCGAACCCCGGTCCTTCATTGCCCGCCGCCACTACCGCGATCACCCCCGCCGCCGCCGCGCGCTCCAGCGCCTGCACAATGATGTCGTCCTCCGGACGCGGCGCGAGAATCGAGCCCAGGCTCAAGTTAATAATGTCCATCCCGTCGGCCACCGCGTCCTCAATCGCCTGCAGAATCGCCGCGTCCGTCGCACCGTCGTTGACGCCCGGCGAACCGAAGATCTTATACACGCCCAGATAAGCCCCGGGCGCCATGCCCGAGATCGTGCCCACTGGACCTTCATGCAACGCGCCGCCCGCCGCCATCGCCACCGCCGTGCCGTGCCCAATGCGATCGTTCGGCGTGTTGTCCGGGTCGCGCCGCTGCCACAGTTGGGGATAGCTCCGCGCCACGATCACCTTCGCATTCGTGTAGGCCGCATCGCCCTTTGGATAGCCTGGAGGCGCCTCCAAGCCCTCTCCGCTAAAGCCCGGATGCGTGATCTCGATCCCCGTATCGATAATGCCGATCTTGACGCCCGCCCCGGCGTTCCTTTGCCCCGTTTGCCGCCACGCCGCTTCCAGCGCGTGTACACTGGCCGCGCGGTCCAGCGTGGGCCGGAAGATCCTCACCTTATGAATCCGCTTCACCTTGGCGAAGGCGCTCCGCTGCGGCGCCTGGCCCTCCTCCATTTCCACCACCATCGCGTTGGCCACCCGCCGCATTCTGGCCTTAACGCGATAGCCCTTTTCGGCGCTCCGGTTCGTCGCCGGCTGCACTGCGCCATCTTCAAATTCAACGATGTATTGATTGGGAACATACTGCCCCCAGGCCGCCAGCGCCACGCAAAGCAAGAAACTCAAACGAAGCATCACTGCACCTCGCCCACGGTTTGATACGCCACCACCGGCTGGCCTTGCTCATTCGTCGTCACTTCCACCGCGCTCAATTGCGTCAGCTTAAAGCGTTGGTCCCCGTCGAGCAGCGCCTGGAACTTCACCAGCGCCACGCATTCCACCTCCAGCACCTTGCCCTGCGCCTCGGCGAACTGCGCCACCAGCGGCTTCCACTTCTCGGCCTTCGCCTCGCCGCTGAGCGCCTCGTTGATCTTCGTTTGCGTTTGCTTCAATTTCTCGTTCCAGGGGAACAATTGCGCGCGCGCCTGCGCAAAGACCAGATCCATCTGCACCATCTGCGCTTCCGTCAGACGCAGATACTGGGCGAGAAAGCCCTTCATCAAGGCATTGTCGTAAATTGCGGGACTAACTTGAGTAAGTGCCCCCTTGGACTGTGCCATCGCCGCGCCAGCTGTGAGCGTTAAACACCACAACGCGTTTCGTAAGAAGGAAAACATCGATAAATCCTCTAACTCCACTGACGGCGCCTAGTCGCGGCACGGGTTCAACGCATCTGTAAAGAAAAGTTAAACGCCGCCCTCCAAACGCCCTAGGGCAGCGCCGGTCCCGCGCAGCGAAAACCGAAATTCATGTAGGGTGAGGCGGTGTCCGGCAGCGCATAGCGCCTTGCAAAACGCACCTTGTCCCGCGTTTGCACAAAACTGCCTCCACGCACCACGATCTTCGTTTGGTCGTTGGCCGCCATCGCGAACTCTCCCACGTTGCCCAACATGTCATAAAGGCCCCATGAGTTCGCCTGCTTTTGCCCCACCGGGTGCGGATAAGCGCCCCGCCTCAAGAGCTCCCCGATACTGCTGGCGCCCTCCGGCGCCACCCAGGCGTAGCCTTCCAGGTCCGGCGGCTGATTCATGGAGAAGCCGGCTCGCGCCGCGAACTCCCATTCGAACTCCGTCGGCAAGCGCATCCCCGCCCGCAGGCAATATTTCTGCGCGTCCGCCGCCGCGATATCCGTGACGGGCAAGCGCATCTGCAACGCCACCGCCATCTTCTTATGCGCCTCCAACTGCAGCGGCGGCACTTGGTTCATCACTTTCTGATAGGCCTCGCGCGTCACCTCCGTTTCACCGATCCAGAAGCCCGACGCGGTCTGCACTTCCCTTCCCGCCAGATCCCCCTCCTGGCAGGTATCGGCCGGATAGCATCCAATGATCGACCGCCCCGGCGGCACAAACACATAGCGTTGCCCATCCTTGGCATTCGCGCGTTTCTCGCCAAAGCTAGGCAGCGCCGCGCCAGGTGTCGACGCGCCAGCTGCCGACGCGCCAGCTGCCGACGTTGCCGGCGGCAGCGGCAAGGCTTTGGGCGGCTCCGGCATGGGCGCTTTCGCCTCCATCGGGCGAAACACAAACTCCCCGATCAGTCCCGAGTAACTAAATGGAATCTGCTTGCCCTTGCTTTCTTCGTAAACGCTCGTCCGTACCCGGGTGAAAAGTTGCTCCAGCCCCAGGCCCGGTTGCGCCAGCTCCTTGAGCAGATGCTTCGTGAACAGCCCGTTGCGCTCCTTCGGGTTATCGTCGGCCGTCTTGCCCTCGTCGGCTGCAAACGCGATAAAGGCCCCGGCCCCGCTCATGCCGCTCAAGCCCCCTCCCGCCGCGCGGATCGCGCGAAACGGATTCGAACGGCACGCATCGAGAACCAGGATCGACAAACGCACATTCCGGCTTCGTAACAGATCCCGCACTCGCGAGGCCGACAGCGCCTGATATCGAACATCGGCCTCCATCTCGGCCGAAAAATTCACCGGCACCAAAAAATTCTCCCCTTCAATGTTCATGCCGTGCCCGGAGAAATAGAAGAGCGCGAAGTCTCCCGCGTTCAGTCCTTGGGCAAAGCCCCGCACGGCCAAGTCCATGCTGCGCAGGTCCGCATCGGTCAGCAGATTCGTCTCAAAACCCAAAGCCCGCAAGGACGCTTCCAGGTCGGAGGCGTCGTTCACGGCGTTGGCCAGCGGCTGTTTGGCGTAAGCGTTGTTGCCGATGATCAAGGCCTTCCGTTTGGGCGCCAACTCCAGGCGCAAGTCCCGCTGCTGCGCTAGGGCGCTCATGGCCAGCGCGATGCCCAGGAGCGGGCGCATCACTTCCTCTTCACCGGAATCGCCAGCCGCTTGATCTTTTGGTTTAGGGTCGAAAGCGGAATACGCAGCGTCTCCGCCGCCTCCGTCTGGCTCCAGCCGGAACGCTCCAGGTGCTCCATGATCACGCGCCGTTCAAAGTCCGCCACTACTTCATAGAGGCTCGCGTCCGCGGGCAACGCTTCGCTTTCGTCGCGCCGGATGCGCACCCCGCCGGCCTGCAGCAAATGCTCCGGCAGCAGGCTTGCGTTCACCTCGGCGTCGCTGGCCAAAACCACCGCGCGTTCCACCACGTTTTCCAGCTCCCGCACATTCCCCGGCCAGTTATGATCCATCAGGATCTGCATCGCCTCGCCGTCGAAACGCAGTGCGCTGCGCCCGTCGGCCGTCAGAAGCTTTGCGTTCTCCCGCGAATAAAGCGCCGCGAAGTGGTCGATCAACGAAGGGATGTCCTCCTTGCGCTCGCGCAAGGCCGGTAGCGCCAGGTTCACCACATTCAGCCGGTAGAAAAGATCGTCCCGGAACTTACCCTCGTCCACGGCCCGGCGCAAATCCCCCGACGTGGAAGCCAATACCCGCAAGTCCAAGGGGATCTCCTCGTTCGTCGCCGGAGACCGGAAGCTTTTTTCCTGAATCGCGCGCAGCAAGGCCGCCTGCAAATCCAGGCTCAACGACGTTACTTCGTCGATGTACAGCGTGCCTCCGCTAGCGAGTTCCAGATACGTCTTCTTGCCCGCCGCCGCGGGACCCGTCCCAATTAACGACGCCTCCAGCACCTCCTGCGGAATCGACGCCGTATTCACCGTAATAAAGGCCTTCTCCGCCCGCGGCGAATTGGCGTGGATACTCTTGGCGGCTAGTTCCCGCCCCGTGCCAGGCTCCCCGCTGATCAGGATGTTGGCGCGGCTCTGGGCCACCTGCGCCATCATGTCCAGCAGCTTTAGCATCCGCTCGCTCTTGCCTACGATGTTGCCGAAGCTATAGCGCTGCTTCAGCGCCCGCTTCAATTCAACGTTCTCGATCTCCAGGCGTGCCGAGGCGATCATCCGCTCGATTTCGATCAAGAGCTTGTCGTTGTCCCAGGGCTTGGAGAAATAATCGTTGGCCCCCGCCTTCAACGCCTCCACGGCCACCTCGATGGACCCGTAGGCCGTTAGCAGAAACACCGGCGTCGTCTTGTCTTTCTTTCGGATCTCGCCCAAGGTCTCAATGCCCGTCAGGTCCGGCATCATCAGGTCCAGCAGCACCAGGTCGTAGCTCTGCGCGGCCAGCTTTGCCAGGCCCTCCATGGCGCGCGGCGCCAGGTCCACACGATACCCCTCGCCCGTCAGCAACATTTCGAGACTCTCGCGGATGTCCGCTTCGTCGTCGATCACCAGTATCGAAGCTTTGCTCATGTCCTCTTTCCGCCAGCCCTAGACGGCCACCGCGCGCCGGATGGCGGGAAAATCCAAACGGAAGCGCGTCCCCGTGCCCGGCGCCGATTCGACTTCAATAGCGCCCCCGTGCTCCTGCATGATGCCGTAGGTCACGCTCAAGCCCAGACCCGTGCCCTTCTTGGCGCCCTTGGTCGTGAAGAACGGATCGAAGATCCGGTCCAGATGTTCGGGCGAAATCCCCGCGCCCGTATCGGCCACCTCCACATGCACCTGCTCGCCGTCCCAAAAAGTCCGCACCGTCAGCACGCCGCCCCGGATCGCCTGCGCTTCCATCGCGTCGCGCGCGTTCAAAAACAGATTCAGGAACACCTGCTGCAGCTTGCCCGGATTCCCGCGGATGGCCCCGACGCTTTCGTCCAATTGAAACGCCACCGTGATGCGCGCCTTCTCCAGTTGGTGCTCAATCAGGCTGGCCGTATCCCGGATCACCCGGTTCACGTGCACTTCGCTCCATTCAACTGGCGAGGTACGCGAAAAGTTCAGAAGGCTGTTCACGATCTCCGAGGCCCGGAAGGTTTGCTTGGCGATCTTGTCCAGCAGCACCGTCTTCTGGTCGTCCTCGCCCATGCGCTTGGCCAGCATCTGCGCGTAGGTGGAAATTACGGCCAGCGGCGTGTTTACTTCATGCGCCACACCGGCCGCCATCAGCCCGATCGAGGAGAGCTTGTCGGCCTGCACCAGCCGCGACTCGAGTTCGGCCCGGTCCGTCACGTCGTCAAAGATAATCAGGCGCCCGATGCGCTCGCGTTCCTTCGATACCAGCGGCGCGACGGCGATGTTCACCAGCGCTTCCTTAGCCGATTCTGGGCGGCTCAAGCGCGCCTTATAAATGTGCTGCACGCCCGTCCCGTTCAGGCTCTCGCCCAGCGTGGTAACCAGTTCCCGCGGCAGCACCTGCTCCAGCCGCTTGCCCAGCGCGGAGGAACGGCTTACCCCCGTCAAGCGTTCGAGCTGCGGATTCCAGCTCTCTACGCAATCGTTCAAATCGGCCGCGAGAATCCCCACATTGATGGATTCGACAATGTTTTCGCTGAACTCCTTCAGCCGCTCATACTCGGCCACCTTGCGCTGCAGGCTCCGGTAGAGCCGCGCGTTGTCGATCGCAATGGCCACCGAATTCGAGAGCGTGATCAGCAGTTCCAGATCGTCGCTGGTCAGGAAATCGCCCTTATTGGTGCGGCTCACACCCAGGAAGGCAATCGTCTGGCCCCGCACCGCGCAGGGCACATAGTAGGTGAGCGCCAGTTCCGAGATCGTCTGCCGCGCCGCCTGGGAGTAAGACCCGAAGACGTAATCCGGATTCAAGCGAGTCCGTTCAAAAAAGAGATACGGCTTATCTAAGGCCTCGCTCAGGAAGCTCAGTTCGGGATAGCCCGGCGGGGGCCCGGGCCGTGCGCCGTGCACAAGCGTCAGTTCGAACTCGTTCTGGCGGTCTTCATTGGCCAGAAAGAACGCCACGTGTTGCACGTTCAAGGTGTGCAACAGCCGCGAGGCGACGGCCTGCAGACTCTCCCTCAAATCGGTCTCGCTCGACAGTTCGCGCGCAAAGTCCAGGAGCGTCCGGCGGTAATCGTAGCTCTCCCGGTAAAAGACATAGCGGTCCAGGCTCTCTTGCAGCCAGTTCCGCACGGGCTGAAAGATGAAAGTCGCAATCAGAATCAGCACCACCACCGCCGCCGGCGGCAGATCCTCCACGCGTCCGAAGCTGAACAGCAATCCGTAGAGCACGCCCAGCACCGCCAGCGCCGCCAGCGTATACACGTAGCCCTGCTGGAAGATCACATCCACGTCCATCAAGCGGTAGCGCAAGATCGCATAGGCCCACGCGATGGGAATAATGATGAGGCTGAAGACGGCTGTGTTCATCACGCCGCTGGGCGTTTGGCCCAGTGTGTAAGGCACCACATAGAGCAGCGTGAAGGGCACAATACCCAAGACCGCTCCGTTGCGCAGCCACTTCAATTGCTGGCGCACAATCGAATCTTCAATCCGCCGTTGCCGCCAGCTCAGGACCGCGGCGCCCGCCAGATAACTCGCGCTCAGGAAGGGCAGCCAGATCCGGTCCAGGTACCAGCGCACCTCCACCAACGAGAGGCTGGAGAAACGGATGACGCCCAAGGCCGCCATCGCGTAGGCCACAATCAGTAAGGTCGCCGGCAAATAGAGCAAGGCCTGGCGCCAAAAGCCGCGCAGCCGTTTCGGCGTTTCCGGCGAAATCAGGCAAAAGTGCAGGAAGAGCGCGGGCGCCATAAAACCGGCCACCACGTTCGCCCAATAGATGACTTTATCGAAGGTGTTCAGCTTGCCCGTGAAGTGATAGGCGCAATAGATGAACGAGCAAAAGCACAGCAGGAAGAAGTGCCGGGCCTTGGGCGCGCTCTCCCGCCGGAAGTAGACAAAAAGCCCAATGCCCAGATACGCAAAGCCCACGGCCAGCAGGTAGTAATAGCTCAGCCCGCGCCCGGCTTCCTCTGGGCTCACCTTCTTGGTGACGGGGACGTTTTCCTGGTAAACGTGATACTCAAAGGCGCGGTAGGCCTTGCCCATCAATAGGTCCGGCACGTCCCCGGAGGTCTTGATGGGTGTGGTGCCGATCGCCGACAGCACTTCCCACTTGTGAATGCCGGCGCGCTCTCCAGGCGAGCCTTTTTTGACCTCCAAGGCCACTACATAATTGCGCCCGTCTTTGCCCGCCTTATCGATCCAGGTCACCCCGTCGGTGGGCAGCTTGTATTTGGACTGCTGCTGGATATTGAAGCCCGCCACCACAAGCGCAGCCACCGTCAGGATGACGAAGAGCGCGCCGATGAATTGCCCCTTAATGTCTTTCATGACAAGCCTGCAACAATCCGGAGCCTCTCCAAGCTACGAGAGACCCAGTTGATACGAGAATACCTGATTTATCAAGCGTTTGCAGCGCTAACGCAGCGAAAGCGTCCCGCCGTCGACCGGTAGCCCGATCCCGGTGATGAAGCCGGCCTCCGGGGAACACAAAAACAGCGCCGCATAGGCGATCTCCTCGGGCTCGGCCATGCGGCCGATCGGCTGGGCGAGCGACAGCTTCTCGAACATCTCGGCCTCTTTCCCCGGATAGTTCTTGGCGATGAAGCCGTCCACGAAGGGGGTGTGCACGCGGCCGGGCAGCAGGGCATTGCAGCGGATGCCCCGCTGCAAAAAGTCCTTCGCCACCGAATAGGTCATCGACAAAACCGCGCCCTTGCTGGTGCCATAGGCGAAGCGGTCGGCAATCGCCATGACCGAGAGGCAGGAAGCCAGATTCACGATCGCGCCGCCGCCATCGGCCACCATGTATCGAAGCGCGGCCCGCAGGCAGTTGGCGGCGCCGAATACGTTTACGCGCTGGACCCGCTCGAAGTCCTCGGGAGTGGTGGTCAAGGCGTTGCCCACGTGGGCAATGCCCGCGTTGTTCACCAGGATGTGGATGCGGCCGCGACGCTGGTGTATGGCCGCGAAGGCCGCGTCTACTTGGGCGTGCTCGGCCACATCGCAGGCCGTCACCACGGCGCCATCGATGCCCAAGTCTTCCACCTGGCGGTCCAGCACCTCAATGGCCGCGCCCTCGGCGGCAAAGCGCCGGGCGATGGCCAGTCCAATACCCGAGGCCCCGCCTGTGATCACGGCCGTCTGGCCGGCTAGTTTCGACATTCCGCCATTATGGCAGCGGGGCCAGCGGGTCCACCAAACCGCTCGTGTGCAACTCCGCCCAGAACGCGCGGGGTATCTCCTGTTCCAGATACGAGACCGCGCTTTGGGCCTCCTGCGGCGTGGTGAAGCCCGGAATCACGCTTACCACCGCCGGGTGCGCCAACACGAATTGCAAAGCGGCCGCCGGGAGCGCCACCCCGTGCGCCTCGCAAAGGCTTTCGAGCGCCTTGGTCTTTTCGATCACTTCCGGGGGCGCGGCGGCGTAGTCGTAGGAGGCCGGGCGCCGCGAGCCCGAGGCCAGCAAGCCGGAAGCGAAAGGCGCGCCGATAATGATGGAAATGCCCCGCCGCGCGCACTCGTCGAGCTCGGCCAGGCCCGCTTGGCTCAGCAGCGTATAGGGCATG
This sequence comes from uncultured Bryobacter sp., assembly GCA_964387685.1. Classification (GTDB taxonomy): domain Bacteria; phylum Acidobacteriota; class Terriglobia; order Bryobacterales; family Bryobacteraceae; genus Bryobacter. The sequence goes on from CAYLXK010000018.1 coordinate 88,747, forward strand.
GCCACGATAAAGAAATCCAGTTCGAAGCGCTTTAGGAATTGCGGAATCAGGCCCGGCCGGTTGATCCCGGCCCCGATCGCCGACGCGCCTCCACCGGCCACAATCTCGCGCAAGGCCCGGTAGCCGCCGCCGCGGTCGAGTTCTTCCAAGCGCGCCCCGGGGTCGGCATGATAAAGGGCGTCTAGGTCGTGAATGGCGAGGGCGTCCACGCGGTTCATCCCCAAGCGTTGCAGGCTGTCTTCAAAGGCCCGCATCACGCCGCTATAGCTATAGTCGAAGGTCAGCGCAAAGGGCAGCGCGCCCTTCCAACGGGCCGCCTGCGAAAGGTCCGCGCCGCGATGGAGGATGCGTCCTACTTTGGTCGAGATCGTCACGCCGGGCTTATCGCGCAAGCCAAAGCCCGTGCGCAGTTCGCTCTTGCCCAGACCATACCAGGGCGCGGTGTCAAAAAAGCGGATGCCCGCCGCGTAGGCGGCCTCGATGGTAGCCAGCGCTTGCGCGTCGGGCGTCGCCTGCCACAAGTCCCCCAACGGCGCGCAGCCCATGCCGAGCCGCGTCAGTTTCAAGCCCGTTTGGGCGAGTTCGTTCTTCTGCATTCGAGCCTTGATCCTACTGCATTGCCGAGGCGATTTCGACCAGGCGCAGTTGTCCGCAGGCGGCCGAGATGTCCTGCCCGCGCGAGCGCCTTTCGTAGCAAGGCATGGATTGCTCAACGATGGCGTGGAAGCGCTCCACCCTTTCTGCCGGCGGCCGGGCGAAGGGCAGGCCCGGAGCGGCATTCCAAGGCAAAAGATTGACGACGGCCGGGAGGCCGCGCAGGAGTTCGACCACGCGGTGGGCGTCTTCGTCCGTATCGTTGACGCCGCCGAGCAACACGTATTCAAAGAGGATCCGCTCGGCCCGCTTCACGGGAAACTCGCGGCAGACGCGGATCAGGTCGTCGAGCCTGTACTTCTTGGTGATCGGCATGATGCGCTCGCGCTGTTCCTGGTGGGAGGCATTCAAGCTCACGGCCAGGCGGGGACGACGTTCGTGCCGGGCGAGTTCGGCAATCTTGGGCACGATGCCGGACGTGGAGAGGCTGATGCGGCGGGGGGCTAGACTCAAGCCGCGCTGGTCGGTGAGAATGCGATAGGCCTCCAGCACCGCCTCGAGGTTCAAGAGCGGCTCGCCCTGCCCCATCAGTACAACGTTGACCGGACGCTTTTTCACGTCAATGCCTTTGGCGGCGACAATGGCCGCGGCTTGGCCGGCGATTTCCTGGGCCGTTAGGTTCCGCTCAAAGCCCATCTGCGCGGTGAGGCAAAAATGGCAATCGACGGCACAGCCCACTTGCGAGGAGATGCAGATCGTGTCTCGCCGTTGCTCGGGCAAAAACACGCTTTCCACCGAGCGCCCGTCGGAGAGGCGAAACAGAAGCCGGTGCGTGCCATCGGCGCTAAGGTATCCGGCCGCCGCTTCCAGCTTCATTCCTCGATTATCCCGCGATAGGCGGGACAGCGCGCGAGGGCTTGGCGCAACGTGGCGCTCTGCTCGGACCAGTTCTTGGGCGTCATCTGGCCGCCGCGATTTAGTTCGCGGGCGCGCTGGAAAGACTCGCGGAAGGTATTGCAGGCTTCCTGCTCGAGGCCGGCCTGGACCTGGATGCCGCCGAGGGTGGTGAGGGTGACGACGATGTCCTCGGAGGCCAACCCCGACGCCGAGGCCTCTTTCCTGGCGTCGAGGACGGACTTTTGCTCCACCAGCGCTTCGGGGTAACGGCCCAATTGAGCCAGCGATTCGGCCAGCGCTTGCCGCTTATTCCAATAGGAACGCCTGAGGGCCGCGTTCGCAGGATCGAAATCGACGAGCTTCTGGCTGAGGGCCAGGCTGCGGCGGGTCAGTTCCAGCATCTCGGCCGGCCGCTTTCTCTCGCCTTCGGTGTAAGCCAACTGGTAGGTGAGGTCGGCCAGGGCATAGAGCAGTTCGGGGCGGTTGGGATGGGATGCGTCGAAGGCGCGCAGCTTAGCTTCGCCGGAGGAATAGGCGTCGAAGGCTTCCGAGTAACGGCCCAGGTAGTAAAGCGCGTTCCCGTGGCGTTTGGCGAGCAGGGCGTGGCGCAACACGAAGTCCGAACCCTCGCGCAGGTTCGCGGGCCAAGCGTCGAGGGCAGCCAGCCCCGTCGCGGCGATCTTGCGCTCGCCTTCAAAGTCGCGGGAGAACTCCGCGAGGTCGGCTTGTTGGATGGAGAGGGTGGCGGTGGTGCGAAGCCAATCAGGGTCCTGCGGGTTCGCGGCCCGAGCGAGATCCCGGGCGGCCTCCTCGACGAGCGGGCGGGCCTGGGCCAAGCTCCGCCGGTTCCAGTTGTTCAACTTGGCGTCCAGGAGCCGGTTCTGGGCCCGGGCCAGCAGGACGGCGCGGGTCTCCGGCAGGCTCGCGAGGATCTGTTTGGCCTGAGTGAGGGCCTGGGCCGCCGCCTTGGTCTCGCCTAGGCTGGAGGACCCGGAAACGGCGTAAATATCCGCTAAGCGATTGAAACCATTAACGGTTTCCAGCTGAATGGCTTCGTTTTGGCCGGACAATGCGGCTAGGCGGTCGAGTTCGGACTGGGCCTGCTGGGCCATACGGGCGCGGACGAGGGTAGAGCCCGGGAGTTCATTGACTTTATCGTATAGATCAAAGAGGAGGTAGTTGGCCATCAGGCGCGCTTCCTCGAAGCGCCGCTGGGATTCCACGCGCGAATAGGCGGCGTAGAGACCAAGGGCCACCAGGAGGCTGGCGGCGGAGAGAGCGCGGCCGTGACGGGCGAGGAATTTGCGAGCCCGATACCAGGCGCTGGGGGCGTGGGCGGAGACGGGCTTGCCGAGGATGCTGCGCTCGAGGTCGTCCTGGAGAGCGGCGACGGTGGGATAGCGCCGGGCGGGATCGGGGGCGAGAGCCTTGGCGCAAATGGCATCGAGGTCTCCCTTGAGCAGTCCGGAGAGGCCTTCAAGGGTGGTGGAACGCTGGGTGGCCGCCTCTCGCGTGAGGGCCGTCGAGAGGGAAAGCGGCTCGGCGAGGCCAGCGGCGCGCTCGGCCAGCGCGGCCATGGAATCCTTTTGAGAGAAGGGCCAGGATCCGCTGATGAGTTCGAAGAGAATGAGGCCCAGGCTGTAGACGTCGCTGGCGACAGTGATGGCCTCGCCGCGCAGACGTTCGGGGCTCGAATAAAGGGGAGTAAGCTGTTCGGTCAGAGTGGGATGGCCGCTGGAATCCATGATCTTAGCGGTGCCAAAGTCCAGGAGTTTGGCTTGTCCCGAAGGACTCACCAAGATGTTGGAAGGCTTGAGGTCCAGGTGGACGATCAGGCGGCGATGAGCGAAGTCGACGGCGGAACAGACCTCCAAAAAGAGGCGGAGCCGAGCGTCGATCGACTGGCGTGCTTGATCGGCAAAGGCGGTTAAAGGCAGGCCCAGCGCTTCCTCCATCACAATGTACGGGCGGCCGTCGGCGGTGAGGCCCGAATCGAGGATGCGCACGATGTGAGGGTGATCCAGGGAAGCCAAAATGGCGCATTCTCTAGCAAAGCGTTTTTCGTGCTCGGGCCCGACGCGGTGGCCATGAAAGAGCTTGACGGCTACATTTTGGCCCTCCCGGACGGCGCTATAGACTGTGCCCGATCCACCCGCCCCCAAGGTGCGCAGGATGGGCAGGCCGCCGATAAAGGCGGGCTGGGCATCGAACGGAGAGAGGGTGGTGCGCAGCAGGTGGCGGGTGCGCTCCTCTTCGGCCAGGGCGCCAAGAAGCGAGAGCGTTTCTACGCGGATGGCCGGGTCCGATTCGAGCGAGGCCAAGAGATCGGCGCGCTCAGAGGGAGGATGGGCCTCGAGGGTTTCGACTAGATTTTGCACCCGCTGCCAGCGCTCGCTGTCGGTCATACCTAAGTGTGCGTGGACGGCTCGGATTTTGCGTCAGCCTGGAGCCGCTGAAAGAGCCAAGCGCGGGCGGTGCGGATTTTGCGGTCGACGGTGGCTTTGGATAAACCGGTGAGTTCGGCGGTTTCTTCGGCGGTGAGGCCGAGCACGAAGCGCATGTCGAAGATTTCGGCCTGTTGGCGGTCCAGGCGCTCCAACTCGGCCATGGCCGTGCCCAGGCCCAACATATCCGGGCCGGCGGCATCCACCCAAATGAGGTCTTCGTGCAGGGGGACGCGCTGTGCGTGGCCGCCGCGCTTGGAGGCGAGGTTCTGGCGGCAGTGGTCGATGAGGGCGTGGCGAATCATTTTGGCGGAAAGGGCGTAGAAATGGCGGCGGGATTCGAGTTTCGCGGGCCGGCGGGCCAAGAGCTTCAGGAAGAGCTCGTTAACCAGCACTGTGGTTTCAAGGGAATCGGGACGCCCACCGCGGCGCAGGAGGGCGCTGGCGAGAGAGTGAAGCTGCGGATAGACCAAGGGCGTCAGGCGATCGAGGGCGTTCTGGTCGCCCCGAACCCATTCATCCAAAAGCACAGTAAGCTCTTCTTGGTCCGCTATGCGGCGATCATCGCACAAAAGTGTGCGCTTGGCGATGCAGTACGGATGCGTTAGGGTTATGGTACATTGAACAGTGTTTAACAATGCTACGCCAGCGCCGTGACGCGTACCGGGAATCGTTGCGCGAGGACATCCTCGATGCGGCGCGGCAGCTCTTTGTACGGCAAGGCTACGAGGCGACCTCGATCCGGAGCATCGCCGCGAAGGTCGGCGCCTCGCCGGGCATTCTTTACCACTACTTCGAAGACAAACAGGACATCATGGCGCACCTGGTGCGCGAGACCTTTCACTTGCTGTCGGCGCGCCTGGAGAAGATCCGCGCAGACGAGGCGCCGGTGCGGGAACGGCTGCGGCGGGGGCTGCGGGCCTACATCGATTTCGGCTTGGAGTATCCGCATCATTACACCGTGCTGTTCATGAAGCCCGAAACCTGGGAGGGACATGAGCGCATTCACGAGGCGTTCATGCAGGACGGAATGAAAACGTTTTCGTGCCTGCAGCAGATGTGCGCGGAGACGATTGCCGAAGGGCTGGCGCGGGAGGATATTCGGGATCAGAGGGAGTTGGCACAGGCGCTATGGGTGGCGATCCACGGATTGGTGTCGGGGCAGATTGCGTCGAAGGGTTTTCCCTGGATTGAGCGCGGTCGGCTGATTGATCGCCTAATTGACGTGCTCCTACACGGTGTAATGAAGACTTAATCTCATTTTTTGCGACTTTGTTGAACGTCGATCAATCTGTTGACGTAGATTCAAGAGAAAGGACGGCGTTATGAGATACATAGCCTGGCAGATGCTGACGGGGGATAAAGCCAAGTACCTTAGTCTGATCTTCGCCATCGCGTTTTCCACGTTCTTGATGTCGCATCAGGTCTCGATCTTTTGCGGGTTGATGAACCGGACGGCGTCGCAGATCGACGATGTGAAGGACGCCTCGGTCTGGGTGATGGATGCAAAGACGCAGTACGTGGACGAGGTAAAGGCGTTGACGGATCAGGATCTGTACCGGATCCGCGGGGTGGAAGGCGTCGAGTGGGCCGTGCCGCTATTTAAGGGCACGTCGCGAGCGAAGGGTCCGGACGGGAAGTTTCGGGGGGTGATTCTGCTAGGGCTAGACGATGCGAGCTTAGTCGGATTGCCGAGGAAAGTGGTGCTGGGATCGGCGGAATCTCTACGGGAGCCGGAAACGATCGCGATCGACCAGGTGGGCTACAAGTTCTTCTTCCCCGATGAGGAAGTGCAACTGGGCAAGACGCTGGACTTGAACGACCGGACCTTGAAAATCGTTGCGATTGTAGACTCCTCGGCGCCGTTTGTGAATCTGCCGGTCTTTTACACGCGCTACACGCAGGCCGTGCAACTGGTAGGCCGAGAGAGGAATCAACTCTCCTTTGTACTGGCCAAGCCCGTGAGCGGCGTAAGCGATGGGGAACTGACGCGGCGCATTAGCGAAGCTACGGGGCTGAAAGCGGTGACGGGGAACGAATTCGGCTGGGAGACGATCTGGTACTACATTCGGAATACCGGCATCCCGATTAACTTTGGGATCACGGTGATCATCGCGATTGTGGTGGGGACGGTCGTATCGGGGCAGACGTTTTACCTGTTTACGCTGGAGAACCTGAAGCAGTTTGGCGCGCTGAAGGCGATTGGCGTGAATGACTGGCGGATTGTGGGGATGATCCTGATGCAGGCGCTGATTGTGGGTGGGATTGGCTATGCGCTGGGGATTGCGATGACAGCGGGCTTTTTTGAGGCGACGAAATCGAATTTGGATCTGCGAGGTTTCCGCCTGCTGCCGGAGATTATGCAGGGAACGGCGGTGGCGGTGTTTTGCATCATTTTCCTCGCCAGCGCGGTGAGCGTACGCAAGGTGGTGGTGCTGGAGCCGGCGGTTGTATTCCGGGGTTAGGGAGCGAGACGATGAACGAAACAGCGGTGAGTTGCCGGCGGGTAGAAAAGGTCTTTGGCACGAACGGAGACCAAACTAAGGTGCTGCGGGGCGTGGATCTGGAAGTGGCGCGCGGGGAGATGACCTTTCTGGTGGGGCCCTCCGGTTGCGGTAAGACAACGCTATTGAGCGTGATTGCGGGATTGTTGCGGCCAACGGCGGGAGAGGTATCGGTACTGGGCCAGCCGCTCGATCAAATGCGGGGTTCGAAAGCCATTGAGTTCCGGCGGCTGAATCTGGGCTTTGTGTTTCAGCAATTTAACCTGCTGCCCTCGCTCACGGCGGCCGAGAACGCGGCGGTGCCGCTGCTGGCGGCGGGCGTGAAGCGGAAGGTCGCGGTCGAGAAAGCCAAGGAGTTGCTGACAGACCTGGGTCTGGGAGAGAGAGCCAATGCCAAGCCCAATACGCTTTCGGGCGGGCAGCAGCAGCGCGTCGCGTTTGCGCGGGCGCTGATTCACGAACCGAAGCTAATCGTCTGCGACGAGCCGACGTCGGCGCTCGATGGCGGCACGGGACATCACGTAATGGAACTTTTGCGCAAGATCGCGGTGCGGCCCGAGCGGGCCGTGCTGGTGGTAACGCACGACAGCCGCATTTTTGAATTCGCCGACCGGATCGCGCATATGAACGACGGCCTGGTGACCCACGTGGAGACGACTAACTCGAATACGATTGGAAGCCTGGGAGCGCACTAAGATTATGTTACTGAAATATGGAATGCCAGTATTAGCCGCAGTAGCCATAGGATTTACTTTATTTAGCGTGAAACGCATGACGCCGCCAGTGGTGCACGCCGATCCGCCGGCGGCGCCGCCCAGCGCCGCCTACGCCAAGCAAATTGGCGCGGTGGGGCTGGTGGAATCCTCCACCGAGAACATCGGCGTAAGCGTGCCGGTAGCGGGCATGGTGACGAGGGTAGCCGTGAAGGCGGGCGACAACGTGGAGCGCGGGCAGTTATTGTTTAGCCTTGACGATCGGGACTTGCGCGCGGAACTGGCGCTGCAAAAGACGAATCTGGAGCTCGAGAAAGCAAAGCTGGAACGGCTGGAGAATTCGCCGCGCCCGGAGGAGATTCCTCCCGCGCAGGCGCGGGTGGACGAGGCGCAGGCGCAACTGGAAGACGCCAAAGTGCAGTTGCGCGTGCTGGAGGCGGTGAAGGACCCCCGCGCGGTGCGGCAGGAAGACTTGCTGCGGCGCAGGCGTGCGGTGGAGACGGCGCAAGCGCGACTGGAGCAAGCGGCGGCCAACTTGCGGCTATTGAAGGCCGGAACCTGGAAGGCGGACCTCGAAGTGGCGCGCGCCGAGGTGAAGCAGGCCGAATCGCGGGTAGCCCGCATTGAGGCGGACCTAGGACGGCTGGCGGTGACCTCGCCAATCACGGGGCAGATTCTGCAATGTAAAGTACGGCCGGGCGAGTATGCGCCGAGCGGCGTGCTGGCGCAGCCACTCATTCTGCTGGGCCAAGTGAAGCAGAAACACATCCGGGCCGATATCGACGAGAAGGACGCCTGGCGCTTCCGTGCCGGGGCCAAGGCGACGGGCTCCGTGCGCGGCAACGCGAGCATCCAATACGCGCTGGGCTTTGTGCGCGTGGAACCCTATGTGATTCCCAAGAAGAATTTGACGGGCGATTCGACAGAACGCGTGGACTCGCGGGTGTTACAAGTGATCTATTCGTTGCCGGACCGGAACGACTTATACATCGGCCAGCAAATGGACTTATCGATTGAGGCGGTGAAGTAATGACGAGCGTCTTACTCGCTACGATCCTCGCGGCCAACTGGTGGCCGGCATATGGGGACCCGGAACTGAATCGTCTGGTGGAAAAGGCGCTGGAGCGGAATCTGGATTTAGAGGCCGCCGCGCAACGGATTGCCGAGGCGCGGGCGGTGAGCGGCGAGCGGAAGTCCAAGTTTGCTCCGGACATTAACGCAACCACGAGCGCACAGAGGCTGCGCGGCGGATTTTCGCAAGGGATTGCCCGCATTCCGCAAGCCAGCGGCGCCGAGCCCAGCGGAAGCTTTGTGTCGCCCTTTGAGACGGGGCTATTGCAGGGTGGCCTCGATATGAAGTGGGAACTGGACTTGTTTGGGAGCAATCGGCGGGGTCTGGAGGCGGCCAAGGCCGATGTAGCGGCTGAAGAAGAGCGGCGCAAGGATTTGGCGATTACGGTGAGCGCGGAAGTGGCGCGCTATTACTTTACGCTGCGCGGGATTGAAGAGCGGCTGGGCATCACGCGGCAGAATGTGGCGGCGCAGAAGGATCTGCTGGGCCTGACGAAATCGCAGGTAGAGGCGGGCCTAGCTACGCAATTAGACCTGGAGCGGCAGGCGCTGCTGCTGGCTAATACCGAGGCGACGTTGCCGCAACTGGAGGCCGATCTGGCGGTACAGAAGAACCGGCTGGCCGTGCTGGCCGGAGAGGAGGCGGTGGCCGCCACGCCGATTGGCGCCTCTACGGTAGCCCTGCAGGCGCCCGAGACCAAGGGAGGGATTGCCAGCGAACTGTTGAAGCGGCGTCCGGATGTGCGGGCGGCGGAGGCGCGGATGGCGGCCGCGCAGGCCCGGCTAAAACAAGCGCGCACGGATTTGTTTCCCAAGATCAATTTGAATGGCCTGGTGGGGCGGCAGGGCACCTCGGTGAGCGGGCTGTCTTTCGGCGGCGGGAACTTCTTCAGCATCGGGCCCCAATTGCAATTGCCGATCTTCAATGGCGGGCGGATTCGCGCGCAAATCGCGGCGCAAGATGCCCGGCTGCAGCAGGAAGAAATCGCCTACCGCAATGAGATCCTGACGGCGTTTGAGGAGGCGGCGAACGCCCTTTCGACGCTGGAGCGGCAGCGAGAGCGGGAGGCCAAGCTAAACGAGGCGTCGCAATCGGCGCGGACTTCGCTCGAACTCTCGCTGGACCTGTACCGCGCGGGGGCGAGCGATTTCCTGGCGGTGCTTGATTCGCAGAGGAGCGTGTTTGACGCCGACTACCAAAGGTCCGGCGCGCGGACGCAAGTGCTGGTGGAAAGCGTGGCGCTGTACAAGGCGCTGGGCGGGGAGTGGTTGCCTTAAGGGACCGCGAGTGGCTATAGAATACAGCCTATGCGAAACCGTTTCCGAATCCTGACCCTGCTGCTTGGATGTGCCCTGCTCTTGCCTGCGCAGAACAAGCTGTCGAAGGCCGAAAAGAAAGAAGGCTTCAAGCTACTCTTCGACGGTAAGACGCTGAAGGGTTGGGAGGGCGATCCGGATTTGTGGCGCGTGGAGGCGGGCGAGATCGTCGGCAACACGGAGAAGAAAGAGATCAAGACGAATCAGTTCTTGATTTCGACCAAAGAATATGGGGACTTCGAGTTGCGGCTGGAAATGAAGATCCGCAACGGGAACTCAGGCGTGCAATTCCGTTCAACGCGATTGCCGGACTTTGTCGTGGCGGGGTTACAGGCCGATGCGGCGGATAAGAACTGGTGGGGCGGGGTTTACGACGAAAAGGGCAAGCGCGGCGTGATGGTGAACGGCTGGAAAGGCAAGGCCGAGACGGTGGTGAAGAATGGGGATTGGAACGAGATGATCCTGCGGTGCCAGGGGCCGGATATTGCGATCACGATCAATGGCATGAAGACCGGTGAGCTGAAGGACAGCGAGAAGCTGAGCGGGATTCTGGCGTTGCAATTGCATCGCGGGCCGGGGATGGAAGCGCGCTTTCGCAACATTCGCTTGAAGGAATTGAAGTAGCTTCGCGGATGCGCTTGGGTTTGTACGGGGGGACCTTCGATCCAATCCATGATGCGCATTTGGCCGTAGCCGAGGCTGCCAAGAGACGTTGCGCCTTAGGCCGCGTGCTGTTGATCCCGAACCGCAAGCCGCCGCATAAGCGGGATAGCACGGCGGCAAGCTATGAGCATCGGCTGGCGATGGTAAGGCTGGGTTGCCAAGGGCGAGAGGGGCTAGAGGCGTCCGACCTAGAGAATCACGACGGCAAGAGCTACACCATCCAAACCTTGCGGCGACTGCGTACCGAGTATGGAGAGCACGGAGAATTCTTCTTCGTGATCGGCGCCGACGCGTTTGCCGAGGTGGAGCTTTGGTACGAAGTGGAGGAGGTCTTGCGCATGACGGAGTTTATTGTGGTGAGCCGGCCGGGTTTCGAGTACGACATCCCGAAGGGGGCGCGGGTGCATCGATTGGACGGGCTGGAGCTGCGGGGAAGTTCGACCGAGATTCGCCAAGCCTTAGGCCGAAACGAGACGCCGCTGGGTCTGCCCGCCGCGGTGGCGGAGTATATTAGGTCGCATGGGTTGTATGCGGGGACGGATTTAAGCGCATGATCTGGCAGCTTCTACTGTTGTTTGCGGAGATGGTGGGCGGCGACGATCGGGAACTGATCGACCGCTTGAAGGCGCGCGACCCGCAGGCGATGTCGGACCTCTATGACCGCTTCTCGAAGGTGACCTTTTCAATCATTGTGCGGATTGTGCGGAACGCGTCTGTGGCCGAGGAATTGATGCAGGAGACCTTTCTGCGGGCGTGGAATCGAGGCAGCGAATTCGATGCCGCGCGAGGCAAGATCGGACCGTGGCTGCTGACGATCGCGCGGAATCGGGCCATAGACTATCTGCGCTCGTCGGCCGGGCAGCAGCAGGCAAATACCTATGAATTGGTGTCATCCGAACGAGTGAGTTTATTCGTCAACACAGAAGAGAGGATGATCGACCAGGAACAGGCTCGCCGGATCCGCGCGGGGTTCTCGAAATTGAACGAGAATCAACGTAAGGTGTTGGAGCTGGCGTACTTTGAAGGATTGTCGCAGAGCGAAATGGCGCAGAAGCTAGGACAGCCGCTGGGAACGGTGAAGACCTGGGTACGTACGGCTCTGGCCACGCTACGGGAGAATTTCCATGTCGCTTGAGAACATGAGCCCGGAAGATCGCGACGTGTTGTACGAACTCTACGCGTTTGGCTTGCTTGAGCCGAGCGAGATGGCCGAAGTGCGCGCCCTTGTGGAAGCGGGGGACCCGGAGGCGCTAAACGGCGTGAAGAAGGCGCTGCAGATGACGGCGGCGATGGCCTACCTGGCGCCGGAGAAGAAGCCCGCGAAGGCGATCCGGCGGCGGCTGATGCTCGCGGCGGGCGCGCCGGAGCGCGGCTTTGGCTGGGGCTGGATCGCAGGTTTGGCGACGGTGGCGGCGGCGTTAGGCGTGATTGTGTTTAACATCCGCCAGGATGTGACGGTGCGCGACGGGCAGCTGACGGAGCTCCGGCGCCAACTGGGTTCGGCTGAGGCGCAGGTGGCGCAGGCCAAGGAGCTTTACGATTTCCTGCGGCAGCCGTCGACGGTGAACGTGAAGTTCGGCGATACGCAGGTGGCCCCGCCGCGCGGGCAGGTTTTCTTGAATCGGGAGCGCGGGGTGTTGTTGCTGGCGGCGAATCTGCCGGCGATGCCGGCGGGGAAGATTTTTGAGATGTGGCTGGTGCCCAAGGGCGGCGGCGCGCCGGTACCCGCGGGACTCTTCCGCGGAGACAACGGGCAGGGTGTGCATTTCCGGCCCGGGGCGGTCGAGCTAGCCAACGTCGCGGCGGTGGCCGTGACGCTAGAGCCCGAGGCCGGTTCAACTACGCCGACGATGCCGATCTTGCTGGCGGCGCCAGTACAGGCCGAGTAAACAAAAAGCCGGATCTCGACTGGGCGGTCGAGATCCGGCTGGAGGATTTCCAAGAAAAGAGAAGTTACTTCTGGCGGGTAGAGGTGGCGGACCAAGCGCCAGTTTTGCCTTTCGGGCCAGTCACCGTACCCGAGCCCGTGGCGGTGCCGCCGCCGTAAGTTCCCGCGCCGGTAGCGGTGGACGTGTTGCCCTTGGGGCCGGTGCGGGTGGAAGTGCCGCTCCACTGGCCGTCGGCATAGGTGCCAGTCTGCTGGACGGTGGCGCTGTTGCCGTTGGGGCCGGTGGTGGTTTTGGAGCGATTGAAGACGCCGTCGCCGACGCTGCTGGAAGCGGTAGAGGAGACCGTATTTCCATTAGGACCGGTGCTGGTGGAATTCCGAGTTTTGACGCCGTCGCCGTAAGTGCCGGAGGTGTTCGTGGTGGCCGTTTTGCCGCCGGGGCCGGTGTGCACGGTGGTGCCTTGGTAGGAGCCATTGCCGTAGGTGCCGGAGCTTTGGGAGGTAGCGGTGCGGCCGCCGGGGCCGGTGGTGGACGAGTTACGATTCCATTGGCCGTTGGATGCGCTGCCAGTGGCCGAGCGCGTGGAGACGCCGCCTTTGGGGCCTGTGACGGAGCTGTTGCGGGAGCGCGAGCGCGTCTGGGCTTCGGTGGAAGCGGCGGCGAAAGCGAAAAGCACGACGGTGGTGAGGATGGGGTGTTTCATGGTTGGTTGCCTGCCAGGATGAACACGGGGGGACGGAGAAGGGTTGCGCGGAAAATTTACAAAAGAACCTTAGACGGTGGAGGGGAGTAAGATCAAGGCGAGGGAAGAGTCGTTATGGCCAGCACCACACTACCGCCTTTGCAGGGGCTGGATAGCAGCCACCAACGCAAGCGTTGGACGGTAGCCGAGGTGTACGGGGCCATGGAGGCGGGAGTCCTGGGCGGCGAACGCTTCGAGCTACTCAACGGGGAGATCGTGCTGCGTATGAGCCGCAACCCAAAGCACAGCCGGACACTACGGCTCTTTACGCATTGGTTGATTTCGGTCTTTGGGTCGCTCTTCGTCCAAGTGCAACTTCCGATTCGCCTGAAATCACCTGATGGGGTGTTTAGCGAGCCGGAACCGGACTTGGCCGTGACGTCGGTCTCCGCAGGCGACGCGATCCAGCATCCGGGGGCCGAGGAGCTTCGGCTCGTAGTCGAGATCGGCAACACCTCCGCGGCATTGGACCTTACTTTAAAGCGCGATCTCTACGCCCGCTCCGAGATCGCCGAGTATTGGCTGATCGACGTGAATGCACGGACCTTGACGGTGCATCGACGGCCGGTGAACGGCGTCTATACGCGTATCGATGTCCTGAGCGAAGACGAAATGGCGACGCCGCTGGCGGCTCCGGAGCAAAGCGTGCGGGTGGGTGAGTTTCTGCCTTAACGCAGGTAACACTGAAAAGGGCCCCAGTAATATGGCTTGACAAAGCCGCGCTGGCGGACGGCTGAGCGGGCGCGGCGGAGGGCTTCGGGCGGAGAGCGCTGGGCGCGAAGATGCTCATAGAAACTGGTCATTAATAGGGCGGTGGATCGATCGGGCACGTCCCAAAGACCGGCGACGGTGGAGCGCGCCCCGGCGCGGAGAAAGGCCCAGGCCAAGCCCACTTGTCCTTCACCCGAGTAAGTGCGGGCGCCGGAACTGCGGCAGGCCGAGAGTGTGACTAAGTCCGCCCGGAGCGGCGTCTTGAGAATATCGCGGGCAAAAAGGCGGAAGCCCGCACCGGGAGACAGAATGATGGCCGAATCCAGGGGGCTTTGTCGATTGGCCTCGGCGTGGGCGGCGATGTGCAGGATGTGAAAGGATTCGGGACGGGCGGCGGCCCAGGCTTCCGGTCGAGCGTCGGCACCCTCGAGCAGACGAGGGGAATCGAGCTGCGCGGCGACGGCCCGCAGTTCGGCGCCCGCTTGGGGCAGGACCGGATATTCTGCGCTGGCCGCGAGGGGATTGCCAAGCAGGAGCGCCCGCGGACGCGCGGGGATGGGGGGCATCGAAGCCGCCATTGCGCTCAAGGACGGGGCGACGGAGGCTGTCACTTCGTCGTTCCAGTAGCGGGGCGGGGTCGCGGCATAGTTGGGGAGAGTCTCAAAACTAAGTTGATGCAGGGCCCCGTCCGGCACCACGATGGCGCGGGGCGTGGCGGCGAGTTCCGTCGCGGCCGGGGCCAGAAGCAATTCGTAGAGCCTTCGGCCGGAGGCGGATTCCGCGGCCAGAGGATCGCGGAGGGACTTTTCGATTTCTTGGCGGTAGTTCTCGACCAGCTTGGCGATTTCCGGGGCAGGCGGCAGGGGAACGAGGCGCAGCCTACCCTCGGAGGCGATCCAGAGGAAACTCCGCTTGGGGGCCAGCCAGTAGGCGAGCCAAACTGCGCCGGTGGGAAGAGTCCGGTGGATGCCGTCTTTCGACACTGGGCGGAAATCTCCAGTGGTGCGCTCGGCCAAGAGCTTTGCGCGGCTGGATTCGGCGATGGCTAGCGCTTTGGCGGGGTTGTTCTGAATAACAAGGAAATCGACGTAGTCCTGATAGACGCGGATCAGGCGCGCAAAGAAGGTGAGCTTGTGTTCGTTGCGGTTGAGTTCGGCGCGGCTTTGCTCGATGATGCGCAGGGCGGCTTCAAAATGGGCGTTGGCGGCGGGAAGGTTTTTCTCGGCGGCGAAGGTATTGGCGAGGCCGGCCTCGGCCTGCCAGCGGACGGTCATCTGTTGAGGGTTTGCCGCGAGGATGGCGTCGTATTGGGCGCGGGCGTCGGCATGCCTGCCCCGCCCCGCGGCAATCAGGGCGGCGTTCAAATCAAGGAAAACCTTCGAACGGGGTTCCGGCTTCATGGACAGGCTTTCGTCGAGGGCTTTCGCGGCGGCCTCCCATTCGCCGGCGGCGGCCAAGGCACTGGTTAGGTTACTGGCCCAACGGGCGGCATCGGGAAGGACCTGGAGGTCGCGGGCCATATCGCGAGCCTGGCGGTAGAGCTCGATCGCGCGCGCCGGCTCCTGCTGCAGCAGGTGCATGGTTCCCGACTCTCCCAGGGCGTTGGCGCGCAGCAGGCTGGGCCGGGTGATGCGCAGCGCTTCTTCCCGCAAGGCCTGGGCTTTTTCAAAATCGCCGAGCTGCGTGTAGCAGAGGCCCAAATTGTGCGCGGCAACGGCGGACCAGTGCTTAGAGGCACCTTGCGAGTAAAGGATCCGGGCCTCTTCGAAATAGGGGATGGCCTCGTCGAAGCGGGATTGGATCAGGCGCAACATGCCCAGGCCATTGGCGGCGATGGCTTCGCGGTAGGGATCGGATAAAGATCGGGCCGTCGCGCGGCCGTTGCGGTAGGACGCTTCGGAGTCCGCCAGGCGGCCTTGGCGGCCCGCGAGTTGGGCGCCGAGTAAAGAGGCTTCGAGAGCAAGATCCTGGCGTTGGTATGTAGTGGCCAACTTCGCGGCCTCTTCGAGCAAGCGAGCCGCCTGGTTCATGTCTGAGAGAGCCAGCGCGCGCCGGGCGGCGAGCGTCTTGGACCGCACGGCGAAATCGGGCGAGGGAGAAGCGGAGTGGGCTTTTAACTGCTCGATCGCTTCATCCAGCTTGCCGGCCTCAAGGAGAGCCTCGGCGGCGAGCAAGCGAAAGCGTTCGGCCTCCGGCGTGCCACCCAGGCGGGAAGCGGCGCGGGAGGCGGCAGTAGCGGCTTGCGCAAAATCGCCGTCGCGGAGCAGGCGCAGCGTTTCCGGATAGGTTTGCTCCGGCCCCGGAGCGCCGCAATTGGAAAGGAGCAGCGCCGCTAGCAGCGCCGCCAGCCGCCGCGCCGCGGTACGCACTACCCGCCCCAGATGCCGTTCGGGTCGACCTCGGCGAGGCCCACTTCGGCTTGCACCTCGGAGCCCATGGCCAGGCGGAGCATGGTGAGGCGGCGGTTGTGCTCATTCAGAAGCAGTTCGCCAAAATAGAGACGTCCGAAGCCTTTGAGCCGCAGAACATGCCCCTCGATTTTTCTCTTCTTCCAGGTAAGGGACCTGACGATCGACGTTTGCACGTAGCCACTTTCCAGGCGCGGGAGCTTCGAGCCGAAGCGGACTTCGCCCAGGCCCATCCGGTCGCGATGCTTGGCGAAGAAGGCCTGGTCCTTGCGGTAGGCGCGCTCGAATTCGCTAAAGGTGGGAAAGGCCGAGATGTCGTCGTCGAATTCGACGCCAATGGGCAGGCCTTCAAGGTTCAGACCGCTAGGGCCGCCAAAGCTAATACCGCGGGCCGTGATGCGGGCCTCGGCATCCGGCCGGTGGACGCTAACCAGAGTCGCGCTGAGGGAATCGGCCGCAAACTCGAAAGGCTTGTTGCGGGCGACCACTCCCGATACGGAGGCGCGTACGGTGGTGACATAGGAGCCGTCGGCCTGCATTTCGCCGACGCTTTCGGCCAAGGTAGCGCCCCATTTGTAAATGTCGAGGAATTCGGCGCCTTTGGAAGCGGCGCGGCTACGGCCGCCGGCAACGGTGAGCGACGCGGCGGGCGGGCCGGGAATGCATTCCAGGCGCGGCTCACCGGCAATGTTCAGGATGCGTCCGCTAATGGCGGAGGCGTTCCCCCGGAAGATAAAGCGACGCGGGTCTTTTTTCGGCGGCATGAGATCCATGATCTCAGTTTTGGAGGATTTTGAAGCGGAAACGATAGCTTAAATCGCGGGAGGCGGCGCGCACGGTGAGGAGACTTTCCCCGGCGCGTAGTTGAGCGGCAGGCAAAAGCAACTTGAGAGTAGCGCCGGCGGCGGGAGTGGCGGCCGTGCCGGAAATCCGCTGGGTGGGCGCGGCGACGCTTTCAAGCGTCCACTCGAGCAGGCCAGCGGCGCCCGGCAAATCCGCTTCCACCAGCACCTGAGCTTGAGCGGGACGCAGGACGACGGCTTCGATTTCGCCCCGCGATTCCGGGCGCAACATATGGCTCTCCAGCGCCGTGGCCAACATGGCGGGACGGGGCGCCAGCGCCTGGTATCCGGTGGAGACCGTAAGGGCAAGAATGGCGCAAGCCGAGGCCAAGCCCATCGCGGGTTGCGCCCACCACTGGCGTAGGCGTTCGAACCAGGCAATGGGTTCCTCCACGGGCAGCGGGATATGGCGCGCGCCGGAGGCCAACTGGCCCAGGTCGCGAACGTCCTGGGCGCACTGCGGGCAGCCGAAATAGTGTTCTTCAAAAATGTCCCGCTCGGCGGCGGGGAGTTCACCCAGGATGTATCGCTCGGCGGCGAGGGAGGCGATGGCTTGGTCGTGGTGCATGAAAGAATCCTTTTCCGCGCTTAGGGGCTTCCGGCGCTCATGGTTTTGCCGTTCTGGACCAGGGCGCGCAAACGATTTTTGGCGCGGTGGAGCATGACGCGGAGATAGTCGCGCTGGACGCCGTATTCGCGGCAGACGGAATCCTTGTCCCGCTCTTCGAAAAAGATGGCGCGCAGGATGGCGCGGTCACGCTGGGGTAAATCTTGGAGGAGGGCTTGCACCTGGCGGCGGCTTTGGGCGCCCATGACTTCCTGCTCCACGCCGGGGTCGGGGCTACGTGGTTCCGGCGCATCGTCGTCCCAAGGCTCGGTGCGGCCTTGGGCGCGAAAGTGTTCCAGCAGAACGTGGTTGCAGACGGAATTAACGAAGGCCCCAAGGCGTTCCGGGTGTTCCAGGGAATTGCCCCGCAGGCTGCGGAGCACGCGCAGGAAAACTTCCTGGCGCAAATCCTCCACTTCCTGTGCCGTGCGGACTCGCTGCCGCAGTTTGATCGAAAGGAGGACGGAAAAGTATTCGGTGAAGTGGGATTCGGTGGCGGGGTCGGCTTCCGACAAATTCCGCAAGTAATCCCGGTCAAACGAGAAAAACTCCACGCTGTGTTTCGGTACCTGCTGAACACAAGAATACATTGTCCTCGCTAGGTAGTGACCGCGGAGGCCGGAACGTATCAGCGGCAAGCGGAAATAATGCGGGGCGAAAGTTTAAAGGGTGCGCGCGCCGATAATACGAGCAGGGCTGGAAAGCGCCAAGCCGCCGCCGAGGTTCTCGAGGCCCGCGAGGTAGGAATCCAGGCTGTGGGGATTCGGGCGGCGCCCATTGACTTCGATTTCCGTGCCCGTATGATTCCATGCGGTAATCACGGACGGGACGTGCGGCACGACGTCGCCCTGGTTGGTGACACGGAAACAACGCTCAATCAGGTTATTGAAGTTGACGCGAAAACGGATCTTGCCGACGCGCGGCCCGCCGAGGGTACAGACGTCGACATTCGTTTTGCCGAAATTCGACTTGGCGTCGACGGCACCCAGCACGGCCATGGCGCCGCCCAGGCTGTGGCCCAAGAAGGTGATGCGCGCCGCCGAGGGCAAGGGCGCCAACGAAGTGGCCACGCTCGCCCGCACTTTCCGCCACATCCGCTCAAAGCCGAGGTGCACGGCGCCGAAGCCGGGCACTTCATTGAAGGAGTTGGGAATGGCTGTAAAATTCGCAACCCATTCCTCGGGCGTTTGCGTGCCGCGGATGCCGACGATCAGATCGCCGCTATTCCGGTCGCGCACCACGAAGCCGAAGGCCTCGGGGTTTGGAATGGAATCCAGGGCCAGCCCCTCGCCGCCGGAGCGGGCTTCGCGATCCAGGGCGGCAAAGTCGTTTTCGACCGCTTGGCGCGCTACCGGGTCCAGGTTTTCGACGGAGAGGGACAAGTCTTCGCGAGCGACAACGCGGCCCACTTCTTCAAATCCGTCCGGCAACTGGGGATTGGGGTTGCCGTGAGAAAACTCGTAGCAGGCGCGCAGCAGCCGAATGTAGACGGAGATGGCGCGGTCGATTTCGAAATCGGTGGCCGAGACGCCCAAAGCGGCCAAGAACGGAGCGGTTTCGCTTTCCTCAAAGGAGGCGCTGGCTGCGCTAGCAAGTTCCTGGACAGTGGGCACGGCATTTACCGTATCGGGCTCGGTTTGCAGGCGCAGATGGCCCCTGCCGCTACTGAGAGAAAGAGCCTCGGGCCGAAGTTCATCGCGGAAAATGCCACGGAGACGGGAAAGTTGCATGAGCGGAGTTTGGGCGTGCGCGGTGACGATCTCAAGCGAGACGTTGCGGCTGCGCTTGACCTCAAGCTCCAGAGAAGCGTCGCCGAGGCGAATGGTTTCCAGCGCAGGGCTTTCGGCCTCAATCCGGATTTCGCTGTCGCGGTCGGAGGAAGCGACGGCTGTGGTGCGCGCGGCTTCGTAGACCTCGGTGACGACGTAGTAGTCGGTTTCCCAGCGTTCCTGGCGCACCAGGCCGAGGAGATCTTCCTCCAGTGCCTTCAGGTCTTTTACGCCGGTGACGCGGCATCCGGAGGCGGCAAAAAAGACGGCGTTTTCGCGGGAGAACCGTAACTCAATGGCCGCTTTCGCCGCCGGCACCCCGCCTGGTTGTATCTCGCCTTTGGCGACTAACTCGAAGGAAACACTGCCGCGAGACTTAAAAACAAACGAGGATTCGCCGCTGCCGGGATTGGCTTCCACACTTAGGCCCAATTGCGCGACATTACCCAGCCGCTCGAAAACATGGTCGCGGACCGTGCCGTAATCGCCTAGCGCCAAGGGCCGATTGGGCGGAAAATTGGCGTGGCGGCGTAGTTCTTCGCGGATTTGCTTACAGTACTGGGGACCTAGGGCCATGGGAATCTCCTGGATTTTCGTGGGGGACAGATTGACGTGTGTAGATACTGACACGCTTACCGCGGCGATTCAAGTAAGAGTGCGTGAATATCTCACAAATAACCTGTAACAAGAAGATCGAAAGCCCGCGCGAAAAAATAGTCGCGCCGGCATGATACGCTTCGGGCGGCGCGCGCACTACCTGGCAGGATGAGCGGCGGGACCTTGTCCGCCGCAAGCCAATCCTGGAGGGAATCGTGAACTTCAATCAAAGCAGCGCCCAGGGAATTGCCATCGGAATGGGAAGGCGGCGCGGGAGTTATCTCGGATCGGGGCGCGCAATTGATTTCGCTCAAGTAGCCACTGCGCTGGCGCGGATCGCTCCGGCGCCCGCGCCGCCCTGGCCGGATTGGGGAGCGTCCCAATTCACTCCTTCACGGCGGCGGCGCCTGGAAAGCCTGGAAGAATTGGGACGGGTAGCGGGCGATTTACGCGCCTAGGACGCCTCCGTTGGGCTGATAGATAACACCGAAGCTCTTAATGAAAATCCGCAGGCTTGATCGGCTTGGTTTCGCCGTTGGCCACCCATTTGAGATAGGCCACCACGTCGGCAAGCTGGGCGTCGGAGTAGGCCGCCGCAGTGGGAGGATGCTGCCATTTTGCCCCGAAGCGCAGCATTTCCACTTCGACGGTCTTGAATTTATTCAACAGCGGCGGGTTGGCGCTCAGGTCCCAAAGCTCGATCACATCGCCATTCTTCGCTTTCACCATGACCGGGAATTCGCGCTTCAGCACTTTCGCCGTTTGCAGATAGGCCGTTTGCGTCATGTTGATGGAAAGGAAGAGACCTTTTGGACCCGCCAGCTTGGCCAAGCGGGTGAGGTCCGGCCCCACGGCGACGCCAATTCCTTCTATGGCATGGCAGGTGGCGCAGGCTGTACCTTTGGGCACCTTGGCAAAGAACTCTTTACCGCGTTTGGCCTGCTCGGGAATCGGCTCTTTGCCCGGCGTTTGGGCGAACACCGACCAGGCAATCAAGGGAAGGACAAGCAGCTTGGACATAGTGATATTAGACGGCATCTATGTTTCGATTTCATTGCCGCTAAAAGTTCTAGGGCCCGAAATTCTGTCGTGCGGGCCGATCGAGAAAAAAAGTGGGGCCCGCTGTGATACGAAAACCCGGGGAGCGCCACTATCTCGTGTAGCGGGGAGGCCGCGCCAATGAATACAAGCAAAAACAATTGGGAAAGCGAAGACCTGGAGCGGCGGCTTTGCCATGCGCTCGACGTCGCGCAGAGCACGGTGGAGGGCCTGGGCGAGTGTGGATATGGGGTCGAGAGAGACAGGGGCGCCGACGGCGGCCCCGAAAGCGGCCCAAGGCTAAGCCCGGAAAAGATCGTCACCGAGTCCGCTCTCTTGTTGCTGGCGGCCTATGCGGCTTGCGGAGGGGCCGATTGCGTGGCGGCGAGAGGAGGGATTCGCCGCCGCGTGCATCGGTTAGCCGAGAGTTTATCCCCGCTGGCGCGGAGCGAACGCACGATGCTGGCGATGTGCGTACAGCCGTCGATGGCTCTAGATTTCGCCGCTGCGCATATATATCTGACGCGTGTCGGCTATCCGGACCTGCGTTTCGACAAAGTGCTGATGGAAGTGTTGTGGGGCGGGGCGCGTCCCGCCAAAGAACGCATGCCGCATCGAGCCTTGGAACAGGAGTGGCTGCTATGGATGGGCAGCGTCGAAGATAATCGCTTCGCGCGCGAACTCGCGCTACGCCAATCGGCACTGGGGCGGCCCATGGATTTGATCGCCGCCTCACGCGACGATATCTCCGCGTTTACTCGCGCGTTGATGTTTGGGCGCGATTTCGATTGGCAACCCCTGCCCCTGCCGCGGGAGCGCGACGCCATACTGGGCGAGGCGGAAGCGGCACTGGCATGCTGCCTGGACGAAGAGGATTACGACTTGGCCGGGGAAGTTCTGTTGGCTTGGCCGTTTACGGCTGGGCCGAAGGGCGGAACGGGTTCCGGCGGCCGTTCCTGGAGTGCGGCCGCCGCTTTCGGGTTTGAGGTGTTGGCGCGGGTGGAGGACCGGGTAGGCTTCTTACCCTCCCCCGGGACCCGCGTCGACCAAGCCCGGGCCCTAATAGGAGAAGACCGCAAGAAATACCTGCTTGCGACGGCCTACCATACGGTCTATGTAATGGGCCACGTTTGCGCGGCGGCCTTGGGCCCGGGCAAGGCCCCTCCCGCGCGGGTGGAAGAAAACATGGCGGGCGTCATCCCCGGCGCGGCCGCCCGGATGGTGGCGCATCTGGATTGGGACGTTCGGTTGTCGCAATGGTGGAACGAATTCCAGTTGCTGGACCTCGACCAACAGGACGCCTTAGCCTCCTTAGTCTTCCATTTGGCGGTGAGGCGCTATGTGAAGCGGGGTAACTATGCCGGCTTGGCGGGTTTATTGGGAGAAGCCGACGCCTTTGGCTTTGGCGGTTTTCCTCTTGCGCAACAGGCGGGAGAGCTATTGAATCGACTGGGCGTGGTGGCCGAGATTTTAGACCAGCAGAAGTCGCGCCGCGCGCGCGCCGCCTAATCAAGAGCGCGCTTTAGGGCGCCTCGGCCGTCGATTCCAGACGAGCCCGGTTGGCGGCCCCCGCTTCGATATCGCAAAGCCACATTCGGCGGCCGGGCAACAAGCGCGCCAAATCGCGATTGCGGGCCGTACCCAGATCATGCACCCAAAGGATCGGCGCGCTGGCTATATCGGGCTGGTTATAGACAGGCTCGGAATGGAAATCGAAGTCCGGCCCGCGGCGCACAAATACTAAATGAGGACCTGGCCGCGACTGGATGCGCTCCTCGAGCACTTCCCGCCAAGCCGGCGGGCGAGGTGATGCGGCGCGGTAGGCGTCGTAGGCCAAAGGCAACAAAAGCAGCAGCCCGGCGGCATGGGCGCCGATAGCCCCGGCTAGCGGCAAGCGTGGGGACCGCCAGCGGCTGAGGCGTTCGAGCAGCAAGACGTGCGCGGCAATCAGCAACGCGAGAAGCGGCGCGAAGTAATGATTCGAGAAAAAGATATGAGTAAAACAGAACAGCATGGCGAGGCCGCAGCCTGCCAGGCAAACGAAGCGAGAGCAGGGCCAAACCAGAACCAGCGCCAGCAGGCCAAAGGAAAGCTGCCGCTCGTGCGGCGAAACGTTCGCTGCCCAGCTTTGCCATCGGAAGGGGTCGAGCGCGGCGTTCAGTAACTTGAAATTGCGTCCTAGTCTTGCCCACCGCGAGAGCCCTCGGTATTCTTCTACGGTGGCTACTTCCCAGCGTTCCAAGGCCCGATGGGAGGCGCCGCCACGGCCTTGGCTGGCCTGTTCGGGAAGCAGCGTGGCTAGTTGCGCCGAGGAATACTGCATTTGGTAGGAGCGGTGCGGCAACAGCTTCCAGTCGCCCGTCACATCGCGGTTGATGTAGGCCTGTAGCCCACCGCAGAGCAGCAGCGCCCCGCCGGCCACGCCCAGGATCGAGCGGCGCGATGATTTGGCCTGCCACAGGAGTGCAGCCACGACTATGGAGGCGAAGAGTCCGCCTTCGAGCGGGCGGGAGAAAAAAGCGAGCACGATCCCCGCGCCGAGAGCGCTTAGCCCAGCGTGGTGGCCACCGCGCAATCGCGTGTAACTACCCAGCAGGAGGAAGCTTGCCAATAGAAGTACGGCCCCGCCATGATAGTGGCGCACCCAATAACTACCGGTACCATAGGCAAGAAAGACGAAAAACGAAGCGGAGGCGGGCCAGAACCAGGAGCGCGGCCACCATCCCCTCAAGGCGAAGGCCGCGGCCATCGCGGCCAGAGACACAGAGAGCACCACTCCCCAGTGGGGGTGTCCGAATGCCTGGTTTCCGAACGCGAGAAACAGAGACTGGCCTATGGGGTACCGAGACGCCCAACGCGGCGCGATCAGTATGTGCAGGGTGTCGAAATGCTCGGCACTCGGGGGAGTGGGGTTGCTTAATCGCCCTAATTGGAGGGTTTGAGCGCCAAACAGGTACGAGAATTCATCGTGGATCAAGGGGTAGGGCAAGGGACGAATCTGGGCGAGCAGAGCCTGAAAAAGAAAAGGCAGCAGCGCCGCGCCCAGGTACAGGCCAATTCGAGTCCACAACATGATGAATGTAACAAATGTTACACATTCTGCGGCACTTGGTACTTTCTGGCCGGTACTCGCATGGGGTATTGAAAACAAATCTAGGTGTTTTGAGGGTAGACGCTTAGGGGCAAAACAGGCGATCATCTTGTGAAGGGAAATTTTGGCTTGGATCAGGTTAGATTTCGCTGTTTATTGGTAGGCGAGAGAGCGCTAGCCGCGCAATGCGGAGAAATGCTGGAGCGCGAGGGGCACACGATTGCAGGAGTGCTTTCGGCCGATGCTTCGCTGGTGAACTGGGCCCAAACACGCCAGATTCCCGTGCTCGATCTTTCGGCTCCCGGCCACCTTACGCAGATGCTGGCATTTGCGTCTGGGCTGAGCTTCGATTATCTTTTCAGCATCGTGAACGGGACGCTGATCCCGGCGGAAATCCTTCAATTGGCCCGGTGCGCCACCATCAATTTCCACGACGCGCTCTTGCCGGAATACGCCGGCTTCAACACGACGACGCATGCGATCGCGCGCGGCGAAAACGAACACGGGATCACCTGGCACTCCATGGAAGGCAAAGTGGACTCGGGACCGATCTGGAAGCAGGTTCGCTTTCCCGTGGCGGCGGAAGAAACGGCTTTCAGCCTAAACGTAAAATGCTACGACGCGGCGCTTAGCTCCTTTGCCGAGTTGATTGCCGAAATCGGGGCGGGAACGGCCGAAGCGGTCCCACAGGATCTTTCTCGCCGAAAGTTCTATTCCCGTTACAAGCATTTCGCATCCGGCTGCCGTGTGCCCTGGGAAAAGACCGCGAAAGAGGTCGAAGCCATGGCGCGCTCGCTGGATTTCGGACCCTATGCGAATCCGATCGGCGTAGCGAAACTGCGGGTGGGCGAAACCTGGCTTCTGGCAGGCGGCATCACCTTAGGGCGAGCGATGGTGCCGGAGGCGCCGGGCACGATCACTTTGGTTGCGGCCGAGAGTCTTGGCTTGGCGACGGCGAGCGGAGAAATTCTGATTTCCCGGCTGCAACTGCTGGATGGACCGGCCATCCCGATCCTCGATGCGGCGGAGCGCTTTGGCATCCGGCCCGGTATGGCGCTGCCGTCCCCAGCGGACTCGGCCGCCGCGCGGGCGACGGCTCTGCATACGGCTTCCTCGCCGCACGAATCCTATTGGGCGGAACGGCTTTCTTCGCTCGACGTCTTAACTCTCGAGGCAAAAGGGGAAGCCTTAGCTCACCCCGAGCGGATCGCTTTTACGCTACCGGCTGGGACTAACGCGGCAGACGCTCTGGCGGCGGCGGTTGGCTTCTGGGGGAGAAACCTGAAGCTCAATCGCTTCGATTTGGGCTACTCGAGCCCCGCGCTGCAGGCGGCGACCGCGGACACGAGCGACCTTTTTGCCCCGTGGCTTCCTCTGCGCTGCGAGATCGATTCATCGCAAACGCTGGCTGCGGCGACTGTTGCACTCGAGGCGGAACGCACCCGTGTGGAGGGCTCGCAACCGTACCTTCGATGCCTGCCGGCACGCTACCCGAACTTGCGGGAAAGCGCGGGGCGGGGCCATTTTCTGGGTGGGCATCCCGAGTATCCGGTACTGGTGCAATACGGCGGCCCGGCGCTGGCCGCACTGCCTACCGGAAGCAGCTTGCTGATGCGGATCGCGGAGACGGGCGACGGCATTGAATGGCTATTCGATAGTTCTGCCGACTATTTTGCGCGCATGGCGGGAAAGTTCAGGATCTTTCTGGCCGGGGCCTTCCGGGGCGAGGCTCTCGGGCGGATTCCGCTGGTGGAAGCCGAAGAAGCCCGGCGGCTGACGGTCGATCTCAACCGCACCCAGCGGGATTACGACGCATCCACGTGCATACACACCCTGATTGAGGCCCAAGTGGAGCGCCAGCCGGCGGCGCCGGCGCTTCGCTTTGAAGCCACCTCACTTACTTACGCCGAACTGAATGCGCGCGCCAACCGCATCGCCGTACGGCTGCGGGAAATGGGCGTAGGTCCGGAGGCGGTGGTTGGGATCCTGCTGGAGCGATCCACCGACATGGTCGCCGCCATGCTCGCGGTTTGGAAAGCGGGCGGGGCTTATCTTCCGCTGGACCCCGGTTATCCGGCCGACCGCACGGCCTTTATTCTGGAAGACGCAGGCGCCCAGGCGCTGATTGTTGCCGGCGCGTTTGGCGAAACGGCCATTCCGGTATTGAATCTGGATGCCGCGAGCCAAGCCTGGGAGGAACTGCCGGACACGAATCTGCCGCTGAGCCAGCACGCGGACAGTCTTGCCTATCTCATTTACACCTCGGGCTCCACCGGGCGGCCCAAGGGCGTGGAAATCACTCACCGCAATGTGGCGAATTTCTTTGCGGGCATGGATGAGCGCATCGAAGTGCCGGAGAACCCGGTCTGGCTTGCGCTCACGAGTATCTCTTTCGACATCTCGGTGCTGGAACTTTTCTGGACGCTCACGCGCGGCTTTCACGTGGTGCTGGCCAGCGAAGAGGCGCGCCTGGAGAGCGGCGCCTCGGTATCGGCCGAGGGGGCGATCCCAGCCGGCGCCAAGCCCTGCGACTTCAGCCTTTTCTATTTCGCAAATAATGCCGAGGGCGAGGGCGCAAATGGGGTGGGGCGCTACCGGCTGCTGCTGGAAGGCGCAAAGTTTGGCGATGCCAACGACTTCGCCGCCGTATGGACGCCCGAGCGCCATTTTCATGCCTTTGGCGGCCTCTATCCGAACCCGGCGGTGACCAGCGCCGCTTTGGCGGCTTCGACCTCGAAGATTCGGATCCGCGCCGGCAGCGTGGTGTTGCCCTTGCACAGTCCGATCCGCGTGGCCGAGGAGTGGTCGCTTGTCGATAACTTGTCGCAAGGCCGGGTGGGGATTTCCTTCGCCGCCGGCTGGAACGAGCGGGACTTCGTTTTCGCTCCGGCCAATTACGCCAAGAGCCGGGACGTGATGTTCGAGTACATCGAAATCGTGCGCAAGCTTTGGCGCGGCGAAGCGCATCGTTGTCTGGACGGGAAAGGCAACGAGGCCGAGATCCGGACCCTGCCGCGCCCGATCCAAGCCGAACTGCCCGTCTGGGTGACCGCCGCGGGCAACCCGGACACGTTTCGCCAAGCCGGTGCGCGCGGATACAACCTACTTACTCATTTACTCGGGCAGAAGATAGAGCAACTGGCCGAGAAGATCGCCATCTACCGGGCGGCCCGGCGGGAGGCGGGCTTCGACCCCGAAGCCGGCCGGGTTACGCTGATGCTGCATACCTTTGTGGGCGAGAGCCTGGAAGAGGTGCGGGAGACGGTGCGCGCCCCGTTCACGGATTATCTCAAGACCTCGCTCGACCTCATCAAGAACTCCCCTTGGTCGTTCCCGGCCTTTTCCAACCGGCCCGACCTGAAGGACCAGCGCGGCCAGGTGAGCCTGGAGCGCTTGACGGAAGACGAAATGAGCGCGCTGCTCGAACATGCGTTTGACCGCTACTTCGAGACGAGCGGCCTCTTTGGCACCGTGGATCAATGCGTGGCGCTCACCCATCGCCTCTCGGCGTTGGGAGTGGACGAAATCGCCTGCTTGATCGATTTCGGCCTGCCGACGGATACGGCGCTCGACGGGCTACGCCACCTGAATGAGGTGCGGCGCCGCTCGCAAGGGGAGGCCGCGAGCGGGACGGAATCGGCATTCGCCGCAGGGGACTCGGCATTCGCCGCTGGAAACAATCAGGACTACTCGGTGCCCGCGCTGCTGCGGCGCCATCGGGTGACGCACCTGCAATGCACGCCTTCCATGGCGCGGGTGCTGATGTCGTCGGCCCCGGCGCGCACCGCGCTGGGCGGCCTTCACACCTGGTTGGTGGGCGGGGAAGCGCTGCCCTTGCCGCTCGCGCAGAGTATGCGCCAAATTGTGAAGGGCCAGGTGATCAACGTTTACGGCCCGACGGAAACAACCGTGTGGTCTACGGCATATACCCTGCCCGAGCGCGTGGAAGCGATTCGGATCGGTACGCCGCTTGCCAATCAACAAATATACGTGGTCGACGCCTTTGGCCTGCCGGTGCCCTTTGGCGAGGCCGGAGAACTCTGGATTGGAGGCGACGGCGTGGCACGAGGCTATCGCAACCGTCCCGATCTCAATGCCGAACGCTTTGTGGCGGATGCCTTCCGGCCGGAGCTGCCGCAGGCCCGCTTGTATCGCACCGGAGACCTGGTGCGTTACCAAAGCGACGGCCAGCTGGAGTATTTAGGGCGGATGGACTTCCAGGTGAAGATCCGCGGCCATCGTATAGAAATTGGCGAAATTGAGGCCGCGCTGGCGGCGCAGGCGGGCGTAGAGGCGGCTGTGGTGATGGCTCGTGAGGACGCGCCGGGCGACACGCGCCTGGTGGCCTATGTAGTTGGCGCCTCCAGCGCGACGGAACTACGCCAGAAACTGGGGCAGGCCCTACCCGAGGCGATGATTCCGTCGGCTTTCGTTTTCCTGGCGGCGCTGCCGTTGACGCCCAACAAGAAAGTAGACCGGAAGGCCTTGCCGGCTCCGGAGGCGGCGCGTCCCCAGGCGGATGTGCCCTATGCCGCGCCCACTAGCGATCTAGAGCAATTGATCGCGGGCATTTGGCGGCGGGTACTGCGCGTGGAGCGCGTGGGGCTGCACGATAACTTCTTCGACCTAGGCGGCCACTCCCTGCTGATTGTCGAAGTGAATGCCGAACTAAAGAGAGAGTTGCGGCGAGATATTTCCGTGGTGCAAATGTTCCGCTTTCCCACCATCAGCAGCCTAGCGGCCTATTTGAACGAGGGACCCCAGCAGCCATCGGGGCCATCGGCCGCCGCCCAAAGAGCCGCCGCGCGGCGCAGCCTGCGGGGCCGCGAGACTTCGCCGGTGAGGAATTAGCTTATGGAAGGCGTTGAACGAATCGCCATTGTCGGCATGGCCGGCCGCTTCCCCGGGGCGCGGAACACCCGGGAATTATGGCGGAATCTGCGCGCGGGAGTCGAGTCTATTGGTCCGCTGGAAGACGGAGAACTGCTGGCTAACGGTGTAGACGAAGCTTTACTGCGGCAGCCGGGCTACGTCAAGGCCGCCGCCATCCTGCCGGATATGGACCGCTTCGACGCGGGCTTTTTTGGCTTTTCGCCCCGCGACGCGTCCATACTCGATCCCCAGCACCGGCATTTTCTCGAGTGCTCCTGGGAGGCGTTGGAATCGGCGGGCTATCCGCCGGAGACTTTCCCCGGCTCCATTGGCGTTTACGCCGGCTGCGGCATGAACGCCTACATGATGTTCAACCTGGTGTCTAACCGCGGGTTGATGAAGGACGTCGGGCTTTTCCTGTTGCGCCATACGGGCAACGACAAGGACTTTCTGACGACGCGGCTTTCCTATGAGCTGAATCTGCGGGGACCGAGCGTCAGCGTGCAAACCGCCTGTTCCACCTCGTTGGTGGCCATCCACCTCGCCAGCCAAAGCCTGCTGAACGGCGAGTGCGACTTGGCTCTGGCCGGGGGCGTGACCATCGAGGTGCCGCACGGCCAGGGCTACCTCTACGAGGAAGGCGAAATTCTTTCGCACGACGGGCACTGCCGCTCTTTTGCGGCGGGTTCAACGGGTACTGTATTCGGCAGCGGCGTGGGCGTAGTCGTGTTGCGCCGCCTATCGGAAGCGTTGTCGGCGGGAGACCACATTCACGCGGTCATCCTCGGCTCGGCCATTAATAACGACGGTTCGGCCAAGGTCGGATACTTTGCGCCCAGCGTGGACGGGCAGGCCGCGGCGATCGAAGAAGCGTTAGCCGTAGCGGGTGTCGAGGCGTCCAGTATCGGGTACGTGGAGGCGCACGGCACGGGCACGGCGGTGGGCGATCCCATCGAGATCGACGCGCTGACGCAGGCCTTCCGGTCTACGGCTCAAGGGCGTCAGTATTGCGCGGTGGGCTCAATCAAGTCCAACATCGGCCACTTGGATACCGCGGCGGGCGTGGCCAGCGTGATCAAGACCACCCTCTCGCTTGAGCACCGGGAAATTCCGCCCAGCCTGCATTTCGAACGCCCGAATCCGCTGATCGACTTTGCGGCGACGCCGTTTTTCGTCAACGACAAGTTGCGCCCCTGGAGCGCGAACGGACAGCCGCGCCGGGCCACCGTAAACAGTCTGGGCGTGGGAGGCACCAACGCCCATCTCGTGCTTGAAGAAGCTCCATCGCGCCAGAGTGAGCCGAGCCGGCGTCCCAGTCAGTTGCTGTTGCTTTCGGCACGATCACCCGCGGCTTTGGAACAAGCGACGGCGAATTTAGGCGAGTTCCTGCCCAGCTCGCCGGCAAACCTGGCCGATGTCGCACACACCCTCCGGGTGGGCCGCCGAGCCTTCTCTTACCGGCGCGCGGCCGTTGGCCGCGATGCGGAAGACGCCCTTCAGGTTCTGTCCGGGCGCGAGCCCCATCGAATGGTCACTGCGAAAGCGGCCGAGCAGGAACCTTCCGTCGCGTTCCTATTTCCCGGCGGAGGCGCCCAACATCCCAACATGGGCCGCGACCTCTACGAAAACGAACCCGTTTACCGGCAAGCGATCGACACCTGCTTCGCGTTCATGGCCTCGCGGTGGAAAATCGAGCTCGCTCCGCTGGTGTTTCCAGACGAGGCGGCGGAGAAAGAGGCTCGTCGCGAACTGGAGCGTCCCAGTCTGGCCCTGCCGGCACTCTTTTCTACCGAATATGCGCTTTGCCGCCTGTGGGAGAGCTGGGGAGTGAAGCCGGCGGCCTGCATCGGACACAGCATGGGCGAATACATGGCGGCGCTCGAGGCTGGCGTTTTCTCCCTTGAGGACGGGCTCTCGCTGGTAACGGTGCGTGGCCAGCTTTTTGAGAAGTTGCCTTCAGGCGGAATGTTGAATGTGCCGCTGTCGGAGGCCGAACTGCGGCCTTTGCTGGGCGAGCGCCTTTCCCTAGCCGCCATCAACGGCCCAACGCTGTGCGTCGCCTCCGGCCCGGACGAGGACATTGAGGCACTGCAGGCTAGGCTGGCCGCCCGCGAAATCGAAGCCAAACGCATTCACATCTCTGTGGCGGCGCATTCGGCGATGCTCGAGCCGATTCTTGAAGAATTCCGCGCGTATCTGGGCACGCTTCGTTTCTCGCCTCCCCGGCTGCCCTTTATTTCCAATGTCAGCGGCACTTGGGCGGACCCCGCCGCCGTGCAGCTTCCGGATTACTGGGTGCGTCACCTGCGCCAGACGGTTCGTTTTGCCGATGGGAGCGCCGAGCTGCTGCGCGACCCGCAGCGATTGCTGCTCGAAGTAGGCCCCTCGCAGAGTCTTTCGTCGCTGGCCCGCTTGCAGCCGGGCGCGGCGCCGCGTGTGTTAGCTTCCCTGCCCCGAGCCGCGGACCGCGCGAGCGCCTTGGGCGCCATGCATCTCTCGGCTGGACAACTGTGGACGGCGGGTAAGGTACTGGATTGGTCGCGTCTGGCCGAGGGAGAAACGCGGCTGCGGGTGGATTTACCTACCTACCCATTTGAGAAGCAGCGTTACTGGATCGAGGCTCCGCGCGTGAATAACTTAGGCCCCTCGGTCGAGGCCAAGCCGGGCTCGGTGAAACGGGCGGACCGCCGCCAGTGGCTGGAGCAGCCGATCTGGCGCAAGGCACCCTTGCCGGCGCAAACTTTGGCTGCGCCAACCCCGTGGCTTGTCTTCGCACCGCTGGGAGAGACTGGCGAGGCTTTGTTGCGGGGCGTGCGGGAGTCTCCCGCCACCGCGGGCCAGGCCGTGATTAGGGTCGAGCCCGGGCAGGGCTTTGCCGAATTGGCCGAGAACCGTTACTCGATTGATCCGGAGCGCGCGAGCGACTATGTTTTGCTTGCCGAAAAGCTAGTGGGGGCTGGGCAAATGCTCCGCCACATCCTTTACGGTTGGAGCCTCCAGGCGGGTGCTCAGCCGCTGGACCCAAACAATCGCGTTCAGAGGGAAAAGTATCACTTCTATTGGCCGCTATCTCTTTGCCAGGCCTTGGCCGCGCAGGACCTAAGCGAGCCGATTTCGCTGGCTTTTCTGAGCCCGGGCTTCCTCAAAGTCCGCACGGAAGATCGCCCCGGCCATCCGGAGGCGGCTTTGCTGTGCGGCCCCGCGCGAGTTTTGGCCCGTGAGCTTCCCGAGGCCCGCACGCTGGTGCTCGATATGGAGGCGGGCCGCGGCGACTTCACTTCCGCATTCGAGGCCGTCGTGGCCGAACTGCGGGCAATGTCGGGGGAAGCGGTGGTCGCACTGCGTGGACGGGAGCGCTATATCCCCGATGCCGTCCCGCTCCCCTTGGGTGAGCGTGAGGAGGCGGCTGGGAACGTCTTTCTGATCACGGGCGGCTTGGGCGGCATTGCGCTGCGCATGGCCGAAAGCTTGGTCCGCCCGGGCGTGAAGATCGCTTTGCTGAGCCGCACGCCCGTTGCCGATCGTTCCCAGTGGGAAAAGCTGGCCTCTTCCCTTCCCCCTGGGGATCCGCAGGGAACGAAACTTCGCCAATTGCTGGCTCTAGAGGCTGCGGGGGCGGAATTACTGCCTTTAGCGGCGGACGTTTCCGATCTAGCGTCGCTCGAAAAAGCCGTGGCCACCGCCGAGGCCCGCTTCGGCCCGATCGACACCGTAATTCACGCGGCCGGCATTCTGGACGACGCGCCGCTGGCATTGAAGGAAGCTTCGGCGGCTACGCGCGTGCTGGCCCCCAAGGTGGCAGGTACGCTGCATCTCGACGCGGTTTTCTCTCACCATGCGATGCCGCCCCGCTTCGTGCTTTTCTCTTCGTCCAGCGCGTTGCTGGCCCCGCCGGGGCAGGTGGACTATGTGGCCGCCAACGCCTTCCTGGACGCGTTTGCCCAAGTAAGGCCGCGGACCACCGCGATTAACTGGGGCATGTGGAGCGACGTGGGCATGATGGCGCTGCCCACGATGCCGCCGGAAACCTACGTTCATCCATTGTTGGGCGCCCGGACCGAGGCCGGCGCCGATCGCGTGGTTTTCGAGCGCCAATACCGCGTGGAAGATTTATGGGTCCTCGATGAGCACCGGATTGGGGGCGGAGACCAGGGCGGGCAGGCGGTGCTGCCGGGCACCGCTTATGCGGAACTGGCCTGGGCGGCGATGGCAGCGCTGCTGGGGCGGCCCACGCCGCTGGAAATTCAGGACCTTGTGTTTGCCGTGCCGCTGGAAGTGCCGGCAGAAAGCGGAAGGGCTGTACGGGTAAGTCTCGAGCGCGACGGGCAGGGCTGGCAGTTGTCGGTCTCCAGCTCCGCCGATGGCGTGCGCTGGACGGAACATGGCCGTCTGCGGATGGAAGCGCTGAGCACGCCGGCTGGAGCTATCGAAATAGCCGAGCTCGAAGCCCGGCATGCGCGGCGCAGCCAGGTCTTTGGCCCGGAGACCAAGACACGGCAGGAACGGCATCTGCGTTTCGGACCCCGTTGGCGCTGCCTGGAGCGGATCGACTTCGGGGTGGGCTCGGCGCTGGCGCGGCTCTCGCTACCGGCGCCTTATCGCGAAGACCTGCGGCAGTATCCGCTTCATCCCGCGTTGCTGGACCTCGCCACGGGCTTCTGCCTGCCGGTGCTGGACGCTTATGAGGGCCGTGACGACTTCTATGTGCCGATGTCTTATAAATCGATACGGATCTTCGGTCCCTTGACACCGCAACTGGTAGCGCACGCCGTCTGCCACAACGCGGCCGCGAGCGACGTGGTGGCGTTCGACCTTACGCTGGCCGATCCGCAAGGCCGCGTGCTGGTTTCGATCGCGGAGTTTGCGATGCGCCGGGTAGACGCGGCAGCGCTGTTAACTCCGGCCACCACAGAACCCACGTTTTTGGAACTGCTGCGCCAAGGCGGCATCCTGGCCACGGAAGGCCAGGACGTCTTCCAGCGGATTCTAACGCGCAGCCAAGCCTCCCGCGTGATCGTCGCGCCGGTGGAGATGAAGCGGCTGGCCAAGGCGCTGGAGGCATCGGTGGCCAGGAAAGCGTTGCCGGGCGAAAGTGCCGCCGCACCCGTATCCGGGGTCGCCTTTGTAGCGCCTCGCAATGCGACTGAGCAAGCGATTGCGGGTGTGTGGCAGGCGATGTTGGGTATAGCGCGGATTGGCATTCACGACGACTTTTTCCGTCTCGGAGGTCATTCTCTCCTCCTGACGCAATCCGTGCCCAAGATCCGAAAAGTCCTAGGGGCGCCCTTGAGCGCGGCCGCACTCTTTGCGGAGCCCACGGTGGAGGCGGCCGCACGGGCCGTTGCGGATTTGGGCAAAACGGCGGCGGCTCCGGAGCCGGAAATCGCCAAGGTGTCGCGTGATAAGTACCGGGCGCGCACCTCCACCTTAGGCGGCAGTTGAAGGGCTGCCGCCCCAGTAATGCAATAGTTCTGAGGATTTTCAGATGAATCTCGCCGAAAGGCCGCAAGGCCAAGATGTAGAAGAAAGCGTCCCGCCATCGAGCCCGCAAGCCGAATTAGAGGCGGCGCCGGAATCGTTTGTTTTCCCCACGTCGTTCCAGCAACGGGGCATGTGGCTGGTCGAACAGCTGGAAGCGCCGGGAGTCTCCTACAACATCCCGGTTGCCTATCGCTGGAAGGGCGAACTAAATTTGGGCGCACTGGAGAAGGCCCTGGACGAGATCGTTCGCCGCCACGAAACGCTCCGGACCACCTTTGCCATGCAAGACGGCGAACCCTGCCAAGTAGTGACCGAGCACGGCCGGTTGCCCCTGGAAATCGTGGATTTACGGGCTGTACCGGAGGCGCAGCGGGAAGAATCGGCTCGACTATTTTTGGCCGAGCATGCAACGCGTAAGCTGGACCTTTTGCATGGACCGCTTTGCCTGGTGGCTTTGGTACGGCTAAGCGAGCGGGAGCACCTATTTCTGCTTAACGTCCATCACATTGTGTCGGACCGCTGGTCGCTCGAAGTCTTTTACGGTGAGTTGACGATCCTGTACAACGCATTCGCGGCGGGGCAGGCATCGCCGTTGCCGGATCCTGCTTTCCAATACGCGGATTACGCCATCTGGCAGGCCGAGCGAATGAGCAATCAAGCCGCACTCGCCCCGCAGGTTGCGTTCTGGAAACAGCAGGTGGCCGGAATGCCGCAGTTTCTGGAGTTGCCGACGGACTTCCCGCGGCCCGCGCAACGCTCCGTACGGGGGGCTTGGACCCACCGGCGATTGCCAAAAGAGTTGACGGCCCAGATTGGGACCTTTAGCCGCGAAGAGGGTGGTACACCCTACATGACGCTGATGGCGGCCATGCAGGTGCTGCTGTACCGGCAAAGCGGTCAAGAAGACTTTCTCATCGGCTCGGCGATCGCGGGCCGGAAGCAGGAGGGGCTGGATGCACTCCTTGGCGACTTCATTAATACCTTAGTCATTCCATGCCGGTTGGGGGGCAATCCAAGCTTCCGCGAATTACTCCGCCAGGTACGGGCCACCTCCGTGGCCGGATACGCGAACCAAGATGTGCCCTTTGAGCTACTGCTGCGGGAGATCGCCGTGGAGCGCCAACGCAGCCACGCTCCTGTGTTTCAGGTGATGCTGATCGTGCAGAACCAGCCGCCACAGGAGCGCACATTGACGGGCCTCGCGGTGGAGCAAGTGTGGACGGACTCGCAGACTTCGAAGTTCGACATCACGTTGATGGTGGAGGAAATCGGCGGGGCGCTTGAATTCCAGTGCGAGTACTGCACGGACTTATTCCGGAAGGAAACGATTGATACGCTGCTGGAGCGGCTGGAAACGATTCTCGCATCGGCGCTGCGCGCACCCGACGAAAACATCGCGATCCTGCCTTGGCTTTCGGAGCGGGAAAAGGCGATTGTCCAACGCTTTTGGGGTGAGGACGAACATCCTTTTCCGGCCGACCTCAACATTCCGGATAT